>NZ_CP019448.1:0-1234931 GCF_002951835.1 Simonsiella muelleri ATCC 29453 | reverse complement strand
AAGCAGCTAATTCATTGGCTTGCTTCAATTTTTCAGCACGTGCTTGTTCTTGTGCTTTGCGTTTAACTTCTTTGGCTTCAGCAATGCGAGCGGCTGCTTTAGCGCGTTCTGCTTCACGTTTCGCGCGTGCTGCCACTGCACGAGCCTCTCTAAGTGCATTGGCTTTTTCATTTGCCAACGCTAACAAAGGATCAGTAGTCGCTACGTTTTTGGGTGCAGCAGTTGCCACGACCGTTTTTTGCTGAGAAACCAAGTCCATTTCTTCAGGCAGCAATACAGCTTTATTGGTTGGATTAGCGGCTACAAAATTGATATTGTTTGCTGCATTTTGCTGAATTTCATTATCAATTTTGGCCAATTCCTCTGCACTAATAATGGCTTGATTATTTTGAGCTATCATATCGCTGGCAGGTGTTACCACTGGGGTGGTTGTGTTTTCAACTACTGGATTGGCATCATTAACTACCAAATTATTGGCAGCCGCTTTTGTCAATGCTGTAAAATCAGTAGTTGGCATTTTTTGTTGTGCAACAAAATCGCGTGATGTCGCCAATTTCGGCACTGCTGGCGCAGTTGCAACAGAAACTGGAGCAGAAGCAATATTATCTGCTGTATCAATTACTAAATTATTGCTTGCCATGATTCGTGCAGCCAAAATGGCGGATTTATCATGATGCGCCGACTCCACTTCTGTTTTGGCAACAAAATTAGTAATAACTGGCTGTTTTTTCTCAACAAACGTATCTGGGGTATTGTCTTTATCCGCGGATTGGAAATTCACAGATAATGCTTGTGTGGCTTTACCATTTTTCGCCACCAATACGCTGCGCCCTGCCGAAATTTGATTGCCATTCAAACCATTTAAACGGCGCAATTCATTCACATCAGTACCTGTTTTCGCTGCCACTTCAGAGATTGGCATATTATAGCTTGGCGTAAACACGTCCCAAGATAACAATGATTTAGTATTGTTTTCTTTATAATTGGTTTCAAATGTTTTGGCAGCAGCAACAGGCAAAAGCATTTTCCGACCATTTTTAGGAATGAAAACAGGCGTTTTGAACGCTGGATTCAATGCCAAAAATTCGCTCTCTGAAATATTTGCTAAATGAGCAGCTGCCATAATGTCAACAGGATTATTAACGGTAACTGCTTTAAAATAAGGCGTATTTTCAATTTCAGGCAAACTCAAACCATATGCCTGTGGGTTACGCACCAAATTACGCACCGCCAATAATTTCGGTACATAATTGCGTGTTTCTGCTGGCATTTTCAAATTTTCGTAAGTCGGTGCAATGCCTGATGCTTGAGCGCGGCGAACCGCACGCGTTACATTCCCTTCGCCCCAGTTATAAGCAGCCAAAGCCAATGACCAATCACCAAACAAACCATGTAAATATTGTAAATAATTCAATGCCGCATCAGTAGCAGCATACACATCATGGCGACCATCATATAATGGCGTTTGCTCCAAACCATAATGGCGACCTGTCGCCGGCATAAATTGCCACAAACCCGATGCACCAACATGTGAACTGGCTTTAATTACATACGCACTTTCAATAAAAGGCAATAAAGCAATCTCGGCCGGCATTCCGCGTTTTTTCACTTCTTGCACAATATGATACATATAAGGTTTACTGCGATTCAATGTGCGATTAAAGTACGCGCTGTTGGTGGCAAATTTGTACTCATGGCTACGCACCAAATTGCTATTTACTTCTGCCATGCGAAAATCGTTACGCAGATGATTCCACACGCTTCCCCCATAACTTTTTTTATTGGAAGATGCTGTTTGGGCATATTTGACTTCATCACTCACTGCAGACGCGTTTAGACGCATCATTGCCATACCAACTTCATTAGTAGCTATATTTTTGGCTTGTACTGCGGTCGGTAAAACGCATAAACCGCTCACGGCAATCGCTAGAGACTTGAATGTTTTCATAGTGTAAAAATTTTGCATAAAGCAACGGAGTTTTAAGGATATCATTATCGTAAAGTTTTATAGTTTATATGTCAATTGAATAATACGGTAAAATGACCGCAAACTGGCATTTTTAAACTAATTTATGCCAAATCTTTAGCAATTTGTGTACCAGATGAGACAATTTTGGGAGTGAACGCGTGAATCGGCAATTTTTACAGACTTGGTGGACAAATCATTTTTTGGGACACGATGTGTGTTTGCAAGAACATCATTTTGTACAAAAATACCTAAATACCATGCTGCCTGAAAATATTTTAAGTATGGGCATGGATTTGGGCACTTTCAGGCTGCCTGAAAAATGCACGTGGATTCGACAAAATGAATCATTACCTGCTGATGTATTAGCGAATTCTTTGGCTTTGCCTTGGGTGGCACAGTCATTTGATGTGGTTGTGGTGTGTCATGAATTGGATTGCGTTGGACAACATTGGCAACTGGTGTTGACCCAAATTGAACATATTTTACAACCCCATGGACGACTCATTTTAACAGGATTCAATCCGTATTCATTGTGGCGACTGGATTGGCGACATGAAGTACCCGATGTGCGCCACGCATTGCATTTACATGATTTGAAAATGTGGTGCGCTAAACATCATTGGCAAATAGAACAAGGACAATTTTTAAATTATCTGCCCCCTATTCGTTCGCGTAAATGGATTGAAAATTTAAGATTTTTGGAACAAGCCGGTAATCGCTGGCTGCCACACATCGCAGCAGTTTATGCTTTGATTTTGCGAAAAGACGTATTAAACGTGCGTTTATCCAAACAAGGACAAAACGTGCATTTTTCAATTGATGAATCTGCGTGTGCATGGGCAAGAAATGGATGAACCAAATGATAATATTTACCAAACCAAATACCATATTACCCGAACATTTAAATCATTTCGCGCAATCTTTCAGGCTGCCTGAAAACGGCGTTTACTTGACTTATGATGATGGTTTGTCGCTTGCCAAAGTTGGCGAAAAAGGCACAGTACAAGTCAATTTCACCAGCGGCACAGCCCAACACAGACGCATTCAAGGAGGCGGCGAATTAATTGGCAAAGCCGTCAATCATACCACGCATCCTGTGGTTTGGGACGCAACTGGCGGTTTGGGGCGCGACAGTTTCGTCTTGGCTAGTTTAGGATTAACCATCAGATTATTTGAACAAAATCCAGCCGTTTTCGCATTATTAAACGATGGTTTGCTACGTGCCACAAGGCAGCCTGAAACCGCCGCTATCGTGTCGCGCATCACCACAATTTATGGCGACGCTGCCGAACTGCTTCACACCGAAGCCGCCAAATTCGGTAAGCCCGATGTGGTATACCTAGACCCCATGTACCCCGAACGCCAAAAATCCGCCGCCGTCAAAAAAGAAATGGCGTATTTTCATGAATTAATTGGTTTATCGATGCAAAATAATGACGCAGCACTTTTTCAGGCTGCCTTAAAAGTGGCGAAAAAACGATTAGTGGTTAAACGCCCACGCTTGGGGGAATATTTGTGCGGACAAAAGCCCGCTTATCAATATACAGGAAAATCCACGCGATTTGACGTGTATTTACCTAGTTAAAAATCAATAAATTATAGTGAATTAAATTCAAACCAGTATGGTATTTTCAATGCTCTTATGTATTATTTGTACACAGCGAACATTATCGCCCTATTCTGTTGAATTTAATCCACTATTGTTATTGCAAATCCATTTTAATCCAATTTTTCGCGAATCAAATCTTTCACAATTTCCGCATTATTTGGCACGACTTGCACGCGTTGTGGCAAATCTTCCAAACCATCTAATTTGGTGGGACGTGGAATCACCACTTCACCGACTGCTTCATGAATGGTTGCATCAAATTTGGCTGCTAACGCGGTTTCCAAACAAATGATGATTTCATCATCTTCGCGCAATTCACGCGCCACTTTCACGCCATCGGCGGTGTGTGGGTCAATCAATTCGCCATCAGATTCATACACTTGTCTGATGGTTGTCAAGCGGTCGACATGGGTACTTTTGCCCGACACAAAACCGTATTTCTCGCGAATTTCAGGCAGCATAAAATGCAAATTAAAGCCCTTACCCGTTCCGACTTCCGCCCACAAAACTTGGATTTCATTGTCATCGCGTTGCATCAAATCAAAAATAAATCGTTCAAAATTAGATGCTTTGGAAATATCCATTGATGGGCTAGACGTTACATAAGTATGCTCGGTACTGCGCGGACGGTATTCGCCTGTTTTAAAAAATTGGTCTAATACGTCATTTTCATTGGTAGCGACAATTAAGCGATTGATTGGCAAACCCATTTGTTTGGCGATATGCCCCGCGCACACATTACCAAAATTACCACTTGGCACGCAAAAACTCACTTGTTGGCTGTTGTTTTCAGTGGCGCGGAAATAGCCTGCAAAATAGTAAACCACTTGCGCAACAATGCGTCCCCAGTTAATGCTATTGACTGTACCAATATGATATTTTTCTTTGAATGCGTGGTCATTTTGTACTGCTTTAACAATATCTTGGCAATCATCAAACATTCCTTCTACCGCAATATTCACAATATTTTCGTCTTGCAAACTGAACATTTGAGCACGTTGAAACGCCGACATTTTGCCTTCTGGCGACAGCATAAACACGTTCACGCCTTTTTTGCCACGCAATGCGTATTCAGCCGCCGAACCTGTATCACCACTGGTTGCGCCTAAAATATTTAACTGTTTGTTTTCTTTATTTAATACATACTCAAACATATTGCCCAAAAACTGCATTGCCATGTCTTTAAATGCCAGTGTTGGGCCATTGGACAAGGCTTGGATTTTGATACCGTCTTTCAAAGTGCGAACAGGCGTGATTTCGGGCGTTCCGAATACTTCTTCGGTATAGGTGCGTTCCACAATATCATGTAAATCTTCAGCTGGAATATCAGTAGCGAACAAACTAATGATTTCAAAAGCTAAATTTTTATAACTTAAATTTCGCCAATTCGCCAACATCGTTTCACTAATCACGGGATACTTTTCAGGCAGCATCAAACCGCCATCAGGCGCAAGTCCCATCAATAAAACTTCACTGAATAATTTGTGTTCGGTTTGTCCGCGCGTGCTGATGTATTTCATAACCATTATCCTATTGAATAAATTTGAAAAAAGCAGCCTGAAAAATCCGCTTCAGGCTGCCTGAGAAAATTATTTGCCTGTTACCATACCGGTAAATAAACGTTTATAACAAGCGGTTACGGTTTTAGCAGTAATTTCAGTCATCAATTTGGTGCGACCCGCTTCAGTCATGGCACTTGCCAAATCGGCAGCGGTTACTTGGTTTGGCGCTTCTTCGCTCACGCAACCGCAAATTTTCCCTTCCCATTCAGCTTGTTTTTCAGCCGTCATGGCTAAAGATGCCAAACGCCATTCTTGACGCGCTTGCAAATTGCTAACACATTGGTTATTCACATACATTTTAATCAAGCTGGCTGTAATACCTTTTGCACCAGAACTCGTCTCGCCACGGCTTGAGCTGCCACCATTAAAAATACTGCCAATCGCACCACCGATGCCTGCAGAAGTGTCATTGCTGGCTGTTGTGCCAGAACCTGCACAAGCAGTCATCAAAATAGAAGTCATTAAAATCAAAGCTAATTTTTTCATTGAACAATCCTTACACAATCAAATAAAGAAAAAAACGGATTATCCTAATAAATTTACGAAAATACAAGTTTCAGGCAGCCTGAAAATAGAACGTATCGTCATTTTCGCGAATGAGGGAATCCAATTTTCTTATTAAAAAACTGACACGAGAATGACGGTATTTTGAGACAGCACACTTTTCAGGACACCACCCAAATTTTAACCAAACACCAAACCGCCCAGCCACTTACCAACAATCCCGCCACCAACCGTACCCAACGATTTTGTAAAATGCCTTTTAGTTGTGCTGCAAACGCCCCCATCGCCAACAAATTCGGCAGCGTCCCCAAACCAAACGCCAACATCAACCATCCGCCCTGCACCGCCGACCCGCTTCCCAGCGCATACAAAGACGCATTGTACACCAAACCACACGGCAACCATCCCCACAACACCCCAACCCCAAAGCAACCTGCAACAGATTGAATAGGCAACAATTTATTCAGTAATGGATTCAATTTACGCCACACAGGCTTGCCAATCAATTCAATTTTCGCTGCCACCGAAAATATACCTGCCAAATACAAACCCATTAATAATAACAATAAATTAGCTAAAATATACAAAGCCATTTGCAAATGATGTGTCTCGTCCAACAAAAAACCAAATTGCGACAACGCCCCCATCAACACACCAATCAATGTATAGCTCAACAACCGCCCAATATTCATCAAAAAAATCAACAGAATACGTGGAATATGCACAGGTAATTGCAACGCAAACGCACTACTCAAACCGCCACACATCCCCACACAATGCGTTCCACCAAAAAATCCCAACAAAAACAAAGTCAGCCAATCCATATTCAACATTCTGATTCAAAATAAAAAATGTCGCTAATTTATCAGCGACATTTGTATTTTCAGGCTGCCTAAAAAATCAGGCGACCTGAAAAATGATGACAAAATTATTTAGTAAAACCCAACCAATTGTCTTCTACGCCCACTTCAGGCAAAAAAGCCGCCGCTAAACGATGGCGCGAATTGGCTGTGGCAATGATGAAACTCAAATCTACCAATTCTTCTTCACTAAAAAAATCTTTAATATAATCATAATCTTTTCGCGAAACACCATGACCACATAATTTAGTCAACAATTCAGTCCATTGCAGCGCAGCGCGTTCGCGGTCACTGAATAAATCTGAATCATACCAAATAGATAAATGATGCAAACGCAATTCTTGTTCGCCTAATGATTTGGCTAATTTCACATGTTTATCCACATGAAACAAGCTTCCATTGATTTGAGCAGCGCGAATTTTGACCAATTCACGCAATTTCGGTTCAATGGTATTTTCTGCCAACAAACCCTCTACTTGGCGAATCACATTGTCATAGCGTTTACCAATTTCGTTGAAATCTAATCGCGCGGGTTCACGTTTACGCATAATACTGCCCTTTCAGTGGTTTAACGATTAAATTTCATTATAAAATTTTCGTTAAGTGATGTAAATATGATTTTTTCAGGCTGCCTGATTTGCGTATTTATTCATCATAACGCTTGACGCAATAACGAATAACGTTATGATGGCTACTTAATTCATTATAATCAAATAATAAAGGTATTTATAATCGTTTAAAATTAAAAATACAATTGCGTTGTCTACTTCTTTTATGTACTTAAAGATGTACGCGGCGGTTGCCTTGCCCTGTTTTTATTTCAAACGACTACATGGGTGAATTTACCCATTTTTACAGGCAGCCTGAAAAATTTTGGCTTGCAAATTCACGTAATTGTCGTTATTTTGCTAATATGTTTAATAGAAAGGTAATCAATATGCAGTATTTGGGTATTTTCTTTTTTGCGGGTATGGTTCTGGAATTTTTCAGCTTATTTTGGGTGGCGAGTTGGCTGGGGGGACTAACCACTTTTGTATTGATTATTTTGGGATTTATCGTGGGCGGTGCGCTGCTGCGAAATAATTTGAATGTCGCTAAAGCCTTAATGGCTGGGCAATTTTTACGCGGTGGTATGTCGTTTTACGATATGTTGTTTCCTGTTCGTGTACCGTTAGCGGGTTTCTTGTTGGCGTTACCGACTGGATTTTTGTCCAGCGCTTTGGGTTTGTTGTTGCTTGCGCCGTTTCAATTTAACAATAAAACGGATAAAAAACAAAGTGATATTTTTTCAGATACAGCGCGACAAAACGGTTTTGAATACACACATCACAGCAAACATCAAAATCAAGACGATGTCATTGAAGGTGATTATATCGTCCGCAATAACAAAATCAAACAAAATCATGATGATATAATTAAACATTAACCATAAAAATCTTTCAAGCAAAAAGAAATATCATTCAATTAAAATCAACACAATATTAATCATCAAGCAAATGACCATTCGACTATGATAGATACTGATTCTCCAACCAAACAGCAAACGTATAGATGAATGGTCATTTGCCCTATTTCAGGCAGCCTGAAAATGCTATAATTGCCCACTTTTTAAGAGTAGAGACGTATTATGTGGTTCAAACAAATCAGTTTTTTTCCAATTAATATCACACAATTGCCCGAATTGGATACATTATCCGAAAAGCTGGCAACAGCTGAATTTTCGCCTGTAATGGGTTTGGATTGGTTTAGTGAAGGATTTGCTGCGCCACAAAACTTTTCACCTGAATTGGTGTTTCCTGCTGATTTCACTTGGTCGGTTGCACTCAAACGCTCAGATAAAGTTTTACCTGCTGCGGTAATTCGTGAATTTTTAGATGATAAAATCAACGAAATTCAAGAAAATGAAAATCGCAAAGTTGGCAGAAAAGAAAAAACAGAATTAAAAGAACAGATTACTGATACATTATTACCACGTGCATTCACGCGTAGCAGTAAAACCTTTGCTGTTTGCGACACCAAACACGGCTTCTTATTTGTCAATCATGCATCTGCGACCAAATCTGAAAACATGATTGGCAAATTACGAGAAGCCTTGGGCGGCTTGGACGTACATTTGCCACGCACCCAACAATCTCCCAGCACCTTAATGACCGATTGGCTACTCAAAGGCGCGGCGGCGGGCGGTTTTGAACTGGACAGCGATTGTGAACTAAAAGGCACAGGCGACATTGCGCCTATCGTCAAAGTCGCAAAACAAGATTTGACGGCAGATGAAGTGGTGCAATTAGTCAAAACAGGCAAATCCGTTACGCAATTGGGTTTGGTGTGGCGTGAACAAATCGCATTTGTATTGACATCAGATTTCACACTCAAGCGTATTCAATATCTTGATGTTTTACAAGAAGAAGCTGAACAAAACGGCGATGATGCTGCCAGTTTGGCTTTCGCATCGCAAATTTTAATGGCGCAAAGTGTGTCAGAAATGATTTTGGAATTGGTGGGACATTTGGGCGGTTGGTTAGAAGAGAAAAATTAAATCCCTGTTGTTATAGTCGCTTAAAATAAAAATACTGCTGCGTTGGCTTTTAAAGCCAATAGTCCCGATATTGACTTAAAAAGCAGCCTGAAATTTTTTTCAGGCTGCCTCAATATTTTAAAAATCAAAAAATTAAATTATTTTTTGGCTTTCTTTTGTGGCGGCAAATCGGTACAAGTACCGTTAGCCACTTCCGCTGCCATACCGATGGATTCACCCAAAGTTGGGTGTGGATGAATGGTTTTGCCAATGTCTTCTGCATCGCAACCCATCTCAATCGCCAAGCAAATTTCGCCAATCATATCGCCCGCGTGTGTGCCAACAATGCCACCACCGATAATATGACCTGTTTCAGCATCAAAAATCAATTTAGTGAAGCCTTCATCACGACCATTGGCAATCGCGCGGCCACTTGCTGCCCATGGGAACACAGATTTGGTGATTTTGATGCCATCGCGTTTGGCGATTTCTTCGGTAACACCCACCCAAGCCACTTCTGGATCAGTGTACGCCACACCTGGAATCACACGCGCATCAAAAAATGCTTTATGTCCAGCGCAGTTTTCAGCAGCAACGTGTCCTTCGTGAACGGCTTTGTGTGCCAACATGGGTTGTCCCACGACATCACCAATGGCGTAAATGTGTGGCACGTTGGTACGTTGTTGTTTGTCCACTTCAATGAAACCGAGTTCGGTAACTGCCACGCCAGCTTTTTCCGCATCGCACAATTTACCGTTTGGCACGCGACCTGCTGCAACCAATACCAAATCATAGCGTTGTGGTTCGGCTGGGGCTTTTTCACCTTCAAATGTAACGTAAATGCCATCTTCTTTGGCTTCAACCGCAACGGTTTTGGTTTTCGTCATGATGTTGTCAAAGCGATGCGCGTTCATTTTTTCCCATACTTTAACCAAATCACGGTCAGCACCTTGCATCAAACCGTCCATCATTTCTACCACATCCAAACGTGCACCCAATGTGCTGTAAACCGTACCCATCTCCAAACCGATGATACCACCACCGATAATCAACATTTTTTCAGGGATTTGACGCAATTCCAATGCACCTGTACTGTCCACAATACGTGGGTCTTTTGGAATAAATGGCAAATTCACCACACGACTACCCACTGCGATGATACAGTTTTTGAAAGCAACGGTTTTTTTGCTGCCCGTTTCGGTGGCTTGTTCGTATTGGGTAGATTCGGTCAAAGCCACTTCAATGTGGTTCGCTCCCACAAATTTACCAAAACCTTTGATTAAATCCACTTTACGCGCTTTTGCCATACCAGCCAAACCGCCTGTTAATTTGCCAATAACTTTTTCTTTGTAGCCACGTAACATATCAATATCAATTTCAGGCGCGGTATATTTAATGCCGTTAGCTGCTAAATGTTTCACTTCATCAATCACAGCAGCGTTATGCAACAGGGCTTTTGATGGAATACAACCCACATTCAAACACACGCCACCTAATGTTGAATATTGCTCAACAATCGCTACTTTCAGACCTTCATCAGCCACAGCAAATGCCGCAGAATAACCACCAGGACCGCCACCCAATACAACAACATCGTATTCAGCATCCGCGCTGCCTGAAAAACTAGCTGCTTGTGGTGCAGGGACAGCAGATTTAGGTGTTTCAACTTGTGCAGGGGCAGCAGGTTTGTCTTCAGTTTTGGGAGCAGAGGCAACAGCAGCCGAACCTGATGCTTCAATCACAGCAATCACACCGCCTTCAGAAATTTTGTCGCCCACTTTAACGCACACTTCTTTAACCACACCAGCTGCATCAGCTGGCACGTCCATGGTTGCTTTGTCGGTTTCCAATGTGATTAATGTTTGTTCCAATTCAACCGTATCGCCTACTTTGATTTCAACAGCGATAATGTCCACATTCTCATGTCCGCCAATATCAGGGACTTTTAATTCTACTGAACTCATGATTTTAGCCTTTCTTGTTCAAGATAAAAGTACAAAAAACTGTCTTATATTATACCCGATTTTCTCGTGTAAAAATCATCATCACAAATGAAAAACCTGTATCCATCATTTGTATCAAATAACAAATTAAGTACAGATTAAAAAATTAGTCTTCAGATTTTTTGTTTTCTGTGGTTTCCAAAATTTCCACAGGAGCTGTATCGTGAACAAATGTTTCGTAAACAACTGGCTCTTGTGGTTTGGGATTCATCATCGCTTCCAAAGTTGCCAAGCGCGTTTCTAATTCATTTAATTTGGTACGTGTTTTGATTAATACTTGTTGTTGCACGTCAAATTCTTCACGAGTAACCAAATCCATTTTATTGAATGCGCCGCTCAGCATGGCTTTAGCATTTTTCTCTAAATCTTTGGCAGGGCTGTTGGCAATGGTGTCGCCTAATTTTTGCGTGATTTCGTCAAATAATTGTTTGGCAATCATGATAATTTCCTTGAATAAAAAAACGGTAAAAATGGATTGTATCACTTTCAGGCAGCCTTTCGGTACATGACAAAAATCGGACGGCCTGTTTTTGTGTATCAAATAGGATTTAAATTTAAGCTGCGTTGAATTTCAGGCTAATAGGAGCGCTATTGGCATGAAATTCGCATTACACATCAAATGGAACAAAAAATCATTTCACGTTGGCTATGAACATAGGTTCTAAGGTTTTTCAAAGGTTTCAGGCTGCCTGAAAACCCAGCATTTCGGCTGCGTGTTGTTTGGTAGTAGCGGTAATTTTTTCGCCCCCCAGCATTCTGGCGATTTCATCAATACGCGTTTGACTGTCCAATACATGGATTTCACTAATGGTTTGTTCGCCATTACTGTGTTTGGCGACCTGCCAATGATGTTCACCACACGCAGCAACTTGCGGCAAATGGGTTACCGCCAACACCTGATGTTTACCACCCAACGTCCGCAACGCACGCCCCACAATTTCCGCCACACCTCCGCCAATGCCCGTATCCACTTCATCAAAAATCAAAGTTGGAACGTGGGTATATTGACTGGTAACCACCTGAATGGACAAGCTAATCCGTGCCAATTCACCACCCGAAGCTACTTTATTTAATGGACGCAACTGACTGCCTTTATTTGCCGCCACCTGATATTGCACTTGCTCCAAACCATGCGCAGTCGGACTGGACGGCAGCAATTCAATATGAAATTTCGCGCCTTTCATTGCCAAATGTTGCATATATCGTGTGGTTTCATCGGCTAATTGTGTGGCGGCTTGATGGCGTTTGGCGGATAGTTTTTGTGCGGTTTCCATGTACGCGCTTTCGGATTGTGCCACTGCCTTTTGTAGCGATTCAATGTCAGCAGCCGCTTCTAAATCGTACAAGGCTGCCTGAATTTCCGCCCATTTTTCAGGCAGCATTTCGGGTTCAACGCGGTATTTTCGCGCCATGCTCATTAATTCTTGCAAACGTTGTTCTTTTGTGGCTAATTCATTGGGATTGATTTCCACATCGTTCAGCACATCACCCAAATAGTGGCTAATTTCGCCCAATTCGGCTTCCACACTCGCCAACATCGCCAAAGATTCAGCAAAACGCGGCTCAACATCTGCGAGTTTACCCAAAATTTTTTGGCAACGAAACACTTGTTTTTGAAGACCATTGTCTCCGTCTACTAACTCTTGCGCTTCGCTGGCGGCTTGAAGCAATTCGGCGGCATGAGCCAGACTGTCATGCGATTGATTCAGCGTTTCCCATTCGCCATTTTCCAAATTTAATTGTTCTAATTCATGCAGTTGCCACTCTAGGCGTTCGCGCTCAATGGCGAGATTTTCGGCGTGAGTTTGGGCATTTTCTAGGACGCGTTTGGCGTTTTGCCATGCTTGGTAATTGGCTTTGGTTTGTTCTACTAAATTCAGGCTGCCTGAAAATGCGTCTAACAACTGTCGTTGTGCGATTTCCTGATTCAGCGAATGATGCGCATTTTGTCCATGAATATCAATTAATTGTGAACCAATTTGTTTTAATTGTGCCAATGTTGCGGTTTGATTATTGATGAAACTGCGGCTTTTGCCTTTGGCATCAATGATGCGGCGAATAGATAACTCACTGTTATCGGTGTCTAACAAACCTTGTTCACGCAATTCCTGTTGTAAATCAGATAGTTCACTCACATCAAATAATGCGGACAATTGTGCTTCTTTTGCGCCATGGCGAACTTGGCTGTAATCGGCTTTGTCGCCTAACAATAAAGATAAGGCATCTAATGTAATGGATTTGCCAGCCCCCGTTTCACCTGTTAACACGGTAAATCCGTTTTGAAAATCCAAATTTAATTGTTCCACAATCACAAAATCGCGTAATGAAAGAGCCAATAACATTTTTCAGGCAGCCTTAAATATCAATAATTAAAAAACAGAATTTTAAAATGAAAATTTTATTTCAGGGAAAATTTTCATTCACAAAAAAGCAGCCTGAAAACACATTGAGCGTTTTCAGGCTGCCTGCAAAATCACTTTACACAACAATCTCTTCTTTTTCGGTTTGGGTTTTGATGACATTATCGCGGTTCAAACCAAACATCAGCAGCAACGGACTTGCCACCAACACAGACGAATAAATCCCGAACACAATGCCAATCGTCAAAGCCATCGCAAAACCATGCAACGCCGCCCCACCAAATATCAACATGGAAACCACCATCGCCTCCGTAGAACCGTGTGTGATAACGGTACGCCCCATCGTGGCGGTAATTGCGTTGTCAATGATTTCATGAACGGTTTTGTTTCGCATGGTGCCTTTGCGGAAATTTTCGCGGATTCGGTCAAACACCACCACCGATTCATTCACCGAGTAACCCAACACCGCCAACACGCCCGTCAACACCGTCAACGAAAATTCCCAACGGAAAAACGCAAAACAACCCAAAATAATCACCACATCGTGCATATTGGCAATAATCGCCGATACCGCAAATCGCCACTCAAAACGCATGGACAAATAAACGATAATCCCAATCACCACCATGCCCATCGCCAACAAACCATTGCTGACAAGTTCTTCGCCCACAGATGGACCAATAAATTCCACTTGGCGCAAATTGGCATCACTGCGATCGGCTTTTAATTTTTCCATCACCTGATTGGACAATTGTGCAGACGGAATATCCGATTTATTCGGCAGACGAATCATAATATGTTTATTCGTGCCAAGAGCTTGTACTTGAATTTCGCCTAAACCCAAACCATCTAAACTGTGGCGAACTTTGTCCAAATCTGCGCCTTGTTGCTGATATTCCACTTCCATCAGCGTACCGCCCGTGAATTCAACCGAATAATTCAACCCACGCGTTACCAAGAAAAATACCGCCAAAATAAATGTAACCAACGAAATAAATGTGGTTAATTTACCGTAACTCATAAACGGAATATCGCGTTTAAAATGAAACAATTCCATGATTATTCCTTATCACTTTTTTCTACCACCGCAGGATAGGATACGCCAATAGACAAATTTTGTAATTTGCGGCGTTTACCGTAAAACGCATTGACCATCGCGCGAAATACCACCACCGATGAAAAAATAGACGTCATAATGCCAAAACAATGCACAATCGCAAAACCACGCACCGCCCCCGAACCAAAAATCAATAATGCTACCCCCGCAATCAAAGACGTTAAGTTGGAATCTAAAATCGTGTTCCAAGCGTGGTCAAAACCTTCTTTAATCGCGACTTGGGCTTTTTGCCCATGGCGTAATTCTTCACGAATACGCTCATTAATCAATACATTGGAGTCAATTGCCATACCCAATGTGAGTGCCATCGCAGCAATACCTGGTAACGTCAGCGTAACTTGCAACATAGACAAAATCGCAAATAAAAATAACAAGTTGGTACTCAAAGCCACCGTAGACAGCAAACCAAAAAAACGATAATAAACAATCATAAAAATGGCCACTGCCATAAAACCCCACACCGTAGAATGAATCCCTTTGGTGATGTTTTCCGCTCCCAAAGATGGACCAATGGTACGTTCTTGCACAATTTCCATGGGCGCAGCCAGTGAACCTGATCGCAATAACAACGCCACGTCTTGCGCTTCTGCATCACTTGCCATGCCTGTGATTTGGACACGTCCGCCTGTAATGGGTTCGTTGATGTTTGGAGCGGTAATCACTTCGGATTTGCCTTGATCAATCAGTACCATTGCCATGCGTTTGCCAGTGTTGGCAGTGGTCAAATCCGCGAAAATAGACGAACCTGTACCGTCTAACGCTAACGCCACGGCTGGACGTTTGGTGCGGTCATCAACGCTGGCTTGAGCGGAATTGATGTTATCACCCGTCAATTCTACTTGTTTGCTGATTAAATATTGATGTCCTTCGTTGTCGGCTAACACTTCATAGCCTTCAGGGATTGTGCCATCACTATTCAAACCACCATCGTGTACCATGCGAACTTCCAAAGTCGCGGTACGCCCAATGATGTCTTTGGCTTTGGCGGTATCGGTCATGCCTGGAATTTGCACCATGATGCGGTCTGCGCCTGCTTGTTGAATTACGGGTTCAGAAGTGCCCAACTCGTTAACACGATTGTGTAACGTGTTGATATTTTGTTTCACAGCATCATGACGAATTTGTGTGAGCAAGGTTTCAGGCAGCGTCAAAGTAATATTGTTGCCATCAACAACCAAATTCATGCCTTCAAATAATTTTTGCAATTCAGGCAAAGACTTATTCGCATCTGCTTGGTCTTGGAATGGAATCACAATGCTATTGGCGGTTTTGCGAATTGTGCCAATACGAATTTTTTGTTTACGCAACTCGCGTCGCACATCGCCAGCGTAACGATCCAACGTTTTTTCCAGTGCAGCTTTCATGTCCACTTGCATGATGAACTCCACACCGCCACGCAAATCCAAACCCAAAAACATCGGATTTGCCCCCATTTTCGCCAGCCATTCAGGGCTATTAGAAATTTGATTTTGCGCAACAATATATCCATCACCCAACGCACCATCAATCGCATCACGCGCTGAAATTTTATCTGCATCAGACACGCGTACTTTCAGGCTGCCTGAAGCAATAAACATACCATCGGTTTTGATGTTGGCTTTTTGCAACGCATCGGCAACACGTTTTTCAGTTTCTTCATTAATCGCTACAGATTGGCGATTGGTAGAAATTTGAATCGCTGGTGTTACACCATACAAATTGGGTAGCGTATACACAAATGCCAACGCAATAATGAATAAAATCAGCAGATTTTTCCAAAGTGGATAACGGTTCATCAGAACCCCCAATTACATAAAATAAAATAAATTAAGCAAAGATAGCCGATGTATTGCTTCAACACATCGGCTTGATTTAGAATGATTTTTAGGCAGCATCATCGGTTTTAGTGGTTTCGTTGTGATTTTCATCAATTTTGGCAGAAACCGCATTAGCAGCCACTTCCACTACCAAGCCCTTGCCCAAATCTACTTTCACAATGTGTTCACCCGCTTGCACCACACGCCCATAAAAACCAGATGCCAACAAAACGCGGTCGCCTTTTTTCAATTCAGCCACCATCTGACGGCGTTTTTTCTCGGCTTGTTGCTGTGGGCGAATCATCAAAAACCACATCACCAACAACATCAAAACAAACGGAATCATGCCCATCAAGCCACCGCCTGCCGCTGCCGTGCCGTTATCTGCGTATGCCAATTCAATCATGTTCAATCCTGTCATAAAAAAATCAAAAGAGAATGCGCGATTTTATCAGACTATGCAGTCTGAAGAAACCGCGCATTTTGCCATTTAATTGACAAACAACCATCTTTCAGGCTGCCTGAAAAACGATTAACGTTCACGCAAGGCTTGTTTGAGGCGTGTAATCGGTTTAATCAGATAATCAAATACGGTTTTTTCGCCTGTTTTCACGTCCACCGTTGCCACCATACCAGGGATAATTTGCATGGATTTACCATTTTTGTCTTTGATGGAATTGCCATCGGTTTCCACTAGAATACGGTAATATTGTTGATTTTGGTCTAATTTCAATTCATCGGCACGTTTTTGATTGCTTAAGGTGTCAGGCGAAATCAACGTAACTTTGCCATGTAGGCCACCGTAAATCGCAAAATCATATGCGCTTAACTTAACTACCGCTTCCAATCCAGGGCGCATAAACGCCACGTCTTGCGGGCGAATATAGGCTTCTACCAATAATTTATCATCCAACGGCACAATTTCCAAAATATCCTGCCCTGCTTGCACCACACCACCAACGGTATTGATTTGAATATTTTTCACGATTCCACGCAATGGCGCACGAATTTCTGAACGCTCCACGGGGTCGGCACGCATTGCCATGTTTTCACGCGCTTGGGCTAATTCGGCTTCGGTTTTGACTAATTCGTTGTTGGCTTCAGCAGCGTATTGATTTTGTTTTTCGCTAATTTGCAGTGCAAGTTGAGAGGATTCACGTTGCATACGCAACAGTTCCACTTCTGACATCACACCTTGTTTGACCATAGGCGCGGTGATAGCAATTTCTTTGTCTAACGTGGCTTTATTTTGATGCAACCCCACCACCGCATCCACTACCGAACGGCGACGTGCTTCAAAAGCAGCAGCTTCACGTTGACGCAATTCTTTCGGAATATGATCGGCAAATTTCAACGGCATACCGTAGGCTTCGGCACGTAAACGCGACACCATTGCTTCCAAATTGACTACTTTAGCTGCACTTTCGCGCAAAATCGCAGAAGAACGCGTATCGTCCATTTTCAATAATACTTGTCCTTTTTCCACAATATCGCCTTCTTTGACTTTCATTTCGGCGATGGTGCCAGGGTCTAGGCTTTGGACAATTTGTTCGCGACTACTGGGAATCACGCTGCCTTGACCGCGTGTTACTTCTTCTACTTTACTGTTGTACGCCCACACGACAAACGCCGTAATCAACAAAAATAAAATCACAATAACGGCAAATAAACCGCGATGTTTTTCCGTTTGTAAGGCGGCATTTAAATCATTAATTAAATGTAAATCAGCCGAGCTGACATTTTCTTTTTTTTGGTTTGACATAATGGATTTTCCAATATTTGAATTGGTTTATTTTCAGGCAGCCTGAAAGGACTACGTACTTAATAAATTGATTTATCAAATACTTTTCAGGCAGCCTGACAAAATTCAGTATTACGCTGGTCGCGGTAAATCGCTGTTGTTGGCATGGTGAGGCGCAACTGCTGGCCTAACTTGTGCTGGCTGTGGCGTGGTTACTTGCGCGGTTTGGTTGGCTTGAGCATTGGCTCTTTGCTCGTTTTGCATCAATTTTTGCAACACCAAATCACGCGGCCCATCCATTGCCACCACACCATTATCCATCACAATCACGCGACTGACCATCTTCAGTACTTGCGGACGATGTGTTACCACCACCAATGTTTTATCATGCGCCCATTGTGCCAATGCGTTCAACGCCATATTCTCGGTACTGCCGTCCAGACCTGTGGTAGGTTCGTCCAACAAAACCACGCGCGGTTGTTTCAAAGTCAAGCGTGCCAACGAAATAATTTGTTTTTGTCCACCTGACAAACCTTGTCCGTCTTCGCCCAATGGCATATCCAAACCTTGTGGATGACTTTGGATAATTTTATCCAAACCAAAACGCGATAATGCGTTTAACAAATCTTGGTCGGTTGAAGAAAAACCATCAGTACGCGCCAAATCCATATTTTCACGTAAAGTACCCAAAAATAAACGCGGCGACTGGTTTAATAATGTGATTTGATTACGCAAAAAATTCGGGTCAATTTGACGTAAATCCACATTGTCTAGCGTAATATTGCCGCCTTGTGCCGAATCATACAAACCAGATGCTAATTTTAATAAAGTAGATTTACCGCTACCGATACTCCCCAAAATCGCCACTTTTTCGCCTGCCTGAATGTGAATATTCACATCACGCAACGCAGGAGCCAAATCTTTGCCATACACAAACGACACGCGATTGAAACGTATATCCCCACGCGTTTCAGACAGCGTGATGTATTGGCGGTCGGGTGCACGCTCAATGGGACGTTCCACAATTTTGTTGATGCCTTCCAAAGCGTGTTTGGCAGATTGGTAACGTGTTGCCAAACCTGCAATTTGTCCCAGTGGAGCTAAGGCGCGTCCCGATAAAATCACTGCCGCCATTAATGCACCCATGGTAATTTGATCACCTGTATTTTGACTGTGAATCAAATGCGTTCCCACCAACACCAAACCGACTGTATTCAGTTGTTGCATTGCCACTGCAAAATTAACTAAAAAATTGCTGATATCTCTCGTTTTAATCGACGCGGCGGCGGTTTTAGCGGTGTAATCGTCCCATTTTTGTTGCGCCCAATTGGTTGCATTGTTCACTTTAAGCGTTTCAATGCCTTCAATGGCTTCCACTGCCAAACCTTGACGTTGGGAGCTTTCCTTCATAGATGCGTTAATGGCTTTTGCCAACGAACGTTGTCCCAGCAAACTCACGATAATGACAATTGGAATAATAGTCATTGGTACAAATACCAATTTCCCGCCAATGATTGAAATCACCACCAAAAACAAAATCAAAAACGGAAAATCCGCTAACACCAGCAAACTAGCACTGGTCATGAAATCACGCACCGATTCAAAATCACGCAAATTGTTTGCATACGAACCCGAAGACGTGGGTTTTTCCAGTAAACGCAATGCCATCACACGGCGAAATAACGCCGAGCTGATTATCAAATCTGCTTTTTTACCTGCGATATCTGTCAAATGTCCGCGCACTAATTTGGTAATCAATTCAAATATGACCGCAATAAACACACCAATACTCAACGCCCACAGCGTTTCATACGACTGATTCGGAATCACGCGGTCATACACTTGCATCACGTACAGCGAGCTTACCAACGCCAAGAAATTAATCAAAATAGTCGCTAAAATAATTTGATAATAATAACTGCGAAAACGCCCAATCACTTGCCAAAACCAATGTTTAGGTAATGTATATTCGGGCAAATCTGAACGTCCATCTGATGCAATTTTGGGTTTAATAAACCAACAATAACCCAAATACAAAGTCGCCAATTGGTCATGACTCAAATCACTGCTAATGCCGCCTGATTGGCGCAAAAAATACCGCCGTTGTTTGCCAGAACCCACAATTTTGGTAATAACCGCCGCCTCTTCATTACGCAAAATAATAACGCATGGCGTTGCCAATGATGGAATGTCCTGCAAAGGGCGTTTGGATAAGCTATTTTCAAAACCAAAACTCGCTAATACTTCCGAAAGTGAATGATAATTCACGCTTAATTTGCCATCACGCAATACTTGGGCAGATAAAGCGGCTTCTGCAACAGGTGAGCCATACAGTTGAGTGGCTAAGGCAAGATGTTCAATAATAGATTTCATGTTTTACTTCTTAATTTGTCAATTTTCAGGCAGCCTGAAAAAAATAATTTTCATAAGGCACACGCGTTTCCCAAACCCAATTAGTCTGCAAATCCGATACCGACACTTGAGTCATTTTCTTTTTGCTTTTGGATTTTGAATCTGATTTCTTGTCTGATTTTTGGGTGGGCGCGATGGCTGGGGTTAATGTTTTTTTGCCTTGTTTGATGGCGGTTTTGGCTTTTTTCACGGCTTTTTTAGCAGCATTTTTGGCGGTGGCCGAATTTTTCTTATGCTGCGTTTGATGAGGAAATTTACTGCTGGATTTACCAGTATCCTGCCAAACCACACCATGCTCGGGCGCATCAATCAATTTTACAGGTGTATTGTTCGTAGAATTATCATCGGGCAATTGACTGGCAATGGAATGGGTTTGTTCAGGCTGCGTGTTGTCAGGCTCAACATATGTATTATCCACATTCACATCAGGCAGGGCATTTTTTTCAGGCTGCCTATTTTTCAATTGTTGCGCTTGCGATTTAATTTTATTAACTTTTTTAATTTTGTTAATATTTTTTAATGTTTTGGGTTGATAGACTTCGTCTGCCGGTGCAACAGCTGAATGAGCAGACTGCCCCATGATGTCATCGTAATTCAACACAGGTGGATTTTGTACTGCATCATTTGCCAACTGATTCCCTGTATTATTTGGATTATCCGAATTTGACACAGGAGCAGAAATTTGCGTGTTATCATTAATTTGTTGATAATTCAATACAGGCTGTGTTTGAATAACGCTGTTAGGTGTTACCGCAGGCATATTTACTTGAATATTGTCTTGCGTAACTTGGTCGTAATTCAAGACAGGTTCGCCATCTTTGCTGATGGTATCGGTTTGGATGTTATCTTTATCCAGCCACGCATTTAAGCGATTTTGAATATTGGCAGGCAAGAAATTATCAGGCAAATGGTCTCTGAAGGTTTTACGTTCGCGGCGAGTGGGAATATTGCGGTCTTGATTGAGACCCGCCCATTGGGCAATCGCTGCTTGAGACGATAAGTACTCCAACGCTGCATCACGGAAATCATTACGTGATGCCACCACTTCAGATTCAATACTCCACAAATCAGAATACGAATCCAATACATCAATCAGTGTGCGCCGTGCAATTTTGAATTGCAATTCATAGGCTTTGATGACTTTTTTCTGAGCAGCGATTTGTTGTTCGGCAATGTGGGTACGATTCAAACTTTGGCGCATATCCACTTCTGCACTGCGTGTGCGTTCGGAGACATCGCGTAAAATTTGGTCGGCTTTGGCTTCGGCGGCAACCAAAGTTTGTGCGCTGCGTTCCACTTGATAATTGGCACTGGGGTTGAAAAAATCCCAACCAAAATTCAGATAAATTTCTTTATTGTCGCGAGTAGCCGATGCAATCAAATCAATACTGGGAAAACGCGATGATTTATTCACATCAATTTCAGCTAATACGCTTTCACGTTCGGCTTGTTGCGCTTGATAACTGGGCTGCATTGCCAAATCTGCACTGCGGTAACGGCGCATCACGGATACAGCGGTTTCGCCTGCAAATGGATCTTGCAATGTAGCAGGACTCAAACGTGTTTGGGTGTACTTACCCAAGCGGCTTAAATTCAATTCCAACACGCGTGTTTGCTCTACCAAATATGCTTGTACACGCAAGCGGCGTGCCAAAGCCTGATCTAATTCAGATTGGCGACCTTTGTCATACTGGGTAATGATTTTCAAATCACCAATGATTTTGTCGTGGCGTTGCAGATTATTTTGGGCTGCCTGAATGGATTCTTTGGCACGCAAAGCCGCAAGATACAATCTACCAATTGTTTGCCCAAGCACTTCTTGGGTCTCATAATATTTATAATGATAATAATCGTATTTATGCTCACTGTAACGGATGCGTGAATCTATGCCACCAAATGAATAGAGATTTAATTTACCTTGTAATCCAGGATTGATGCCGCGTTTGCGCTCATTACTTTCATAACGATGACTTTGCGCCAATACTTGTGTAGCAGTGGCGGTAAGTGTGGGAAGGTGTCCTGATTTGGCGATTTTAATATCGCTGTCGGCAGCTTGTTTATTGGCTTGCGCTTCTAATAATTCGGGGTCGTTTTGCAGACTTTGACGCAGCACATCTTGCAAACTGGCAGAATAAACCGATTGACTAAACAATAAAGCACACGCCGCCGCAATACGAGTAAGTGGTTTCAACATGATTTTTCAACAGGGGCAATAACGTAATATAAATGAGCGATATTTTAGCGCAATATCCGCGCTATGTCGCAAAGTAATTTTTTTGGGACACTTTTTTTCAGGCTGCCGTTCGATGCCCCAAAGTACCAACAAAACTACATTGTCTGCTCCTTTAACGACTACATTTCCAGCTAGCTGCCCCAAAAATACACATCTAGCAGTCACACGAAAGGCAGCCTGAAAAATACTTCTTCAATTTTCAGGCCGCCTTTTATTTTTTATTGACTCAATTATTTAATACGCATATCGCCCGTTTCCACAAAACGTTGATGCCAAGACAAAGCTTCCATTAACAAATGTGGCGTATGCAAACCACCTGCTTTGTTGGCGCGGTCGTAGTAATCGCGCAACATATCGCGATAATCAGGGTGAGCGCAATTATTGATTAATAATTCAGCACGTTGGCGTGGCGATTTGCCGCGTAAATCTGCCATACCTTGTTCGGTAATGATAAACATCACATCATGTTCCGTATGGTCATGATGCGACACCATTGGCACAATACATGAAATTGCGCCGCCTTTTGCCACCGATGGACTCACAAACATTGAGAAGAAACCGTTACGCGTAAAATCGCCCGAACCACCAATCCCGTTCATCATTTTCGTCCCCATGATGTGTGTGGAATTCACATTACCGTAAATATCGGCTTCAATCATGGCATTCATGCCAATCACGCCCAAACGGCGCACCACTTCTGGACTATTCGTATATTCCATTGGACGCAAAATGATTTTATCGCGCAAGAAATCAATATTATCATTGAAACGTTGCAACGCATCAGGGCTAAATGACAACGCGGTAGCAGACGCGTATTTCATTTTTTTACTTAAAATCAAATCCAGCATACCGTCTTGTAATACTTCGGTATAACCTTCCAAATCATCAAACGGTGCATCTTGCAAACCAGCCAACACCGCATTAGCAACGTTACCCACACCCGATTGCAATGGCAATAAATTTTTTGGTAAACGCCCTGCTTTGACTTCATGGCTAAAGAAATCAATGATTTGCTCTGCAATACGTTTGGACATTTCATCTGGCTCAGCGAATTTGCTGTTACGATCACCTGCGTGAGTCAAAACAATCGCAACAATTTTATCCAAATCACATTCCAAATAAGGCGAGCCAATGCGGTCAAACGTACCCACAATCGGAATGGGTTTGCGATGTGGCGGTACACCGATATCAAATGCAATATCGTGCATACCTTCTAATTTGGCGTTTTGCTCGGTATTCACTTCAATAATGATTTTGTCGGCAACTTTCAATACTTCATTGGCATGGCCAATACCCATTGCAGGAATGATTTTGCCATCTTCAGTAATGCCAGACGCTTCAATAATCGCCACATCAAATTTGCCATAAAAACCTTGGCGCATTTGCTGTTCAACGTGAGACAAGTGCATATCTTGATAATGGATATTGCCAGCATTGATATTGTTACGCAAAGTGGGGTCAGATTGGAATGGGCTACGGAAATGAATTGCGCCAGCTTCTGCTAACATGCCATCACATTCGGGAGCGGTAGATGCGCCAGTAATCACACCGACACTAAATGGACGATTAGCGGCGTGTTCGGCTTTGGCTTTATTGGCAATAGCGGTGGGTAAAGCTTTGGGATAACCAGCACCCGTAAAACCAGTGATGCCCAACGTCATACCATTTTGGATAAATTCGGCTGCTTGTTCGGCAGTCATGATTTTGTTGCGTAAACCTGCGTGGCGAATGCGTTCTGTGCTCATGATGATTCCTTCTAATGTGATTTTGTTTGTGAAAAAAGAAACAGCTTCGGTTAATATAACGTAAAGATGGGGATTCATTCAAGTATTTATTTCATGCGACTACATAATTATTGGCAAACAAACATTTTTCAGGCTGCCTGAAGAGTAATTTAGTTAATTTAATCAATTGTTTTGTCAATAAAATCACCAAAGCACATCACCATCATCAAAGATGACAAATCATTTTGACCTCATAAATAAACTTCACAAAATCATTTTTCAGGCAGCCTTTTAACCTGAAAACCTTTAAAATAACGCCATTTTAACAAACAGGTTTAGCAAAATGAGAATTATCTCGGCAAATGTAAACGGCATTCGTTCAGCATATAAAAAGGGCTTTTTGGCATACATCGCGCAATCGGGGGCAGATATTGTCTGCGTGCAGGAATTGAAGGCACAAGAGTCTGATTTATCAGATGATATGCAACGTCCACACGGTATGCACGGCGTGTGGCATTGCGCACAGAAGCGTGGTTACAGTGGTGTAGCGATTTACAGTAAACAAAAACCTGACCATGTACAAATCGGTTTGGGTATTGAAAAATTTGATAATGAAGGACGCTTTGTGCGTGCGGATTTTGGTCATTTGAGCGTGATTTCGTTGTATTTGCCCAGTGGAACGAGCGCAGAAGAGCGTCAGGCATACAAATATGAATTTTTGGACGCGTTTTATCCGCTTTTGGCAGAGTTGAAAGCAAGTGGGCGTGATGTAGTGGTGTGTGGCGACTGGAACATTGCGCATCAAAATATTGACATCAAAAATTGGAAAGGCAATCTGAAAAACTCAGGATTCCTGCCTGAAGAGCGCGAATGGATTGGTCATGTCATAACAAAATTGGGCTGGGTGGACATTTGGCGCACGTTATACCCTGATGTGGCGGGCTATACTTGGTGGAGTAATCGTGGTCAAGCGTACGCCAATGATGTGGGTTGGCGCATTGATTATCAAATGGTTACGCCTAATTTGGCGACAAAAGCACACACAGCACACGTCTATAAAGAAGTGAAATTTTCTGACCATGCGCCATTGGTAGTGGATTATGACTATGTGATTTCAAATTAGTACAGTGTTGCTCACGTCTGGTGTAGCACGTGTACACGGCGAAAGACGATATTTCAGGATTTCAGGCTGCCTGCAAATGATTCGGTTTTTGGCATCACAATTGCCAATACTCGTTGCGCTTCAGATAATCCTAAACGTGCCGCATCTTGAAAACATTGGATTGCCAAATCCACATTTTTTGCCATGCCCACGCCTTCCCATGCACAACCACCAAAATGAAAAATGGCTGGTGCGTAATCTTGTTGCATGGATTGTTGATACCAATATACGGCTTTTTGCCAATCTTGGTCTACACCCACGCCGTGTTGATAACACAAACCCAGATTGTGTTGTGCTTCTGCATCACCTAATTCAGCGGCTTGCGTGAAATAATACACGGCATTTTCTGCGCTGATGGGTTTGCCACGCCCGTATAAATAACAAAGAGCCAAATTCAGTAAACCACTGGCATCTTTTTGGTAAGCGGCTTTTTCGTACCACAAGGCAGCCTGAACATAATCTTGTTCCACACCGCGACCAAATTCATACATTGCACCCACATTGGTTTGAGCAGGAGCATAATTTTGTTCGGCGGCTTGTGTATACCAAAATAAGGCTTGTTCGTCATTTTGCACCGTACCAATGCCACGACTGTAACATAATCCCACCATAAACAATGCTTCTACACCCAATAATTCCACCGCGTCCAAAAACAACTGAAATGCTCGATAACCACCATCTTCATCGGCATAACCCAAATAATACAATTTTCCCAAACGTGTTAAAGCGGAAACGTGTTTGTTTTGAGCAGCGATGGTGTAATATTTGATGGCGGTTTGAATATTTTGTGGTACGCCTTTGCCTGATTCGTACAGCAATGCCAAACGATAACAGCCATCAGTATGATTTTGTTGCGCTGCTAATTCATACCAATAAACTGCTTGTGTCCAACTTTGCGTGACAGATAAGCCCAATTCATAATGATGCCCCAGCAAAACTTGCATGGTTGCTACGCCTTGTTCGGCTGCTTGTTTGATTTGAAGAAATGAATTTTGTTTGATAAGTAAGTCATTGGTTTTGGCTAATTTCTGTATGGGTGTAAAAGGTGTATGATTATGCGTGGTGGCGATTGAAGTAAGATTCATTTTTCAGGCTGCCTTTATCATTATGTGAATATGATGATTGCTGTGATTAAGGGATACTTGAAATTTGACAATTTTGCCTACACAATACAGTAAACAACTTGTCAATTGTCCTTAAAAATATCCAATAATCTTAACTGAATCACTCAATCTGTGCCTAAAAATTCCCCTAAATCCCTAAAATTCATACAAAAGAGTATGAATCACACAACAAACAGATTGGATTGGTTTACAATATACATCAATCTTGATTCAACCATTTTCAGGCAGCCTGAAATCATGTCTTTTCTTAAGTCATTTATTTTTAATTCATTGAATTTTAAACTTTACTACCGTTACGCCAAACGCCGATTTGCACATTTTGTGGGATTGAAAGGGCGTACCGCGTGGATTAGTGCGCCAGCGTGCCGAACGCATTTTGCGGGTAATCAGCACCCTGAAAGTCCCAACCGACTCATTGCCATAGAAAATATTTTGCGCCACACCCACACTTGGGCAAGAATGCAAAAAATCCAAGCCAAACCCATTAATGACATTCAATTGGCACGTGTACATACTCGCAATTATATCAATGAATTAGAAAACCAAACACCTGCGCAAGGTGTACATAAAATTGACGATGACACTTATTTGAGTCGCGACACATTTGATGCCGCGCGATATGGTGCAGGTGCTGCCGTCCAAGCCGTTGATATGGTGATGAAACAGTACGCCAAAAACGCATTTTGCGCCATTCGCCCCCCTGGACACCACGCCCATGCCAATCATGCGGGTGGATTTTGTTTTATTAATAATGCTGCTGTTGCTGCCATGCACGCCATTGCCGAATATCGTTTGGAACGTGTGGCAATTTTGGATTTTGATTTGCATCACGGCGATGGCACGGAAGATATTTTTCAAAATGATAAACGTGTGATGTTGTTATCGTCTTTTGAATCACCGCTTTATCCTTTCACAGGGACGGATTATCAAGGCAAAAACCCCAATATCATCAACACACCTTTAAAAGCAGGCGACAGCAGCGATGTGTTTCGTGAAATGGTGCGCTCAATTTGGTTGCCAAAATTGGCATCATTTCGCCCACAACTGATTGTTTTGAGTGCTGGATTTGATGCACATCGTGATGATGATTTGGGGCATTTGAATTTGACAGAAGACGATTTTGGTTGGCTCACACAAAAAATTGTGTTGGTGGCAGAACGCCACGCGCAAGGGCGGATTGTGTCGGTATTGGAAGGTGGATATTGTTTGGATAGCTTAGCTGTGAGCGTGAAAGCGCATTTGAATGCCTTAGTAAGTGCTAACCGATTTGCACAGAATTAGTAATCAACCCAGCCCATTTTATTTCAGGCAGCCTGAACATTGAGTTGTGTTGTAAAAAATCGCCAATTTGACCGCTTTTGTTGCATAAACGTACAAAAACTAAGTAACCATTGTAGTTTACACTTGCGCTTGTTTTATGGAATTGATATAAAGCGAGCATAGCAATTTGAACGCCCAAATCATCGGGTATTTAAACAATTTTAACCTCCAAATGAAAGGGACTTTCTCCATGAATAAGTCTGAATTGATTGATGCGATTGCCGAGAAATCTGGTTTAACCAAAACCGATGCGGCTAAAGCATTAGACGCTTTTACTTCTGTGGTAAAAGACACATTGCAACAAAATGGCGACATCACATTGGTGGGCTTTGGCTCATTTACTGTGGCTGAACGCGCTGAACGCCAAGGTTTGAATCCCAAAACCAAAGAGCCTATTACCATTCCTGCGGCTCGTGTGCCTAAGTTCAAACCAGGTAAAGCATTGAAAGATGCGTTGTTGCCACAAGAAGATACGACAAAAGCAACTGCTAAAAAAGCCACTAAAAAATAATTTAGATGATTTTAAATTATCTGATTTTCAGGCTGCCTGATCATTTTAGGTAGCCTGAAATTATTTCCTGTTGTTATAGTGGAGTGAATTAATTTTGACAATACAATTTGTAAGATTATTTAACTGCAAATAAATGAAAATTTCTGCATAATGACGCGTTTTTTGACTAACACATATTGAATTTGAGGTAATGATTATGTCTTTGAAAGACGAATTTAAGGCGTTTATTTTACGCGGTAACGTGATTGATTTAGCTGTCGGTGTGGTTGTGGGTGCATCGTTTGGTAACATCGTGAAATCTTTGGTTGATGATGTGATTATGCCTCCAATTGGTTTGTTATTGGGGGGCGTGGATTTTTCTAACATTTTCTTGACATTAAAAGACGGTGCGGCTGGCGCACCTGCCGATGGCTATCCTACTTTGGCGGCTGCTAAAGCGGCTGGCGCGGTAACCCTGAATATTGGTGTATTTATGAACACCGTTTTCAGTTTTTTAATTGTGGCGACTGCGATTTTTGCCGTGGTTAAAGTGGTGAATAAATTGCAAACTGCTGCCATCAAAAAAGAAAACGAAGAACCTGCAGCACCCACGCCACCATCTGAAGACATTGTTTTGTTACGTGAAATTCGTGATGCTTTAGCAAAACGCAATTGATTCATTTATCAAAAAGGCAGCCTGAAACTAAATTTCACATTTCAGGCTGCCTTTTTTCCATTAAAATAAACGCATTTTCATTCAAATTAAATGTCCCATGTCTGACGTAAAATATTATATGACACCGCAAGGTCATCAGACTTTGCAACAAGAATTGTATCAATTGGTTCACAAAGAACGCCCAGAAATTGTCCAAATTGTGAATTGGGCTGCCAGCAACGGCGACCGCAGCGAAAACGGCGATTATTTATATGGCAAACGCCGAATGCGCGAAATTGATAGAAGAATCCGCTTCTTAACCAAACGCTTAGAAAATGCGTTAGTCATTGACCCCGAAACGCGTGAATTCACCGACCAAATCTTTTTCTCCGCCACCGTAACCATCGAACGCAGCAATGGCGTAGAACAAACCGTGAAAATTGTCGGCGAAGATGAAATTGATGCCACCAAAAACAAAATTTCATGGAAATCGCCTTTGGCACGCGCCCTGATTAAAGCACGTGAAGGCGATAGGGTATGGCTGAATGTCCCCAATGGGCGCGAAGCTATTGATATTTTAGTTGTGGAATACATTAAAATTGATTAATCAATTATAATCAATATTTTATATTAATTTGTCATGAATACAGCATGACCAACATCCTGATGTAGCACACGTATAAGGCGGTCGTTGTCGCCTTGTCTCAATAACATTAAAAAATTAAGGAAATTTATGAACGCAACTTTTGAACCTATTTTTCAGCAATTAAACTCCGTTATTTTAGGTAAAGAATTGATTTTAAAAAAATTAGTTGCTTGCATTTTGGCTGGCGGACACGTGCTATTGGAAGATGTACCAGGTGTAGGCAAAACCACATTGGCAACCAGTTTGGCGGCGGTGCTGGGTTTGCATTATCAACGCGTACAATTCACAAATGATATGCTGCCTGCAGATTTATTGGGCGTAAATGTGTTTATGCCGACTGAAGGTGCATTTCAATTTCATCCTGGTCCTGTATTCAATCAGTTTGTTTTGGCAGACGAAATTAACCGAGCATCGCCCAAAGTCCAATCCGCACTTTTGGAAGCTATGGAAGAAGGACAGGTATCGGTAGATGGCAAAACTTATGCCTTATCTAAACCATTTTTGGTGGTTGCCACGCAAAATCCATCGGAACAATTGGGTACATTTCCGCTGCCTGAAAGCCAACTTGACCGTTTTATGATGCGTTTGAGTATGGGCTATCCCATTGAAGAAGCTGAAAAAACATTGTACCATACAGGCGACCGTCGCCAATTGATTCACACCATTCAAGCCACTGGCTCACCTGAAAAATTGCAAGAATGGCAAGCGCAAGTTCGCACAATTACGGTATCTGAAGCAGTCGCGGCATATGTGTATCGTTTGGTGGCGGCAACGCGCCAAGCTGGGCGTTTTGCGGTGGGATTGAGTCCGCGTGCTGGTTTGGCGGTAATTAATGCGGCAAAGGCGTGGGCATTTTTGGAAGGGCGTACGTTTGTGATGCCTGAAGACGTGAAAGCAGTTTGGGTGTCGGTGAGCAATCATCGTTTGCAGTCGTTACAACAGCAGAACAGCAGCAAGGCTTTAACGGATATTTTGGAGACTGTCACGGTGTCGTGATTTTTATTTAATCATGAAAATTCAATCAAATTTTATGGGTTTAAGTTTGCTTAGTGCGTTAATGCTGTGTATGCCATGTTATTTTTGGCTGACGGATTATCATTGGGCATTAAATCAACATGTTGGGCATTCTGACGAATCACTGTTTTGGATTGTGTTCACGCAAACGGGGTCGCCACCATACGCTGTTATTACCGTTTTGATTTTATTAATTTTATTACTATATTTGACGCGAAAATCTTATCGTTGGCAAACAGTGGTAATCGTGTGTGCGGTTTCGTTGGGGACAACACAAGCCATCAAATCGGGCATCAAACAATTGGTTACCGAGCCGCGTCCATATGTTGCGCAAATGCAAACCACAGGTTATTTACAATCATTTGATTTAACAGAAAAATCTTACTATCAACTCAAGAAAAAAGAACGCGCACCAATTGTCCGCGACCGTACCGCGATTGCTGATGAATGGTTAGTAACCGATTATCAGGCGACTGAATTGGGTTACTCGTTTCCGTCTGGGCATACGATTTTTGCGGTATCGTGGTTGCTTTTGGCGGTGGGCTTTTTGGCGAAAAATCGGACGGCCGTTGCGTGGCTTTTTCAGGCAGCCTTAACAATATGGGCAGCAGCAATTTTGTATAGCCGTGTGTGGTTGGGTATGCATTATCCAATTGATTTATCTACATCTATTTTATTGGCATGGGTTGTGCATTTGATTTTATTTGGTTTATGCGTCCCACACTGGGAAAAGAAATTTCAGATAATACCCAAAGAGCCTCAACCCAAAAGTGATAGATAAATAATAACTGTATATTTTCAGGCAGCCTGAAAAAATTTAAGAAAGAAAAACATGAATGTAGAAGAATTTTTAGCCAATGAAGCACAAGCTACACAAAATTATCGTTGTGGTTTTATTGCGATTGTTGGTCGTCCGAATGTAGGCAAGTCCACGCTGATGAATCATTTGATTGGGCAAAAAATCAGCATTACCAGCAAAAAAGCGCAAACCACGCGCCACAAAGTTACGGGCATTTACACCGACAACACCGCACAATTTGTGTTTGTGGATACACCTGGATTTCAAACAGACCACCGCAATGCCTTGAATGATAGATTAAATTTAAATGTAACAGAAGCAATGAATGGTGTGGACGCAATTGCATTTGTGCTAGAAGCAATGCGATTCACAGATGCCGACCGCACGGTATTGAAACAATTACCGAAAAATACGCCTGTTGTACTGGTCGTGAACAAAATTGACAAGGACAAAGCAAAAGACAAATTGGCATTAAACGCATTTATTGAGCAAGTACGTGCAGAATTTGAGTTTGTGGCGGTGGAAGTCGTGAGCGCGAAACACGGCTTGCGCATCGCTAACTTATTGGAAACATTGAAACCATTTTTACCTGAAAGCGTGCCAATGTATCCAGAAGACATGGTTACTGATAAATCCAGTCGCTTTTTGGCAATGGAAATTGTGCGCGAAAAATTATTCCGCTATTTGGGCGAAGAGTTGCCTTACGCAATGAATGTGGAAGTAGAACAATTTAAAGAAGAAAATGGTATGTTTCACATTTACATCGCAGTGCTGGTGGATAAAGAAAACCAAAAACCAATTGTCATCGGGCGTGGTGGTGAGAAATTAAAAAAAATCTCTACCGAAGCGCGTTTAGATATGGAAAAACTGTTTGATTGTAAAGTATTTTTGAAAGTTTGGGTCAAAGTGAAATCGGGTTGGGCTGATGATATTCGCTTTTTGAATGAATTGGGTTTGTGAATTTTTTCAGGTTGAAACCCTTGCAAAACCCCTATTTTCAGCAAATTTAAAGGTTTTGCAACGGTTTCAACCTGAAAAATCATTTTCTTATAAATTAATCATGCACGCGCAATAATTCCACTTCAAAAATCAAAGTAGAATGGGCTGGAATCAAACCGCCACCCACTGCACGTGAACCATAGCCCATTTCTGGCGGAATGGTCAATTTACGTTTACCACCGACTTTCATGCCACCAAAACCTTCGTCCCAGCCTTGAATCACTTCGCCCACACCCAAAGTCAATGTGAACGGTTGACGACGATCCACGCTGCTGTCAAATTTTGTGCCGTCCGTCAGCCAGCCTGTGTAGTGTACGGTAATGTCTTTGCCTTTGACGGCTTCTGCGCCATCACCCACAATTAAATCTTCAATAATTAAACTCATGTTATTTTTCCTTGATTAAAATTTTTCAGGCAGCCTGAAACTTCATTAGCCGTGAATCCGCTCAATTTTTGCGCCCACACCACCGAGTTTTTTCTCAATGTGTTCGTAGCCACGATCAAGATGGTAGATTTGCTCCACAATGGTTTCGCCTTCCGCCACCAAACCTGCAATCACCAAACTGGCTGATGCACGTAAATCAGTTGCCATCACAGTTGCGCCCGACAATTTCTCTACGCCTTTGACCACAGCCGTATTGCCTTCGGCTGAAATATTGGCACCCATGCGATTTAATTCAGGGATATGCATAAAACGGTTTTCAAAAATGGTTTCGGTAACGGTGCAAGTGCCATCTGCCACCGCGTTCATCGCCATAAATTGCGCCTGCATATCGGTTGGGAAAGCTGGATGTTCGGCGGTGCGAATGTTTACAGCTTTCGGACGTTGCTGCATATCTATGCTAATCCAGTCATCACCTGCTTCAATAATTGCGCCTGCTTCTACCAATTTATCCAATACCACTTGCATGGTCTGTGGTGCAGCATTGCGCAACACCACTTTGCCGCCTGTCATCGCCACAGCACACAAAAACGTACCTGCTTCAATGCGGTCAGGAACCACGCTGTATTCTGCGCCATGTAATTCGGTTACGCCTTCAATCGTCATGGTTTGCGTGCCGATACCTTGAATTTTCGCGCCCATTTTTACCAAACAATTCGCTAAATCCACAACTTCAGGCTCAACCGCACAATTTTCCAATACAGTCGTGCCTTCGGCTAATGTTGCCGCCATTAACAAATTTTCCGTTCCCCCTACGGTTACCATGTCCATGACCACGCGTGCGCCTTGTAATTTTCCTTGTGGGGCGGTGGCTTTCACATAACCATGTTCAATGACAATTTGCGCGCCCATGGCTTCCAAACCTTTCAAATGCAAATCCACAGGACGCGCCCCAATCGCGCAACCACCAGGTAAACTCACTTCCGCCTTACCAAATCGCGCCAAAGTCGGGCCCAATACCAAAATAGATGCACGCATGGTGCGTACCAAATCATATGGCGCACAAGTATTGTTTACTGTACTACCATTGATTTCAAATTCAGAAATATTGTCGGTCAAAACGCGTGCGCCCATACCTTGCAACAATTTTTGCGTGGTTTTCACATCTGCAAGCATCGGCACATTTTTCAAGCGTAACGTGCCATTAGACAACAAACCCGCACACATCAATGGCAACGCCGCATTTTTAGCACCCGAAATCACAATTTCACCATTAAGTTTGCCGTTGGCAACAATTTTTAATTTATCCATCTAGAAAACTGCTTTCATCAAAATCATACAAAAAAATCAAACACGTTCAGGCAGCCTGAAACGTGTTACATCAAATACAGTAAAATTATAACGGAAAAGCCATTCGTATTCAGCCAAATCATAGACAAAATTCCACATTCAAAATTCACAAAATCTTTTTTCAGGCAGCCTGAAGATTTATTTTGTGAATTGATTTCGTTCTACACGTAAACTGGTAAAATCAAATCATCAATTTGTTTTCGTGTGATGATGATTATGATGACCCAAAACCTATTTCAAACCACCCCTACTCCACCACTTGCCGAACGGCTGCGCCCTAAAATCTTGTCTGACGTGGTTGGGCAGCAGCATTTGATTGGCGAGGGGAAACCTTTGTCTGTTGCCATTGCCAGTGGTGTGCCGCATTCCATGATTTTATGGGGTGCGACAGGTGTAGGCAAAACCACATTGGCGCAAATCATCGCCAACAGTTTTGACGCACAATTTATCTCGCTATCTGCGGTGTTCTCTGGTGTAAAAGAAATTCGTGAAGCGGTACTCAAAGCCGAATTAGCGTGGCAACAAGGTCGCCGCACCATTATTTTTGTTGATGAAGTCCACCGATTTAACAAAGCCCAACAAGACGCATTTTTGCCCCACGTTGAAAGTGGCTTAATCACATTCATCGGCGCAACTACCGAAAATCCATCGTTTGAAGTCAATGCCGCGCTACTGAGTCGTGCCAGCGTTTACACACTCAATCCACTGACACCAGCCGAATTAACTTTATTGTGCCAACGCGTTTTCAGGCTGCCTGAATATCAAGGCATCATGTTAGAATCACCAGCCGAACAATTGATCATCCAGTCAGCCGATGGCGATGCACGGCGTTTGTTGAATTTATTGGAACAAATCATCAACGCCAATGCTGCACTAAATTTACCCACCATCAACGCGAAATTTACTGCTCAAACCATTGGTTCACAAATCCAACGTTTTGATAAAAATGGCGAACAATTCTACAACCAAATTTCCGCATTGCATAAATCCATACGCGGTTCACACCCAAATGCAGCATTGTATTGGTTTTGCCGAATGCTAGAGGGGGGAGTAGACCCACGTTATTTATCGCGCCGTTTGATTAGAATTGCTTGGGAAGACATAGGGTTAGCCGATCCACGCGCCATACAAATCGCCACCGATGCGGCTTCAGCCTACGAACGACTTGGCTCACCCGAAGGCGAATTGGCATTGTCGCAAGCCGTGTTGTATCTCGCTACCGCCGCCAAATCCAACGCAGGCTACGTGGCATTCAACAAAATGCGCCAATTTGTCCGCGAACATGGCAGCGCGGAAGTACCATTTCATCTACGCAATGCCCCCACCGAATTGATGTCCGAATTAGGCTACGGGCACACGTATCGTTACGCCCACGATGAACCCCATGCCTACGCCGCAGGTGAAACGTATATGCCTGATAATTTAGAAGAACCTTGTTTTTATCAACCAACAGAACGCGGTTTAGAAAGCAAAATTGCAGAAAAATTGGCGTGGCTGAAAAGCTTAGATGACGCGGAAAAAATTGAATTTTGATTTTGGATTCATGAAGTTTCAGGCTGCCTGAAGAAATAATTTAGAACCTGTGTTCGTAAGATTGATAATTTGATTTTATTGACCATTTTTGCGAATACTAAACCAACGCAGTAGGCACATGAAGTGGTAATAAAAGCAAGCTATTAAAATTATGAACACAGGTTCTTAAATTCGGGCAGCGCAACGCTCCTGTTTTTCAGGCAGCCCTGCACTGCGGCTGCTTTCGGTGAAAACCATACGAAGCGTCAATTTATCATTTTCTAATAATAAAATACGTGGTGTACCGTCTTCGTTTAACGTGCGTGAAATTGTCCAGCCCAATTGCTGCAATTTACCATCAACCGTGAAACCATGTGCAACATCACTTACCCACTCGCCATTTGCCCACACCGATAAATGCTCAATGGGCAAATTGTAGCCGAGTAAATCTTCGCTTAATTCGGCTGGTGTGTTGGCGGTAAACAATTTACCGTTGCTATCCACCGCCAACACGCCTTCCGCATCACGACACAATTGCCCGACTGTATTACCTAAAGGTGTATTCACATCAATGGTTTCCACACCATTAGCGCGTATCCAATCAAAATTAGCATAGCTGCCTTTATCGTTGATTTTCACGCCCAAACGCCCTGACGCATCAAAGGTTTTCCAATCACGTTGCGCTTGCCAATCTTTGGGTGAGGTCATTTGTGGTGTGGCGCAAGCTGCCAGCAAAAATAGGCAGCCTGAAAAGATTAAATATTTAATTTTCATCTTGATTTATTTCTATTGATTGATGTGTTTGGCTGATTGATTTTATGATTTTGGGTCAGCAAATCGCAGCAATTATGGACGACCCGTTCGTGGTGAAATTGTCAAAATTTCGCAACCTGTTTCGGTTACCAACACTTCGTGTTCCCATTGTGCGGACAATTTGCGATCTTTGGTAACGACCGTCCAGCCGTCGTCTAAAATTCGCAGATGGCGTTTACCTTGGTTAATCATGGGTTCAATGGTAAAAATCATGCCAGCTTTCAACACCATGCCTTGACCTTTTTTGCCATAATGCAAAATTTGTGGCGCACAATGAAATTCACGCCCGATACCATGTCCACAAAATTCTTGCACGACTGAATAGCCAGCATTTTCAGCAACATTTTGGCACGCCCAACCGATGTCGCCAAGCGTTGCGCCAGCTTTTACGGCGGCAATGCCCGCCATCATGGATTCGTGGGTTACATCAATGAGTCGTTGAGCTTGTGGGCTGATTTTGCCCACTGCAAACATTCGACTAGAATCGCCATGAAAACCGTCTTTTTTGATGGTTAAATCAACATTGATAATATCACCTTCTTTCAAAGGTTTGTCATCGGGAATACCATGGCAAATCACATGATTAACCGATGTACAACACGATTTCGGGTAAGGCGGATTACCGTAATGGAGTGGCGCAGGATAGCCGCCTTGCACATTCACATGATAATCATAAACCAATTGGTCAATTTCATTGGTGGTGATACCAGGTTTGATAAAATCACCAATATAATCTAGTGCTTCAGCAACGAGCTTGCCTAATTCACGCATTTTTTCTTGTTCTTCGGGAGTAGTAATGATGACCGTCATAATTGTTTCCTACTTGATAATGATTTTAAAATAGGCTGAATTATAACCGAGTTGATTGTGTGCGAAAATGACCATTCATGAATTGAGTAAATTTCCATACGATAAGAACATTGTCATTGTTTAAAATGAAAAATACGATAACGGATTAAATTAAAATTAGAGTAAAGCGACAACAATCGCCACACCCTATTTTTATTTAAAAAACTATCCTTTTGAATATAAATAATATTTTCAAGACAAGCTGTATTATTCCTACAATTTATGGCACAAATCACCATACGAAAATCCCAACCAATCCACATCCACATCACGCCCAAAAGCAATGACTTTAAATAATTCACCCATTTCATGTTGAGCAGTTAACTGCTGCACGGCGTGGGCTGCTTTCACATATTCGGGCGTATCCGTTTGTGGGAATTGTGCGGCAAGTAAATCCAAAATACCCAAATTAAACAGAAAATTAGCTTGAGTCGTATAGCCAATCAAATCCAACTCTGCCTGCACCCCTGCTTCAGCAATATCGGTAAAATTCACATGCGCTGTCAAATCCGTCAAACCCACACGAAAAAAAGGATCGTGAATACTGTGATGACGATGATGCCCAATGAGTGTGCCATCGTTGCGCTGTTCGTGATAATATTGTTTATAATCAAAACCATAATCAATCCAAATCATCGCGCCACGCACCAATTTTTCCGCCAACGTCCGAACAAAAGCATACTGCGTCAAATGTAATTCACTGGTGTAATTCGCGACATTCTTCGGCAAATATTTGCAGGCTGCCTGAAACAAGTCATCATCTAATAATGGTTTGAATTGCCAAATAAATTGCTCATTTTCTACCGCCACACATACTCGCTCAAATTGCCCATTTCCCGCGCAACGCACACGCTCCACAGGCATTGCGTCCAGCACTTCATTGCCAATTAACACACCATCAAATTGTTCAGGCAGCGTATCCAGCCACGTTACTTGATGCGCAAAATTGGGGGCGTATTGTTGAATATAATTTTGCTGACGTTCGGCTAATTCTGATGATAATTCAATAATATAATAATTTTTCAGGCTGCCTGAAAGTGTGTTCAATAAATCTGCCGCCAACACACCCGTTCCTGCACCAAATTCATAGATATTCGCGGCGGTTTGCATGAGCAATGGTTTGATTTGATTGGCCAAAGTTTGTGCAAATAAAGGCGTAAGCATGGGAGCTGTCATGAAATCACCAGAGACACCAATTTTATGTGCGCCACCTGTATAGTAGCCCCGTTTGGGGGCATACAAAGCCAGTTGCATAAATTGTGAAAATGGAATTGAGCCACCGTTTTCACGGATTTTTTCGCTGATAAATTCGGTTAATTGTGCGCTTGCGTAGACAGCATCTGCGGATAAATCGGGGATTTGAGTGTTGTGCATAAGTATGTAGATAATTTTAGATTAGAAGTTAAATTATGTAAAAAAAAGTGAGCTGTTATTATTATATCGGTTTTGTGTGGGTACGTTGAGTTTATTTTTTACACTTGTTTTTTTTAGGGTTTTTATTTTTTTAGGTTAAATAATTAAGTAGCAGGCAGCCTGAAGCATTTTGCAGATTACCATTTGACTGGAATTGGCGCATAAATTCGTGGTTGGATTGCATTGGTGCGGTTTGACCGTAAGGCAATTTTTTTTTATAGTGTGCAACTGTGGGTTTGGGGGTAATGGACAATTTATTCGCGCTTGCTTTTTGTCAAAAATCGTTTAGTTCGGTGTTCAAAATATGCACCAATAATACATTTAATTAATATACATTTACATTGACTTGTATTTTTGCCTTGAAATAATCATTTTTACTAAAAAATCAGTGTGATGTCTAAATTATCCATTGTCCCAAAGTGGCACGAAACGTGCCATTTTTTCATTTTAGAAATCTCAAATTTCACATTCCCTTTCAGCCAAACCAATTGAATATTATGAACCAACCATCTGAATTTAAACACATTACTGTATTACTGCATGAAGCGGTTGACGCGCTGAATATTCGCGCAGATGGCGTTTATGTAGATGGCACGTTTGGGCGCGGTGGGCATTCGCGTTTGATTTTATCGCGATTGGGTGAATCGGGGCGGCTGATTGTATTTGACAAAGACCCACAAGCCATTGAAGTCGCACAAGAATTAGCAAAACAAGATAAGCGCGTAAAAGTTATTCATAATGGATTTTCACATTTTCAGGTAGCCTTAAAAAATGATTTGGGCTTGAATCATATTGATGGTGCGTTGTTTGATTTGGGGATTTCATCACCACAAATTGACGATGCGTCTCGCGGATTCAGTTTTCGTTTTGATGCGCCACTGGATATGAGAATGGATACCACGCGTGGACAGTCGGCTGCCGATTGGTTAGCCATTGCCGATGAACAAGAAATACATGAGGTCATAAAAAATTATGGTGAAGAGCGGTTTAGTCGCCAAATCGCGCGCGCAATTGTTACGCAACGCGAAGACAGTCCCATCATTACAACCAACCAGTTGGCGAAAATCACGGCACAAGTCGTCCGCACTCGCGAGCGCGGTCAAGACCCCGCGACGCGTACATTCCAAGCCATTCGCATCTTCATTAATCGTGAACTTGATGAAATCCAAGCCGTCTTGCCGCAAGTTGTCGCGCATTTGAATATCGGTGGACGTTTGGCAGTGATTGCGTTTCATTCGTTGGAAGACCGCTTGGTTAAACAATTTATTCGCACGCATTCCACCCATGCGCCCCTCCCCAAATGGGCAGCCATTCGCGAAACCGATTTGCCACAACCGCCATTGTTGGCAGTGGGCAAAGCCATCAAACCCAGTGATGATGAAATTGCCCATAACCCACGCGCTCGTTCTGCGGTTTTACGTATTGCCGAACGCACGCACGGTATTTTTCAGGCTGCCTGAAAATAATGTCTGTTTAATTGATTGCCGCCAGCATGACAATAAGGTTTTCCCATGAATTCAAAAAATAAATTGACAGATAAATTTAAAGCGCGATTTGCTTCGTTTTTACAAAGATACCCTTTTTTAATCAATACGCTGCCTGAGAAAGTTAAACCCATGGCAACCAAAACCAACATCATATTATTAATACTTGTTTTGTGGTCTGCATACTACGTTGTGGATTTAAGCAACAGCATCAAACAAGAAACCCAACTGTATGGCAAAGCTCAAGAACGCGGTATTCGTTTAGACCAAGATTTTGCTGAATTACAATACAGCTTAAGCCAAGCCGTTGACACCAAAATTATTAACAACGCTGCCAGCAAAATGAATATGCACGAGCCTAGCGTTGAAGAAACCGTTATTTTAGATTTCCAATAAACCCATTATGTCAAATATTCCCCCTCCAGAATTGCCACCTAATTCATCTGAAGAGCCAATGGAAAGCGCACCTAATCCTGCGCCCAAATTACACCGAAAGCATAAAAAACAAAAAAAATCAAATAGTTATAGCAATACACGTTTGAGAATTGTCTTAGGTGCCATTAATGCAGCATTTATTGGCTTAATTGGATACGCATTATTCATTCACACACAACACAGTGATGAATTAAACAAATTCGGCACAGACCGCACGTTACGCAGCATCAAAGAATCTGCATTGCGCGGCATGATTACCGACCGTAGCGGCACTGTTTTGGCAGTCAGCCGCTATTTACGCGTCCCCACTTTTAACCCCAAAGCCATCTACGAACCCAAACGCAAAGGCGACCCAATTAATTGGGAAACCATTTCCGATGAACAATTCGCCAAATTAGCCAAAATTTTAAAGCTGCCTGAAAGCGAAGTCCGCGAAAAATTAAAAGACATTTCCAAAACATATTGGAACAGCAAAGCTGAATTATCTTTATCAGAAGCCGATGAATTAAAAAAATTAAAAATCCCTAGCTTGCGATTTGAAGAACGCAGCGAACGTACCTATCCAACAGGTAACTTATTTTCGCATATTGTTGGTTTTGCAAATAAAAAAGGCGTGGGTTTGGAAGGTTTGGAGCGCACTGAAAACGATAATTTGATGGGTGAAGACGGCAAACAATTGGTTTTGCGCGACCGCCATCAAAATATTATTGAGTTGATTGATTCTCCAGAAAATAAATCAGCACGACCAGGTAAAACTTTGGTGTTGTCGGTGAATCAAGAAATTCAGCGTTTGGCACGTTCTGAATTACAAAAAACCATCAGCCGTTTCAACGCAAAAGCAGGTGGCGTGGTGGTGTTAGATGCGAAAACTGGCGAAATTTTGGCGTTAAGTAGTTTGCCTGATTACGATGCCAATTTTTATCAAGATTATCCTGATGATAATTTTCGTAATTTCGCGGTTGGCGTAACCATGGAACCTGGGTCTGTATTCAAGCCATTTGTGGTCGCCAAAGCCGTTGATGATGGCAAAATCAACCGTTACACCAATTTTAATACCAATCCATTTAATATTGGTTCAAAAACCATTCGCGATGTGCATGATTATCCAAATTTAACCACCGAAGGCATTTTGCAAAAATCGTCTAACGTGGGAACCAGCCATATTGCCGCAATGTATCCAAGCCAAACTTTATATGATTTTTATCATCAAATTGGCTTTGGTCGCAAAACCAATTCTGGCGTAACAGGTGAACAGTTTACCCCCATCAAACCTGCCAATCAGTGGGGGGCATTGGACAAAGCAGTGATGTCGTATGGCTACGCGATTACAGCAAATTTATTGCAAATGGCTCAAGCCTATACGATTTTTACTGCCGATGGCAAATTACTGCCCGTTACCATTTACAAACGCGACAGCGCACCCGATGGCGAACAAGTGATTAAACCCAGTACCGCTAAATTGATGCGCGAAATGATGATTAGCGTAACGCGAAAAGGTGGTAGCGGTGTAACTGGTGCCATTGACGGCTACGATGTTGGCGCAAAAACCGGTACAGCGAAAAAAGTAGTAGCAGGAAGCTACGAAGACCGTTACCGTGCCAGTTTCGTGGGCTTTGCCCCCGCTCAAGACCCACGTTTGATTGTGGCGGTTACAATTGATGACCCACGCGGTAAAGGCTACTATGGTGGTTTGGTGGCGGGACCTGCATTCCGTGGTGTCATGAGTGGTGGGTTAAAAATTCTAGGTGTGCCGCCGACAAATCCAATTAATGTCGCGCAACCTACTGTTCAACAAGCAGTTAAAACAGAAGAAGAAAAGGCATTGGAAACAGAAATTTTGCCTGAGTAATCTCATGAGATTGACACCTTTACATGGTTGCCATGTAAGGGTGTTTCCGCCGTTTCAGGCAGCCTGAAAAATCAAAATACAAAGGAAATCAATAAATGTTTAGCCAAATTGCAGCCCCAAAAAATGCTCAATTACCCGAACTCAAATGCCATATTTCAGGCAGCCAAACGTTACACGCTGATAGCCGAAAAATTCAGCCAAATGATATATTCATTGCGTGTCAAGGCGAATACGCGGACGGGCGGTTGTACATTCAATCTGCGATTGAAAACGGCGCAAGTTTTGTATTTTGGGAAGATGACGGTACATTCCAATGGCAACCCGAATGGGCAGTCTCCAATCAACCCATTTCCGATTTAAAACAATGTGCTGGAATTTTGGCGAATGCGGTTTACCAAAATAGCACAGACAGCCTGAATATTTTTGGCGTAACAGGCACAAACGGCAAAACATCCATCACCCAATGGATCGCACAAGCGATTGATATTTTAGAAAATAAAAAATCGTGTGCAATTATCGGTACAGTAGGCAATGGTTTTTTTGGCGAACTGCAAGAAACCACACACACCACGCCCGACCCCGTTTCTGTGCAAACTTTATTGCGCCAGTTCAAACAATTAGGTGCAAATCACATTGCCATGGAAGTGTCCAGTCACGGCTTGCACCAATACCGCGTCAATGGCGTGCCATTTAAAACCGCCATTTTTACCAATTTAACGCGCGACCACTTGGATTACCACAACAGCATGGCAGAATATGGCGCAACCAAAGCCCGATTATTTCATTGGCAAGGCTTGGAGAATGCCATCATCAATTCAGACGATGAATTTGGTTCAAAACTTATTTTACAATTAAAACAACAATATGCAGACAACCTGAATATTTATTCCTATGGTTTTAACGAAAATGCAGACATTCGCATCACAGAGTTTATTGCCAACACACAAGGAATGAAAATTGGTTTACAAACGCCGTGGGGCAATGGCACCACGCAAACACGATTATTGGGACGCTTCAACGCACAAAATTTTGCGGCGGCAATCGGTGCATTGTGCGCGAGTGGATTTGAGTTTCAGGCTGCCTTAAATGCCTTGTCGCAAATCCGACCAGCCACAGGACGCATGGATTGTATTATCAATGAAAACAAACCATTAGTCGTAGTAGACTATGCCCATACACCAGATGCACTGGAAAAAGCTTTAACGACTTTACGCGAAATTCAAAGTCCAGAGAGCAAATTATGGTGTGTGTTTGGCTGTGGTGGCAACCGCGACAGTGGCAAACGTCCATTGATGGGCGCGGTGGCAGCGCAACACAGCGATCGCCCCATTGTAACCAGCGACAATCCGCGCATGGAAGACCCACAAGCGATTATCGCCGACATTTTGCCCGCCGTGCCAAATGCTGCCTTGGTGCAAGTGGATAGACAAACCGCGATTGAGCAAACCATCGCGCAAGCAGCACCGCAAGACATTGTTTTGATTGCAGGAAAAGGACACGAAACCTACCAAGACGTGCAAGGCGTGAAACATCATTTTTCAGATTTTGAAGTGGCAGAAAACGCGCTGGGAAAGTATGAAACGTTCTTCAAACACGGTTTTGACCCACTGAAACACTGGCAAGATTTTTCGGTTCAATTACTGCGTTTGCAAGAACGTGGCATGACAATTGACGACCCTAAACGTGCGTTACATTATTTGCAACGCATCGGATATTATCGCTTGAGTGGATATTTTCATGTTTTTCGTCAATGGAATAGCGAAAAAAATAAATTGCTGGATACGTTTAAGGCAGGCTGCGATTTTGAAACCGTTCTGTCTTTGTATCTATTTGACAAAAAGCTGCGTTTATTGGCGATTGATGCACTGGAACGCATTGAAATTGCAATAAAAAATGATATTGCCCATTGTTTGGGAAAATATCATCCTTTGGCATACGAGCAACCTGCATTTTTTGATAAAAATTTTGTTTCAGGCAGCAAGCATCAACAATGGATTGATAAACATGAAGATTTGATAAAAAAGGCACAATATAAAGATTTTGTGCAACATCATCTACAAAAATACGGCTGTTTGCCTGTGTGGGCAGCGAGTGGCGTATGGGATTTTGGTGCGATGTCGCGTTTGTATAGCGGCATGAAAAAAAGCGATAAAAATCAGATTGCGCGAAAATATGGTTTTGACAATGGCTATGTTTTTGGGCGAATATTAGAAAGTCTGAATGAAATCAGAAATATTGCTTCACATCACGACCGCTTATGGAATATTCGTTTGTCGCGTGTTGCGCCTGAACTAGATGCCAATGTATTTGGGCAAAAATTGGATAATAAACGTCCATTTTTCTATTTTTGCGTAATGAAAATGATGCTGAACGTATTGTCTCCGCATTCGGAATGGGGAGTGCGTGTGTTGGATTTGTTGAGAAATTTTCCAGAAAATAGCAGCGAAAACATCAGATTGGAGAAATTTGGTGCGATTGTTGGCTACGCTGAATTAGACGTGTGGACAAACAAAAACCACCGCTTGTAAAAACAGAGGCGGCGGTCATATCGCTGCCTATAATACAAATACAGATTTTATTTGTCAAGCAAAATGTGAGAACTATCCTGAAACCCATTGAATAATTGGCTGAAAAAGCCAACTCAGTAGGCGCACGAAGTGGCGATAAAAGCAAGCTATTAAGATTATGAACACTGGTTCTTAGATTATACATATGATAAATTCAAAAATATAATATGTATATTATTGACGCGGTATTTTGCTTTTTTCATGTTTTGCAACAAGTTATGGATTTGGAGAATAAATATGATAAATTCAAAAAATATAGCATGTACCTTTTTGACTGCATTTTGCTTTTTTTCATGCTTTGCAACAGGTTATGGATTTGGGGACTATGCAACCGAACCTATTATTCGCGATATTGCATTAGGAACAATTGGCTCACTCATTTTATTTTTGGTACTGGCAAGTTGGCGACCGCGTTTAGCATCAAATATTTTGTTAATATATGTATTATCTACTGGCTTTTATTTTCCAATTGGTTGGCAGTATGGTGCACCGACTTATCAGATTACAAGTGCATTGATGGAAACCAATGTGCAAGAATCCATACAATTTTTAAGGAATGTGCCATTTAGTATTTGGCTGTTGCAGATAACTTTTTTATTTTTTGGTATCATAACATGGCGATGGTGTTGCGTTTGGTTTTTAGAATTACCCTGTTGGCCAAAAAAAATCAAACAACAAATGGTAAAACTTGTGCTTGCATTATTATTCATACCACCTATTATTAATGTAGTCGGACAATTTTATCAATGGCGTGATGGGCGGATTTTTTCAATCACACTAATTGGATTTTATGTAGATTTAGCCATCGCACCTAAACTGTATTGGCAAGCTAAACGAGAAATGCTGGCACAATTTACTCAAGCACCTACTTGGCATATTCAATCTGTTAAACCTAAATATCAAAATTATGTGATAGTAATTGGCGAAAGTGCACGTAAAGATTATTTGAATGCTTATGGATTTAATTTGCCAAATACACCTTTTTTGAGTAAAACCAATGGATTATTAATTGATGGCTATGTTTCTACCGCATCTTATACACTTGGGAGTATACCTAGCACATTAAGTATGCGCGGTAAAATGTATAACAATGTTATTAGCATGGCAAAAATGGCTGGTTTTTCAACATATTGGTTATCCAATCAAGGAATGTTTGGTGATGATGATAGTGGTGTTTCTGCATTTGCCATGCTGGCTGATGAACGCTATTTTACGCAACGCAAAGATTATAAAAAAGGGGAAAATATTCATGATTCTGAATTATTGAAACCCTTGCAAACTGTTCTCAACCAACCCAGTGAACACCCCAAATTAATTGTTTTACATCTTATTGGTTCTCATGCTGAATTTTGTAAACGATTAAAAAATCCAGTGCAATTTCATTTTAAAAATAAACAAATATCTTGCTACGTTAGCAGTATTTTAGAAACAGATAACTTATTATCAGATATCATTAATATGCTTAAGGTTAAAAATGAACCTTATTCTTTAATTTATTTTTCTGATCATGGTTTAAGACAACAAGGTTATGGTTCAGAGCAAACGTTTATCCATGGAGATGGCGTATATGAAGGTTATAGTGTTCCATTTGCACGTCTTTCATCTGATGATACAACCCATATCCTAATTAAAGTACAACGAAGTGCATTTTCTTTTTTACAAGGTTTCAGTCAATGGACAGGAATAAAAGTATCTGAATTTTCAAATGGATATGATTTCTTTGGTACAAAACCTGATTTACCTAGTTCAGACAATAATTTACAAGAAATCAATCAAATGTCTAGAGATAAACTGCAAGAATAATTTTTAGGCAGCCTGAAAGGAATAAATATGCAAGTTAAATCCATTACATTACACAATATTGGTCAATTTAAAGAGTTGACGATTCCACTCGCGCCATTTAATGACAATGCGCCAAAAGTTACTGTTTTTATTGGAAATAATGGCTCTGGTAAAACGACTGTGCTGAAATCGCTGGTTACGGCATTAAATTGGCTGTCTGCACGTATTCGTAGCGAACGTGGGCGCGGTTTGGATATTCCCGAAGAAGTGATTATGAATGGGCAATCTTCGGGTATGGTAGTACTGAATGTGAATGTTAAAAATGCAGAACAATCATTTACATGGCAGATTAGCAAATCTAAACAAGGTCGGAAAAATCAGTTTTCTACTGATTTGAAAGCAATCAATTCGTTGGCGGATATTTACCGCACCAATTTAACGGAAAATGCACAAGCTGATTTGCCGATATTGGCTTTTTATCCTGTTGAACGCAGCGTATTAGATATTCCATTAAAAATTAGAGAAAAACATTCTTTTGAACAGATTAATGGTTATGATAATGCTTTAAATATGGGTGTGGATTTTCGGCGATTTTTTGAATGGTTTAGAAATGAAGAAGATGCTGAAAATGAAATATATAAAGATATACCAAAATTACCGCCTGAATTGGTCAATATATTAAGGCAACATAATATAGATAGAGCAGTTGTGGAAAAAGTGAAAGATAATTTACACCAAGCAGAAAATAGATTAAAAAACGAAACAAAATTAGCTTATGTAAAACAAGCTATTCAAGAATTTACAGGTTTTGAAGAGATTCATATTCAGCGTAAACCTAAGCAAAAAATGCTGGTTCGTAAAAATAATCAGGAATTTGATGTTATTCAACTTTCACAAGGCGAAAAATCCCTAATGGCATTGGTCGGTGATATTGCGCGCCGTTTGGCAATGCTTAACCCAAGTTTGGAAAATCCCTTGAATAGTCAAGGTATTGTGATGATTGACGAAGCAGATTTGCACTTGCACCCACAATGGCAACGCCAATTGATTGCGCGTTTAACCAAAACGTTCCCCAATTGCCAATTTGTGTTGAGTACCCATTCGCCACTTGTGATTAGTGATAGCAAAGATATTGTTGTTTATTCATTGGAAAATGGCGAAATGCAGCAAATCCCATCACAATACGGGCAAGATGCAAACACGGTTTTGTTGAATGCTATGGAAACGGCGATTCGCAACGAAGAAGTTACTCAAAAATTGAATAATTTATTAGATTTAATTCAGTATAATCAATTAGATGATGCCAAAGTAAAATTAACTGAATTGCACCAAGAGCTGCCTGAAAATAATTTGGAATTAGCCAAAGCACAACTTTTACTCAAAAAACAGGAAATCCGTCATGAGAAAAATTCAAAAAACTCATGAACCTAATAGTTTGACTCAATACAAACGAAATAACCCTACTCATCAATATAAAGATTTAAAAGATGAAAATGTCCGCCAAGATATTCGTCAAACATGCACAGAAGAACAATATTATTTATGCGCTTATTGCTGCAAAGAAATTTCAGGAACAAATGTGGATACGATGAATGAGCATATTCAGCCACGCCATCATTTCCCAAATTTATCTATGGATTTCAATAATATTGTAGCGAGTTGCAATGCAAAAGGGCATTGCGATGGTTCAAAAGATTCGCACATTCTTTTACTTACGCCTTTGATGGACGAATGTGAAACCGAATTTAAATTTAAAATCAATGGAGAGATGGTTGGAAAAACAGAACGAGCAAAACAATCAATTGATATTTTGCAATTAAATCAGCGAAAATTATGCGAATCAAGAAAGCAAGCCATTGCGAATATGCTGTATGTGCAAGGTTTAGGCAATCCAATTGATGTGGAAGATGATGAGTTATTACAATCCGTTTGTGATGATATTATGATGCCTGAAAATGGGAAATTACCTGCTTTTGCGCCAGCTATTGTCAATGCAATCAAAAATTGGATAAATTCATAATGAAAACTTTAACTTTAAACTTTATCTGCGAAACCCTAAACCTACCCAAACCACAAACTAACCAAACCATCAACCGCATCATCACAGACAGCCGACAAGCTCAATCGGGTGATTTATTTGTGGCATTGATTGGCGAAAATCATGACGCGCATGATTTTGTAGCGGACGTGTTGGCAAAAGGTGCATTGGCGTTGGTGTCGCGTGATGATTTTGTTGGTGTTTCAGGCTGCCTGAAAGTTGATGATACTTTGATTGCATTACAAAAATTGGCAAAAGCTTGGCGTCAAGTCATCAATCCATTCGTGTTTGGTATAACAGGTTCTAGCGGCAAAACCACCGTCAAAGAAATGTTGGCAACCGTGTTACGCGAAAAATTCGGTGCGGATGCAGTGTTGGCAACGGCTGGTAATTTTAACAATCACATCGGATTACCGCTTACCTTATTGAATTTACGTGAAAATCATCGTTATGCTGTGATTGAAATGGGCATGAACCATTTTGGCGAATTGGCGGTTTTAACGCAAATTGCGCAACCGAATGTTGCTCTTGTGAACAACGCAATGCGAGCGCATATTGGTTGCGGATTTAATGGCGTGGACGATATTGCACGCGCAAAAAGTGAAATTTATCAAGGTATTCAACAAGATGGTTTAGCAATTTTGCCAATTGATGATGCGAACTTACCGATTTTTCAGGCAGCCTGCAAAAATTTGAATTTGCAAACGCAAACATTTGGTTTTGCGCAAGGCGATATTCATGCAGAAAATTTGGTATTACAACCGCTTGCGAGTGAATTTGATTTGATACAAGGTTCGGAATGTGTTCACATTACATTACCTGTTGCGGGTAGACACAATGTGAGTAATGCGTGTGCGGCAGCGGCTTTGGCGTTGGCAGGCGGCGTAAAATTAACGGAAATTGCACGCGGTTTGGCGAATTTTGCGAACATTAAAGGACGTTTACAAGTCAAACACGGCATCAAAAACAGTACCATTTTAGATGACACTTACAACGCCAATCCCGATAGCATGAAAGCTGCATTAGATGTGTTGGCGAAAATGCCTGCGCCACGTGTATTCGTGATGGGCGATATGGGTGAATTAGGCGAAAACGAAGCCCCTAAAATGCATGAAGAAATCGGTATTTACGCAAAAAATCTAGGTATTGAATTGGCGTATTTTGTTGGCGAAAACAGCGTTCAGGCTGCCGAAAAATTTGGCGCGGACGGTTTATGGTTTGTGGATAAAGACCCGTTGATTTTGTCATTGACACATGATTTAGCCGAAAACGCAAGTGTATTGGTTAAGGGTTCGCGATTTATGAAGATGGAAGAAGTGGTGATGGCTTTAATGCCACAAGAATAATTTTCAGGTTGCCTGAAAAAAATTTCTACAATTCTTTGCCTAATTCATGAATGAACCAGTAAAATATGCAACTTTACGTCAAATTGTGCCATTTTTTGATTAATGCACAACAATAATTTTTTTCAGGCTGCCTGAAATAAACACACCCATTTATTAAAAATCTTAGGAATTCAATATGTTACTCTACCTGGCTGAATATTTACAACAATATATTACGGGCTTTAATTTGGTGCAATACACCACATTTCGCGCGGTAATGGCAACATTGACGGCGTTGGCATTTAGTCTCATGTTGGGTCCATGGACGATTCGTAAATTGATGGCATTGAAAGCAGAACAAGCGGTACGCACCGATGGTCCCAAAACGCATTTGATTAAAAATGGTACGCCAACCATGGGGGGGTACTGATTTTGACTGCTATTACCCTGTCTACTTTATTGTGGGGGGATTTAGATAACGCATATATTTGGATTTTGCTGGGTGTGATGCTGGCGACGGGTGCATTGGGTTTTTATGATGACTGGCGCAAAGTCGTGTATAAAGACCCAAATGGTGTGTCGGCTAAATTCAAGATGGTTTGGCAAACTTTGGTTGCTATCGGTGCTGGTTTTGCTTTGTTTTATATGGCAAAAAATAACACAAATAATATTTTAATTGTGCCATTTTTCAAACAAGTGGCGTTGCCATTGGGTGTGGTGGGGTTCATGCTTTTGAGCTATCTCACGATTGTTGGTACGTCTAACGCCGTAAATTTAACGGACGGTTTGGACGGTTTGGCGGCATTTCCTGTGGTCTTGGTGGCTGGGGGTTTAGCGATTTTTGCGTATGTAACGGGACACGCTCAATTTGCCCAATATCTGCAATTACCATTTGTATCGGGTGCGAATGAAGTGGTTATTTTTTGTACGGCGATGTGTGGGGCGTGTTTGGGTTTCTTGTGGTTTAATGCTGCGCCTGCGCAAGTCTTTATGGGCGATGTGGGTGCATTGGCATTGGGAGCGGCTTTGGGTACAGTGGCGGTGATTATTCGCCAAGAATTTATATTGGTGGTTATGGGTGGTTTGTTTGTGGTGGAAGCATTATCGGTTATGCTGCAAGTGGGCTGGTATAAACACACGAAAAAACGCATTTTCTTAATGGCACCGATTCATCATCACTATGAACAAAAAGGTTGGAAAGAAACACAAGTTGTTGTTCGTTTTTGGATTATTACAATTGTATTGGTTTTGATTGGTTTGAGTACCTTGAAAATTCGTTAATTACTGAAATAGGTTATTTACATGGCACAATATTTTGAAAAATTACTCAATAGCATTAATCAAGCAGGTTATCGGTTACCCGAAGCCAGTGTGTTTGCAGCGCTGGAGGAATTTAAATTACAATGTAATCAAGTTCTTGCATACAAGCATATGAGTTTACATTTTCGTCATTTCATTAAAGATGAAGCCAATCCCAATGATGATGGTGGTTACATTGCCTTACATGGTTTAGGAAATGTGTTTTTAGCGAATATTGCGTATTGGACGTATGATCACCCCTACCATACGTTCCCAATCACATTGCATTTTGATGATCACCATTTTTTGTGTCATACCGCTAATGATGTGGAAATTGCGCTGAATGCGCTATTAGACAGCAAGGTATTTGAACGCAGTTTGGCTTTAACTTCTTAAATCATGATAAAAAAATAATGGCGTTTGATGTGATGGTTGAATCGCAGCAAACGCCGACTTCATAAATTATACGATAATTCGTGCTGATTCTGCTTTCAGGCAGCCTGAACATCTTTTCTCCATGCAAAAATAAGGAAACCTCAAATGTCCCAATTCCGCCAAGATTTCTTACAATTCGCCCTACAACAAAATGTCTTAAAGTTCGGCGAATTCACCACGAAAGCAGGTCGTCAATCACCCTATTTTTTCAACGCAGGTTTATTCAATAACGGCGCGTCCACATTACAATTGGCGCGGTTCTACACGCAAGCGATTTTAGAAAGCAAAATAGAATTTGATATGCTGTTTGGACCTGCCTACAAAGGCATTATTCTTGCCGCAGCAACCGCAATGATGCTTGCCGAAAAAGGCGTAAACGTACCATTTGCCTACAATCGCAAAGAAGCCAAAGACCACGGCGAAGGTGGTACGCTGGTGGGTGCGCCATTACAAGGACGTGTGTTGATTATTGATGATGTGATTTCCGCAGGCACGTCGGTGCGCGAAAGCGTCAAATTGATTAAACAAGCAGGCGCAACACCTGCTGGTGTGGCAATTGCACTAGACCGCATGGAAAAAGGCACTGGCGAACTTTCAACCGTGCAAGAAGTGCAGCAACAATACGGTTTACCTGTGGTAGCGATTGCCAACTTATTGGATTTATTCACAATGTTAGAGCAAAACCGAAGCACAGATTTGGCACAATTTATTGAGCCCATGCAAGCGTATCGCACGAAATATGGCGTGATTTAAATTTTTCAGGCTGCATTTGAATACCAAATTCAAATGCAGCCTGAAAAATTTATTGGCTTAATAATTCTGCCAACACCCCCTGACCACGTCCCATCAAATTCAAGCCGTATTCAATTCGTAACGCCAACACATCAGCTTCCACCGACACATCAGACGGTGTTACTTTCTGCCCTTTCGCGTCCCAAGCTGCGCGAGAACTTTGCGAACCATCGTCTTCAATCTGCATCATGGTCGCCGAATTGGGATAATACAATGTGATTTTATTTTGCTTATTACCATCGGTTTCAATTTCAGCCATCAACACGCCATTTGGATAGAAAAAATACATCAACGCCGCTCCTTGACTCAATGACCGGTCGGGTTCTTCAGGTGCTGACGAATGATTGATGATTGGTTTGTTTATTTTTTTCAATGAGTTGACTGGCTTATTTTTTTTGACAATTGCCACAACAGGCTCAGACGCATTCACGGCACTGGCAGCCGATGCTGCAATGGGTGCATCTGTTTTTTTCGGTTTATCATTCAATAATTTAATATACGCAAACGGCTTATTGCGATGATAAAACCAAGACTCCCCCACCGCTTTACCGTTACGAAATTCAGACACTCGCGCCACAGAACCATCAGGTTGTAACCAAACTGTACGGCTATCACGAACCGCAGCACCATTAAAAATTTTCAATTGCGCATCTGCAACCGCCACAAACGGCAAAGTATATGGTTTGTCATTATCTTGATAAAAATCTTGTAAAACCAATCTATTATGTGGCGTTCTACCCAACACTTTGCGATAAAATCCGCCTTTTACGCCACTTTCCATCAATCGCCCTTGTGCATCAAAAAAGCGGATTCTACTATTGGGAATGGGTTCAAATCGCAATGCTTCTGACGAATTTTCTTTTAAAACTTGTTCCGCGCTCAAAGGTTCGACACGTGTACTTTTGGGGGCGATGGTGTTTTCTTCCACAGGTACTTCAAAGCAAGCCGCCAACACCAAACACAACAAAATAGGAAAAATTTTATTCATTATCATATAGTTATTAATTTTAAATTTTATTATTTTTCAGGCTGCCTGAAAGAAAAAACCTGTCGCCTTTTTTTGAGACAACAGGTTTACACTTAAATCAATAAGCAATTGCGAAATTAAGCCATTGCTTTAATTTTAGCAGACAAACGGCTTTTATGACGAGCTGCTTTATTTTTATGAAACACGCCTTTATCGGCGATGCGGTCTAAAATTTTGGTGTTTTCGCGGTAAGATGCTTGAGCAGCTGCTTTGTCGCCAGCTTCAACAGCTTTCAACACTTTTTTCACTGCGGTGCGAAATGCAGTACGCAAGCTAGCGTTGTGAGCGCGAGCTTTCAATGATTGACGGGCGCGTTTGCGTGCTTGTGCGCTATTTGCCATGTGATGACTCCTAAAGGAAACTAAATTTATAAAACACGCGATTTTAACCATGAGATAAGCAAATTGCAAGTTTTTCAATGAAAAACATATTGTCCCAATATTTTTCAGGCTGCCTGAAAACAAAATTATTTTGAATTTAAAAACATGGCGTATCGCCGCCATACCCATTCTTGTTCGCCCGTACGATGTTTGGCAACACCGGTGTTTTACTAAAATATATCTATGGCAGGCAGCCTGAAAATGATGTTTTACCACAAAATTCGCCCCCTACCCCACAATCCATTTTTAAGAAATGTCATTTGATGGTAAAATTATGTCTTTACTCTACGTTTTGCGTTCAAATGTCTTATTTACAAGCAAGTATTCCAGTTGCCGAAACCGTTGCTGAATTGTTGTCCGATGCTTTGATGGAAGTGGGAGCGTTGTCGGTGGCGATTGAAGATGCCTACGCTGGCACAACCGCCGAACAAGAAATTTTCGGCGAACCCGATATGCCACAACAACAATTGTGGCAACAAAGCCTTGTGGTCGCACTGTTTGACAATCAAACCGATGCAAGTTCATTGATTAATGAAGTTTTTCAACAACTTGATTTAAATATTGAAAATTATCAACTGGACACTTTAGAAGAGCAAGATTGGGTGCGTTTAACACAATCGCAGTTTGACCCAATTCAAATTTCCGAACGCTTGTGGATTACCCCAACTTGGCACGAAACGCCTGATGAAAATGCCGTGAATTTGCGCTTAGATCCTAGTTTGGCGTTTGGTACAGGCAGCCATCCCACCACACATTTGTGTTTACAATGGCTAGATTTGCATTTGCAAGGTGGCGAAAATGTGTTGGATTATGGTTGTGGTTCGGGCATTTTGGCAATTGCGGCGTTGAAATTGGGTGCAGGCAGCGCGACTGGCGTGGACATTGACCCACAAGCCATCATCGCTAGCCAAGACAATGCCACACAAAACCATGTTCAGGCAGCTTTTTATTTGCCTGACACGCTGCCTGAAGGTCAATTTGATGTGGTGGTGGCAAATATTCTTGCCAATCCGTTGCGGATGTTGGGTGAAATGTTGGCGGCACGTACTCGAATCGGCGGACAAATTGTGTTATCAGGCATTTTGGCAGAACAAGTTGATGAAATGAATCAAATTTATTCGCAATGGTTTGATATGAATACGGCGATAATTGAAAGCGGTTGGGCATGTCTCAATGGCACCAAACGCGCTTAATCTTTGCAAGGAACAAAATAAATGAGCATGATTAAAGTAAGCTGCCCAAGCTGCAAATCTGCATTGAAAATCGCAGAAGAAAAATTAATGGAAACTCAAGGGCGTGTGGTGTGCCATGAATGCCAACACATTTTCCGTTTGGTGAAAAAAAGCAAAAAAAATGCACCGCCTGCACAAACTTTACCTGCCAATGCCAAAAAAGCCAGCAAATCTCCATTTGATGATATTGGCGATGATGACCCGATTTTTCCTACCCATGGCTTTCCTAAAAAACCTCAAGCCAAATTGAAAAATAAAAAATCTAATAAAATAAAACCATTAGCGGATTTACCGCCTTTGCATTATCGCATTCCCAAAGCTGAAGCCAAAACGCCTTTTGCTGAAGTTAATCAGCAAAGTCCCGTTGCGTTTAATTTGCTTGATTACAAAACTGCTAATCAACAGATACCCCAAGTCAACATCAATCCAGTTTCAAATGAACCTATTGATTCTAAAAATAATATTACAATCAATACAGGAAGCTTAGTGTTCACGGTAATGGGCGATGGTCAGGCAAATGCAAACACATTACCCAGCGATGGCGCAAAATTCAACGAAATTCCCATGACCAATCAACAAGCCGTTGCCATGCTAGCAGCCGCTACCGGCACGCGCAATGATTTAAATTGGACCATTGCTGTGATTGCTGCGCTGATTATTTTGATTGTGCAACTATTTTATTTGGTGTTAATGCTGTCTTGATTTTCAATAGGAAAATAAATATGTTATACCACCCAGATTTAATGGGCGTTGATGCGCTAGCCGAAAAAATCCGCAAAATACCGAATTTTCCGCAAGAGGGTATTTTGTTTCATGACATTACGCCTGTATTGCAAAGCCCTGAATATTTTCGCTTATTAATTGATTTGCTAACTTACCGCTATATGGGGCAACAAATTGATGTGGTTACGGGTTTAGATGCACGTGGATTCATCATGGGTGCGGCGTTGGCGTATCAATTAAATGTCGGATTTGTGCCAATTCGCAAAAAAGGCAAATTACCATACGAAACCATCTCGCAAACCTACGCATTGGAATACGGCGAAGCCACTGTGGAAATCCACAAAGATGCCATCAAACCTGCATCACGTGTGCTGTTGGTTGATGATTTAGTGGCAACTGGTGGCACAATGCTCGCGGGGGTGGAATTGATTCGCCGTTCGGGTGGCAACATCGTGGAAGCTTGCGCAGTATTGGAATTTACCGATTTGGAAGGCGGCAAAAAAATTCGTGCCAATAATGTGCCATTGTTTACGTTGTTACAAAACGATGGTTCAATGTAATAAAATCTTTCAGGATAAAATCTTTCAGGCAGCCTGAAAAAAACTGGGGCAGAAAATTCATTTTTTCTGCCCTTATTTTCGGACTATTTTTCAATGCAACTTCCCTAAAAATAAGGAATTTGTGCTAAACTGTCAAATTGGTTTAACCATATTAAACAATATCCATACACTCAAGTTCTGTATTCAGCCAAACTTTTTTTGGAAGCCATAGCCATGTCTCAATATACACTTAACATTATTCATCAAAATCAAACAAAAACCATTCATTTAACCAGTAACCAAACCGTGAAGATTCCTGCACAAGCAGGCGCGCGTTACCAAATTTTAAATGAAAAGGGTGTACTGATTTATGAACCCAAAATGCAAGAAGTGGGTAATGATTTATGGTTATTTTTAGACAACGCAGACGATAAAATACCTGAAATTGTGTTAACAGGCTACGGCGATTTTTCACCCATTACCAACAGCCTGAATTTAATGCAAATGGATGCTACCTTGGCTCTCACCAACGCTCCAGCTGCCATGCCTCTAATGCCAACCAATGTTGTAACTGCCGTCCCAGAAACCACCGCGCAATTAGCAAGCGAAGTCAGCACAACTACGGCGGTGAGTACCTCGTCTACCAGTACAACCCAATCCGCCTCCAGTACAGCTTTAGCGACATCATCAAGCAAAATTTTGATGGGGGCGCTGGGTGCAGTGGCGTTAGCTGGCGTGACGGCTGCAGCAAGTGGTGGAGGCGGTAATAGCAGTAATAGCGGTAGCAGTAATAGTAGTAGCGGTGGTAACGATGCCCCAGCAGCGGCCCAGCCCACTCTAGATAAACCCAAAATTAGCAATGTCAAAATTACAAGCGACAACGTCATAAATGAAGCAGAAGCCACGCAAGAAGTAGCGGTTTCAGGCAGCGTGTCGGGTGCGCGTGATGGCGACAAAGTCAAAATTTATGTCGGCGACAAAGAAATTGGTTCGGGCGAAATTTTAGCCAATCAATTCAATGTGAATGTCAACGGCGCGGATTTGGCAAACGCAACCGACAAAAATGTGCGCGTTGATGTGATGGCAACCGATGACGCTGGCAATTCAGCAACTGGCAGCCTGAATCAGTCATACAGCGTGGTTACGCTGGCAACGCCGACCATCAGCAACGTCCACATTTCAGACGACAACAAAATCAACACGACTGAAGCCACACAAGAAGTAGCGGTTTCAGGCAGCGTGTCGGGTGCGCGTGATGGCGACAAAGTCAAAATTTATGTCGGCGACAAAGAAATTGGTTCGGGCGAAATTTTAGCCAATCAATTCAATGTGAATGTCAACGGCGCGGATTTGGCAAACGCAACCGACAAAAATGTGCGCGTTGATGTGATGGCAACCGATGACGCTGGCAATTCAGCAACTGGCAGCCTGAATCAGTCATACAGCGTGGTTACACTGGCAACGCCGACCATCAGCAACGTCCACATTTCAGACGACAACAAAATCAACACGACTGAAGCCACGCAAGAAGTAGCGGTTTCAGGCAGCGTGTCGGGTGCGCGTGATGGCGACAAAGTCAAAATTTATGTCGGCGACAAAGAAATTGGTTCGGGCGAAATTTTAGCCAATCAATTCAATGTGAATGTCAACGGCGCGGATTTGGCAAACGCAACCGACAAAAATGTGCGCGTTGATGTGATGGCAACCGATGACGCTGGCAATTCAGCAACTGGCAGCCTGAATCAGTCATACAGCGTGGTTACGCTGGCAACGCCGACCATCAGCAACGTCCACATTTCAGACGACAACAAAATCAACACGACTGAAGCCACACAAGAAGTAGCGGTTTCAGGCAGCGTGTCGGGTGCGCGTGATGGCGACAAAGTCAAAATTTATGTCGGCGACAAAGAAATTGGTTCGGGCGAAATTTTAGCCAATCAATTCAATGTGAATGTCAACGGCGCGGATTTGGCAAACGCAACCGACAAAAATGTGCGCGTTGATGTGATGGCAACCGATGACGCTGGCAATTCAGCAACTGGCAGCCTGAATCAGTCATACAGCGTGGTTACACTGGCAACGCCGACCATCAGCAACGTCCACATTTCAGACGACAACAAAATCAACACGACTGAAGCCACACAAGAAGTAGCGGTTTCAGGCAGCGTGTCGGGTGCGCGTGATGGCGACAAAGTCAAAATTTATGTCGGCGACAAAGAAATTGGTTCGGGCGAAATTTTAGCCAATCAATTCAATGTGAATGTGAACGGCGCGGATTTGGCAAACGCAACCGACAAAAATGTGCGCGTTGATGTGATGGCAACCGATGACGCTGGCAATTCAGCAACTGGCAGCCTGAATCAGGCATACAGCGTGGTTACACTGGCAACGCCGACCATCAGCAACGTCCACATTTCAGACGACAACAAAATCAACACGACTGAAGCCACACAAGAAGTAGCGGTTTCAGGCAGCGTGTCGGGTGCGCGTAATGGCGACAAAGTCAAAATTTATGTCGGCGACAAAGAAATTGGTTCGGGCGAAATTTTAGCCAATCAATTCAATGTGAATGTGAACGGCGCGGATTTGGCAAACGCAACCGACAAAAATGTGCGCGTTGATGTGATGGCAACCGATGACGCTGGCAATTCAGCAACTGGCAGCCTGAATCAGGCATACAGCGTGGTTACACTGGCAACGCCGACCATCAGCAACGTCCACATTTCAGACGACAACAAAATCAACACGACTGAAGCCACACAAGAAGTAGCGGTTTCAGGCAGCGTGTCGGGTGCGCGTGATGGCAACAAAGTCAAAATTTATGTCGGCGACAAAGAAATTGGTTCGGGCGAAATTTTAGCCAATCAATTCAATGTGAATGTCAACGGCGCGGATTTGGCAAACGCAACCGACAAAAATGTGCGCATTGATGTGATGGCAACCGATGACGCTGGCAATTCAGCAACTGGCACAAAAATTCAAGCTTATCAATTAGTTAAATTAAATCAACCCACCGTAACAATTACCGCAATTGCTGGCGATGATTTTGTATTGAGTTCTGCTGAGGCAGCTGCAAAAGTTGCTATTTCAGGCAACGTCTCACAAGCGCGTGATGGCGACAAAGTGCGCGTATTGTTGGACGGCGTAGAATTGGCAACGGGTGAAATTAATCAAAATAAATTTAATATTGAAGTAGATAGTGCAAAATTAGTTCAAGCGCAAAACAAAACCGTTGACGTAGAAATCGTGGCAACCGATGACGCTGGCAACAGCATGACCGTTACCGCCAACAAAACCTACGCATTGGATTCATTGGCTGCGCCACAAATTTCGTTGACAAAAATTGCCAACGATGACGTTTTAAATGAAAAAGAAGCTGCCGAAAAAGTGTTGATTTCAGGCAGCGTGTCGGGCGCAAAAACAGGCGATGTAGTACGCGTCTTGCTGGACGGCACGGAAATTGGCAAGGGTAAAGTAACGGCTGATGCGTTTAGCGTAGAAGTTGATGGCGCAACTTTGGCAGCAGCCAAAACCCCAAAATTAACCGTAGAAATCACAACAAAAGACAATTTGAATCAACAGATTACAGGAACAAAATCACTGGATTACACAGTGGCAACTTTGGCAACACCTGTGATTAGCAAAATAACAATTTCCGAAGACAATCAAATCAATACAATCGAAGCCACACAAGATGTAGTGGTTTCAGGCAACGTGTCTGGGGCGCGTGATGGCGACAAAGTCAAAATTTATGTCGGCAACAAAGAAATTGGCAAAGGCGAAGTTTCAAGCAACCAATTCAGTGTCAACGTCAAAGGCGCGGATTTGGCAGTGGCTACGGATAAATCTGTTCGCGTGGAAGTCATCGCAACAGACAAATTTGGCAACGAAAAATCCGCCAGCCAAACCCAAAATTACACCACCCCTACTTTGTCCGAACCCATCATTACCATCAACAGCGTGGCTGATGACAATAAATTGACCGCCAATGAAGCCACACAAGAAGTAGCGGTTTCGGGCAGCGTGTCGGGTGCGCGTGATGGCGACAAAGTCAAAATTTATGTCGGCGATAAAGAAATTGGTTCGGGCGAAATTTTAGCCAATCAATTCAATGTGAATGTGAACGGCGCGGATTTAAAAACCAACAGCCAAGTACGTGTAGAAGTCATTGCCACCGATGCCGCAGGCAACTCCGCAACAGGTTCACAAATTGGCAAATACGAAGTGGTAACACTTCCCGCGCCAGTGGTTACCGTGACCAGCGTGGCTGGCGATGACAACACCGTGAATTTGGCCGAATCACAAACGCAAGTACCTGTTACAGGCAGCGTGTCGGGTGCGCGTGATAAAGACGTGGTAAAAGTGTATCTGGGCGATAAAGAAATTGGCAAGGGCGAAGTGGCAGGCAACCAATTTACCGTAAATGTAAATGGCGCAGAATTAGCAACGGCTACCACTAAACAAATTCGCGTGGAAGTGATTGCTACCGATGAATTTGGTAGTCAAACTCCAGGCAGCAATACAGCCGATTACGCCGTACAAACCACTGTTGGACAAGCCACTTTAACCTTAGATGCCATTGCACAAGATGGCATCATTAACCGCGATGAAACCAATTCACAAATCATCACGGTTTCAGGCAGCGTGTCAGGAGTACCAACAGGCAGCGAAGTTACTTTCCAAATTGATGGCAACGATTATTACAAAACCACTAAAGTCGTCAATGGACACTTTAGCTTGGACATGAATACTTCTGATTTACTCAATGCCAATGTGAAAAGCCTTACCGCTACCGTCAATGGCAAAGACAATGTAGGCAACCCCATTACCGCCAGCAACAGCAAAACTTATGAAATCATCAACACCGCCAACACGGTTGAAGTGAAACTGAATCCGATTGCCACCGATGACATCATCAACGCAGCAGAATCGCAGCAAGATATTGAAATTTCAGGCAGTGTTACCGTTACCAAAGAAAATACCGCCATCGCCAGCACTGAAAAAGTGAATCTGGTCATTGGTTCGTATACACAAACGGTTGATGTGGTCAATGGCACATTCACGCAAAAAGTGCCCGCGTCCGTATTGTTGCAAGCCAACGATTTAAAAGTCCAAGCCACTGCCATCAGCACTGATGTGGCTGGTAACGTGGATTCAAGTACCACAAATCGTGCTTATACGGTTGATTTAGTTGCAGAAACGCCTGTTATTTCCATCAACAATATTACCCATGACAATATCATCAGCTCATCAGAATTGGGTTTAGCCAATATTCCAGTCGTGGGCAGCATCAGCAATACACAAGATGGCGACAAAGTAACCGTGACCATCGGCGATAAAGTGTATGAAAATATTTTGATTAAAAATCATGGATTCAGCTTAAATGTTGAACCCAGTGTTTTGACTGCCGCTGCCGCCAACAACAAAATTGTGATTGATGTGGCTGCCAGCGACAAGGCAGGCAATACCACTACCGCACATTATGAACACACTTACCAAGTCATTACCAGCATTGAACAACCTGTTTTGAATGTGAATTTGCCAGTATTCGGCGACAATATCATCAACAAAACCGAATCCACCACCCAACAAAAAATCACAGGTACAGTGGAAAATGCCCAAAATGGCGATTTGGTAGAAGCCTTGATTGGTACAGAAGTGATTGGCAAAACAGAAGTTTCTCAAGCCAAAACCTTTGAAATCACAGTGGACGGCGCAAAATTAGCACAAGCCGCCGACAGTACTGGCGCAGCTAAAGTGGAAATCCGTGTAACCAAACGTGATGCGTTGGGTAACCAATCAAGCAATAGCCAACTAATTGGTTATACAGTTGACATTGAAGCTCCTGAACCTAAAATTACCATCAACCCAGTTACACAGGACAATATCATTAATCGTGTCGAATCAACAGCAGCCCAGACTACGCTTTCAGGCAGCCTGAAAAATGTGCGCGAAGGCGATGATGTGGTGATTTATGTTGGCGCAAATAAATATTTTGGTACGGTTAAAAACAGTGGATTCAGTGTAGCTGTACCGACTTCGGTATTGGTCGCCCAAGTGCCGCCTCAATTCAGCGTAACCGTTACAGGTCGTGATGATGCTGGTAATTCGGCTGAATTGACTGCTAAACAGACTTATGAAATTAAAACCACACTCTCTCAACCCACCATTACCGTCAATCCGATTACTGAAGATAATGTATTGAATTTACAAGAATCCAATCAAACTTATACCAAAGTATCGGGGACAACCACTGGTGCGCGTGATAACGATGAAGTGATTTTGACCGTTGCTGGCAAAACATTCACTGGCAAAGTCGTGAACAACACTTATTCAATTGATGTACCTAACGCCGACTTGGTTACCCAAACCCAATTAACCGCTAAAGTTATTGCCACCGATACCGCAGGCAACCAAAGCACCAGCAATGAAGTTACGCATAATTATCAAGTAGATATTGAATTGAAGAAACCCGATATCACCGTAGATAATATTACAGGCGACAACATCATCAATTTGCAAGAAAGCAAAATGGAAGCCAAAGACATTGAAATTAAAGGTCATGCGACCAATACACGCGTCGGCGACACGGTTATTTTGCGAATCGGCGATACATCTTACCCAAGCACCATTTTGGCAAACGATGGCTCATTCTTATTCAAAGTATCGGGCAAAGAATTGGATCGCAGTCCTGCACAATTCACCGTAACCGTGAATAATTCCGATGACGCACAAAATACTTCAACCAATACTTATACTCACACTTATCAAGTGGTTAAGGATATTGCGCAACCAACCATTTCGCTCAACAGCATTACCGAAGACAATATCATTAACAAAAATGAATCCATGAATTCGGTAAACATCACAGGTACAACCACCAATGCTGTGGGCGGTACAGTAACGCTGACCATCGGTACAACCACACACACCACAACAGTACAAAATGATGGTTCGTTCACGTTTGAAAATATTTCAGGCAGCCTGTTAGCCAAAAATGCCACTGATACCGTCAATGGCAAAACAGGGCAAGTGGCAGTCAAAGTTGATGTGGACAATGCAGGCAATACCGCCACTGTAGAAACCACTCGCGATTACCAAGTCATCACCGAAATCACTACGCCAAGAATTACCATCGGAAAAGTTGGAGACGACAACAACATCAATGCCGATGAAGCCAAAGCTGGCGTAATGGTAAACATCACGGGTATGGTCGCCGATGCACGCGATGGCGATAAAGTAACCATCACTTTGGGCGGGAACAATGGTACTTTTGAAGGCAAATTGGTTGGCAATACCTACAATATTGCTGTACCAGGGGAATTATTAGCCCAAAATAGCACATACAGCGTTTTTGTGGATACTCAAGACGTGGCGGGCAATACAACAACCAGTGAAGAAGTATTCGCCAATTATGATGTGAATAATTACACCAGTACTCCAACCATTCAATTGGACACCGCACCCACCTTGAAAATGAATGATTTACAAGGCAATGTAACTTTCTCTGGGAAAGTCCATTACGATACATATGACACCAGCGACAGCAATGTACAAGTCAATGTCATCGCCAATGGCAAAACCCATGCTGCAACCGTATCGGGCAGGAATTGGACTGTTACTGTTGCAGGGTCAGAATTAAACGCGCATTGGGGTAGCAATGATATTTCTATCGTAGCCAATGTAACCGATAATTATGGTAACAAAGCTTCAGGCAGCCTGAATACCAGTTATCAAGCTCAATTGGCCGATGTGGTGTTTGATAAGGTTACAGAAGACAACATCATCGCCCGAACCGAATACGAACAAAACACCACCACTCGTGTAACAGGCACTGTCATTGGTGATTTTAAAGCTGGTGATATCGTGTCTATCTCGCTTGCTGGCACAACATACAAACAAGCCGTTCAAGCAGATGGTAAATTCAGTTTTGATTTACCAACTGATGACATGGTTGAGACAGGAACACGCCGTAAAACATTAAGCGACCGTACACTCACTGGCTCTTTAATTGCCCACACCGCAAATGGCGAAACCCAAACCGTCAACACAGAATTGAAGTATTTCGTGAAAATTTCTACCAATATGGAACTCCAATTGGACGATTTAACGGGTGATAACTATTTGAGTGCCGATGAATTAAAAGCTGAATACATTGAAGTTAAAGGTCAACTAGCATCTAGATTTGATGATAATGATTTGAAGATGGTACACACCATCACCACCACCATCAATGGACATACCTACACCACAAAAACCAATGGTATTACAGGCGATTTCACGTTCCAAATTGCCACCAAAGATTTGATTGGTGAACCCGTGTCGCAATATTCGCCAGCAGGTCAAAATATGCGTGCGCCGTATATTACCTTGTCCACTGGGCAAGATACTTACGGTAATCCATTAAAAAATATCGCATCTGCATTGGAATACCGTTTTGATGAAGCCGCTGCGGCTCGTCTGAAATCGGCTTACCAAGCACCACAATGGGAAACGCGTACATTAGACGATACCACGGCAATGGATACTTTATCCGCCACCGATGGGCAAACACATCATGAACATGAAAATGCCGATAACGTGTATCGCGCTGCGTCCAACACCAGCCAAACCGATACACAAGCGCATCAATATTATGTGCCAGACAGCAATGTACAAAACAGCGTTTATGCGGATTTGTCTGCAAAAACCACATCTACCGATGAATCAGCCACCGCATACACTTACGACATTCAACCCAATGCCAATACTGTGTACGCATACCACACCACCGCTGAATCGGATTATGAAGTAGTGGACGATGTGGCAGCTGATACCAAAGATGCAGTAAGCAGCAGCGAACCTGTGAACAGTACCGCAACATGGGAAACCATCAGCCAGCATGATTTAACCGAAACCACCACACAATCAACAGATGATACCCCAATTCATGATGACCATCAGTTGGATTATGAAGTGGTGGCGGATTCCTTACCCAATATGCTGACCGCCAACCCAACCCACACCGCAACTGACACTGCTAACTCTGCTCATCAGCCAACCTATGCGTATGCGTTAGATACCACAACAATACCGTTGTCAGATGAATTAGTTATCGTCCACCCTCTCATCTCATAGTGCTATAATTTTCAGGCTGCCTGAATCACTGGGCAGCCTGTTGTCGTCCCCCCTCTCATCTCGTAGTGCTATAATCCCAACCTTTGGCTTTTGCTACGTCCAACAGTTGTAGTTCCCCCTCTCATCTCGTAGTGCTATAATTCACTCACGCGCTCACGTATCTATCACTCAGTTGTAGTTCCCCCTCTCATCTCGTAGTGCTATAATTATCACGTTCACGCATCTATCACGTTCACGGTTGTAGTTCCCCCTCTCATCTCGTAGTGCTATAATACCCCTCCCCGAAAGCCTGATGTATCAAGGCTTTCGGGGATTTTCTTACCTAAAAAATTACGCTTAAAATAACAAAAGTTGCTCCGAATTAACCTTTTTTTCGCGCGGACTTGGATTGCCAATCAGCATTTTCATACTCACAAATTGTTTTTCAGTTACCTCTAAACAACGGACATTTCCTTCCGATGGTAAGTGCGCTTGCAAACGAGTGTAGTGTTTTTGCAACATATCTCGCCCCCGCACAATCCGCGAATAAACCGATAATTGCAACATTTCATAGCCGTCTTGTTGCAAAAAATGGCGAAATTGATTAGCAGCTTGGCGTTTGGCTTTGGTGGTTACTGGCAAATCAAAGAAAACTATTAGTCTGAAACCTTTGCAAAACTATCCGTCATCATTACCACGTAAGCGTTAATCCATTTTCAATCTTAAATAGATTTTTAATCAATCAAATAAAATCAATTATCTAAATTTTGCTATTAGATTCCAGCATTCGTGGGAATGGGTTTTGCAAAGGTTTCAGGCAGCCTGAAAAAAACGGTTATGCTTTTATCCGCTTGATTGAGATAAAAGCATAACCATTTAGATTATTTCTTGGATTTGATTTTTAATGTGGGGCGTGGTTCAGATGAACACCGATGAATTTCTTTACCAAGTGGGTCAACGTGGTATTTGTTGAATGCGGTGGCGGTTTTCACGCCAACACGATGAACACCATCTTTTCCTTTGGACTTTTCCAAATCATGTTCACGAATCCCAATACTTCCATTTGCACGATCTAACCCATTGTAATAACCAAAAATTCTTCCTTTATTGCTAATCATTTCCACTAAATCCCCACGAGACAGCGAAAATTTAAATTCAAAACTTTCATCAATTAAATCCCAATCTGCTTCACTTTTGCCAGAAGTAACCGCCCGATTTGGCAAAATTCCTTGAGCCACCTGCCAAACATACACAGGAACAAGGTAATTTTTGCCCGCTTTGGTATAGACATCAACACGAACCATTGTGGCATTATCGGCAATGCCTTTGCCATCATGAACCATTACACCCGTATTTTGTACACCTTTCACACGCACCGATCGAACCAACGCCCCCAATTCACCATTTTTATTGGGTTTGTAAAAGGGTTTGGCAAAGGCTTTAATTGGGTCATCATCATGCGTTTCTAAACGTGTTTTCAATGCGGCATACAATTGAGGTTCACGACTCGGGTAGCCTACGATTTCTGGAATATCTTTTAATTTCAATGTGGTTAATGGTTTTTTAACCATACTGTTTTCTTCAGACAGCCTTTTTGCAGATTTGATGGTTTCCAAATGCCCTTGCCCCGACATTTTGCGATTTGGTGCACGCGAGACAAATAAAGGCGTTACGTTGTCATGCAAAGCTTCGGGACGAGCCGACAATTTTTCTACCAAATCTTCACACGGTTGGTCGCTGAACACACGAATCATCACTTCCTGACGGAAAAAATCCCAAGGCTGTGGAATACGAAATTTTACTTCGCCCGTTTCGGTATCCACATATTCAATGCTTTCATGGCGTTGAAATGCTTTGGTTATTTTTTGTTGCATAGAAGCAGTGGAACACGCCACCACAATCGCATCAAGAGCATGATGGCGGTCGTTGTCTTCACGGACTTTTCTCAAACCCCATAAATTTCTCAATGTTGCGGTCATTCCGCCGTTTGATGCAAAAACAAGACGTTTTCCTTTACCTGTCAAATATAAATTTTCTTGGACAAATTGACACATAAAACGAGCAATATACCGCGTATCATTTAGATTGCGTTCTAAAAATCCTTTTTCGGTTTCATCGTCTAATTTGGCTAATTGAATGCGTTGTTTTTTACCGTAAGAAAAATGACAAGTTTGTACACGCGCTTGAAATTCAAGCCAACGTTGGCTATTGTTTGCACCGTCCAAATATTCATCAGGCGTTTGATTGCGTTTATTTTGGTTTTCGCTGCCAAGTACCAAAACTTTATTATTTTGACTATCATCCCAAGTCCGTGAAAATGGCAGGGCATGGTCAATTTCAACATAACCTTTTTCATTCAATCGATTAATATCAATATCATGACCCGAATACAAACATTTGCCGTGTTGTTGTTCATACAAACGCATTTTCAAAATATCTTTCCCTCTGGGTTCGCCCACAAAATCAGGGAAATCTTCTTTGAATTTGGCGACTGCGTTTTCACGTTCTTTTTTATTTTTTTGTTGTTGTTTTTCAATTCGGTCACGGTCTGATTTAGACTTACCCAATTCACGCGCCATCTCAATATGCACACGAGCTGGCGAACCATACCGACGAATAATCGCATTCACCACTTTTCTTGCTTGGGTCAAAGTACGGAACACCACAGGATTTCGGACATCATCAATCGGAATATGTGGCAAAAATTGCTTTGATTCTTGTTGCAAGCTGCCTGAATGATGATTACCGTAAATTTGGGTACACGCTTCATCATAACGGTAGCCTTGTTCCATCAAGGGCAAAATTTTGCGTAATGCAGTCAACGATAATTGAATGAATCCATCAAAATTGATGTTTTTCAGTAATTCATTCAATACGTTTTCAGGCAGCCTGCACGTTTTTAATTCATGCGAAATATCTTCATCGGTTTTATAAATGGAAAACGCCGTGCCAATTGCATCTAAAATTTCAGGCTGCGTGGCAATACTTTGCCATTCTGTTTTCAAACCTGATTTTTCCAATGTTTGGCGGATGTTGTGATAGGATTTCATTTCCATCAACGTACTGTTTTCTGCTTTTTTGTCATGTTCCAAATCATAACGCAAACCTTTAAAAATAGCAGTTTGAGGCAAGCTTAATAATTTGCGAACTTGTGCGTAAGTCAATTTACTTTTTTTATAAGGCTCGTCCAACAATTTGGTACGCTCATCGGCAGTTAACGCACGTTCTTTGCCTTGGTCTTGAATGCGAAGATTATTGAGTTTTGTCAACCAAATAAAACGTTCGGCACTGAATGTGTTTTTCGCTGCTTTGAATTGTTCAGGTTCAAACCCACAATGACCCAACATTTTCAAAATCGCATCACCTTGTAAAGCACTGCGCTGCGTCATCAACAAATCATCAACTTGCCGTTCCAATTCTGGTGAAGTGAATGGATTGCCTAATTCACGTTGTTTTTGAAACAATAAATGCAATTCGGCTTGCAAATCCAAACGGTTGAAAGTGTGTGCATAATCGCCACCTTTATTGCGAAAATGTTTCACAAATTTTTTGAGTGCTAATTCGGCTGGTGTACGATATTGTTCTTGTTGTAAAAGTTGGTGATTTTCCGCCACACCTGCCAGTAATCTGCCCATTTCAGATTTGCTGTCTGTTTCGCTCATTTCGCTTTTGCGTTGCGATAAATAACCGCGATGCTTCACCAAATGCAATAAAACGGCCGCCCATTCATATTCATTCAACCGACTATCCAAGCCTTTAACACGCAATTGCCAAGCATTGATTGGTAAGTCTTTAAACGTTTCAGGCTGCCTGAAAATTTCACGTTTCAATAAACGTTTTAAACGTAATAAGCGATGCGAACGTCTGCGAATTAAACGGCGAGTACTTCTGGCTTCACGGCGAGCTTTGGCAAGAGAATCGCCTGTTTTGGGTACTTCTGCACGTTCAAATGTTCTGACACCGCAATCCAATAAACCGATTGATGTTTCGGTTTCCTTGTCAATTTCAATGGCAGCCCACCCCACAGAGGCGATACCCAAATCCAAACCCAATACATAGTGAAATTTTTCCATCATCATGAATCCTCAGTAAGAATTTAATTGACAAAATCATAGGGGCTAATGACATTTTAGCTATAATTTCAACCAAATCAAAGCACAAGCTAATGACACGGTACTTTCATAATTACGTTTTAATTTATCCTACCGTGTTGCCAGCGCACGAAAATGCTTTAATCGTGCAAAAGCGTTTTCTACCAAGTGCCTGATTTTATATAAATACCAATCTGTGCCCACATTAAGATGTTCTCTATTTTTCTTATATGGAATATTGGCTTTACTTTGTTTAGACTGAATTAACCGACGAAAAGTATCACTGTCAAAACCCCTATCAGCACACACGGTTTCATTATCACTTAAATCCAATTGTGCCAATAAATCAGGCGCAACAACAATATCATTTACATTACCAGCTGTAATGATAAATTCAATTGGATTACCACAAGCATCAACCGCTAAATGAATTTTAGACGTATGACCACCGATACTCTTACCAACAGCTTGATGCGTAATGGATTGTTTACCCATACCGTGTTGATGAACGCGGATATGGCTACCGTCCATAAAGACCCATTCCATATCGGGTGTATCTACCAAATGTTTGAATAATCGGGTAAAAATACCGCGTTTAGACCAGCGATTGAAACTTTGGTAAAGGCTGTTTGCTTTACCAAAATAACTAGGTATATCAGCCCATTGGCAGCCTGTACGTAAGCGAAATAGGATACCTTCTACTGTTTTGCGTAAATTTTTCTTGCGATAAATGCCAAGCTGTTTCAAAATAGGCAACAGTCTTGACCATGTTTCATTTGTAAGCGTGTTTCGGGACATGGCAAAGGTTTGGGATGGTTGCGTGGAAACAATATCTTAAATCCTTTGCCTCTTTTTTTGAATTGTCAATAGCCCCTAATGACATAAAATTCGTATGGATTAAAATTTTTTAATCCTGTTTTTTCTAAAAAATCAACTGAATCAACATCAACAGTTAAATCTTTTGTTCTTATCCATTTACTATCTGCAATTTGGCTAGGTCTAATAACTTTACCGCTACCTTCCTCACCATACAAATAAAAAGATAGCATTTGTGTTGCATAATCTTGCGACAAATCTAACTTTAAATTAGCCATTTTAAAACTCCATAAAATTACATGTTATTAAAAGAAATAAATTTCCTTATTTCCAATCTAATATGTCTCCTAATTTCAAATTACAAAAATATAGTTGATCATTATAGGCAACTAATTCATATCCTTTAAGAAAATGTGGTAATTTACTATCCATTAGAACACATTGATTATCTAATTTCTCTTTCGGAATATAATTCCATTCTCCTAAATACCAAAAAAATTGAAATCTGTAATGCTAGTTTTTTTAAATCATCATTATTATTCTTTTCATTAAAATATTTTTTATTAATATTACCGTAATTATCCAAAGAAATTGTTTCATAATCCAATATAATTGATTTTCCAGTATCTGCATTTATACTTAAATATTTAATAGTTAGATAAAAATTTCCTTTACCGATACTACGCCAATATTTAGGGGCATTCTCTAATGAAAGTCCATTTTTTTTATAAAAATCTAATGTATTTACTTCACAACAATCATTTGGATAAAAATCGTCCCATCTATTTTGACTAGCATATAAACTAAACAAATTATTTTGTTTATTTCTAAAATTTATATAATTCCCAAATTGATTAATTGGAAATGAATTAATTTTTACTCCCTGTGGGATAATTCTTTTACCTTTGTGGTTTTCTTTATAATTTAATTTATTTAACCTCAAATAATCTAATAAATTATAATTTTCTAATTGAGTAATTATACAATTTTCTGGGCATTTTGGGATCTGTACTTCATTTGCTTCATCTAGTGATATTTTTGCTGTCTGTAAATATTTAAAATAGCTCTGCATACCACGATTAAGTAATTCATCTTCACTTAATTTACGATTTTCCGCCAAGCAAATACCTTGCTTATTTTTCTCAATTTCACTAATACTTAAAATTTGTAAGGGAGAGAGAAAAATACGAAAATAATAAAATCCAAATGCTATAATAAAAAGAATACAAATCAAAAATTTTTTATTTATTTTTTTCAATTTTAATTACTTTCTTAAATGAAAAATTTGATGGTGTCCTGAAAAAGGTGCTATAAAAAATTCCAAACAAAAAGCAGTGAGAACAAGGTATATTTGAGTTGTGCATACACAAATTACCGTTTATTGTCATCACTGCAAAGGACACAATATAAAGAAAAATGGCTTTGATGACAATCAAAAACAACGTTATGCTTGCGAAGATTGCGCAAGGCGTTTCATTTTTATGCCTATCACCAGATAAACAGGTCAAATGGTTGCCTTTGTTTGGGGTAAGCATGATTTGAAAATGGCTTTTGAATTAAAACAACGTTTAAAAGAGCAAAACATTACCTATGACTGTATTGCGAGTGATCATTGGCAATCCTTTGATACTGTTTTTGCAGATACTAATGAACGGTGGGCAGGTAAACAGCATACCCAAGCCATTGAAGTCAATAATTGTGCTATTCGCCATTGGATTGGCTTTGCCTACATCAATGCTTGTCATTGGCGTAAACGTCAGAAAAATAGAATTTAGATTAAACACCTTTTTCAGGGCACTACCAAAATTAAATAATATCATATATATAAGTTCTTCTAACAATAATCCAATTTATTCGAATATACTTCACTTTATGACAGGTTTTATCATCATGGTGTAACGATGTATAGAACTCTCCTCTTTTTTTAAAAAAAGGAAATGTTTTTGGTATTTTAGTTATACTATCTACCTCATACCCTTTAAAAGAACTTCGGCTGCCAATAGAAAGAATCCACCTGTGTTTTTGTGGGGAAGCAGATACTACATATGCACAGTCTTCTTGAATATTAGATGCTATTTTCGCCTTTTCTTCAGCAATATCATCTAATTTTACCCAACTTACCCATACATATATACCTGTTAGTATTAACAATACCCATCTAAAAACTTCGTCCTTATCAAGGAACTTTAGTGTTTTAATTATTAAATTTTTCATATTTCATAACAATAGACTTCCTGAGAAACTAAAACTCAAGCTCTCTGTGTTGATAATTCCAGCAATAAGGTTCAAGCGTCATCCTAATCGTTTGCGATGATTACGATAACGGCAAGATAATACTTTGAATCTCTTAAATTTAGCCAATGTAGTATTTTCTACCTGTATTCTTTGGCTAGAAAGATGGTAATTAAATGCTTTTTCTTCTATGTAGCTGATGATTTTTGCTGGATTTAATGGGTGTTTGGGCTTATGGGTATAATTTAGTAATACCTTGATAACCACTGTCTGCTAAAGTTGATTTAAATAAATTAAAATCATATACTCGCCCAAACGTTGTATCGTTCAAATGCAGATTAAATTACTTTAGTGAATGCCAAAATCAGCAGCAATTTGTTCGTAAGTGCTGTATTCACGTAGATACTGTAAAGTTGCCATAATTATTTGAAGCATTTGTGCAAAAGTTTCTCTTTTCACACCTACTAATCGTTTAAATTTAATCTCTGTGAAACTTTTTCTATTTTCGTAGTTTATGTAAGTATTCTAACAAAGAAAAAGTTTCGCAGGAAGTATATTCTAATTTCTTCTGATGGAATCTGAATATAGTCAAAATTTTGTCTACCTCATTATTAACCCCACGAAAAGGAAATAAAAAAAGACTTAACTCATTAAAAAGTTAAGTCTTTGTTTAATATGGTGGAGGTAAGCGGGATCGAACCGCTGACCTCTTGCATGCCATGCAAGCGCTCTACCAACTGAGCTATACCCCCAAAAATTTGGTGGCGAATCAGGGATTCGAACCCCGGACACAAGGATTATGATTCCTCTGCTCTAACCGACTGAGCTAATTCGCCATTTATTCCGAAAGAACAGAACTCTACAGCCAACCTGAAAAATTGTCAAGTTACTGCTCATTAAACTGATGGCAACAATTTGTCTGCATTAAATAAATTGTTTGGATCAAGCTGCGATTTGATGGCACGCATTAATAGAATTTCATCAGCCGTGCGAACCTGCGCCAACCAATGCTTTTTCAAGCTGCCTATTGCGTGTTCAGCAGCAATTGTGCCATTTTGCGCTAAAATGTGGCGGTAAACAATCTGATTAATTGCGCCTTCTTGTTCATAAGCGCGATTATCTTTCACTGGCAAAAACGTATTGTAATGCAATGAACCATCACCCAAATGCCCAAAAACCACAATGCGCATCTCTGGATATTCTAGCTGCAATTCAGAACCACAATTTTCTAAAAAATCAGCTACTTGAATAATAGGCATGGCAATATCATGCTTAATACTTACGCCTAAATCACGCTGACTGGCTGAAATATTTTCACGTAGTGTCCAAAAATTTTGGCGTTCTTGCTCGGATTGAGCCAATACGCTATTTTCATAACCATTTTGATATAAATATTCAGCCAACAAATGCCCCAAATCTTCACGTTTTAGGCTATCTGTTAATTCTAATAACAAATGCCAATCCGAATCAACTGGCTGATTTATTTTGCTAAAATTCGATGATAATTGCAGTGCAAAACGACTCATCAATTCAAAACTACATAAGCGTTCCGCAAACTGATTTTTAATAGATGTTAATAAATTAACTGCATCATGAATGCTCTCCACCCCTACCCACGCCGTTTCAGTGGTTTGGGCTGGCGCAAATAATTTCAGCGTTGCACCTGTGATGATGCCAAGCGTCCCTTCACTGCCAATAAATACGTGCTTTAATTCATAACCCGTTGTATTTTTATGCAAAGGTTGTAAATGTGAAATCAATTCACCATTCGGCAACACCACCTCCAACCCCACAACCAAATCACGCATCGTACCATATCGCAACACGTTCAAACCACCTGCATTACACGCAATATTGCCACCAATTTGACACGAACCCTCACTCGCAAGGCTCAAGGGGAAAAAACGTCCCGCTTCTTGCGCGGCTGCCTGAACATTTTGCAACACACAACCTGCATCAACCGTGATGGTGTTGTCAGCAAGATTGATGGCACGAATTTTATTTAATTTACTTAAATTTAATAAGATACCACTTTTCGCCACCGAACCACCCACCAAACCCGTATTGCCACCTTGCGGCGTGATGGGAACGCCATTTTCTGCACAAAAACGCACCACTTTTTGCACACTTTCCACACTATTGGGTTGAACCAACAAACAATTTTCACTGATATAACGTTTACGCTGGTCAAGCAAAAATGAAGTTGGGTCTTGGGGCAATTCATTTTCGGTTAAAATTATTTGAATTTTTTCACGAATTTGATTCAGATTCATGTTCAGGCAGCCTTAAATACAATATGTTAATTAAATAGGCAGCCTGAAAAAACGCTTTCAGGCTGCCTGAATCAAAAAAATCAAACCACTTCTGCTTTGGTAATCACAACTGTTTCTGCTGGTACATCAGCATGATAGCCGTGATTTTTGGTTTTGACGCCTTCAATTGCGTCCACCACATCAAAGCCATCCACCACTTTGCCAAACACCGCGTAGCCCCATTCTTGCACCACTGTACGGCCATGCAATTCTTTGGCACGATAATTCAAAAATTCGTTGTCGGCGGTATTGATGAAAAATTGTGCGCTGGCAGAATGTGGGTCGGACGTACGCGCCATGGCAATGCTGTATTTCTCATTTTTCAAACCGTTATGAGCTTCGTTTTGAATGCTGTCGCGCGTATCTTTTTCGTTCATGTCGCTGTCCATGCCCCCACCTTGAATCATAAAACCTTTGATAACACGATGAAAAATCACGCCATCATAAAAGCCATCTTTCACATATTGTTCAAAATTGGCAGCGGTAATGGGGGCATTGTCATGGTCTAATTCAATGCTGATAACGCCAAAATTAGTGTGCAATTTAATCATTTATTTCTTTCAAATTAAAGGGTTAAAAAATATTGTTAATCCAATCATCAAAAATATTTTTCAGGCAACCTGAAAAATATAATTATTTTTTTCCAATGGCTTGTTGATAAATAGGTACCACATTTGGCAATTCTTTTTGCAATTCTTGAATGCGAGCATTATTGGTAGGGTGTGTGGATAAAATTTTATTTAACATATTGTTATTATTATTTTTTGCATTCATTTTTTGCCACACAGCAATCGCAGCTTGTGGATTATAACCTGCTTGTGCCATTAATTTGAGTCCGCCCAAATCGGCTTCTTTTTCTGCACTACGACTAAATGGCTTGTCCACGCCCAAATCCGCCGCCAAACCAATGCCTGTATTCACCAAATCACCGTTTATGCCTGTCGTGGCTTGCAAAATCGCGCTGCCCAAATTCGCGCCAATTTGCAAACCAGCCGTACGATTGGCTTCTTTTTTGCTGTGTTCCAACAAAGCGTGAGTCATTTCATGTCCAATGACGGCAGCCAATTCATCATCTGTCAAATTCAACTGCTCCACAATGCCTGTATATACCGCCATTTTACCCCCTGGCATCGCCCACGCGTTCATCTCATTGGAACGAATGACAGTCATTTGCCAATCAAAAGGGTGCCCTGTTTGGTTGGCGGCATTTGCATGAGGAAGAAGTCGGCGAAACACAGTTTGAACGCGTTTCGCGGTATTGGACGTGGTGTCAACCAATTTAGCAGATTGTGCTTTTTGTACGACTGCGGTGTATTGTTGGGCAGATTGCGCATTTAAACTGGAACTATCCACCACACTACACGCACTCATCATCAAAGCCAATGCGTAAACAGAATACTTTTTTTGCATTTTATTATCCTAAAATGTTTAGTCAAAAGAAAATTGAGCGAATATAGCACAATTTGATTTTTTGCGCGTTTAGCAAATCAAATTGACCCAAATATCTTTCAGGCTGCCTGAATCTTATTCATTTTATTTTCAAGAAATAAAACCCAAATGTTTCAACAAAATAGATGAACCAATCGCAATCAACACCAAGCCACCTACCAACTCCGCACGTTGACCGACTTTCTTGCCCAACATTTTACCTAAGCCCATGCCAATCGCCGCCATAAACGTGGTCGCAGAGCCTATCGCCAATGCTGTCCAGCCAATATGCACATCTAAAAACGCCAAACCCACGCCCACAATCATAGAATCAATACTGGTGGCGATGGCAGTCAAAATTAGAATACCTAACTTATTATTTTTATTGTCTATTTCATTTTCATCTTTTGCGGAAAAACTCTCGCGTATCATGCGAATACCCAAAATCAATAGCAAAATAAACGCAACCCAATGATCATATTCAGCAATAAAAGATTGCGCGGCCTGCCCTGCCCCCCAACCAACCAGTGGCGTAATCCCCTCCACTACCCCAAAAATCAACGCTGCACGGATAATTTCTTGAGTGCTAACGTTTTTCGCGGCTGCCCCTTTGCTAATGGCAGCCGCAAATGCGTCCATAGACATACTAAATGCCAATAAAATCAATGCAAAAATACTCATGGCTTGTGTTTTTTTTATTTATAGTTAATCAGAAAGCTGGATTATACCGTTTTCAGGCTGCCTGAAAGAAAATCTTATTTCAAAATAATTGAATAGAAAATATTATCATTAAAATTACAATTCAGTTATAATTGCGATTTTTTACGCTTCAACACGAGGTTTAACATGAATTATATAAAATCAATATTGGCTTTGTTCGGTGGGTTATTGAGTTTTCAGGCTGCCGCAGATGCCACAGACAAGACTGCTAACCAAACATTAGAAGATGTCAAAGTAACCGCTAAAGTTCAACGTTCTTTTTCCAAATCCAGCGATGGCGATTTGCGTGATGCCGTGAATTTAGGCTTGCTAGGCAAACAAAATAATTTCACATCACCCATCACTGTCGTGAATTACGATGAAAAAGCATTCGCTAACCAAGCACCACGCAATGTCGTTGATGTAATAGCCAAAACCGATGCGTCTACCATGAATTTTGGTGGCGAAACCAATACCATTAGCGGATTGTATGTCCGCAATTTACAAATTGATGCACGACAATTTAGCGTTAATGGTTTGTCTGGTTTATATTCCACTTATAACTCGCCTACGGCTGGCGTGGCGTCCGCACAATTAATCAAAGGCGCATCAACCGCTTTGGTTGGCATGGATGCAGAAGGCTCGGCGGGCGCATCTGTCAATATTGAAACCAAACGCGCAGGTAAACAACCCATTAATCGTTTTGGTGTCGGCTATTTCAGCGACAGCCGCTACCAAACCAGTGCAGACATAGGTCGGCGATTTGGTGCAAATGGTGAATGGGGTATTCGTGTGAATGGCTTGATTCGTCAAGGCGATACAGCGCGTGAACACTTCTCCGAAAAAAATCGTGAGGCCGCTATTGGTGCAGATTATCGTGGCGAGCAATTAAAAGTTGGCGTGGATTTGATGTACAGTAAACGCAAAACCGAAGGCGGACGAGCACGCGTCCAAGATATGCAACTGCTCAAATTCCAAATGCCCGAAGCTCCCGATGGCAAAATCAATCTCATTCCACAGTGGTCAGGTCAAACCACCGAAGACAAAACTGCAATGGCAACTTTTGAATATGACACATTAAAAAATGTTGTGGTATCAGGTGGATTGGGCTACATGGATTCGCGTTATGACGGCTCATTTACCCAATTGAAAATGCTCAATGCACAAGGCAATTACCGTGCTGAACCATCACGCGCCATAGATTATCTCACGCGTACCACCAGTGCCAATTTGAAAGCGCGTGGACAATTTTTTTCAGGCAGCCTTGAACATCAATGGAATGTTGCCGCGGATTATGTGAAACGTCATCGCGATTTTGACCGCAGCAGCAAAACTTTTGGTGGTTTCAGCAGCAATATTTACCAACCTCAATTCCCTGCAACACCGACTATTTTGTCAGTCAATCAGCAGAATACCCACGAAACATTTACAGCACCCAGTTTAGCGTTATCAGATACGTTGATGATGTTTGACAACAAATTCCGCCTCACATTGGGTACGCGTTTACAATATGTGCGCCAAGAAAATCATCAAAAACAAACCAAAAGTACTACTCACGCCATCAGTCCTATGATTACCGCTGCTTATGTACCAAATAATCAATTGGTTGTGTATGGTAATTATATGCGCGATTTAGAACCTGGTGCATTAGTAGACAACGACAACGCCAAAAATAATGGAGAAACATTAGATCCCGTTAAAACCAATCAAATGGAATTGGGTATCCGCAAAAATTGGCAAGATGGCTTAATTACCACCACCGCCAGCGTGTACCGCATCAATCGCCCCAGCGCATATTTAAATGCGCAAACAGGCGTGTTTGGGTACGGGGGCAAAGAACAAAACACAGGTTTAGAATTAAGTACTTATGCCAACTTATTAAACAAAACATTACGCCCGACTTTTGGCATCACATTCCAACGTGCTAAGCTGAAAAATTACCAAACCAATGCTGGCAATATGATTGATGGCAATCAACAAGTAACCAGTCCACGCGTGATTGCCAAAGCAGGTGTAGAATGGGACACACCCTTTGTACGCGGCTTAACATTGAACGCAGCGGCACAATATTATGGCAAATCGTTTCAAAATGCGGAAAATACTTTCAGGCTGCCTGCATACACCACAGTGGACATTGGCGCAAAATACGCATTAAAATTACCTAAAAATCAACAAGTAACTTTGCGTGGCGCGGTGGAAAATGTGTTTAATAAAAATTATTGGCAAATCCAACGTGGTAGATATGACCGCAGTTTTGCAGTTGTGGGAATGCCACGCACCGTGTGGTTGAAAGCCGATTACGAATTTTAGAAAAGGCGAAGTTTTTGTCATATTCCAAGACCTTTGTAAAACTCCCATTTTCAGCCAAAATAGAAATTTAAATATATTAATTTAATAAAATTTTGAATTTTTTATTTTTTAAAAGTTTTGCAAAGGTTTTGTAAAGATATGATGATTCAAAGAAGAAATGTTTTGCACAATTAAAATATTTTCGCGCCATCGCTACTCGGTATGATGGGTTAAAATGCAATGATGAAAGTATGGTTTCCTTAGCTTGTTCTTTGATTGAGTCGGCGTTATAGATGAATCATCCTTTACCCCTAGCCTGAAAATGCTTACAATCCTATTCACGAAATAACCAAAGGATTTTATTCATGAATCAATCCGAAACCACTCATCATTTTACCGCCAGCGATGGTACTCAGATTTTCTATCGCCACCGCCCCGCTGCCAATGGCAACACAGGCCGCGCCATTGTGTTACTGCATCGCGGACACGAACATTCTGAACGCATGATGTATGTTCATGAAGAATTGCGGTTGTCGGAATTTGCGTGTTTTGCGTGGGATGCGCGTGGACATGGGTACACCACAGGTGAGCGCGGCGATAGCCCCAGTGTTGCCACTACAATCGATGATTTAGACCAATTTATCAAACACATACAACATGAACATGGCATTACACCAGAAAATATTTGTTTAATTGTCCAAAGCGTAGGTGCGGTGATTGCGGCTGGCTGGCTGAATGATTATGCGCCGAAAATTCGTTGTGCGATTTTGGCTGCACCTGCATTTAAAGTGAAATTGTATGTACCATTTGCACGCCCTGCATTGCGATTGGCACAAAAATGGCGTGGCAATTTTTTTGTCAAAAGTTACGTCAAAGCGCATTATTTGACTCACGATATTGCTCGTCAACACAGTTACAATCATGATTCTTTGATTGCGCCAGCTATTTCTGTGCGCGTGTTGTTGGGTTTGTATGATTTGGCTAGCCGATTGGTTCGTAACGCTCATCAAATCACTACGCCCATTCAAATGCTGATTTCAGGCAGCGATTTTGTGGTTCACGCCGCGCCACAACATGAATTTTACAATCGGCTTGGTAGCCACATCAAAGAACGCCATGTTTTCAAAGGATTTTATCACGATACATTAGGCGAAAAACAACGTGAAGACGTATTTGTCCAAATGCGCCGTTTTATTGAACAATGTTTTGCAGAACCTTTAAAAATCATTGATGTAACGCAAAATCATTTGAGCAGTTATTCACGTTATCAAGCGGATAAATTTGCCACGCCTTTATCATGTTGCTCACCACGTGGCATGTATTGGGCAATGACACGCGCAGCTATTCGGTTTGGCGCAAAATACAGCGAAGGTTTGCGAATAGGTTGTGAAAGAGGTTTTGATTCAGGCAGCACGCTGGATTATATTTATCAAAATCAAGCAAATGGCAAAAATGAATTTGGCACATTCATTGACCGAATTTATTTGAATGCGGTGGGTTGGCGTGGGATTCGTCAGCGAAAAAATCATCTAAAACAGGCGATTCATGTGGCTTGCGACAAACTCACGGCGGCACGAAAAAAAATTCATATTTTGGACATTGCGGCAGGGCATGGGCGTTATGTTTTGGACGCGTTACCCAGTGAAAAGCTGCCTGAAAGCGTGCGTTTGCGTGATTATAGTTCAATTAATGTGGCAGCAGGTCAAGCGATGATTGCGGAACGTGGTTTGGAAAATGTGGTTACTTTTGAACAAGTTGATGCGTTTAATCTTGAAAATTACAAAAAATTAAAACCACGTCCAACTTTGGGTATTGTGTCGGGTTTGCATGAATTATTTTCTGATAATGACTTGATTTTACAATCCCTTAAAGGATTCGGTGAAGCCATCAGTAAAGGCGGTTATTTGATTTACACCAACCAGCCACACCACCCTCAACAAGAACTCATTGCTCGCGCCCTAACCAGCCACAAAGATGGTAAGCCAAATTGGGTGATGCGTTGTCGCAGTCAGCAGGAAATGGATGAATTGGTAGAAAAAGCAGGCTTTTATAAAATTCAACAATGGATTGATGACGATGGCATTTTTACCGTGAGTTTGGCGGTAAAAGGCGCAGAAGCCAGCATTTTGCACGAAGATAGCGGCACATTAAACGAAGATAATGTTTCGGGCAAATAAGTTTTCAGGCAGCCTGAAATTTGTTATGATGCACCCCAGTTTTATTCATGATTTTTCAGGCTGCCTTATGTCCGTTTATACCAGCGTTTCCGATGATGAAATGCGCGAATTATTGCACCGTCATTATCAAATTGGCGAATTTGAATCTCTGCAAGGCATCGCGCAGGGAATTACCAACAGTAATTTTTTTCTTCATACTAATCAAAATACTTACGTTTTGACGGTGTTTGAGTCACTCACGCAAACGCAATTGCCTTTTTATTTGGCATTGACGCAGCATTTGAGCGCCAATAACGTGGCTTGTCCTGCACCGATTGCCCAAAAAAATGGGCAATTGGATACGCGAGTAGCTGATAAACCAGCATGCATTGTTAGCAAATTGAGTGGTTGCGACACTGCTAGCCCTACCGTGCAACAATGTTTCAGTACAGGTGCGATGTTGGCAAAAATGCACTTGGTTGGTGCGACTTTCCCTCAAAAAATGGATAATCCACGCCATGTCGCGTGGTGGACAGAAAGTGTAGCAAAATTGCAACCTTTTTTGGACGAAAAAGATGCGCAATTATTAAATCAAGAAATTGATTTTTTAGCAAAAAATCCAGATTCACATTTACCTAGTGGCATTATTCACGCCGATTTATTCAAAGACAATGTGTTGTTAGATGGCAATCAAGTATCTGGTTTTATTGATTTTTATTATGCGTGCAATGGCAGTTTTGTGTATGATTTGGCGATTGCCATTAATGATTGGGCGCGACAACATAACAATACACTAAATTTAGAATTAAAACAATCATTTATTGATGGTTATCAAAGTATTCGCCCATTAAACTCAGATGAATTGGCTTATTTAAATACCGCGCATCGGGCAGGTTGTGTGCGGTTTTGGGTATCGCGTTTACTGGATTTTCATTTTCCAGCCACAGGAGAATTGACGTTTATCAAAGATCCAAATGTGTTCCGTGATTTATTATTGACATTTCATTAATTTTTTAATTTTCAGGCAGCCTGAAAACATTACCCAGCATTATTTTGCTGGGTTTTTTATTTATAGCAAGATGATGGATTTTGTTTATTCGTTTTGAGAAGCTCACACCTGCTGTGTTGAATTTTATGCCAATAAAAACGCTATTGGCATAAAATTCGCCTGGCATTCGCACCAACTGGGGCAAAAATCCATTTCACGTTGACTATGAATACAGGTTCTAAATTTGCAAAAATCATAATTGTCATGTAATTAAATCAATTATTTAAATTTGATAAAAGATTTTGTGCCAAATAATTCACAAAAAAACAATAAAATTTTGCTAAAATAGCCGATTATTTTGAAAAAGCAGATAAAAATCTGCACCTTTACTACGATTTTCACATGAAACTGTCCACAATTTTTCAGCAGCGAGCTGCTTTTGATTTCAATTTTCAAGAAAAGCGCAAAGATTATGACCAAATTTTGCTTTGGGTTTTGTTGTGCTTGTTGGCTTTTGGTTTGATTATGGTGTATTCCGCGTCTATTGCACAGGCGGGATTGACTAATTTTGCCAATCGCAATGTTTTCTTTATTAAACAAGCTCAATTTGCCATTATCGGTATTTTATTGTCATTTTTATTGTATCGTGTGCCAATGTGGAGATGGCAGCGTTGGACGAAACTTGCTTTACCTATATCTTTGGTTATTCTAGTGATTTTGCCATTTGTAGGTGAGGAAATTAATGGTGCACGACGATGGTTGTCGCTGCCAGGTGGCATTAAAATGCAGCCCAGTGAAATTTTTAAATTGGTTACGATTATGTATATGGCAAGTTTTTTCAAACGCCGTTTAGATGTTTTAACCGATTTTAAACGCGTGCGCTGGGTAGCAGTACCAATCGCAGCAGGTGTGGCATTTATTTTATTAACCAAAGACTTGGGTTCAGCATTTGTGGTATTAATCATTGCTATCGCTTTGTTATTTTTGGCGAATTTGCCAGCGAAATGGTTTCTATTTGTGGTGGGTGTGGGTGCATCGGTGGTGGCATTGGTGATTGCGTCCTCCGAGTTTCGTATGCGTCGCATCAGCGTGATGTGGCAGCCATGGAAAGACCCAACGGGCACAGGTTATCAAAGCATGGGTTCGTTGATGTCCATTGAACGTGGGGGCTGGTTTGGTGAGGGTTTGGGCAATGGTATTTTCAAGCGCGGCTTTTTGCCTGAAGCGCATACTGATTTTATTGCCGCAGTGATTACCGAAGAATTAGGATTGATTACTTTAACTGCACTGATTTTGTGTTATGGCTGGATTGTGTGGCGTGCCTTCAAAATTGGTAAACAAGCGCGTGATTTGGAGTTGCATTTCAATTCCTTTATTGCGATTGGGATTGGCGTGTGGGTGGCGGTGCAAAGTTTCATTAATATTGGTGTGAATATTAGTTTATTACCAAACAAGGGGTTAACTTTACCATTGGTGTCGTATGGTGGTTCATCTTTGGTCATTATGATTGTGGCATTTACAATGCTGCTGCGCGTAGATTTTGAAAATCGTAAAAAAGAACAAGGGATTAGTTATATTGACCCGCATTGGGACAAAATTCCCGAATCCCAAAATCATGCAGCTAACCCTGAAACCGAAGAAGGGCAGCCTGAAAATGAATTAACCCAGTAGGCAGAATATCATGAGTAAAACTTTTTTATTAATGGCAGGCGGTACTGGTGGACATATTTTCCCTGCATTAGCGGTGGCAAAATCATTGCAAAATCAAGGTCATCAAATCATTTGGCTGGGTAGTAAAGACAGCATGGAAGAGCGACTTGTGCCACAACATAACATTATGTTGGAAACCATTGCCATGAGGGGTGTACGCGGTAACGGTTTGAAGCGTAAGTTGATGTTGCCCATTACTTTGTGGAAAACCGTTCAGGCTGCTAAAGAAATTATGCTGCGTCATGAAATTGATGCAGTAATTGGATTTGGTGGATTTGTTACGTTTCCAGGTGGCGTGGCGGCGAAATGGTTGAATATTCCGCTTGTGATTCATGAACAAAACGCGGTGGCAGGGTTGTCTAATAAAATGTTGGCGCGATGGGCGACACGTGTGCTGTACGCCTTTCCGAAGGCATTTGAGCAATATCCCAATGGTTTAGTTGGTAATCCTGTTCGTGCGGAAATTGCGAAATTACCAGAACCTAAACAACGATTTGCTATGCGTTCAGATAAATTGAATGTGTTGATTGTTGGGGGTAGTTTGGGGGCGCAAGTGTTGAATGAAATTGTGCCACAAGCGATGGCGATGCTGCCTGAAAATGTGCGTCCACACATCACGCATCAATCGGGGCGAAATAAATTGGATGCTTTGAAAACTGCTTATTCGCAAGTAGGTGTACAGGCGCAATGTATTGAATTTGTTGATGATATGGTGTCTGCTTATCGTGATGCTGATGTGGTCATTTGTCGAGCTGGTGCGTTGACAATTGCTGAATTGACGGCAGCTGGCGTGGGTGCGTTGCTTGTTCCCTACCCGTATGCGGTAGACGACCATCAAACTGCCAATGCACAATTTATGGTTTCTGCGCAAGCGGGTTTGTTGTTGCCACAAGCAAAATTGTCTGCTAATCAACTCGCTGAAATTTTAGCGAATTTGACACGCGAACAATGTTTGAAGTGGGCAGAAAATGCACGAACTTTGGCATTACCAAATAGTGCAGATGATGTGGCAAAAATTGCGATTGAGGTTACCAAATCATAACCAATCAAAAATAAAATTTATGCGAATTTGCATGGATTATGCTAGAATTTTTTATTTTCAACCTGCTTAACGCAAAATTTTGCCAGTTGATGATTTTCATTTAATTAAATTAAGAAAGGTCGCCATGAGCGCAACTATTGAACAATTAGAACATTTAGAACGTAAAATCGTTGTTACCCTAAAATGGGACGATATTAATGCTGAATTTGATAAACGCCTAAAAAAAGTAGCAAAAAAAGCCAAAATTGACGGTTTCCGTCCAGGTCATGCACCTGTGAAAATGGTGGCATCCATGTATGGCGCGAGCATTCAGAATGATGTGTTGAATGACATGGCACAAGAAGCATTCAACAATGAAATCATTGAACAAAAAATTCGCATCGCAGATGTATTGCGCCTTGAGCCTGTGGAAGGTGCGGCTGAAAACAATGATATTTTCCAAGCAGCTTTCATTTTTGAAGTGCTGCCTGAAGTAAAATTGGTGGATTTGTCTGGTTTGAATATTGAAAAATCGGTTGCGAATGTCGGTGAAGAAGAAGTAGACAAAACCATTGAAATTTTGCGTAAACAACGTACTCGCTACAATCGCGTAGAACGTGAAGCACAAAATGGCGATCGTGTTATTATTGATTTTGAAGGGAAAATTGATGGTGAGGTGTTTGAGGGTGGCACATCACAAAATTACCCATTTGTATTGGGTGAAGGGCAAATGCTGCCTGAATTTGAAGCTGGCGTGATTGGCTTGAAAGAAGGCGAAAGCAAAGACGTAGAAGTGAATTTCCCAGAAGATTATCATGGTCAAGATGTGGCTGGTAAAACCGCTGTGTTTAATATCACTGTAAAAAATGTGGCAGCGGCTGAATTGCCTGAAGTTGATGAGCAATTCGCAAGAGCATTGGGCATCAGCGATGGTGATATCAACAAAATGCGCGAAGAAGTGAAGAAAAACGTAGGTCGTGAAGTGAAACGACGTGTTGATGCACAAAATGTGGAAGCTGTGATGACCGCGTTACGTGAGGCGCATGAGTTTGATTTGCCAAATAGTTTGGTTAACGAAGAAGCTGGACGTTTAGCAGAAGAAATGAAACAAAACTTTGTACAACAAGGTTTAGACGCACAAGATATGCAATTGCCAATTGATATGTTCAAAGAACGTGCGGCAGAACGTGTTAAAGTCGGTTTGATTTTACCTGTTTTGGTTGAGGAAAATAAATTACAACCTACTGAAGAACAAGTGAAAAAAATCATCAATGAATTTGCAGAAAGCTATGAAGACCCACAAGAAGTGATTGATTGGTATTTTGCAGACCGTCAGCGTTTGCAAGGACCAATGAATTTGGCTTTGGAAGCGAATGTAGTGGATTTTGTGTTGAGTAAAGCCAAAGTTACCGAAAAAACATTGAGTTTTGATGATGTGATGGCTGCGACTTAATCATTGAAATTGTATTGAATAAAGCAACAGCATTGAAATATTTTTCAGTGCTGTTTTTGTTTTCAGGCAGCCTGAAAACACATGATTAAAAAAAATTGACGTGTTTTAACAGTAAATAAATAATTTGTGCTAATATTTGCATTCCAATTAACCAAGTTCTCATAGAAGGGATTTGATGATGATGCCCAATTTATCGCGTTTATTAATGGTTGCTGGGATTTGTGTGGGTTTGGCAGGTTGTGGTGATTCAGGCAGTGCGCCAACGCCACAAGCTGCGTCTACTGCATCATCTGCCGCTGATAATAAGAAAGCCATTGGTGGTGAAACATCTGCTGCACCTGCCACAAATTTACCTGATACTGCACCTGTGGTTAAAGTGGTTACGACAGGAAAAACACAACCGCTTTCATTTACCGATTCTAATGGCAGCGTGGCTGGCTTTGATATTGATGTCATTACGAAAATTGGTGAAGTACAAGGTTTTAAAGTGCAATTTCACAAACGCCCTTGGCAAATGTTGTTTTCTGATGTCGGGACCAAACAAAATGATTTAGCCATTTCGGGAATTTCTTATACAAATGAACGTGCTGAAAAATATGCACTTTCTGATTCTTATGCGATTAATCAAAGCGAATTGATGTTTTTAGATGCTAGCCTCAAAGATAAGGTAAAGGATTTGAAATCATTAAAATACATCACAGGTTTGCGTGTGGGTGCGTTAGACGGTTCTAAGCATGCGAAACAATTGGCAAACGCAGGTATTACGGATATTAAAACGTATAAAACCACTTATTTGTTATTTACCAGCTTATTGCGTAAAGAAACCGATGTGGTTGCGCAAGATGGTATCTTATTGAATCAATTAGCAAAAGAATTTAAACAACCAGCTTATACAGTGGTTTACGAAAAAAAAGAGGAACCTTCGGCGCAATTGGTTATTTTGATGGCAAAAGACAACGAAAAATTACGCGCATCGGTTAATGAGGGTTTGGCGAAAATCAAACAAAATGGTGAATTAGCCAAAATTCAACAAAAATGGCTGACTGCCCCAAACCAATAATTTAGTGGTATGATGAACCATGTTTCACCCAGCGATGACGTTGAAACATGATTTTGCTGTTTCAGGCAGCCTGAAAGAATTTTAAGATAATAATTGATTGAGGATAATTTATGTTTCCAGAGATTCAAAATAATACGTTAATTCCAACTGTTATTGAACAAAGTGGACGTGGTGAGCGTGCTTTTGATATTTATTCGCGCTTATTGAAAGAGCGAATCATCTTTTTGGTAGGACCTGTGAATGACCACACCGCTAATTTGGTTGTGGCGCAACTGCTTTTTTTAGAAAGCGAAAATCCAGACAAAGATATTTATTTCTACATTAATAGCCCTGGTGGCAGCGTGAGTGCGGGCATGAGTATTTTTGATACGATGAATTTTATTAAACCCGATGTGCAAACTTTGTGCTTAGGGCAAGCGGCCAGTATGGGGGCATTTTTGTTGTCCGCAGGCGCAAAAGGTAAGCGGTTTGCCTTGCCAAACAGCCGCATCATGATTCATCAACCGTTGATTAGTGGTGGTTTGGGTGGTCAGGCTTCAGATATTGAAATTCATGCTAGAGAGTTGATTAAATTGAAAGAAAAATTAAACAACTTATTGGCGAAACACACAGGGCAACCATTGGAAAAAATTGAACGCGATACCGACCGCGATAATTTTATGTCTGCACAAACCGCGATGGAATACGGCTTAATTGACAAAGTGATTACCAACCGCGAAGAAGTTGCGTAATCATCAAAAAATAACCTAACCAATTAATTTTGTTTAGGTTATTTTTCTAAAGACTTAAGGTTGCCTATCCCATAAATACGCCAATTGCGCCATTATCAAAAAAACTTTGTAAAATGGCTTGTGCAGCCACTTGATCTAATACTGCCTTGTTTTTTTTGCCAAAAACTTGTGCCTGTTTCAATAATTCTTCAGCGTATAGCGAACTGAATCGCTCGTCTGCCCAATAAATAGGCAGCCTGAAACGTGCATTCAAACGATGACCAAATTTTCTAGCTAAAGCAGTAACCTCGTGTTCTGTGCCATCTGCGTGGACAGGCAAACCGACCACCAAATATTCAGGCTGCCATTGCGTGATGAGTCGGGCGATGGCGATGAGTTTTTCTTCGTTGCTTTGCCCTGTGATGGTGGCGATGGGGTGAGCGATGGCAATTTCACGATTACCTTGTGCTACACCGATTCGCGTTTCGCCAAAATCAAATGCTAATGCACAACCCATTGGTAAATATAATGAATTTTCTGAATCAGGCATGCCCTACTCCACGCATAAAATTCACATCATTAATCCCCAATTTGTTTAAGGCTGCCTGATAACGCTCTTCCACAGGTACATGGAACAAAATATGATTATCGGCTGGCACAATCAACCACGAATTGTCCAATAATTCTTGTTCCAACTGACCTTTTTGCCAACTGGAATAACCAATTGTCAAAATAGCATGTTGAATTTTATCGTCTTTTGCCATGCTTTCAATAATATCGCGTGAAGTGGTAATAGCGTTCTCTTCATTAATAGTTAAACTACTTTGCCAATTACCCACAGGCGTGTGCAGCACAAAACCGCGGTCAGGTTGCACGGGACCGCCCATCATCACAAATTCATTCATGAAATGTGCTGGAATCTGTTTCATGCCTGCACCAGTAAAGACAATTTCCATACCAATTGGCGAAGGTTTATTAATAATCAATCCCATAGCACCATCTTTAGAGTGTTCACACAAATAAATTAGGCTGCCTGAAAACAATGAATCTTCTAAATCAGGCATGGCAATTAGAAAATGGTTGCTTAAATCCAACATAATATTATTTTCCTTCATTCAAAATTTCCCTCTAAATTGGGCTGATTTGCCTATTTTACAAGAGATAATACCTATTTTTTAATAAAAATAAACCCATTAAAAAGAAATAATGTATAATTAAAATAGTTAGTAAAACCGCATATTTTACTAATTACCCTATCATTTTTTTGATATGGTTTTCATGTTTTTATTAGTTTAATCATTTTATTTTAATTAAATATCTAAATATTTGAAAATAAAATATATTTTAGGAGACTGCAATGTCAAATATTCAAGATAATCGTTTTGTCAATTTTGAAAAATTAATTCGTGAAGCAGGTGGCGTGGCTAAATTAGCGCGTCAATGTGGTTACGATAAACCAGCCTACCTCTATCAAGTACGCGCCAAAACCGTCAAACCAAACGGCAGCCAATTGCAAATCGGCGACCGTATGGCTGCTAAATTGGAAAAAGGCATGAACAAACCCGCAGGTTGGTTGGATTTAGACCACAGCCAAACCCCAGACATCATGCCCATGAAAATGAGCAAATCTTCAGGCAGCCTGAAAAAACAACAAAAATCAAATAATAATCAACACAATATTGAAACCATCACGTTAGCCTTCACGGGTGCATCTGGTATGCCGTATGGTATGCGTTTACTGGAAGAATTGCTCAAAGCAGGCAAACAGATTTGGTTGGTGTATTCGCAAGCAGCGCAAGTGGTGGCAATGCAGGAAATGAATTTGCAATTACCCACGTTGCCCGCAGATGCACAAAAATTATTGTGTGAAAAATACGGCGTTTCGCCTGAACAATTGCGTGTTTTTGGGCGCGAAGAGTGGTTTGCGCCAGTTGCGTCAGGTAACAGCGCGGCTGATGCGATGGTGATTTGCCCAGCCAGCATGGGGACAGTGGCAGCAATCGCGCATGGTTTGTCGGATAATTTGTTGGAACGCGCGGCAGATGTATCCATTAAAGAAAAACGCCCTGTTATTATTGTGCCACGCGAGACGCCTTTGTCTGTGATTCATTTGGAAAATTTGCTGAAATTAGCTCAAGCAGGCTGCACCATTATGCCACCAGCTGCAGGATTTTACTATCGCCCCAAAACCATTGATGATATGGTGAATTTTGTTGTGGCGAAGATTTTGGATCAATTGCATATTCCGCATCAATTGACCACAAAATGGGGAGAATAAAGTGGAAGGTTTATATGAATTGGTTGCGCTATTGCTGAGATTTGTGCAATGGCTGACGAATTTATTTAAATAATTTCCATTTAAAATAAATACTTAGACTGCCTGAAAAAATATTGGTGTTTTTAGGCAGTTTAATTTCTTGACACAAGTAGATTATTATACGTAATATTACGTTTGTATTTCCCTTTCTTTTGTTGGATTTTCCATGAAACAGATTCACACTCACGCTTATTATTGGTATCGCATCAAGGTGCGGTATGATTTTGTGTGCGTGTAAACTTTCGTTTCATAGTCCTTTCAACCGCCCCAAGTATTTTGTGGCGGTCTTTTTTTTGATGTTATTCTCGGGCTGCCATTGTACATATTTTAAAATGAACAGGAGCAACATGATGAATACATTAGCCAAAATTCAAACTATTCCCACCCCAAATTTACGCCGTTTCTGTTTGATGACCAACGGTAATGGTCATCGTCCTGATTTATTGATGGATTTTTTTGAACATGACAATTTGTTGCAAGAAGCGATGCTGCCTGAAATTCGTACCATTGCCACACTGATTGCCGCCCAACGCCACGATTTTAGCCAGCCCAGCCCCACGCATTTCACAGAAGAAGCCGATTGGTTTGCGGCACGGATTTTGGTCTTGGGCGTGAGATTTTTTCATTTGGAAATCTGTATGTTGCCAACTTTAAGATTGGCTAATCAGCGTGCTGCGGCGTTTGCGAAACAACACGGTTTAGCATTTCAGGCAGCCGAAATTCGTGCCAGTTTGCACAGCAGTCGTCCCGCCAATATGTTATTAATGGAATGCGATTTGATGATGGATACAAAAACAGTGCAATTGTGTAATTTTATACTCAGGAAAGATAGAAAAGGTTAAATTTTTCACTTATTCAATAAAGTGCAGTATAGTGGCGATATAAACATACAGAAAGGAATGTATCATGTTCAAAACCATGATGACCACTACATTTGCCATTTTCGCCATTAGCTTGTCTGCCAGCGCGTTGGCAAAAGACACCGCTCCTGATATTGCTGCCGATAACGCTAATTTGCCCAGCGAATTGACATTTAATATCGCCAAAACCGCCATCGCCATGGGCGTAAAACAGCCCTTGACCATCAATAAAGACGGTAACAACGCCAAAATTTCAGGTAGCAACAGCACTATTTGCACAGCAAAATTGTCTGCTGATGCTGAACCCAAGATGTTGGGTATTTCATGTAAGTAGTTTATTTTTATAAATAAGCTTTCAGGCTGCTCTAATAAAAAATAGGCAGCCTGAAAGTTTTTTTCACATTTTTAAATATGTAAGATTACGAACACAGGTTCTGAATTATTTTTGATTTTGCTTGATGACAATTTCCATTTCAGGCATGGGCAAATAACCACTTTGCGTTTTACCATTTGGAAATACCAAAGTTGGCGTGCCATTGAAACCGAAGCTTTCGCCCAATGCGGTGGTTTCAGCAACTGGGTTAGCGCATTCTGCCACTTTGGGGATGGCTTTACCTTCACGCATCCACGCATTCCACACTTGAGTGCGATTTGGCTGACACCAAATTTGGACAGCTTTACGCGCTGCATCGGCGTGTAATGATGGAATAGGCATCATGAAATTGTAGATGGTAACATTGGTCATTTTTGCCAATTCGCGTTCCAAGCGTTTGCAATATGGGCAATCAGGGTCGGAAAATACCGCCACTTTCAATGCACCATTGCCACGAACTTCTTTAATGGCTTTATCAAATGGCAATGCGTTGAAATCCACTTGATTTAAAATTGCTTTACGTTCTTCGGTCAAGCTACGCCCTTCTTTGGTGGCAATTAAATCACCGACCAGCATAAATTGTCCTGTGGCATCAGTGTAGGTAATTTGTTTTCCACTCACGACCACTTCATACAAACCTGTAATGGGCGTGGTGGTAATGCTTAATACTTGTAAATTTTGGCTGGCATAATTAGTTTGCAAGGTTTGGGTAATGGCTTTCGCGACATCAGCAGGGACATTTTTGTCTACTTGCGTATTCACGGGTTTATTAACAGATGAAGAGCTGTTGTTTTCTTTGGTAGCGGCTTGTGCGTTGTTTGTAGCGGGCGTACCACCACAGGCCATAAGTGCCAATGTGATGGCGGGAATCAGAGCTAAAGCGAATTTTTTGGTTTTCATCATGTAATTAAACTATAGAGTTGAAAAGAGTGAATTATCTAATATAAATCGCTGATTATCTATAAAATTTACGCAAATTTAGACGAATCCACTAGCTTTTGCGCTTTTTCGGTGCGATGGAAATTTTCAGGCTGCCTTTAGATATTACAATAAAGGCAGCCTGAAAACAAATTTAGCAAAATTTTATTTTAATTACAATGGCATTTGATTCACAACCGTACTCAATTCACGCGCATCACGAACTCGGCTGCTGCTGGTTGACGAACCCAATACCACAATCACCACTGGTTGATTACCCAATCTCGCTTGCAAGACCATAGAGCGACCTGCTTCTTTGATGTAGCCTGTTTTTTGTAAACTGATGTCCCAATCACCTTCACGTACTAGAGCATTGGTGTTTTTATAGGTTTGGGTTTTGCCTGCGCTGGTGTACACTTGTCCGTAGTTTGATGTGGTTAAACTGCGAATTTGTGGGTATTTACTGGCAGCGCGTACCATCACGCTCAAATCGCGTGCGGTGGAGACGTTGCGTGGGTCTAAGCCAGTTGGCTCAAAGAAACGGCTTTTGTTCATACCCAAACTTTGCGCTTTGGCGTTCATGGCTGCCACAAATGCGCCCATACCTCCTGGATAAGTACGCGCTAAAGCGTGAATGGCGCGGTTTTCGCTGCTCATCAAACCCAAATGCAGCAATTCACCACGTGTTAAAGTCGTGCCGATAGACAAGCGACTGCCTGTGCCTTTTAGTCGGTCAATTTCATCTTCGGTAATGGTAATGTCTTCATACATATTCAATTTTGCATCAAGCAATACCATTGCTGACATTAATTTGGAGATGGACGCAATAGATCGCACAGTATCTACATTTTTTTGATACAAAATTTTACCGGTGTTGGCATTCATTACCAATGCTGAACGTGCGTTCAACAAAGGCGTGTAAGCAAATGATGATGCAGCAAAATTAGGAGTGGTGGTTGTGGTGTTGCTGATGGGGGCAACGTTTTGGTTACTGGCACGATTGATGAAATCATATTGAGCATTTTGCTGCTGAAATTGACCCGTAACTGGCATAATATTGCCCGAAGTTGCATTCACGCCATTGCTGATTTGAGTTAAATTGCCATTGGTGGCGGGCGCTGGACGATTGGCAAAATTGGCAATCGGATCATCGCTGTTGGTGGTTGGCACGGCGGTTGTTGGCACGTTGAGAGGATTGCTAGGGTTGCTGAAATTTTGTTCTAAAAATTGCCCCAATGAATCATCAACGGCGGTTTCGGCATAGCTTGGGGAAATGAAACCAATAGTTAAAGCAGTTAAAATTAAATTGCGATGAAATTTTTTCATGGTCATGTAGTCGTATCCTTAACAAAATAAAATCAGAAAGTATTCAAAATAGAAAAAAATGGAATGCTTTGTTATTTAAAGCGAAACTTTATCAAACCAATCATAACACTTCTAAAAGCGACTTGTGAATAAAATTGCCAAAACCAGATGGATTTTTACATTTTTATGTTATTCAGGCAGCCTGAATGTGGGTTTTGATGTGCAATCATGCTACACTTTCGCTTGCCAAAATTTGGTCTGCAAAATGTCATTGTTTCGTGTACTTTTCAGGCAGCCTGAAAAAATACGCCCAGCGAAATTACCAAATCATCAAATCATTCATTCATCATACAAGGAAGAAGTATGCCAACCTCATCACAAATTTTTTGTCGTGAATCCAGTTTGTTAGCATTTAATCGCCGTGTATTGGCGCAAGCGGAAGACGTGAATGTGCCATTATTGGAGCGGTTGCGCTTTGTGTGTATCGTGTCGTCTAATTTGGACGAATTTTTTGAAGTTCGCATGGCATATTTGAAACGCGAAGGGCGTAACAATCCCAGCACCGTGTTTGATTCAGGGCGCACACCTGCCGAAACCATTACGCAAGTCGCTGCTGAAGCCCGCGATTTGATTCAGCAACAATATGAAATTTTAAATCAAAAAGTGCTGCCTGAATTAGCAGATACTGGTATTCATTTTTATCGCCGCCATAATTGGACACCGCAACAGCATGAATGGATTGAAAATTATTTTAATCGTGAATTGTTGCCGTTGCTTACGCCAATTGGTTTGGACGCTTCACACCCATTTCCACGTTTGTTGAATAAGTCTTTGAATTTTGTTGTGGAATTAGACGGAAAAGACGCGTTTGGGCGTGAATCGAGCATGGCAATTGTACAAGCACCACGCATTTTACCGCGCGTGGTCAAGCTGCCTGAAGAATTATGTGGTGGAGCAGATGGATTTGTGTTTTTATCATCCATTTTGCATGAATATGTGTATAAATTATTTCGTGGTATGAAAGTAAAATCGTGCCATCAATTTCGTTTGACGCGAGACAGCGATTTAACGGTGGAAGACGATGAATTCAATAATTTAACCAATTTGCGTACCGTGATTCAATCTGAATTGCATGACCGCGATTTTGGTGTGGCGGTACGCTTGGAAGTCGCCGACAATTGTCCAAATGAAATCACGCAATTTTTATTGGCGCGATTTGATTTGACGGAAAACGAGTTGTATCGCGTCAATGGCCCTGTGAATTTGGTGCGTTTGATGGCGGTGCCTGATATGGTAGAACGCCCAGAATTGAAATTTCCATCGGTTAAACAAAATTATCCGACGGAATTTCGCAAAGTGGATTCCTTGTTGAATGTGATTCGCCAAAAAGATGTCTTGCTGCATCACCCTTACCAATCGTTTGAACCTGTGGTGCGGTTTATTCAGGAAGCTGCACATGATCCCGATGTGGTCGCCATCAAAATGACCATTTATCGCACAGGGACGCATTCGGAACTGGCACAGGCGTTATTGATTGCCGCTCAAGCGGGTAAATTGGTTACGGTGGTGGTGGAATTGATGGCGCGATTTGATGAAGCCAATAACGTCAAATGGGCGCGGCGTTTGGAAGAGGCAGGGGCGCACGTTGTGTATGGTGTGTTTGGCTACAAGGTTCACGCCAAAATGGCGTTGGTGATTCGCCGTGAAGAAGGCAGCCTGAAAATGTATGCGCATTTGGGTACGGGTAATTATCATCAAGGCACGTCGCGGATTTACACCGATTTTGGTTTGTTGACAGCGCAACGTGATATTACGCGTGATGTGAATAATTTGTTTATGGAAATTACAGGGTTGGGGCAAGCGAATAAATTAAAGAAATTGCATCAAAGCCCATTCACATTACACAAAATGTTGCTGAATAAAATTGACCGCGAAATCGCCCATGCCCAAGCTGGGAAACCCGCCAAAATCATCGCCAAAATGAATTCGCTGGTTGAACCGAGTTTAATTGATGCGCTGTATCGGGCATCGGCAGCTGGTGTGCAAATTGATTTGATTGTGCGTGGAATGTGTGCGTTGCGTCCGCAAGTAGCTGGCTTGTCGGAGAATATTCGAGTTCGTTCTATTATTGGGCGGTTGCTGGAACATTCGCGCGTGTACTATTTTTATCATGATGGTGCAGAAGAGGTATACATTTCCAGTGCAGATTGGATGGGGCGTAACTGTTTCAGGCGGATTGAAGTCGCCACGCCGATTGAAGATATGGCATTGAAAAAACGCGTGATTGAAGAAAGTTTGCAATTGGCGTTAGCGGACAACGTGAAAGCGTGGGAAATGCATGGTGATGGCAGCTACACACGCATTCACGCAGCCGATGGCGAAACCGTTGTATCATTGCAAGATTCGTTATTGCAAAAATACGATTGCTGATGTTTTGATGTTTCCATGCCACAGTGGCTAATCATGGCGGCATCTGCACCCAATTGACTGCTTTCATTTGAATGTCCTTAACTATTTAAAATAAATGGTCAATTGGTTTTCAGGTAGCCTTATTAAACTCAATAAAATTGTTATTTGGTAAAAACTTTGACCAAATTCCTCTCGTGTTACACGCAAATTTGATGACCATGATGGTATGTTTTTGGGGATGTCATGGGCTTGTGTTATCATTAGGTTATTTTTTAAGGGTTTATTATGTTAAGTTTATATGAATTGAAACCGCAATTTCAGGCAGCCTTGCGTCCATTGGCACAAAAATGCGCTGCGCATGGGATTACCGCCAATCAAATTACATGGGTCGCTATGGCATTATCTGTTTTGGTAGGTGGATTTTTAACGTTATTTTCCAAAACAGCGTGGTTGTTTTGGTTGTTACCATTGACTTTTTTGGTGCGAATGGTGCTTAATGCGTTGGACGGAATGTTGGCGCGTGAATTCATGCAAGAATCGGCATTAGGCGGTTATTTGAATGAAGCTGGCGATGTGGTTTCTGATGCGGCGTTGTATTTGCCATTGGCGTTTGTGTTGAGTGGATTCCAAATGGGTGTGTTTATTTGGTTGGCGGCTTTGACGGAGATTTTTGGTTTGTTGGGTAAAATTCACGGATTCAATGGCAGACGTTACGATGGACCTATGGGTAAAAGTGATAGAGCTTTATTTATCAGTGTGTTGGCGATTTGGTACGCGCTTGCAGGCAGCCTGAATGGTTGGGCGAGTTTGTTGGTGTGGTTGGCAATTTTGGCGATGGGTTTTACTTGTTGGCAACGCCTGAACAATGGTTTACGCGCTTGGGCAAAACCGTAAGACGCTTCATGCTGCCTGAAATAAACTTCATCATTGAAAAATAAAACCCAAAAATATTTTTTAAACCACCTTGTTTTTATTTTAAAATCAAAATAATACAAAAAAATTAGGATATTCATAATGGAAATTTTAGATTTATTGACTACACGCCGATCCAGCAAAAATTTAACCACGCCTGCGCCCGATGAATTGCAAATTGAAACAATGCTTCAAGCTGCAACGCAAGTCCCAGACCACGGCGATTTAAAACCATGGCGATTTGTGGTTATTCAAAGCGAATCAGGTAATCAGCGTTTCCGCCAAATCTTGCGCGATACCGTAACCACGCTCAACATGGGCGAAGAAGCCATGAAAAAAGCCGAACATACAGGCAATCTCGCCCCCTTAACCATCGCTGTCATCGCCACACCCAAAACGGGAAAACCTGAATGGGAACAACATTTAAGTGCTGGTTGCGCGGCTTATGCCATTCAATTAGCAGCAAAAGCGCAAGGTTTTGATAGTGCTTGGTTATCGGGTTTGTGGGTAAATTCGCCTATCTTGAAACAAGAATTTGAATGCCAAGAGAAAGATAAAATCATTGCTTTATTGATGATTGGCACAGCATCGCCTAATCCAGATGCGCCCAAAAATACTGACATTACTCCATTTACAACTTATTGGTAATTTATAAAATATGTTGCCACAACGCTGGATTATCGTCTAACAAATCGGGGGTGGTATCAGAATAAGCGTAGTGCACGTCAGTTTGATTCGCATCAAATGATGCATCGTAGTTGGACGCATCAAATTGAGTCAATACATTTTCTGTTACAGATAAATCGGTTGTATTTTGTTCAGGTTGAATTTGAGAATCGGCTTGTGGTGTGGGTTCGGGTTCGGTGGCAGTCGGATTTTTTGCGACCGAGTATCGCGTAACCAATGCGTGCGGCTTAGGAAAAGCAGGCTGCAGCGTAACCAAATTTTCCGAATCATCATAATTATCATGCTGTTGTGAATCGTCTCGCTCACGCGACCAACCCACTGCCGCCAAACCAGCCACAGCCATGCCCCCTACAATCTGCCACGCTATGTGCGATTCGGTACGGACAGGTTCGGCGACTGCTTGGGGTGATTGCAATTCATTTGAAATCAATGGCATAGCTGGAACATCTTGAGAATTGACATCACTGGCAAAAGGCGCAAGCATGTTCTCAATAAACAGCCACATTCCTGAATTTTCGTCTTCTGCTGCGGCTTCGTAGATGGTTGTGCCATCAGGATTAACAATCAAAATATACGCGGCATCATCTGGATTTGCCAACACAACGGTTCGGTCGCCGTCTAATTGCTGGTCAAGCTGCTCTTGAATGATGTCTTCTGCAAAAGTGGTCATGGTTTTCCTTAGGCAGTTTTTCAGGCTGCCTGACAACTAAATGTGTTACAAAACGCTATATTGTGCGTGAAATTATCATTTTTCTCAAGTAAAAATGCTTAAATTATCAATTAATAGCGATTTAATCCAAATTTGTTTTCTGGCAACCTGCAAAATAGACATCACAAAAATTTCATTTCTAAGCGCATCACATCTTCTAGTGTTTCGCGCTGACGGATTTCACGCACCTTGTCGCCTGACACCAATACTTCCGCCGCCCGACAACGCGTGTTGTAGTTGCTTGCCATGCTTGCACCGTAAGCACCTGCGCTGTGTACCAGCAATAAATCACCTGCTTCAGCAGCAATTTGGCGATTTTGGGCTAAAAAATCACCCGTTTCGCAAATTGGCCCGACAATATCCGCCAATATTTCAGGCTGCTTATTTTTCTCTGCATTTTCAATATGATGGTAAGCTTGATACAAAGCGGGGCGCATCAAATCGTTCATGGCAGCATCTACAATCACAAAATTTTTCTCTTCGCCTTGTTTGACAAACTCCACGCGAGTCAAAAGCGTGCCAGCATTGCCCACCAAACTGCGCCCCGGTTCCAACACCAAATCCAATTTTCGCCCTGCCAACAAATTTTGCACTGCTTGAGCATATTCATTTAAATTAGGGATGGGTTCGTTGTGGTACACGATGCCTACGCCACCACCTAAATCAATGTGTTCCAATTCAATGCCTTGCGCGGACAATTTATCCACCAACATCAATAATCGCTGACACGCTTCCACTAATGGCGATAAATCAATCAGTTGTGAACCAATGTGGCAATCAATTCCCATGATTTTTAAATGAGATTGGTTGGCTGCGTATTGGTAGGCTTGTTCTGCTTGCGACATGGCGATGCCGAATTTATTGGCTTTTAGACCTGTGGAGATGTAAGGGTGGGTTTTCGCGTCCACATCTGGATTAATACGCAATGAAATGGGCGCAATTTTTCCCATTTGTTCAGCAACTTGGTTGATGCGGTCTAATTCGGGCAAACTTTCTACGTTGAAACATTTGATGCCAGCATTTAACGCAAAAGCAATTTCAGCCACACTTTTGCCCACACCTGAAAAAATAATTTTCTTAGCTGCTCCGCCTGCTGCCAATACTCGCGCAATTTCGCCACCCGATACCGTATCAAAACCACTGCCTAATTCGGAAAAGTGTTTGATAATACTTAAATTACTATTGGCTTTGACTGCGTAACAAATTAAAGGCTGGCTGCCTGAAAACGCCATTTCATAAGCACGAAATGCGTTTGTGAGCGCGTTTTCACTATACACATATAATGGCGTACCAAAATGTTCAGCTAAATAAGAATAAGCAATATTTTCACAAAATTGAGTCATTATGGTTTCTCTAAAGGTTTAGGTTGGCTGGCGGCGACAGGTAGGGTCAATTCCAATCCTGTTTGAATCACACCAAATTGATTTTTATCGTCTGGTTTAGGTAAATATAAATCGCCTTTGTAACCACACGCCGTGAGTGCAAATAGCGCAATCAATGAATAATATTTTTTCATACAATGACATTTCAAAATTAAAAAGTTTTCAGGCAGCCTGAAAACTGGCAAAATAGGATTATCTTAAAATATGTTTACTTTGGGAATACACAACATGACAGAAACCGAATTTTTGCAACATTCCGATGAATTATTTGCTTATATTGAAGATGCTTTGGACGATTATGATTTTGATTGCACACGCGCTGGTAATGTATTAACAATTGAAGCAGACGATGGCACACAAATCATTGTCAATCGCCACACGCCTAACCAAGAATTGTGGATTGCCGCCAAAAGTGGCGGTTATCATTTTGCGCATAAAAATGGACAGTGGCTCGCCACGCGTGATGGCAGCGAATTTTTTAACGTGTTAAATCAAGTATTAACCGAAGCAGCAGACGAAACGATTAACATGACACGTTTTTGATTTGATGTGAATCTAATCATCAAATCATTCTTTCAGGCAGCCTGAAAAATATTTTATTCATAAACAAGGAATCATTATGTCCGAAAAAACTCAAGATGCAGGTTTACTCGCTTACGAAAACGGCGATTACACCACCGCATTCAATGAGTGGCTAGCACTTGCCGAAGCCGATAATGCCCAAGCTTGCCACAACATCGCCATGCTCTACGAATCAGGACAAGGCATAGAACAAAATCCAGAATTGGCACAATTATGGTGCGAAAAAGCCGCCAAATTGGGGCTTGTTACCGCGCAACATCATTTGGGTTATATGTTGTTGGAAAGCGACCCGATTGCAGCGTTGCATCATTGGCAAAAAGCCGCTGAACAAGGTTTGGCTGATGCGCAATATGATTTGGGAACGCAATATATGCTCGGTGAAGTGATTCCGCAAAACAACGACACCGCCGCCGATTGGTACGAAGAAGCTGCCATGCAAGGACACGTCAGCGCACAATTTAATTTGGGCGTACTTTATGCGAATGCCGAACAATACGCCAATGCTCGCCATTGGTGGGAACAGGCAGCCCAAGCTGGACATGAAAACGCCAAATTCAATTTAACACGTTTAAGTGAAATGGGTTATTGATTGTTCAGGCTGCCTGAAAGACTTATTGAATATAATTAACTGATTTTTAGGAAAATAAATTTCATGAATTTAAAACCGTATCCGAAACCCACTTGCAGTCAACGCATCAAAATTGCGTTTCACTATTTGTTGCCACAATTGGCCATCACACGTGCTGCGGGTTGGTTTGCGGAAAAAAAATGGGGTGATTTCACGCATTTTGTCATTAAACAGTTTGCTAATCATTACCGTATTAATTGGCAAGAAGCTAAAAAATCTCAACCGAATGATTTTGAAACATTTAATCAATTTTTCATGCGTGAATTAAAAGCTGATGCGCGTCCGATTGTTTCAGGCAGCCACGAATTAGCGTTGCCCGCAGATGGTTGTGTGAGTGAAAGCGGCAACATTGACGATAATCGCTTGATTCAAGCTAAAGGGCATTTGTTCACATTAGAAGACTTGCTTGCTGGCGACACCAAATTAGCCGAACAATTCAAAAATGGTGTATTTCTAACCACTTATTTATCACCCCGTGATTATCATCGGGTGCATATGCCTTGTGCTGGAACGTTGCGAAAAATGATTTATGTACCAGGTGAATTGTTTTCGGTAAATCCGTTTTTGGCGCAACACATTCCAAATTTATTTGCGCGAAATGAACGCGTGATTTGTGTATTTGACACAGAATTTGGGGCAATGGTACAAATTTTGGTGGGCGCGACCGTTACCGCGAGCATGAGTACAATATGGCATGGGGTGATTAATCCACCACGTCCGAATCGTGTACAGGTTTGGGAATATCCGACTGATGGGGCGGGCATGATTCGCTTGGCAAAAGGCGCAGAAATGGGCGCATTCCGTTTGGGTTCTACGGTTGTGAATGTATTTCCAACGCAAAAAATTTCACTAAATGCCAATTTGGTCACTGGTACGCCGACCAAAATGGGGGAGTTATTGGGAACGTATTCAACAAAATAAATGAATAAAATGATTTTCAGGCAGTTTGGGGAGATTTCTTTGCAATCGCTCTACGGTTTGGCAAAGATTTCAGGCTGCCTGAAACTTTAGAACCTGTATTTTCTTTTATATGAGAATATGGTGGCATACTGAAAATGAATTGTTTTTTCAGGCAGCCTGAGACCTTTGCAAAACCTCTGAATTTACAAATTTCAAAAAAATAACCAATTGAAATTTTAGAAACTTATTTTTTTACAACTGTCAAAAAATGAGGTTTTGCAAATGTTTCAGCCTAAATATTCAAATCAATTATCTAATTGTGGGATAACTGAACTTTTTCCCAGTTGTACCAAACCTGTTTGTGCGTAAATGCCCAATTTATTGCGCGTATCGGAGATGTCCAAATTGCGCATGGTCAATTGTCCAATGCGGTCAGCTGGTGTAAACGGCGCGTTTTCCACTTTTTCCATTGAAAGACGTTCTGGCGCGTAAGTGAGATTAGGCGATTCGGTATTCAAAATAGAATAATCATTGCCACGGCGCAATTCTAATGCTACTTCGCCTGTAATTGCTTTAGCGACCCAGCGTTGTGCGGTTTCGCGCAACATCAAAGCTTGGCTATCAAACCAACGACCTTGATACAACAAACGCCCCAAACGCAAGCCGTTGATGCGGTATTGTTCAATGGTGTCTTCGTTGTGAATGCCTGTTACCAAACGCTCGTAGGCAATGTGGAATAACGCCATCGCTGGGGCTTCGTAAATACCGCGCGATTTGGCTTCAATAATACGGTTTTCAATTTGGTCGGACATACCCAAACCGTGTCGTCCGCCGATTTTATTCGCTTCTAAGAATAAATCCACAGGGTTGGCATATTCCACGTCATTTAGCGCAACGGGTACGCCTTCTTCAAAACGAACGGTTACGGTTTCAGGCAGCACGGTTACATTTTCGTCCCAAAATGCCACGCCCATAATCGGTTTCACAATTTTGATGCCACTATTTAAAAATTCCAAATCTTTGGCTTCATGTGTTGCGCCCAACATATTGGAATCGGTGGAATAGGCTTTTTCTACCGACATTTTGTAATCAAATCCATTGGCAATCAAAAATTCAGACATTTCTTGGCGGCCACCCAGTTCGTCAATAAATTGTTGGTCTAACCAAGGCTTGTAAATTTTTAATGCTGGATTGGTCAATAAGCCATATCGGTAAAAACGTTCAATGTCGTTGCCTTTGTAGGTTGAACCGTCGCCCCAAATGTGTACATCATCTTGCTTCATTGCTGCAACGAGCATGGTGCCTGTTACGGCGCGACCCAGTGGCGTGGTGTTGAAATACGGCATTCCGCCCGTAGAAACGTGAAACGCGCCGCATTGAATGGCGGCGATGCCTTCGTGTGCCAATTGTGTCCGACAATCAATTAATCGTGCTTCTTGTGCGCCGTATTTTTTGGCTTTTTCGGGAATGGCGTTGTAGTCGTCTTCATCGGGTTGACCGAGATTGGCGGTGTAGGCGTAAGGGTTTGCGCCTTTCAATTTCATCCACAACAGGGCAGCTGATGTATCCAACCCCCCAGAAAAGGCGATACCGACTTTTTGTCCGACTGGGAGATTTTGTAAAATGGTGGCGTTGCTCATTTGCATCATTCCTTTTGTTAAAAAATGAAAAATTGGATTATAGCCCAAAACCGTTTTCAGGCAGCTAGAAACCTTTGCAAAACCTTCAAAAACGAAAATTTTATTTAATTGATATTTATATTTTAATTTATAACATTGATTAAGAACCTGTATTCATAGCTAAGTGAGATGATGGTCGCCAATGAAACGCCTTGTACAATCTTTGCAAGCATAACGTTGTTTTTGATTGTCATCAGAGCCATTTTTCTTGTATCCTTTGCAGCGTGGACAATAAACGGTAATTTGTGTATGCACAACTCAAATATCCTTGTTCTCGCTGTTTTTTGTTTGAAATTTTTTATGGCACCTTTTTCAGGACACCACCACAAATATTAGAACCTGTATTCGTAAGATTGATAATTTGATTTTATTGACCATTTTTGCGAATACAAGACGGCTTTTTCAGCCAACGCAATAGAAATATAATAAAGTAGCGATAAAAGCAAGCTATTCAGATTATGAACACAGGTTCTTATTTTTAAACGACTATGAATGACAACTATTCATTCACTTTATTCTTCCATGCGCCGTATCCCAATTTATCCATTTGTTCCAATGGAATAAATTTCAAACTTGCGCCGTTGATGCAATAACGTAAACCACCTTTTTCTTTTGGTCCATCAGGGAATACATGTCCCAAATGTGAATGCGCTAATTGGCTACGCACTTCCACGCGGTGCATATTGTAGCTGTGGTCAGCATGTTCGGTAATCACATTATTATCAATAGGTTTGGTGAAACTAGGCCAGCCGCAGCCTGATTGAAATTTGTCTCGAGAACTGAATAATGGTTGTCCGCTGACTACATCTACATAAATCCCTTTGTCAAATAAATCATCGTATTGATGGCTAAACGCTTGTTCGGTCGCGGCGTGTTGGGTGATTTCATATTGTTCGGCCGTCAGCATTTGGCGTAATTGGCTGTCGCTGGGTTGATGATAGTTTTGGGCATCAAACGGTTTAACGGTTTTATTAGGCAAAGGTTCATCTGCACGGCGAATATCAATATGACAATAACCATTTGGATTTTTCAGTAAATAATCTTGATGATATTCTTCGGCGCGATAAAAATGACGCAAGGGTACATTTTCTACCACAATTTTTTGTGTGTATTTTGCTTGCTCTTGTTGTAAAACTTCAGCGATGACAGCTTGTTCTTTAGGGTCTGTGAAATATACGCCGCTACGGTATTGCTCACCACGGTCGTTGCCTTGTTGGTTTAAACTGGTGGGATTCACTACGCGCAAGTAGTAATGCAAAATATCGGGTAAACTCAATTTATCAGTATCATAGGTAATTTGCACGGTTTCGGCATGCCCTGAATGGCGATGAGACACATCTTCATAAGTCGGATTTTGAGTATTGCCATTGGCGTAGCCTGAAACAGCATCAATCACGCCATCAATGCGTTGAAAATAGGCTTCCAATCCCCAAAAACAGCCGCCTGCAAGATAAATTGTATGGGTATTCATGGTTTTTCCTCGTTGATTGGGTTGAGAAAAGGAGGTTTTGGTAGCGCGTAAATCGGCTTGTGGATTCTCTAGCAAGGCTAATAATTGTGTGTCGTTGAGACTGCCTTTGACTACGCGTACAACTTTGCCATTTGCGTCCAATAATGCCCAAGTGGGGTAAACTTGAACCCCCATTTGTTTCGCAAGCGTGCCACCATCATTCAATAGTACTGGCAAATTGGGATAATTTAATCCCTTGAACCATTGGGAAAAAGCAGGCGTAGACTGCTCACTCAAAAAGTTAGGCGATGCAACAGTAATGAGATTAACATTGGCAAAGCGTGGGTCTTTTGTCATGTCTTCGGTGTGTGCCAATTCACTCAAACACAACGGACACCAGCTTGCCCAAAATTTAATTAAAGTAGGACGATGATTTTTCATCAATTGCGCATTTGTTTTGCCGTGCAATTCGGGGAGTGTGGCAATGAGTTGCGTGGTGGGTGATGTTGTGGCGGGCGCAATTTGGCTTTGTGGTGTGCACGCAATTTGCAGGCAGCCTGCGAACACAAAAACCATGTATTTTATTTGATTTTTCATATTCTTGCCTTTGTATAACAAATTTTCTTGTTATGTTGTTTCACAGTGTTTTATGGTTCTTTAAAATTAAGAACCTGTATTCACAGTCAACATGAAATGTATTTTTGCTCCATTTGGTTCGAATGTAAAGCTAATTTTATGCCAATAGTGTTCGTATTGGCATGAAATTCAACGCAGCAGACGTGCCAAATGGGACAAAAAGACATGGCACTTGGCTGTAATACAGGTTCTAAGAACACGACTGGGTTATCCGCCCCCTTTATATAGTAGATGTACATAGACGCTCCCCTTGCGCCATTTTTATTTTAAACAGCTGTACAATATTAATACCAAAACACTCTTTCAAAAACTGGGTGTTTATTTTCAGTTTTACCAACTCTTTGAATCAAATCATCTAAATTAATCAAGCTATCTGAAAATTTTTTTGTCGTGTACTAAAAAAACTAATTATATTACAATTATTTGTTTGAATCATAATCGTAAATACACAAAATCATCAATGAATCCAAGCCAATAATTTACGTAACCAAAGGAATTTTCATGAGTTTTAATAAAATCATCTTATCTATTTTATTATCGGTGGCATTGGGTGTTCAGGCAGCACCACACACCAGCGCGAAAAATCAAGCCATTTATTCACAAGCCATCGCTGCTGTACAACAAAAAAATTTTGCCAAAGCCTTACAATTGCTCCAACCGCTTGCCAATCAAGGTGATGCAGTCGCACAAAATAACATCGCTGTGTTGTACGAAGAAGGTTTAGGCGTATCACGCAGCGATAAAGAAGCCCTAAAATGGTACAAAAAAGCCGCACAACAAGGTCAAGCCGAAGCCCAATTTATGGTTGGTTTGTTCCATGCCGAAGGTCGTGGCACCACGCAAAATTATCAACAAGCGTTTGAGTGGTACAGTAAAGCCGCCAAACAGGGACACGCAGATGCCCAAAATAACCTTGCCATGCGCTATGCCAGTGGCACAGGCGTGAAACAAAATGTGAAATTGGCAAAATTTTGGTTTGCTAAAGCCGCTGCCAACGGCAATACCACCGCCGCACAATCTTTGCGTGAACTCAATGCATTGCAACAATCGGGTAAAATCAAATGATGTTTGGGCTGTCTTTGGAATCTTGGGTGATTGGATTGATGTTGAGTGCATTTTTTTGGCAAACAGGACGACATCAGCAATTTCAATGGCTATGGTTTGCGGTGGTGTTGTGGTTAGTTTTGGGGATTTTTTCGGCGCGATTATTGCCTAATGTGTTGGGCATTACACGGATTCCCAATTTATTTATTGTGCATTTTTATATGTTTATGGGCAGTGTATTTTTTTTCATCAACAGCAGCAAAAGGCAGCCTGAAAAATCAGATAGCGCGCGTATTCTCACTTGGCAAAATCCTGAAGCAGGCAATTGGCTGACGACTTTCGCGGTATCGGGTGCAGTGATGCACGCTGCATTTTTGTTATTGTGTGTGCTGGTCTGGTTACAATATCCGCGCGGTTATACGGCGATGCTGCCTGCACAATTATTAAAATTGTACGCACTTGACCCTGTTTATTGGTTCAGCATTCAATTATTAATGATGCTGTTGTTTGCGGTACACCGTTTGATGTTGCGTCAACCTGTATATGTGTTTAGTTTTGGGCAAATTCAGGGGGGATTTTTGTTGGCGTTGATATTATTTTTCTTGTACATTACCAATGTGTATCAATATATTATGCCATTAATTTATTATTTTTTTCTGAAAGGTTGATGAATGGAGTTTGCAACTTTACCGATTTTTCGTGTGATGGGAATCAGCCAAACGGTAGTACGAACCGATGCCATAACAACCGCACAACAGCTGCAGCAACAATGGTTGGCATCACCTCCACACATGGCGGGATTCAGCCAAACTTTGTATTGTGTTTACCAATATCCTGATGAAAATAAAGTAAAAATAACATTAGGCAAATTGGTCGCGAATGATGCAACGCTGCCTGAAAATTTATCTGATGCGTGGATTGCACCCCAAAATTATGCAGTATTTACCATGACATCAAACGCGCCTGAAACGTGGCTACATATTCAACAGCAGCCTGAATTAAATCGCCGTTTTCATGCGGATTTTGAGACATATCCTCATTATGGTGCTGCCAAAATTTATGTCGGACTGGTGGGCGATGTGCGAATTATTGAAGAATAAAATAAATAGGTAATTAAAATGACTGAAATCCAACCCATACGCCTATCCAAACGCATGGCAGAATTGAAAATGTGTTCACGCCGTGAAGCCGACCATTATATTGAACAAGGTTGGGTTAAAGTTAATGGCGTGGTGGCGGTGTTGGGACAAAAAGTTGTACCAACCGACCGCATTGATTTGGACAAAATCGCGCATCAACAGCAAGCCCAACGCGTTACCATATTATTGAATAAACCTGTGGGTTTTGTGAGTGGGCAACCTGAAAAAGACTACCGCGCCGCCATTGAGCTGATTGCTGCTGATAATCATTGGAACGGTGATACCAGTAAAATCCCCTTTCATCCCAAACAATTAAAAGGACTTGCGCCTGCTGGACGATTGGATATTGACTCCGTTGGCTTACTTGTTTTGACGCAAGATGGGCGCATCGCCAAACAACTGATAGGCGAACACAGCGACAGTGAAAAAGAATATTTGGTACGCGTAAAAGGCAATTTGATCGAAAACGGTTTGGCATTACTCAATCATGGTTTGAGTTTGGATGGCGAAAAATTGCGCCCCGCCAAAGTAGAATGGCAAAACGAAGATCAATTGCGTTTCGTTCTCAAACAAGGCAAAAAACGCCAAATCCGCCGAATGTGTGAATTAGTCGGTTTGCGCGTAGTGGGTTTGAAACGAATTCGTATCGGCAAAGTGAAATTAGGGGCATTACCCGTTGGACAATGGCGGTATTTGGGTGCAAACGAGCGGTTTTGATTTTCAGACTGCCTTTGTTATAATCCTTTAATTTACCTTTAAAAATATGATTATGTTATTCCTATTTTTGAATTGACAATGCTGTTATTCTCCATCAGGTATTTTTCAGAATACTCTATTTAACTTAAGCAAGAAAGTATAGAAATGTTATATTTGTATAACACACTCACGCGCCAAAAAGAAAGATTTGAACCGATTGACCCGAAAAATGTACGCATGTACGTTTGTGGCATGACAGTGTACGATTACTGCCATTTAGGGCATGCGCGTGTTTTGGTGGTATTTGACATGATTGCGCGTTGGTTGCGCCAACATGGCTATCCATTAACTTACGTTCGCAACATTACCGATATTGACGACAAAATCATCGCTCGTGCTAATCAAAATGGTGAGACGATTCAGCAACTTACTGAACGCTTTATTCAAGCGATGAACGAAGATAGTCAAGCTCTTGGCGTGTTGCGCCCAGACATTGAACCCAAAGCCACTGAACACATTGCCCAAATGATTCAAATGATTGAAAAATTAATTGAAAATGGCAAGGCTTATCCTGCTGAAAATGGTGATGTTTATTATGCTGTGCGCGAATTTGATGCCTACGGACAACTTTCAGGCAAATCACTAGATGATTTACGCGCAGGTGAACGCGTGGAAGTAGACGGTTTCAAACGCGACCCATTGGACTTCGTATTGTGGAAAGCCGCCAAACCCGAAGAACCCTCTTGGGCAAGCCCTTGGGGAACGGTCGTCCTGGTTGGCACATTGAATGTTCGGCAATGGGCGGCGAATTATTCGGGCAAACCTTTGATATTCACGGTGGTGGCGCGGATTTACAATTTCCGCATCACGAAAACGAAATCGCCCAAAGTTGTGGTGCCAATGGCGGTTTGTGTGGGCACAATAAACCTGTTTCAGGCAGCCTGAAAAAAATTGACAGCCATGTAAAATATTGGTTACACAACGGATTTATTCGTGTGGACAACGAAAAAATGTCTAAATCGCTGGGCAATTTTTTCACCATTCGTGATGTGTTGAAAAAATATCAACCTGAAGTAGTGCGTTTTTTCATTCTTCGCGCCCATTATCGCAGTCCATTGAATTATTCAGATGCGCATTTGGACGATGCCAAAAATTCGTTGACGCGTTTGTATAATACCTTGAATAATGTAAAACCGATTGAATTTAAATTAGATTCAAATGGCAACAACAATGACTACACACACAAATTTTTCAATGCCATGAACGACGATTTTGGCACAGCCGAAGCCGTTTCCGTGTTGTTTGAAATCGCCAATGAAGCCAATAAAAATGACAGCGCAGAACTTTCAGGCTGCCTAAAAACTTTGGGTGGCGTGTTGGGTTTATTGCAAGACAACCCCGAACAATTCTTGCAAGGTGGCAACAACGTAGACGGCTTATCCGCTGATGAAATCAATAAGTTGATTTCTCAACGAAAAATTGCTCGTGAAACCAAAAATTGGGCAGAATCTGACCGAATCCGCGACATTCTTGCCGAACACAAAATCCAAGTAAAAGACAGCGCAGACGGCACAACTTGGACACGTGGTTGATTTTTTTCAGGCAGCTTTCTATTTTGTGATGAAAAGGCTGCCTGAAAATTTTTTGATATTTATCAATATTAATGTTAAAAATAATTAAAACTTCTTTAAACTACTGACAGCTACGCATGAAAAGACTAAAATATTTGAAAATACGCTATCAATATAAATAGGATAAAACGTCCTATCTTCTATCTAAATTGGAGAATCAAATGACTGAAGCAACACAACAACAATTAACATTGAATATTTTGTTGGTGCAAGCGCGTGATGCAGTGGTGTCATATTATCGTCCTGTGCTGAATCAAGCTGGCATTACCGAGCAACAGTGGCGTATTATTCGTTTGTTGTCGCAACATGGCACACTGGATTTTCAAGAATTATCGCAACAGACATCTATTTTGCGTCCAAGTTTAACAGGCATTTTGACGCGTTTAGAAAAATTAGAGTTGGTGATGCGTTTGAAACCCGCCAGTGACCAACGTCGCGTATTTTTGAAATTAACAGAAAACGGTCTTCAATTATTTGAACGCATTTCCTTATTGATGGACGAACAAACCCAACAATTAGAAAACGATTTTTCTGGCAAAAAATTGCAGCAGTTGGAAAATTTGTTAAAAGAACTATCCAATTTGAATCAACAAAATGCTAATGAAGCAGAATAAATCATTTGAATAATCATCCTCAGGCTGCCTTGATATTGATTTCAGGCAGCCTTAAAATTTATTTACCAAAAATCAAGGCAATTCCAGCCACAATTTGGGATTCACTCCCTGATATTGCCAAATGCGCCACGCCCCGAACGCGCTGCGATACGCAAACCATACTCCTATTAATGTCAGCGTTACAAGCCCTAAACCGAATAATAAAATCAATGGGATACTTATCACAAACACCAACAACGATACCCAGAATGTACGAATAATGTATGCCACGTGGTCGCGGTACACACTGTCTTCCCACTCACTTTGTTTCACATACGCCAAAATCACCGCCACAATCGGTGTGATGAAAATTGTGAAAAAATATGCACCATTTAATGCGTACATAATCAATAAATAATTCCGTGCTTTTTCATCAATGCGAGAAATCGGTGTTTGTTTGTTCATATGTTATTCTTTCTATTTTTAGGGGCTAATGACATTTTAGCTATAATTTCAACCAAATCAAAGCACAAGCTAATGATACAGTACTTTCATAATTACGTTTTAATTTATCGTACCGTGTTGCCAGCGCACGAAAATGCTTTAATCGCGCAAAAGCGTTTTCTACCAAGTGCCTGATTTTATATAAATACCAATCTGTGCCCACATTAAGATGTTCTCTATTTTTCTTATATGGAATATTGGCTTTACTTTGTTTAGACTGAATTAACCGACGAAAAGTATCACTGTCAAAACCCCTATCAGCACACACGGTTTCATTATCACTTAAATCCAATTGTGCCAATAAATCAGGCGCAACAACAATATCATTTACATTACCAGCTGTAATGATAAATTCAATTGGATTACCACAAGCATCAACCGCTAAATGAATTTTAGACGTATGACCACCGATACTCTTACCAACAGCTTGATGCGTAATGGATTGTTTACCCATACCGTGTTGATGAACGCGGATATGGCTACCGTCCATAAAGACCCATTCCATATCGGGTGTATCTACCAAATGTTTGAATAATCGGGTAAAAATACCGCGTTTAGACCAGCGATTGAAACTTTGGTAAAGGCTGTTTGCTTTACCAAAATAACTAGGTATATCAGCCCATTGGCAGCCTGTACGTAAGCGAAATAGGATACCTTCTACTGTTTTGCGTAAATTTTTCTTGCGATAAATGCCAAGCTGTTTCAAAATAGGCAACAGTCTTGACCATGTTTCATTTGTAAGCGTGTTTCGGGACATGGCAAAGGTTTGGGATGGTTGCGTGGAAACAATATCTTAAATCCTTTGCCTCTTTTTTTGAATTGTCATTAGCCCCTAGGCAGCCTGAAAAAATATTGTTAATTAATCTATCGCCACATCAACATTTTGTGGATTCAATGAATGGAGTGCATTGGGCGACACCGCCACCAAAAATCCACGTTTACCGCCATTAATATAAATCACTGGCAAATCCCACACACTGCGTTCCACAAACACAGGCAGTGCGGTTTTTGTGCCAAATGGACTTGTACCGCCCACCAAAAAACCCGTCCAACGAGTCGCTTGATTGGGGTCGGCTGGGTCTATGTGTTTCATGTTGAGTTGACGCGCCAAATTACGTGTAGAAATGTGTTTATCGCCGTGCATTAATACGATTAAGCCTTGTTTTTTATCGTTTTGTAATACGATGGTTTTGATGACGGAGTGTTCATCTACACCCAAACATTCGGCGGAGTGCGCTGTGCCACCGTGTTCTACATAATCATATAAATATGGTTGAAAATCAATATTATGATTGCGAAGAAAACGAATCGCTGCGGTAATGGGATAGTCGGATTTTGCCATACAATACTCTCATAAAAATATAGTGAAGCGAATGAAATTTTAGCATTTTTGTGCGTATAATTGAGTTTTTTACACCGTCTTCATTAACAAGGTTCAAATCATGAGTAAAACCATTATCCATACCGACAAAGCCCCCGCTGCCATCGGTGCGTACAGTCAAGCGGTTCGTGCTGGTAACACGGTTTATTTAAGTGGACAAATTCCCTTGCTGCCTGAAAGCATGACTTTGATTTCTGAAACCGATTTTGCAGAACAAAGCCATCAAGTTTTCAAAAATTTACGTGCAGTTTGCGAAGCCGCAGGTGGCAGCCTGAATGACATCGTGAAAATCAATGCGTATTTGACCGATTTATCGCATTTTGCCACTTTTAATGAAGTGATGGCGCAGTATTTCGCGCAACCTTATCCAGCGCGTGCAGCGGTGGGCGTGATGAGTTTGCCGCGTGGTGCGTTGGTGGAAGCCGAAGCCGTGATGGTTTTGGGCGAATAATTGTTCAGTTTGTACGTCAGAATCATGATTGCTCACGGTTAGGCTGTTTTACCTGTCGTTTAAGAACCCGTATTCACAGCCAAGCGCGATGTCTTTTTGCTCCATTTAGTACGCCTGCTGCGTTGAATTTCACGCCAATAGGAACGCTATTGGCATGAAATTCGCCTGACATTCGTACCAACTGGAACAAAAATCCATTTCACGTTGGCTATGAATACAGGTTCTAAAATAAAAATAGAGCAAGGCAGCTACCGTATACGTTGATATAAAGTGAGCGGATAACGCCATATATTTTTAATTTTAAACGACTATAAATCTTTCAGGCAGCCTGAAAACCACAGAATCACAACATTTTTCACACAAAATGATACAATCGCCTATTCAAATTACAATGCTGATAAAATCATGCCTGCTGTTCCCGATTACTTAGCCAATATTCGCATTATTTTGTCGCGCACCAGCCACCCCGCCAATATTGGTTCGGCAGCGCGTGCCATGAAAACCATGGGTTTGAGTCAACTTGTTTTGGTTGCGCCCAATCTCATGGCAACCCCCATGACCACAGAACCCCCCGAATTTTCCGCCGAACACGCGGATACTTTCAGGCTGCCTGAAGAGAGTTTTATTTTGGCATCGGGGGCGGTTGATATTTTGGAACGCGCCAAAATTGTTGCCACGCTGCCTGAAGCTTTGGTTGGCACAACTTTGAGTTGCGCCCTTACCAGTCGTCGCCGTGAATTAACAGCGCCCTTGCAAACGCCACGCGAACTGACACCGAATTTGCTCGCCGCCGCCCAAGCTGGACAACAAGTTGCGCTGGTGTTTGGGAATGAGACATTTGGTTTAAGTATTGATGAAGTGCAGCACTGTAACCGCTTGATGACGATTGCGGGTAATCCAAATTATTTTTCGTTGAATTTAGCGCAGGCTGTCCAAGTGGTTTGCTATGAATTGTTTAGCCAAGTGAATGCAGACATGAGCCATCTGATTCCCGAACGTCATCTTGCTACTGCCGACCAAGTCTCAGGCATGGTGCAACATCTTGAAAAAGCGATGGAACATTTGGATTTTTTCCATCATCGCAATCAAGAACGCATGATTCGCCGATTACATTCATTGTTTAATCGTGCTGATACGACAACAGAAGATATTGATATATTACGCGGATTTTATAATAAAATTATGCAACAATGTCAAAATGACAACCATTAATAATTAATTGATAAATTTTGCGGGAAAAATTGTCAAATTTTAGGCAGAAACGCGAATCAAATTATACACTTTGATGAGCGTTTTTTGCCCCTACAGTACTTAATCTTGCAGCCATTTGTTATCTATCTCTTTTGGAGATTGTCGTGTACTGTCAGGCTGCCTGAAAACAAACTCACACCCATAACCGAAAATAAATATGCGCCATCATCTTATTTCTATTGCTATTTTATCTGTTTTGCTTGCTGCGTGTGGCGACACCACCAAACGTGAATTCAAAGCTGCGTCTAGCCCTGCTGCGCCCAAAGCAGCGTCAGCGGTTACCGTTCCAACAACACCCTCGATTGCCGCATCAGCCAGCGCAACGACCATCATCGCCACCGCATCGGGCATCGCTACATGGAGTGCGTCCGCGCCAGCTGCCAGTCAACCACCTGTCGCCGCATCCACACCCAACGGAGTTATCACATACGCTACGCCCAGCAATCGCGCCTTAATCATCACAGCAGATTTGACGTTCCGTACCAGTGATGTCCGTAAAACCACAGTTGAGATTGAACAATTGGTCGCGAAATACGATGGTTTTGTCGTATCCAATCAAACCAGAAGTAACATCATCAACCGCTATCAAACCGAACAACCTGATGGCATGTTACTGAATTTGGATTATTTTGCCAGTGAAACCGATTTGACTGTTCGTATTCCGAGTCAAAATACACAAGCATTTTTACACGCGTTACAACCGCATATCCAATTGTTAGAACAGCAGAATTTTATCGCGGAGAATGTTGCGGCTTCTTTGCAACGCCAATTATTAACCGCACAACGTGAACAGCAACGCGCACAAGATTTGCAAAAAATTCAAGGTGCTGCGCCACGCACTGCTGCGGTGGGCGACCGTCAACAAGCCATTGATGCACAATATCAAATCCGCGCTCAAGAAGATGAAGCAAAAGTTCAACAGACTCAATTGCAAGATAAAATTCAATACGCTACGATTAGTTTACATTTCAGGCAGCCTGAACAATTCAGCAAAGATGTTACGCCCAATCCCAATGCAGTCGCGGCACGTTATCAACTGCATTTTTGGCAAGGCGTGCAACAATCGTTGGCGAGCAGCTGGCGGACAATTTTATCTATCATTTTGTTTATTCTGAAAATTTGGTATATTTGGGCGGCGGTTGGCGTGGGTTATTGGGCTTGGCGCAGACACCAAAAAAATGCGTGGCTCAAACCACAAAATGCACCTACTGAATCAGCCAAATCCAACGAAGAAACCACCGAATATCCCGAATTTGAAGTACAAGAATGGATTGCCGAACAAGAAGATAATCTAGGCCGAAAAAAATCATTTAAATCAAATAAAATAAAATAATATGAATGATTGCAAATGCTGTCATTATGCTGCCTGAAAATACTCCAAATCTCAATAAACGTTATCATGATACCGAATATGGTTGTACGCAATATGATGATAACGTTTTATTTTTAATTTGAAAATCAATCAAATAATTCCCCATTTGGATTATTTTCTACGCGCACATCACGCGTACCATCAGCAAACACCAGTCGCAATTTTTGCCCTGTTTTCAGGCTGCCTGAAGATTGCACGACTTTGCCATGCGTGGTTTGCACCATCGCAAAACCACGTTGTAGCACATTTTGTGGCGCAACCGCATTCAGCAGTGCGCTGGCGTGTTGTAAACGCGTTTGCTGGATGGCAAAATGATGCGCCATATTTTGTGATAATGCTGCCTGAAAATTTTCAAGTTGTTGTTTTTGTATATTTAATTTTTCTCTTGGGTGGCGAATTTGTTTGGCAAGAAAATCCAATTGTTGACTGGCATTTTGGTAATGTTGAGTGATGCTGCGTTGTAATTTTTCGTATAATTGATTGATATGTTTGATGATTTCTTCTTGATTTGGGCTGACCAATTCGGCGGCGGCGGTTGGTGTGGGAGCGCGGACATCGGCGACAAAATCGGCTAATGTGAAATCGGTTTCATGCCCCACGCCGCTTACGGTTGGCAATTGGCTCGCGGCAATGGTTCGCGCCACAATTTCTTCGTTAAACGCCCATAAATCTTCCATGCTGCCACCGCCACGGCAAATTAATAACACATCAACTTCATTTCTTTTATTTGCTAATTCAATAGCTTGAGCTATTTTTTTCTCGCTGCCTGCACCCTGAACAGGCGTGGGGTAGACAATTATCGGAATGTGTGGCGCACGGCGGCGTAACGTAGATGCCACATCACGTAATGCCGCCGCCGCTAAACTGGTTACAATCCCAATGGCGCGTGGTTTTTCAGGCAGCCTTTTTTTATGGCTGCTGTCAAACAAGCCTTCGTTTTGTAAAGTGTTTTTTAATTTTTCGTAGCGTACATACAAATCACCCAAGCCTAATGTTCGCATATCATTCACGGTAATTTGGTATTCGCCACGTGCTTCGTAAATGCTTATTTTTCCTGTTAATTCAATGTGATCACCGTCTTTGAGTGGTATCGCTAAACGTGTGGCGGTTTGGCGGAATAGAGCGCATCGTACTTGGGCGTGTGCGTCTTTGAGTGCAAAATAATAGTGCCCACTGGCGGCGCGGGTTAAATTGGAAATTTCGCCACTAATCCACAAGCCATCTAGTTGATTTTCTAATAATTGTCGTGCAATGCTGTTCAGTTCGGATACACTTAACGCAGCAGGGGCAAATAAATCATTCATTATGCTTTCCTAAAAAACAAGAATGTTGATTATCGCATAAGCGCGTGGCACAATTTCGGGCTGCCTGAAACTTTTATGAAAATTATGTATAAATTATTACCCATTATTCATATGTTGTCTAAACTCAGCTTATTGTTTTCATTGCTGACTTTTGTACCGACTACCATTTCACACTTATTTGGTGATCATGCTTTTATGGCATTTGCAGAAACGACTTTTATCACGGTGCTGGTGTCATTGGTGGTTTGGTTGGCGACTTATCAATATCAACGTGAATTACGTCCGCGTGATGGTTTCACGTTGGTGGTGTTGTTGTGGTTGGAATTTGCGATGGTGGCGGCGATGCCAATGTATTTGTATTTTGGTGAGATTTCGTTTACTGATGCGTTTTTTGAAGCCATGAGTGGTTTAACCACAACGGGTGCGACTGTGATTACGGGGTTGGATAATATTGCGCCGTCTATTAATTTGTGGCGACATATGTTGAATTGGTTGGGGGGAATGGGGATTATTGTGTTGGCGGTGGCGGTGTTGCCGATGCTGGGCGTGGGGGGGACGCAACTGCTGAAAGCCGAAATTCCAGGCATTGACAAAGATGCCAAAGTTGCGCCACGTGTTTCACAAGTCGCTAAACGATTATGGGGATTTTATTTGGGTTGTACGGTATTGATTGGTTTGTTGTTGCATTGGGCGGGTATGGATTGGTTTGATGCGATGTGTCATGCGATGTCTACATTTGCATTGGGTGGATTTTCCACGCACGATAATAGCGTTGCTTATTTTCAATCGCCATTGATTGAGGGTTTGATTATGTTGGCAACTTTGGCGGGGGGCATTAATTTTGCCAATCATTTTGCGGTGTTACGTCAAAAAAGCTTGCGCTCGTATTGGCATGATGAAGAATGCAGAATCATGTTATTATTGCTTTCAGGCAGCATTGTGGTGTGCAGTTTGTATTTGTATGATAAGGGATTTTATTCTTTATTCGATGCGTTTCGCTATGTGAGTTTTAATTTTGTGTCGGTGGGATTGGCGAGTGGATTTGCCAATACAGATTTTGCAACTTGGCCTTTGATTGTATCGTTGTGGATGTTTTTTTTGGCGAATGTGTTGGCGAACACAGGTTCAATGGGAGGAGGGGTAAAATTGGCGAGGGCATTGGCGTTGTGGAAATTTTCTTTGCGTGAAATCACGCTGCTGCTGCACCCCGATGCTGTCCGCACGGTTAAAGTAAACGGCAGAACGCTACCTGAACGCACCACAATGGCGATTATGGCATTTATTTTTGTGTATTTTATGACGGTAGTGGTGTTTACGTTTGCGTTGATGATAACGGGTTTGGATTTTTTGACTGCTCTCACGGGAGTGATTGCGTGTATTACCAATGCGGGGCCAGGTTTAGGGAGTATTGGCCCGAGCCAAAATTACGCGGCATTGAGTGATATACAAAAATGGATTTGTACAATTATTATGTTGTTAGGGCGATTAGAAATTTTTACGGTGTTGATGTTGTTGACGCCTAATTATTGGAAGAAATAGAAATGCGCGTCCAACAAGCATGAAACGACCCTCATTTTTCAGGCTGCCTGAATTGTCCATCATGGTCAATTAAGCAGCCTGAAAGATTGTGGGTTACTGTGAAATTTGACACGTGCCAACGGTTTGACTGGCTGGAGTGGTGGCAGGTACGGACGCACTGGCAACAGCGACATTAGAGCGATTTGCCACATTGCCTAAACAAGACCACGCGCTAACCGAATTTTTCGGCGAACCTTGTACAATTTTATCGCTGTATACCATGTAAGCGAATGCTTTACGTTTGGCATCGTAGTAGCGCATGATTTGCAGGCTTTTGAAAGCGAAACTGGCATCGCGTTTGAACACTTTACGCGGTTTGGTGACAACGCTTTCGTGAAATTCAACCATTGGGGCGGTTTGCACACACGACACAGAGGCATCGGAGGCATCTTCTTCTAAATTAACCGTTTCTTTCAAGCCACCTTTTTTTGCGTAAGACAAAAAGCACGATAAACCTTTGACATCGGGGTCATCAAAGGCTTCCACTTCAATGCGGTCATTTTTGCCTAACATATTGAATACAGTGGATGCTTCACCGATTTTGTCGGCTTTATTGCCACAAGCGGCAAGTAAAAAAGCAGTGGCAATCAAGCATAATTGGGTTTTCATAATCAATTTTCCTTTGTTAAAAAAATGTATTTTACCTGATTTTCAAGAGATTAGGTTTTTCCGAAAAAAAGACTACCTCACTGCGCTACGGTACAACGATTTTAGACACCACAAAGGCTTCAGCCTGAAAAAATCAGCGTGTTATAATCCACATTATTTTTTGATTATTCAGACAAATCATGCAACCTGATTTTACACGCCCCATTTTATCTATTGATACTTCAACGACTTTTTTATCACTTGCCTTATTTTCAGGCAGCCTGAAAGCCGAATTTCACGCCGAAGTTGGGCATCAACAATCTCAACAAATTTTGCCACAAATTCTTAATTTAATGAATAAAATAGGCTGCAACAGCATGGATTTGGGCGCGATTGTGTATGCCAAAGGTGCGGGTGCATTCACGGGTTTACGCATTGGTGTGGGCGTGGCGCAAGGTTTGGCGACACCGTTTGATACGCCATTGATTGGCGTACCTTGTTTGGATGCGGTGGCGTATCAAGAGCCTGATTGTGAATGCGTTTTGGCGGCAACCGATGCGCGAATGGGTGAAGTATTTTATGCGTGGTTTGATACGAAAAATCACATTAAATTAAGTAATTACTGTGTAGGTAAAGCCAGTGAAATCAGGCTGCCTGAACATATTTTGGCGACAAATGTACGCGGTGTTGGTAATGCGTTTGCGTTAGCTGATGCGCCTGCGTTTTCAGGCAGCCTGAAAATGCCTACAGCAGCCGATTATTGGGCGTTGGCGCAAACGGGGCGTTATCCAGCCACTGCGCCCGAAGCCGCCGAATTATTGTATGTCCGCAATAAAATCGCCCTAACCGCCGCCGAACAAGCCGCACGAAAAAATCAGGCAGCCTGAAATATGAAACTCAACCACCCCTCAGGTCAAGCCGCCGAACAACGCGCTTTGCAATTTCTCCAGCAACAAGGTGGCGAACTTATCGTGCAAAATTGGCATTGTCGTTATGGTGAAATTGATTTGATTATGCAATTTGGTGCAACCATTGTATTTGTAGAAGTTAAATTCCGCAAAACTGGCGCATTTGGTGGTGCAGCGTACAGCATCACGCCCAGTAAATTGGTAAAATTACAAAAAACTATTGAATGCTATTTGCAAACTTATTCCATTCACGCGCCGTGTCGTTTAGATGCTGTGTTGCTGCAAGGCGATGCCGCTCCTCAATGGATTCAAAACATCACAGGATAATCCCATGAACCCCTTACAAGAACGTATTCACGCTCATTTTGAAGAAAGCATTAAAGTCAAACAGTTAGCGCAACAAGTGTTGCCTGATGCCACTGCCGAAGCCGCGTTGTTGTTATTTAACGCACTCGCCAATGATGGCAAAATTTTAATTTGTGGCAATGGCGGTTCTGCCGCAGATGCGCAACATTTTGCCGCCGAAATGACAGGGCGTTTTGAACGCGAACGCATGGAATTAGCTGCCATCGCCCTAACCACCGACACATCTGCACTCACAGCCATTGGCAATGACTACGGCTTTGAGCATGTTTTTAGCAAACAAGTCCGCGCCTTAGGACGTTCGGGTGATGTGTTGGTTGGCATTTCCACTTCGGGCAATTCCGCTAATGTGATTGAAGCCATCAAAGCCGCTCATGAACGCGACATGAATGTCATTGCATTCACGGGACGCGATGGAGGCAAAATCGCAGCGATGTTGCGCGATGGAGATGTATTGCTGAACGTACCGTATCCGCGTACAGCACGCATTCAGGAAGTGCATATTGTGCTGGTTCACGCATTGTGCGATGCGATTGATGCAATGTTAATGGATGGTTTATCCGCTTAATTTTTCAGGCTGCCTGAAAGGAAATTAACTATGAAATTATACATTTACGACCATTGCCCATTTTGTGTACGCGCCCGCATGATTTTTGGATTACGCGAAATGGCAACCGAAGAAATCACATTATTAAACGATGATGAAATCACACCCATTAACATGATTGGCGTAAAGCAAGTACCGATTTTACAAAAATCCGATGGTAAATACATGGGGGAGAGTTTAGATATTGTCAGTTATATCAATGAATTGTCTGGTTATTCGCCATTAGAATCCGTTCGTTCTGAAATTCAAAACTGGTTTGAGCAAGTGAACGTATTTTACAACCGTTTGGTTATGCCACGCAGTGTGCAATTGGGTTTGGCGGAATTTGCCAAACCGTCTTCGGTGGTTTATTTTATTGAACATAAAAAGAAATTGATTGGTGATTTTGAAGAGAATTTTCACAAAACCAATGAATACATCACGCAAATGCAGCAATATTTTGTTGAATTAGACGCGTTGATGGTGTCGAAAGAATGGCTTAATGGTAAAGAATTGAGTTTGGAAGATATTATTATTTTCCCAATTTTACGGAATCTGACGATGGTAAGCGGTTTGAATTTTCCAGAAAAATTGTTGAATTACACCCACAAAATGGCAAAAAAATCGCTTGTTAATTTGTATTTTGACTGTGCCATTTAATTAGTTGCGGTCAAAGTTATGATGCTGAAACAAGAAACCGCCCTATTCTCTATATTTAGAACCTGTGTTCGTAAGATTGACAAATTGATTTTATTGATAATTTTTGCGAATACAAGAAAGTGGCTATCAAGATTATGAACACAGGTTCTTAAAATTTACCGCATTAAACGCATTGCGCAACAAGCCATTTTTCGGTATTTACGTGGATGCACAGTTGCTGTTTAATCACAGCGAAGAGACAGCACCACTGGATTGGGCTGATTTTCAGGCAGCATGAAACGTTTCTCCGCAAAACACACTGATTCACAAGGAAATTTACTCACAAAATACCACACATAGGCTGGAATACCGTTCATCAAACGCAAAACCACCCTCTTTTTACCAACATCGCGCAAACTGAAAAAAGTCATCAATATAGATTGATTTTATTGAGAAATTTTATAAATTAGCAAATTTAAAATTGTTTACCATCAAAAGATTTTAACCGTTTCCAAAACGCAAAACGCGCTTGACTGGAAACAGTTAATGTATTTTTTTCACACACAATTCGCACATTTTTTAAGCTGCCTGAACATAAATCTGCCCAAACTGGCGCAAAAAATTGCGCATCCCATTGTGCCAACGTGTCGGCATACGTCCACGCATTACCAACATTCACAAATTTCTCACTGAAAATAACCGTTTCATTTAAATCAATTTTGTGATTTTCACACGCCAGTCGCCATCCCTGAAAATCATCGGGCAACGGCTGAATATTCAGGCTGCTGTGGCTCGTCCACGCACTGTCGGTAGCAACGGCTGCACTGGCATGATACGCTTTGTCGGCTGGCGCATTCCAAAACCATAATGCATTGATGGAACAAGGTTTTCGGTTTTGATTGATGGGGTGGCTGTGGAGCCACATTTGCGCTTCGGTGGACAGTTGCAACCAATCATTTGGGGCGTTGTCTGGATTCAAAATTTGATGCAAGTTAAAAATATTTTCAATTTTCCAATCAATAAGTTGTGATAATTTAATTTGCCACAAATCAGGACGAATTGGCGTAAATTGCGCGTCTCCGCCATAAAATTGATTCAGTCCAGCACACAAAATTTGCGCTTCATTGGGCGTGATGTCAAGGCTGCTGCCATGTTGCACAACAATATTATTCATGCCAACTTGCTGGCTAAGTGGGCTGGCATAGGCGCAATATTCAGGCAGCGTGAGTTGGTTACACAAATAAGTTTGATACAAATCCGCCGTACTGTACAAGGCAGCCTGAACACGCGCAAACCGCAAAATTTGATTGAATGCTGGCGTGTGAATTTTGGGCAAACGCTCGTCAGGGTCGCGCAAAAAATGAGGAAGAATAATATTAAGCATTTGAATTATAAAAATATTTATACTTTAATCAACTTTAAAAAGTTTCAGGCAGCCTGAAAGATTGTTGATGGAAGACTTTCAGGCTGCCTGAAAAATTATTTGGCTAATACATTTTTGATTTTGCCAACAATCTCATTTACCGCGATACTTTGAGATTCACCCACTTTGCGCTCGGCGTATTCCACGTTGCCCTCTTTCAACGCTCTATCGCCAATCACAATGCGGTGCGGAATGCCCAACAATTCGCTGTCAGCAAGCAACACGCCTGCGCGTTCATCACGGTCATCCAATAATACGTCAACTCCTTGCGCCAGCAATTCAGCGTGAATTTTATCAGCTGCCGCTTTGACATCTGCCGATTTTTTGTAATTCATTGGCACAATCACCACGGTAAATGGTGCCATCGCATCAGTCCAAATAATGCCTTTTTCATCATTGTTTTGCTCAATCGCTGCCGCCACCACGCGCGTTACGCCAATACCATAGCAACCCATTTCCATGATTTGCGATTTGCCATTGTTGTCCAAGAAAGTCGCATTCATCGCTTCAGAATATTTGGTACGCAATTGGAAAACGTGCCCGACTTCAATACCGCGTGCCAGTTTCAGGCTGCCTGAACCGCAAGGGCTGGGGTCGCCTGCCACCACATTACGTAAATCCACAAATTCAGGTTCAGCCGCATCGCGCCCGAAGTTGAAACCTGTGTAGTGGTAATCATCTTGATTTGCGCCAATCACCCAATCTGCACCTTTTTCGGTGGCAAAATCCGCATACACTTTGCCTTTAAAGCCAACTGGTCCAAGCGAGCCGCCATTTGCACCAAATTGTGCCAAAATGGATTCCGCGCTTGCCATTGTCAAAGGCGATTTCACGTCTGCCAATTTTTCGGCTTTGATGTCGTTAAATTCGTGGTCGCCACGCAATAACAGCAACACGATTTCGCCGTCTTCTTTGCCTTCTACGACAATAGATTTCAACGTGGTTTCAACGGGAATATTTAAAAATTGGACAAGTTGTTCAATTGTTTTTGTATTAGGTGTATGGATTTTTTCCAATGATTTTTGCGCGGCAGCGCGGCTGCCTGAAAGCGGCAACGTTTGTGCCAATTCCACATTTGCTGCGTAATCAGAGCTGTCGCTGTACGCAATCACGTCTTCGCCACTGTCCGCCAACACTTGAAATTCATGCGAACCTGTGCCCCCAATGCTGCCTGTATCCGCCGCCACAGGACGGAAATTCAAGCCCAATCGGTTAAAAATACGACAATAAGCATCGTACATCGGCTGATAACCATCGCGCACCAACGACTCAAAATCTGCGTGGAATGAATACGCATCTTTCATCACAAATTCACGCGCACGCATCACGCCAAATCGTGGGCGGCGTTCATCACGAAATTTTGTATTAATATGATAGAAATTTTTAGGTAATTGCTTGTATGAGTTGATTTCTTTGCGAACAATGTCCGTAATCATCTCTTCGCAAGTTGGGCTGAAACAAAATTCGTTGTCATGGCGGTCGGTAATGCGCAACAATTCATCGCCGTAAAATTGCCACCGTCCCGATTCTTTCCATAAATCGGCAGATTGAATGACAGGCATCAACAATTCCACACAGCCTACACGGTTCATTTCTTCGCGGACAATGTTTTCCACTTTACGCAACACGCGCAAACCCATCGGCATCCAAGTGTACAAACCCGACGCATTGGCTTTAATCAAACCTGCACGCAACATCAGTTTGTGGCTAGCAAGCGTGGCTTCGGCGGGAGCTTCTTTGAGTGTAGAGATAAAAAATTGACTGGCTTTCATTTGAATCAACTTATTGAAAATTTTAAAATCGCGATTGTAGCAGTTTTCAGGCAGCCTGAAACGCACTAAATCAATATATAATGCGTTTGATACCTTGACAGTAGGAAAACAAACCATGTGGACAACTGAAATAATGATTGCGCTGATTTTATCGGGTGCATTGGCAGGATTTTTAGCAGGATTATTGGGGGTAGGCGGTGGAACGATTATCGTGCCAATTGTGCTGTGGTTGCTGCACAAACAAGGTGTGGTCAGCGAATACACACAACACATCGCATTAGGGACTTCATTTGCCATCATGATTTTTACCACTTTATCTAGCGCATGGGCACAACATCGCAAAAAATCCATTAATTGGCAAATTGTCAAATACTTATCGCCTGCGGTAATTATTGGAGGTTTACTGGGTTCTGCTTTGTCAAAATATTTGCCTGCTTTATTTTTGAAGATTTTTTTCGTGATTTTTTTGTATTTGATTGCGATACAAATGTTACTCAAACTCAAACCCAAACCCACACGCCAACTGCCCCAACCTGCTGGTTTATTTGGTATTGGCAATGTTATTGGCGTGTTGTCTAGCTGGGTGGGAATTGGCGGTGGTTCGTTGTCTGTGCCATTTATGACGTATTGCAACGTTCCGATTCATTTGGCAACAGGCACATCGGCAGCGTTGGCATGGACGATTTCTGTTGCTGGATTAATGGGTTATGTATATTCGGGTTGGCACATTCAGGGGCTGCCTGAACATACACTGGGATTTGTGTATTTACCTGTGGTCGTGGCGTTGTCGGTGTGTACGGTTATTTTTGCGCCATTAGGTGTGAAGGTGTCTCATCAACTGTCGCCTGACAAATTGAAAATGGCAATGGGTATTTTACTATTCTTAATTGCAACACAAATGGTATGGAAAATGCTGGCGTAAGTTAAGAACCTGTGTTCATCATCTAGATAAACCAGCTTGATGAGTTTCGGGCTGCTATGTTACAAATTGACTTTTCCAACCACTTGAAAGATTAACATCATGAAAAAAAACATTATTTTAACGACATTAATGGCAGCTTTGGCGGTAACAGGTTGTGCAAACAAATCCATTTACAGTGGCAACGTTTACACCAGCAGCCAAGCCAAAGAAACACGCGCAATCAGCTATGGCACAATTGTATCTGTGCGCGAAGTCCAAATTCAAGCACCCAGTTCAGGCGTGATTGGCACAACCGCTGGTGGCGCATTGGGGGGCATTGCAGGTTCTAGCATGGGCGGCGGACGCGGTAGCGATTTATTGGGCGTATTGGTTGGCACGGTGGGCGCAATTGTCGGCAATCAAATTGAACAAGGCATGAGTAAAGTTGCTTCATTAGAAATGGTCATTCGCAAAGACGATGGTGCTGAAATTGTCGTGGTACAAAAAAAAGAAGCAGGCTTGACGGTTGGTAAACGTGTGCGCTTGGTGGGCAGCGCGTCTGATGTGAATGTGTCGCCGTTATAATCAATAAATCAATGAAATAAAACTTTCAGGCAGCCTGAAAATGCATTAATACATTTTCAAGCTGCCTATTTTTATTGCCTAACTATTATTTGGATTTACGATACTCACTGACATCGGCAGGGGTAACTTCGCCACCTTTGTTACCAAAATTATTCAACACATAAGTCAAAATATTCGCAACATATTCATCGGGCAAAGTAGCCAAAGCTGGCATCACGCTGTTGTATTTTTTGCCATTTACAGTGATTTCACCACTCAAACCGCGTGTTACCGCATGGATACCACGTTTAGGATCAGCATTCAAATAATCCGAATTTGCCAATGGAGGGAACGCACCTTCCACGCCTTTACCTTCTGCGCCATGACAAGCCAAGCAGTTATTTTTATAACCAATTTCGCCCAAACGAATACGGTCTTCTTTGTTTTTCGCGGTTGGTGAACCTTCGGCAGCTTTAGCAGTTTCGCTGGCACTCATTGGGGTTTCTTGGATTGCGCCGCCCTCAACTTGATATACGCCTTCGGTAATTTTACCAGAATAAATATTTTTATTTTCAGCACCTTCGGCTTTAATTTGTCCCAATGCACCTTTATTGAACGTACGGAAAATAGAGTGGTCTACCAAATTATATGTTCCAGGTACATCAATTTTGAAATCAATCATCGCCGCACCACCAGCAGGAACCAAAGTGGTTTGAACATTTTGATTGACTAAGCTACCTGCTTCCACATGAACATTATCAAAAATTTCACCAATCACATGGAATGAAGACACCAAGTTCGGACCGCCATTGCCCACAAATAAACGCACAGTTTCGCCTACTTTTGCTTTCAAAGCGTTGTCGCCAGCGATAGAACCGACTTTACCATTGAATACCACGTATTCAGGCTGCTCTTTAATGGCTTTTTCCATATCAAATGTTTGCAAACCGCGTTCGCCATACTTGCCTTTGGTGTAGAAATCACCTTGAACCACATAGTATTCGCGATCCACTTTTGGTAAACCTTCTTTGGGTTCAACCAAAATCAAACCATACATACCGTTGGCAATGTGCATACCCACAGGCGCAGTGGCACAATGGTAAATATACAAACCTGGCTGTAATGCTTTAAAACTAAAATTAGAAACGTGTCCTGGTGCGGTAAACGACGCTTCAGCACCGCCGCCAGGACCTGTGGCGGCGTGGAAGTCAATATTATGTGGTACAGTAGAATCGGTGCGGTTAGCAAACTCCACGTCCACAATATCGCCCTCGCGTACACGAATCATTTGTCCAGGAACTTGACCACCGAATGTCCAAAATTTGTACTCAACGCCATCAGACAATTGCATCACTTTTTCTTGTACTTCAATTTTTACTTTCACGCGAGCGGCGTGGTCGCGGTTCACTGGTGGTGGTGCTTCGGGCGCGTGTGTCATCACCGCATCAATCACGGGTAAATCTGCCACAGCCGTTTCGGTTTCGGCTGCTTTTTTGTTGTCGTTGGTTGGTGCTGTGGTTTTATCCTGTGTTGCGGATTGATTGGCGGGAGCCTGTGGTGCGCAGGCTGCCACAGCGAAAGTGGTGGCAATCAGCATCGCTAGCGTACGAAGTTTCATGGTTGTTCCTTCCTGATTTTATAAAATAAGTCAAAATAATTAGTGTAAAAATACAAAATAAAGGCAGCCTGAAAAGATTTTTAGTACTTATTTATATTGCTGCGTTGTGTGTATTATGTGTTAAGATTCATTAACAGATATTGACATAAATCAAATAACTTTCAATAAAGATTCATTTTTTATGAGTTTATAAAATTTTGATGCAAATCAATACACAACAAAATGATTTAAAATATAATTTATCACATAAGATGATTAGAATCATTCCATAATATGGCACGCATTATTTTCAGGCAGCCTGAAAAATAGAATGTTCATTTCGTCGCAAAATGTGCTACAATCCTTAACATTCATCAATGATGAATAATTCTAAATTTTAACAGCAATAAACTAACCGACAATCAAATATGGTTTTATTATTTTTGATTGTTTTTCAGGAGCATAACCATGGGACAGTATAAAAAGCTATGGTACACATTATTCGGTGTACTGGCGGTAACGTTCTGTTTACTTGGGTATCTTGGTAAAGAAGTGTATCGCCAAGCCCCACCGTTTCCAGAAAAATACGTTTCCGCATCTGGGCAAACGCTGATTACCAAAGACGATATTTTGAAAGGTCAATCTGCATGGCAAAGCACAGGTGGTATGGAATTGGGTTCAGTTTTGGGGCATGGTTCGTATCAAGCCCCTGATTGGACTGCCGATTTCTTGCACCGTGAATTGGTTATGTGGTTGGATTTAACCGCACAAAAAGATTATGGCAAAAAATTTGATGACTTGTCTTTTGACCAAAAAGCCATCGTCCAAGCACGTTTGAAACAAGAATATCGTGAGCAAAGTGCAATGGACTCATCAGGCACAGTTAAATTGTCTGATACACGCGCCAAAGCGATTGAAGAAGTTTCTAAATATTACATTGATTTATATGGCGATAATCCAGCGTATAACAAAACTCGCGATAATTTCGCCATGAAAACCAACACCCTGCCAGACCTTGAATCGCGTAAACATTTAACGCAATTCTTTTTCTGGACAGCTTGGACAGCATCGGCTAACCGTCCAAATAGCGTGGCAACTTACACCAACAACTGGCCGCACGAGCCTTTGATTGACAATAAACCCACAACCGAAAACTATGTTTGGTCATTTGCATCTGTAGTGTTCTTGTTGATGGGGGTGGGCTTATTGGTGTGGGGTTACCACTTCTTGCGTAAACATGAACCTGCGCCCAAAATTCCCGATGTGGATCCATTGTCTAAAGTGTCCTTGACACCCTCACAAAAAGCCCTGTGGAAATATGCAGCCTTAACCGTGATTTTGTTTATTGTACAAATTCTGCTCGGTGGTTTGGTAGCGCACTATACGATTGAGGGGCAGCATTTTTACGGCATTCCATTGTCCGACCTTTTACCGTATTCATTGGCGCGTACTTGGCACTTGCAATCTGCTTTATTTTGGATTGCAACTGGTTTCCTGACGGCTGGTTTGTTCATTGCCCCCATTATTAACGGTGGTAAAGACCCCAAATATCAAGCCTTAGGCGTGAATGCATTGTATGTGGCTTTATTTATCGTGGTAGCGGGTTCTTATGCAGGTAACTTTACGTCTATCGTGTTGAACAAACTTTCAGGCAGCGCAAACTTTTGGTTTGGTCATCAAGGCTATGAATATTTAGACTTAGGTCGTTTCTGGCAATTGTTGCTAACAGTTGGTTTCTTGTTGTGGTTATTCTTGATGTTGCGCTGCGCTGTGCCAGCATTCAAACAAGGTGGCGACAAAAACCTATTGGCGATTTTCGTGGCATCTATCGTGGGTGTGGGCGCATTCTATGCACCAGGCTTATTCTACGGCGAACACACCACTTTGGCGGTGATGGAATACTGGCGTTGGTGGGTGGTTCACCTGTGGGTTGAGGGCTTCTTTGAAGTATTTGCGACTGCGGCATTGGCATTTGTGTTCTACAACTTGGGTTTGGTAAGCTACAAATCAGCAACAACTGCATCTTTGATTGCAGGCAGCCTGTTCTTGGTAGGCGGTGTACCAGGTACATTCCACCACTTGTACTTCACAGGCACAACAACACCTGTGATGGCAACTGGCGCATCATTCTCGGCATTAGAAGTGGTACCATTGATTTTATTGGGTCATGAAGCGTATGAACATTGGTCTTACCAACACGCTGCACCTTGGATGAAACGTTTGCGTTGGCCTTTGATGTGTTTCACGGCAGTTGCATTTTGGAACATGATTGGTGCGGGTGTATTTGGTTTCTTGATTAATCCGCCGATTCAATTGTTCTACTTGCAAGGTTTGAATACAACTGCGGTACACGCACACGGTGCATTATTTGGTGTGTATGGTTTCTTGGCATTGGGTTTTGTCCTGATGGTGGGTTGCTACATCAAACCCAATTTCACTTACGACAGCAAATACATGACACGCGGTTTTTGGTTAATGAATGCGGGTTTATGCGGTATGATTTTGTCTAGTTTGTTGCCAATTGGCATATTCCAAGCGATTGCCAGCGTAACACATGGTTTGTGGTATGCGCGTAGTGAAGCGTTTATCCAACAAGACTATTTGGAATTATTCCGTTGGATTCGTACCATTTCGGACGTAACATTTATTGCTGGTGCGGTATTATTTGCGATTCAAGTGATTAAAATGTCTTTGAGCAAAGACAAAGCAGCTTAATGATTTAATTGCATAAAAATAAAAGCAGCCTGAAAACATGAAAAGAGTTTTCAGGCTGCTTGCAAATCAAGAATGTCAATTACAAAGTAACCAACTTATCAAATTCTTCTTGGTACTGTGGGCGCAAATAAGGGCGCAACAAACTCAAAGAACGGTACACGCCACGTTTTTTAGCATCTTCAGTCATTTTGGCTTTTGGCTGCATGGAGCTATCAAAATCAAACCAGTATTTGGTTACCAACCACATATTAGTTGCCAAATCTTGTTTACCGCGCTCGTCAATCTCCACTACGCCTAACTCATTCAACTTAGACAACAATTTAACCGACAATGGCGCAATTTTATCGCGTGTAAATTCGTTATGTTCGCCCAATAATTCCACGCTGCGATTCAATAAACTGTTCACATCGCTGAATAAAAAACGATAATTCCACATCACATCATACAAACCTGCCATATAATTAACCATTTGCGGGACGCTTTCAGGCAGCTTGTTTTGTGAAAAATAAGCTAATAATTCATTACCATATCGTTTGAATAATTGCACAATAATTTCATCTTTATTGGCAAAATGATAATACAAATTACCAGGACTAATGCCCATGTGATTGGCAATATGATTGGTGCTGATATTACGTTCACCTTGTTCGTTAAATAATTGCAAACTGGTTTCAATAATTCGCATAGCAGTATTGGTACGTGAAGGCTTAGCCATAGTCGGTTTTGAATCAGTCATGGTATTTACTCCAAATTTTATCATTGGTAAATTTTAGACAGTAATGATTTTTTGATAATCATTGAAATTCAATAATTGATTAACATCAGCTGCGTTATTGGGACAAATCTGAAACAGCCAGCCTTCATCATACGGATGGGTATTAATCAATTCTGGCGATAATGCTAATTTTTCATTCACTTGCACAATATTGCCCGACACAGGTGCAAACACATCAGATGCAGATTTAACCGATTCCAATAAACCAATGGCTTCATCAGCCACCACCGCCGTATCCACAAGCGGCAATTGCACAAACACCACATCATTCAATGCATTTTGCGCAAAATCCGTAACGCCCACCGTAAAAGTGCCATTACCATTATCGCGTACCCAAACATGTTCTGCGGTGTAGCGCAAATTCTCTGGGTGATTACTCATAAATTTTCCTATACAATTTAATTATTTATTTTATAAACATACTTTTCAGGCAGCCTGAAATTTTTTTTCGCGTAAAATCACTTTATTTTAACCGTTTTCCCCATGATTTCACAATGAAAGCCGAACATTTAGCCCATTGGCAACCCGATGCCACCACCGAACAATTAAACGAATTTATCCAACAAAACAGTACGCTACTCACATTATTAGAAGAAGCGTGGGCGAAATTCGCTGCCACGCTGCCTGAAAAAACACCTGTTTCTCAATCCAATTACGGCGAAAATGTGGACTGGGATACACTGGAACATTTTCCCATTTCACATGAAGAAATGATTGAATTTTTGAACCATTTTGAAAAAGAACGCCATCACAATGACCGCCCATTCGGCGACAATATCCACGTTAATGAATACAATTGGACAATTCAATCCGATGATGATTCAGACCAAAATTAATCACAAAAACATGAGTATCATTAAAAATTAATTGATACGCATTATCAATGAACTTTTCTATACAATCTTTTTAAATTAGCACTTTATTGCGATAAATTGTAGCTTAATGCAATATTATAACATAATATTTGAATTTTTATTGCTGATTTTGATGTATCTTCGTTTAAAGTAAAAACAGGACGAGGAGCGGACAACACAACCGTATTTGCTGCCTGAAAATATTTCCGATACAAATTAATAAATAAATGAAACCAATACCGCCAATACCCCACCCACAAAAGGTCCAACCACAGGAATCCACGCGTATTGCCAGTCGGGATTGAGTTGTGGTTGCACCAATCGCATCACCAAACGTGGCGATAAATCACGCGCTGGATTAATCGCATAACCCGTTGTACTGCCTAATGATAAACCAATCACCCACACCAAAATCGCCACGTTCAAACCGCCCAATGTCCCCAAACCAATTGGTGCAATTTCTCCTGCAATATTTGCGCTGCCATCGGCAAAATGTAAAATTGTGTACATCAAAACAAACGTGCCAATGATTTCACTCATCAAATTGCTGCTGGTGCGACGAATCGCGGGCGAAGTGCAAAAACAAGCTTGTTTTGCACCGTTGTCTTCAGTCATGGCAAAATGGTCACGGAACATCAACCACACCAAAAATGCCCCAAACGCCGCGCCCAAAAATTCACCTGCAAAATAAATTGGTAATAACCCCCAACTAATCCCTCCTTTAACCGCCAACGCCAATGTAACCGCAGGATTCAAGTGTGCGCCACTCACAGGCGCAGCCACCGTTACCCCAACAAATACCGCAAACGCCCACGCTGTCGTAATCACCATCCAACCCGAACCACTGGCTTTTGTGCCTTTCAATACACAGCTTGCCACCACACCATTACCCAACAACATCAGCAACGCTGTCCCGATGAATTCTGCTAAAAAAATGTTCATCTTGATTACTCCTTAATTAAAAAATATTATCGGTGAAATTATTGATTTGGTTTTCAGGCTGCCTGAAAAAACATTTTCTTCCATAGTCGTTTAAAATAAAAATAGAACAAGGCGACCGCCGTATACGTCCAGTAATGAAGCGAACCATGCAGTCGTATTTTTAATTTTAAAAGACTATTATTTGAAAAACGTGGCGTATCGCCGCCACACCCACTCTAACTTTAATCCACATGAGTTGGCGATATTTTCAGGCAGCCTGAAAAAAATGCTTATTCTTCAATCCAATATTGTGCAGCACGTACAGCTTTATGCCAATAATGCAGCATTTGTTTGACTTTTTCGGGGTCTTTTTGTGGCTGAAATACTTTGTCAATTTGCCATTGCGCCTTAATATCATCAATGCTGTTCCAGTAGCCAGTCGCCAAACCTGCCAAATATGCCGCACCTAACGCTGTGGTCTCAATGATTTGCGGACGCACAATATCAAATGCAAATAAATCTGCTTGCGTTTGCATTAAATAATCACTTTGACACGCGCCCCCGTCAACACGTAATTGCACGGTTTCTTGTCCTGCATCGGCTTCCATGGCTTTGACAATGTCATAAACTTGGAATGCAATGCCTTCCAACGTGGCACGTGCCATATGTCCATCGGTTGTGCCACGCGTGATGCCAAAAAATGCCCCACGCGCATACTGATCCCAATAAGGCGCACCCAAACCCGTCAGCGCAGGCACAAAATATACGCCGCCGTTGTCTTCCACAGTTGCCGCCAATGTATTCACATCAGCCGCAGTCCGAATAATCCGCGCACCATCGCGCAACCATTGTACCGCTGCCCCACCGACAAATACGCCACCTTCTAAAGCGTAAGTGGTTTTGCCATTGATTTCCCATGCAATGGTTGTTAAAAGGTTATTTTTAGAGTCAATGGCTTTTTCGCCTGTGTTCATCAACAAAAAACAACCTGTACCGTAAGTGTTTTTCAGCATCCCCGTTTCGGTACACAATTGTCCGAATAAAGCGGCTTGCTGATCGCCAGCGATACCCGCAATCGGAATGGCACATTCGGTAAAACGTGTTTCGGTTTTACCATACACTTCGCTAGAACTTTTGACTTCAGGCAGCATACTGCGTGGCACGTCAAATAATGCCAATAATTCATCGTCCCAATCTTTGGTGTGGATATTGTAGAGCATGGTTCGGCTGGCGTTGCTGGGGTCGGTAACATGGACTTTACCGCGAGTCAAATTCCACACCAACCAAGAATCCACTGTTCCGAAAGCCAATTTGCCTTGTTCGGCTTTGGAACGTGCGCCGTCCACGTTGTCCAAAATCCATTTGACTTTGGTAGCGGAAAAATATGCGTCCAAAATCAAGCCAGTTTTAGCGCGAATCCATTCGCTTTTTTCGGCACGAATTTCATCGCAATATTTGGCAGTGCGGCGGTCTTGCCAGACGATGGCATTGTAAATGGGTTCGCCTGTGGTTTTGTCCCACACGATGGTGGTTTCACGTTGATTAGTGATACCGATGGCGTGAATATTAGCGGCATCTAAACGAGATTTAGCCAAAACCTCTGTTAAAACAGAAACTTGAGAAGCCCAAATTTCTTTGGCATCATGTTCCACCCAGCCCAATTTGGGGAAATATTGAGTAAATGGATTTTGTGCCACCGACACAATTTCACCTTGTTGATTGAAAATAATTGCACGCGAAGAAGTTGTGCCTTGATCAAGTGCCATCATGTATTTCATGTTTTTCTCCAAATATTTTTTCAAATTTAAAGGCATGGCGTATCGCCGCCATACCCACTCTTGTGCGCTCCATATTGGTTGGCAAGATTTTTATTTTCAGGCAGCCTGAAGATTCTCTTCCTCATTGCCCTACAAGCAGAAAAAGAAAACCAACCTACTGAAATTTTAACGTTATTTATTTTAAAATATATTGCTGACACAGCAATTGAAATGATTGAATCTGTTCATTTATCCAATCGCGTGAGAAACCGCCCTGCTGCGCCATAAATTCGGCAACATCGGGCGAACAATCACGCGCTGCCCGCGCATCTAAAAACAACAAACGAATACGTCTTGCCAACACATCTTCCAGTGTTTGTGCCATTTCGTGTTGCATCGCCCAAGCCACTTGTGCAAATGTATATTCATAATTTTCATGAATTTTTTTGGCAAAATCTGCATTTTCATTCTGCCAAGTTTGAATGGCAATTGCATCGCTACCATAATATTTCAGACTGCCTGAAATCGGATCTTTGGTATTACCATGAATTGACAAATTCTCTGTAACACACGGTTTTTCAATCAATAATCCATGTTTAATGGCAGTATTGACGGTGTCTTCTGCCATTTGTCGGTAAGTCGTCCATTTGCCACCAAAAATATGCACCAACTGGCTTTCCCCAACTTCCACTTGATGACTGCGTGAAACCGATTTGGTATTTTGATTTGCCTGTTTGGGCGCAGCCAGTGGACGTAAACCAACAAAAATACTTTTCACATCAGCGCGAGTCGGTTTTTTCACAAAATATTCCGCAACCGTATTCAGAATAAAATCAATTTCTTCGTCCAACGCTTTAGGTTCATAAGTCACATTTTTCACAAGTGTATCGGTTGTCCCCACCACAACCTTACCTAACCATGGCACCGCAAATAACACACGCCCATCAGACGTTTTAGGCACCATCAACGCATCTTCGCCCGATAAAAATTCACGGTCAAACACCAAATGAATACCTTGACTGGGAATAATGTGCGCATCGGCTTGCGGTGTATCCATGTGAATAATGTCATTGGCAAAAACACCAGTCGCATTGACAACACAAGACGCTTGCAAATCATACATTTCACCCGACAAAACATCTTCGCAGCACACGCCTGAAATTTTACCTTGCGCATTTTTCTGCAATTGCGTAACACGCACATAATTCAGCACACATGCACCCTGCTCTATTGCGGTTTGCGCCAAATTAATCGCCAAACGCGCATCATCAAATTGCCCATCGTAATAACATACACCATAGCGCAATTTTTCAGGCTGCATTTCTTTCAGACGCGTACGCACTTCATTTTGATGTAAATATTTTGTTTTACCAATACTCAAATGCCCCGCCAAAAAATCGTATATCGTCAAACCAATGGTGTAATACATCGCCTGCCACCAATTTTTTTCTGCAATCACAAAGGCTTGCTTTTGCGATAAATGCGCGGCATTTTTCAACAAACGTCCTCGTTCGCGTAAAGCTTCTTTCACCAAAGCAATATCGCCTTGCGCCAAATAACGTACGCCACCATGCAGCAATTTTGTGCTACGACTGGACGTGCCTTTGGCAAAATCATGCGCCTCCAGCAACAAAGTCCGATACCCACGACTGGCGCAATCCACCGCTACCCCCAAACCCGATGCACCACCACCGATGATAATCACATCCCAAGTAGATTGATTTTTAATTTGATTTAATTGAATATTTCTCATTTTGTAACAGCTTTCTTGTTTCTGTTTGTAGTGATGCTATCATAAAAATTTTGGCGATAAAATGATTTTTTAAGCGTATTTAAACATAGACATACACTAATATAATGATTTATTAAAATTTTATTTTCAGGCTGCCTGAAAGGTCGGGTTATGTTTTAATTACATTTGATTACATCATTTTAAGGCAAAAACCTTTGCCCAATCCCAAATTAGAAAAGTTTTAGACTATCTAAAAATGCAGTACAATCAAATCATAATAATTCTATTTTGAGAGAATGATTCATGCACCCACTTCACTCATTTTTTTATCCACAAGTGATTGCCGTGATTGGCGCATCTGACCGCTATGGCAGCGCAGGACGCACCGTGTTTGGGCAACTGCTGGCGAATTTGACCGCATCACGCATCGTCCCCGTGAACGTGAACCATAAAACCATCGGTGGCATGAAAACCTACGCCAATTTGACCGAAATGGCACAAGAAATCATCGCCGATATCGTCATTGTGATTTTATCCGCCGATAAAATCGCTAGTATTGTCCGCGAAGCCAATAAATTAAATATAAAAAATATTATTATAATTAATGATTTAGAACAACCAACACCCACCATTCGCAACAAATTAGAACGCGCCGCCGACATCGCACAAAAAGCCCAAATGCGTTTACTTACCGTACCTACTTTTGGTGTGATGAATTTGTTTTTACAGCAAAATTCGACTTGCGCTTACATCGGGCAATCGGTCAGCATCGGCGATTGTTTGCAGCACTATGCCAAAGGTCGTGGCGTACAATTTAGTCGCTTCATCACACTGAATCCACAAAAAAATGATACCATCAGCACAGGACAAATCATTGATTTTGTGGCATCTGAATCCAAAAACAAAGCCATTTTGGTGCAAATCAATACTCTGGACAACACTCGTGAACTCATCAGCGCACTTACCGCCGCCGCACGTCATCACACTGTTTTCGTGTTGAACACGCTGCCTGAAAGCAATGCAGAAAATTTATTGAATCAAGCACTTGAACGAAATCATATTTTCTGTGTATCCACATTCACTGAATTTTTAACCGCCGCCAAATTATTCCATACCCACGTCAGCGCACAAGGCAGACGCATTGGCATCGTCAGCAACACACCGCAAATCAGCGCATTAACACTAAAATCACTACCACAAATGGGCTTAATTTTGGCACAACCCAACACCGCCACCCAACGTGGTTTGGTCAAATTTTTGCCCAATAAAGCCGCCGTTACCAATCCGCTTTATTTGCCCACCGACACCGTTCCTAGCTTGTTTCAGGCTGCCTGCGAAGCTTTTTTGCAAGACGAACAAATTGACGCAGTTTGTCTAATTTACGTTGGCACAAACATCTCCGACAGTCATTGTGTCGCACAAATTGTCGGGCAATTACAAACACGTTACCCACGAAAACCCCTATTACTCACATGGTTAGGTAGTGCAGATAATCCCGAAATTCAAGCATTATTCAATCAAAATAAAAATCTGCATTTCAGGCAGCCTGAAAATGCGTTGGACGCATTGGTGCAACTCAATCGCTACCGTGAGCATCGCCACACGCACCAACAAAATAATCCATTTTATGATTATCGTGCAGCCACTCAAGCAGCAACGTTATGGCACGAACAATTGGCATCGCCCATCACAGACAACGCAAACAAACCCAATCCATCACAATTTTTCAATGTGTTAGACGACGCATTAGACGGATTGCAAAAGCATTTGCGCCCTTTACTACCCGTATCCAAATCCATGATGACGCAAGTTTTTGACGCACTCAAATTACAACCCACCAAAAAATCTACCGATACAGAATGCGTGATGACTTGGGCGCATCAGCCGTTGTTTGGGCAACTCATCACGCTGACCGCCCACGATAAAACCGTTTCACTGTTGCCACCGCTCACGCCCTTAATATTAAATAATGCATTGAATCAATTGGATTTACCCCATTTGATTTGGCAAGACTGGTTCTTAGATGCAGCCGAAGTGTTGTTCAGGCTGCCTGAAATCACACAACTGCAAGTTGCATTGCACCACGATGTGAAAAAAGGTATTTGTGGCAATGACTTGAAAATTCAAATTTTGCACGACACTCATTGGCAAAATGAAAACGTGTTTACACCCTATCCTTTTGAATATGAAGAAATTCTAACACTAAAAAACGGCACAACCGCCACCATTCGCCCCATTCGCCCCGAAGACGCAACACTCATCACACAACACGTTGCGCAATTGAGTGAACGCAGTCGGCAAATGCGTTTTGCCAGCCAATCGGCGCAGTTGTCACCCAATTTATTGGTACGATTGAGTCAGCCTGATTATCAGCGCGAATTTGCTTTGTTGGTACATGATGAGGCATTGCGTCCATTAGCAATGGCGAATTACACGGCAGACGCAGACAGGCAAAGTTGTGAATTTGGCATCAGCCTGATTGATGAAATGCAAGGACAAGGTTTAGGGGCAATTTTGATGACTCGTCTCATCACGCGTGCGCGACAGCAAGGTTTTGTGGCAATGCGTGCAGAAATCTTATCGGAAAATTACCCCATGCAAAAATTAGCGTTAAAAATGGGCTTTACGCTCGCCAAACACGAAAACGATAGCACAATGATTGCCGCCAATTTAATTTTGTAGAAAAAAATAAGGGCAGATATGAAATCTGCCCTTCTTGTACATGATGCGATGCTATCGCTTTTGTAAAGGCTTCAGCCTGAAAATCTTTCTTCAGGCTGCCCAAATATTCATCAATTATTCTTTTGGCTTTCTTTTTCCACCGCATCAATAAACATTTGTGCGACATCAAAATATTGTTGCGACATAATCTCTTGGAAACCAGTCGGGCTGGTTACATTTACTTCGGTCAAATAATCACCAATCACATCCAGACCTGCCAATAAAATCCCACGCTGTTTCAATTCAGGCGCGAGACCTTCGGCAATTTCGCGGTCGCGTTTGCTTAATTTTTGCGCAATACCGCGTCCACCAGCCGCCAAATTACCACGCGTTTCACCTTCCTTGGGGATTCGCGCCAAAGCGTATGGCACAACGTCACCATTAATCACCAAAATACGTTTGTCACCCAACATAATTTCGGGCAAATATTCTTGCGCCATAATGGTACGCGTGTCGTTTCGCATCAACATTTCCAAAATACTGTTGGTGTTGGCATCATTTTCGCGTAAACGGAAAATCCCCATCCCCCCCATGCCATCTAGCGGTTTAACAATAATATCTTTATGGCTTCTGAGAAATTCGCGCACATCATCGGCATAAGTGGTTACGGTGGTGGGTGCGGTATATTTAGGGAAATTCAAAATGGCTAATTTTTCGTTAAAATCACGCATTGCCTGCCCGCTATTAAACACTTTCGCGCCCTGACGTTCCGCCAAACTCAACAATTGCGTGGTATACAAATATTGCAAATCAAACGGTGGATCGGTTCGCATAATGACTGCATCAAATTTGGTAAGTGGTTCAATTTCTGAACTTTCTAATTCAAACCATGCGTGGTCGTGGTCGTGTTTTGCACCTATAAATTTGAACGGCGTAGCTTTGACCACCACTAAACCATAATGCTGAACAAAAACATCATTACTCAACGCATGATAGAGTTCAATTTCGCGATTGGCGGCTTCACGCATCATCACATAAGTGGAATCTTTATAGGTTTTGAATGATTCCATTGGATTGGAAATAAACAGAATTTTCATAATCAGGCAGCCTGAAAAAATTAAGAATGAGATACAAGGCGATAATTCAAACCTTGCTGTTGAACGTGCAATAACAAATCAATATTTGGATGTTTACCCGAATTGGCTTGGGCATCGGCAACGTGTTCGGCGAACCATTCAATGCCTTGAGTGGCAGATTGCGCGTTTAATTTGCCATCAAACTGTCGGGCGAGCGCGTGATACAATTTCAGGCTACCCAATTTTCCTGCCACAGCTGGAATGGTGTGAATCACATTGCCTTGTTCATCGCAAACATCTAAACGACTCAAATGGTCAATACTGGGGAAAGTATTTAAATAATCTTGAAAATTCATTTTGTTACCTCATTTATACGATAATTCTTTACCATCGCTGCCTGAAAAATTACGCACAATGTTTTGTACCAAAAATTTTATCGCCCGCATCGCCCAACCCTGGAATGATGTAGCCATCTTCATTTAAATAGCTGTCCAAAGCGGCGGTATAAATGGTTACATCGGGGTGTACATCGTTTACCAATTTCACGCCTTCAGGCGCAGCAACCAATACCAACGCTTTGATATTACGACAACCTTTACTTTTCAATAAATTAATTGTGGCAACCATAGAACCACCTGTCGCCAACATAGGGTCAAGAATCAACGCGGGACGTTCGTCCATTTTGTCCACCAATTTCTCAAAATAAGAAACAGGCTGCAATGTGGTTTCATCACGCTGTAAACCCACCACGCTGATTTTCGCACTGGGAATCAAATCCAATACGCCGTCCAACATCCCCAAACCTGCACGTAAAATCGGTACAACCGTAACGGTTTTGCCTTTGATGCGTTGTCCTGTGATTGTGCCACACCAACCATCAATTTCGTATTCTTCCACATCAAAATCGCGCGTGGCTTCGTAAGTCATTAATCGGGCTAATTCTTTGGTTAAGGTGCGGAATTTGCCTGTACTGCAATCGGCTTCGCGCATTAATGTTAATTTGTGTTTAACCAAGGGATGATTGATGACGGTAATATTCATGATTCAGCTTTCTCAAAAGTGCTTACAAACGAGCAATATTATAAGCGTTTTGCAGCTAATTTCGCCAACAAATTAACATTGAGACAAAATAACACGCGCTGCCTACAAATCATTTAGTTGATTTGTTGATTGGGCGCATGATATTTTCAGGCTGCCTGAATACGTTAAAACCCTATTTTCTTTCTTCTAAAGAAACACTGTTTCAATAAAAATACCACTGTTTTCATCAAGCAAATTGATTATAATTCGTCCATTCAAATTTTTTTCAACATAGGAATTCACAAAATGTCAGTCCAAATCTTACAAGAAATCGCCCAAACTCGCCGTTCACTCTACGTCTTAAACAAAGATTTACCCATCAGCCAAGATGAAGTCAAACAAATCGTTGAACATGCACTCAAACACACACCTTCATCATTTAATTCACAATCTACTCGCATGGTGGTTTTGTTTGGCGCAGAACACGAAAAATTGTGGGACATTGCCATCAGCGAATTACGCAAAATTGTACCAGCCGATAAATTTGAACCCACTGAAAATAAATTAAATATGTTTAAAGCCGCAGCAGGCAGCGTGTTATTTTTTGAAGACCAAGAAGTAATAAAAGGTTTGCAAAATCAATTCCCTGCCTACGCTGCCAATTTTCCTATCTGGGCCGAACACGCCAACGCCATGAACCAATACGCCATTTGGACAACCTTGAGCGCAGCCGCTGTGGGCGCAAATTTACAGCATTACAACCCCGTGATTGACGCAGAAGTAGCAAAAACGTGGAATATTCCAGCCAACTGGACATTACGCGCACAACTGGTATTCGGTGGCATGGGCGCGCCTGCTGGCGAAAAATCATTTGCTTCAATTGAAGAACGCATGAAAGTGTTTGGTGCATAATTTGTAGTTGTTTCATCTACACGGCGGTCGCGGCTGTCTTCCCTATTTTTATTTATTTTTTTTAATTTAGAAAAATCAGGCAGCCTGAAAAGCAGAACTAAACTTTTCAGGCTGCCTAATTATTTCATTTTACAAATAAAATTCTTTTACTGCCAACGGTTTCCGACCCAACAGTTTTGCAAATTGCTCATTGTCCGCACACGAACCTTCTTGTAACAAAATCATGTTATCTGCACTCAAAAAACCATTACTTAACACATTGGCAATAGGCAAAAATGGCTGAATGATACCGATTGGAATAGGTATCACTTTTAATGGTTTAGCGTGATGAAATTGAACTCGCATTGCTGATAAATAGTCCGCAAAAGTCAATCGCTGATTTCCAGTAAAATCAATTACTGTGCCATATTCTGGCGAATGTTCCACTAATGCCACCAAGCCCTGCGCCACATCGTCCACATGAACAGGCTGAAAATCAAATTTTCCACCATTTGGTAAACCAATCACAGGTAATTGCGCTAATTTCAGAAATAAAGAACAACTCGCCCCACCACGCCCAAATACCAAAGATGGACGCGCAATCGCTACTTGCAAACCGCTCGCACACAACGCCATGTCTCCACGCCCTTTACTGCCAACAAATGCTACCGAATGCGATTCACACGCCCCCAACGCCGAAAGCTGCACCCAACGTTGCACTCCACACTCTGCCGCCCATTGCGCCAATTGAACGGGCGCGTAATGATGGATTGTTTCTAAAATTGCCTCATCCTTATGCATCACACCCACACAGTTCACGACAACATCTTTTTGATTTAAAAATACTTTTGCTTGATTTTCAGCCAAATTCAGTAAATTCAATTCATGATGATGAGCCGTGATTACATTGTGTCCATGTTTACGCAACAATGCCGCCACGCGCCCACCAACAAAACCCGAACCGCCTAATAATAAAATATTCACAATTATTCTTTCTTTCGTTTAAATAGAAATTTAAGAACCTGAAAACTACATTGGTTTCAGAACCATCAGAAAATATAAAACAACCGTTGCACAAAAAGCAGGATAACCCAATAATTCCCACCAAAACTGTTGTTTACGATAACTTTCGGGCAGCTTGTCTGCGCACGATTGATGCGCCAACATTGCTGTTTTCGCCATTTTGATTTGCAACCACACCACAGGCAACCAGCACGCTCCTGCCAACACGTACAAAGCCAATGTCCATTTTACCCACAACCACGCCCCATCCCAGCTAAACGGCATACCCAACTGATGTAGCATCCACAATCCCGACAACGGCTGAAAAATGACCGCAGGCGTGGTAAACCACCAATCCGCTTTAATTACCCATTTAGAAACAACAGATTGTGCCGAAACCGAACCGCTACGATTTGCCCAAAATAAATAAAATGCCGAGCCAAATCCCGTTCCTACCATCAAAGTAGCGGAAATAATATGCAATGTTTTAATCACTAAATAAGTATTCATGATGATTTTTCCTGATAATTCTGTTGAAACAAAAAATATAAAATAGCTAAAATCGGTACATTTTTGATGAGTGGTGCAAACGGATGCATCCACATTTCAGGCAGTCTGAAAGCCAAAATCAAGCTGTAAATCAACACTGTAACCCACTGAATCAACCAAAAAGCAGCCTGAAAACGCATTTTAGTCACACACAATACCCCAAACGCACAATCCAACACAGAAGACGCAATCAGCAACAACCATTGAATTTGCGTAGAATGAATGCCAACTTGTTGCAACAAATTCAGTGAAAATTGTGTTTCAAAAATAATCGGTTGTATACCACTCCACAACCACACAAACACCAACGATAAAATTAAAATATTTTTAGATTTCATTTTAATTACTGAAATTTCTGTTTTAAGTGAAATATAAAATTAAATTTTTAGGTAGCCTGAAAAACTCAAACTACCAAATTTTACATTGATAATCAACGCAATAACTTTTGAATACTCGCCCCCAATTTCAACACTTTGGTCATGGTGGCAGTGGATAATTTTAACATTTCATTGGTCCAACTGGTCAGCGTATTAATAAAATCATGAGTTTGTGAAATACGTTTTTTGACAGCTTCATTTTCATTAGCAAATTCAGGTTCTTGCATCAGCTGATGCAAAAATTGCAATGTTGGTTCAATTTCGCGGCGTTGGCGTTGTTCCACAATCACGCGAAATAATACCCACACATCATCAGACGTGGTGAAATAATCGCGCCTATCACCCAAAATATGAGTGATTTGCACCAATTGCAAATTCTGCAACTCTTTCAAACTATTGGAAACATTGGAACGCGCCACATTTAACGTCTCACAAATTTCATCTGCATTCATGGGCTTACCCATAATATACAACAGCGCATGGATTTGGGAAACAGTACGGTTGACACCCCATTTTGTACCCATTTCACCCCAATGCAAAATAAATTTTTCAGTAGTAGGATTGAGTTTCATTAGAATACTTTCGTTTTCAAGCTGCCTGAAAGTATAATCTCGGTCATTATTTCTGTCAATACAGAAATTTCAAAACTTATTCACTTTCATTTTCCGTATCTTCTTGATTGAGACTCTCGGCTTTCATCACTTCTTGATGGCGATCTAAAAATTCTTTGGTGCTGTCTTTACCACGCAGTTGCAAAATGTAATTGCGGACAGCAGCTTCCACCAATACCGCCAAATTGCGCCCTGCCGCCACTGGCAACATCACCGAACGAATTTTCACATTTAATATGGATTCAGTTTCAGTACGAATGCTCAATCTGTCTAATTGTTTCATGTAATCATCGTTAGCAGCAACTAAATTAATGATTAATTTAAGTTGTTTTTTTGGGCGAATAGAAGTTTCACCAAAAATATGGCGAATGTTCAATACCCCCAAACCGCGTACTTCCAAAAAATCACGCAACATCGGTGGACAACGCCCTTCTAATACTTCAGGCGCAGTGCGATGCAATTCCACCGCATCATCGGCAACAAGACTGTGTCCACGTGAAATCAACTCCAACGCCAACTCACTTTTGCCCAAACCCGATGCCCCCATCAACAATACACCAATTTCAAAAACATCAAGAAAAACACCGTGTTTTATCGTAGAAACCGCCAACATTCGTTGCAAATAAATGCGTAACACATCCATCAAATAAGGGCTTTCCAATTTAGATGTCAGCAGCGGCGTGTTGTGTGTGTGGCAATAATCTCGCAATGTATTGGGTACAGGTAAATCATTAGCAACAATCACCAAAGCCATTGGAAAATTAAACAATTCATCTAAATTCGAGCTGTTTTCAGGCTGCTCCAATTTCTGCAAATATTCTACTTCCGCCACACCCAACACCTGAATTTGATTGTGATGAATAAAATTCAAATGCCCAACCAATGCTAACGCGTGTTTATCCACTTCCACCGTGATGCGATTGTCACTGCCTGCGGTGCCTGCGGTCCAATTCATTTGCAATTTGGCTTGATTGTCTTGATAAAGTTGACGAACGGTAATGCTGGGCATGGTGTTTTTTCCAAATAAAAATCCTTTCAGGCTGCCTGAAAGGATAACATTAACAAAATAAAGAATTAAAATGATAAAATTTTCGTAACTTCCGCCGCATCAGTGCATTTTTGTAACAATTCGCGGACATTTTTATCCGAAAATTGACTCGCCAAATACGACAAAATTTCCAAATGCTCACCTGTCGCCTGCTCAGGAACAAGTAAAACGAAAATCAATGAAACAGGTTGATTATCGGGTGCATCAAAATCAATCGCTTCGGCGGTACGAACAAACGCGGCTGTAATATGAGACACATTCGCATGACGACCATGTGGAATCGCCACACCATGCCCCAAACCCGTTGAACCCAGTTTTTCACGCGCAAAAAGACAATCAAAAACATCAGATTGCGATAAACCGCTATCGGTTTCCAATAATTTACCCACTTCTTCAAATAGACGCTTTTTGCTGCTCACGTCCAAATCCAAAACAATATGAGAAACGGGGAGAATTTCGCCAATGGCTTTCATGTTGTGCAACTGTATTTGTGAATAATTGTGAAATTCTAACGCTGCTTTACATTTATCTCAATAGATTTGTGCCTGAATTTACATTTCAGGCTGCCTGAAATGGGCGACACAATAGGTTATTTCAATTTACTAAATGTCAAAAAATGTTATTTTTTCCCAAATAAAACCGTAACGCGTTAACATCAATTTTTTTGCGTTATTATCATCAAAATCATGCACTACTTTACCATCAACACCGAACACGATGAACACATTGGTTTTCTCGTGATGTTACCCGATGACGGTGGCGAACAAGACGCACCACACGGACAATTTGCCATCAAATTAACTGAAAATTCAAATTATTTACCGTTTCAGGCAGCCTTGACAAAATGGGCAAACAATACCGAACTATGCTGGGCTATTGAAGGCGATTTTGTGCAATTATATGATGAAAATGGCGAAAATATCGGCACAATCCGCCAACAAAATCTCAAAATAGGCGGAAAAAATTTCATTCTCAATGACTTAACAGGAGTAATGTGATGGAAAGTTTGTATCTTTTGATTCCAATTAGCATCATATTGGCATTTGTGATTGGCTATTTTTTTTGGTGGTCGAGCAAAAATGGGCAGTTTGACGATTTAGAAGGACCCGCTCACCGAATTTTAATGGACGATGACAACACATTCACCGAAGATAAGTAATTTTTAACGAAATTATGGTCATTTAAAATTAAAAATATGACTGCGTTGTCCGCTCACTTTAATGTCTTTAATGTACACAGTGGTCGCTTGTCCTAATTTTGATTTTAATCGGCTGTATAACGAGAAATTTTATATGAATTCATTACCTCAATTTGCCACAACGCGCCGTTTTGCACCTTTGTTTTTGACTCAATTTTTGGGTGCATTTAATGACAATTTATTCAAAACCACACTTTTTGTCCTGATTAGTTTTTATGGTTTAGGTAAAAATGATTGGATTCCGTCCAGTCAGATGTTGAATTTTGGGGCGTTGCTGTTTGTGCTACCGTATTTTTTGTTTTCGGCATTGTCGGGTCAGCTTGCCAGTCGCTACAATAAGGCAAAAATCGCACGATTAACCAAAGCCTTAGAAATTGGCATTATGTTATTAGCAGGATGGGGATTTTACATTCAATCCGCGCTTTTATTGTTGTTGTGTTTGTTTATGATGGGGGTGCATTCCACGTTATTTGGCCCAGTCAAGTACGCGATATTACCAGAATATTTGCATGAAAAAGAACTGCTTATGGGAAATGGATTGATTGAATCTGGAACATTCATTTCTATTTTACTCGGACAGATGATTGGGACAGCGATTGCGGGTTATTCGGTATGGGTATTAATTGGGACAGTTTTGCTGGTGGCAATGCTGGGATTTGCGAGCAGCACCTTGATGCCCAATGTTGCACCCAAAGAGCCAAATTTGCAGATTGACAAAAATGTGATTCGTTCAACCAAATTATTATGCAAAGAAACTTTCCAACAAAAAGAATTATTTACGGCAATTATTGGGATTTCGTGGTTTTGGTTTGTGGGGGCGGTGTACACAACTCAACTGCCAACTTTTGTACAAATTCATTTAGGTGGTAATCAGAATGTGTTTAATTTGATGCTGGCGTTGTTTTCCATTGGGATTGCGTTGGGGTCGGTGCTGTGTGCGCGATTGAGTCGTGGCGAATTGCGTTTGGGTTTGGTGGTATTGGGGAATGTGGGTTTGATGATTTCAGGCTGCCTGTTGGTGTGGTTTTGCTATGGAAGACAGTTTCATCATACTGAATTACAAGGAATTTTCTCATTTTTAGGCAATGGTTTTGCGTATCCTGTGATGATTTTGATGTGGCTGATTGGCTTTTTTGGTGGCTTTTTCTCTGTACCACTTTACACTTGGTTGCAGACAGCCAGTAATGACGATTTTCGCGCCCACGCGATTGCGGCAAATAATATTGTGAATGCGGTGTTTATGGTGTCATCTGCGATTATTGGTATGATTTTACTGATGATTTTTGACAGCATTTTGGTTTTATATTTATTGGTGGCATTGGGTAATGTGGGGGTAATGGTGTATTTATTTAAACGCTCGCCTGTGTTTATTACCGATATTCGTCAATGGGTTAAAAAATAAAGCAACCTGAAAGAAAGGCGTATATTCGCCAAATGTAGTCGTTTAAAATAAGAACCTGCGTTTATAATCTTAAATAGACTGCATTGGCTTTTCAAGCCAATAGTCCCGATATTGGCTTGAAAAGCTGCCTTGCATTCGCAAAAATTATCAATAAAATCAAATTATTAATCTTACAAACATAGGTTCTTAATATTTCTCTTTGATTTCACGTAAAATATTTTCCATATTATGCGCCAACACATCTTCCACCACGCGTGGGGTTTCTTCATTCAACATAATTTGCAAATCATACGACAAAGTCGCCAATTTTTTCTGCAAAATATGATGCATCAAACCCGCTACCGCATGACTCAAATGCGGACGCAATTTGTGTTGTAATTGCACCAATAATTCTTGTTCAGAAATAATTTTGATTTTACGTGTGCTGGGTAAATCAGGTAAATCATACACATGCACCGTCATTGGCGGATAATCAGGTGAATTCAATTCATCAGCCAATTCGTCCAAACGGTATTCAGGTTCGGCGGAATTGGCGGCGCGAAGATGCAAAGTTTGCGTAGGCGTGGCACGGTCAGTTTGCAACGCGCTTTGAGCAGCAATCCAGTCTTCTTCAATCAACACGCCCACATCATTTTCCGCAATGGCTCGTTGGTTAATTCTCTGATTATGTTCATTTTCACGATAATTTAAGTACGCATGATAACCCATTTCATTGGACGAATTATCTTCAGGCAGCTTGTCGGAAAAAACAGGCAAAATGGGTTCGGGTTTGGGCTGAATGGGCGATTGTTCGCGCTCTTCTTCGTACCGCCTGAATAATTTAGTCAAACCTGTTTCGCCATTGTCTTCATGCTCATGATTTTCCGTAAGCAACATAGCGTCATCAGGGGCATTATCTGGGTCTGATTCGGGTGTGGGCGGTGGGTCAATATCATCTAAACTGTATTCGCGTTCAGGTTCGTCCGAACCGATATCGGGCAAACGGTATTCGTGTTCATCTTCAGGCAGCCTGAAATCAGATTCAACCAAATCATTATTATTTAAATCATTCAAATGATTATCCAAATAATTTTCAGGCTGCCTGAAAGATGCCTCATGAGATTCAGAAGTGGAGGACGCAGATTGATTTGTTGCTTGTTCACGATGCGCCGCCAAAATTTCTTCCGAACGGCGATAACGTTTGCGAATGGCACTCAACAAATCTTCAAACTGATTGTGGCGATTTTCATACGAAGGCGCAGTGTCATTATCGTCCTCTAGCGTAAAAATCATGGAGTTAGAATTATCCACTTCGTTCATGGTGTTAGGTTTCCGTTAGGGTTGATGGTACAATACCGTTAGATTAGATTAAAATTTCAGCCAATGAAATTTGCATCGCTAAAATATCCATATTAATAAAAAGGATTAATGCCATGACCGATTCTATTGAACAACGTTTGGATTATTTGGAAGAATCTAACGAAGCCCTAAAAATGCAAAATCGTGTGTTAGCCACCGCATTCAAAGGAATGTTACGCGCTTTGCCACCCGACATGGCAGGTGATGTAATTGAATCCATTCAAATTGCATTTGATGACGAAATTGCCCAACTGCAATACGATGACAGTCCACATGTGGAATTATTCTACGACATGACGTACACATTCTTCCGCGAAAAACAGAATTAAGAACCTGTATTCATAGCCAACGCGAAATGAATTTTTGTCCCAGTTGGTGCGAATGTCAGGCGAATTTTATGTCAATAGCGTTCCTATTGGCATGAAATTCAACGCAGCAGGCATGCCAAATGGGGCAAAAAGACATCGCGCTTGGCTGTGAATACAGGTTCTAAGACATTAATCAACTCAAATCCATTCAAATCAAACAGATTTTTCACAGTTTAACTGATTTGTTTACATTTCGGTAGCGTGAATCATTTTTCGGGCTGCCTGGTGTTTGATTTATGCTATTATGCTACCATTTTGACTTCAGTAAAGAATGGTTATGAGCAGCGTTTATTTATACACCGATGGCGCATGCAAAGGCAATCCGGGGGTAGGCGGTTGGGGCGCGTTATTGCGCTACGGTTCACATGAAAAAGAATTGTACGGCGGCGAAACCCACACCACCAATAATCGCATGGAATTAACCGCCATTATTGCAGGTTTGAGCACACTCACACGCCCATGCGAAGTCGTGATTTGTACCGATTCGCAATACGTCAAAAATGGCATGGAGAGTTGGATTCACAGTTGGAAACGCAATGGTTGGCAAACCGCCAGTAAAAAACCTGTGAAAAATGAAGACTTGTGGAAACAATTAGATGAGCAAGTCAAACGTCATCAAGTTACATGGACTTGGGTTAAAGGACACTCAGGACACCCCGAAAATGAACGTGCCGATGCGCTTGCTAATTTAGGCGTAGAAGATATTTTAAATAATTAATTTTTTTTTAGAAAATTAAAGTCGCATTGCGCCACTTTTAGAACCTGTATTCATAGCCAACGTAAAATGATTTTTGTCCCAGTTGGTTCGAATGCAAGGCGAATTTTATGCCACAAACGTGCTAAATAGGGCAAAAAGACATCGCGCTTGGCTGTGAATACAGGTTTTTATTTTAATCCACCATAAAATACCCACTATTAAATAATCATACCGTTTTCAGGCTGCCTGAAAACATTGAAGCCGCACTATGCATCATATTCATACCCACTACGATAATTTACAACTCACGCAAAACGCAACAGACGCCGAAATCCGTCAAGCCTATCGCCGATTGTCCAAAAAATATCACCCCGATTTGAGTGATGACCCAGATGCGCATCGCATCATGCAAATTGTCAATCGCGCTTATGAAGTGTTATCTAATCCACAATCGCGTGCTGAACACGATAAATGGATTACCATGCAATATCTCCAACAACAACAAACTGTTGTACAAGCCCAATCCATTACCTACTACGACACAGAAGAAAACGAAGAGCCACATTATCCCCAACCCAAACGCCAAACCCATCACGCTTATCAAACCGATTATTTTTCCACGCACCAACAACATCAATCATCTTATAAACGGATATTGATGGGCTTATTGGCGATTTCAGTGGTTTTGTTTGGTTTGGTAATTTGGCAAGGCTGGGGTTGGTTGCAAAAAACGCAGTTACTGTCGCTGATTTTTCATGATAACGTGCCAACACAACAAGTAAATGTTACCGAAAACGGGGAATTTGCACCCACCTCCAATGAAAACGAATCGTACACACGCCCCAACACCGCTCCAAATGGCAATCCATTTCCTGAAGACTCCAATTATGTGGAAGGTTATCCTGTGATTTCTGGTATGGGCAATGGCAAACTAGTAATTGAAAATGTTCGCAATTCATCTGATGTATTCGCACAACTTTATGAGAAAAACAGTCCGCAACCGATTCGCACGTTTTTCATTTTAGAACGCGACCAAATGACTTTAAATCAATTAGATGCAGGTGAATATTTTGTCCGTTATTATCAATTAGACAATGGCGAGTATTTGGATAGCGAAAGCATTTCATTGGTACGCAATCAATCCGCCACCATTTATTTGCAACGCGGTAAAGCACCGCAAAATAATCCATAATTATTTTCAGGCTGCCTGAATCATGCTCAAGGCAGCCTGAAAATATTTTGACGAATGAATTTACTCAATTAAATTACCATCAATATCCCAACTTTGCTCGGAAATCAATTCACCTGATTCGTACAAACGTTCGCTGCGTTTGTTGCCATTTTCGTACCAACTCAATGCCACACCTGTATTTTTTCCATGTTGAATATTGAATTCAGAAGTCAAATTGCCACGTTTATCCCAAGTCATTAAATTGACTTGTTGTCCATTTTGCATGACCATTTCTTGTTTTTTCTGACCATTTTCATACCACGCTTTGGATTTGCCTTGTTCAATATTGTTTTCAAAATATTTTTCACTCAATGGCTTACCATCAGGATACCACATTGTGCCTTTGCCATGCAGTTTGCCCGCCACAAAATGCAATTCCTGCGATTTATTACCGTTGTCAAACCAACGCGTCCACACACCGTCAGGCTGCCCATTTTTAAAATAACCCAACATTTTGCGGTTACCGTTCGCGTAATTTTGGCTGTATGCTCCATCGGTTGGGAATTGGCTGCTAGAAGAATTGACCATCATTTCAGGCATATTGCCGATAGAAACAGGCATTTTACCTGCCGCCAAAGCCCCCGAACTCATCGCCCAAAAACCCATTATTTGAAACCACTTTTTATTGATTAAGTTAATCATAGTTGTGCCAAATCGACCTTTCAAAAAAATGCTGTACACTGGCAAAAAAGAAAAAACACGCTAATTTTAACATAAAAAAACCAAATGGATTAATCATTTAAATATTTTTTGATTTTTTCAATGTGATTGCTGTCAAATTGTCTATACCTTTGTATCAATTTAAATGGTAACAATCCGACCATCACTTTCATCATTCATATTATTTATTCACGCTTGACAATAATTTAGCAGCACGATTAAAATTCTAAGCCGTCAAACAGTTAATTATCTAAAACAGTTCTAATTTTGCCATTTCAGGCTGCCTTTCTAGATAAAACCATTTTTTATTATTCCTTTTTCAGGCTGCCTGAAAATATTTTAACCTTTTATTTCTCTTTAATTATCTTAATCTATTGATAGACATCACCATGCACGTTTCAGAACTTCAAACTCAACACATTACCGATTTACTCACCCAAGCCGAACAAATGGGCATTGAAAATGCAAACCGCTTAAGAAAACAAGACCTTGTATTTACTATTGTCCGTGAAATGATGAAAGACGGACGCGAATTTATCTGCTCCGGTACATTGGAAATTTTACCTGATGGTTATGGTTTTTTACGTAGCTCCATCACATCTTATTTGGCTTGTCCAGACGATATTTATGTATCACCCAACCAAATCCGCCGCTTTAATTTGCACACTGGCGACACCATTGAAGGCACAGTCCGCGTCCCCAAAAACGATGAAAAATATTTCGCATTGGTGCGTTTGGACACAGTAAATGGCGACCACCCCGAAAAATGTCGCCACAAAATTTTATTTGAAAATTTAACCCCCCTATTCCCAAACAAACAATTAAAACTGGAACGCGATATTCAAAGCGTGGATAACATCACAGGACGCATTATTGATTTGATTTCGCCCATTGGTTTAGGACAACGTGCGCTGCTGGTTGCGCCCCCTAAAACAGGTAAAACCGTGATGTTGCAAAACATTGCCCATGCCATTACCGCCAATAATCCCGATGTCATGTTAATTGTGTTACTGATTGACGAACGCCCCGAAGAAGTAACCGAAATGATGCGCAGTGTACGCGGTGAAGTGGTGTCGTCCACATTTGACGAACCCGCGCAACGCCATGTACAAGTCGCTGAAATGGTTATTGAAAAAGCCAAACGCATGGTAGAACACAAAAAAGATGTCGTGATTTTATTGGACAGCATCACACGTTTGGCACGCGCCTACAACACCGTTGTGCCAACTTCAGGTAAAGTACTGACGGGCGGCGTTGATGCCAACGCATTGCACCGCCCCAAACGCTTTTTTGGTGCAGCACGAAATGTGGAAGAAGGTGGCTCACTGACCATCATCGCCACCGCACTCGTGGAAACAGGCAGCCGTATGGACGATGTGATTTTTGAAGAATTCAAAGGCACTGGCAACATGGAATTAAATTTAGAACGCAGGCTGGCTGAAAAACGCATTTTCCCTGCCATTAACATCAACAAATCAGGTACACGTCGCGAAGAATTACTCGTCCCACAAGAGCAATTACAGCGTATGTGGGCGTTGCGCCGTGTGGTGCATTCCATGGACGATATTGAAGCCGCCGAATTTTTATTAGACAAAGTGAAAAAAACCAAAAATAACGACGAATTTTTTGACGAAATGCGCGGCGGCAGCAGCAAAGTCAGCACCAAAACGACAACCACCACTCGCACACGAACCAAAAAAATCAAAGAATAATTCAGTCATGGTGAAATATAGTGCTTTAAATTCAAATCAATACAATATTACGAACGCCCTTATGTACCATGCGTACATGGCAAGTGTGATGGTTTTGTAACATTTTGATTTTATTTCACCATTTACTTAAGGAAAAAATAATGAAATTTGAAAGCCGTAGCCATTGGAGTAGCGAATTGGGTCGCGAAATGTTTTTTAACGTATATGGACACGCTGGAAAACCTGTGATTGTGTTTCCATCATCTGGAGGCAGCCACCACGAATTTGGCAATTTTGGCATGATTGATGCGTGCCGCTCATTTATTGAACGTGGCATCATTCAAATCTATACGCCTGATTCCGTAGACAACGAATCTTGGTTGGCAAAACACAAATCCGCGCATGACATGGCATTGGCACACAATGCGTATGACCGTTATATTATGAATGAATTGGTGCCATTGATTCGCTATGAATCACAGTGGCAGGACGGCTTGATGGTAACAGGTTGCAGCATGGGCGGATTTCACGCGGTAAACTTTGGCTTACGCCACCCTGATGCTTTTGATATGGTCATTGCATTGAGTGGTGTGTACGATGCGCGTTTCTTCACGCATGAATTTTACGATGACCAAGCCGTGTATTTTAATTCGCCCATTGATTATATTTGGGGACAAAATAATCCCGACGCATTAGAACGTTATCGACAAAATCACTACATCGTGGCAGTGGCGCAAGGCGCGTGGGAAGAACAACACATCGCCGATACCCAACGCTTGCAACAAGCATTTAACGCCAAACACATTCCAGCATGGTTTGATTATTGGGGTGCGGATATGCCTCACGACTGGATAACTTGGCGTGCGCAAATGCCCTATTTTTTGGGTAAATTAGAAGAACACCGTTTGATTTAAAATTCACATAATTTAAGAACCTGTATTCATAGCCAACGTGAAATGAATAAAGGTTCTCATTTTCAGGCTGCCTGAAAAATTTTAATCCTACGAAATACCTTTTTTAATGCGTACCCAACTGTTTGGATTTTCCTGCCAATCAATGTGTTCGCCACGAATAATGGCTTGCATCATTTCTTGTGTTTCATTGTCAATTTCTCGTGCTGCCTTGAGCATTTCGGTATTAGAAAAAATTGGCACGTCAGGATTGTACAATTCTGCCAATGTATCCAATTGATAACGGTCTCGTGCCGCATAAAATTTTGTTAATTCACGCGCTTGGTCTTGAGACAAACCCATTTGGTGCATGGCAATGCGCCCCGTACGTTGGGCTGCATCGGCGGTTTCACGGACAATATAATCTGCGCCTGCATGATGCAAATCGTAAGCGTGTAAACGGTCACGAGCGCGTGCGATAATAGTTAAATTGGGATAATAGCGTTTGGCAAATTCCACCACTTCGGTGGATTTATCACCCACGCACACAATCAATAATTTAGCTTTGTGTAAACCAATTGAATTGAGTAATTCTGGGCGCGTGGCATCACCGTAATAAGTTTTGATGCCGTATTTGGTCAAACCTTCCACCATTTCAGCATGATTATCAATCACAGTTGTGTGAAAACCACACGAAACCAACATACTGTTAATTTGTTGCCCAAAACGTCCATGTCCCAATAAAATCACGGGGTTTTCTTCGTCTACGGTATCATTTGGACGCTCGCTGTTTTCTCCACGAATGGCGCGTGACGACAAAACTTTATCATAAAAAATAAATAACAATGGCGTCAAAACCATAGATAAAGCCACCACCAATGATACGCGGTCATGAATTTGAGTGGGCAATAATTTGTGTTGATTCGCAATAGACAACAGCACAAAACCAAATTCACCCGCTTGCGCCAACGCCAACGCAAACAATTGCCCCCCCAAAGTAGGCAGCCTGAAAATTTTCCCCAATAACCACAGCACCGAACTTTTTACCAGCAATAACCCCAACGTCATGCCAATAATTGGGAAAAATTGGGCAACCAGAACACTGAAATTCATGCTTGCACCAACCGTGATGAAAAACAGCCCCAAAAAAATGCTTTTAAATGGCTCCAAATGGCTTTCCATTTCATGGCGATAACTGCTATTTGCCAACGCCACACCAGCAATAAACGCCCCCAATGCAGGCGATAAACCAATCATGGACATCAATGCCGCAATACCCACTACCACTGCCAATGTAAAAATAGTAAACATTTCATGTAATTTACTTTTCGCAATAAAACGAAATACATACGGCACCAAATACCGCACCGCCAATACAATCAAAATAATCGCCGCCACACTCACCGCCGCCACAACCCAAGCATCTTGATGTGTTAGCCAATTGCTAGATGAATGCGCGTCCGCCGTTTGATGTGTCGTGCCACCCATCGCCAACAACGGCAACAAAGCCAACATCGGAATCGCCGCCACGTCTTGGAACAGTAACACCGCAAAACCAGCTTGCCCGCCAGCCGTATTCAATAATTGTTTTTCTGCAAAAGTTTGCAGCACAATCGCTGTAGATGACAACGCAAAAATACACCCTACCACCACGCCAATTTGCCAACTGTAACCCAATGCCAGCGCAATGCCCATAATCGCCGCCAGCGTCAACAACACCTGTAAACCACCCAATCCCAACAATTTATGCCGCATTCGCCACAGCATTTGTGGTGCCAACTCCAAGCCCACCAAAAACAGCATCATGACCACACCAAATTCGGCAATATGTTGAATTGATTCGGCTTCTTTACCCACAATACCAAAAGCAGGTCCAATTAACATCCCAGCCAATAAATAACCCAAGACCGAACCTAACCCAAATTTTTGGCACAACAGCACAGCCGTTACCGCAAAAAAGAAATAAGCCGATGTGTAAAGTAAAAGTGTTGTCATCATGCCTCCTGATTAAAATGGCGTGAAAAATATGAATTGAATAACTGCTTAAATTTTCAGGCTGCCTGAAAAAATCAAACCCCTTAATTTAATGAATTAAATATAATTATATCATTAATTTATCTTAGTTATTGAGTTAAAAAGCTAAAATATACGAATAAACAAAAAAATTTTCAGGCTGCCTGAATTCATCCAAAAGCGACCTGAAAATTTTTTGATTAATTTAACGAATCAGGCTGCCTGAACATATTGCGCCACCACTTCCACAATTTCATCGCCAAATTTGTCAATTTTGGCTTCGCCCATACCGTAAACTTCGCGCAAATCCGCTAAACTTTCAGGCAGCTTTTCCACAATTTCCCGCAACGTTTTATCGCCACAAATCACATACGCAGGCACATCGTCTGCTCTGGCTTTCGCCAAACGCCATTGACGCAAAGCTTGCCACAAACGCTCTTCACGCTCGGTACGTAGCCAAATATCGGTTTTGGCAACTTTGGTGGCGGCTTTTTCGCGCTTGAGTGGGCGCAACATCACGGTTTCTTTACCGCGTAATACAGGGCGTGCTGCTTCTGTCAAAATCAAGGCTTGATGATTATTCATATCATTGTTTAATAAGCCTAATCCAATACATTGTCGCGCCACATTGCGCCAATCTTTATCGCTCAAATTTGCACCAATGCCAAACGTAGATAATTTATGATGACCATTTTGCTGAATCCAATCAGTTGATTTACCACGTAAGACTTCAATCACATAGCTCACCGCAAAACGCTGCCCCACACGGTACACACAACTCAACAATTTCTGCACCAATTCCGTGCCATCAAATCGTACAGGCGGATGCAAACAGTTATCGCAATTACCACACGGCTCACTCGTTTCACCAAAATGTCGCAGCAATAATTGACGGCGACAAGCAACCGTTTCACATACATCAAACATCGCATTGAGTTTTTGAAATTCAATTTGTTTTTGAAAATCAGATGCTTGACTATCAAAAATACGCTCTTTCAACAACACCAGCGTATTCATGCCATAACACAACCAACTGACTGCAGGCAACCCATCACGTCCAGCTCGTCCACTTTCTTGATAAAAATGTTCAATGCTTTGCGGCATATCCAAATGCGCAACAAATCGCACATCAGGTTTATCAATGCCCATACCAAACGCAACCGTTGCCACAACAATAATATTGTCTTCGTGGGTAAAACGATATTGATTTTGTTGGCGAATTTCCAAACTCAAACCCGCGTGATACGGCAGCGCATTCAAGCCGTTTTCGCACAAAAATTCGGCAACATCTTCCACCGATTTGCGACTCAAACAATAGATAATGCCATTTTGGCAGTGCATTTGTTTTTTAATAAAATCAAGCAATTGCTTTTTACCATTGTGTTTTTCTATTACCTGATAATAAATATTCGGGCGGTCAAAACTGGAGACAAATTCTGGCGCATCTGTCAATTGCAGATAGTATTTCATATCGGCGCGTGTTTCCGCATCTGCAGTGGCCGTCAAGGCAATGCGTGGTACGTTAGGATAACGGTCGGCAAGTATGCCAAGCTGTTGATATTCTGGTCGGAAATCGTGTCCCCATTGACTCACGCAATGTGCTTCGTCAATCGCAAATAAACTGACTTGGGTATTATCCAAAAAACGCAAAAACCGTTCGGATACCAAACGTTCGGGCGAAACGTACAATAATTTCAAGCTGCCTGAATGAATGTCGTCCGCTAACTGTCGTATGGTTTCAGGAGGCGTACCGCTATGCACCGCCGCCGCGTGAACACCAGCCACGCGCAAATTCGCCACTTGGTCGTCCATCAACGCAATCAACGGCGACACGACAATCGCCACGCCCTCGCGCATCAATGCAGGAATTTGATAGCACAACGATTTCCCGCCCCCCGTAGGCATCAACACCAACGCGTTACCACCTTGAGCGATGGTGTTGACAATCTCGGCTTGTTTGCCACGAAATTCGGGATAACCAAAGGTGTCTTGTAAAATGCGTTGTGCGGTAGATGAGGACATTTTCAGGCTGCCTGAATCAAGAAAAAGCGGATTTTAGCATATTGAAATCATCATCAAAATTTCAGGCTGCCTAGATATTGCAGGCAGCCTGAAAAATATTAGAACCTGTATTCATAGCCAACGTAAAATGGATTTTTATGTCAGGCGAATTTCACGCTAATGGCGTTCCTATTGGCGTGAAATTCAACGCAGCAAGCGTGTGCTAAATGGAACAAAAAGACATTATGTTTAACTGTGAATGCAGGTTCTTAAAACCAAATTAAAGAATCAACGACCACACGCCGCACGATTTAATTGTCCATAACGTCCTACGATGCCTTGAATGGCACTGGCTTCTTGATCGCTCACTTGCATGAACACAACATTCATACGCGCCGCGCTTTCGCCACCATTGTCCACTACTTGACGGCTGGCAGCATGTGGATAACGTCCCAATAAACCTTTGATGCGATGATAATCGTCTTCGGGCATACTCACACGCGCCGAACATTCACGGTATTTAGCTTGTGAAGTACCGCCCGTATTTTTGGCTATATCAGCATTGGTAACGACTGTGTGACGATTATCATTATTACGTGTTTCGTTGCGAGTTCGTTTGTCATCGCGTGCGTTGTTATTATTACGCGAATCATGTTTGTTATTGCCAGTGGTTGTGGTGTTGGTTGTTGCGGTACTGGCGGCGGCAACTGGGGGCGTTGTGGGTTCTGACGCACTGCTTTTTTTAGTAACCAAATCATTACCATTAATAATAATGGTGGGTTGAGCAGGTTGCGTGGCAGCAACGGGCATATGTTGTTTGAGCATTTTGCTGGCAATCATGCCCGCAAAAACAATTAGATTCAACGCCACCAAAGTAGCAAACAGCCATTTCATACAAGGTTCCTTACAAAATTAAAAATTCGCAAAAATTATCAATAAAATCAAGTTATCAATCTGACAAACACAGGTTCTTAAAACACAAACGATTTACCCACTGTTTCAGGCTGCCTGAAAATTCAAGATTGATTTTCCAGCCAATTTAACAATCCCAAAATCACAAGATTATCTACAATTTTAACATTATTGTCTAAAATGAACGTTTCAGGCAAAGATTTTGCGACTTTACCCGCACCACCACCCGTCATAATGACATCAACTGTGGCATGATTCATACGCGCCTTCAAACGACTGTGCATAATCATCAACGAACCACACACCGCGTCCATCATACCGCCAGCCAAAGCATTGGCAGTGGTGGTCGGGAAAGGGAACAATTTTCCAAGTGGTTGATTTAAATTAGCGGTTCTAAGTGCCAATGATTCTTTCATCAAATGAAACCCTGGCATAATTGTTCCACCTAAATAATGATTGTCTTGCGTGAGTGCATCTATGGTTACCGCCGTCCCACAGCTCATAATCACACACGAATTTTGACTAAATTGCCTGCTTCCCAACGCGTTAAACCAACGGTCTGCGCCATGCTGTTCCACGTTTTGATAATGATTGTAAATGCCTAAAGCGCGTTTCATAGAACTTAGCCACTCAATTTTGACGTGCGGTAATTGTGCTGCCACCATCGCTTGTTTCGCCAACCCACACACCGCCGAACCCACCACGCGCACATCATCACCGCCCATTTTCAGCCATTCTTGTTGCAAAATCTGCAAATCACGATACGGTGAATGATTGGTATGTGTGATGATACCATTTTCCGCCCACGCCCATTTTAAACGACTGTTGCCGCCGTCCAGCAATAAATACCGTGTTTTTAAGGCAGCCTGAACCGTTGGATTTTGTGCAATTTGTTCGGGAAGACGCAAACTGGTTTCGCCACTCATGATGTGTTTTTCACCATTTTCAGTTTGCAAAATTAACGCACCATTATTGGCGATGCCTAATACCGTTCCTGTTTCTACAATTTCATTGTTTTGTAAAATACAAATTTCTTGTTGATGATCGCGATGTGCAGCTTGATAGGCAGCCTGAAAAGGAATAAATCCTTGTTGTGAAAATAAATTTAAATCTTCATGCAACGCATCTAAAATTTGATTCAACACTTGCCCCGCAGTCATTTTCCGCGAACAGGCAGCCTGAAGCGATGTGGTGTATGCCAAATTTTTGGGCACAACAAAATTAATGCCCACACCAATTACGGTATGTGTTTGATGATTTTGGCGCAATGATTCAATCAAAATACCGCCCAATTTATCCCGTCCCACCACCAAATCATTAGACCACTTAATTTGCACAGCACACCCCAATGCCTGCAAACTACGCTGGCACGACAATGCTACCACCAACGCCAACGCCCCCAATTGCGCCTGTTCCTGCATAAACGACCAACCCACGCTAAACATCAAACATTCGCCCAAACGATGTACCCACACGCGCCCTTGTCGCCCACGCCCTGCACTTTGCTCATGTGCCACGACCACTTGACGATGAATCGGTAAGCCATCACGCGCACGTTGTAACAATTCATCGTTTGTGGAAGTGGTACACGATAATACACGAATATCAAAAAAATCATGCTCTTGTGTTTCAGGCAGCACCGCCAAAGGACGAATTAACCGCCAAAAGCCGTCCTTTTGACGCAATAAACCACGAATATGAGGCGCGGTTTGTTGCCAAATAGTATTGAGTTGTTGTGGCGAATGATGTACGGCGTTTGCCAATTCGGTGATGTGATGCGGTGTGCCATCGGCAAGAATTTGAATAATTTGGTTACTGAGCATAATTTAATTATCAATAAAATAAAAATATTTTTTGGATTTACGGTATTTTTCAGGCTGCCTGAAAAATAAATTTTGGCTAACTTTGTTAATTTTACTAAGAACCTGTATTCATAGCCAACGTGAAATGGATTTTTGTCCCCGTTCAGGTTTTAAATTCCCGCACCCAAATACAAAAAACCATCGTCAATAAAATCTTGATTCATTTCATCAGCAGGTTTACACACAGACAAACCGCCTACGGCTTTGGCTGGCACGCCCACAACTGTGGTAAATTCGTCCACATCGCGCACCACCACGCTGCCCGCCCCAATTTTCGCGCAACTGCCCACACGGATATTACCCAATACAGACGCATTCGCGCCAATCATCACGCCATCGCCGATTTTGGGATGACGGTCGCCTGATTCTTTGCCAGAGCCGCCCAACGTAACACCATGTAAAATAGAAATATCGTTTCCCAAAACTGCTGTTTCACCGACCACTACGCCTGTTCCGTGGTCAATCATAATGCCGCGCCCAAATCGAGCGGCTGGGTGAATGTCTACACCAAACACTTCCGATGCACGGTTTTGCAAGAAATATGCCAATGTTTTACGCCCATGATGCCATAGCCAATGGTTAATCCGATGCGCTTGAATCGCGTGAAAACCTTTAAAATACAGCACTGGCAAACAATATTGATCACAAGCTGGGTCGCGCTGATAATACGCACAAATATCTGCCTGAACTGCGTCCACAATGGTTGCATCATCAATCAAGGCTTCCAAAAACAATTCATTCAGGCTGCGTGCATCCATCACGCTATTGGATAATTTGCTTGATAAATGAAATGCCAATACACTGGCCAATGATTTATGACGCAAAACCGTTAGGTGCAAAAAACTGGCTAAAGTAGGTTCGGTGGCGGCAGCTTGTGTGGTTTCTTCACGAATGAATTGCCAAATTTCCGAAATATGATTCATAAATAAATCCTTATGCTTTATATTGATAACAATAGGTTAGAAGAATGAGAATACTAAAACTAAACCAAATTTGACACGAATTCACAAAATTGAGTATTCTGCACGGCTAGACACGTTTCAGGTAACGCATAAAATCGTCTTTCAAAGAAATTAATCTGAAAAAATCAGCAATCCAAATTTTTATTTAACCATTTAATTCTAAATCCAATTTAAACATTATGATGCACATCCGTCCCCAACGCAAACGCCAAATGATTATTGCATTTTTGGTTATCCCATTGTTGCTAAATTATTATTTTTGGTTAAGCAGTTTTCCGCCTAGCTACGCATTATCCGAAATTTTTGAAAAAACTTTTTGGGTAGTCTCGCCCATTGTGAGTCTATTTGCATTTACACAAGTAGAATCAAGCCATTACTTACCATCTTTGAATAAACTTGGTTTTCCATGGCAAATTTCTTATTTTGTAGAAAAAGTGCTGCACTTGGTTTGCTGCATGGTAGGGATTAGCAGTTTTTTATTGTTACTTAGTGCCTTACTGATTCGTGGTGCGCCTAGTGAATACAAAACAGTCCGTGTTGCGCGTTTAGAGCAATCTCGCCTAAACAGCTACCGTTATTCTTGGCAAATTGCCAGTCCAGACGAATATCTTAGGGGGAAAGATTTCCTCATCACTGAAAAACAATATCAATTTTTAGATGCCAATCGTGGTCGCAATATTAACATACGCGTACAACACAATATTGCGGGTTCTGCCGTAACCATTGTCAAATAATCAATAATTTTCAGACTGTCTTTGATGAACAAAAGGCAGTCTGAAAAATTTTTGTGTACCACTCTTGAATTTTGTTTCAAGCAGCCTTATTTTGCCGTTATCAGAAATTTCCCTTTCTTAACACACAATTTAATTTGGAGAATTATTTATGAATATCCGTCCTTTACACGACCGCGTAGTTGTTAAACGCTTGGAAGCAGAAGAAAAAACTTCATCTGGCATTATTTTGGCACCATCTGCCACTGAGAAACCCGATATGGGCGAAGTGATTGCCGTAGGCGCAGGCAAATTGGGTCGCGATGGCAATCGCCGCGCTTTGGACGTGAAAGTTGGCGACAAAGTGATTTTCGGTAAATACAGCGGTCAAACCGTAAAAGCAGATGGCGTAGAATTGCTGGTCATGAAAGAAGAAGACATTTTTGGTATCGTAGAATAAAAACTACGCGCCCAACGAATATTCAGGCAGCCTGAACATTAATTTGATAGATTAAATATATTTTTTAAGGAAAAACAAAATGGCAGCAAAAGACGTTCAATTTGGTACAGAAGTACGCGCAAAAATGGTTAATGGCGTAAACGTATTGGCAAACGCAGTTCGCGTAACTTTGGGCCCGAAAGGTCGCAACGTGGTGTTAGACCGCTCATTTGGCGGCCCACACATTACCAAAGACGGTGTGTCTGTGGCAAAAGAAATTGAATTGAAAGACAAATTTGAAAACATGGGCGCACAAATGGTTAAAGAAGTTGCGTCTAAAACCAACGATGTGGCAGGTGATGGCACCACAACTGCAACCGTATTGGCACAAGCAATTGTTGCTGAAGGCATGAAATACGTTACAGCAGGCATGAACCCCACCGATTTAAAACGCGGTATTGACAAAGCGGTAACCGCATTGGTTGGCGAATTAGCCAATATCGCCAAACCTTGCGAAACCTACGAACAAATCGCGCAAGTTGGCTCAATTTCTGCCAATTCTGATGAACAAGTCGGCAAAATCATTGCAGACGCGATGCAAGAAGTCGGCAAAGAAGGCGTGATTACCGTAGAAGACGGTAAATCATTGGAAAATGAGTTGGAAGTGGTTAAAGGGATGCAGTTTGACCGCGGCTACTTGTCTCCTTATTTTGTGAACGATGTGGAAAAACAAATCGCTGGTTTGGATAATCCATTTGTATTATTGTTTGACAAAAAAATCAGCAATATTCGTGATTTGTTACCAGTATTAGAGCAAGTTGCCAAAACTTCTCGCCCATTGTTGATTATCGCAGAAGACGTAGAAGGCGAAGCCTTGGCGACTTTAGTCGTGAACAGCATTCGCGGTATTTTGAAAACCGTTGCCGTGAAAGCCCCTGGTTTTGGCGACCGCCGCAAAGCCATGTTGCAAGATATTGCTATTTTGACTGGCGCAACCGTGATTGCTGAAGAAGTAGGTTTGACTTTGGAGCAAACTACTTTGGAACACTTGGGTCAAGCAAAACGCATTGAAATCAGCAAAGAAAACACAACCATCATTGATGGTTTCGGCGATAAAGCAGCAGTTGAAGCGCGTGTGAAAGAAATTCGCCAACAAATTGAAGTGGCTACTTCGGATTACGACAAAGAAAAATTGCAAGAACGTGTGGCTAAATTAGCTGGCGGCGTTGCCGTTATCAAAGTAGGTGCTGCAACCGAAGTGGAAATGAAAGAGAAAAAAGACCGCGTTGATGACGCATTGCACGCAACTCGCGCGGCTGTTGAAGAAGGCGTGGTTGCTGGTGGTGGCGTTGCGTTGTTACGCGCTCGTCAAGCAATTAAATCGGTTGAAACATTAAATGCCGACCAAGAAGCGGGCGTGAAAATTGTGTTGAAAGCGATTGAGTCACCATTGCGCCAAATCGTAGTAAATGCTGGTGGCGAAGCATCTGTTGTCGTGAATAAAGTCTTGGAAGGCGAAGGTAACTTCGGTTACAACGCTGGCAACGACACTTATGGCGATATGATTGCGATGGGCGTTTTAGACCCCGCAAAAGTAACGCGCTCTGCCTTGCAACACGCTGCGTCTATCGCTGGCTTGATGCTGACCACCGAGTGCATGATTGCCGACATTCCTGAAGACAAACCCGCTGCTATGCCTGATATGAGCGGTGGCATGGGCGGTATGGGTGGCATGGGCGGTTTCTAATCGCTTGAACATTCTGATGTCGCAATAAATAAAGGCAGCCTGAAAACTTGTTTCTAGTTTTCAGGCTGCCTTACATTCATACCAACTGGAACAAAAATCATTTCACGTTAGCTATGAATACGGGTTCTTAAAGTCATGAACAAAAATTCTCCCCGATACTGTAAAATTGCGTTAAAATCATCATCATGAATACAAAAAACATTTACTTAATCGGACTCATGGGTGCAGGCAAAACCACGCTTGGTCGCCAACTTGCCGAACATTTTCAGCAAACTTTTCATGACAGCGACCAAACCATTTGCGACAAAACAGGCGTTTCTATTCCTACTATTTTTGAACTGGAGGGAGAACAAAGTTTCCGTGAACGCGAAAGCTGTGCCATTAATGAACTCACGCAATTATCCAATGTGGTGCTGGCAACAGGTGGCGGTACAGTATTGCGAGAACAAAATCGGATTTGGTTACGCGAACGCGGTATTGTGGTGTATCTCCATGTTTTACCTGAAATTTTGGTAGAGCGCACACGCTACGATTTTAATCGCCCTTTGTTACAAGTAGATAACCCATTGAAAAAAATGCAGCAACTCTACGCCACACGCGACCCCATTTACCGCCAAACATCTCATATTGTATTGGATGTTGGTACTGAAAATCATTACATCACTTTCAAAAAACTTTTGGCTAAATTATCAGAAAGTTAATCATGCAAACCGTCCACGTACACACCACATCGCATGACTATCCCATTCATATTGGCGCAGGTATTTTGTGCGATTTTTCGTTATTCGCGCCTTATATTGGCAAAAAAATTGCGATTGTTACCAATGAAACCGTTGCTCCATTATATTTAAATCAACTAACTGATTTATTTAAAAAAAATAATATTCAATATTTTACCATCATCTTACCAGATGGCGAACAATACAAAAATCACGACTCACTCAACCAAATTTATGATGCGCTGCTCACACATCACGCCGACCGAAAAACCACATTAATTGCATTAGGTGGCGGTGTCATTGGCGATATGGTGGGTTTTGCGGCGGCAACCTACCAACGTGGTGTACCATTTATCCAAATTCCAACCACATTATTAAGCCAAGTAGATTCATCTGTAGGAGGCAAAACCGCCATCAATCACCCATTGGGTAAAAACATGATTGGCGCGTTTTATCAACCAAAACTGGTGATGACTGATTTAAATACACTCCAAACGCTGCCTGAAAAAGAATTTTCTGCAGGTATGGCAGAAGTCATCAAATATGGTTTGTTGGGGGATTTGGATTTTTTTGTTTGGATTGAACAAAATATCCATGAAATCATGCACCAACAACCCGAAAAATTAACCAAAATCATCGCGCATTGCTGCCAAATGAAAGCCAATATTGTCGCCCAAGACGAAACCGAACAAGGCATTCGCGCCCATCTCAATCTCGGGCATACGTTCGGACACGCAATTGAAACCGAAATGGGCTATGGCAACTGGTTGCACGGCGAAGCGGTAGCGGCTGGCACGGTGTTGGCGTGTGCTTTATCCGAACAATTGGGCTGCCTGAAAAATGGCGACACCGCTCGCGTGGCGGCTTTATTTCGCGCTGCGAATTTGCCCGATAAGCCACCCAAATTCCCATTTAATCAATGGATTGCTCATATGCGCCACGACAAAAAAGTGGAAAACGGTATAATGCGATTCATCACACTACAAAAATTGGGTTGCGCCCAAATCAGTGAAATCAGCGATATGAAATTATTAGACTTCCTGCGAAACCACAATTTTTCTAGGTTTTAGAATTTTGCTAAATCCTGTAATTAAGCGTGTTTTAAAAAATGGGGATTATTGTTTCGCAGGAAGTCTATTTAGGAAAGTAATTGAAATTGAAAAAAATAAATAGAATTTTGTTGGTTTGTATCTTTTTTATTATAGTATCTACATTTTATTATTTTCGTATTTTTCTCTCTCCCTTACAAATTTTAAGTATTAGTGAAATTGAGAAAAATAAACAGGGTATTTGCTTGGCGGAAAATCGTAAATTAAGTGAAGATGAATTACTTAATCGTGGTATGCAGAGCTATTTTAAATATTTACAGACAGCAAAAATATCACTAGATGAAGCAAATGAAGTACAGATCCCAAAATGCCCAGAAAATTGTATAATTACTCAATTAGAAAATTATAATTTATTAGATTACTTGAGGTTAAATAAATTAAATTATAAAGAAAACCACAAAGGTAAAAGAATTATCCCACAGGGAGTAAAGATTAATTCATTTCCAATTAATCAATTTGGGAATTATATAAATTTTAGAAATAAACAAAATAATTGGTTTAGTTTATATGCTAGTCAAAATAGGTGGGACGATTTTTATCCAAATGATTGTTGTAAAGTAAATACATTAGATTTTTATAAAAAAAATGGACTTTCATTAGAGAATGCCCCTAAATATTGGCGTAGTATCGGTAAAGGAAATTTTTATCTAACTATTAAATATTTAAGTATGGATGCAGATGATGGAAAAGAAATTAAATTGGATTATGAAACGATTTCCTTAGATAATTGTGGAAATATTGATAAATACATTAATAATAATGAAGATAATGCTGATTTGAAAAAAACTAGCATCACAGATTTCAATTTTTTTCGGTATTTAGGAGAATGGAATTATATTCCGAAAGAGAAATTAGATAATCAATGTGTTCTAATGGATGGTAAATTACCACATTTTCTTAAGGGGTATAAATTAGTTGCCTATAATAATCAACTATATTTTTGTAATTTGAAATTAGGAAACACATTAGATTGGAAATAAGGAAATTTATTTATTTCTTTTAATAACATGTAATTTTATGGAGTTTTAGAACCTGTATTCACAAACAACTATTTGATAAATTTTAATATTTGTGAAATATACCCTAGTTTAACAAAATTTTCAGCAGATAAATTCGTCTGCTCAAAATCTTTTGCTAAACGTCGAGACCAACCTAACCATGCAAACGTTCGTTCTACAATCCAACGTTTGGGCAGAATATGCCAAGAAATATCTTGAATTTTCTTTGAAATCTGAATAGTTAAACCCAACTGTTCTGATACTTCACGCTCAAATGTATTCCGATAACCTGCGTCTGCACAGAAACCTTTTAAACTCGGGCAGGTCGCAAACGCTTTTTTTGCTACAAAAATACCTGCTTTTGTGTCATGAATATTGCTTGCCATTGCGCATCTGTTAAGTCTGTTGGGTAGGATTTTCTAATCATAGAGATATTTTATCATTTTTGTGAATACAGGTTCTTAAATCCAGTACAATAAAAAATACCATGCTTACCATGCGCGAGCAGCACATAATGGCATGCATGGTACAGTAACATTTATAATTCACAGCTTAACTTGAATTCGTTATAATTTACGCGATTTTTTTCAGGCTGCCTGAAAACGAAAAATCACGCTGATTGTTTAAAATATTAATATCAAATTAATCAACTACTAGGAAACCAACCAAATGACTCAAGAAACCGCACTCGGCGCAGCATTCAAACAAGCCGTGCAAACCATGAGCAAACGCCAACAAACCGAATTAATTTCAGAGCATATTTACAAAAAATATGAAGTTTTCAGTAAATTCAAACCATTAGCATTAGGCATTGAACAAGATTTGATTGCTGATTTGCCACAATTTTCCGCAGAACTCATTATGCGCGTCATGGCAAATCATTGCCGCCGCCCAAAATATTTGAAAGCTATTGCGCGTGGTGGAAAACGTTTCAATCTAAATAATCGCTTTCAAGGTGAAATCAGCGCAGAAGAACAACTATACGCATTGTCATTGCCGAATATCAAAGAAGCCATTGAAAAACAAAATGCTAGACGCGCCGAAGCTGCACAACGCCGTCAAGCCAATAATCAACCCAATAGCGAATGCACAGAAAGCTAATTGCATGAATATTAAAAATCTTTTTATCATTACATTGTGTACCATCAGCTTTGGCGTGCATGCGCAAACCAAAGTATTAATGGACACCAGTATGGGCAAAATTGAATTATCATTGGACGACCAAAAAGCCCCTAAAACCGTTGCGAATTTCGTGCAATACGCCAATAAGGGCTTTTATAATCAAACAATTTTTCATCGTGTGATTGATGGATTCATGATTCAAGGTGGCGGATTTACCAGCGACATGGTGCAAAAACCAACCACCCAACCAATTGAAAATGAAGCCAATAATGGTTTGAAAAATGAAATTGGTACAATCGCAATGGCACGTACTGGCGACCCACATTCTGCCACCAGCCAATTTTTTATCAATGTAAACAATAACCAATCACTCAATTACACCAGCAGCACCCTACAAGGCTACGGCTATACAGTGTTTGGCAAAGTAACCAAAGGCATGGACGTGGTTAACAAAATCGCCAAAACACAAACCACCAGCCGCTTAATGCATCAAGATGTACCCAAACAACCAATCGTGATTAAAAACGTTCAAATTATCAAATAATCCAACTAGTTATTTTCAGGCTGCCTGTAAAATATAGGCAGCCTGAAACCTAAAAATCATCATGAAATTGACACTAATGTTTCGCCCATATTGTGGATTATGCCACGCCATGCGTGACCAATTGCAGCCCTATCAACAAGAATTTAGTTTTGATGTGGAAATCATAGAAATTGATGAATTTCCAGAATTAGAATTAAAATACAATGAGTTAGTACCTGTTTTACTACATGGCGAACACGAACTCTGTCATTGGCATTTAGATGAAACCGCGTTGCGCGATTATTTGCAGCATCTTCAAACTGAAACCATTTAAGTGCAATTCAGAGCAACGGCATCACATAACACGTAGATAATATTAAAATATTTTCAAGCGTTGTAGAAGCATATCACGAAGAAATGCACCAAAGATGGGGTTTTGCAAAGGTTTCAGGCTGCCTTTTTAGAACCTGTTTTCGTAAGATTGATAATTTGATTTTATTGACATATGCCATTCTCACATCAATCCTTATCCTAATTATTCTTAATCTGATGATTTTTCAATTATATTCTCTTATAGCATCAAAATATAGTGCATTAAATTCAAATTATGATAAGGCAACAACATCCGCCGTATACGCGCGGTGCATCAGAATATTAACATACTGTACTAATTTGAATTTAAACTCAATTTAGGTAAAAAACAACCAAAATAATACAGTGAAAGTGTTAAATTTTAAAAAAAATAGTTTTTCTAAACTATTGTGCTTTAAATATTGTTAGTTTATGATAAGAATCATTTTATAAATTTTACTTTTTAATATGACACGAAAGACACATCATGATACAAATCACTTTAGACAAAACAGATTTAAAAATTTTACAAGTTTTGCAAGAAAATGGGCGATTGAGCAATGTGGAGCTTTCTGAACGCGTTGCCTTATCCCCTTCTCCTTGTTTACGCCGCTTAAAACAGCTTGAAGAATCAGGGATTATTCGTAACTACGCCGCATTGTTATCCCCGACTAAATTAGATTTGGGCTTGCAAGTCTTTATTCGTGTGTCCATCAATAAAGCCAGCGAAGCCCGAAACGAGTTCGCTCAAGTCGTACAAAATTGGGCTGAAGTATTAAGCTGTTACGCACTAACGGGCGAAACCGATTATTTACTTCACGCTTTTTTTACCGACATGAACGCGTTCTCCAATTTCGTATTAAATGAATTATTATCACACCCTTATGTATTAGATGCAAAATCCAGCTTTGTGCTAAAAGAAATCAAAAACACCACCGCATTACCACTTGACCATTTATCCGTATAACAAAGGCAGCCTGAAAATATGTCATACATTTTTTCAGGCTGCCTTTTTATTTGTCTTAATTAACGCAATTTTGCGCCTACTTTTTCTGCTTCTTCAATCAGTTGCTGAATCAATGGCTCAACAATTTCATCGGTTAGTGTGGTTTCCATACTTTGCAAAATAATTTTCACCGCCATAGATTTATGGTTTTCAGGTAAACCCACACCGCGATAAACGTCAAATAATTCAATGCTCTGAATTAAATCGGATTGCACGGCGTTCAATGCAGCCTGCAAATCCGCAAACGCCACATTTTCAGGCAGCACAAACGCCAAATCACGGCGCACTGGCTGAAATTTAGAAACCGTTTGATAACGTACTTTTTCGGTTGCCAAAATCACGCTCATGTCTAATTCAAATAGCAGCGGAGCTTGTGGCAAATCGTATTTTTGCGTCCATTTCGGATGCAATTCGCCGATGATACCGACATTTTCACCATCAATTTGGATTGTCGCGCAACGGCCTGGGTGCAATGCAGGATGTTCAGCTTTGACAAATTGCGCATTTTTGCCTTGCAACAAGGCTTCGACATCGCCTTTCACATCATAAAAATCTACCGAACGCGCTTTTGCGCCCCATTGTTCAGGCAATACAGAGCCGTAAACCAATCCGCCTAATTTTTCAGTTTGGATAAACTCATTGTTTTTATTTGATTTTTGGAATGTACGTGCAATTTCAAATACACGCACGCGATTTTGTTTGCGATTCAAATTATTTTGCAAAATCTCAATCAATCCACCCATCAAAGTGGAACGCATCACCGCATATTGCGCTGCCAACGGATTTTGTAAACGGATAGGATTTTGATTATTTGCAAAATCTTGCTCCCAATCTTCATTAACAAACGCATAACTCACAACCTCTTGGAAACCACGTTCTGCCATCTTTTGATACACCCCAAAACGAGAACGGCGATTTTCAGGCAGCCTCAACATCGCTAATTTGCCTGCCGTGCGGTCATCTGGAATATTTTCGTAACCGTAAACACGTGCAATTTCTTCAATTAAATCTGCTTCAATTTCAATATCATAGCGAAAACTTGGCGCGGTAACTTGGAAACCATCAACCGTTTTTTCAGGCTGCAAGCCCAAATGATGAAGAATCATCTCCACTTGTTCGCTGGGAATTTGAACGCCTAACATTTTTTCAATACGTGCGGTGCGCACAACAACAGTTTTGTTTTCAGGTAGCTTAGCAATTTCTTCAACAATTTCACCAACTTGACCACCACAAATCTCAATAACCAATTCTGTTGCACGTTCAATCGCATCACGTTGTAATTGAAAATCCACCCCCCGTTCAAAACAGAACGAACTATCCGAACCAAAACCATATTGTCTTGATTTTCCAGAAATAATTTCTGGTCTAAACCATGCGCTTTCCAATACGATGTTTTGAGTTGTATCAGAAACTGCGCTTGCTGCCCCGCCCATTAAACCTGCAATGGATAAAGCTTGTTTTTCGTCCGCCACAACGAGTGTATTATCTGACAATGTAACGGTTTTTTCATTTAAGCATTCAAGTACTTCGCCATTTTTTGCGCGGCGAATATTCAGGCTGCCAATTAATTTATCCGCATCAAAAACGTGCATTGGTTGACCCAATTCCAGCATCACATAATTACCAATATCCACCAACGCGGAAACGCTGCGAATACCTGCGCGTTCAAGACGTTGCACCAACCAATCGGGGCTAGGCGCGGTCGCGTTTACATCCGAAATCACACGCGTGATAAAACGCCCACAATCATCGGGCGCGTCAATTTTAACCGCTTGTTTTTGTGTGGTTTGATTAGGAATATGATTGATTTTAATCGGATTAAATTCGCATTGTGTCAGCGCAGAGACTTCACGCGCTAAGCCTTTAATGCTCAAACAATCGGCGCGATTGGGCGTGATTTTCAGTGTGAATAAAGTGTCGTCCAAATCCAAAAATTCACGGATATTTTGTCCAACAGGCGCATTTTCAGGCAGCACCAATAAACCATCAACGCCATTTTCAGGTAAACCTAACTCTTTGGCAGAACATAACATTCCGTTGGAAACCACGCCACGCATTTTGGTCGGTTTGATTTTGAAATTTTCAGGCAGCACCGCATTAGGTAAAGCGCAAGGTACTTTAATGCCCGCACGAACATTCGGCGCACCGCACACAATTTGAATTAACTCGCCCGTGCCTGCGTCCACTTGGGTAACATTCAGGCGGTCGGCATCGGGATGTTTTTCCACTGATTTGACTTCAGCCACGACCACACCTGTGAAAGCGGGTGCAGCTGGGTTCATCTCTTCTACTTCCAAACCTGCCATGGTCAGCAAATGGGCAAGTTGTTCTGGAGTTTGATTAGTGTTAGCTTGGGTTTTTAACCATGAGTAAGGGAATTGCATTTTTTACTATCTCTTTGTTTTTTTTAATCTTAAAATAGGTTTTAAGGCTGCCTGAAAATATTTATAAAGGCTGTAATCCTCTTAATTTTTCCAACCAAGCATGAAAATGATGGCATTCTCGCTCAATGGTGGTTAGTGTAATATTTTTTGCAGCTAATGGACCATGCCGTGTTTTTCTATATTTGGGCTTTAAATTATCTTCTAATCGTTTAGATGGCTTGGTTGCGTAGCTGTTGTTAATGTGTTCAGGTGTCTCAAATTGTGAACGTATGTTTTGTAGGATATTTAGTGAACGTCCCCAATTGGGTTCTTGTTGGCTCAATATTTCCACATCAGAAAACAATAATCCTTCAAATTCATATGGTTGAATATAGGGAATAAAGCGTTCAGGTCTACACGGTATTTGTTGAATAACTGCATTTGCCAAACCCAATTCTAATTTTTCTGCTTTTTGATAAATATCAGTATATGATAACGCTTCATCATAGTCAGGAAAATCTGTATCTAATCCATATAAATCAAACATAGTTGTTACATAAGTATCTTGACGTTCATTCAACGTATTACGGATATAACGCATAAAGCGGTCAAATGTAATCGCTCCACCTCTGCAGCTTGTGGAAGTTGGAATACAGCGCGGTTGAAGATAAATACCCAGATGATAAAAAGCAGGTGCCACAACATCACGAATAAATGTTTCTTCACATTGTCCTTCGGTTAAAACAATCACTTCTACCATTTTAGGGTCTCCCACCGAAAATATTTTGTTTCCATAATTCGCCCAAAGAATAATCTTCAAGCCAATCGGCAAGTTTTTCTTGGGATAAACGTTCAAATGTAGAAGCGCCATTTTTTTGATTTACCACAACCACATCTTTGGGATTGAATTCATTGACTAATTCAACAGATTGTGTGGATACAATTAATTGTTTTTCTTCAGCAACTTGTCTAAAAATATCGGCTAAAACCGTAATCGCATAAGGATGTAAACCCAGTTCGGGTTCATCAATTAAAACCGTGTCAGGTAATAAGCTGCTTGGCTGCAATAAAAGTGTTACCAAACAAATAAAACGCAAACTACCATCTGAAAGCATATGTGCTTTTAACGGCGTATCTGTTTTACCGACTTGTGTCCATTCCAATTCTATTGTTTCAGGCTCGCCATCACGATGAACAAAATCATGAAAAAATGGCAAAACCAAACGGATATTTTCTACAATCCGTTTGTATTCATCTGGATAATCTGTATAAATCCGACGCAAATAAGCTGCCAAATTTGCGGCATCAGGTTTAAAGGTCAGATTATCATTGCTTGCGTGTTTTTGTTTTACTTTGGCAGTTTCGCTAGTATCGTGAAAATGGTAAACGCGCCAACTTTTGACTGCTGGTCGGGCATACTCAGAAAAAGTATCCTGCGCTTCTTTTAATTTAGACTCTGTATGCCCTCCAAATAATCCTAATGTCCTAGAAAAGTTACCATAATTGCCGCTAAACGAAACGTCTTCGTCTTCAAAAATTAGTCTATTATCATTTGTTGGAATTAAATTAAATCTATATCCATTTGAATCAAAATAAAATTCCGCATGAATTTTTTCTGTTTCCTTTCTCCCAAAATGCAATAAAGCATCTGGACCACCTTGTTTTTGTACATAAAGTTGCAGTTGCTGTTCATACATTGCATTCAACATACGAAATAAGCTAATAAAATTACTTTTGCCCGCACCATTTGCACCAATCAATATATTCAGATTGGAAAAATGAAAATTTTGTAATTTACGAATGGATTTATAACCATTGACTGTAAGTGAAAAAATTTTTGCCATTTTATTTATCTTTAAAGTAATTATTCTCAGACTGCCTGAAAATTCATTTCTGAAATTGTTTCAAGAAATTCAAGTCATTATCAAAAAACAAACGCAAATCGTTCACGCCATAGCGCAACATCGCAAATCGGTCTAAACCAATGCCAAATGCAAAACCCGTGTATTGTTCGGGGTTAATATTCACATTTTTCAATATGTTAGGGTGAACCATGCCGCAACCGCCCACTTCCAACCATTTACCGTTGTCGCCCATGATGTCAATCTCGGCAGACGGCTCGGTAAACGGGAAAAATGACGGACGAAAACGGACTTGCAAATCATCGCGTTCAAAAAAATGACGAATAAAATCCGTGAATACCGCTTTCAAATCGGCAAAAGTAACGCCCTCTTCCACCCACAAACCTTCGCATTGATGGAACATCGGCGAATGCGTAGCATCACTGTCCACGCGGTACACGCGACCAGGCGCAATAATGCGGATTGGCGGATTTTTCTTGTCCAGCATATAACGAATTTGAATCGGCGAAGTGTGCGTGCGCAACACGTCGCCATTTTCTACATAAAACGTGTCTTGCATGGCACGTGCAGGGTGATTTTGCGGAATGTTCAAGGCTTGGAAATTGTGGAAATCATCTTCAATTTCGGGTCCGTCCGCGACTTCAAAACCCATGCTACGGAACAATTCTTCTACGCGTTGGCGCGTGAGCGTAACGGGGTGCAAACCACCCAAACTTTGTCCACGCGCAGGCAGCGTTACGTCTAAACTTTCGGCAGCAAGTTGTGCTTCCAATTTGGCGCGTTCCAATTGGGCACGTTTGGCATCGTAGGCTGCCTGAAACTGTTGTTTGCATTCGTTGATGTGTGCGCCGACTGTTTTGCGCTCCTCTGGCGACATTTTGCCCAATTGTTTTAAAAGTACGTTCAATTCGCCCGTTTTGCCTAAATACTGTGCTTTTACCCATTCTAAATCTTGTTGGTTATGGGCGTTTTGAATGGCGATTAAACCATTTTGAATAATTTGAGTGGCGGTATTGTGCATAATTCGTTTCGTTGAAATAATAAAGTTTGACGCATGTTTCACACCGAAACACGCACGAAAAAAGTGAATAATATTCTAACGTAAATATCCATTTTAAAAAATGTTCATATACACGAAAAACTTTTCAGGCTGCCTGAAAATCATCCACCCGACATTATAACCGAATTCCCCATTTATTTTTGCATCAACGTAAAGCCCAAAAATTCAAAAAAGTGATATGCCCAATGCCTTTCATGATGATTTTTATTTGCCATAATGCGCACATTCACATTATCCAAAGGTGAACCTGTCCGCAACAACGCTTGATAATAATTCAACGTACAATCGATATAAGCTTGATTCATATTGGCAATAAAATGCGAGTCCATTTCATCACCTTCTTTCGTACCGACTTGAATATACACTTTCGTATCTGAATGCAATGGATGCTCATGAATAAATTGCAAAAAATCACGCTCGCTAAACCACGATGCCAAAGAAAATACACCCAAATGCCCAAATACTTCAGGGTATGCCGCCCCCATATATGCCGTGATAATCCCCCCCATAGAACTGCCTGCCAATAACGTATATTCGCGTTCCTTGAGTGTGCGATAATTTTTATCAATCAAAGGTTTAACTGTATTCACTACCCATTTACCATATTCTCCTCCCAAACCACCAGCATACATGGTTTCAGGCGTTGAACCAGTATCGGTCTGCCATGGCGAATACTCATTTAAACGATTTTCTCTGGCATTGTCTATTCCAACAACAATCATTTTGGGAATTTGCGGATTATTTTTAATGGTAGGAATTACTTTCCACGAATAACCCGAATAAGATTCCTTGCTGTAAAACACATTTTGCCCATCATGCATATACAAAACAGGGTAGCGTTCATGTTCATTGATGCGATAATCTTTGGGCAGCAAAACACGGATGCGGCGGTCGTGATTAAAGTATGGCACATAAACAAAATGTTCTTCCATTTCAAGATAATAATCTGAATAATAACGACGCATGGTATTTTATCCTTTCCAAAATAACCAGTTGAACAAAAATATTGTATCGTATTTCAAAATAATATTGTTAAATTTGGTTAAAAAATCTACAATCATTGATTCAGGCAGCCTGAAAAAAGCAGCCCCGAAAATGTTGTTTCCAAGTAACCCATTCACAAGGAATAACCCATGTCCCGACCCATCAATTTTGTGATGATTTCGCCACATTTTCCTGCTAATTTTGAAACTTTCGCTGTGCGTTTGCGTGAAAATGGCTTCAACACATTAGGCATTGCTGATGCACCTTACGAAAGTTTGAGCGAAGGATTACGCAACTCATTAACTGAATATTATCGTGTTGATAATATGAAAGATTATGACCAAGTTTATCGTGCAGTTGCCTACTTCGCGCACAAATATGGGCGCATTGACCGAATTGAATCACACAATGAGTATTGGTTAGAATTAGATGCTCAATTACGCACTGATTTTAATGTATTCGGCTACAAAACCGATGATATGTTGGCAATTAAAACCAAAGCACAAATGAAAGAAGTGTTCCGTAAAACGGGGTTAAAAGTTGCCAAAGGGCGTGTATTTTCCAATGATGAAGACGCAAAAAAATTAGCCAAAGAATTAAAATTCCCGATAATTATCAAACCCAATTCTGGCGTTGGTGCAAGCGATACCTATAAAATTCAATCAGATGCAGAATTATCACAATTCTTTCAACAGAAAAATCCACACGTTGAATACATCATGGAAGAATTCATTAAGGGCGACATCATCACATTTGATGGCTTAACTGACCATGATGGCAACATTGTATTTTACGCAAGCTTGGAATATTCAGAAGCGGTTTTAGATACGGTAGCAAAAGATGGTGATATGTATTACTATGTTCCGCGTGAAATTTCGCCCAAATTGGTAGAATTGGGCAAAAAATGCGTAAAAGCGTTTAATGTTCGCGAGCGTTTTTTCCATTTTGAATTTTTCCGTGTACAAGGCACTGGAGAATTATTACCGTTGGAAATCAATTGCCGGCCACCAGGTGGTTTAACGATTGATATGTGGGATTACGCGAATGATTTTGATATTTTCAATGAATATGCACATATTATCAAAGAAAATCAATTCCATAGCAAAATCACTCGCACTTGGAATGTAGTGTATATTTCGCGTAAAGCCAACCAAAATTATGTGAATACGATTGATGCAGTGTGCGAAAAATTTGCACCAAATATCATCAGTATACAGCAAGTTCCGAGTATATTTGCGAAAATTATGGGCGAACACGGCATTTTAGCACGTACTGAAACCATTGAAAAAATGCGTGAAATTGTGCAATTTGCTCATCAAAAATATTGATTTTTGCTTTTCAGGCAGCCTGAAACCTTTGCAACTCATTAAATTCAGGTAAAATCCAACCCCAATAAATTATTTAAAATCAGATAATTTATTGGGTTATTTATTATTTTCATTTGAAGAATCAAAATTATGCAAACTTATTTAAATCTTATCCAGTATGTTCTAGAACACGGCACGGACAAATCCGATCGCACAGGCACTGGCACGCGCTCGGTATTTGGCTATCAAATGCGTTTTGACTTGGCAAATGGTTTTCCACTTTTGACTACTAAAAAACTGCATTTGCGTTCTATTATTCACGAATTATTGTGGTTTCTGAAAGGTGAAACCAATATTAAATATTTGAAAGATAATAATGTTTCTATTTGGGACGAATGGGCTGATGAAAATGGCGATTTAGGGCGCGTATACGGCGCACAATGGCGCAGTTGGCAAACCCCAAATGGCAAAAGCATTGATCAAATTAGTCAAATTATCCAACAAATTAAACAAAATCCAGATAGCCGCCGCTTGATTGTCAGTGCGTGGAATCCTGCCGAAGTGGACAACATGGCATTGCCACCGTGTCATGCCTTGTTTCAATTTTATGTAGCAGACGGAAAATTATCTTGTCAATTATATCAACGCAGTGCGGATATTTTTTTAGGTGTGCCTTTCAATATTGCGAGTTACGCGCTTTTGACAATGATGATGGCGCAAGTTTGTAAACTACAGGCTGGTGAATTTATCCACACACTCGGCGATGCTCATATTTATAATAATCATTTTGAGCAAGCCAAATTACAATTAACACGTGAACCACGCAGGCTGCCTGAAATAAAAATTAACGATAAAATCAAAGATTTATTTGAATTTAAATATGAAGATTTTGAATTAATTAATTACAATCCACACCCACACATCAAAGCAGAAGTATCTGTATAATTGATACAAATTAAAAACAACCACTGCATTAAAGCTGTGGTTGTTTATTATCATGATATTATTCAGCACGGACATAAGGATTGTAAATTTTTTCATGTCCAATCGTTGTGGTTTCGCGATGCCCTGGAATCACGACCACATTTTCAGGCAGCCTGTACAATTTGGTACGAATTCCGTGATGTAAATCTTGCGTATTACCACGCGGAAAATCGGTGCGCCCAATACTTTCTTTGAATAAGACATCACCTGCAATCAATAACTTCTCTCGTTCACAATAGAACACTACATGTCCTGGCGTATGTCCTGGAATGTGCAGTACTGAAAATTCATATTGCCCCACGCTTAGCACTTCACCTTCATTCAGCCAGCGTGTTGGCAAAAAATTAGTTGAAAATTCAAAGCCATACTTAGCATATTCACGTGTTTTATTGGATAAATCTTCCAACAAAAACAAATCATCACAATGCGGACCAATCACAGGGGTATCGGTTAATTCGCGCATCGCTACCACACCACCTACATGATCCAAATGCCCGTGAGTTAGCCAAATTTCTTTTAAATTCAAATGTTTTTTCTGAATAATGTGCCAAATTTCTGCTGCATTGCCCCCCAAATCCGTCAAAACTGCTTCATTGGTTTCATCGTCCCACAATAAAGTACAATTTTGTTCATAAGGGGTTACAGGAATTATTTTAATATTCAATGCCATATTTTCCATTTCCACTTAGAAATCTCTGAAAAACCATTTTTAGTTTTTGCTAAAAATGAGGGTTCTGCAAAGGTTACATAATATTAAATTCTATGATAAAAAATCCCTTAGCACACAACATAGATTGGCTAAGGGATTTTTGAATAAAGAGTTTGGCGATGACCTACTTTCGCATAGGAACTATACTATCATCGGCGCTGGTTTGTTTCACTGTCCTGTTCGAGATGGGAAGGAGTGGGACCAAACCGCTATGGTCGCCAAACATAAACTGTCAAATTGGTAAGCCGTTGGTAAGATAATTTTAATTTTTCTTACCCTATTTATTCTTTAATCAACTGATTTTTTGAGTGATGAAGTGTATTCATCAGTAAGCTTTATCTTTGTGCTTTGGTATTTCTATTTCTTCCAAAGTCCTTCAAATGATAGAGTCAAGCCTCACGAGCAATTAGTATGGGTTAGCTTCACGCGTTACCGCGCTTCCACACCCCACCTATCAACGTCCTGGTCTCGAACGACTCTTTAGTGTGGTTAAACCACAAGGGAAGTCTCATCTTCAGGCGAGTTTCGCGCTTAGATGCTTTCAGCGCTTATCTCTTCCGAACTTAGCTACCCGGCTATGCTTCTGGCGAAACAACCGGTACACCAGAGGTTCGTCCACTCCGGTCCTCTCGTACTAGGAGCAGCCCCCGTCAAACTTCCAACGCCCACTGCAGATAGGGACCAAACTGTCTCACGACGTTTTAAACCCAGCTCACGTACCACTTTAAATGGCGAACAGCCATACCCTTGGGACCGACTACAGCCCCAGGATGTGATGAGCCGACATCGAGGTGCCAAACTCCGCCGTCGATATGGACTCTTGGGCGGAATCAGCCTGTTATCCCCGGAGTACCTTTTATCCGTTGAGCGATGGCCCTTCCATTCAGAACCACCGGATCACTATGTCCTGCTTTCGCACCTGCTCGACTTGTCGGTCTCGCAGTTAAGCTACCTTTTGCCATTGCACTATCAGTCCGATTTCCGACCGGACCTAGGTAACCTTCGAACTCCTCCGTTACTCTTTGGGAGGAGACCGCCCCAGTCAAACTGCCTACCATGCACTGTCCCCGACCCGGATGACGGGTCTGGGTTAGAACCTCAAAGACACCAGGGTGGTATTTCAAGGACGGCTCCACAGAGACTGGCGTCTCTGCTTCTAAGCCTCCCACCTATCCTACACAAGTGACTTCAAAGTCCAATGCAAAGCTACAGTAAAGGTTCACGGGGTCTTTCCGTCTAGCAGCGGGGAGATTGCATCTTCACAACCATTTCAACTTCGCTGAGTCTCGGGAGGAGACAGTGTGGCCATCGTTACGCCATTCGTGCGGGTCGGAACTTACCCGACAAGGAATTTCGCTACCTTAGGACCGTTATAGTTACGGCCGCCGTTTACTGGGGCTTCGATCCGATGCTTGCACATCTTCAATTAACCTTCCAGCACCGGGCAGGCGTCACACCCTATACGTCCACTTTCGTGTTAGCAGAGTGCTGTGTTTTTAATAAACAGTCGCAGCCACCTATTCTCTGCGACCCTCAGATGCTTACGGAGCAAGTCCTTAACATTAGAGGGCATACCTTCTCCCGAAGTTACGGTATCAATTTGCCGAGTTCCTTCTCCCGAGTTCTCTCAAGCGCCTTAGAATTCTCATCCTGCCCACCTGTGTCGGTTTGCGGTACGGTTCTGATTCAACTGAAGCTTAGTGGCTTTTCCTGGAAGCGTGGTATTGGTCACTTCATGTCCGTAGACACTCGTCATCACGTCTCGGTGTTAAGAAAGAGCGGATTTGCCTACTCTTTCCACCTACTGGCTTAAACAAACTATTCCAACAGTTTGCTAACCTAACCTTCTCCGTCCCCACATCGCATTGAATCAAAGTACGGGAATATTAACCCGTTTCCCATCGACTACGCATTTCTGCCTCGCCTTAGGAGCCGACTCACCCTACGCCGATGAACGTTGCGTAGGAAACCTTGGGCTTTCGGCGAACGGGCTTTTCACCCGTTTTATCGCTACTCATGTCAACATTCGCACTTCTGATACCTCCAACAATCCTTACGAATCACCTTCTCAGGCTTACAGAACGCTCCCCTACCATATACTAAAAGTATATCCGCAGCTTCGGTTATAGATTTGAGCCCCGTTACATCTTCCGCGCAGGAAGACTCGACCAGTGAGCTATTACGCTTTCTTTAAATGATGGCTGCTTCTAAGCCAACATCCTGGCTGTCTGTGCCTTCCCACTTCGTTTACCACTTAATCTATCATTTGGGACCTTAGCTGGCGGTCTGGGTTGTTTCCCTCTTGACACCGGACGTTAGCACCCGATGTCTGTCTCCCGAGGAGCAACTTGATGGTATTCTGAGTTTGCCATGGGTTGGTAAGTTGCAATAACCCCCTAGCCATAACAGTGCTTTACCCCCATCAGTCTCATACTCGAGGCACTACCTAAATAGTTTTCGGGGAGAACCAGCTATCTCCGAGTTTGTTTAGCCTTTCACCCCTATCCACAGCTCATCCCCGCATTTTGCAACATGCGTGGGTTCGGACCTCCAATGCGTTTTACCGCACCTTCATCCTGGCCATGGATAGATCACTCGGTTTCGGGTCTACACCCAGCAACTAGTCGCCCTATTAAGACTCGGTTTCCCTACGCCTCCCCTACTCGGTTAAGCTCGCTACTGAATGTAAGTCGTTGACCCATTATACAAAAGGTACGCAGTCACACCTTAACGGTGCTCCCACTGTTTGTATGCATCAGGTTTCAGGTTCTATTTCACTCCCCTCCCAGGGTTCTTTTCGCCTTTCCCTCACGGTACTGGTTCACTATCGGTCGATGATGAGTATTTAGCCTTGGAGGATGGTCCCCCCATATTCAGACAGGATTTCTCGTGTCCCGCCCTACTTCTCGTATACTTAGTACCATCATTGAGATTTCAAATACGGGGCTATCACCCACTATGGTAGAAGTTTCCAATTCTTTCTTCTATCTCAATAATTATCATATACAGGCTACTCCGCGTTCGCTCGCCACTACTTGCGGAATCTCGGTTGATTTCTTTTCCTCTGGGTACTTAGATGGTTCAGTTCTCCAGGTTCGCTTCTCTAATCCTATGTATTCAGATTAGGATACACATTGCTGTGTGGGTTTCCCCATTCGGACATCGCGGTATCAATGCTTTTTTGCCAGCTCCACCGCGCTTTTCGCAGGCTTACACGTCCTTCTTCGCCTATCATCGCCAAGGCATCCACCTGATGCACTTATTCACTTGACTCTATCATTTGAAGAACCTTCTGACTTCGTAGATACTGGCGTTGACTGCCAGCATTACTTAGATTCTCTAATCTGACAAAGCTTACTGCTTTGTTGTGTATTGTTCTTGCCTTTTGTCTTTCAAGAACAATTGATACAATCATCACCCAAATTCTTATGATTTGCTTATTTCTTCTTTCAGTACCAATACCTTTTCAGGCTGCCTGAAATGTGAACACTACTTGTTGCATCAAACAGCATTCTAAACAAATCAACATTGTCTTTGTTTGTTGATTTCGGCTTTCCAATTTGTTAAAGATCAATGCGTTTCTTAAATCGCAAATTAAAGTAAGTTATAAAAAGTAAGTTATAAAACTATCTAGTAAACAACTTCTTCGTAAACAACTTCCACAAACTCACTTTAATTTGAAATTTCTACTTTTAAATTCTACTGTTCAGCTCTACTTCTAAATATTTGACTTCTAAATATTTGGTTCTACCTCTAAATATTTGGTGGAGGCAAACGGGATCGAACCGATGACCCCCTGCTTGCAAAGCAGGTGCTCTACCAACTGAGCTATGCCCCCAATTAGGTCTTGGTGGGTCTGGTAGGACTTGAACCTACGACCCCACGCTTATCAAGCGTGTGCTCTAACCACCTGAGCTACAAACCCATTAAGTCGTCTCTATTCTTTTGCTCTTCGCATTCTTGCTCTTCGCATCTCAATTCAGTATACCGATAAGTGTGAGTACCTAACAATCTCTTCTTTTCTCTAGAAAGGAGGTGATCCAGCCGCAGGTTCCCCTACGGCTACCTTGTTACGACTTCACCCCAGTCATGAAGCATACCGTGGTAAGCGAACTCCTCGCGGTTATTCTACCTACTTCTGGTATCCCCCACTCCCATGGTGTGACGGGCGGTGTGTACAAGACCCGGGAACGTATTCACCGCAGTATGCTGACCTGCGATTACTAGCGATTCCGACTTCATGCACTCGAGTTGCAGAGTGCAATCCGGACTACGATCGGTTTTTTGGGATTGGCTCCACCTCGCGGCTTGGCTACCCTCTGTACCGACCATTGTATGACGTGTGAAGCCCTGGTCATAAGGGCCATGAGGACTTGACGTCATCCCCACCTTCCTCCGGTTTGTCACCGGCAGTCTCATTAGAGTGCCCAACCAAATGATGGCAACTAATGACAAGGGTTGCGCTCGTTGCGGGACTTAACCCAACATCTCACGACACGAGCTGACGACAGCCATGCAGCACCTGTGTTACGGCTCCCGAAGGCACTCTCCCGTCTCTGAGAGATTCCGTACATGTCAAGACCAGGTAAGGTTCTTCGCGTTGCATCGAATTAATCCACATCATCCACCGCTTGTGCGGGTCCCCGTCAATTCCTTTGAGTTTTAATCTTGCGACCGTACTCCCCAGGCGGTCAATTTCACGCGTTAGCTTCGCTACTAAGGCATCTAGTGCCCCAACAGCTAATTGACATCGTTTAGGGCGTGGACTACCAGGGTATCTAATCCTGTTTGCTACCCACGCTTTCGAGCATGAACGTCAGTGCTATCCCAGGGGGCTGCCTTCGCCATCGGTATTCCTCCACATCTCTACGCATTTCACTGCTACACGTGGAATTCTACCCCCCTCTGACACACTCTAGCTACCCAGTTCAAAACGCAGTTCCCAAGTTGAGCTCGGGGATTTCACATCTTGCTTAAGTAACCGTCTGCGCTCGCTTTACGCCCAGTAATTCCGATTAACGCTCGCACCCTACGTATTACCGCGGCTGCTGGCACGTAGTTAGCCGGTGCTTATTCTTTAGGTACCGTCATCAGCATCTGATATTAGCAAATGCCTTTTCTTCCCTAACAAAAGTACTTTACAACCCTAAGGCCTTCTTCATACACGCGACATGGCTGGATCAGGGTTCCCCCCATTGTCCAAAATTCCCCACTGCTGCCTCCCGTAGGAGTCTGGGCCGTGTCTCAGTCCCAGTGTGGCGGATCATCCTCTCAGACCCGCTACGGATCGTCGCCTTGGTAAGCCTTTACCCCACCAACTAGCTAATCCGATATTGGCCGCTCAAATAACGCGAGGCAGTTGCCTGTCCCCCGCTTTCTCCCTCAGGACGTATGCGGTATTAGCCATCCTTTCGGATAGTTATCCCCCATTACTCGGTACGTTCCAATATTATACTCACCCGTTCGCCACTCGCCGGCAGTAATGCAAGCACTACCCCGCTGCCGTCCGACTTGCATGTGTAAAGCATGCCGCCAGCGTTCAATCTGAGCCAGGATCAAACTCTTATGTTCAATCTCTAACTTAATAACTTCTGGTCTGCTTCAAAGAAACCAACAAAGAGTAATCGGCTCAGCACCTATTACAATCTTGTCTGTTTTTTCTTGCAGTGTGAGACCATCAGGCACTCACACTTATCGGTATTCTGTAATTTTAAAGAGCTTCAAATAATCCTTGTACTCAGCCAAATAAACCAGTAAACTAATTCGTTTTGACTAACTCAACCGCCGTAGCAGCGAAGAACCGAACTATACGCCTATACCCAAAAACCGTCAACAAAAAATAAACAAATATTCCCCTCAAAATTAATAACTACATTGTTTCTTAATAGTATTTAATCTCAACATAATCGCAGTTTTTAAACACTCAAAAAAAATAAAACCCAAAAGTATGACAGCAAGACACCATACTACCCTCTCCATATCAAAACCAGACAAACCAAAACCTTTGCAAAATCCTACCTATAATCTAAAATCTAATTCGATTGGTACACTTCTTCGAAAAACTCTTCTTTAATTATTTAACATATTAAATATTATCAATATATATGCTATAGTATTGCTTTGAACCGCACTAAAATCTAGAATTTTACAAAGGCTTTAGACCAGAAACATATCCTTAAGCAATATAAAATAAAAATAACTCCATGAATCATCATGGAGTTATTTATTAAAATGGTGGAGGCGGGGGGAATTGAACCCCCGTCCGAAAGCCCTCTACAAAACGTTCTACATACTTAGTCTTGCCAATTTGGAAATCTCATTCTCATCACGCCGACAGACGGGCTCTCAGAGAACCAGCTACCTTAAATCTCATTTTGAACTAAGTAACCCAGCTCAAAACCAGCCAATGTAAAATGACGTTGCCGTAGATTTGACTCTACACAGCCCATTGACCAACTGCTGCAACGGCTAGCCTTAAGCGGCTAAAGCGTAAGTTTCGTCGTTTGCGACTATTTTCGTTCAGTGTTTTACGAGTCTCTGAAAACTCGGTATGCCCGTATTTGCTTTGTAACCCCCGTCGAAACCAAGGTCGCCCCCAAATCGGAAAAGCCATTATACACAGTTTCAGGCAGCCTGAAAAGACTTTATAATGCTGATATTCAAAATTTTCAGGAATTTAATGACCATGTATGATGTCAATACCCACGATGTTCGCCGATTTTTTGCACAAGTTTGGCAATTGCGTTTGGCACCTGTGCAGCTGGATGCGCTGCAAACCAAAGCCTTACGCATTTTGCAAGCCCATACAGAGTATGCCTATATTCTTGATAATATTGAACAATATTTAGATTATGAATGGACACCTGACAAAGGCGAAAGCAATCCGTTTTTGCATTTATCCATGCACCTGAGTATTCAAGAGCAAGTAGCGATTGACCAACCGTTTGGAATTCGCAGTATTCACGCGCAATTGTGTGCGAAATACGGTGATGATTGGGTGCACGCCGAACACGAAATGATGGACGCACTCGCCGAGACATTGTGGGATGCACAGCGTTTTGGATGTGGATTAGATGTTAATAATTATATGACTAAATTGAGAAAATTAGTCAATTTAGGTGCAGAAGACAACGCCCGAATCAATCCCCACGAAGTGCCATTATCCGAGCAAATCAGCGAGCGCAAATAGGTGTACGCTTTTGCAGGCAGCCTGAAACCTTTGCAAAACCTTCAAATCTGAAAATAGAAGTTTTGCAAAGGTTTAACCTAAAAAATCAATCATGATTTAATGATGACCACAGCCACCTTGTTTATGTGTTTCAATAACATCTTTTGCTTGCATATCAGCATGATACGAACTACGCACCATCGCACCAATTGCGGCATTGGTAAAGCCCATTGCATAGGCTTCTTTTTCAAATTGTTTGAACATTTCGGGTGTTACATAGCGCAATACAGGCAAATGCCCGTCAGATGGTTGCAAATATTGCCCCACCGTAATCATTTCAATATTATTGGCACGCATATCACGCATGATTTCACGGATTTCATCATCTGTTTCGCCTAAGCCGACCATAATGCCCGATTTGGTCGGAATATGCGGCATCATCTCACGGAAACGGCGCAATAATTCCAAAGAATGTTGATAATCTGCCCCTGGACGTGCTTGTTTATATAAACGTGGATGTGTTTCCAAATTGTGATTCATCACATCTGGCGGATTTTTTGCCAAGATTTCCAACGCAATGTCCAAACGCCCACGAAAATCAGGCACCAAAATCTCAATTTTGGTATTTGGACTCGTTTCACGAATCGCATTGATGCAATCGGCAAAATGCTGTGCGCCACCATCACGCAAATCATCGCGGTCTACCGAAGTAATCACGACATATTTCAATTTCATCGCCGCCACCGATTCGGCTAAATGGCGCGGTTCATTCGCATCTAATTCATTCGGACGACCATGCCCCACATCGCAAAACGGACAACGGCGCGTACAAATATCACCCATAATCATAAAAGTAGCCGTACCATGACTGAAACATTCACCAATATTCGGGCAAGACGCTTCTTCGCACACGGTATGCATTTTCTGACTACGCAAAATATCTTTGATTTCAAAGAATTTTTGGCTGGACGGAACCTTAGCACGAATCCAACTTGGTTTTTTCAATTTTTCTTCAAGTGGCACGACTTTAATGGGAATTCGGGCAGTTTTGCTTGCGCCTTTGTGTTTCACACCTTGCGCGTTGTCTAACACGTTTTTTGCTTCTGTAGACATATTCATTCTTTCTTTTGATTAAATTATTTTCAGGCAGCCTGAAAATTAGGCGCGAACAAATTGTGTCAAATCCGACCATTGTTCAATTTTAAATGAATGGATATTGCGAACCGATGAGCTGAACCACGATTCTTGTCGCAATGCCAAAACCGCCGTAAACAAATCCGCCACATTGTCTGATTGCGAAATAAACACTTTACCCATGTTTTTAAAGCCATAATTTTGCAGAATTTCTGCAATTTCTGCATAGGCTTGTTGTTCGGTATGCGAATAAAACATTTGCAAATCTCGAGTGTTTAAATCAAAAGTAATGCCGTACATAATGAGTAACTCCAAATAAGTTGTCAATAAATGAATAATTTTTTAGGCTGCCTGAAAAACCAATTCACGCATCAAATGCGCGGTTAATTTATCTGCCACTGCGTCTAAACTCGGCGCAGGTTGCACATAATCGGCAATTTGCGTCATCTCCAAACCCGCATATCCACACGGATTGATTTGATGAAATGGCTCTAAATCCATATTCACATTTAATGCCAAGCCGTGATAAACCGAGCCATTTTTAATCCGCAAACCCAATGATGCAATTTTGCGTTCACCCACATACACCCCAGGACGATTGGGGTCGTTAGTGGATTGAATGTTGTATTGTGCCAAAGTCGCGATAATTGCATTTTCCAGTGCAGAAACGATGTGGCGCACGCTGGTTTTACGGCGTTTGAAATCAATCAGCGTATAAACAACGAGTTGTCCTAATCCGTGATAGGTAATTTGTCCACCGCGGTCAATTTGCACAACAGGAATGTCGCTGCTGGCGAGCAAATGTTCGGGCTTACCTGCCAAACCTTGCGTAAACACCGATGGATGTTCCACAACCCATAATTCGTCTTCGGTGTCGGCGGTGCGGTTGGCGTTAAATGCTTTCATTTCTTCAAACACGGGCGCGTATTCGCGTGTGCCTAATTTTACGATTTTCATGTTCAGGCTGCCTGAAAATTAAAACACGACTTTAACCATCGGATGCGATGTTACGGCGCGATAAATATTATCCAAATGTTCTTGATTTTTGGCGTAAACGGTTACGGTTGCGCCGACAAATTTGCCGCCAGAACTCGGACGCATTTGAATATGAGATTCATTGGTTTCGGGAGCGTGTTGCTGAATGGTTTTGAGAATTTCGGGGACAAAATCGGGGTGTGCTGCACCCATGATTTTCAGTTTAAAATCAGTGGGAAACTCAATTAATGAAGTTTGTTGTTCGGACATAAGAAAACTCGTCAAAATAAATAAGGAAATTTTTCTGCTGCTGAAAATGTTGCTTTTCAGGTAGCCTGAAAAATCATATGGTGCTTATTGTATCAATTTTCTAGTCTAAACAAAAATCCACCCAAATGAATTTGAGTGGATTTGATTGAAAAAATTATTTAGAACAAGAACTTTGTGCTTTTTGTACAGCTTGATTCAAGCGATCAAAAGTGAGTTCACCGACAATTTTTTCTTCATACGCACATTTTGGGGCGCGAATTACGGTGTAGGGTAAACCGCCAATTTGATTGCCGAATTGGCTCATCATGGCGCGACTGTTTGTGCCAGTGTAGCGCAAAATCGGGTATTTTACGGGGACTTGCTTCAAAAACTGGCTGACATTTTCAGGGCTGTCAATGGCGATGCCAACCATGCCGACTTTTTGTTTTTTGCCGATTTGTGTATACCATTTGCTCATATCGGGCATTTCTTTGCGACACGGTTTACACCAAGCTGCCCAAAAATTAATGATTTGCACATGGGTTTGAGGGATATCTTGCGCTTTATTGTTGATGTGATTGACAAAATCGCCAGCGTTCGCCAAACTTGCAGCCAAGCCAATAAATATGCTAAACAATGCTTTTTTCATGAAAAATTCCTTTCAGGCAGCCTGAAAAATGTCTTAAGACAATGTCCAACCGCTTAGAATCATGATTTTTTCTTCTTCATTTAAGCGGCATTTGAAACCTTTTTTGCCATAATATGCCATCACGTCCTGCATATTGGACGCATCACCGATATAAACATGGCATTCACGTTTGCCATAGCCAACAGCATTGCGCAATTCTCCATCAATGTCGTTGAGTAATAATTGATTTTGAATTTCCCATAAACGGATAAATTGGCTTTTTGCAAATTCAATATCCATAATGTTCGTCCTTTAATTAATAAATAATTAATAAATGAAAATGAAGTGAGATTTCTATTATAACCGCAAATTGGATTTTATCAGGCTGCTTTTTACCAAATTTTCGTGATTTTGTCGCAATAATACACGTTTTCAGGCAACCTGAAGTCTTTGCCAGCACTCATCTTTGGTTCATTTGTTTGCGATGTGTTTCTTTCATGTTTAAAATATTTAAATATTATCTGAATGTTATGATATGTTGTCGCTTTGGACGGCACTCAAATCTAGCTTGAAATATTTCTACATTTTTTGATAACAAGGACCTTGCCCTGTGATTTGTGTTTGTTGTTCTTCAATCCAATTTTCGCAGGCTGCCATTAATTCAGCTTCTGTGCCAAGCGTGTGGGCAATTGGCTTGCCAATGCGTACTTGAATCGTGCCAGGGTATTTCAAAAAGGCATTTTTTGCCCAATATTCGCCACTATTGTGGGCAACTGGCACCAAATCCATAGCAAAAGCTTGCGCCATACGTGCACCACCCAAACGGTATTTGCCGCGTTCGCCTGCTTTCATGCGCGTGCCTTCAGGGAAAATGACAATCCACAAACCATCTTGTTTGCGTTTGATGCCTTGTTTGAGCATATGCTCCATGGATTGCTTGCCTTTGCTGCGGTCAATGGCAATCATGTTTGCTAATTTTAAACCCCAGCCAAAGAATGGAATTAGAAATAATTCTTTTTTTAAAACATATACTTGTAGTGGAAAAATGTCTTGTAATGCTAAAGTTTCCCAGCCACTTTGGTGTTTGGCGCAAATAATTGCGGGTTCGGTGGGAATATTTTCTACGCCATGTACTTCGTATTTTAGTCCGATGATGTTTTTTAAGCACCACAACATACATTGCGCCCAAATTTTTCCCACTTTGTTCGCGCCTTGTGGCAACAGCATAAATGGTAAACCCATAAAAAACATAATGGGTAAACTGATGACCAAAATCAACCAATAAATTAAATTACGAAGAATAAGCATGATATTTTTCAAGTAGTTAAAATTTTTCAGACGAATTTGATTTTCAGATTGCCTGAAAAAGCATAGACAAAAAACACGTATTGTAACGGATTTTTTAACGTAGTGTGTTCGCGATGAGAAATTAAAAAATTGAAGAATAATTATTTATTATTTCTGACACAAACAAACCATCACAAAAACTCTTTAACGTAAACGTAGATAATTAGTACATAAGGGGCGGACAACACAGTATATTTAAGAACCTGCATTCACAGCCAAGCGTGATGTTTTTTTACTCTATTTGGCTGCTGCATTGAATTTCATGTTACATTCGTACCAACTGGGACAAAAATCCATTTCATGTTGACTATCAATACAGGTTCTTAAATTTTAAACAACTATATACAACTATATTTGAATATTTTCAGGCTGCCTGAACGTTTCTTTTAAAATAAATGATTAACTAAATTTTGTTTATCTTTTTTATCTGATTGATTGTCATTGCTTTCTGTGGAAATGGGTGTTACAGAAGCGTTGTCAGCATCATCACCAGTAGAATCATTTGGCGATGAATCTACCGTTTTGGGCTGGCTGCGAATAGTTTCGCCAATTAAATCACCGTTGCGGAATGTGCCACGGTAACTATCTGTTTTTTCGCCATTATCAAATGTAGTGATTTCCCCAGAGCCATTCCACAAGCCATTTTTATGACCACCCTTGTATTTGATAATTGAATTGCCTTGTTTAAATGAACAATTTGCTTGTTTATAAGTGAATGTTCCCACGCAACGAACAGACATTCCGAGCATACCTGTTATTTCACCTTTGCTATTTATTTTGATATTATCATTAGCAAATTCACCCACATACACGGCATTATTTTTGTATTTCATCATACCTTTGCCACTCAATTTATCACGCACAAATCCGCCTTCATAAGATGCAATCGGTGATGATTCGGCGGGAATGTATTTGCCGTAACCATGTTTCATGTCATTTTTCCATGAGCCATCGTACATACTGCCTTTAGGATATAAACATTTACCCATGCCATTTCGTTCATTATTTAACATACCTACTTTACATTCCGTACCATCATCAAATTTTAATGTGGCATTACCTGTATTATCTTGTGCCACGCCATTTTGCAGCCAGCCTGTATAAACTACTGTTTTACCTTTTAATTTTAATTCAGCCGTGCCATGATACGGTTTGCCACTGCTTTTGTTGAAATATTGCAGCCAGTCTTTGATATGCGGATAACTCCATAGGGCTACACCTGAAATAATCGACAATGAAATCAATCGTTTTATCCAAATACCCATCTTTTTTAGGCTGCCTGAAAGTGAAAACCGTGTTTGATGAGTTGAATGTGATGGCGGTTTGTGCTGCTTTTGAGGCTTGGTTTTTGGGGGCGTGGCTGGTGACACCATTTGTGTTTGTGGCGACACAACTTGGGTACGCGGCGGAACCACAGTTATGGTGGAGGTTGTGGTACTTGGTTGATTTTGTCCTGATAATGCCATTTTCATGTCTAACGCTGTCTGAAAACGATTTTCAGGCTGCACACTCAAACCTTTATCAATCGCGTCCAAAAAATAATGTGGATACAAATGACGATAACTTGGATTGTGTGCCAATTTGGGTTGCAAATCTTGTTGCAAACGGTCGGGCGCAGCTTCCACCAATTTGCCTGTGATGGCTTGATACAAACTTGCGGATAAACTGTAAATATCCAGTGATGGTTTGTAGTGTGTGGTGCGTGTACCATATTGTTCAATTGGTGCAAAATTGGGTGTGAGCAAATTGGTTTGCGGTCTGTTGCTGTTGATGGCAAAACGCGCCGAACCAAAATCAATCAACACAGGTGTCCCATCGGCGGTTAATAAAATATTTGCTGGTTTGATGTCGCGGTGGAGCAAGTCTCGTGCATGAATATAGCTTAATCCGTCTAAAATCGGTAAGAAAATGGCGTTTAATTCGTCTGTTGTGGGCGTGGAATGGCTGGCAATCCAATCCAAAAAAGTATTGCTGCCCATATAGGGCATAACAAAATATGCTGTTCCATTTTCTTCAAATAAATCTGATACTTTAACAATATTAGTGTGATTCAAACCATGTAAAATTTTGGCTTCTTGGAAAAAACTGTTCAACCCCCAATTGAAAACTTCGGTTTTATCGGCTTGTGGGGGCGTAACGCGTCCATTGTCGCGAACAGCAAATTCAGGCAAATATTCTTTGATGACTGACCTTGAACCTAAATTAACGTGTTGCGCCAAATAAGTAATGCCAAATGTACCCGAACCCAATACGCGTTGAATTCGGTAAACGCCATGTAGCAGGCTGCCTGAAGATAAAGCATAACGATGATTGATTGACATAATATCTCTTTGTATTTAATTATTTAATTAATGGTTGGTACTGGCTGCGCTGGCAGCCATGATTTGACTGATGACATTGTGCGGTATTGTGTTAGGCTGCTGAATTTGGCTGGTGCTGGGTGGGGCATTGTTCGCCACATTTTGATGACCCGAACCGTCTAACCAAATCATCAAAATAATTAATAATATCGCTGCCAATCCCACACCCAAAATCATAAATTTCCATGGTAACGCTTCTTTTTCAGGCTGCCTGAAAGATTGGATGACTACATTGATGGTGGGTGGCGATTCAATTTTTCGTTCATTGGTGTATTCAATGACGATGATGCTGGCATTGTCTTGCTGTGGCTTTTGTTGGGCGATAACGGCTTGCAACAAACGCGTTGTTAATTCTGCAAACTCAACGTGTTGGATTTGTTTTTCAATTTGTTCGTGGCTTAAAGTTTGTATGCCATCACTGGCCAGAATCAAGCGTTCTCCCATTTTCAGGCAGCCTGAAGATTGGTCAATGTGTGTGATGGCATTACCTGTTAATGCGCTGGTAATGGCATGGCGTTGGGGGTGTTGTTCGGCCTCTTCGGCGGATATTGCGCCTACCTGCACCATTTTTTTCAAATCTTCGGCAAATGCGTGGTTGGCGTTAATGCGTTTGAGGCTGCCTGAAAATTGGTAGAGCGGCGAATCGCCAACGCTGATGTAATCAAATTGCCCATTTTCCTGTATTAAAACAGCGACTAATGTTGTTCCCATGCCTTGCAATTCAGGTTGTTGCAAAGTACGCGTTAATAAAGCAGCGTTGGCGCGTAATAAGGCGGTGTACAGTGCATCGGTGGGCGATTCGTCGGCAATTGGGTTAGCGAAATAATCCAAAAACGATTGGATAACGGATTGGCTAGCGGTTTCGCCGCCATTGTGTCCGCCCATGCCATCTGCCAGGACGAATAATTGCAGTTGTGGCGACACGCGCAAAGAATTAATGGCATCTTGTTGCGATTCGCGATTACCGATAATTTGTTGAGATTGTGAATGTATCATGATGATTTTTTCAGTAAATAACGATGAGAGTGTAGAAAAATTAGAACGTTTTGACAATCTGCACAATGCGTGAAAAAAGGTTAAAATACACGGTTTTCCATTTTTCAGACTGCCTTATATATTAGAGCCTCTGCTGTGGGGGCTGTAAATCTAACAAGTATCTTTTGCTTTTAAGCAATTATTTGATTTAAGGCTGATTGAAGCCCCTACTTTATTTTTTAAAGTGTGGGGCTTTAATTATGTCTAGTTTACAAAACATGAATTATGAAATTGTAAAAACTGAACAAGGCAAATTTGCATTATATGTTAATGGCGAATTTGTAAAGGATTATACACGCAAATCTAGTGCGATTCGTGGATACGAGCGCTTGATTGCTTCTTTAGGTTCTGTGGAAAGTGGCTGCGCCGATGCGCAGACAGACAGCGCGTGCGCGGCAGGCTGCGGAGCGGTGCAGCCACCCCCCACTAGTAACACGGGGGGACAAAATTTTAAGCCTGTGAAACAAGGGGGGGTAAGTCATATTTCAGAAATACAAAATCATTATGTAATGGTTAATGGCGAAATTAAAGCCGTTCCTTTACGTAAAGGTGTAGGTATGTCTGCACATATAGATACCATCACTATTACTTTTTCAAAATATTCTCTTTTAACTTTAGAACAAAGTGTTCAATGTGAAAGTGAAGATGCTGAAGATGAGCTTGTTTTAGCCAATGCTGAAGCCATGCTTTTTGAAATTTTTGGTTTTTATTTTTCAAGTCGTGGAAACGGTCGTAATGGTTATCCTAAAACAGCTAATATGGGTTTGAAATCTGATGAACGCATTAAATACGGATTTTTTGGTTGGGGTAATGGAGATAAACAAGGTGGGACTGTTTGTATTTATGTTTCGGGTGTTGGTTTAGCGGCAGCTTTGGACGGATGGGAAAATCGTCTTTATGACTGGATAAAGGATTATGCGCCATCATGCAAAATAACGCGAATTGATTTAGCACATGATTTTTTAAAAGGCGAATATACGCCATTACAAGCCTATTCTGATTGGGCTGCTGGTAAATTTAAATCAGGAAATACACAGCCTAACGCTGAAATGGCTGGAGTGGGCTGGCTGAATGCGCCTGACGGTGGGCGGACTTTGTATATTGGAAGTCGTAAAAATGGTTCTCGCGTGGTTCGCGTTTATGAAAAAGGCATTGAACAGGGAGACAGGAGTAGCCCTTGGGTTCGTTTTGAACTGCAAATGCGAAACCGCGATATTGTGCTTGAGCATGAAATTTTATTGAAACCCGGTGAATACTTAACAGGGGCGTACCCAATTTGTGAAGAATTATTCATGATATATTCAGAAGATTTAAAAAAGCCTGATCGACTCCAAAAAATGAAAGAAATCAGTGTTGAGCATATGCTTCATCACGCGTCAATTCAAGTTAGCCCAACGATTAAAACATTAAAGTTTATGGGTTTTGAAGAACAAGAGATTGTTCAACTTCTTGAAAACGTAGGGGCAAAAATGAATAAACGATTGCACCCTAACGCATTTGATGCTGGTTATCCATTTGTTGAATTTATAAAAGAAAACAAGAGAAAACCATCCGATATTGATTTAAGAAATTATATTTTTGAAAAAAAGCTAGTTGAATCAGAAATTCAACAAGAACAAAAGCCTAAAGTGAATACCGAAGAATTGAAGCAATTTCGTAACAATTTGAAATCGGATTTATTTTTAAGGGCAGTATTTGGAAAAGGTTTTACAAGAGAGCTACAAGAGTCGATGACTTATGATGAATATTTGCATCTTCGTTACGGACAATATAAGCAACAAAATTTAAACCCTAAACATAAGGAAACATCATGAAAACATTACTTCGTAAAATCAAATGGAACAAAGGAAAAACGGAAAACGGTCAAGAATACGACTATACACGCCTTTATATCGAGGTTCCAGTTTATGAACATCAGGAAAAAGAGTTTGGTGTTGATGTAGTTGAGTTGGAATTTGGCAAATCTGAGCAGCATAGTGAATTAATTAATTTGCGTGGCAAATTGCCTTGTTTAGTTGAAGTTGAATTTTCGCCAGTGAAAAAAGGCAATAATACTGTTAACTTAGTAACGAAGCTGCAAGTATTACAGAATGAAAAGCCGAAAACAGCGCAGTCTTAAAGCCTGAAAGATTTTTTATTTTGACGTGTTGGGCTGCCGCGTCAAAAACCCCACGAAGCAGCCTATTTTTTAAACTTTCGGAGATTACTTATGAAAGCAAATATCAAACAAGTGTGTCGTGCTGTATCTGATAAAGCTACATCTGCGGTTATTGTAGGTAGCGCATTGTTGGCAACTAACTCTTTTGCTGGTCCATTGGCTGAAGCCGTAAAGGCTGAAACATCGGATTTCAAAACTGATTTATATGCTGTTGGTGGCGTTGTAATTGGTTTGGCTATGGTTGGCGTTGGTGTTGCAATGGTTGTTCGCATGATGCGTCGTGCTTAATTAGCTTAGGGGGTTCTATGGGATATCGTGTAGGGGGTCAATGCTTCACCACATCGGAGGAAGCGTCCGATTACAAGATGAGCTTAGTAACCCCCACTATTGCTCAAGATGGCGTTTTAAAAATGCCTATTCGTAAAGATGATGGCTGGTATTTTCCTGTATCAGGTATTAATTATAAACCTGTATTTATTAAAGTAGATATGTATCACCCCTATTGTGATGAATACGGTTTTTTAAAAGATGGTATTCAGGTTGGATTAATTATTACTTCATTGTTTGCAGTTTCTTTTTTTGTGAAGTTAGTGGTTAAGGTGTTAAATGGTTTAGGTCAATTTAAAGATTTAGGGGATTAATTATGTCGGGAACTTGGGAAATGTTAATTCTTAATTCTTAATATTTTGTTTATTCGGTAAAGGATGAAAATTGAGTGATATATTAATGTTTTTACTTGGGATATTAGTAACGGTTCCTTTTTGGATTATTTTTTTTTAAATTTATTTAAATGGAGCGTGTGGGGCGTATGTTTAAACAATTAAAGGCAGTATTTTTATTAATGTTGCTTTTTTTATCATGTAGTTCTTTTGCTCTTACAAAAGTAAAGATACCACTTAAATTGATCTCTGATTTTGTTCCTGATTTTAGTGCTAATTATCGTGCTTATGTTTATTATTTTAATGATGATAAATACGGTGGGTTCTATCGTGTTTATACTACTCCTGATAAGAGCTCCTTTGTTTGTACAATTGATGATTCTGTTGGCAAGTGTGTTGGTGAAAGATTTTCTACGCCTATGCAAGCTTTAAAATCAGTTTTACCAGATATTCAAAAAACTGCTGATCCTGGTTCTGTATGTAAAATTGATGATTATTCTTTATATATAAATTGTGTTATTCCTATAGGAAATGATGGTAAAAATACCGGCATTAATAATGAAACTAAAAAACCTAATTCTAATCTCTGTGGCAAATCTGTAGGTGGTATTTGGGTGCCAATGTCTTGTGATAATCCTATCGGTTCAAATTCTAATTTAGCTGGTTCTGGTAGTAGTTCTGGTAGTAGTTCTGGTAACAGTTCTGGTAGTAGTTCTGGTAGTGGTTCTGGTAGTGGTTCTGGTAGTGGTTCTGGTAGTGGTTCTGGTAGTGGTTCTGGTAGTGGTTCTGGTAGTGGTTCTGGTAGTGGTTCTGGTAGTTCTAATAATGGCTCGGGTAATACAACTTATATTCCAACTGTTCCTGATCTTTGTGGTACTGATGTTTCTAAAAATATGTGTCCTGGTGGAGATGGTTATGCAGCTCATGGAAATAATGTATATAGTTGTAGACGTGTGTTGGGACCGCCTATTTATAAAATTGAGTATTACAATTTTTGGGTTAGTAAAGGTTCTATGCTTTATTGTAATGGTACAGCATATTCTACTGATTCCACTTCAAATCCTGGTATAGTTAATATTACGATTTACAATAATTACGGTTCTACTGATGACGCTTTAAATGCCAGTAAGGTTTCTGATGATTCAGGTGTTGATGATGTCTATAATCGTTTACATAATAACGGTAGCGGTGGAAATAATAACTCAAGTGGGGGTGTTGGTGGATTTATGCCTAATGCTTCAGCTTCTTCTTCATCAGTTTTAGGTTCAGGTTCTGGTACTGGTTCTATATTAGGAAATGTATCTGCAAGTGGTGTTGGTGATTGTAAGCCAGGTCAAGATACTGTTAATTGTGTATTTTTGGGTACAAATGCTCAAGTTAATGATGCCATTTCAGGTGTAAGTAGTGGTAGTGATTTTGTTATAGGTACGACAGATGTTGATTTGAATAGTTTTAATAAATCAAATGATTTTGTTGAATCAGGTACTTGCCCAGCACCTAAACAAGTAAAAATTTTAGGTACAAATCATGAAATTAGTTATCAGCCTTTTTGTGATGCTGCTATTAAACTTCGTCCAATTATTATTTCGGTATCAATATTTTTATCATTTATGATTGTTCGTTCTGCTATTTTATCAAAGGATTAAACGTCATCAGGACGTAGGAGTAGAAGTGATGGGGGTTTAAACTAATGTGTCTCGATGACACATTAGTTTAATGAATAGTTAATGTAGCAATGTTTGTTTATTTAGTCATCAGTCCGTTATCGCATCGTTCAGGGGGTATGCGTAGTTAAATAAAATTAAAAAGGCGCGTCAAGGTCGCTCGCGTTCACTTTAACCTTGACGCGCCTTTTTAATTTTGTTTAACGTTTAGCATTCACCCTGAATGATGTGATAACTCAAAGGACTGGTGACTAAATAAACAAATGTTGCGTAATGGGTTTTTCAACTAATTTATTTTGATTTTTTTTCTTGACATTAATTACAGTAAAAATTTTAGGTACAAATCATGAAATTAGTTATTGGCCTTTTTGTGATGCTGCTATTAAACTTTGTCCAATTATTATTTTAGTATCGATATTTTTATCATTTATTGTTGTTCGTTCTGCTATTTTATTAAAGGATTAAAAAATGCCATTATTAGCTCGTATTGCTACAATGCTGATGAGTGTTTTAGGTACGTTAATTTCTACTTATGGTGGGCGTTTGTTGGCAGCTTTGGGTATATCTGTGATTAGTTATAAGGGTATAAGTTCTTTGCAGTCTCAATTTGTGAATTATTTAACAAGTCAATTTAGTAATATGCCTTCTGAAGTATTACAAATATTTTATTTAGCAGGTGGTGGCGTTGCCTTAAATTATATTTTTGGTGCATCAGCTTTTGCTTTTGGTTTGATGTCTGTTACTAAAATAGGTTCTGTTTTTAAAAGGTAATTAATTATGATTAGTTTAATTACTGGTTTACCAGGTTCTGGTAAGACTAGTCTAATTGTTCATATGCTGATGACTAGAAAAGATTTGCAAAATCGTCCTTTATTTGTCGATGGTATTCCTGAGCTTAAATTGCCCACTATGCCTATTCCTGATGGTGAGTCAATGGAAACATGGCATAAATGGGCTCCTGTAGGCGCAATTATTGTTATTGATGAAGCGCAGCGAATTTTTCGTCCCCGACCTGCTGGTTCTAAAGTTCCTGACTACGTTCATGAGCTTGAAACTCATCGTCATAAAGGTTTAGATTTTTTTATATTAACTCAGCATCCGCGATTAATTGATGTTAATTTACGTTCTTTGGTTGGAGAGCATCGTAATATTAGCCGTACTATGCTTGGGTTTAAACGCGTTTCTTATTGGCAAAAATGTGCGAATCCTGAATCTCGCAATGATGTTGCTGATGCTAAAAACAGCATTTTTACTACTAAAAAAGATGCTTTCGGTATGTATAAATCTGCTGAAGAACATAATAAGTTAAAAGGTTCACTAACTTCTTGGGTGTGGTTTTTGCCATTATTGATTTTTTTAGTGGTTTATTTATCTTTTAATTTGAAGTCTAGCCTTGAGAAAAAAACAGTTCAGAAAAAAACGGTACAGCAATCTGATCCAGTTAATCAGTCCAATAATCAGCAAGTAATTAATAATTCATCATTGCCTGTTCAGGCTGCATCACGGATTGAGCAGCCAATTACTCAGTACTTGAGTGAAAAGGATTTTGAACCAACAATAAAAGGCAAACCTTGGACGGCTCCTATTTATGACGGTTTAAATCGTAATGTCCAATCAATGCCTTTTCCTGTTGCTTGTGTTGAAAGTGTTAAAGCTAAAAAATGTACTTGTTATACTGACCAGGCAACCCCTATGCCTGAAATAGATAAAAAAACTTGTCTAGATTATGCACGTAATGGTATTTTTGATCCTTATAGGACTCCTGCTACCAATCAATATTATACACAACGTGATGATGGTACTTATACAGATAATTAATCTGAGTAATCTGCTACAGTTTTGACATTATGTGTTAAAATTTTACGCAGTTTTTAAAAAGATAATAATCCAAGTCTTTCTGTTATTCAGCAAGGTTAAATGTGTATGAAATTAAATAGCGTGTTCTGATCGGTTTACCTTGTTTGGTTTGCGGTTCTAGTTTTTCGTTCTTTGCTGTTTTAATTGCTGTGTAGTCTAATCTTGCGTGCCCACTACTGTGAGAAATTTTTGCTGATTCAATAATTCCATTTTTATTAACAATTATTTCTACTACCACTGAACCTTCTTCTTCATTTTCAAGGGATTCTTTGGAATATTGTGGCTTTAATTTACCTTTTATAAGTCCATAATCAATGATTTCATTTTCATTGGTTTTTGTTATTTTTTGAAATTCGCTTGGTTTTGTTGCTTGTATGTTTGGTAGTGTGTTAGTTTTAGGAACTTCGCTCTTTATGTTGGCTGCAATGTAGCCCAATATGCCACAAATAACCGATAACAGGGTAATGATAATATTTTGTTTCATGTTTAGTCCTAAATAAGAAAATTAATAATTATACTATGTTAAAGTGTTTAAATGTGTGATGCCTGCATATTTGCTGCCTTAATTTAAAATTATTATGATAGATTGGCACATACATTTTTTATTTTAATCATAACGGTATCTTGGGATAAAGCCCTTATTTGTAAGGTTTGAAATGGAAATTAAAGCGCATTTAGGTTTAGACATTAGTAAGAATAAAATTGATTGTTGTTTATTGATTAACAATGAAGCAATTAATTTTATTATTGATAACAATTCAAATGGTTTTAATAATTTATTGACACAATTTGCAAAGTATAAAATTGGATTGAATACAATTCATGTTTGCAGTGAAGCAACGAATGTTTATTATTTGCCAGTTTCAAAATTCTTATTTGAAAATGGCGCGTTAGTGAGCGTCGTAAATCCTTCAATTATTAAATCCTACGCGCAATTTAAATTGAAGCGTGTCAAAACAGACAAGCAAGACGCAAAATTAATTGCTGAATTTTGCGCGAAAGAGAATCCTGAAAAATGGCAGCCCGAAAGTGTTGAGCAAGTTAAATTGAAAAGTTTGCATAGACGAATTGAGCAGCTTTTAGAAATGCAGATAATGGAAAAAAATCGTTTAAGTGTTGCCGATTCTGTAGCTTTACACTCAATTAATCAAATGATTGATTTCTTGTCTAAACAAATTGAATTGTGTAGGCAAGAAATGCAAGATTTGATTAATAAAAGTGAGCAGTTGATGAGGAAGCAAAAGATTTTACAAAGTATTGTTGGTATTGGTAAAACAACAGCGCAAATTCTATTAAGTGTTATGATTGATCTGGACAAATTTCCAACATATCGCCATTTAGTTAGTTGGCTTGGCTTGTCTCCTATTATTCGTGATTCAGGGAATAAGAAAGGTTTATCTACAATTTCTAAGATGGGTAACCGTCCTATTCGTAAGGCTCTTTATATGCCCGCCCGCGCGGCTTGTACTCGAAGTAAGTTGTGGCGTTCTTGGTTTGAAGCGCATTTAGCGCGCGGAAAGCACCCTAAGCAAGTTTATGTATTGATGATGGTTAAATTAGTCAAATATGCTTATACTTGCTTGAAGAACAATACATACTTTGATGTTAAACGTCATCAGGACGTAGGAGCAGAAGAGATGGGGGTTTAAAATAATGTGGCTCGATGCCACATTATTTTAATAAATAGCTAATGTAGCAATGTTTGTTTGTTTAATCATCAGTCCGTTATCGCATCGTTCAGGGGGTATGCGTAGTTGAACGAAATTAAAAAAGCGCGTCAAGGTCGCTTGCGTTCACTTTAACCTTGACGCGCTTTTTTAATTTTGTTTAACGTTTAGCATTCACCCTGAATGATGTGATAACTAAAAGGACTGATGATTAAACAAACAAATGTTGCGAAATGGGTTTTGCCAATAATTTATTTTGATTTTTCACTTGACATTTATTACAGTATCTATTATGTCCAAAAAATCCACTATTTCAACACACAACAACGACACCATCCGCATTCGTGGCGCACGCACGCACAATCTCAAGAATATTGATTTGGATATTCCACGTCATCAACTTGTTGTGATTACGGGGCTTTCTGGTTCGGGCAAGTCATCATTGGCGTTTGACACGCTGTATGCTGAAGGGCAACGTCGCTACGTAGAAAGCCTGTCTGCTTACGCGCGTCAATTTTTGCAAATGATGGATAAGCCTGATGTGGATTTGATTGAAGGCTTGTCGCCTGCCATTTCTATTGAACAAAAATCCACGTCCCACAATCCGCGCTCAACGGTCGGTACGGTTACCGAAATTCACGATTATTTGCGTCTGTTGTATGCGCGTGTGGGGACACCGTATTGCCCTGAACATCATCAGCCGCTTAGCAGCCAAACCGTCTCGCAAATGGTGGATACGGTTTTAAGGCTGCCTGAAAACACGCGCGTGATGATTCTTGCGCCTGCGGTTGTGAACCGAAAGGGTGAATTTGTTGATTTATTTCAAGATTTGCAAGCGCAAGGTTTTACGCGTGTGCGTGTGGACGGCACGATTTACGAATTGGACGAAATCCCCAAACTGGAAAAAAACATCAAGCACAATATTGATGTCGTGATTGACCGCGTCAAAGTACGCGATGATATTCAGCAACGATTGGCGGAAAGTTTTGAGACGGCACTGCGACACGGCGAGGAACGGGCGTTGGCATTGGAAATGGATACGGGGACGGAACATTGGTTTTCAGCGCGATTTGCTTGCCCTGTTTGTTCATACAGTTTGCCTGAATTGGAGCCGCGTTTGTTTTCATTTAATAATCCGTTGGGTTCGTGTCAAACTTGCGATGGTTTGGGCAGCACTGATTTTTTTGACCCCGAACGCGTGGTGGCACACCCAGAATTGTCGCTGTCGGCTGGTGCAATTGAAGGTTGGGATAAACGAAACCAATTTTATTTCCAAATGATTCAATCACTTGCTCAACATTATGATTTTGATGTGCAGGCTGCATGGAACACGCTGCCTGAAAAAATTCAAAAAATTATTTTGAATGGCTCTGGAAAAGAAATTATTAAATTCAAATATTTATCTGAAAAAGGCGGGACGTTTGAACGAGAACACGCTTTTGAAGGGATTATGCCAAATTTAGAACGCCGTTATCGCGAAACCGATAGCGAAACCATACGTGAAAAATTACGCGAATATCAAAGTCATAGAGCTTGCCCGAGCTGTGGTGGGGCGCGTTTGCGAAAAGAAGCACGAAATGTGTTGGTTGGTGGCAAAGCTCTGCATGATGTGTCTGCCTTGCCGTTGAATCAAGCGTTGGATTTTTTTCAACATTTGAATTTAGATGGCAATAAAGCGCAAATTGCTGAAAAAATCTTGAAAGAAATCAATGAACGTTTGGGTTTTTTAATTAATGTGGGTTTGGATTATTTGAATTTGGCGCGTTCGGCGGAAACCTTGTCGGGTGGCGAAGCGCAACGCATTCGTTTAGCCAGTCAAATCGGTTCGGGTTTAACGGGTGTGATGTATGTGTTGGACGAACCATCGATTGGTTTACACCAGCGCGATAATGATAGACTGTTGATGACATTAAAAAAATTGCGCGATTTGGGTAACAGCGTGATTGTGGTGGAACACGATGAAGATGCCATTCGCCACGCCGATTTTGTAGTAGATATGGGGATAGGTGCCGGTGAACATGGGGGCAGCGTGATTGTTTCAGGCAGCCCTGAAGTGGTGGCGAAAAGTGCGCATTCATTGACAGGTCAATATTTAAGCGGTGCCAAATCCATTCCTGTGCCGTCTGAAAGAACGCCTGTTAATCCCGACAGAATGCTCGTTCTGAAAGGCGCAAGCGGCAACAATTTGAAAAATGTAACTCTGGAATTGCCTTTGGGCTTAATCACTTGCGTAACAGGCGTTTCAGGCAGCGGCAAATCCACGCTGATTAACGACACGCTTGCCAAAATCGCCCACCGCGAACTCAACCGCGCCCACGAAGAACCCGCCCCTTATGACAGTATTCGCGGCTTGGAACATTTAGACAAAGTGATTACGGTAGACCAATCGCCTATCGGTAGAACGCCACGTTCTAATCCCGCTACTTACACAGGTTTATTTACGCCAATTCGTGAATTATTTGCGGGTGTGCCATTATCGCGCGAACGCGGTTACAGCGTGGGGCGATTCTCGTTTAACGTCAAAGGCGGACGCTGTGAAGCTTGCCAAGGCGATGGGGTGATTAAAGTAGAAATGCACTTTTTGCCTGATGTGTACGTTCCTTGTGAAGTTTGCCACGGTAAACGCTACAATCGCGAAACACTGGAAGTGCAATACAAGGGCAAAAATATTCATGAAGTTTTACAATTAACCGTAGAAGAAGCTTTTGAATTTTTTGAAAATGTACCGACCATTGCCCGAAAATTACAAACACTCAAAGATGTTGGCTTAGGCTATATTCGTTTAGGGCAATCGGCAACCACTTTATCAGGTGGCGAAGCCCAACGCGTGAAATTGGCATTGGAATTATCCAAACGCGACACAGGCAGAACCTTGTACATTTTGGACGAACCGACTACAGGTTTGCACTTTGCTGACATTGCGCTTTTGTTGGAAGTGATTCAGCGACTAAAAGGCAAAGGCAACAGCATTGTGATTATTGAACATAATTTGGACGTAATCAAAACGGCTGATTATATTGTAGATTTGGGTAAAGAAGGGGGTGCTGGGGGCGGTGAGATTTTGGTTTCAGGCAGCCCTGAACAAGTAGCGAAGCACAAAACGAGTTATACGGCGAAGTATTTGAAAATGGTTTTGAAATGATTTTCAGGCAGCCTGAAAATATTTTATTAAATAAATAGTTAGAAAAAAATATGCCAAATAATAATGTTATTAATGATGAATTAATTGAATTTTGTCATTTGTATAATTTACCTATTCAACATTTAGGTAAAATTTTGCGAGACCCAAAAGTTATTCCAATGATTAGGGGAAAAGCCTTTGAATTTTCCGTTTGCGATAGGCTAGAAAATTTATTGGATAATGAAACATGGGAAGTTCAGAAACCATTTATTAACCCACAATTAGGCAGTCATGATGAAGATGTTTCTATTACCCATAGAAATACAGGAACAAAATTCACGATTGAATGTAAATTATCCGCCAAAGGTGAATTTAAAAAACTAGCTAACGGTTACTCAATTAAGGTTAAGTGTATGCGTAGCCGTACACTAGGGACTACTCAAGTAGAAAGATTGGCTCCAGTATTAGGGGTTACACCACAAAGTTTAAGCGTACATAACGACCAATATCGCCCACAAGATTTTAATTTTGTGATTACATCATTAGCAAATGCGTTTTATGAAACCGACGAAAATGGTATTTTTGTTTGGCAGCCAAATGAGCAAGGTCAAATCTTTTTAGCGACAAAATATGGCGAAAATTTAAGCAATGAAGAATATCAAGATAGAGCCTTTGCAGATATGTATATTGCTCGTTCTCAAGATATTGCCATTACTACAGAAAATAATATTCAATGTACCCGTCGCCAATGTACCACGCCCACAAATTGTGGTTTTATTCCTAGGGGCTATTGACAATTCAAAAAAAGAGGCAAAGGATTTAAGATATTGTTTCCACGCAACCATCCCAAACCTTTGCCATGTCCCGAAACACGCTTACAAATGAAACATGGTCAAGACTGTTGCCTATTTTGAAACAGCTTGGCATTTATCGCAAGAAAAATTTACGCAAAACAGTAGAAGGTATCCTATTTCGCTTACGTACAGGCTGCCAATGGGCTGATATACCTAGTTATTTTGGTAAAGCAAACAGCCTTTACCAAAGTTTCAATCGCTGGTCTAAACGCGGTATTTTTACCCGATTATTCAAACATTTGGTAGATACACCCGATATGGAATGGGTCTTTATGGACGGTAGCCATATCCGCGTTCATCAACACGGTATGGGTAAACAATCCATTACGCATCAAGCTGTTGGTAAGAGTATCGGTGGTCATACGTCTAAAATTCATTTAGCGGTTGATGCTTGTGGTAATCCAATTGAATTTATCATTACAGCTGGTAATGTAAATGATATTGTTGTTGCGCCTGATTTATTGGCACAATTGGATTTAAGTGATAATGAAACCGTGTGTGCTGATAGGGGTTTTGACAGTGATACTTTTCGTCGGTTAATTCAGTCTAAACAAAGTAAAGCCAATATTCCATATAAGAAAAATAGAGAACATCTTAATGTGGGCACAGATTGGTATTTATATAAAATCAGGCACTTGGTAGAAAACGCTTTTGCACGATTAAAGCATTTTCGTGCGCTGGCAACACGGTACGATAAATTAAAACGTAATTATGAAAGTACTGTATCATTAGCTTGTGCTTTGATTTGGTTGAAATTATAGCTAAAATGTCATTAGCCCCTAATTATCCACAAATTATTTTTGATGAAGATATGAGCGTGATACAAGGTAACTGGTTTCACATTAGTGAGATTGAACAATTATTAGAATTAGGCGAAAACTAATTCTAAATTACCATTGAAATTTAATTCATTTTGAATAGCAAAATCATAATTGGTAATAAAAATTTCTTTGCCTTTATAGCGATTTGTTTTTTGTCCTTCTTTAGTTTTGTATTTAGTTTGGTCGTCTGTTCTATTGATTGTATAGTTCCATTCTTTATCTACAATCGTATGTGCCCACTGGTACAACTCTCTAATTTCCAATGAATTATCATAGGTAATTAGAAATTTTAATCTATGGCGATTGCGTAATAAACATTGTTGCAATCTTAAATGGTCATCATGACAAAATGAATAAGTGTAAAATTTATCTTGGTCGGCGTTAAAATAAGGGGGATCAATAAAAAGAAAAGCATTATCAGGGGCTTGGTCTATAATTTTTTCAAAATCAATATTGAAAAATTGAACATCTTGTAATTTAAGTGATGTACGCAAAATGTTTCTTCCCCAATTTTCAGGTCGCATACTGTATTTATCACCATATCCCCAATAACAATTTTTTGGGTTCATGATGCCTGAATACGATGTACGATTGAGATAGTACCAACGTCCTGCTCTCTCCAAGTCATTACTTGGTTTAAATTCATTTTTATACCAAGCATGACGTTCTTTTAATGCTTGTTCATCTTTTAAAAATTCTACCAATTCATTTGGTTTATCTCTAATCATGAGATAGGTATTAATTAAATCAGGGTCAATATCATTGAGAATATTTTTTTGAACTTTATTTTTAGCAAAGAAAATTGACCCACCACCCACAAACGGTTCAATGTAGCAATTATGATTAGGAATACATTCTAAAATCAATTTTCTTGCATAAAATTTACCGCCTGCATAGCGAAATGGGGAGTTAATAGCTTTATTCATATTGAATGCCTTTAAAATAAAATTGTATTATATCAAGTGAAAAATATTGTAACCATGTTTTACGAAAGTGTCAAACATTTAAAGGTAAGTATATGAAATATCATATTATGTCCATATCTGATTTTGCAAGATATAAAAAAACCAGTCGTCAAACAGTCTATAATAATTTAGACAATTTAACGACTGATAATAGCTTTGGAACTTTAAAAATTGTTATGGATAACAAAGCTGAAGAATGGCAACCAAGAGAACAATATCGTCCTAAAAATTTGAAATCTGATAATAGTTAGATTATTTTTCAGGCAGCCCGATAAAATTTTCAGGCTGCCTGAATCCGATTCGCTGTAAATCAGCATATCAAACACGGAGCTTTAGAAGCCCAATGATTTGGGAGATTGACTGCTTATGCAATCTCAACATCAAATCCTGAATGTCGTAACAATGCATCAATCTTCGGTTCACGTCCACGAAATGCTTTAAACGATTCTGCCGCGCTTCGAGAACCACCTACCGCTAAAATCTCATTCCAGAATTTTGCGCCTGTGGTTTTGACATCACCGCTTTCTTCAAATGCTGCGTAAGCATCTGCCGATAACACTTCAGCCCAAGCGTAACTGTAATAGCCAGCCGAGTAGCCACCTGCAAAAATATGCCCGAAACTGTTGGCGAAACGGTTGTATTCAGGCGGTTGCACGACCGCAACTTCTGCGCGAACTTTCTGTAACACTTCCGCCCAATTTTTCAGGCTGCTTTCGTTGCTTTCGCTGTAAATCAACATATCAAACAGTGCAAATTCCATTTGGCGCACCAAAAACATACCACGTTGGAAATTTTTTGCTGCCAACATTTTGTTAAACAAACTTTCAGGCAGCGTTTCGCCTGAATCTTCATGTTCAGACATTTCACGCAATACATTGTATTCCCAAACAAAATTCTCCATAAATTGACTGGGTAATTCCACTGCGTCCCATTCCACACCATTGATGCCACTCACGCCCAATTCGTCCACGCGTGTCAATAAATGGTGCAAACCGTGTCCCATTTCATGAAACAGCGTAATGATTTCATCGTGCGACAAACGTGCTTCTTTGCCCGCCACAGGTGGCGTGAAATTGCATACCAAATATGCAGTGGGTGTTTGAATTTCTGATTTTTTTTCACCTGATAAAAAGCGTCTGCGCCCGCGATAATCATTCATCCATGCACCACCGCGTTTGCCTTCGCGTGCATACAAATCCATGTACACCGCGCCGATGATTGCACCGTCTTTTTCTAATTCAAAATAGCGCACGTCTTCGTGCCATACGGAGACTTTTTTCTCCATCAAATTCACACCATACAACTTATTGATTTGCGAAAATAATCCTGATAACACTTTGCTGGCAGGGAAATATTTTTTAACTTCGGTTTCAGAAAATGCGTATTTGGCTTCGCGTAATTTTTCGCTGGCATACGCCAAATCCCACGATTGGATTTCAGGCAGCCCTAAGTTTTTCGCGGCAAATTCGCGTACCTCTGCCAAATCTTTTTGGGCAAATGGTTTGGCGCGTTGAGCTAAATCACGTAAAAAATTCAATACTTGTTTAGGTGTTTCCGCCATTTTGGTTACGAGCGACAATTCAGCATAATTTTGGTAGCCCAATAATTTGGCTTCTGCAAGTGCGATTTCTAATGTGCGGTTGATGATGGCGGTGTTGTCCCATTCGGCCTTACCCAATTCGCTAGCACGTGTGGCGTAGGCGTGGTACACCTGTTCGCGCAATTCGCGGTTGTCGGCGTAGGTCATCACGGCGATGTAGTGTGGCATTTGCAAGCCTACTTTGTAGCCTGATTTGCCTTCTGCTTGCGCGGCTGCCTGAAACATTCCAAGCGCATCTTCAGGAATACCTTTCAGGCTGCCTGAAAGCGCATCTTCATCAAAATAAAGCGCAAATGCGTCTGTTGCGTCCAACACATTTTGCGAAAATTGTGCGGATAATTGTGCGGATTCGGTTTGCAATTGGGCAAATTCTGCTTGTTGTTCGGGTGGTAATTCTGCGCCACTCAACACAAAATCGCGTAAATCATTTGCCAATTTGGTTTGTTGTGCTGCGTCCAATTTAGCAAATTCAGGCGAATTTTTAATGGCTTTGAAACGTTCGTATAATTCAATATCTTGTCCGATTTCCGTGAAAAATACGGTTACTTCGGGCATCAATTCGTTGTAAACCGCGCGAAGTTCGGGCGTGTCTACCACCGAATTTAAATGCGCCACCACGCCCCAAATGCGCCCAACTTTTTCAGTAATATCGGTTAATTTTTCTACCGTGTTGCGCCAAGTGATTTCAGATTGTGTTTTGATTTGCGCGATTTGTTCACGGGCTTGGGCGATGGCGGTTTGTAGGGCAGGTTTGATGTCGTCCACGCGAATATCGTTGAAACGTGGCTCGTGGTCTAAATTCAATAAAATATTGGTCATGATTGGTTTCCATTGTTGAGAAATATTTTTGTTAAATGGGGCAGATTATTGGGAAAACAAGTTTTCAGGCTGCCTGCTAATTATTGCCTGCGCTTACGTTCCCCTGGTAACAACATATCAGCCCATTTCATAATATTTGCCACTTCCATTGGATTGAGTTCATAAAATTGACCGCGTTTCAAACGATTGGGCAACCCGATTGGCCCAAAACCCACACGCACCAAACGGCTGACCGTCAACCCTTGACTTTCAAATAAACGGCGTACTTCGCGGTTGCGGCCTTCTTTGATGATAACGTTGTACCATTTGTTTACGCCCTCGCCGCCTTGCTCGTAAATGCGTTCCACTTTTGCCAAACCGTCTTCCAGCATCACGCCCTCACTCAAAGCGTTTAATTGTTCAGGGGTCAATTCACCCAACACGCGTACCGCGTATTCGCGTTCTACCTCAAAACTTGGGTGCGCAAAACGCTGCACCAATTCGCCCGAAGTCGTCAAAATCAACAAACCACTTGTATTGATGTCCAGTCGCCCAATCGCCACCCAACGCGAACTTGCTGCCTGTGGCAAACGATCAAAAATGCTGATTCGTCCTTGTGGGTCATCGCGGCTGACGATTTCGCCTTCTTGTTTGTAATACAAAATAATGCGCGGTAAACGATCCGCCCATTTTAATTTAATCGCGTTGCCCTTAATGGTAACTTGGTCGTTGGGCGTGATTTTTTCGCCGAGTCGCGCTACGTGTCCATTGACTTGCACCCAACCATTGTTAATCCACTCCTCCATTTCGCGGCGCGAACCGACTCCCGATGCAGCCAGCACTTTTTGTAGGCGTTCAGGCTGAATTCGTGATAAATCGGTGCGTTTTTCTTTCAATTGTTGGACATGTTGTTGAATTTTTTGATTTGGCGCACGCACAACTAATTTACGCGCTTTGCTGGTACGATTTTTGGGTGTATTGTTATTTTTTTCTTTTGGCTCAATTTGTTGATTTGCATGATGCGCTAAACGAGATGATTCAATGACATGGGATTCAGGACGTTTTTTCTTGTTCAGGCTGCCTGAAAATGATTTTTTAGGTTTGACTTTTTTGCTGATGCCATCGCGGAATTCGCGTTTGGATTTGGGTTGATTTTTACTCATAAATGGATTCTCCGTAACCATTTGTTTTCAGGCAGCCTGAAAACAAATTTGTTCTTCTGTGGCAATTGCGACAGGGTTTAAAAAACAGGATTTTACCTGATAAATCTACCTTTTTTGAATTATTTGAATAAATTTAAAATACGACAAGGCAATCACGTCCACCGCATTCAAACCATTTTTGTCGTGCACAATTAGGCAACCTGAATACAATGATGTTTGTGAATGTGTTTCATTAGACGCGTAGTCCTGTTAAAATTCACATCTTTATCAACCAACCTTGTCCGTCTGAAACCCTAACCATGCACATTTTGCGTTTAATTCAGTGTGCATCATTAGTGTTTTAGCGGCGGGTTTTTCTATTAAGACTCAATTAGGATTCAATATGTTTAATAAACACGTTAAGACATTCCGATATGGTAATCAACAAGTTACACTGGAAACAGGTGAAATCGCACGTCAAGCGGCGGCGGCTGTGAAAGTGTCTATGGGTGATACTGTTGTATTGGTGGCGGTTACAACCAATAAAGACGTGAAAGAAGGTCAAGACTTTTTCCCTTTAACCGTAGATTATTTTGAACGTACTTACGCCGCAGGTAAAATTCCTGGCGGTTTCTTCAAACGTGAAAGCAAACAAAGCGAAAAAGAAATTTTAACCAGTCGCTTAATTGATCGTCCAATTCGTCCATTGTTCCCTGAAGGTTTTTATCACGATATTCAAATTGTGGCGATGGTGATTTCGTGCGACCCTGAAATTGATAGTGATATTCCTGCGATGATTGGCGCATCTGCGGCATTGGTGTTGAGTGGTGTGCCATTTGCGGGCCCGATTGGTGCGGCGCGTGTGGGCTACATCAACGACACTTATGTTTTGAATCCAACCAAACACCAAATGCACCGTTCTCAATTGGATTTGGTTGTGGCAGGTACAGAATCTGCGGTGTTAATGGTTGAATCTGAAGCCAATATTTTGCCTGAAGATGTGATGTTGGGCGCGGTGGTGTATGGTCATGAACAAATGCAAACCGTGATTGCCGCCATCAACGAATTAGCCAGCATGGTTAATCCAGAATTGTGGGACTGGAAAGCCCCCGAAACCAACAACGATTTAGTCGCTAAAATCAAAGATATTTCAGGCAGCCTGATTGCTGAAGCATTCAAAATTCGCTCTAAACAAGCACGTTCTGCCAAATTGGATGAAGCATGGGCTGCTGTTGAAGCTGCATTGATTACCGAAGAAACCGATACATTAGCTAAAAACGAAATCAAAGGCATTTTCAAACATTTAGAAGCAGAAGTGGTACGCGGTCAAATTTTGGCAGGACAACCACGCATTGACGGACGAGACACACGCACCGTTCGCCCAATCAATATTCAAACCAATGTGTTACCACGCACGCACGGCTCTGCTTTATTCACACGCGGCGAAACACAAGCGTTGGCAGTGGCAACTTTGGGTACATCTCGCGATGAACAAATTATTGATGCGTTGAGTGGCGAATACACTGATCGCTTTATGTTGCACTACAATTTCCCACCGTACTCAACTGGCGAAGTCGGTCGCGTGGGCGCACCCAAACGCCGCGAAATTGGACACGGTCGTTTGGCAAAACGTGCTTTGGTTGCAGTATTGCCTAAACCCGAAGATTTCAACTACACCATGCGCGTGGTTTCTGAAATTACCGAATCCAATGGCTCATCTTCCATGGCATCTGTTTGCGGTGGTTGCTTAAGCTTATTGTCGGCTGGTGTACCATTGAAAGCGCACGTTGCTGGCGTGGCAATGGGTTTGATTTTGGAAGACAATAAGTTTGCCGTATTGACCGACATTTTGGGCGATGAAGACCATTTAGGCGACATGGATTTCAAAGTGGCAGGAACAACAGAAGGCGTTACTGCTTTACAAATGGACATTAAAATTCAAGGTATTACCAAAGAAATTATGCAAATCGCGTTGGCACAAGCCAAAGAAGCACGTTTGCATATTTTGACGCAAATGCAAGCCGCCGTAGAAGGTCCGCAAGAATTGTCGCAACACGCGCCACGTTTGTATACCATGAAAATTAACCCTGATAAAATCCGTGAAGTCATCGGTAAAGGAGGGGAAACCATTCGTGCCATTACCGCTGAAACCAACACTGAAATCAACATCGCTGATGATGGCGTGGTAACCATTGCTGCCACAACCGCCGAAGCGGGTGAAGCCGCTAAAGCGCGTATTGAAATGATTACGGCTGAAGTGGAAGTCGGAAAAGTATATGAAGGTCAAGTGGTTAAGTTGCTAGACAATAATGTTGGTGCAATTGTTACCATTATGCCAGGGAAAGACGGTTTGGTGCATATCAGCCAAATCACTCACGAGCGTGTGAAAAATGTGAGTGATTATCTGCAAGTGGGTCAAACCGTGACAGTGAAAGCATTGGAAGTAGATGAGCGCGGTCGTGTGCGTTTGTCTATGAAAGCTTTGCTGGAACAACCCGAACAACAAGCAGAATAATTTGATTTTTCAATCAAAATAACTTCAGGCAGCCTGAAAGATGATTTTCAGGCTGCCTGAAGTTTTTGCGTTATCTTATTCATTTGGTGTGATGGCATTTCGTTTAGTGCCATATTTTACCAATGATAATCAACATATTATGGCAGTGTTGGGATTGGATTAAATTCGCACATAATGCACAAAATCAAACGCCACACCATTGATACTTTGATGCGATTGACGCGACATTTCTTGCCATTGAGTCAAGCTGAATTCTGGAAAAAATACCGTTCCTTGTGGTGATAATTTGATTTCCGTCAAACGCAAATCCGTGGCAAAAGGCAATGCCAACGCATAAATCTGCCCCCCTCCCATCACAATCACTTCAGGTTCATCAGCGCACGCATCAAAGGCAGCCTGAAGACTGGTAAACACTTCCGCTCCCGATAACGCCACTGGTTCAAAGTCAATCACCATATTGCGGCGATTGGGCAAAGGTTTGCGCGGTAAACTTTCCCAAGTATTGCGTCCCATAATCACGGGTTTGTGAGAAGTATATTGTTTAAAAAAAGCAAAATCTTCGGGAATATGCCATGGAATGTCATTATTCATACCAATTACGCGATTTTCTGCCAATGCTGCAACCAAAGTAATTTTTTGTTGTTGTATATTCATTATCCGTTTACCAAAGGATTCAGGCTGCCTTAATTGCATTCAATACAAAAAAGGCAGCCTGAAAAAAGAGGATTTATTTATTACGCGCCAAAATTTCTGCACCAATTTGTCCTGCAGCAATTTCCCGTAATGCGGTTACAGTTGCTTTGTTGTTGCGGACATCGTCAATCAAAGGCGACGTGCCATTTTCCAATTGGCGCGCACGGCGTGCCGCCGCCAAAGTCAAATCAAAATGATTGGGAATTTTGCTGATGCAATCTTCTACAGTAATACGAGACATTTTGTTTCTTTCTTCAGTCAAAAAATAAAATAATGCTGGACGGATTCTACTGATTTTTTAAAATTTTTTCAATGGTTTCCATTTGTAAAGGCTGCCTGAAACGTTGTGAACGAATAATGCTCAACAAATGATTTTCGGTTTCTACCAAATCATTGTTGACCACAATATAATCAAATTCAATGGCTTGTTGAATTTCATGACGCGCTTCGTTGAGTCGGCGCACAATCACATCTTCGCTATCGGTTTTGCGTTTACGCAGGCGTTCTTCCAGCACCGCAAGCGATGGTGGCAGAATGAAAATGCTAATGGCATTGGGTAAGGCTTGGCGAATTTGCGTTGCACCTTGCACATCAATTTCCAAAATCACATCAACACCTTTGTTAATTAATTCACGGACTTCCAACATACTTGTGCCATAATAATTGCCAAATACTTGCGCGTGTTCCAAAAACACCCCGTCTCCGACCAATTGCATAAATTTTTCAGGCGAAACAAAGTAATACTGTTTACCATGCTGTTCTCCTTCGCGTGGTGGGCGCGTGGTGTGTGATACCGCAACGCGAATCGTGTCATAATGATGCGTCAGGCGCGATACCAACGTGGTTTTGCCTGTTCCAGATGCGGCAGAAATAATGAAAATATTGCCAATATGTTGTGCATTCATAGGATTACTTTCTGTAAAGAAGAATGTGTATTTTCAGGCTGCCTGAAAGTATGGTGCAACGCTTGATAATAATGTGGCAATAAATTGCTAATTGCACTCATTTGTTGCCATAAAATCTGATTTTGTTCGTGGTGATTGGGCGAAAATAATTGCGACAATCGGGTTAAATTTTCTTGAATAGGCGTATAGGCAGCCTGAAAATCATCATATGACAAATCTGCTAATTTTTCCAATAAATTGATGATTTGATGGCTGATTATATTAAATTGTTGTAAAAATTCACTATTATCGCGCACCATTTTATCACGATACGCCCCCAACGCCGCAATATGGCTAATCAAAGAATAATGCGTATTGAGCAAAGAAAATCCTGTTTGGACGCGTTCGCCGTGTTTATTGGGTTCGCTTGCCAAGTCCGACACGATACTGGACAATGTGGCAGCTTGGTCGTAACTGTTTCGCCGTGCTAAACGGTATTGTACATCATCACTAATTCCTTGTTCTAATTCATTTAATACGGCAGATAAATAACCAGCATTGCTGTGTACAGCAGATACTGCGATGCGCTCCAGCGAAACATATTTCCAATCAGGCCACAAATGGTAAACCGCCACGCCCGCAATGCCTGCGCCAATAATCGTGTCCAAAAGTCGTGCCCAGAAAAAATGTGCAATGTCTAATCCAATAATGGAAAATCCCGTTAATGCTTGAATAGTAATGAAAAAAGTGGAAAATCGGTATTTGTGGGTACGGAAAAAGAAAAACAGCACGGTCGCCAAACTCGCTACCACCAATTTATCCGCCAGCCCCACACTCAACAACGGCAAAGTTGAACCAACCAGTACGCCACCAGCCGTACCGATAATTCGTTCAATAACACGGCTTTGTGTCGTGGAGTAGTTGGGTTGACAGACGAAAACCGCCGTTAGCAAAATCCAAAATCCTGCACTCAAATCATTTTGATTCAAACCCAGCGCGTGAATCAATTGAATCACAATCACACACACAAACGCTACCATCGCCATGCGCACCGCATGACGAAAAATCGATGATTTAACCGTGAAATGTTGTTTCAGGCTGCCTGAAACATGCCGCCAATTATTTTGTTCGGGTGCATAAATGCGTGTTTTGTCAGAATGTATTGCATAATCATCAAGTTGTGGATTGGCAAGATGCGAAAGCTGATACGTTACACAGCTCACATTGTCCAATAATCGGCGAATGGATTGCATATCAATATTTTGATTTTTCTCCGAATAATATTTTAATGATTGATATGCGCCCGATGTGGCACGATTGATTTTTTCATCAATCATATATTCATGATTATTGCGTAAGGCTTGTGCCACATCACGACACGCATGGGCTTGTTGTGTAAGTAACCATCTAATTCTAAAAATGAAATCAGTGTGTTCCATTTCTCGCGCAAACGTTTGATAATCCACATGACTGGAGCTAATGCGTTCATGAATATCTTGTGCAACAAAATAATAATGCAGCATTCGCGCCGTGCGTGGATGGCGATGTTGTCCGCGCATTCGGTAAAATAACGCGCTGCGACATTGATTAAATGTTTGACTTACTTGACTATTTAACATTGCCAATTGCGTTTGCTGTTGTGCCAATTGGTCAATTTCATCGGGATTAAAAAACTCGGCTTTCGCATTCAAATAACGCGCCAAACTGTCATACGCATTCGCCATATTCTCCTGTACAGGGCGGTGCGGAAAGGCAACGTGTATCAATACCGCCAATGCACTGTAAACCAAAGTTCCCAATAAAATCATAATGGTATTCAAATACCAAGCTGCGTGTGGATTATGGGTCAGTGTGGTATAAATCGCCACCGCCAACGTGCCAAATGCAATCGTCCGAAACCGTACACCAGCCGCCCCCACATAAGTGAACACAAACGCCAACACAGTAAATGTCAGCGTCAAGCCCACTGCGCTGTGAAACGCCATTTGCACCGACAAAGACGATATCGCAAACGTCAACAACGTAAACAGCAAATTTTTTAATTTTCCAGTTAAACCGTTGTCCAAATCCACCAATCCGCCTGCAATAATGCCCAGCATCAATGCAGGCGCGGCGTTGTTGTCGTTCGTGAAGTACACCCACAGCGAAATCAGTGTACAGCTTAGGAAAACAGGTAATGTATTGATTAATTTAGTATCTATTACAGGAGTTTTCATAATAATAAATAAACAAAATAATAAATATTCAGGCTGCCTGAAAACAAATTAGCGGATTTGACCATCGCCTAACACCACCCATTTTTGTGAGGTCAAACCATGCAAACCCACAGGACCTCGTACATGAATTTTATCGGTAGAAATACCGATTTCAGCACCCAAACCATATTCAAAACCATCAGCAAAACGCGTGGACGCATTGACCATGACACTTGCACTGTCTACTAAGCGCAAAAATTGGTTTGCACGCGTGTAATTTTCGGTGATGATGCTGTCGGTGTGATGACTACCATATTGATTAATATGTGAAACTGCCGCACCAAAATCATCTACAATCTTAATTGACAAAATCAACGCCAAATATTCGGTTGCCCAATCTTCTTCGCAGGCTGCCTGAATATCGGGCAAAATTTCGCGCGTACGCTCGCAGCCACGCATTTCCACGTTTTTCTCGGCTAATTTTGCCGCAATGTTAGGCAATAACTCTGCCGCACGATTTTGATGAATCAGCAGCGTTTCTACTGTGTTACACGTACCGCAACGCGATGTTTTGGCGTTGAACACAATATTAATTGCTTTGTTGCTGTCGGCGGACTCGTCCACATAAATGTGGCAAATGCCGTCCAAATGCTTAATCACAGGCACACGCGCTTGCTCGGTAACTCGTGCCACCAAATTTTTGCCACCACGTGGAATAATCACATCAATTAAATCAACTGCTTGCAGCATTGCACCTACACTTTCGCGGTCAGTATTTTCTACAAAACATACTGCATTTTCAGGCAGTTTAGCTTCTTTTAACGCCTGTTTAATTAATTTTGCTAACGCCATATTGCTGCTAAAAGCTTCACTGCCCCCACGCAATATGCAGGCATTGCCCGATTTTAAACACAATGCCGCTGCGTCAATGGTTACATTTGGACGTGCTTCGTAAATCATGCCAATGACGCCAAGCGGTACGCGCATTTTACCGATGCGTAACCCATTGGGGCGCAAACGAAATTCGTCCATTTCACCAATCGGATCAGGCAAAGCAGCGATTTGTTGTAAACCGTCAATCATGTTTTTCAGGCTGCCTGAACTGATTTTCAAACGGTCAATCATGGCATCTGATAAATTTTTTTGTTTTGCTAATTCAATATCTTGTGCATTGGCAGCCAGCAGAGCAGATTCATGTTCGCCAATCAATTCAGCTAAACGCAACAGAGCGAAATTTTTGGCTGCGCTGTCGGCGTTTGCCAATTCGTAAAAGGCGGCTTTGGCTTGTTGCGCGATTTGGGTAATGTAGTTTTGCATGATTTTATCCTGTGATTGGATTGATTAATCACCAAATGTGAATTCAGCACTTGGAAAACTTTTGTCTTTCACGGCGTGAACGTAACTTTCTACAGCAGCCTGAATACTGGTTTGTCCGTCCATAAAGTTTTTCACAAATTTCGCGGTTTTGCCATTGAAAACGCCCAACATATCATGCATTACCAAAACTTGCCCATCAGTATCTACCCCAGCACCAATGCCAATTGTGGGACATTTTACCGATTCTGTAATCTGTCGAGCCAATTCATTGGGAACGCATTCCATTAAAATCATTGCAGCACCTGCACGCTCATGGGCGTGTGCATCTGCCAATATTGCGGCGGCGGCATCACCACGCCCTTGTACTTTGTAGCCGCCAAACACATTCACATATTGTGGCGTCAAACCGATATGGGCACAAACGGGAATGGCACGTTCTTGCAAAAATTGGGTGGTTTGTGCCATAACTGCTCCGCCTTCTAATTTGACCATGTGTGCGCCTGCTGCCATTAATTTGGCTGCTGCTTCAAATGCTTGCTCTTTGCTTTTTTGGTATGCGCCAAATGGCAAATCCGCCACAATCATGGCGTGGGTGTTGCCACGCGACACGGCGGCGGTGTGGTAGCACATTTCGTCCAGCGTAACGGGTAGCGTAGACGATTTGCCTTGTACCGCCATACCCAGTGAATCGCCAATCAACAGCATATCCACGCCAGCACGATTCATCAACGCTGCAAAACTGGCATCGTAGCAAGTGAGCATGGCAATTTTGTCACCGTTGGTTTTCATATTTCGCAATGTATTGATATTAATCATTTTATTCTCTTTCAAGTCAATTAAAAAAATTTCAGGCTGCTTATTGTACAAAAAAATACAACAGGCAGCCTGAAAACATGATTTAAATTGTTCAAAAAATGTGGCGTTGCACCGTACCTTGTGCTTGTTTGTACTTTTTGAACGCTGGTATTTTATCAAGGATAAATCAATAATAAAAAGCAGAACCCAAACAAATATACCATCATCGCCATCGTAATCGCTTGATAACGCAATTTTAACCGCGCAAAAATCCACACCAACGCCAGTAATCCCCCTATCTGCAATAAATACAGTTTAGCCATATTCACGTCCAGCGGCAATGCCACCAACAAACCCAATGGAAACAACACCACCCAAGCAGGCAGCCTGAAACGCCCTTGTTTTAATTCCGCAAAACCTTGCGCTAAATGAAAATTATTTTGTGTCAAAATAGACACAATCGTTGCACAGCCGTAGCATAACACCAGCGTCTTTGCCATGGTGTCTACATTGGTAAAATTCCACGAAAATAATAGCGGCGACAGTAAACTCAATACTAAAAACACGCCATGTGCCGATTTTAAATGCAGACGTTGTGCCATTGCCGAATTGACCGCCACACTCGCAAAAATTGCCAACAACACGTTCCTAAACCAAAATTGTAGAATGTTATAAGTCTCGTCCGATGACCACAATAAATTTTTTAATGGATCAAAATTTAGATAATTAAGAAATATCATATTAATCAATAACATCAAAATAAACTGAATGGCTGAACCTGACCATTGTCGTAAACCGCGTCCAAATTGCAGTGCATTGGTCAACACCATACACGCAAACGCCCACGCCAGCAAAGGAAACGCCAGCAAAGTCAGTAGCACATTATTATTCCACGAATTATTATCAACCAGAGTAGTAGACAACACAAATGCTGCGATTAACAATACCCAACCCACCAAAAAACCCACCCAAGCCAATAACGGTGCAACCAAAATCCGTGAATATACCATTTGCCATGGTGACAAAGACGACATTCGCAATTGGTCAAACGCATTGGATTCCACATCTTGTTTCAGGCTGCGTTCTATCAAAAAATAGGTAACCACTCCTGAAATAAACATACCTCCCCAACCGATTGCCTTTAAATATCCCCAATCGTTGCTTTCTTTTGCGCTGATAAACAACGCGTATATCAGCAACACGCCCATCAGCAAACCACCACTCACATTTGTCCACCACAAACGCTGAAATTCTGCGTTGACATAAATTTTAGGTAATTTAATGTTTTCAATCATTTTATTATCCTTTACGAATATTCAGGCTGTCTTGATAACTTTGTAACAGTGAAGTTTTGACCGTTTGCACTTCCGAAAGCGGTAAATCTCGCGCCACCAATTCCCGAATCAACGCCACACGATTATTTTCACCTTGTGCCAATTGTACCCAAACGCCATCGGGTTTTGATTCTATATTTTTAATTAAATCAATTTGTTGAATTTGATTGATGCCGTTTTCAGGCAGCCTGAAAAATTTGAGTAATAAGGTTTGATGTGAATTTTGTTGTTCATCGTGTAAGGCTTGATGCGCTTGAATTTGTCCGTTTTTAATCACCAACATATGCGTACAATATTCGTCCAGCTCCGACAAAATATGGCTAGAAACCAGCATTGTCATGCCCTGTGTCTTGAGTTTCAGCAACAGCAACGATAATTCGTGCCGTGCTTCAGGGTCAAGACCGCTTGCGGGTTCGTCCAGTAGCAGAAATTTAGGTTGATGTACAATCACTTGTCCGATGCCTACGCGTTGTTTTTGTCCACGCGATAACGCATTCACTTTTTCGTAAACTTTGTTGCTTAAACCCAACAGTTGCAGTGTTTCACTCACGGCTTGTGCCAACTGATTGTCAGGTAAACCACGAGATTTTGCCGCGTAAGTCAAACATTGTACCACCGTCAAACCTTCAGGCAGCCCAAAGATATCAGGCAGATAACCCAATTGTGCAAAGCTCTTACGTGGATTGTCCAAAATCGGTGTGCCATTGAGTAATACCATACCATCGGTAGGCTGCTCCAGTCCCGCCATGCAGCGCATCAACGTAGATTTGCCTGCACCGTTTGGCCCAATCAATCCCGTGATGCTGCCTGCACTCAATTCCACATTAATATCATGTAAAACTTGGCGGTTATCGTAATGAAAATTTAGATTTTTAATTTTAATCATATGATTATCCTAAAATAAAAGAGCAGCCTGAAAATCCATCAACGAATCCGATGCAAAAAGTGCATATGCGTATGATATTGCTGAATAATATCATTAATTACACCTTCTTTACTCCATGCCATGATGTCGTAATCTTGTCCACCTTGAGTTAGATGCACTTCGGCGCGGTAATATTTATGCTCTTCGGGTGCGTCTTGCGCGTGTAAATATTGTTGTGAAACAGTAGGTTTGACGTAAGCCACCATTTTTACTTTGTAAGTGAATGGCAAATCTTCAGGCTGCTGTGCTGGAATACTTAATACCACATTACCCGACTTATGACTACTCACTTGTGCTTCTACGCCATTATGTTGTAATTCATCACACACTTCTTGACAGGCCTCGTGTACCGTGCTGTCAATAAATTGGCTCACACGTTCATGATTGGGAAAATCCATGATGACGTGTAAACGTTCACGCCATGCACCGCTGCCCATTGCAGGTAAAGGCGTGGTTAAACTCAATTGTTGTACTTCCATTTTTTGTGCATCAATGTACAACGCTTTCATCAATCCATACATTGCCACCATCAATGCGGTTACAAATGGTAATGCACTTGCAATTGTCATGGTTTGCAACGCACCCAATCCGCCCACCAACAGAAGCACAATTGCCACCACACCTGCACCAGATGACCAATAAATCCGATAACCCACGCCTTTGCTGCCTTGACCATTGGCGCACAACATATCCATGACCAACGCGCCCGAATCTGCCGAGGTTACGAAAAATACCACCACCATCAACAAACCCACACTGGTTAAAACGGTAGAAAATGGTAGATGTTCAAACATCGCAAATAAAGCCAATGATACGTCTTTATTCACAATTTCACCCAATTGATGAATGTGTTTATTTAAAATCATGTCAATTGCCGTGTTACCAAATACTGTCATCCACAAAAAGGTAAAACCAGTCGGTACAAGCAGTACGCCAGTTACAAATTGACGAATCGTACGACCATGCGAAATTTTCGCAATAAACAACCCCACAAATGGCGACCAACTCAACCACCAACCCCAATACAAAATCGTCCAACCGCCAAACCACGTGGTTTTTTCGTAGGCATACATATTGAAAGTCATGCTGACAATATTAGATGCATAATGCCCCACATTTTGTACAAAAGCCTGTAATAAAAATATAGTAGAACCCGTTATCAGTACAAAAAACAGCAACAGCACTGCCAACCCCAAATTTAATTCAGACAAAAATTTCACACCTTTATCCAAACCGCTGACCACCGACCATGTCGCCAAACCCGTTACCGCAATAATCAGCACAATTTGTGTCGGAACATTAACCGAAATTAAGTTTGGAAACAGATAATTCAGCCCCGTATTCACTTGCAATACGCCATAACCGAGCGAAGTCGCCACACCAAACAGCGTCCCCACCACCGCGAAAATATCCATTATATCACCCCATTTGCCGTAAATCCTTTCGCCAATTAACGGATACAGCGCAGAACGTAACGTCAATGGCAAATGATGCCGATAAGCAAAAAATGCCAAAATCAATGCCACAATGGCATAAATCGCCCAAGCGTGTAAGCCCCAATGGAAAAACGTCAAACGCATTGCTTGTCTGGCTGCCTGAACATCGCCACCTTGTCCCAATGGTGGTGACAAAAAGTGCATCACAGGTTCAGCCACACCAAAAAACATCAAACCAATCCCCATGCCTGCCGAAAACAGCATAGCAAACCATGAAAAATTGCTGTATTCAGGTTTGGAATGGTCTAAGCCTAATTTGATATTGCCATAGCGCGAAATTCCCAAATAAACAGTGGTCAATAAAATAATGGCAACCGTTAAAATGTAGTACCAACTGGCATTGTCCACAATCATGGATTGTAAATGTTTAAACGTGGCATCTGCCCATTTTGGTGCCAGTACCGCAAATGCCAAAATAGCCACAATAATGCCCGATGCGCCCATAAAAACGCGCGTATTGATATTGCGTTGTTGTAAACGCTGGTGGATTTGGTTGCAAAAATTCATCATTCCAATTCTCCCCAAAAATATTTAAGAGATACAAAGCGATTGCTTTTATCTTTTTTACCTTAACATGATAACTCATTCATGAAAAGGCAAAATCTATTTTTTGAGTTAAAATTTGGAAAATTTAATATTTTATGTCTGAAATATGAATTTTACTGAAATAATATTGTTTAAATAGATTTGAACTGTTTTTGAGTATGATAAAAAATCTTTTCAGGCTGCCTGAAAATACAAACAGTATGATTCAGGCAGCCTGAAAACAGGACTAGATTTTTATTTAATTTATTTAATAATTTGATTTAATTCGCCTTTTGAATAGCGCGTTGCCATTTTTTCCAATGAAATGGGTTTAATTTTGTCGGCTTGACCTTCGCAACCAAATGCCAAATAACGATCAATGCAAATTTGTTTCATTGCTTCAACGGTTTTGGCTAAATATTTGCGTGGATCAAATTCGGCTGGATTTTCAGTCATAAACTGACGAATTGCGCCTGTGCTAGCAAGGCGTAAGTCTGTATCAATATTGACTTTTCTTACGCCATGTTTGATGCCTTCCACAATTTCTTCTACTGGTACGCCATAAGTTTCGCCAATATTGCCGCCGTTGTCATTGATGATTTTCAGCCATTCTTGTGGCACAGAACTAGAACCGTGCATCACAATATGCGTATTGGGCAAAGCTGCGTGAATTTCCTTAATGCGGTCAATGCGTAACACTTCTCCTGTAGGCGGACGTGTGAATTTATACGCGCCATGGCTTGTCCCAATTGCAATCGCCAACGCATCCACACCTGTATCCTGCACGAAACGACGCGCATCTTCTACACTGGTAAGCATTTGGTCATGGTTTAATTTGCCTACCGCGCCAACCCCATCTTCTTCACCTGCTTCGCCTGTTTCCAAATTGCCCAACACGCCAATTTCGCCCTCAACCGAAACGCCACAAGCATGTGAAAATTCAACGACTTTTCGTGTTGCAGCCACATTGTATTCATAGCTTGATGGTGTTTTGCCATCTTCCATCAATGAGCCGTCCATCATCACAGAACTAAATCCCAACTGGATAGAACGTTGGCAAACATCAGGCGATGCGCCATGGTCTTGGTGCATCACAACGGGAATATGCGGAAATTCTTCCACTGCTGCCAAAATCAAATGACGTAAAAACGGCGCACCTGCATATTTTCGCGCACCTGCTGACGCTTGTACAATGACGGGTGCATTGACTTGATTGGCGGCTTCCATAATGGCGCGCATTTGTTCTAAGTTATTGACATTAAAAGCAGGTAAACCATAACTATTTTCTGCTGCGTGGTCTAATAATTGGCGCATGGATACGAGTGCCATAAAAATCTCCTAGAATTTGATTGTCGTGTAATTTTATGTAATAAAATTCAATTAAGTCCGCATTATAAACCTATTTTTTAATCACAACCAAACTAAATTAGCCTAAAAAGCATATATTTTTTAGCTCAATTTATCAAATTCAAATAAAAAATTACATTTAATTACTCACTTGCACGATTAAAAAACTACCGTTATCATAAACTCTTTCACACAAACCAAGACATAACAAGGATACTAACATGGCTTACACATTACCTGAACTCGGTTATGCTTATAATGCATTAGAACCGCATTTTGACGCACAAACTTTGGAAATTCATCACAGCAAACATCATCAAACTTATGTGAATAATGCCAATGGTGTACGCGAAACTTTACCTGCGGAATTCCAAGATTTGCCTGTAGAAGAAATGATGAAGCGCATCGGTGAGTTGCCCGCTGACAAACAAATGCCCGCGCGTAATAACATTGGTGGTCATGCAAATCACTCATTTTTCTGGACTTTGTTAAAAACAGGTACTGAATTAAAAGGCAGCCTGAAAGAAGCCATTGAACGCGATTTCGGTAGCGTTGATGCGTTCAAAGAGGCATTCGAAAAAGCTGCGCAAACTCGTTTTGCTTCGGGTTGGGCATGGTTGGTGGTAGAAAATGGTAAGTTGGCAATCGTTTCTACGCCAAATCAGGACAGCCCTGTGATGGGTAAAGAGATTGCTGGTTGTTCTGGCACACCATTGTTGACTTTAGATGTGTGGGAACACGCGTATTATTTGAAATTCCAAAATCGCCGCCCAGAATATATTAAAACATTTTGGAATGTTGTGAATTGGGACGAAGTTCAACGCTTGTACGATTCGGCTAATTAATTAGAATAAATAAAAAAAGAGCGGATGAGGTTTTGTCCGCTCTTTGGAATCTGTGATTGTCAGATTGTACGAATACAAGGTAATTTTTAAGCCAACACAGTAGGCGTATGAAGTAGCGATAAAAGCAAGCTATTTAAGATTCATGAACTCAGATTCTTAATTTTGGTTGGATTAAAAAACAGTTTTCAGGCTGCCTGAAAAATCACAAATTCACCATTGCCAATAAATCGCGTTTAAACACCAATTCTTTGTTTGGGTTATCTAAATTTTCACAATAAATGACAAATGTGTCCTCCACTCGGTCTGCCAATGTTGCGATTTTGGCGTGATACAAACGCACTTGATGTTTGGCGAAGACTTCGGTGATGTCTGCTAAAAGAGCGGGACGGTTAATCGCAATAATATCTAATGAATACCAATGGTTACGTTCGGTATCGGGGTTCAATGACACACGTGGCGCAATAGGTTGATGACGCGCACGGCGACTGGGTTTGGTGGTGTAACTGCGAATATCTTGTTTACCTTGCGTAAATTCTATCAATTTTTTCAATAATCTATGCTTAATATTGACACAATCATCGCTTGAGCAATAATCGGGCAATTGCACCACAAATTCATCTAAAACAAAATCATGTGCCGTAATCATTGCTTTTGCCGCCAAAATATCCAAACCCTGTTGGCTAATCACACGACAAATACGCGTGAACAGCCGTTCACTGTTTGGCATATAAACCATGATATGTAAATGGTCGGCTTTGGCGCGAATTTGGACGTGGCTATCATTTAGATTTTCAAGTATTTCAGGCAACTGCCACGCCACTTCATCATCATCGTAATAAACAAAATAGGCTTCACCTAGGGCTTGCCACAACTGATGGATTTGCGATTTGGAAAAATTTTGTTTTAATAATTCAAATGATTGCTTTTGGCGATTTAATGCAATATGTTGGCGATTGGGTGCGTGTTCGCCAGCCAAATAGCGCGAGGCAGCCTGAAACAAAGTTTCCAATAATTGTGCTTTCCAAGTATTCCAAATTTGTGGATTGGTGCCACGAATATCGGCAACCGTCAACAAATACAATGCCACTAATTTTTCAGTTGAATCAACAAATTGGCAAAATTTTTCAATGACTTCAGGGTCATGAATATCTTGTTTTTGAGCCACTACTGAAAACAGCAAATGATATTCCACCAGCCATGCCAATAATTCGGCATCATTTTCAGGTAATTTGTGGTCGGCGGCGAAGCGTTTGGCATCGGCAACCCCCAATTTGGCGTGGTCGCCGTTACGACCTTTGGCAATGTCGTGAAAAATTGTGGCTAAATATAAAACATATTTTTTATCAAAACCTTGCATCAAACTACTGGCAAATGGAAATTCATGGCTATGTGTGTCAATCGCCAAACGGCGAATATTGCGTAAAACCATCAAAATATGGTCATCTACAGGATAAATGTGAAACAAATCATGCTGTAACAAACCGACAATCTTGTCCCAATCAGGTAGATATTTTGCCAACACGCCATACAAATTCAACAAACGCATGGTATGCGTTATGCCTGTACCTATTTGAAAAAATTGTAAAAATTGTATTCTATGCGTTTCATTATTGTAAAAATCGTCATTGAGATTTTGTACGGCGTTCCACCAAGCGCGTAAAGTTTGTGGTGCGATGCTGTGCAAATCGTTGTGGCGTTGCAATTCTTGGACGATACCAAAAATGTGTTCAGGCTTTTGGGTGAAAATTTGTTTGTTTTTGGCGGCAATTTGATGGTTAATATGGTAATAATATTCGTTGATTTCGTGGGTAATGCGCGGATAATACGCATAAATCCGACCTCGTAACATTGGGATAATAATTTGATTTAATTGTAGAATGTTTTTACTGGCGCGATAGAATTGGCGCATTAATTGCTCCATCGCTTGTTGGGCATTATCGCCATAACCCAAATTAGCGGCGACTGTATTTTGCAAATCAAAAATCAGGCGGTTTTCTTCGCGTCCGGCCGCCAAGTGTAATTCAATGCGAATTTGCGCCAACACCCGATGGCTGTTACGCAGTAAATTGGATTCTATCTGGTTGATGATTTTATCTTTTTTGAGTTGTTCAAAATGCGAATTTAGATTTTGGATTTTTGCTAACCACATCATTGTATGAATATCGCGCAAACCGCCTGCACCATTTTTAATATTTGGCTCTAACATGAGTGCGGGTTGTTTGGCATGGCGTTGCTGCATTTCCAGCAATTTGCCTTCAATAAATGACAAATTGTCGCGCTGAATGTGGATAGCAGCCTGAAAATCCTGTGCTTTTTTCAGGCTGCCTGCTAAATAACGCGATTCTAAAAATGCGGTATCGGCGGTTAAATCGGTTTGTGCGCTATCGCACAATTGTTTGAGGCTGCCTGATTTGATGGCGGGGGAAAGTGACAAATTCCATAATTGTTGCGTGAATATAATAATTTGATTTTTTTGATTTTCTGTTAATTCATCTGTGGACACAATCGCTAAATCCACGTCTGAATGCGGATACAATTCCTGCCGTCCATAACCGCCAGTCGCCAGTAAAGCCAGTGGCGAATTGGTGCCAAAAATCTTGTTCCACAATGCGTCAATCGCCAAATCCACTGCGTGTGTGTGGTCACGCAAATATTGCCATGGACGATGATTTGCCAAATAGCGTTCCATAATTTGCCATTTAGCGGTGTATAAATTTTGAGCTATGTTATTCATATAATTTATATTTTTTAAACTAAAGGCAGCCTGAAAATAGGTTTATCACATCTTCAGGCTGCCTGAGATAATTGCTAATTCATTATTTTTAATTTGAAAATTAAAAATAATACAAACGAATTGTCAATTTTCCCTAATGGTTTACTGGAATTGCTCTTGGATTTGCATTAAATCTGTCCGTACCTCATTGTTTTGTAAATTAATTTGGCGAATTTGTTCACGAATCGCATCAATATTGGCGGCGTTTCGTTGATTGAATTCAAAAGATTGTTTTAATTGATTTTTCATTTGTTGTGTGATTTGCGTGATGGTACGCAAATTGCCTTTGACATATTCTTCCTCAATTTCAACAAATTGCGCTTCAACCGCATTTTTCACTTTTTTCAAGATATTCATTTGAATATTATAAATAATATTAGCGCGTAATTTTTCTTTATCGTCCGTCCAATAATCCAATTTCACTTCCAATTTGCCGCCACGCCAAATTTTTCGTGCAACCCACGCTAATGCACCGTCTTTTTCACGGACTTCGGTTTTTTCTTCGTAACGCATGTTGCGCTCGTAAGTGTAATCTTCGGGCGTGATGTGGTGTTTCATGGAATCGTTCATGCTGGGGATAGATAATTCAATTTTCACGTCATTTTGATGGAAGGCTGCCTGAACTTCACGGACGATGTCACAAATTTCTTTTTCAATTTTGGTTAGTTCAAAATATGCTAATTTTAAGCTGTCACTGATGATTTCATTGGCAGCCATATAAGCAGTTTGATTTAATTGAGAAATAATTTGCTGGCAGCATTTTAAGAAATCGTCGCGTTGTTCTTGGCTGGTGAAAACCAATTTACCATCTTTGGTTTCGTGCAACAATTGTTCGGCGCGAATGCGTTCCATTTGTTGTTTTTTCAATTCTTCTTGGGTGGTCATTTTGCGGAGGTAATCGCGTACTTTGACGTATTGGCTGTTTTCGTCAATGGATTGTTGGGCATCGCTGACGATTTTGCCAAAAGTCCTATCTACTTCTTGAACAATATTTTTTTCCAATTCGGCAACTTGTTTTTGAGCGTGTTCCATGCTTTTTTCACTCAAATCCATCAAGCATTCTTGGAAACGATGTTCCAAATTTTTCAGGCTGCCTGAATATGCCTGCAAGCTAATTAATAATCTTTGTAAATCAATATGTTGTGAATCTGTTTCGTTTTTGGCGATTGCCATGCTGAATTCACACACCGCATTCAAACGTTGCACCAAATCCCCCACATTCGCCAACGCCGATTGAATTGCCACCACAGGTGCAGTTTGATGAGTTTGAGCAATGGCGCGTTCAATGGGTTCCAGCATCAGGCTTTCGTCTAAGCGTTTTTGGGCGCGTTTGGTGATTTTGTCTAAACTTTCATCGTCCCAATCTTCTGCATCGCTTACGCCCAATGCCATTTTGGCGAAATCTTCCACCCAACTTTCTTCAATAAAATCAGGTTTTTCTGAATTGCTTGCCAGCGTTTGCAGCATGCGATTAGACAAATACGCATGACGCGCCGACACAGGGAAAATGTGTTCACGTAATACTTTGTCTTTTAAAAAATCGTGGAAAACCAAATCCTTAACGGTTTCTGCATCATCGGAATTTGCATCACGCGCATCGTAGCGATTCACCAACGCAAACAAGCGATCCTGCGCCAGTGTTGGCATGGCAAGCAATTGTTGTTTGACGCTGTCGCTGGCTTCGGATTTCAATTGTGTGTAATCCAATACCAGTAGCACAGCAGAACTGCGATTCAATTGTTCGTCCAACATTTTGCGTAAAGCATAATTTTGTCCTGCTTCATTGGGGCCTGGTGTGTCCAATAGAATTAAATTACCTTGTGATGCGTCTTTGTCTTTCAAATGGAAAAATTCCACTTCTATGACTGGCAGCTGATTGATATTTTTGCATTCTTGATAAGGGAATGAAATCGACTCGTCTAATTTATTGTGGATAATTTCCGCTAAACGCACCAAATCATTCAGGCTACGCAAAAAGTCAAAAATGGCATCTTCACCGACATATTCGGCATCAAATTGCCAGCCTGATTGAATTTGAGTGATGAGTTCTTGAATATTCACTTCTTGCAAATCAGGGTGTTTGAGCCAATCGGGATTTTGTGCCAATTTATCTTTCAGGCTGCCTGAAAAGGCTTGCACGGCGGGATTATGGAATTTGAGTGTTGGCGTGGTTTTACCTTGTACATGAATGATTTGAGTCGGCAATGCAGTCATGGGGCGGTTGCGGTTGGGCAAAATTTCGCGCCCAACAATGGCGTTGATGGTGGTGGATTTACCTGCTTTCATTGTACCGACAACGGCAAGTACCACATCAAATTTTTGTAATTTTAAAATTTCGCCCTCCACAATGGCGCGGCGTTCGGGCAATTCTTCGCGAGTGAGTAAGCCGTCTTCATTTTTATCGCCAGTGGTGGGACGAATCAAACCTAATTCTTCAATATTTTTGAGTAAATCCAATTGCTTGGTTAAACATAAAACCGTGCGGTCGCGATAGGATAAAACTTCTTCTGTACTCATGGTAATGGGGTTCATGGGAGTCCTTTTGTGAGAAAACACAGCGAATATTCTAAATGAATAAGCATACAATATTTCAGGCAGCCTGAAAATGCTTTTCTTGGCAAAAATATAGGAAAATCAAATAGCATCGTCTATAATTGCGCCATTATTTTCAGGCTGCCTGAAAACTTATTTTCCTTTATTTATTAATTGATTCAATAGAAAGAATATTATGGCCATTCAATGGTTTCCCGGACACATGAACAAAGCAAAAAAAGCCATTGCCGAACGAGTCAAAAGCGTGGATATGGTGATTGAAATGCTTGATGCGCGTTTGCCAGCGTCCAGCGAAAACCCGTTGCTCGCGCAGCTTTCTAGAGGTAAACCAAAATTAAAAATTCTTAATAAGCAAGACCTTGCTGATTCAGAACGTACCGCCATTTGGTTAGCGCACTACAACAGCCAAGAACAAACCAACGCCATTGCATTGGACAGCTCCGAAAAATCCGCCACCGCCAAAATTACCGCAGCTTGTCGCGCACTTGTTCCCAACCGAAAAGGCATTGATAAACCCTTGCGTGTGTTGATTTGTGGTATCCCCAATGTCGGTAAATCCACATTAATCAATGGTATGATTGGCAAAAAATCCGCCAAAACAGGCAACGAACCTGGTATCACCAAAGCCGAACAACGCTTATTTTTGGCAGACGATTTTTGGTTATACGATACCCCTGGTATGTTGTGGCCGAAAATTATTGTAGAGGAATCAGGTTACAATCTTGCCGCATCAGGTGCAGTCGGACGCAATGCGTTGGATGAAGAAGAAGTGGCGTTGGTGTTGTTGGATTATTTGCGTCGCCATTATTTATTGTTGCTGCAAATGCGTTATGCAGCAGACAAAGACCCGTCGAGTCATTGGGACGATGTGGCGTGGTTGGAGTGGATTGCCAAAAAACGTGGCGCATTGCTTGGCGGCGGACGCGTGAATTACCAAAAAGCCGCAGAAAATGTGCTGACCGATTTCCGTGAAGGTGCAATCGGACGCATCACGCTGGAAACGCCACGCCAATGGGAAGAATGGCTTAAAGTCGCTCGCCGCCGTGAAGCCGAATTGAAAGCAACTCGTGAAGCCAAAAAGTTAGCACAAAAAAATCAATCTTCTAATTAAATTTATTTTTTCAGGCAGCCTGAAAACTTATTGATAAAATATTAAGGAATATTATGGACGCAGGTAAACGTCTCATTAACGATTTATTTAATGGTAACCGAACGATTTTCATACCTTTTTTTCAACGTTCCTACGTTTGGAAAGAAGAGCAATGGGAGCGATTTCTCGCCGATATGGAAATGGTCAGCGAAGAAAAACGCACTTATTTTCTTGGTTCGGTCATTCTCAAACAAATGCAAAACAACGGTAGTGGCAACGGCGATGGCGACATTCGTACGCTAATTGATGGACAACAACGCTTTACCACACTTAATATTTTCTTTAAGGTATTGTATTTAAAATTAAATCGTAATGAAAGTTTTGACCGTTTGTTTCGTTTGGATAATGCAACCAAAAGTTTAGCGTTGCAACACAATTACAATGACATACGAGCCTTTGAAAAAGTGCTGAGCTTTACCGAAGAACAGGAATTAGATGCCAGTGCCAATAATATTTTTGCAGTATACGAGTATTTTCGTAAAAACATTGAGTTAGATAAAATTGATGAACAAGCCATCAAAAATAACATCATGTTTGTGGGCATAGATTTGGGTGATAGTGATGATGAACAACAAATTTTTGACACCATCAATTCATTGAGTGTGCGTTTGACTACTGCTGAATTGCTGAAAAATTTCTTTTTTGATCGCAAAGAAGATGTAGGCAAATTTCAAAAATATTGGCAATCGGTGTTTGAAGGCGAAAGCCAAACCCGATTTTGGGATTATGAATTTACCGTCATCAATGCCAGTCGCGCCATTATTGACATTTTTTTCTATTCCTATTTGCAAATCAAAATCCAAGACCCTGATTTAAAAATATCATCTGCAGATAAAACGGCATTCAGCCGCATGGGGAGTGTGTTCAATTCATATAAAAAATTGATTGAAATCTACAAATTGGATAAAACCATTATTTTTGAAGAAATTCATGAATATGCCAGTTTGTTCCGACAAAATTTTGATTTCACCAATGCCCAAGTCATTCCTCAAGAAAATGATATTAGGCGATTGAATACCATTATTTTTGGTTTAAAATCATCAACTTTAATTCCTTATGTGATGTATATTTTGAAACACGTTACCGATATGCAGCAGCGCAATGAGTTGTTTGGTGCAATTGAAGCCTACATGATGCGGCGTATGATAACGCGCTCTTCAACCAGTCATTATAATGCTTTGTTTTTCCGAATGATTGTCAATAAAATTTTGTCTCGGTCGCAATTTATCGCGTATCTGCAAGCGCAAGATGACAGCGTGAACGCCATTCCAAGTGATGAAGATGTGAAACACGCCATTCATCATCACGCACTGACTAATTTGCAAGCCAAAGGTATTTTGTATTTATTAGAAAGCAAAATTCGCCATGAAAATTATCAAGCTACGCAATTATTGAGTTTTCAAAAGTACAGTTTGGAGCATTTGATGCCTAAAAAATGGCAAAAAAATTGGGTATTAAGTCATTACACCGCCGAACAACGCGACAAAAAAATCCCCACATTGGGCAATTTAACCATCATTCCTCAATCACTTAATAACAGCATCAGTAATGCCGATTGGACCAACAAAAAAACAGGAAACAAACGCAGCAGCGGCTTGATTCAGTACGCCACAGGCTTGGAAACGTTGACACCGTATTTGAGTTTTGCGGATTGGAATGAAGATGCCATTACCAAACGTGCCGATGATTTATATCGCTATTTTGTGAATATTTGGTCGTTAAAATAATGGGCTCAAACTTGAAACCAATTGCATAGCGCATCTAATCCATTATAATTAATTGTTAATTTAGCGGCTGCCTGTGTTTTGGGTTTGGCATGAAAAGCCATACCAAAATCGGCAGCTTGAATCATCGGAATATCGTTTGCACCATCGCCAATCGCTACCGTGTAGCCACCTAGTTTTTGTTTAAATTCATTTAAAATATCGGCTTTAGCTTGTGCATCAATCACACGCCCCAATACACGTCCCGTCAGAACACCCTTTTCTACTTCAAATACATTGGCAAATGCGTGTTCAAAACCCAAACGTGTTTTCAATTTATCCGTGAAGAATGTGAATCCCCCCGACACCAGCACAAAAGTTACACCATGTTTATGGCATTGTTGCAATAAAAATTCTGCGCCATCAGTGAGTTGTAATGCAGTGTCGTATACTTTTTGCAATACGCTTTCAGGTAGCCCCGCCAGTAACGCCACACGACTGCGCAAAGATTGTTCAAAATCCAACTCGCCACGCATCGCACGTTCGGTAATGGCGGACACTTGGTCTTTTAGTCCAGCTTGCGCGGCGATTTCATCAATACATTCAATGGTAATCAGTGTACTGTCCATGTCGCTCACGATGAGTTTGATTTGGTCAAATGCAATGTCTGGCAACAACGCAAAATCGCATTGTGCTTGGTTGAGTTCTAACGCCAAATGTTCAGGCAGCCTGAAATCCGCCGCCACAGGTACGCGAATAAATTTACCTGATAATTTTTCAGGCAGCCTGAAAAATTGTTGTGTTTCAGGAATATGGATATTGGCAAGATTGGGATTTTGAATAACAAAAACGTGCGACATGAAACCACTTCCTATCTATTATAAAGATAATGAAAATTAAACTAATTGAAATAACATCAAATAATTTGTTCGTACCAACCCACTTCGTCAAACAAACGAACCACGTCCAAACCACGTCGCGCATCAATGATGCGGACAATTGAACCGTTTCGCGCTGCTAATGCCGTTTTGATGTCGGGCATCGGTAAATCTAATGCCACCATATGACTCACAAATGGTTGTTGCTGTGGATTGTCCGATACGCGCATCACATTGCTCAATTGTTCCTGAAAGCCCGCCAGTAAATGGTCACGATGCACCACCGCGTAAATACCAGCTGCTGCCATCGCCAATAAAGCCGCTAACGCCGTTTCCAATGAACCCCCATAAATCCACACATGACGTGGGCTTCGCCAAGTTAATTTGTGCAGATAACCGCGACACGCTGGTAAATTTGCTTGTGCCAGTCGTAAAGTGTGTAGCCGAACTTGCGCCGCTTGCCCTGCCAATCGTACCCGCGCATCGTGTTCAAAATGACATTGTGCGATGAGATTTTCTATGGTTTGTACCGATTTTTCATTGGCGATTGCGTCCACATTCAAATGTGGAATGCGCCAATTGCCTTCACATAAACTTTGTGCGTAAAAATGTCCGCCAATTTGTGCGCCCGTACCTGAAAATCCGTGTCCGCCAAAACTGCGGCTGCCTGCTACTGGCGCGTGAATGCTGCTGTTAATGAACACGCTGCCTGTTTCCATGCGGTTGGCGGCATAATCTGCCACGTCGCGGATTTGACTGTGAATCGCAAAACTTAAGGCATAACCTTTGCCATTAATTTGGTCAATCATGCGCCCTAAATCTTCGCTACGGTAGCGGTATAAATGCAAAATCGGTGCATCGGGTTGAATGTGTTCCAAACTGTTTAGTTCAATCAATGTGGGCGGAATCAATAAGCCATTGTGGTTTTCAGGCAGCTTGGATTGATGGCAAAACTGTGCCACAGTCGCAATTTTTTGAATATAAATACAAGCTTGTTCATAAGTTGTGTCATCAATAATTGCACCAACATCAGTGGCAATGTTCATTGGATTGCCCACAACCAGCTCGTCCATCAAACTTTGCAAACGATGAATCACCGTTTCAGCGATTTCATGTGGCACACACACAATCCGCAAACCATTGCCCATCGGGCCTTGATTCAAAAAGGCAGCCTGAATAATATCTGCGCACAATTTTTCAGGCAGCACACTGTTATCAGCAATCAGCGCATTTAGTCCGCCTGTGCTGGTGTTGAGTAGGGGTAAATCCAATCGTTGTGCCAAAGTATGATTGATTAATTTGGCGGTTTCGGTTTTGCCTGTGAATAAAACGGCGTTGATGCGTTTGTCGCACACCAATTCATGTCCGACATCGCCCGCACCCAATAATAATTGCGCGGCTGGGCACGGAATCCCTGTTTTATGTAGCAATTTAAATGCCTGATACGCTGTCAAAGATGCTTGTTCAGCAGGTTTGACAATCACAATATTGCCTACCGCCAAAGCCGCTACGGCTTGCCCCACCACACCAGCTAACGGCGAATCCCACGAACCCAATATCACCACCGTTCCTAAAGGGTCTCGTGCCACGCAAACCGTTTCCGATTGTCGCGCATAATAACGACAAAAATCCACTGTTTGACGCACTTCCGATACCGCCGCAGGCAACGTTTTCCCTGTTTCACGCACAATCAACGCCACAAATTCAGGTAATGCCAATTCCAATGCATCAGCATAAGCATACAAACGTTCGGCGCGTTTTTCAGGCAGCACCGATTGCCAGCGTGTTTCCACTGCTTTGGCGGCACTGACGGTATTATGCACAAATCGGCGATTGGTAAACGCCACCGCACCGACCACATCGCTATAATCAGCAGGGTTTTGCACAAAATGTGATTCTTCACTCGGTGTATTCATTGCCAAAAGAGAGGCTGCCTGAAAACCGTGTTCTTGTGCAATATTCATGCGTTCTTGCAAACGTGCCAACACCAATGGGTCATTCAAATCCAAACCAATTGAATTCAGCCAGCCATGTTGCAAAAATAAATAACGTGGTAAATCCACTTCAGGATTCGGCGCACCTTGTGTTTCTATGGCGAAATCAAGCGGACAACGTATTAATTCTGTTAATGGAATTTTATCATTTGCCAAATCATGCACAAATCGTCCAGCTGTTCCATAATCGCGCAACCGTGCCACAATATGCGGTAACCACATGGTTCGTTTGCCAATTGGCACGTTAATACGACACGCCCGCCCCCATTTTTTGCGTCCTACCACTTGTTCATACAAACCATCGTCTTCACCAAAAGCAGTCTGAAACTCAAATGATTTGGTTTTGCCCATTGCGTGAATGGCGGCGACCAAGTACGCGTCTTGCGTGGCAAATTGTGGATACACTGCGCCAGCCAAATTGAATAATTGACGCGCACATGCCAAATATGCGATTCGCATATGTTCCACACGCGTATAAATAGGATAACCATTTAAACCAAGTACTTGGGCGCGTTCAATTTCGCCGTCCCAATCTAAACCCTCCACGAGCCGAATCATCAAGCGTTTACGTAAGCCATGTGCCAACGAACTCAAATAATCCAACACCAAAGGCGTGGATTTGTGTTGGGCTTGAACCGTAAAACCAATTCCCTGATAATCCACCAAACGCGGTTCGTTAACCAATGCGTCTAAAATATCTAATGATAATTCAAGATGTTCTGAATTTTCTGCATCAATACACAATGGTACGTGGTATTCCAAGCCCAGCAAAAATAATTTTTTCAGTTTAGGCAGCAATTCTAATATCACGCGTTCACGTTGCGCGTATTCAAAACGCGGAAACAATGCCGATAATTTCACTGTCAAACCATGAGACGATGTCCACTCAACCTGTTTACTTGCACGTCCAACGGTATAGATTGCATTGACATATTGTTGAAAATGCCATTCGGCTTCTTCTTGCGTGTGGGCGGCTTGATAGACAAGTTGATAATTGACGCTGTAGCCAGCTTTTTCCCATTTTCGTGCAGCTTTGATGGTGGTATCGTCTAATTGTTCGGCAAAAATAAAATTTTCAGCCAGCAAGTCAATTAATTGTTCGGTTTTTTTATGTGCTTGACGCAACACATCGGCTTGTTCTTGCACATCAAGATTGGCATCAATTTGCACATTTTTGCGAAATAATGCCATATTTTCCAAACGCGATTGACCATGTTTCCAATATTCTGACCAGTCGCCTGACGATAATTTATCTTGTAAAAAAGCCAAAATGGTGGCTTCATCGGTCATGGTTGGCAAAGTTTGCACAGCTGCCAAAAAGGGACGTGCGGTGGGTGCTGCGCCATCAAATTGATGCAATAACGCTGCTGCACCTGACATTTTTTCCCATTTAGCGCGGATTTTTTCAGATAATTTCCATGCACCCGAATGCGCTTGCTCGCGCTCGTCTTCAGCCAAATGACCGCGTTCAAACATTTCAGCAACCGCTTGCGCTTCATCACGGCGACAAGCAGCCGCAATGGCACGGCGCAAAGGATTTTGTTGAGGTTGAGTCAGCTGAAACATGACATTTCCTAAATGTTAAATAGCATTAAAAAATGGAGAATGATATTAACGGAATTTAGCATAATTGGCTAACGGAATTTGCAATCAGTCGTTTGATTACAACAAGATTTGTTGGTGTTTTCAGGCTGCCTGAACATTTGACGAAAGTTGAGAACAATGGGGCAAGGATGTTTATTGGCTTGTTTGAGCGACCTGAAAACAAATTTATAAAATAATTTTTTTCTTTAAAATCAGATAGAAAAATTATTATAGAAAAAATAAATCAAAAATTCATTTTCAATAGTTAAAATTTAAAGTATAGTCTCGTTATTGCTAAATGCAATCAAAAATTAAAAATCAATAGTTAAAAATTATGAGGGAAAATCATGACAGATTTCAATTGTCCATTGTGTGAAGAAACAGGCTATGAATATGCCTACGAACAAATTTTAGAAAATCAAAAAATGAATCAACAAGATAATAAGGAAAGTAACCATGAGCAATAATAAATGCCCTGTAACCCACTTAACCATGAATAACGGCGCCCCCGTTGTGGATAACCAAAACAGCTTAACCGCAGGCGCACGTGGTCCACTTTTAGCGCAAGATTTGTGGTTGAATGAGAAACTGGCTAATTTTGTACGCGAAGTGATTCCCGAACGTCGTATGCATGCCAAAGGTTCGGGCGCATTCGGTAAATTTACCGTTACACACGATATTACCCCTTACACCAAAGCCGCTATTTTCAGCGAAATTGGCAAAGAAACTGAATTGTTTGCGCGTTTTACCACTGTTGCGGGCGAACGTGGCGCGGCTGATGCAGAACGTGATATTCGTGGTTTTGCAGTAAAATTTTATACGGAACAAGGCAACTGGGATTTAGTCGGTAACAACACGCCCGTCTTTTTCTTGCGTGATCCACGCAAATTCCCCGATTTGAATAAAGCGGTAAAACGTGACCCACGCACCAATATGCGCAGTGCAACCAATAACTGGGATTTTTGGACATTGCTGCCTGAAGCCTTTCATCAAGTAACGATTGTGATGAGTGAGCGCGGTATTCCTGCCAGCTATCGCCATATGCACGGTTTTGGTTCGCATACTTACAGCTTGATTAACGCGCAAAATGAGCGTTTTTGGGTAAAATTCCATTTCCGTACTCAACAAGGCATCAAAAATTTAACCAATGAAGAAGCTGCCGCCATCATCGCCAATGACCGCGAATCTCATCAACGTGATTTGTATGAATCTATTGAAAAAGGCGATTTCCCAAAGTGGACGTTATTTATTCAAGTGATGCCTGAAGCCGATGCCGAGAAAGTGGATTTCCATCCATTTGATTTGACTAAAGTTTGGTCTAAAAAAGATTACCCATTAATTGAAGTTGGGGTAATGGAATTAAACCGTAATCCTGCCAATTTTTTTGCTGATGTGGAACAATCCGCGTTTGCACCAAGCAACTTGGTTCCAGGCATTAGCGTGTCGCCAGACCGTATGTTGCAAGCACGTTTGTTTAATTACGCAGACGCACAACGTTACCGTTTGGGCGTTAATCATCATCAAATTCCTGTGAATGCGCCACGTTGCCCTGTTCATAGCAATATGCGTGACGGACAAGGTCGCGCCGATGGTAATTATGGCAGCGCGATTCATTATGAACCTAACAGTTTTGGTCAATGGCAAGAGCAAGCGCAATTTGCTGAACCACCTTTGAAAATCAACGGCGATGCCACGTATTGGGACTATCGCGAAGACGACAACGATTATTTCAGCCAGCCACGCGCTTTATTTAACTTGATGACGGATAAAGAAAAGCAATCTTTATTCAACAACACCGCCGCTGCAATGGGTGATGCGTTGGATTTCATTAAATATCGTCATATTCGCAATTGTTACGCTTGCGACCCAGCATATGGCGAAGGCGTGGCAAAAGCTTTGGGTATGACGGTTGCTGATGCCATGGCAGCCTATGAAACTGATCCTGCGCGTGGTCAGGCTAGTTTATTAAAACCTGTTAAATATAAATAATTTATTATATATTATATATAATATTTTTGATAATGTTTGAATTAATTTAAATTTCAACATAAGGGTGAATTTATAGAATAGTCGTTTAAAATAAAAATAGGACAAGGCTACCGCGACCACTGTATACATCTATAGTACATATCCAGTACACAAAGGAGCAGACAACGCAATAGTATTTTTAATTTTAAACGGCTATAAAATAAATTTAGAACCTGTATTTATCGTCAATGCGAAATGGATTTTTGTCCAAGTTGGTGCGAATGCAAGGTAAATTTTATACCAATAGCGTTACTATTGGCATAAAATTCAACGCAACAGGCGTGCCAGATAGTGCAAAAAGACATTGTGCTTGGCTGCGAATACAGGTTCTTAGTTTATTTTTAAATTTTCGGTTCACGAATTGCCCAATTTAAAATCGCCGCCAATCCAGCTAACCCCAAATCTGCATACCACATCCAACCATAATCGCCAAACACCACAATTGACTTCCCTCCCAAATACGCACCCAAAAATCCACCAATTTGATGCGATAACAACGTCAAACCAAATAAAGTTGCCAAATAACGCGTACCAAATAATTTGCCAGTCAATGCAGCAGTTGGCGGTACGGTCGCCAACCACGTTAGTCCCAAACCTGCAGCAAAAATGTAAAAATTCATATCGGTTCGCGGCATGAAAATATACACCGCAATTAACCCAACACGAATCGCGTATAAAGTCGCCAAAATGGATTTGTTACGCCATCGCCCCACGCACCAGCCAACGATTAAACTACCCACCAAATTCGCAATCCCCACAATCGCCAAAGATGTCGATGCCACAGATACAGGCAAACCACATAACGCAATTTCAGTCGGTAAATGCGTAGCCAAAAATGCCACATGAAAACCACAAGTTGCAAAACCTAAATGCAGCAAAATATAATTACGGTTTTTAACTGCTTGTTTAATTGCTTTTTTAATAGAATCATGGGACGTATGTGCAACTGATGGAACAATTTGTGGTGCAGTCATGCCTCGTGTCAGCCATCGTGCTGTGGGCAATATCAATATCGCCCACGCCGCCAACACCCACATCGCACCTTTCCACCCCACAGCCGGCAACGAAATCAAACCTTGCAACATCGGCGCAAACACAAATTGCCCAAACGAACCACCCGCATTCGCCACACCAGAAGCCGTACCACGCATTCTTTCAGGCAGCCTGTTGGCAATCAAACTCATCAAAATAGACCAACTGCCCGCTCCCATGCCCAATGCAACCAATACGCCCATGCCCAATAATAAACCCCATTGAGTTGGGAAAAATGATGTCAATAACCAACCGATTACTAACATAGTTGTGCCTACCCACAATACCGTCCACGTACCAAAACGATCAGACAACGCTCCCGATAACGGCTGTGATACGCCCCACATCAATTGAGTAATCGCAACCGCTAAGCTAACTTGCGCAATAGATAAAGTAGTTGTGTTTACAAGCGGTTGCACGAATAAACCCAAAGTCATTCGCATACCAATTGTTACCATCAGAATAAATGCCACCGCCAATACAAACAGCCATAATTTCAAGTATGAAGTGTTTGTGTGTGTCATGAAAAACCTGCTTATTTTGTGCGTAATAAAGCGTAGCAGATTAGCAAAATATACTAAATTTTCAAAAGATTATTTGAATTAATAATTAAGATGATTTGGTTATAAAAGACTGAAAACTCAGAACCTGTATTTATAGTCAATGCGAAATGGATTTCTGCCCAATTTGATGCAAATGCAAGGCAAATTTTATGCCAATAGCGTTAATTGGCATAAAATTCAACGCAACAGGCGTACCAAATGGTGCAAAATACATCGCTCTTGGCTGTGAATACAGGTTCTTAAAACTTATTCATCTCTGCACGAATGATTGCCAACTCTTTTAAGGCAGCTTCTGCATCTTTATTGCCTTGCTTGGCGGCAATTGTCCACCATTTTTCTGCTAAATCAAAATCTTGCATCACTCCCAAACCCTCCGCATAATTGATGCCTAAATTCAATTGTGCAGTTTCATTGCCCAATTCTGCGGCTTGAAGAAACCATTCATTTGCCTGTGCTGCATCTTCAGGTACCCCAAAACCTTCCTGATACAACATCCCCAAATTTACCATCGCATCGGCGTTCCCTAAATGAGCTGCCTGAAGATAAAAATCAGCAGCTTTTTCATAATTTGGATCGCGCCCCAACGCGTCATCGTGAATCACACCCAAATTATACAAAGCTTCATCATCGCCTTGCACAGCTGCCATTTGCCAATATTGTTCTGCTTTATCATAATCTTGCTCAAATCCCAAGCCTTCCGCATACAACCGCGCCAAGTTATTTTGTGCGTCCACATCACCTTGTTCGGCGGCAACCGCATACCATTTAGCAGCCAAGTCGTATTGTTCATTATCATCATACCATTCTGCCAAAATCACTTGACAATCCACATCACCTTGTTCGGCGGCTTTGGTATACCATTTTGCTGCTAAATCATTATCTTGCTTTACGCCTGCACCTGTTTGGTACATAAAACCAAGTTGATACTGACAATCCGCATCGCCGTTTTCAGCAAATTGGCGAATGGTTGGAAACGCTGCTTGATAATTGCCTTTTTGAATTTGGGTGAATGCGGTTTCCAATTTTAATTGTTTCAAAGAATAAGACATAATTATTTGTTTCTTAATTTATTTTTTAACAATAATTTGGTGATAAATTTCTTGTTGGCTATGTAAAAAAGCTGCCTGAAAAATTTATTTAACCTTTAAATACAGGCAATTTCCCCAATTCACTGAGTAATTGCGCCCCAATATTAACAACCCCAAATGCAAACACCCACACAATCATCGCCGTGCCACCGTACACACGATAACTTTTTCCCATGCCAAATTTGCGCCGACTGGCACGTAACAACAACGCTGGCACAATCGCCGTCCAAATCGCTGCCGCCAAACCCACGTAACCAATCACCTTGACAAAACCCAATGGAAACAATAAACAACACAATAATGGTGGCAGAAAAGTGACCGCGGCGGTTTGGCTACGACCTTTGCGGCTGTCGTCAAAACCAAATAAATCCGCCAAATAATCAAACAACCCCAGCGTTACCCCCAAAAATGAACTTGCAATCGCCATATATGAGAAAAATTGCAATACCATTGCCATGCTACCTGTCGGAATGAATTTGGATAATTCTTGAATTAAAATAGCCACATCACCATTTTTCTCAATCACAGGTGCAAAGGCATCACGCGGTAAATTTCCTTGAATTGCCCATTGCCACAACACATAAATCATCAGCGCAATCAATGTCCCCCCCCACAACGAACGCGCTACTTTAGTCGCATTACCTTGAAAATATTTCAATAGACTGGAGACATTCCCGTGAAAACCGAACGATGCCAAACACACAGGCAATGCCGTCCCCACATAAATCCAATAAGATGAGTCCGCCGCCGCAGCCGAATCCAACAACACAGGCACCTTCGCCGAACCCAACAAACCACCCGTCGCCCACAAAAATGAAATCACCATACCGCCAATTAAAACCGTGGAGAACCTATCCACTGCACGTGCCGACCACCACACGCAGCCTGCAAAAACCACAAAAAAAACACTTTGCCCCACCCATAAATTTTGACCACCTAAGGCTTGTGCAGTCAAATCACCTCCGACAAAAATATAGGCATAAGTCAGCAAATACAGCACAAACGCCACCGCCACACCATTGACCACATTCCAGCCTCGCCCAAGTAAATCTTTAACCATTGTGTCAAAATTAGCACCATGCGAATAATGGGTGTTCACTTCCAAAATCATCAAACCAGATGTCAGCATAGAAAACCACGTATACACCAGCACCACCAGCGACCCCAAAAACCAAACCCCAGATGTGGCAGTAGGGTTCGCCAACATACCTGCGCCAATAATCGTACCTGCGATAATCATCGCACCACCCAATAAACTTGCTTGTTTTTGCATACCAAATTCCAAATAAACGACAACACGTCCAATCAAATCATCCACAAAATAATCTTTTCAGGCTGCCTGAAAATCATTCACATCACACCCGCACCACTTCACGGATATTCGCCACACGTTGCAAATGCTGAATAATTAATTTCAAATGCGCCAAATCTTTCACATCTAACGCAAACAAAAATTCAATAAAACCATGTTCATTTTCGGCTTTGGAGATGGTTTCCACTGCCGCAATATTGCCATCAACTTCTGCAATCGCAGACGATAACGCCGCCAATAAACCATGCCCGTCTTGTGCCAACACGCGTACCGATGCTTCATAATAACCATTCAAGCTGCCTGAAACACTGCCCCAATCCACTTCAATTTGTTGTTCTGGATTGGTTTTAACGCCATTCTCAACACCCAATTAACCCAGCAAATTGAGTAATTGGGTGTTGAATTTGTTGATTCAGTAAACAGCAAAAATTATGCGATAAAATTTTCCGAATAAAACGGTTAGATTGGTGAAACAGATTTTTTGTACGAACTATTTCCATGTTAAATCTCTCTGTTAATTGACCAATAACTGTTTCAATCATACGGCGACTATTTTTTAGCCATTTGAGAAATTGAGGACTTCTGTCATCTTTCATATTGCTACGATAAGGTGTTTGTAAATTAATATGGCTTTGTTTCATTTCATCTTTTAATTCAGAACTTAAATACCCTTTGTCCGCACCAACAAACCCTGTTTTGCCTTCTAAAAGTTCAGGTAATACCTGCCGTTCATCAACATTGGCAGCTGTAAAAGTAAAGGCTTTAATCATACCTGAGCGAGTAATCAAAAGATGACCTTTAAAACCATAATAGGTCTCTTTTTTGGAAGCGCAATAACCGAACGTCGCATATGCACGAAAATTTTGATGGCGTTTAGCTCGGGCAAATTTACAGACTGCAATAGGAAAGGCATCTGCATAATACTCTGTTTGCTCACACCAATTTGCAGTGATTTTTTGATGCATTTGTTGTTTAACCCAATACAAATTGGCACATTGTTTGGCAAAATTAGGGTAAGAGCCTAAATTGGGAAACCAATTTTGCCAATGTTGTTTGAAATATTGCCAAATTTTTTTATCGGTATCCATACCGAGAAATTCGCCAACAATTTCCATACAAATCAGTTCACAATCTGAAAGTTTGGGTGCAAAGCCACCTTGTCTTAATGGTTTTTGAACGAGCTGATTGTATAAAGCATCTACCATTAGATACGTTTTAATGATAAATTCGTCTTGGGGCATAACTGTCTCTCTTTCGGATTATCTTGACGGGTATCTTTAAGAGTGGGGTTATGCCCCTTTTTATTCAATTGCCATATCTTAATTTAGATAGAGTTGAGAATGGCGTGGTTTTAAGTAATTTCGGACAATTATCCCGATGCACCACCAAACCTTCACCACTCACAATCACACCACTGACTGCATCACCATTAATCGGACGACAACATTTTGCCAAATTAATCCGAATACTATCGTGTTGATTCACCAGCACCGCGCCCAATTTAGCTTGTTCGCCAAAATGTTTTTTTGCCAATTCTGCGATTTTATGCACCACGGTGATGGGCAAAATTTGCCCTGTACCAATTTTATACTGTACTTCTTCAATATTCATGCCACGCTGTTTCAAATCTTCCAAATACAATTGCATGACTTGATTGGAAGATGCCACACTCGGGTCTAACAAACTTTGCATGGTGTGCGCCAATAATTTACCACCTTGTTTTTTAGCATCTTCTTCGTTAATGGTTTTGATGTATTGACGAATGGCAGCGCGTGCGCGTGCGGTTACAACAAAATTCAACCAAGTCTGATTGGGTTGTGCGTATGGTGATGTGATGATTTCTACCGTGTCGCCGCTGCGTAATGGCGTACGCAATGACATAGATTTGCCATTGACTTTACCGCCCATACAATGGTTACCAATTTTGGTGTGAACATTGTAAGCGAAATCAATCACGGTTGCGCCACGCGGTAAATTGATGATTTCTCCTTTTGGTGTAAATACATACACATCAGCTGGGAACAAGTCGGTTTTCATATTTTCCAAAAATTCAAATGCATCGGTACTGCTTTCATTTAAATCGGAAACCGTTTGTAACCAACGATTGGTGCGCAACGAATATTCGCTGTTCGGTGAAATAGCGGTAATGCCATAATCAGCAATGGTGTTCATTTGTTCGCTGCGAATTTGCAGAGCTAACTCAATGTTTTTCTTACCATAAGGTACTTTTAAAACGGTATGTAGACTTTGGTAATTATTGGCATTAGGAACGGCGATTAAATCTTTGATGCGACCCATTTGTGGCGCGTAAACCCGATGCACCACACCCAACGCCACATAACAATCCAATTCCGATGGCAAAATCACGCGCAAATGAAAAATATCATGCACATCTTGCAATTTGACTTTGCGTTTTTTCATTTTTTTGTAAATGCTGTAATAACGAATAGGGGTTAATTCCAATCGTGCATTGAGATTTTGTGCATCTAAGGCTGCCTGAAGCTTTTTCAGTGCATTGTCTATGACCTGTTGATTTTCATAACAAAATTCATCTACAGCGCGTTGAATCACAGCATAACGCCAAGGATAAATATTTTCAAATGCAATTTGCTGCATTTCACGATAAACCTTATTCATGCCCAAACGTAAAGCAATGGGCGCGTACACTTCCAACGTTTCACGCGATGTGGAAATGCGTTTGGCTAATTTTGGCACGCCACTCAAAGTTTTCATGTTATGCAAACGATCGGATAATTTGACGACAATCACGCGAACATCTTTGGTCATTGCCAGAATCAATTTACGGAAACTTTCGGCAAATAATTCGTCTTTGTTATTGAATTGCAATTTTTCCAATTTGGATAAACCGTCTACCATTGTCGCAATGGTATTACCAAATACGGTTGCCATTTCGGCTTTGGTGATGTCGGTGTCTTCCAAAACATCGTGCATCAAACCTGCGCAAAGGGTTTCCAAATCCATACCCCATTTTGCCAATTCAATGGTTACGGAAATGGGGTGAGTGATATACGGTTCACCGCTTTTTCGGGTGGTGCCATCGTGTGCAATAAAAGCATAAGCGCAAGCTTTTTCTAAAAATTCGCGTTCTTCAGCAGATAAATAATCAGTGATTTGAAACAATTGTTCGCGCAATGGTGCTGTATATTGCGTATCATATGGAGCAAGTGGTGTGGGGATGTTCATGAGCAATTCCTTAAATAAACCATTTGATTTTATTAATATAATTTAAATTATTTTAAATTGCTAAAAAAATTCAGTGGAATATTGATTGTACACGTTTTCAGGCTGCCTGACGGATTTGATTAAGGAATTTGATTCACTGAAAACCAGCTTTTTCAGGCTGCCTGAAAACAGAACTTTATGATTGACCAATTGATTTTAGCTCATAAATCAAATCCAATGCTTGTCGTGCTGTCAAATCATCGGGATTGATTTGATTGAGTTTTTCTAAAACTAGGCTGCCTGAAAACGCATCGTCATCGGATTCATCGTTAATCGGGGCAGCAAATAAATCCAATTGCCTATCTGTATTCTGATTTTCCAATAATTTCAATTGTTTTTGTGCGGTTTTCAAAGCACGTTGTGGCAAACCTGCCAATTTCGCCACTGCGATTCCGTAACTTTTCTCTGCTGCACCGTCTTGCACATCATGAAGAAAAACAATATCTTGCCCTTGTTCCAATGCCGACAAATGCTGATTAAATGCGGTTGGATAATGTTCAGGTAATTTGGTCAACTCAAAATAATGCGTAGCAAATAAGCAAAGTGATTGATTTTTCATCAATAAATGCTCTGCAATCGCATGCGCCAATGCCAAGCCATCAAATGTGGATGTACCACGCCCTACTTCGTCCATTAAAACAAGCGATTGTGCTGTAGCGTGATGCAAAATATACGCCGTTTCTGACATTTCCACCATAAATGTAGAACGGTTACTCGCCAAATCATCAGACGCACCAATCCGCGTGAAAATTTGGTCAATTTTGCCGATTTTCGCGCTCTTGGCAGGTACAAAACTACCCGTATGCGCCAACAACACAATCAACGCAATTTGCCGCATATAAGTGGATTTACCGCCCATATTCGGACCCGTCAAAAGACACAATTTTTGCGTGGCATTCAAATGTGTGTTGTTGGGTGTAAATCGCGTAACCTGTTGTTCTACAACAGGGTGTCGTCCATTTTCAATGTCAATTTCACCGTCATGACTAAACGTAGGCATGGCGTAATTTTTCGTCTGCGCAGTGTGTGCGAAACTACACAATACATCTAACGTGGCGGCAGCTTTGGCGGTTTGTTGAATACGTGGCAACGCATCTTTCAGGCTGCCCAATAATTGTTCAAACAAGATTTTTTCCAATGCCAATGCTTTTTCCTGTGCTGCCAAAAATTTATCTTCAAACGCTTTCAATTCGGGCGTAATAAAACGCTCTGCATTTTTCAGCGTTTGGCGGCGTTGATAATCACTAGGTGCTTGTTCTGATTGATTTTTTGACAATTCAATATAAAAACCATGTACGCGATTAAATTCCACTTTCAGTGTGGACAATTGCGTGCGCTCGCGTTCACGGGCTTCCAAATCACGCAAAAAATCATCGCCATGCGTTTGCAAGTGGCGTAATTCATCTAAATCTTTGTTATATTGATGATTAATAACATCGCCATCCTTCAACCACACAGATGGTTCAGGTAATAAGGCAGCCTGCAATAATTCCGCCACCGCTTGTGTTTCGGGAAAACACGCAGCGAGTGTATCCAACAAGCTGCTTTCAGGCAGCCTAATTTCCATTAAATTCAATAAACTATCACGCAAAGCCGACAAATCTCGCGGTCGTGCCGAACCCAAAGCAATTCGCGCCGCAATGCGTTCAATATCTGCAATTTTTTTTAAGCTGCCTGAAATAGATTCAACATCATGATTTAACAAAGAATTAACCGCATCTAAACGCGCTTGAATGTGGTCGTGATTGCGTAATGGGTGATGCAGCCAATTCGCCAGCAAACGGCTACCCATATGCGTAACACATTCATCTAAAACAGAAAATAAAGTTGGCGCAGATTGACCGCTTAAAGTCGCGGTGATTTCCAAATTACGGCGTGTAGCAGCGTCCAACGCGATGAATTGCGTTTCGCTTTCCAAAGTCAGCGCATCCATGTGTGGCGGAAGCTGATTTTGTGTAATTTTCAAATAGTTAAGCAATGCACCAGCCGCCGAAATCGCAGCCGAATGCCTCACCAAATCCAAACCAAATGCCAATAAATCTTGACTACCAAAATAATCAGTTAATAATTTAAATGCAGTATCTGGCGCAAATTGCCAATGATTCAAACGGTTAATCGCAATCTTTGGCATATTTTCAGGCAGCCTGAAAGCACTGTCTACCAATAATTCAGATACTTGCAATCGTGCCAATTCGTCCAATAATTGATTGATTTGTATGATTTTAACGCGAAACTCACCATTTTCCAACGCCGCCCATGCCAACGCGCTTTGCTTTTTGCCCACAAACAATGCCGCCACGCGATTGGTTTGTTTGTCTTCCAGCAATGCCGAATCGGTCAACGTGCCTGCGGTAACAATGCGAACCACTTTGCGTTCCACGACTTTATTCGCACCCACTTCGCCGACCTGTTCACAAATCGCCACACTTTTACCCAATTTGACCAGTTTAACCAAATATTGTTCTACCGAATGATACGGCACACCCGCCATTTTGATGGGTTCACCGTTGTATTGTCCGCGAGTCGTTAATGTGATGTCCAGCAATTTGGCGGCTGCAACCGCATCATCAAAAAATAACTCATAAAAATCACCCATGCGATAAAACACTAATTTATCAACGTGTTCAGCTTTAATAGCAAGATATTGTTGCATCATAGGCGACGGAGATTTGACGGCAGTCATGTTGTTATCCTAAAAATAAATTGCGCGTATTTTACCTGAAATACCCTAATTTAACGCCATTCTCAACACCCAATTAACCCAGCAAATTGAGTAATTGGGTGTTGAATTTGTTGATTCAGTAAACAGCAAAAATTATGCGATAAAATTTTCCGAATAAAACGGTTAGATTGGTGAAACAGATTTTTTGTACGAACTATTTCCATGTTAAATCTCTCTGTTAATTGACCAATAACTGTTTCAATCATACGGCGACTATTTTTTAGCCATTTGAGAAATTGAGGACTTCTGTCATCTTTCATATTGCTACGATAAGGTGTTTGTAAATTAATATGGCTTTGTTTCATTTCATCTTTTAATTCAGAACTTAAATACCCTTTGTCCGCACCAACAAACCCTGTTTTGCCTTCTAAAAGTTCAGGTAATACCTGCCGTTCATCAACATTGGCAGCTGTAAAAGTAAAGGCTTTAATCATACCTGAGCGAGTAATCAAAAGATGACCTTTAAAACCATAATAGGTCTCTTTTTTGGAAGCGCAATAACCGAACGTCGCATATGCACGAAAATTTTGATGGCGTTTAGCTCGGGCAAATTTACAGACTGCAATAGGAAAGGCATCTGCATAATACTCTGTTTGCTCACACCAATTTGCAGTGATTTTTTGATGCATTTGTTGTTTAACCCAATACAAATTGGCACATTGTTTGGCAAAATTAGGGTAAGAGCCTAAATTGGGAAACCAATTTTGCCAATGTTGTTTGAAATATTGCCAAATTTTTTTATCGGTATCCATACCGAGAAATTCGCCAACAATTTCCATACAAATCAGTTCACAATCTGAAAGTTTGGGTGCAAAGCCACCTTGTCTTAATGGTTTTTGAACGAGCTGATTGTATAAAGCATCTACCATTAGATACGTTTTAATGATAAATTCGTCTTGGGGCATAACTGTCTCTCTTTCGGATTATCTTGACGGGTATCTTTAAGAGTGGGGTTATGCCCCTTTTTATTCAATTGCCATATCTTAATTTAGATAGAGTTGAGAATGGCGTTAATTTAACGCTTTACGCACAAAATGATTACCGTTATATTTCTATTCTCGTGTCATTAATATTCTGTGAATATTTTTCAGGCAGCCTGAAAAATCATTGGCTCACTTGTAATATTATTCCCACAGCCGCTTTATTTCACAAAGGACAAACATCATGAAATACACCAAATTATTTACTTTAACCGCATTGGCAACCAGCTTAATGTTAACAGCGTGTGGTGGTTCTTCTGACAACAAAAATGGCGCAAATTCAACCACACCAGCCGCCAACGCATCAAGTGGCAATAAAACTTTGGTTTATTGCTCCGAAGGCAGCCCAAGCGGTTTTGACCCAGCCCAATGGACAGATGGCACATCGTTTGATGCCAGCGCATACCCTATCTACAATGGCTTGGTCGAATTCACACGCGGTGGCACCGAAATCTACCCCGCATTGGCAGAAAAATGGGATATCTCCGAAGATGGAAAAAGCTACACTTTCCATTTACGTCAAGGCGTGAAATTCCAAAGCACCGATTATTTTAAACCCACGCGTGAATTTAATGCAGATGACGTAGTATTCACATTTAAACGCTTAATTGACCCCGCATTCTCATTCAACAAAGCCTACCCAGCCGAATTCCCCTACTCCGTAGACATGGGGCTGCCTGAAAACATCGCCAACGTGGAAAAAGTAGATGACCACACCGTCAAATTCACATTAAAAAATGTTGATGCCCCATTCTTGCAAAATTTAGCGATGCCATTCGCGTATATCGGTTCTGCTGAATACGCCGCCAAATTGGAAAAAGAAGGCAAAGCCGCAGATTACAACACCAATCCCATCGGTACAGGCCCATTCAAATTTGTATCCTACAATAAAGACAACCAAATTCGTTACACACGCAACCCCGATTATTGGAATGCGAAAGACATTCATATTGATAATTTGATTTTTGCCATTACCAAAGATTCAGCCGTCCGCGCCCAAAAAGTGGCAGCTGGTGAATGCCAAGTATCAGCGTACCCCAAAACAGCTGAAGTAGATGCTGCCAAAAAAGCAGGTAAATTAAATGTCATGGAAAAACCGGGCTTTAATTTGGGTTATGTGGGCTACAATGTCAGCAAAAAACCGTTAGATGATTTGCGTGTGCGTCAGGCTTTAGACATGGCGATTAATCGTGAAGCCATTGTCAAAGCTGTGTATCAAAGCGCAGGCACACCAGCCACCAACCCAATGCCACCTAGTCAATGGAGCTACAACGACAGCCTGAAAAATGCACCATATAACGTAGAACAAGCCAAAAAATTATTAGCAGAAGCAGGCGTAAAAGAAGGCACAGAAATTGATTTATGGGCGATGCCTGTGCAACGTCCATATAATCCAAACGCCAAATTGATGTCTGAAATGATTCAAGCGGATTGGGCAAAAGTGGGCATCAAAGCGAAAATTGTCAGCTATGAATGGGGTGAATATGTGAAACGCTTGAAAAATGGCGAAGGTACTGTTTATTTAACAGGTTGGACGGGCGACAATGGCGACCCAGATAACTGGTTAGGCACGTTATTAAGCTGCAAAGCCATGTCAGGCAACAATTACGCCCAATGGTGTAATAAAGCGTTTGACCAATTAGTCAATGATGCGCGTGTTACCACCGACAAAGCCAAACGCGAAGAAAAATATCGTCAAGCCCAAGTCATTTTCAAACAAGAATTGCCATGGACAACAATGGCACATTCTGTGGTAACCGTATTTACCACACCGAATGTGAAAGGATTTGAAATCAGCCCATTTGGTAATGTGCGTTTTGATGGCGTGTCAGTTGAATAAAAACAGCTCATTACACCATGTGCGTGGTTGAAAGATTATAGTCGTTTAAAATAAAAAATAGGACAAGGCGACCGACGTATACATTTAGTACTAAGGAAGCGGATAACGAAGTGGCATTTTTAATTTTAAACAACTATACGAGAATAATTATGCAGGAACAAGAAATGTTGCAAAAACGCTACATTTGTTTACAAGCACACTTGCCATCGGCGGGGAATATCCGTTGTTTAGGATAACTGAAAAACAATTTGTGAGTATAAAAATGCTGGTTGACAATCCAAATCCACGTAAAAAAAAGGTTAATGCAGCGCAATTTTTATTGTTTTAAGCATATTTTTTAAGTAAAAAAATCCCCGAAAGCCTTGATACATAAGGCTTTCGGGGTTAGGTATTATAGCACTACGAGATGAGAGGGGGAGCTACAACAATAATTTCAATAATATGCCATATGCTGGCACAAATAATCCACAACAAATCAATAATTTAAATCCATAATCTACCAATGCAATTTGTTGCCAATTTGCAGCCATAAACGCGTCCGAACTGCCATAAAATGCAATCGCAAAAAACAATGCAGTATCAATCGCGTTACCCAAAAACGTGGAAGCAGTCGGCGCAATCCACCACGCTTTTAAACGGCGCAACTGATTGAATACAAAAATATCCATAATTTGCCCAAATGCATACGCCGCAAAACTCGCCAACGCAATCCGAAACACAAACAAATTAAATTGCCCTAATTCACCCCAACTCGTCCACTTACCATTTTGAAACAACACCGATAAAAAATACGAAATCAACAACGCAGGCAGCATCACAAAAAAAATAATTCGTCTTGCCAATTGCTTACCGAAAATTCGCACGGTTAAATCAGTCGCCAAAAAAATAAACGGAAACGATAATGCCCCCCAAGTAGAATGTACTTGAAAACCATTCGGTAGCGTGATGGTAAACGGAAATTGTACTAAATAATTGCTAGACGCAATCACAAAAATATGAAAAATAACCAACCAAAATAATGCTTTGTGTTGATTAACTTTAGAAAAATGATACATAAAATTCCTTAGTTTTGTTATCGCGGGAGGGTTGCGAACCGCGTTTTGTAGTTGTTTACAATTAAAGCTCACTTAACGGTCGCCTTGTCCTATTGTTATTGTAAACAACCATAGAGTAAAAAAGTTTTCAGGCAGCCTGAAAATTATTGCATATCGTGATGAAACAAACGTTCACGCGCCATTTGCTCAAACGGCGTGCCAGCCCGTCCAAAGTTAGCAAACGGATGAATCGCAATCCCTCCGCGTGGCGTAAATTCACCAAACACTTCAATATACTTAGGATTCATCAACTGAATCAAATCTTTCATGACAATATTAACGCAATCTTCATGAAAATCACCGTGATTGCGAAAACTAAATAAATACAGTTTCAATGACTTACTTTCCACCATTTTCACATCTGGAATGTAGCGGATGATAATCGTGGCAAAATCAGGCTGCCCCGTCATCGGACATAAACTGGTGAATTCAGGACACACAAATTTGACAAAATAATCATTGCCTTGATGTTTATTATCAAATGATTCAAGCACTTCAGGAGCATAATCGCTGCGATATTCGGTTTTTTGGTTACCAAGCAGCGTGATGCCATTTAATTCAGATTCTGTTCTCATGTTGTTCTTTCGGTTTTTCAGGCAGCCTGAAAAAAATTATTGATATAAATGATGCTGTTGAATGTAATCTGCCACTTTTTCAGGCAGCCAGTTGCGCATATTTTTGCCTGACGCAATTTGTTGGCGAATTTCACGGGAACTAATATCCATTGTGTCCGTATTCAACAAAATTAAATCATTTGTTTGCAATGCGTTACCTAACCATGTATGCAATTCACGCGGTGCTTTGGCGAGCGTGTCGCCTGTACGATTGGCAACCGCTATTTTGATTTGCCGTACCAAATTTTGCCAGTTTTTCCACGTATGCAGATTCATCAAACTGTCCATACCCATCAACCAGTAAAAGTGCGCAGACGAATAATGCTGTTTAAAAATCTGTACTGTATCAATGGTATAAGTTGAACCCACACGAACCAAATCGCAATCACTCACAGCAAATTTCGGATAATCCATCGCTGCTAATTCAGTCATTTGCAAACGGTGTTCAGGTGCAACCAAATCTGATTTTTTGTGATATGGGTCGCCTGCTGGCAAAAAAATCACGCAATCCAGTTGACATTGTTCCACAAATGCTTGGGCGATGTGTAGGTGTCCGTTGTGGATTGGGTTGAATGTTCCGCCGAACAAACCAATTTTCTTCATGATATTCACTCTAAAAAATTAATATTTTGATTTTAAATTTAAAAATAGTGCGCAAAAATGTCCACCTTTCATCAACTCTTTCAGGCAGCCTGAACACCCAAACGGTGCAACTAACTGATTTTACCATCAACCACTAAAGTCAATTTCCCTGTAATGGGGTGAATCACCAAACCATGCACAGCAATATTAGCAGGCATCAATGGGTGGCGTTTAATGGTTTGGACGGTGTCGCGAACGCTATCCTCCACATTGGTAAAACCCGTAAGCCAGTTATCCAAATTAATGCCTGCATCGCGCAACACATCCACTTTTTCAGTTGCGACACCGTATTGGTAGACTTTTTCCAAAAAACTTTTGCTATTCAAGCCATTCATGCCACAATCGTAGTGGGCAATAACCATGATTTCTTCCACTTTTAATTCAAATACCGCCACCAACAGTGAACGCATCACCGAACCCCAAGGATGCGATACCAATGCGCCCGCATTTTTAATTAATTTCGCATCGCCATTTTCCAAACCCAAGGCAGCAGGTAATAATTTGGTCATGCGCGTGTCCATGCACGATAAAATGGCTAATTTTTTTTCAGGAAATTTGTTGGTCACAAATTCAATATAATTACCTTTTTCTACAAATTCCTGATTATGTTTCAAAATCATATCTAATTCAGACATATTTATTGACCTCATGTATTTAGACAACACCGTCGTATTTTTAATTTATAACGACTATATTTTTTTATTAAACCGATTTTCTTGACGCCATAACCGCAATTTATTTCGTAGGCGAATATCGTAACCCACTGAACCTGCACCAAAAACAAACAATATAGTGGACACAGGCAACGTAAAATGATAGCCAATTGAATTATAACCCCACACACCCACCATGCCCCCCAGCACAAAACTGCTCATTAAGCCCACAAACAATTTGATGCGCGGATAATTCACTTCCACATCGGGAATTTTAGGATGATGCACGCGGCTATAATACAATACTTTGCCTAATTCAATGCCTAAATCGGTTGCCGAACCTGTCATGTGCGTAGAACGAATCGCGCTGCCTGAAAGAACTGCCATGGTCGTGTTATGCATTCCCATAATAAAACAAAGAAATAAAATAGTCGGAGATACCATCAGCCAACCCCACTCCGATAACGCATAACCAAAAAATCCAAAAAATAATAAATAAAATGCTTCTGCCCACATAGAAAGCGCATAACTGGCGCGAAAACGTCTGCGTTTTGCCCATAAAATAATCCAACTGGCATGTGCCGCTCCCAAAACAAACATCACAACGCTCATGATGGCAGTAAAAGCCATTACCCATTCGCCATGCAAAATGGCATCAGATACACGAGACAATGTACCTGTAACGTGTGAAGTGTAGCTTGAAACAGCAAAAAAACCGCCTGCATTAATAGCACCTGCTGAAAATGCCATGCTGTAACCCAACGTACGAAAGCGACTGTCGGTAATATCTTGCCGTTTCATATAAGGTTTATCAGCTTGCCAAAAAGGCTGACGATTAAGTTGTTGATTATTTCTTTGCTTTCTTTTTATCATAATTTATTTAAAATCAGAATAATACTCTATGTGATTGAAAAATAATATTTTAACTTAAAATTGCACTACACACAAATTTAATTAGAATAAATACTTGTGTTTGCGTGATGCTTTCTCATTTACAGGTGTCAATTATTAAAGTTTCATAAAATATGCTTTTTTTGCTATTCAATTAATATTAATTTATGTAAAATCATGGTGAATTTTACTTACAAATGGCGTGAAATTGTGATTTCATGTGATTTCATGAAAACTTGATTTAAATCAAATTTAATTAAAAAATAAATTGGTTTAGCTGATTTTTGATTGCTTAAAATGTTCTAATGTTTTCAGGCTACCTAATTTACATGATTCTTCATTTAATCGCCTAAAAAATAATTTAAGGAACACACCATGTTTGTATTACCCAATCGCTTGTATCAGGTTTTGTTGATGATATTGGCTATTTTTACGTTGTGTTTGCCTGCACGCGCCGAAAGGCTGCCTGAACTCATCAATAAAGTACAACCTGCCGACATTTTCCCCAATGCCACGCGTTTCGGTAAACCCGAAGGTAAACCCATGACTGCAAAAATTTATCAAGGTGAGCAGGAAGTGGGCGTGGTGTACATCACAACCGATGTGGTCAACACGCGTGGTTATTCCAGCAAACCCATTGATACCATCGTCGCTTTAGATAAAGAAGGTACCATCAAGGGCGCGAAAATGTTGGAACATCATGAACCTATTTTATTGGTCGGGATTCCCGTTTCCAAAGTGGATACGTTTATCAATGGTTATGTAGGCATGAATCCAACCAAAAACCCACCGCAAGCAGGTTCCACACCATCAGAAATCGTTACAGGCGCAACCGTTACTGTGGTTGTGATTGGCGACAGTATTGTGCGTTCGGCGCGTGTGGTTACGGCTGAATTGGCAAAACAAGACAGCATTCAGGCTGCCTCGCAAGCCAACAACGTGCAAACGCGTCCACATCGTTTGCCTAATATGGACAAACAAGATGTGTTGTCATGGGACAATTTATTACAAGAAAAAGCCATTCAAAAATTGCATATTACTATTGGTGAAGCCAATAAATTACTTGCCGACAATTATCCTGAAGCCGCGCAACACCCACAAGCTGGACAGCCTGAAGACACATTTATTGATTTGTACACAGCAGTGGTGTCTCAACCTGCAATTGGTAAAAGCTTGCTTGGTGAACAAGGATTTAAAGATTTACAAGCACAATTAAAACCCAATCAATCCGCAATTATTGTTGCTGGCGAAGGGGTATATTCATGGAAAGGTTCGGGTTATGTACGCGGTGGAATTTTTGATCGTATTGAAGTGATTCAAAATGACAACGGTTTTCGCTTTACCGATGCGCAACACACACGTTTACTGGATTTACAGGCTGCTGGTTCGCCACATTTCAAAGAAGTATCGCTATTTATTACACCTGAAGATTTTGTATTTGACTCGGCTGAACCTTGGCGCTTGCAATTGATGATTCAACGTGAATTGAGCGTACAAAATAAAGCGTTTGTTACGGTGGATTTGAATTACCAATTACCACAAGCATTTACCGTAGATGACCCAAATGGTCAACCCGTTGTGATTGATGCACCTACCACTCATCCTGCTACCGCGAATCATGTTCAGGCTGCGTCAGCAACCATGACCAATGTTACTGACAATAACGCCGACAATCCACAACGTATGATTTGGAAACAATTGTGGCAAGATAAATTGCCGCACGTGGTTGCAATTAGCATCATGTTGTTCATTTTGACGCTGGTCTTTTTCTTCCAAGATACTTTGGTTAAATACGAAACACTCTATAATCGTTTCCGCTACATCTATTTAACCGTTACCTTGATTTATGTGGGTTGGTATTTACACGCGCAATTATCTGTTGTCAATGTACTGACGTTCACATCTTCCATTGTACAAGGGCATTTTAGTTGGGATTATTTCCTGATGGATCCATTTATTTTCACGCTGTGGAGCGCGACGGCGATGTCTATGATTTTTTGGGGACGTGGGGCATTTTGTGGTTGGCTGTGTCCATTTGGTTCGCTGCAAGAATTAACTAACGCAATTGCAAAAAAATTGGGTGTGAAACAAATTACCGTGCCATTTGGTGTACATACACGTTTGACTGCATTCAAATATGTCATTTTTATGGTTTTATTTGGCGTATCCTTGTATGAGTTGGGATTTGCAGAAAAATTAGCCGAAGTTGAACCCTTCAAGACCGCGATTATTTTACATTTTGTACGTGAATGGTGGTTTGTGTTGTTTGCGTTGGTATTGTTGGTAATGGGTTTATTTATTGAACGCTTTTTTTGTCGTTACCTGTGTCCTTTGGGTGCCGCGATGGCGATTCCTGCTAAATTGCAAATTTTCAATTGGTTACGCCGTTATCCGATGTGTGGTAATCCGTGTCAAATTTGCCATCACGAATGCCCCGTCCAAGCAATTGCGCCCGAAGGTGATATTAATCCAAATGAATGTATTCAGTGTTTGCATTGCCAAGTAATGTATAACCATGAAACGCGTTGCCCACAAGTGGTCGCAACCAACAAGAAAAAAGCCAAGCAAGCTGCCGCCAAAGCCGAACTGGATACACAAAAACAACAAAATCAACCCACTGAACAAGTGGTTCATTTTGTAAAAAAAACCAAATGATTTTTTCAGGCTGCCTGAAAAACAATCTATATTTTCTACCAAAAAACTTTAAATCAAGGAGTTGCATTATGAACAACAATAAAATCAGTCGCCGCCATTTTCTTGGTACTGCTGCGGCATCTAGCGTGGGCTTAATGGGTCTAGCTGCTTGTTCGGGTGGCACGCAAGGAGGTCAATCCGCATCGGCTGCACACGCTGGCGCAAGCAATAGCACAGCACACACCACTGAAACCGCGAGTAGTGGTTTGAGTAGCCACGTTGCACCTGGTGAATTAGACAAATACTATGGTTTTTTGTCAGGTGGTCAATCTGGCGAAATGCGCGTATTGGGTGTGCCATCTATGCGCGAATTAATGCGTATTCCTGTGTTCAATATGGATAGCGCGACAGGTTGGGGGCGTACCAACGAAAGCCGTGAAATTTTGAATGCAGGTTTAACCGCCGATACACGCGAATTTTTACGTAAATCCAATATGCCCGTTATGCCAAATGGCGACTTACATCACCCACATATGTCGTTTACTGATGGCACTTATGACGGTCGCTATGTGTACGCCAACGATAAAGCCAATAACCGCGTTTGTCGTGTGCGTTGCGACATGATGAAAGTGGACAAAATCACCGAAATCCCCAACGCATCTGGCATTCATGGTTTGCGTCCACAACGTTATCCAAAAACAGGTTATGTATTTGCTAATGGCGAACACATCGTACCCATTCCCAATAACGGCACCATGTTAGATGATCCGGCTCAAAATTATTGGGCAGTTTACACAGCATTGGACGGCGAAACCATGCAAATCGCATGGCAAGTAATGGTAGATGGCAATTTGGATAATGGTGATGCAGATTACCAAGGTAAATATTCATTCTCTACTTGCTACAATTCAGAAAAAGGCGTAACCGTTACCGAAGCATCTGCCAATGAACAAGACTGGTGCGTGGTGTTTAATTTGGCTGAAATTGAAAATGGCATCAAAAATGGCGATTTTAAAGAAATCAATGGTGTCAAAGTATTAGACGGTCGCAAAACGAATGCAGCAAAAAACTACACACGCTACATTCCTGTACCTAATTCACCACATGGTTGTAATGCATCACCTGACGGCAAATACATCATGTTAAACGGTAAATTATCGCCAACTGTTACCGTGTTAGACGTGAGCAAATTAGATGATTTATTCGCTGGCAAAATCAAAGAGCGTGACGTAGTTGTCGCTGAACCCGAATTAGGCTTAGGTCCATTACACACCGCGTTTGACGGTCGTGGCAATGCCTACACCACCTTATTTATTGATAGCCAAATGGTTAAATGGAACATTCAAAAAGCCATTGATGCCTATGCCAGCAAAACCAAAACCAGCGATTACATCATTCAAAAATTAGATGTTCATTATCAACCTGGTCATAACCACACCACCATGGGCGAAACCAAAGAAGCCGATGGTCAATGGTTGGTGTCTTTGAATAAATTTTCCAAAGACCGTTTCTTAAACGTGGGTCCACTCAAACCCGAATGTGATCAATTAATTGACATCTCTGGCGATGAAATGAAATTGGTACACGATAATCCAACTTTTGCAGAACCACACGATTTGATGCTGGTCTCTGCCAATAAAATCAACCCGAAAAAAACATGGGATCGCAAAGACCCATGGATGTGGCAAACCACTTTAGAACAAGCCACCAAAGATGGCATCACTTTGGAAAAAGATAGCAAAATCATTCGTCAAGGCAATAAAGTTCGCGTATACATGACGGCAGTGGCTCCTGCATTTAGTATGCCATTCTTTGAAGTGTATGAAGGCGATGAAGTTACCGTGATTATTACCAACAACGAAACCATTGAAGATTTAACGCATGGTTTCACATTGGAAGGTCATGGTATTGCGATTGAAATCAGCGCACAAGCCACCGCATCGGTTACATTCACCGCAAACCGTTTGGGCGTTTATTGGTACTATTGCCAATGGTTCTGCCACGCATTGCACATGGAAATGTCAGGTCGCATGATTGTGCATAAAAAAGGCGAGCCATTCTTAGGCGACAAAGCCAATAAAGCACCTGATGCCAATCCTGCCAACACAGCATCTGCACCTGCCGCTGCATCTGGCAGCAAGTAGTTTAAAATATAGGGTTATTCCCCATCAATGAGATTTTCAGGCTACCTGAACATCTTAATTCACAATACACCCGATTATTATTTTAATAATGATATGGTCGTTTAAAATTAAGAACCTGTATTCATGACCAACGTGAAATATATTTTATTCCAGTTGGTACGAATGTCAGACAAATTTTGTGTCAATAGCGTTCCTATTGGCATGAAATTCAACGCAGCAGGCGTGCCAAATGGAGCAAAAAGACATCTCGCTTGGCTGTGAATACAGGTTCTAAAATTGATAAATTGATTTTATTGACAATTTTTGCGAATACAAGGCGGCTTTTTAAGCCAATATCAGGCATTGGCTCAAATAACCAACGCAGTAAGCGCATGAAGTAGCGATAAAAGCAAGCTATTAGAATGATGAACACAGGTTCTTAAAATAATTATGTTAAACAAACACATCATCATGCTCATTGGTTTGTTGGCAAGCGCAAATCTTCAGGCTGCCATCATTCAAGCGAATCCGTCCATGTCTCTACAATTGGTGTTGGACAACGCACAAGCTGGCGATACCATTCAATTGGCATCGGGCGAATACGCTGGCAAAATCATCATCAATAAGCCCTTAATTTTAGAAGGCTCTCCAGACAGAAAAGCCCACATCAAAGGCGATAGAACAGGACGAACCATTACCGTATCCGCACCCAATGTAACCCTTCGCCAACTTACAATTACACATTCGGGCTTGAGTTTGCCCGATATGGATGCTGGCATTTTCCTAGATAAAAACGCCGCCCACGCCCACATCTACAACAACAATATTTTAGATAATTCAGTCGGCGTATACTTGTGGGGCGCACCCAAATCACTGGTGGAACACAATCGCATTATCGGCGACAAAACTTTACGTACCAACGAACGCGGTAACGGCGTAACCGTATGGAATGCCCCCTATTCCAAAGTGATATACAATGATATTTCCGAAGGACGTGATGGTATTTTTTCTAATGCTAGCAATTTCAATACGTTTAGCCATAATGTATTTCACAATCTGCGCTATGGCGTGCATTATATGTACACCAATGACAGCGAAGTGAGCCACAATATTGTACGCGACAGCAGCATTGGTTATGCGATTATGTTTTCATCGCGTATCAAAGTGAATCATAATATCTCATTGAATAATATAGAACAAGGCATGATGTTCAACTACACCAATGATTCAGAAATCGTGGGTAATGCAGTAGAAAAATCACCTAAATGCGTGTTCATGTACAATGCCAACAACAATCAATTTACCCAAAATTATTTTAGTCAATGCGGTATTGGTATTCATTTTAGTGCGGCTTCGGAAGGCAACCAAATTCGTGAAAATGCTTTTGTAAACAACGAGACACAAATTAAATATATTGGTACGCGATTTGTGGATTGGGCAGAAAGTGGGCGAGGCAATTATTGGAGCGATAACAGCGCATTTGATTTAAATGGTGATGGTATCGCCGATACCGCCTACAAACCGAATGGCATTACCGACCAAATTCTCTGGCGTGCACCTGCTGCACGATTGCTGATTAATAGCCCTGCAGTGAGTGTCGTTAAATGGGCGCAACAGCAGTTCCCCGCCATCATGCCTGGTGGCATTACCGACAGCAAACCCTTAATGGTACAACCTGAAACCGAAACCTTGAGAAAATTGCGTGAATTGAAAAAAATCGCTACACCCAGTACATCAACACCACGCCAATTTGATTCCAATATGTAAAAAAATCTTTCAGGCAGCCTGAAATTAACCAATTATGAATAATCAACATCTAATATTAAACAATGTAACCAAACAATACGGCACACAAAAAGCCGTTAATGATGTCAACTTAGCACTTCATGCGGGAGAATGTGTCGGTTTGGCAGGACACAACGGCGCGGGCAAATCCACCATGATGAAACTTATTTTGGGTTTGATTCGCCCAAGTTCAGGCAGTATTACTTTGTTTGGCGAAGACATTTCGCGCGGACACTCTGCTGCCATTCGCTGCCAAATGGGCTATTTGCCTGAAACAGTTGCACTGCACCCATCGCTTACAGGCAAAGAAACACTTGATTTTTATGCAAAATTAAAAGGAACAGATTTGGCGCATAATCATGCGTTGCTAGAACGTGTCGGCATCGCTCAATCCGCACATAAACGTGTCGGCGCATATTCCAAAGGAATGCGACAACGGTTGGCATTAGCGCAAGCATTGTTGGGCGAACCCAAATTACTGTTATTAGATGAACCGACCACAGGCTTAGACCCCGCATCTCGCCAAATGTTTTATCAAATTATCAATGAGTTAAAACAACGCGGCGCAACGGTATTGCTTTCCACACACGCACTGGCGGAATTGGACGGACACGCCGACCGCATTGTGGTAATGAAAAATGGGCATAAAGTCGCAGACGGCAATATGCACGAATTGCATATTCAAAGCGGTTTACCAACCAAAATTGTGGCACAACTGACGCACGAAACAGCATTGCCCGAACATTGGCAAGTTTCAGGCTGCCTGAAATACGAAACGCAATGCGCCGAAACGGAAAAAATGGCGCGTCTACACGAATTGGGCAGCTTGGACAACGTGGCGCAACTGGACATTCACACGCCGACTTTAGACGAAATGTACGCCGAATTTTTGAAACGGGAAGATGTGTAGTTTCAGGCAGCCTGAAAACCACAAACACAAATTAAATCAAGAGAATAAATCATGTCTCCAATCTTAATCATTGCTCAAAAAGAAATCCGTGATAACCTCCGCAATCGTTGGGTTATTGCAGCGACTGTGCTGATGTTTGCACTGGCACTTGCGCTGGGTTTTATGGGCAGCGCACCAACTGGCAGCGTCAAAGTGGATCCACTTACGGTTACGGTCGTGAGTTTGTCCAGTCTGTCCATTTTTCTGATTCCGCTGATTGCGATGTTGATGGCGTATGACGCGCTGATTGGCGAGATTGAACGTGGCACGATGGCATTATTGTTGAGTTACCCACTTTTGCGTTGGCAGATTTTAGTGGGCAAATTTATTGGGCATACCACGATGCTAACCGCCGCAACAACAATCGGTTATGGCTTGGCAGGTTTGATTTTGCAATATAATTTTGGTGGCTTTCAGGCTGCTGCGTGGAAACCGTTTTTCTTGCTGATTGCGGCAAGCGTGTTACTGGGTGCGGCGTTTTTGTCGTTGGGCTACTTGATTAGCGCGAAAGTCAAAGAGCGCGGTACAGCGGCAGGTTTAGCGATTGGCGTTTGGTTATTTTTTGTGGTGATTTTTGACATGGCGTTATTGGGAATTTTGGTTGCTGATGGTCAGCACGCCATCAATGCCAAAATTTTAGAAAATATTTTGTTGTTTAATCCCACCGATATTTATCGTCTGCTGAATTTGACCGGTTTTGAAAACACAGCGATGTATGCAGGTTTGGCAGGTGTGAGCGAACAAATTGGGCTGACAAAATTCGTGCTGATTGCTGCACAAGTGGGCTGGATTGCCGTGCCGTTTGGTTTGGCGGCGTGGCTATTTAATCGCAGACAGATTTAGAACCTGTATGACCAACACAAATATTTCTTGTTAAAGCAGCCTGAAAAGATAATACTATGAAAAATTTAAATATTTTATTAACTACAATCCTACTTGCCGCGTGTTCGCAAACTGAAACCACCAGCGCACCACCACCGCCGCAAGCCATTACCGAACAAGCCAAAGGCTATTATTGCACCATGAATCTAAACGAACACTACGGCGGTAAAGCGCAAATTTTCGTACAAAGCCAACCCGATAAGCCGTATTGGTTTTCTACGGTAAATCAAGCGATTGGCTTCACGCGCCATCCTGGCGAACCCAAAGACATTACCGCCATTTATGTAACCGACATGAGCAAAGTAACCGACTGGCACAACCCCAATGCCGACAGCGCATGGATTGACGCAAAAACTGCCTATTATGTCATTGACAGCAAATTCATCGGTGGCATGGGAACAGTAGACGCATTACCATTTTCCGATATCGTCAAAGCACAAGATTTTATCCACAAAAATGGCGGTAAAATGGTTAAATTTGACGAAGTGCCAGATGAATTTATTTACAAATAATGAAGGAAATATCATGCAAATTACTCGCCGCCGTTTTATCGGTATTACTGCTGCGATGTCGGTCAGCGCACTTGTTTCTCCAACTTTTGCCCAAAATGATTCGCCCCAACCCGTGATTTGGCGCGGTGTGGCTTTGGGTGCAAACGCGGAATTGCGTTTGTATCACAACAATCCTGCTGTAGCAGAAAATCTGATTCAACAAGCAATTGCAGAAGTGAATCGTCTAGAAAATATTTTTAGCGTATATTGTGAAAATAGCCAAGTATCGCGTTTAAATCGTGCAGGCAGCCTGAACGCACCATCTGCTGATTTATTGGCAGTATTGAGCCAAGCACAGAGCATTCATTCATTGACAAATGGCGCGTTTGACCCAACCGTGCAGGTGCTGTGGCAACGCTATGCCAACCATTTTCAGCGTAACCCAAAAAGCAAGATTGCCCCCAATCTTCAGGCTGCCTTAAAACGGGTTGGTTTACACAATATGCTGATTTCTCCACAAAAAATTGCGTTTAATCAAAAAGGTATGGTCATTACGTTGAATGGCATCGCGCAGGGTTATATTACCGACCGTATCACGCAATTATTGCAACAACAGGGCATGAACCACGCGCTAGTCAATATGGGTGAAATACGGTATTTGGATACACTCAAACAACACCCCGAATTTGCCAAAATCCAAAACCCAAAAGGCAGTGGCGCATTACCTCATCATCAAATTCCATTACAAAACAATGCGCTTGCCACATCAAGCGGTTATGGGACACCGTTTGATGCAGAGGGCAAATTCACGCATTTATTTGACCCACGAACAGGCAACAGCACCCCACGTTATCAAAGTGTGAGTGTGTTGGCGAAATCTGCAGCACTGGCGGACGCATTATCCACGGCGTTTGCGGTTAGCTCTGAAGCAAATATTCAGGCAGCCACTCAAAAAATTGGCGCAAAAGTATGGCTGATTGGTTTGAATGGCAATGTGAAAACAATGGGTTAAAATATCTTCAGACCAGAACTTTTGCAAAATCTCCATTTTTCGTCTAAAACCAAAAATTACAGTCATGTAACTACATCGTTATGAAAGTTTTTTTGCAAAAGTTTCAAGCTGCCTGAAAATGAATTTGCCAAACAAATTCATGTTGAAATCCTCAACACAAAATCAAGAATCAATTGGTTCATTGGATTTGGTATCTTGCTGGGCTTGCAGACCCGCTTTGAGAATAGCCATATCACTGGGCGTTTGCTCTTCAGGCAGAATGCGGATTTCACGTTGTGGAAATGGAAATTCAATATCTTCTTCATTAAATCGTTTCCAAATCGTCATCAAAATCGCCGAATACAAACCTAAGAAACCATTTTCAGGGTCGCGCACCCAAAATCCCACACGCAAATCAATGCCATTATCGCCAAATCCAATCAAATACGCACTGGGTTTACCTTCTACTCGCTCTTGGGCAGCAGCAGCTTGTTCCAAAATCTCCAAAGCCAGTGTTAAATCAGTATGATACGCTACTTGTACATTCAACGTCTGATACAAAGATTTGCCTGTATAAGATTCGTTAATCACGGTGCTGGTTACAAAAGTTTCGTTTGGAATCAAGGCCTCTTGCCCCGTACCACTGCGTAAAACCACAAAACGCGATGTAATTTCCGTTACATAACCCGTAAAATTATTCACAGTTAAACGGTCTCCAGGACGAATGGAACGGTCTGCCAAAATAATAAATCCAGACACATAGTTACTCGCAATTTTCTGCAAGCCAAAACCCAATCCCACACCCAACGCACCACCAAACACCGACAGCACCGTCAAATCAATCCCCACAATTGGTAACGCAATCAATACCGATAACACCATCAATAGGGTTTTGATGATTTTACTCAATACAATCCGTAGGTTAATATCCAGATGTTTACTTGACATCAATTGACTATCCAGCCATTTTGCTAGCCACATCATGAAAATCATGATGATGCCCACCCACAAAATACCCGTAATCAATGTAAATAAACTCAATTTGCTTGAGCCGATGCTAAATTGCAGCGATTTTGCCCAATTAATCATCAAATCATCAAACCCAATGACCCACAGCAAAAAATATGCCCACAAAAATGTCGCCAATTGATGCTCTAAACTGCTGCTCAATCGCCCAGCAGGCAGCGCAAATTTTAACAACGCCAGCACCACGCGAATCATCAGCATCCAACTTGCGCCAAACACAAATAAACGCAACCACACCACCGTCAAATCCAACGCATTGCACACCAACAACAAAATCGTACCACTAAACAACATCATGGCAGGAAACAACAAACGTTCCGCCAAATGTTTCACAAAGCGATTTTGAATATTATCTAATTTTTGATTTTTAATAAGTTGATGACTGAATATTTGTAATATGATGCCCAATACAATCACACCAGCCAGCTCAATCCAACCAATAGGCTGCCTGAAACTGCGTTGTAATAAATGTGCCGTAAATTCTTCACGCGCAAATAACCCACTAATCATATTTGACAATTCTTCTAAATTCATCTGAATTCCTTTGTAATAGTTTTCAGGTAGCCTGAAAAATTTTATCAATCAAACTTCACTACCGCCAACCGTTAAGCCAGCATCAATTCGCAAAGTCGGCTGCCCCACACCCACAGGAACACTCTGCCCATCTTTGCCACACACACCCACACCCGAATCCAATGCACTATCATTACCAATCATGGAAACGTGTTTCAATACTTCCGTGCCACTGCCAATAATGGTTGCGCCTTTGACTGGATATTGCAATTGTCCGTTTTCCACCCACCACGCTTCCGACGCGCTGAACACAAATTTACCACTGGTAATATCCACTTGTCCGCCACCAAAATTCACCGCATAAATGCCTTTGTCTAAACTGGCAATGATTTCATCACGTTCGTATATACCGTTTTCCATGAATGTGTTGGTCATACGTGGCATGGTTACAGATGAATAACTTTCGCGTCTGCCGTTACCAGTAACGTCCATGCCCATGAGTCGAGCATTGGTTTCGTCTTGCATATAACCCATCAAAATACCGTCTTCAATGAGAACTGTACGACTTGTTGGATTACCTTCATCATCAATATTCAGGCTGCCTCGTCTGTCGGGAATATTACCTTGGTCAATGACGGTAACGCCTTTGGCAGCGACTTGCTCACCAATTTTTCCTGTGAATACACTGGTTTGTTTGCGATTAAAATCGCCCTCCAAACCGTGTCCCACTGCTTCATGCAACAACACACCTGGCCAACCATTACCCAACACAACAGGCATCACACCCGCAGGGGCAGGGCGTGCTTCTAAATTAATTACCGCTTGTTTCACGGCTTGAGACACATATTGTTCAATTTTCGCATCATCAAAATAACGCAAATCCAAACGCCCTCCTCCACCAGAACTGCCCTGCTCACGGCGGTTACCTTGTTTGACAATCACAGTCAATGACAAACGAATCAATGGGCGAATATCTGCCGCGTGCTTACCGTCCAATCGGGCAATGTACACCATATCATATTCACAAGTTAAACCCGCCATTACCTGCACCACGCGCGAATCTGCTGCACGCGCTAATTGTTCAACTTTTTGTAATAAAGCAACTTTGGCTGCCGAATCCAAACCAACAATGGGATTAAATGCACCATGTATCGCCTTACCAAACACAGGTGTAGGCACACGAATCGGCACGGTATTGCCAGATGCGCCAATTACTTTGACGGTTTCAGCAGCACGTTGAATGGCATCAGTGGTTAAACTGTCGGCGTAAGCAAATGCGGTTTTTTCTCCCGACACAGCACGTACACCAACGCCTTGGTCAATTTGAAAGCTGCCTGATTTGACAATGCCTTCATCTAAATGCCAGCTTTCGTAAGCGGTTCGCTGACAGTAAATATCCGCATAATCAACATAATGTCTACCAATAATAGCGAGTGATTGAGCAATCTCTTCTGCACCGATTTGATTGGCTTGTAATAAATCTTGAGAAACGGTTTGAAATATATTTTGCATAGAATTTTGTTTTTCAGGCGACCCGAAATAAAAATGAAAAAAATGGCTGAAATTATAACATTTTTGTGTGCATTTATTTTCAGGCTGCCTAAAAATTATAATCGTTTAAAATAAGAACCTGTATTCATGCCAACGTGAAATGCTGTGGATACAGTTTCTCAGGCTGCCTGAAAACAAAAACGACCCATTTTGAACTCATCAAATTGGGCCGTTTTTGCTGGTGCAGGGAATGACAGACACATTATACATAAATAAGATTTTTTATCAATTAAAATTTAACCATTCTATGCATTTTGTATTGAGTTGGATAATTAATGTCGTTATTTGTTATGGCAAACTGCCTTTTATTTTAGAATAATTTGGTAGAATACCCGTTTTACATTTTGATAATTTTAGGGTCAGCAAATGGCAAATCGTCAAGACATCCTCAATTGGTGCAACACCAATTTACGCACCGAACAATTTAAAGATTACGCCCCAAACGGCTTGCAAGTGGAAGGCGCAGATGATATTCACACCATCGTAACCGCCGTAACTGCCAGTTATGCTGCGATTGAATTCGCTGTACAGCAAGGCGCACAAATGTTGTTGGTGCATCATGGTATGTTTTGGAAAAGTGAACTTGCCACCATCACAGGTTGGAAACGTGAACGCATTGCTTTGTTATTAAAAAATAATGTGAATTTGGTCGGTTACCATTTGCCATTGGATGCACACCCACAATGGGGCAATAATGTCCAATTGGCTCAACAATGCGGTTGGCAACTTGAAAGCACATTTGGCGAACAAAATTTGATGAATTTGGGTACACTGCCCGATAATCAAAATACTTTAGCCAAACTCGCGGCGCATTTGGAAAATGTGTTGCAGCGTAAACCTGTGTGTGTGGGTAATCTTTCAGGCAGCCTGAAAAAAGTAGCGTGGTGTACGGGTGGTGCGCAGGGATTTTTTCAGGCTGCTGTTGATGCTGGCGCAGACGTGTACATCACGGGTGAAATTTCAGAAGCGCAATATCATTTAGCCAATGAGACGGGGCTGGCGTTTATTAGTGCAGGGCATCACGCGACTGAACGTTATGGCGTGCAAGCATTGGGGGCAGCGTTGGTGCGAGATTTTGGTGTGCAGGCGCATTTTTTTGATGAAGCCAATCCTGTGTAAACGTGGCGTGTTATTCTTTCAGGCAGCCTGAAGATAAAATAATTAATTAATAATGTTAAAATCTACCCATTACTAAAACACTAAGGACACACAACATGACGCAAATCATTGAACGCGACAGTATGCAATACGATGTCGTGATTATTGGAGCAGGCGTGGCGGGTTTGTCTGCTGCGATTCGCCTGAAACAAATCGCCGCCGAACAACAACGCGATATCAGCGTTTGTATATTGGAAAAAGGCAGTGAAGTGGGTGCACATATTTTGGCTGGTGCGGTGTTTGATCCGATTGCCTTGAATGAATTATTGCCTAATTGGCGCGAAATGAATGCACCACTCACACGCAGTGTTACCGAAGACCAAGTTTTGTTTTTAACACAAGACAGTGAATTTAAATTGCCTTTTACGCCGCCAAGTTTCCAAAATCATGGGAATTACATCGTTAGTTTAGGCGTATTATGCAAATGGTTGGCAGAACAAGCCGAAAATTTGGGTGTGGAAATTTATGCAGGTTTTGCGGGTGCGCAATTATTGTACCACGCAGATGGCAGCCTGAAAGGTGTCGCCACAGGTGATGTGGGCATTGGCAAAGATGGGCAACCTACTGATAATTTTCAAGCTGGCATGGAATTACACGCCCAACAAACCATTTTCGCTGAAGGGGCACGCGGTTCATTAAGTAAACAAATTATTCAACAATTTGCATTAGACCGCGATTGCCAACCGCAAACTTATGGTTTGGGCATCAAAGAAATTTGGGAAGTGCAGCCTGAAAAATCGCAAGCGGGTTTAGTGGTGCATTCGGTGGGTTATCCTTTGGATATGAAAACCTATGGTGGTGGTTTTGCGTATCATTTTGACGGCAATAAGGTGGCGGTAGGTTTTGTGGTGGGTTTGGATTACCAAAATCCTTATTTGTCGCCATTTGAAGAGTTCCAACGCTGGAAATTACATCCCAGTATTCGCGCCACATTAGAAGGAGGCAGACGCATTGCTTATGGTGCGCGTGCTTTAGTGGAAGGTGGTTTGCAGAGTTTGCCGCATTTGGCGTTTGCAGGTGGTGTGTTGGTGGGTGATGCGGCTGGTTTTCTGAATGTACCGCGCATTAAAGGTGCGCATACTGCAATGAAATCGGCGATGTTGGCGGCACAAGCAGTGTTTCCGATGTTGGTGCAACACGATGGCGAGTTGCCTGAACAAAATTTGATTGCCCAAGATTATGAAACTTTATTTGAACACAGTTGGTTATACGATGAATTGCATGAAGTTCGCAATATTCGTCCGTCTTTCAAATGGGGTTTATTGCCAGCGATGGCATACACGGGCTTGGAGCAATACGTGTTGAAAGGGCGTGGTTTTTGGACATTAAAACATCACGGTACGGATTCAGGCAGCCTGAAAAAAGTCGCTTATTGTCAACCGATTGATTATCCAAAACCCGATGGCACAATCACGTTTGACCGTTTGAGCAGTGTATTTTTAGCGAATGTGGCACACGAAGAAAATCAGCCATCGCATTTGCAATTGCGTCATCCGCGTTTGGCAATTGATGTGAATTATCAAGAATATGCGAGTCCTGAAACGCGTTATTGTCCTGCTGGTGTGTATGAAATTGTGCATGAAAATGGTGCGCCACGCTTGCAAATCAATGCCACTAACTGTGTTCATTGCAAAACGTGCGACATTAAAGACCCTACGCAAAACATCATTTGGACGTGTCCCGAAGGGGGAGGCGGTGCGAATTACAGTGAAATGTAGTGAATTTGCCACAATGGACGTGCAATTGCGTAGAAGTTTTGTACAGCTTTTATGTTAGAATGCGACCACTATATTTTAGTTTGGTGTTTTCAGGCTGCCTAAATATGAAAGATATTCAAGCAGTCTGATAATAATTTTTTATTTTGATCAATATGATGCCGACATCTGCGCCTACCCATACTGCCGAGCGACCTGATTATCCAAAGAATTACATTCCGTATCCGCTTCGCAGCCAAGTTACCCAAGTTAATCCGCATTTGGATGTATTTTGGCAGGATTACCTTTACAATTTGTTCAGCAATATTTCCGCTCAAGACCGCAGAAATATTGCTGAACAAATTCTTGCGCCTAATCAAATCTTTTGGAACAGTGAGATTAAAAAATTTGAATTTCGTGGTGAAATTAATGTTCCTTTAGAGAATATTGTGGCAAGCATTCCAGCGAATGCGCGACACATTCGGATTTTTGCAGAAAAAATATTGATTCATTTTCAAACATTTAAAACATATAATAGTGTTTACCAAATTGCTGATTTTTTAGAAAACATTTTGGGACAAATTGAACAATTAGATGCAAAAAATAATTTAGAATATCAATTAATTAAACAAAAATTGTATTCTGGATTTATTTATGCGGCAGCACGAGTGATTCGTGAAAAGAAAGATTTGGAAATCCCCGAAAATAGACGTGGTTTGAATGCGAGTATTGTAAAAACATTTATTAATGAAGTATTTCTGAAACAACAATTATTGGGTTACTGGTTTAAAACCATGCGTAATCGCCAAGTAGCGCAAATGTCTCATCCGTTACTTAGTCAATTTTTGTGTCGAGAACAAAAAATCCGTCAATTGGAAATTGTGCGTGCGTCCAAATATTTATTTGTGATTGGCCCTGCGATTGAATCTGATGTCAATCCGTTTGCGTTGCGCCGATTTTTACGCGAAGAAAGTTTATTTTCAAACGAACATGTTTTGTTGACTGGTGCTGCGGTCAACACTGCAATGCTTGTCAATGCTGATGCCACGTATTTGGCGCGGTTTAAATTACAGGTTGAAAATATTATTACCATTGAATCAACCATCAATCAAGCCGTGATTGAATTTTTAACGGAGTTGGAATTAGCGCACGAAACCGAATTATTGCCGCTTTTATTTGATCCGATAGAATTGAGTGGTATGCAGATTGACAAGCTTATCAAAGAACGGTTGCAGCAATATGAACATATTTTGATAAAACAGATTTTGGAGCCAATAGAGTTTGCAGTTCGCCGCGTGGCGCGTAATGCTGATGAACAGGAATATTTGTATATTGGTGTTCGCCAATTATTTGGCAATATATTGAGTACATTTAAAGATTTTTTATCTCAACCTGCTTTGCTGTTGAATGAAAATGCGGAACATTTGTTTAGCCGATTGGTAGCATATGCGACCTTTTTGGAAAAACGCCGTGAATTTATTTTTGTGTGTTTTCAAAATAATTACCAATGGGACGCAAATCATGATTTATTACAACAACCGTTGCATTATTTAAACCAAATTATTCAAGCCAATATCCGTGAAAATGATTATTTGGATACACAAATCCATGAATTAGAAGAACAATTAGAGCGTAAAGCATCATTTATGGAAAAAATGTTCAAAAGCAATGACCGCATTCACATTAAATTAGAAGAATTGAGAAAGCAATCGCGCAAAATCGCCCGACAAATTCATCAGGATATTTTTGAATTATCAGCCAGATTTCCGGTTGATGTTGTGGATTTGGCGTTTGATTCATTGTTGATTTTGGGCGAAAATGAGCGGCATTATGCGTTCGCGGCGGGCAGAAATGGGGTTACGCGTTTGCCAATGATTGTATCCATTCCTGAAAATCCATTGGCTTTTCATTTAGGGGATTTTAATACATTCTTGCAAAATAAAATGGAAGAAAATCAAGTATACGATGAATTGGCGGACATCAGTTAAAATAAAAGGCTAGTTTAAATTACATGGCAGAGATTTGAGACAGATTGTGTGCAAACAATATCTTAAATCCTTTGCCTCTTTTTTTGAATTGTCAATAGCCCCTAGCATTATTTTGCTTTCTTTGTCAAACAAAAAAGGGGATATAACATAATTTTCAGGGTTTTCTGTCTCTTTCAGGCAGCCTGAAAAGCGGTTTTTGCACAGATTGCATATTTTTTTGCTAAAATTGACTCAATTATTTTTTGCTGAATTTAGATTTATGTCCACATTTGTTCCTTTATTTAAACGCCGTTGGTTCAAAAACACTTTGATTTTATCCGTTGTCACGGCGATTGGTTTAGGTGGCGCATATGCCACGTTTTACCACTTATCCAGTTTTGAACGGTTGCAACGCTTAAGCACCGATGTGATGCAAGGTTCAACGCGCAAAATCACATTTGACGCACAAATGGAACGTCAATTGTTTCCGCGCCCAACTGTGGTGTTGAAAAACGTAATGTTAAGCGAAACAGACGGACGAACACCCGCCATGAACATCAAACAAGTCAGCGTGGGCGTGGCATGGACAAGTGTCTTTGGCGATTGGGCAATTGATAAACTGGTGCTAAACGATTTAGCAACCGTTATCACGCGTGATGACAACGGTTCGTGGAATTTTGCCGACTTATTTAAACAACAAAATCAGAAAGTTAAATTTAATCGCATCAACATCAATAATGGACAAGTGATGCTGCAAGCATTCGGTAAACGCGTGGAACTCAATCAAATTCACTACAATCAAATTCGTCAAAGTGATGGCAAAAGCCCTTATATTTTCACCGCTAATGCCATGAATCCATTTTGGAACGAATTACAATTAAACGTTCAAGGACACGTTGCACAAACTCCCGAAGGCATCATATCGCCCGACATGATTTTACAATTTACAGGTCATGAAACAGGTGGGGCATTTTCAGGCAGCCTTGTTAGCAAAGTTGGTTTGAAAAATAATCAGTTTACTTCTGATGACAACAAATTAATTATCCGAACTGACCGCCTAACTGGACACGCAGATATCAATATCGCCCACATCGGTAGCGAAAACGACCATTTATTACTCAATAATATCAACAGCGTATTTACAGGCAGCCTGAACGACTATCGTCTAAACGGCACACTCACATCGCGTCAAGCCAAATTAGACCCTGCCCAACTTGCCAGCGATGAAATTACCGTTAACTTGACCGCCAAAACCGCTACCAGCGACAATTTAAATGTGAATTTGAATGCACCCGCCACTTGGCACGTAGAAAACGGCTTGAATATGCCTAAACTACAAATCACCACACGACAAGACCGCCCCAATGGTTTATCACGTTTCTTGTCAGAATGGATGGGCAGCTTGCAAATCAAAAACTTAAAAAATTGGCATGCACAAGCTCAAGGACAATTTGACCGCCAACCCGTTGTCATGGACATCATACGCGAACACAATACCATCAACGGTATATTACAAATGGCGAAACTGGATTTGGCAAATTATGTGGACAATATCGAAGCACGTGTGGATAACCCCTACCCCAGTTGGCTAACTGGGGCATTGGTCAGTCATATGGGCATTGATATTGGTACACTTAGTCTGCCTGCATTGGAAGTTAATAACATCAAAACCACGCTCCATGCCACCAGCAGCGAAGCACGTTTTGAACCATTTAGCGCAGATTTATATGGCGGACACACCGAAGGTTTATTGATAGTTAACAACAATCAACCTGTACAATACGTTATGAAACAAAAAGCCGAAGGCGTACAAGTCCGCCCGATGCTGCAAGATTTGTTCCGCAGTGGTCACATTTCGGGTAAAGGTGATGTGAATTTGAGTTTTACCACCACAGGTGCAACGCGTCAGGAATTAACTGAAAATCTTTCAGGCAGCCTGAATATGAATGTGAAAGATGGTAATTGGTACGGAATCAACATTCGTGAATTAATGAAAGCTGCCGCAGCCAATTCAGAAGATAATACATCATTGAATTTAAATGCCAATAATGACAATGGTACGCCGTTTTCTACTTTTGATTTTACCAGCAAAATCAATCAGGGCATCAGCAAGCACACCACCGATAGCCATTTTACCAGCCCAGCCGTCCACATGACAGCAAAAGGCGAAACGATTTTGTATAGCGGTCGCATGAGTGAAGACATCAATATTTTAAGTAATAATGGCAAAGACACCCTGCCCCTACGCATTACAGGAACAATGGATAATCCTGCCATCAGCTTGAATTATAAAAAAATTACGTCTGGCTTAAAAACCGCTGAACAGAAAAAAGATGCCGTAACCGATGCCATCAAAAAACAATGGGATTGGATGCGTGAACAAAGCAAAAAACAATAATCACTCATCTATTTGCAAAGATTTCCGAATATTTGTTAAAATGCGTCAAGGTATAATCATTCCTTATTATTTTTTCAGGTTGCCTGATTTGATGAGACGAGAGGATAACAAACGATGAATGCTGTGATTACGGGTGTTTTGGTCATGTTGGTGCTGTCGGTGTTTCGCATCAATGTGGTGTTGAGTTTGATTATTGGCGCGTTTGCTGGTGGTTTGGCAGCGGGTTTGCCTGTGGCGGATTACACACCAGATGGTGCAACCGAAGCCACCAAAGGCATCATGACTTATTTCCAAACAGGTTTGGAAAAAGGCGCATCAACGGCGTTGTCTTATGCGGTATTGGGTGCATTTGCGACTGCGATTATGCACTCGGGTTTGCCACAGCAACTTACTGGCGTGATTGTGCGCAAAATGCAAAATGACAGCGTCAGTAGTTTGCGTAAAATCAAATGGATTCTATTGGCTGGTTTATTGGCGATGGGGATTATGAGTCAAAACGTGATTCCAATTCACATTGCTTTTATTCCGATGGTTGTGCCGCCCTTGTTGCTGGTGTTTAACAAATTAGCAATTGACCGCCGTTTGTTGACTTGCATCATGACGTTTGGTTTGGTAACAACGTATATGTTTTTGCCGTATGGATTTGGTGAAATTTTCTTGAAAAAGATTATGTTAGGCAATATTCAACAAGCTGGCATGGATGTCAGTGGTGTGAATGTGATGGCAGCGATGGCGATTCCTGCATTGGGAATGGTGTCGGGTTTAGCTTTGGCATTTTGGCATTACCGCAAACCACGCGTTTATGAGAATAGAAATATTGACGTTGCCAATCAAAATGCAGCAGCCTTACAACCTGAAATTTCATCGTATCGCAGTGGCGTAGCGGTGTTGGCGATTTTGATGTGTTTTGCGACTCAATTGTTCTATGGCAACGCATTATTGCTGGGGGCAATGTTGGGGTTTGTGGTGTTTATGATAATGGGCGTGGTGCGCCGAAAAGACGCTGACAATGTGTTCAATTCAGGGATTCGCATGATGGCAATGGTGGGCATGATTATGATTGCCGCGCAAGGATTTGCGGAAGTGATGAAAGCCACTGGTGCGATTCAACCGTTGGTTGATGGCAGCTTAAAATTATTGGGTGGCAGCAAAGCAATGGCAGCATTTGCGATGTTGTTGGTGGGCTTGTTGGTAACAATGGGCATTGGCAGCTCATTCTCTACATTGCCGATTGTTGCCGCCATTTATGTACCGATGTGCGTACAATTGGGTTTTTCACCATTGGCGACCATAGCAATCATTGGAACAGCTGGCGCATTGGGAGATGCGGGTTCGCCTGCATCGGATTCTACGCTTGGTCCAACAATGGGACTAAACGTGGACGGACAACATGACCATATGCGAGACAGCGTGATTCCAACTTTTTTACACTATAATGTGCCGCTCTTTATATTTGGTTGGATTGCAGCGATGGTATTGTAGTCGTTTAAAATCAAAAAATCGAATTCACCAATCAAATGGTTAATTTTTCAGGCTGCCTTTCAGTACACGACATTTTTTGAAATGCTGCCTGAAAAAAATCGGTCAAAAAATTGAGTAATAATATGAATGAATTAGATAATCGCATCACAGAATTGGAAATTCGCATTGCTTTTCAAGATGAATTGTTGACAGATTTAAATGACACCATCGCCAAAATGCGCGAAACATTGGATTTGCAACAAGCCCAATTACGCTTGCTTTATAATAAATTGCAACAAAACCAATCTGATGACTCTAACAAACCGTACAGTTTGGCAGAGGAAGTACCACCTCATTATTAAATAATAACGAATCTATTTTTCAGGCTGCCCAGTGATTCAGGCAGCCTGAAAAGTGTGTATCATCACAAAATGCGTTAAAATACGCCATTCATTATTTCTTAATAATTATTATCCATTATCATGAATCTCTACCAATTAGCTCAACCGCTGCTGTTTAAAACTGACCCAGAATACGCTCATCAACTCGCACTCAAAGCCCTTAAACGCGGCTACCCTTTGGGCGTACCTACCCCCGTCAATCCACACACCCAACCCATACAGCTGATGGGTTTGCAACTTCCCAATCCCGTAGGCTTAGCGGCTGGTTTGGATAAAAATGGAGAATGTATCAAAGAATTAGCTGCTTTGGGATTCGGGTTCATAGAAATTGGGACGGTTACACCGCGTCCGCAATATGGCAACCCCAAGCCGCGCCTATTTCGCATTCCCGAACATCAAGCCGTGATTAACCGCATGGGTTTCAATAATGATGGGATTGATGCACTGATTAAAAATGTCAAAGCAGCTAAATTTAATGGCATTTTAGGTATTAATATCGGTAAAAATGCCACTACGCCGATTGACGAAGCCGTTGACGATTATTTGCTGTGTCTGGAAAAATCTTATCCACACGCCAGCTACATTACCGTGAATATTTCATCGCCCAATACCAAAAATTTGCGCGATTTACAAGGCGGTAATGAATTAATTAATTTATTGACTCAATTAAAAAATCGCCAATCACAATTACACAGTATTCACGGTAAATATGTGCCACTTGCGGTTAAAATCGCGCCCGATTTGGACGAAACACAAATCCAAAGCATCGCTCAAACCGTACTACAAACCGAAATGGACGGCATTATCGCCACCAACACCACCATTGACAAATCTAAGCTAGGACAACATCCCCTAGCACAAGAAGCTGGTGGATTAAGTGGTGCGCCTGTACGTGAAGCGTCCAACCGTGTATTAGCAGCATTGGTGCGCGAATTAGACGGCAAAATCCCTGTGATTGGCGTGGGCGGTATTCTTTCAGGCAGCCATGCGGCGGAAAAATTGCGCTTGGGTGCAACAGCAGTGCAAATATATAGCGGTATGGTTTACCGTGGCACAGGTTTGATAAAAGAATGCTTACTCTCTTGTTTTTTACGTTAAAAAATAATTTCAGGCAGCCTGAAAATGAATGAAATTCAAATTTATCCACAACGATTAAAATATATTATCATGTTCATTATTGGCTTGATTTGCGTGGTGGCTGGTGTGGGCTTATTTATGCAACCGTTGCTGGAAAAATGGATCGCGCAGATGCTGTTGATTGGCGGTATTATTTTAATTATTATTATGATAATCAAATGGTTAAAACACAAGCCAAAAATCACATTAACATTACAAGGCATACAATTTCATTACGCCATTGATGTGCATGGACAAACGGTTGTCAATCAATTCATTTCGTGGCAAGACATTCATCAAATTCAATTAGATGGCAAAAAAATTATATTGTCCATTGACGACAATCCTCCCGATTACGAACGCCTAACCGAAATTGAATTATCCGATTTGCCAAAGCGTGAAATTCAGTTGGCATATGTGGTGGTGTCTGTGGCAGGGCTGACGGTATCAGCACAAAAATTGGCACATTGGTTACAACAAATGCAGCAAGCCAAAAATCAAGAACGAAATTATTTAATTCTTTCTTTTCACTATGAAAAATAATTTAAAGGCAGCCTGAAATTATTTTTTCAGGCTGCCTGAAACCTTTGAAAAGTTCAAATTATGTCCGAATCTCAATCCTGTTTCCACTGTGGTTTGCCCGTCCCCGACAATATTCATCTCCCCATTCACTACGAAAATCATGACGAACCCGCGTGTTGTGCAGGCTGCCAAGCCGTAGCTCAAGGGATTATTGACGCAGGATTGGGCAGTTACTACAAAAACCGCACCGCCAACGCCGAAAAAGCTGCCTTGCCACCCGATGAAATTTTAGCGCAACTCAAATTGTATGATTTGCCCGAAGTACAAGCTGAATTTGTGGAAATTTTGCCCGAACATGAAAAAGAAGCCATGTTGATGTTAAGTGGCATCACTTGCGCCGCTTGCGTGTGGTTGATTGAACAAAAATTGTTGCGTCAAACTGGGATTGTCAAAGTGGAACTCAATTACAGCACACAACGTGCGCGTGTGCGTTGGGACGATTCGCGTGTACAACTATCTGAAATTTTAGCATTAATTCAAAATACAGGCTACACCGCCGCACCCTATGATGCGCAAAAAGTGGAAGCACAGGCACAAAAAGAACGCAAAAAAATGCTGATTCGCTTGGCAGTCGCCGGGCTGGCAAGTATGCAAACCATGATGTTCGCGTTACCGACTTATTTGTACCAAGATATTGAACCACAATATTTAACGATTTTGCATTGGGGAGGCTTTTTGATGGTGCTGCCTGCAATGTTCTATTCGGCACAACCGTTTTTTGCAGGTGCAATCCGCGATTTTCGTAACAAACGTACAGGCATGGATACGCCTGTTGCACTGGCGATTACACTGACCTTTATCGCTGGCGTGTCCGCGCTGATAAACAATGCTAATCAAGGAATGTATTTTGAAAGCATTGCAATGTTTGTGTTTTTCTTACTGGCGGGACGATTTATGGAGCAAGCGGCAAGGCGAAAAGCAGGAGATGCGGCAGAACGCCTAGTCAAACTTGTGCCAGCATTTTGCCATAAATTATTGAATTTAAATAATGATAATACAGAAGAATTCCCAGTTGTATCATTAAAAATGGGCGATTTGATTGTGGTACGCGCGGGCGAAATTGTGCCTGTGGACGGCATCGTGCTGCAAGGCGAAAGCGAAATCAACGAAGCAATGCTCACAGGGGAAAGCGTGCCTGTTGCCAAATTTTCAGGCAGCCGCGTTACCGCAGGCACATTAAATATTGCCAGTCCATTGATTATTCAAGCAGAACAAGTTGGCAACCAAACGCGTTTGGCGCACATCGTCAAACTGCTAGACCGCGCTTTATCACAAAAACCACATTTAGCAGAATTGGCGGAAAAATACGCATCAGGTTTTACTTTATCATTGATTTTATTAGCTATTCCAACCTTTTTAGTTTGGTGGTATTTTGCTGACGCGAGTAAGGCGCTATGGGTTACTGTGTCGCTGCTGGTGATTACTTGCCCATGCGCATTGTCGCTTGCCACACCTGCTGCGCTTGCTGCCAGCACAGGACGTTTGGCAAATTCGGGGATTTTGATTGCGCGTGGTCATGCGTTGGAAAGTTTGGCGCAGATTACCGATGCTGTGTTTGACAAAACAGGCACGCTAACGCAAGGAAAACTGTCGGTTAATCAATTTGTGAATTTTTCAGGCAGCCTGCAAGATAATGAATTAATCCACATCGCCAAATTATTAGAACAACAATCCGAACACCCGATTGCCAAAGCAATTATCAATTACACTCCCGATACTTTCAGGCAGCCTGAAATCCAAATTGCACAAAAATTAAACAAAATCGGACACGGTATTTCTGCACAAATCACGTTCAATGGCAATACAGAGATTTGGTCAATCGGCAAACCTGAATTTGTTACACAAATCGCTGGAACACCACCCAAACAATTACACAAATGGGCGCAACAAGGCAGTTTGATTACTTTGGGTAACCAACACGGTTTTCAGGCAGCCTTTGTGATGCAAGATGTGGAAAAAGCCGATGCGGCGAAAATGTTACAACAATTTCATCAAAAAAACATTACGTTACATATTTTAAGCGGCGACAACCAAGCAGCAGTGGTAAAATTGGCAAATCAACTGGGCATTACACATTATGTTGCATCTGCCACACCCGAAGACAAATTGACGTATGTACAGCAACTTCAAGCATCGGGTAAACGCGTCTTGATGCTGGGCGATGGCATCAACGATGCACCCGTATTGGCGGCAGCAAATGTATCGGTGGCAGTAGCAGGCAGCGCGGACGTGGCGCGTGATGGCGCGGACGTGGTGTTGCTAAATGATGATTTTGCAGCATTACCCAATATGCTCGCGCAAGCCACTAAAACAAAAACCGTTATCCGCCAAAATTTGGTATGGGCAACGCTGTACAATGCGCTGGTCGTGCCATTGGCGATGGCAGGCTGGGTAACGCCATGGATTGCTGCGATTGGTATGAGTGCCAGTTCACTGATTGTGGTAAGTAATGCGTTGCGGTTGAGAAAATAAGTTACAAGCTGACGATTATTGAATTAAGAACCTGTATTCATAGCCAAGCGCGATGTCTTTTTACACCATTTAGCACGCTTGCTGCGTTGAATTTCACGCTAAGTAGGAGTGCCTTACATTCCTACCAACTAGGACGAAAATTATTCCACGCTGGCTATGAATACAGATTCTAACTTTCCGAATTTTCCATCACAATGGGAATTTTATTTTGATACAACAACTCATGGGCTTGGCGATTACCGATTAAATCCGCCAACGTGTAGCCATCCAAATGCGACAAAAACGCCTTCATGCCACCATGCAGAATATCCATCAAACGACAACATGGCGTTAAAATACATTGATTATTTTCGCCAAAGCATTCTACCACCGTCAAATGTTCCATGTGGCGTACCACCGCACCCACACAAATTTCTACAGCTGGACGCGCCAACCTCAAACCACCACCTTTACCGCGCACACTGTGTAAAAACCCACCTTTGACCAACGCAGTAACCACTTTCATTAAATGGCTTTTGGATATTTGGTAAGCATCGGCAATCGTGGCGATATTAACCAACGAGTCATCATTAATGGCTGCAAAAATCAGCACACGTAAAGCATAATCGGTTTGTTGAGTTAAATACATGGTTGCGGTTTCACGGTTAAAGTTTCATAATTATTGCATATTATATGCTACTTGGTTTACAGTCTATCATCTAAAGGCAATTTATCATTTATTTGCGAAGTTCGTTTTGCAAGAAAAATGGTCAAATTTCAAGAGAAAACATAAACCAGATTGTACACCCGATGAATCTTTTTGACGCAAAAATAACCGTAAAATAAATGGTCAATTGCTCCTAATCCATATTAACAAAGGATGCTCACATGAAACCACTCAAACGACACCCCACACTCGTACCATTATCACAAGAACATCATCACACATTGGCATTGTGTACGCGGATTTTGCGTGAACCAAATGCAAACCATCAAACAGACATTACAGCACATTTTATTGATTTAGAAAAACATTTTTTAAAAGAAGAAACTTTATTTGCACCGCTTTGGGACAAACTGCCCGATGCCACATTGCGCCAACGTTTTGAACACGAACACGCCACGTTACGCCAATTATTTCGTGAAGCCCAATTTGATGATGCACAATGGAATCAAACTTTTGCAACTTTATTGCGCGACCATGCGCGTTTTGAAGAACGTGAATTATTTGAAGCACTGGCAAAATATGCGTTGCCACCCATTCAGGCTGCCTGAAAATATAGTCGTTCACCGTATACATCTAGTACACAAGGGAACGGACAACGCGGTAGTCTTTTTAATTTTAAACAACCAATAACACACAAACTACAAATCATCATTCTATTGAAAGATAATCTATGTTAAACAAATGGTTCAATCACCCAATTTGGGCGATGGCATTTCGCCCATTTTATTTATTAGCGGCTTTGTATGGCATGATTTCCATTTTATTATGGGGATTCGGCTACACTGGCACAAGCGCATTACCCGTGCAATATTGGCATGCTCACGAAATGATTTGGGGCTACACTGGCGCAATTGTCGTAGCATTTTTGCTGACTGCAGTCGCCACTTGGACTGGACAACCACCGATTCGTGGCAAATTTTTAATGGTATTGGTGGCATTGTGGTTAGTGGCGCGGATTAGCGTGTTTTTCAGTGCCACAGTTGGTTTGAGTTACATCACTGGGACGCTATTTTATTGGTTAGCTGCACTGGGTATGGGCATTTCCGTATTCAAAGTCAAAAGTTCACGCAATTATATTGCGGTTTTTGCGTTGGCAATGTTTGGACTCACACACGCCATTTTCCATGCGTATCTCACGCCATTTCGCCCAATGGCATTACAAAACGGTTTGTTGGCTGGATTGGTGATGGTTTCGGGTTTTATCGGCTTGATTGGTAACCGAATTATTCCATTTTTTACCGCCAGACGTTTGAATATTCCCCAAGTAGCATCACCAATGTGGGCAATGTTGGGGGCATTGGTTTTGCCGATGTTAATGGCGATGTTATTGATGTTTCAGGCAACCTTACCTTTAGCAGGTGTGCTGGGGGTTTTGGCAGGTAGTTTAGGGATTGTGCAATGTGTGCGGTGGTTTGACAAAGGCATTTTGCCTGAATCCATGCTGTGGATTTTGCACGCTGGCTATTTTGCGGCGAGTGTGGGTTTGCTGACTTTGGGTATGGCACAATTTGTGGGCGGTTATGGTGTGCTGGCAAGTTTGGGAATACACCTGATTTCGGTGGGTGGGATTGGTTTGCTAACGATTGGCATGATGACGCGTACCGCGTTGGGACATACAGCACGACCGCTTTACCCTGCACCCAAAGGTTTAACAGTGGCATTTTGGTTGATGGTGGCGGCGACTGTATTACGCGCTTTAGCGGCAATCATGTTGGTGGTTAATCAAACAGCCTATCAACATTCTTTGAAATGTTCGGCAATTTTATTTGCGGTATCGTTAGGGATATTTTTTTGGCGATACGCGCCATGGCTGACCAAACCGCGTTTAGATGGTAAAGCTGGGTAATAATTAGCCAAACATCATGGCAGCGAACTCGCCAAAAAAGACGAATAAAAATGCCATCAGCTTATTTGGTCAATCCCAAATAGTCAGGCGGTGAAAAATATGGTTATAACCGACTTGGTAGTGTTCTGAAAAGCCTGTATTTACCGCCAAGCGCGATGTCTTTTTATCTCATTTTTAGTTTAAAAAATTGCTTAAATCAACTATTTTTCATTTGAAAAAGTGTGATGAATATAATTTATATTGTTGGAAAAAGTGTGTGTCGCACTATATAATTAGGCTATATCCCTTGCTTTAGAGAGGCATTATGCATGCGTAACATCATACAATCCTTAGGGGCTAATGACATTTTAGCTATAATTTCAACCAAATCAAAGCACAAGCTAATGATACAGTACTTTCATAATTACGTTTTAATTTATCGTACCGTATTGCCAGCGCACGAAAATGCTTTAATCGTGCAAAAGCGTTTTCTACCAAGTGCCTGATTTTATATAAATACCAATCTGTGCCCACATTAAGATGTTCTCTATTTTTCTTATATGGAATATTGGCTTTACTTTGTTTAGACTGAATTAACCGATGAAAAGTATCACTGTCAAAACCCCTATCAGCACACACGGTTTCATTATCACTTAAATCCAATTGTGCCAATAAATCAGGCGCAACAACAATATCATTTACATTACCAGCTGTAATGATAAATTCAATCGGATTACCACAAGCATCAACCGCTAAATGAATTTTAGACGTATGACCTCCGATACTCTTACCAACAGCTTGATGCGTAATGGATTGTTTACCCATACCGTGTTGATGAACGCGGATATGGCTACCGTCCATAAAGACCCATTCCATATCGGGTGTATCTGCCAAATGTTTGAATAATTTGGTAAAAATGCCGCGTTTAGACCAGCGATTGAAACTTTGGTAAAGGCTGTTTGCTTTACCAAAATAACTAGGTATATCAGCCCATTGGCAGTCTGTACGTAAGCGAAACAGGATACCTTCTACTGTTTTGCGTAAATTTTTCTTGCGATAAATGCCAAGCTGTTTCAAAATAGGCAACAGTCTTGACCATGTTTCATTTGTAAGCGTGTTTCGGGACATGGCAAAGGTTTGGGATGGTTGCGTGGAAACAATATCTTAAATCCTTTGCCTCTTTTTTTGAATTGTCAATAGCCCCTAGGTTGTTAAATTAACTTTTAATCCGTATTTTTTAGGTACAATATAACAGTCCATTTTTCGGACGAGCTTTTCCTAACCTTTACAGGAGACACAATATGAGCAACATCCCCACCATCCTGCAGAACCCTCTCACCAACAAAGACACCGCTTTCACGCAGGAAGAGCGAGCAAAATATGGCCTGACTGGCCGCCTGCCTGTCGTCGTGGAAACGCTCGAACAACAGACCACGCGTGCCTACCGCCAGTTTTCATCCTATGAAAAAGATATTGAAAAATATATCTTTCTCGATCAACTGCACAACCGCAACGAAGTACTGTACTACAAACTCCTGATTGACCATCTAGCCGAAATGCTACCCGTCGTTTACGACCCCACTGTCGGCGAAGCGATTAAAAAATGGAGCCGCGACTACCGCCGTTCGCGCGCTGTCTATCTGGATGTAAACCATCCTGAAAACATCCGCGCATCGTTTGAAACGCTGGGCTTGGGTGCAGATGATGTAGATTTGATTGTGGTTTCCGATGCGGAAGAGATTTTGGGTATCGGCGACTGGGGCGTGAACGGCACGGATATTTCCGTCGGCAAATTGGCAGTTTATACTGCTGCTGCGGGCATTCATCCCAGCCGTGCCATTGCTGTGAATCTAGACGTGGGTACAGATAATGAAGTCCTGCTCAATGATCCCGCTTATTTGGGCAATCGCCATGCCCGCGTGCGTGGCGAACGCTACGACGCATTGATTACAAGCTACCTGAAAACTGCTGCTGAAATGTTCCCCAATGCGCTTTTGCACTTTGAAGACTTCGGTCCGTCCAATGCCCGCCGCATTTTGGTGGAGAACCGCCGACAATACCGTATTTTCAACGACGATATGCAGGGAACGGGTGCGATTGTGATGGCTGCCGTATTCTCTGGCCTGAAAGTGACCAAACAGACCTTTGCCGAACAGCGGTTGGTGGTGTACGGTGCAGGCACCGCAGGTACGGGCATGGCCGACCAAATCAGTGCGGCGATGGAGCGCGAAGGCCTGAGTCGCGAAGAAGCGAAACAACGCGTATGGCTGATTGACATCAACGGACTGGTTACTGATGACATGGACGGCTTGCCTGATTACCAGCAGGAATATGCCCGCCCCGCCACTGAAGTTGCCGACTGGGCGAAAACGGACGGTAAAATCGGCTTGCTCGAAGTTGTAAAACAAGTAAAACCGACTATCTTGATTGGCACATCCACCGATCACGGCGCATTCACTGAAGACGTAGTCAAAGCCCTATGTGCGGGCGTAGAGCGCCCAATTCTGCTGCCGTTATCTAACCCGACCGAGAAAATCGAAGTGATGCCGAGTGAGGCTATAAAATGGTCGGATGGCAAAGCGCTCATTTCTGTCGGCATCCCCGTGCCACCCGTGCCGTATAAAGGCGTGAACTACGAAATCGGTCAAGCTAACAACGCCATGCTTTACCCAGGGTTGGGGCTGGGAGTTATCGTTTCCGGTGCGAAACACGTTACTGACGGGATGCTGCTGGCTGCAGCTGAAGCAGTCGCCTCGCAAGTCAATCCGCAGGACGAAGGCGCGTCGCTCCTGCCATCGGTGAATAACCTGCGAGCATCGTCTGCTACTGTTGCTGTTGCTGTTGCCAAACAGGCGGTCAAGGACGGTGTAGCGACCAAGCAGCCTGAAAACTGGGTACAGGCGGTGCAGAACGCAATGTGGCAGGCGGTATATGAATAAGGTCTCCTAGAAGCTATAAGGCTACCTGAAAGCAAAAAGCAGTCTGAAATCCATGCAAAGAAGTCAGGCTGCTTTTACATTTTCAGACGACCTCCACCCGCAGCGCATCCACAATCAACTTAAACACATTGGAATACCCGCGGCGGCTGGGGTAATAGAGATAAAGCGGAGCGTAAGTGATTGCGTATTCAGGCAACAGCTCGACCAGGTGCCCCGAATTGAGTGCATCCGCTACGCTCATATGTGCTATCCACGCAATGCCAAGACCGTCTGAAACGGCTTGCAGACGCAGATGATTGTTGATGGAAAAGTGCGATTTTGGTGTGAACGTAATCAGCTCTTTTTTGTATTTGAATTCCCACTGCATCTCCGTGCCGTGTTCAGCGGAGAGTTTTATGCCGATGAGGCGGTGCTGTTGCAGATCATCAATATTTTTCGGCGAACCGTGTTGTGCCAAATAATCGGGCGAGGCAACCAATACCATTTTGAGCGGTGCGGAAATCGATGCAGCAATTATTTTTCTTTCGCCACAAAATTCCGTTCTTCCAACTTTGTAGACGCTGTAAGAAAGCATAGGACACGTTCGTCCAAAAAAAGGTTTTAAAAAACCTTTCTTGTATAATCAATTAGCTATTATTAATATTTTCAATTTTATCTTTTAAAAGGGTTTGTAACTCATTTAGCTTAGATTGATTTTTTTCTGTAACTAAAAACTCAATCAATTCAATTAAATAATCTACACCTCCATTTTTAAGTAAATCTAAATCAGAAAGAGCATCCTTGTTTAGAACGTTACGAACCCAGTTAGTCATAAAATCAATAAACTCTTGTTTAGGCTCACAACCTTTTTGCAAAAAATCCAGCTCTCGGAATATTTCTCCATAGAGATGTTCTTTACAAATTTTGGTCCAATCTGAAATTCTTAATTTATCAAAATACTGAACGAATAATTGTTTAATTTCATCATTTGCTATTTGATAAACAGGCAATAGGAATTTTTGGAAGAAGTATCGTTTCATTTTTGGGTCATCAAAGTCATTTTCAATTGACGATAGTGCTTTTTTTACCAATTTTTTATTTGTATATGATGTGTTATTTACATAAGAATAATGGTAAATTGATTGAAGATCATCATTGATTCTTTGATAAAATGGAGCTTTAAATTTTCCTGATATAAATCCTTCTAATACACAATCAATTAACTCTAAAAATTTAGGACTGTTTGTTTTATATAATTTATTTTGAATTAAAACAAAATAATTTATTGCATTAATATAATTAAGTGGAATAATTACATTTATAAAGATAGATTTTATCTTGTCTATAAAATAATTAAGCTCATCTTTATTCCATCTTACTAAACTGATAAGCATAATTAAATTCAAAAAAGAGTTGGATACTATATTCAAATAAAAATAATGGCCGTATTCAGAAAATAATTTTGATAAATTATCAAATGTGTCTTTCAAATAGTTTTTTTTCTTCTTCAGAGAAGAGAAAAATATTACTACCACTTCCTTCTTTTAGTTCCTCTTTAACAAAAACTAAAATGTTCTTGGTGAGCACATTCCATAACTCATTAAATTTAAGGTATTTAATAAGAATAAATAAATCAACTTGAGTTAATTCAAATTTCTCTCTAACTTTATGGATTTTAATTTTACCTATAGTATAAGACTTCATTAGGTTTTGAAATTCTGAATAGGAATCTAACGCAATATTGTTATTTGCACAAAACTTTAAAAGCTGAATCAATCTATCATTAGAGCGCTGCTCTTTATCAGTAACCCCAAACCCACCATTCTTCTTACTCTCTTCTAAACTAAGATGTTCTTCATTATCAATAACTGATTCGTAGTAAAATTTGTATATGGATTTAAAACCTAATAAGTCAACTAATGGTTTTAGATGCCTCTTATAACTATTTGGGTAGTTGTCATTATTGATTAACTCATTAGTGAAATCATTGTGCTGTTCCTTTCGAAATTTGTTTTGAAGTTGTTTATCTACATCTGGGCTATTTGCCAATTTTTTAGCGATAATTGATTTGTTAAATTTAGAAATCATGGCTGACAAATATCGCTGCCTAATTAAATTATTAACAACATCTAATGATAACTTTTCAAATAGCTCAATATTTGTATTTGATGTCTTATGTATGTTGTCTCCATTATCTTCAGATTTATTATCGTATGTTAGAAATTCAAATAGAATTCTAGGCATATTACTAGAAAAGGAAATAAAATTATAAAAATCATTTTTTGTATTTTCTTCTATTTCTTGTCCTTTGTTTCGAAGTATTTTTAAGATATTAATTGGTGTATCCTTATTTTTTATAAAAACCACACCGGAGGAAATAAAACAAGAAAAAATATAATATAGTTTATACATATATTTCTCTCTCCTTTCTTCCTCACTAATAATATCAAAGAATTTACTGTATGTTTTTCTTATTTCAGAGTCATAATCTAGGGTCATTAAGTTACTGTGAAAATGAAGACCAAAGCAATTATGGTGGTATTCGATTGTACAATTTGAAAATACGTTTGTAATTTGTTCTGGTAATAAGCTATTTAATTCGGCTAACCCAATTAAGTTGGCATAGAAGTAATCTATTATGGCTTCATCTGATACCTCGCTATCATCTAGTTTTATTTTTCCTTCCATAGTGCTTTCTAGTGCAGCGAAGAAATTACAATACAATTCTTTGTATTCAATATCTTCGGAATTGGAGATAGGGCATAAAACTTTAATACCATGATTCTCAAGATATATATTTTGTGAAGTGTTATTTTCTTTTATTAGTAGAAATCTTGGTGGAGAAATACTAGAGTTCTTTTCAATCCATTTGATGATCTGCTTTAGGTTATTATCGCTATAAGAATAACCTAAGAATAAAACAGTAGTTGTGGATAAAATATGTTTTAAGAAGTTATCAAATATAGGGTTATTTATGCTATAGTTAAGGTAATCATCTTCTTTGAAAACAATGTTATGATTATCAAAATCCCCATGGATTTTGATTAATTTTCTTGGTAAGCTTGATTTTATTAAGTCAGCTTCTGTTTTGATTACATCATAAACTAATCCATTGTTAGTAACTGTTTTTTCTAAAAGGTTATCCCAATTGGTTGTAACAATATATTTAGGTTTTAGTATTTGAAATAAATCAGTATGTAAATCTGATGGCATGGCATGTAAAGGTACGAACTCTCGTAATTTTTGATACAATTTATACTCTCCGAATTCAAGATAATATAATTGTGCAATCTTGAGGAAGTCTGTTTCTTTAGTGCCTAAATCATTTTTTAAAACTTCCATTAACTTAGACCATAAAGGAAATTTTATTGTTTCTGTTTCAGCAAATTTTGAAAAACCTGCTCCAATAAAAACAGTCAAGTTATCATTTTTTTGAGCAGTTACAATAGAATCAATGTTAGCTTGGGTAAATTTCATTTTGGGTTCTGTTTGTCAAGTGATTTTAAGTATTTTAGCATACTACTTATTACTTTCTCATGTCTGGCTACAAAAAGTATAGCCGGATCTTAACCTTTTTTACTTCCACAAATATCAAATTAAAATCTCCGCCCAATCAGGTTGTCTGTAAAATGAAAAGTGCGCAACTGACAAAACCATAATTTAGTTAGAAGGCACCAGCCTCGCTGGGTCGTCTGAATTTGGATTACATCGATATGGTGCTGATTCATCAGCCTTACGGCGACAGCTACGGTACATGGCGCGCGCTGGAAGAATATCAGGCAGCCAGAAACCTTTGCAAAACTATCCGTCGTCATTACCGCGTAGGCGGTAATCCATTTTTAATCTTAAATAGATTTTTAATCAATCAAATAAAATCAATTATCTAAATTTTACTATTGGATTCCCGCATTCGCGGGAATGACGGGATTTAGGTTAATTTTTGGGTTTTGCAAAGATTTCAGCCGGCAAAATCCGCGCCATCGGTGTGAGCAATTTTTCGCCGGTGCGTGCGGTGGATTTGGGGCTGTTTAATAAAGTGATGCCGCAAGCGAATCAGATTGAAATCAATCCGTTCCAATAAAAAAACGAAGCCGTTTCCGCTTTGCAGGCTGAAGGCATCGCCGTGGAAGCATGGGCGCCGTTTGCCGAAGGCAAAAATGATATTTTCCACAACCCCGTATTAAGCAAAATCGGTGCGAAATACGGCAAATCGGTAGCGCAGGTGATTACCCGCTGGCTGATTGAGCGCGACATCATCGTGTTGGCAAAATCCACTAAACCCGAACGCATGGCGGAAAACTTGAACATCTTTGACTTTGCCCTCAGTGATGAAGACAAAGCAGAAATTGCCAAACTGGACGGCACGTTCGTCGCCATCGTCAATCACGACACGGTGGATAATTTGAAACGCATCTCCGCGTGGAAAATGGGCGTGTAAGTGTAGCGAAAAACCATCTGCAATTCATCATATGAAAGGACAAAACATGATTAACGGGTTAGATATCGAGCGTTTCCGAACTACCATGGCAGCGGTTGAAAACGATCATACAAAAGGCAAGGCAGCATTACGCGCCGATTCGCGCTGGGTATCCGGCACGAAGAACGAAATCTCCGTGCGCCGCTTCCCTGCCTTTACCACGGACGAACCGAAAAACATGGGCGGTGAAAACGCCGCCCCAAATCCGATGGAATACCTGATCGGCGCTGCTGCAGGCTGCTGCTCCATAGGTTTCGAGTTGCAAGCAGCACAGGCAGGCGTGAAACTGGAACAGTTTGAAATATCCGCAAGGGGCGGTATCGACATGGCCAAACTGTTCGGCATGGAAGATGGCTACGGCGGACTGGATAATCTGGTGCTAACCATAAAAGTAAAAGCCGACGCCGACCTTCCTACCCTGCAAAATTTCGCCGACCGCTCAGCCGCCACCTCCCCAGTGTTGAACAGCCTGAAAGCGAGGGCAAAAGTGGTTGTGGAAAAAATCTAGACGACTCAAACCGTTTTCTTGTTTTCATTTCGTTGAAAGCCCCTTTTCTGGACAACTAGAAAAGGGCTTAATCGCTCAAAGGAGTACATGACATGCAACAACTGCACACTCTGAAAGACATCGAACAGGCTATCGCCACACACCCTTTAGTATCACTGTACATCAAAGCCCCAATCTGCGGTGTTTGTACGGTCGTGGCCGCCCAGCTTGACTCAGCTTTGGCGGAGGAAGGAAATGTGTATGCCGTAAAAGCCGATATTGCTGAAATACCCGAAATGGCTGGACGTTTCCACGTGCTGACCGCACCTGCATGGCTGCTGTTTTATCAAGGCAAGGAAGTAGAACGGATGGCCCGCTTCATCCCTCAGGCACAGATGAAGCAGACATTGGCAAAATGGACAAAAGTGGCAGAAAGCGGACATCAGTAACCGGTCTATCAATGTTTCAGACGGCTGCGGTCTTGATAATGATGCAAGCGGTCAAATTTTTGGGGGGCAGATCAAAGTGCGGTCAAAACCACGATTAATAATTTGATTGATTTCCTTTTGAACCCTATTAAACATTCAATATCCTAGCCATTTTTACTAATATGCTTTACAATTTGGCACATAATTTATTACAATGCATTTGTTATGTTACGTCTAAATCTGAGATTTTTATATTTTCTGCTCTGCATAAGCTAAAGTGTAGAATTACAGGCTGAAACCTTTGCAAAACCCCAAAACAATTCATTTGTTTTGAGGTTTTCACTATTTCAACACAAACACAACAAAATCAAGCAAAATAATCACACCAATCTCACTATAACAGCCCATTTTCAGGCTGCCTTATGCCCTTTCAGGCAGCAATCGGCGCAACAAGCCTTAACTTGTTTGCCGCTTTGAGCAAATTCAAACAAATCACTTTCAAACCCATTTGCCCTTTGACCTTTTCTAGCCCAAAATAACTCGCACGCTTACATCTAAATATGCGATGCAAAATGGCAAAACTCTGTTCTACACGATAACGGATTTTCGCCAACTCCTTATTGCGCTCAATATCTTCACGCATCAAAGGTTTCTTGCGATGTGCTTTACGCATAATACCGTCTACTAATTGATTTTTATCCAAAAATTCGCGATTGGATTGACTGTCGTAACCTTTATCCGCGTACACTTTGACACCCTGTTCAACCTTGTCCAACACGGTTTCTAAATTGTTCACATCAGATGCATTCGCTAGCGTAACGTGAAACCCCTCTTCATCGGTACGTGCATGAAGTTTGTAGCCCAAATACCAATGCTTGCTTTTGATTGTCCATCTTGCGTCTTTGTCTTTACTGGCGGGGGTTTGGATCACTTCTTCGTTCTCATTGATTTCAATGGATTTTTTAAGTTTTCCACCTGCAGTTTGAATAATGGTCGCGTCCACAATCGCCGTTTGCGCTTTTTCTACTTTGAGTTGATTGTGGGCCAGTTGTTGGTTGATTTGTTGATAAAGTTCGTCTGCCAAACCTTCTTTAATCAACCAATTACGAAAGCGGTTGAGTGTGCTGTGGTCGGGTAGATTCATTTCATCTGGAAATTGGCAAAAAATGATGAAATCTAAACGCGTAACCAAACTGCGTTCCAATTCTGGGTCAGACAAACTGTGCCATTGTCCGAGCAAAATGGCGCGGAACATCGGTAGTAACGGATAGGCAGGACGACCGCCGTTATTGCATACATAGTTTACTTTATGGTTGGCGAGCGTTTGTTCAATGGCTTGCCAATCCAGAAGTTGGGTGATTTTAAGTAATGGGAAACGGTCTGTGTATTGGTTAAGTAGGGTTTGGGCGGTGTGATAGAAAAAGCTGGACATGGAAAAATCCTCTAAATTCTTGGTAACAGAAATTTAGCGGATTTTTTGGGGTTTTGCAAAGGTTTCAGGCTGCGCCAAGTATTCCAACATTTTTAACTGAAAATGGCTTAACTTATTGCACCCACGCTTCAGGTTTTTCATTTTATCCACAAACTGATGTTACTCGTCGTTTAGTGGAAAGTTATTTTGGCAAAATTTTAGATGAAACTGCTTGGGTAAAAGACAAAAACACTCACTAAGGAGAGAAAAAATGAACACCCGTCCCTTTTATTTCGGGCTTATATTTATCGCGATTATCGCTATACTTGCTAACTATTTAGGAAACACTGATTTTTCCCATCATTATCATATCAGTGCTTTAATTATTGCCATTTTGCTGGGAATGGCAATCGGCAATACCATTTATCCGCAATTTTCAACACAAGTGGAAAAAGGCGTGTTATTTGCGAAAGGCACGCTTCTTCGCACTGGCATTGTGCTGTATGGTTTTCGCCTCACTTTTGGCGATATTGCTGATGTCGGATTAAATGCTGTCGTCACTGATGCAATCATGCTAATTTCAACGTTCTTTTTTACCGCACTTTTAGGCATTCGTTATCTAAAAATGGATAAACAATTGGTTTATCTCATTGGGGCAGGTTGCAGCATTTGCGGTGCAGCAGCAGTGATGGCGGCAGAGCCTGTTACCAAAGCAGAATCCCATAAAGTTTCAGTGGCGATTGCCATAGTGGTCATTTTCGGGACTCTTGCTATTTTTACTTACCCCTTTTTCTACACGTGGTCACAACATTTAATTAACGCCCATCAATTCGGTATTTATGTTGGTTCTAGTGTACACGAAGTGGCTCAAGTTTATGCGATTGGGGAAAATATTGATCCTATCGTGGCGAATACTGCCGTCATTTCCAAAATGATCCGAGTGATGATGCTCGCCCCATTTTTATTAATGCTTTCTTGGTTATTAACACGTAGTAATGGAGTATCAGAAAATACATCACACAAAATTGCAATTCCTTGGTTTGCTGTACTTTTTATTGGCGTTGCCATTTTTAATTCTTTTGATTTATTACCAGAAGAACTCGTGAAATTATTCGTTGAAATTGATTCTTTCTTATTAATTTCAGCGATGGCTGCGCTTGGCTTAACGACGCAAGCAAGCGCAATCAAAAAGGCAGGATTAAAACCACTTGTTTTAGGAACACTAACTTATTTATGGCTAGTGGTTGGTGGATTTTTAGTGAACTATGGAATATCAAAATTAATATAAAATTCACTTAAGATTGACCGCACTTTGATTTGTACGCTAAAACCATCTTCTGAAAATTCCCTTTGATTATTACCGGCGGCTTCCGTTCACAAAGCGCCATGGAAGATGCCTTATCCAGCGGCCATTTAGATTTGGTCAGTGTCGCTCGTCCGTTTGCTTTGGTGCCCGATTTGGCAAACCAAATTCAAAACGGCACCTACCAAACGGTGCAAACCGACCGCATTCAAACAGGCGTGGCGTTGGTTGATAAAAAAGCAGGTGCAATGTTGGAAATGAACTGGTATATGACGCAAATGGACTTGATCGGGCAAGGCAAACAGCCCAATCCTAAATTGTCGGCGTGGAAAGTATTGTTGAAAACCTTGTGGGAAAATGGCAAAGCAGGGTTAAGTACGGGCAGAGCCTAATGAAATCATACGAGCAGTTAATTTATTCATAAAAATATGAAAAATATTTTAAAATTTAACTGTACCTTTATTACTTTTTTATGAATTTTATGTTATATGGTGGGCTTGTAGCCCACCAATTTTTTAGATGGGTAATGTAAGAATATTGATTTATAGTCGTTTAAAATAGGACAAATCGACCGCATCCGCTATATACGCGTGGTACATATTCACGCCCGAAGATGATTAGCAAGTTCATCATTTTCAGGCTGCCTGAAAACGCGGTTTTGCGCTAAAATTCGTTTTCAAAATAAAATTATTGACGAGACACATCATGACCGAAGAATGGATTAGCAAAACCGCCAAAAAACGCCAAATGGACGAATTACAAGATTTGGGTATGGCATTGACCAAATTGTCCGACCAAACCATCAAAAAAATTGGGCTGCCTGAAGATTTGTTGCAAGCCATCAAAGATTACAAAAAAATCACGTCTAACGGTGCAACCAAACGCCAAGCGCAATACATCGGGCGATTGATGCGTGATATTGACGCAACACCGATTCGTGCATTCTTAGCTCAATTAGCTGGTGAAAATCAAGCATATAATGCATTTTTGCAACGCGTGGAACAAATGCGAACGCGTTTGATTGAAAAAGACGATGCCTTAACGCAATTTATTACCGATTACCCTCATGCCGATGCGTCCACGTTGCGGACTTTGGTACGTAACACGCGCAAAGAACAAGCTGAAAACAAACCACCCAAACATTTTCGCGCTTTGTATCAAGAAATCAAAAATATTATGCAATCAACTGATAATACAGAAGAATCAGAAGATTTATACAAGGAACCAGACGCGTGAAACAAGAACAATTAAACGATCCCATCTATCAACAATTCATTACCCAAGTTGTGCAAAATCAAATGGTATTTACATTGCAAGATGAAGATGAATCATTCGCCGAATGCCCATCAGAATCGTATAGCGATGATTTGGGTGAACCTGACACGGTATATTGCTTTTGGCATTGCGCCGATGCTGCACGCGCTTGCCAACAAGAAGAGTGGGCAAATTATACATTAACCGAAATTCAACTTGCTGATTTTATGTATGAAAATTTAATTAGCATGGACACTGCTCATCATTTGGTGGGTGTGTCATTTGATGCGGATTTATTTGGCATAGAAGTTGAACCAATTGAATTGTTAGCAGATTTGCTTGATGAAATCAAAAAATGTAATTTAATTGACGAATTTCCCGATTTTGATGAATTACAAAATTATCGCCATCAATGGGAAAAAATAGTTTGGCAACAACAAATTATCCATTGATTTGATTCAGAATCTGTGTTCGTAAAATTGACAACTTGATTTTATTGACAATTTTTGCGAATACAAGTTCTAAATCACTTTCAGGCAGCCTGAAAACCCATATTTATCTGAAAATTTTTATGTTCCAATACACCCACCCTATTCCACCCAAATGGTTACGCAATGCCCATGCCCAAACCATCTACGCCAAAACCCGACAATCCCCCACACCACATTATCGCCGCGAACTATGGACAGACAGCCATCAAACCGATTTGGTCGCTTACGATTTTGTGGATTCGCCCTACGCCAATGCGCCTGTGGTGGTATTATTTCACGGACTGGAAGGCAGTAGCCACAGCCATTATTCTGTAGAATTAATGCGTTGTGTACAAGAACGCGGTTGGCATGGTGTGGTGGCGCACTTTCGGGGTTGTGGTGGCGTGCGAGCCATTCGCGCCTATCATAGTGGCGACACGCAAGAAATCGCGCATATGTTAGGCTGCCTGAAAACGCGTTATCCCACGCAAAAAATATACGCAATGGGTGTATCTTTGGGTGGCAATGCGTTAGCTAAATATTTGGGAGAGCAAGGAAATTTGGCGATTGTTGACGCAGCAGCGGTGGTGTCCGCACCTGTAAACTTGAATGCAGCAGCAGACGCATTGAGTGCAGGCATGGCAAAGTGGCTGTACACACCCTATTTTTTGCATACGCTCAAACACAAAGTGCCATACCATCGTACCGTCAAAACGTTAAGCGAATTTGATGATGTCTATACCGCGCCTATGCATGGATTTTCAGGCTGCCGTGATTATTACACGCGCTGTGAAGCGTTGCCATATTTGCCGAAAATCACGCGCCCCACATTGTTACTCAACGCACAAAACGACCCATTTTTGCCAGCCGAATTTTTACCGAATTCACAGCAAGTTTCTCGTAGTGTCATGTTATTGCAGCCTGAACACGGTGGACATTGTGGCTTTGTGAATGGTGAAGGACGCGGCAATATTCGTTGGCTGCCTGAAACGGTGTTGTCTTTTTTTGAATACGCAGAATCGGAAAAATCATCATTTTGATTGAATCAAAATAGCTAAGGCGATAAAATATAAAGAAATTCATAGGACACCATTATGCACTACGACCATATTTCTTTTCATCTAGACAATTATCCGCAAGACCTCGCCCCACAGCAAGCCGCACATCATATTGGCTATTATTATGCGTGGGCGGTTTCACAAAATTTACACAGTGAAGCCGCATCACGTTTGCCTACTTTTCATTTGTTAAAAAATGGTTACATTTCAGGAACAACTTTTGTGTTGAGTGAATTAGGTGGTGGTATTGACGAAACGTGTTTCAACGAATTAGGTAACCGTTTCACGCAATATTATTATGAAGACGAAGATGAAGGCTACGGACATTTTATTAACGACTACTTCCAAGCACTTGATTTAGATAGTGAAAGCGGATTCTACCGCACAGCCGATGCACCCGAAATTCAACAAAAATTGAATATTGTGTTTCAGGCTGCCTTTGAGAAATGGCGCAATAGTTTGCAGTAAAAAATTATTATTTGGATTCAAGCCTTTGTAAAATTTTTGATTTTGCAAAGGTTTTAATTTATTTAAGAGAAATGGTTATTTGTATGAAAATTTTAGTAACAGGCGGCGCAGGCTTTATTGGTTCCGCAGTGGTTCGCCACATCATCAACGACACTCAAGACAGCGTGGTTAATGTAGATAAATTAACCTATGCAGGCAATTTGGACAACCTAGCCAGCGTTTCAGGCAGCACGCGCTACGCCTTTGAGCAAGTGGATATTTGCAACCGCGCCGAATTAGACCGCGTATTCACCCAACATCAGCCCAATGCCGTGATGCATCTCGCTGCCGAAAGCCACGTAGACAGAAGCATCAACAGTGCAGGCGAATTTATTCAAACCAATATCATTGGCACATTCACATTATTGGAAGCAGCACGACAATATTGGCAAACAATGCCGCCTGAAAAACAAGCCGCATTCAAATTTCACCACATTTCCACCGATGAAGTGTATGGTGATTTGCATGGAACAGATGATTTATTTACTGAAACAACACCTTATTCACCAAGCAGCCCCTATTCTGCCAGTAAAGCCAGCAGCGACCATTTGGTTCGTGCATGGCTACGCACTTACGGTTTGCCCACGATTGTTACCAATTGTTCTAATAATTATGGTTGCTATCATTTCCCTGAGAAATTGATTCCATTGATGATTTTGAACGCATTAGCGGGTAAACCCTTGCCCGTATACGGCAACGGCTTGCAAATCCGTGACTGGCTGTTTGTAGAAGACCATGCACGCGCCTTGTATCAAGTGATTACACATGGCAAAATTGGCGAAACCTACAACATCGGCGGTTTCAACGAAAAAACCAATATTGATGTAGTAAAAAAAATTTGTGAATTATTAGAAGAGCTTGTGCCAAACAAACCACAAGGCGTGAATCAATATGTGGATTTAATCACCCACGTTACCGACCGTGCAGGGCATGATGTACGCTACGCTATTGATGCGCGAAAAATTGAACGCGAACTCGGCTGGAAACCACAAGAAACTTTTGAAAGTGGCATTCGCAAAACCGTAGAATGGTATTTAGCAAATCGCGATTGGTGCGAGCGCGTGTTGAGTGGCGCATACAGAAAAGCAATTTAGGAGATGTCCTGAAAAATATGCTGATGATTTTCAGGCAGCCTGAAAACCAAATAACACAGGAGAAACAACATGAAAGGTATTATTCTAGCGGGCGGTTCGGGGACGCGTCTGTATCCGATTACGCGTGGCGTGTCTAAACAGCTTTTGCCTGTTTACGATAAACCCATGATTTATTATCCATTATCTGTGCTGATGCTGGCAGGAATTCGCGATGTACTTGTGATTACCACGCCTGAAGACAACGCCGCATTTCAACGTTTATTGGGCGATGGTACGGATTTTGGTATTCACATTCAATACGCGATTCAACCCAGCCCAGACGGTTTGGCGCAGGCGTTTTTGATTGGCGAACAATTTATCGGTAATAATAATGTGTGCTTGGTGTTGGGCGACAATATCTTTTATGGTCAATCATTCACGCAAACTTTGCAGCAAACCGCCAAACGCACATACGGCGCAACCGTATTCGCCTATCAAGTCAAAGACCCCGAACGCTTTGGCGTAGTAGAATTTGATAAAGCTTACAAAGCATTATCTATTGAAGAAAAACCTCAAACGCCAAAATCTAATTGGGCAGTAACGGGTTTGTATTTTTATGATAATCGCGTGGTAGAATTTGCCAAACAAATCAAACCATCTGCACGTGGTGAATTGGAAATTACCGATTTAAATCAAATGTATCTAAACGATGGTAGCCTGAACGTTCAATTATTGGGGCGCGGATTTGCGTGGCTAGACACAGGTACGCATGAAAGTTTGCATGAAGCCTCTGGCTTTGTGAAAACCATTGAACACCTTCAAAATCTGCAAGTGGCGTGCTTGGAGGAAATTGCATGGCGCAACGGTTGGTTGTCGTCCGACAAATTGCGTGAACTTGCCACACCAATGAAAAAAAATGAATACGGGCAATATTTGTTGCGATTGATTGGAGAATGACCAGCCTGAAAATAGGAAAAAATATGAAAAAATACAAATATTTAATTACAGGCGCAAACGGACAAGTTGGCAGCCAATTGGTCGCGCAATTACAAGGCAAAGCAGAAATCCTAGCCACCGACCGCAACGCCCTAGACATCACTGACCGCGCTTCCGTCTTACAAATCGTGAACGAATTTCGCCCCGATGTCATCATCAATGCCGCCGCCTACACAGCTGTGGATAAAGCCGAAAGCGAAGCCAATTTAGCCCACGCCATCAATTGCACAGGTGCGGAAAACTTAGCCATTGCTGCCAATGAAGTTGGCGCAATAATTTTACACATCTCAACCGACTATGTATTTGATGGAAAAGGAGAAAAACCATACCGCGAAACCGACCCAGTCGCACCACAAAGCGTATACGGCAAAACCAAATTAGCAGGCGAATTAGCGGTTCAGGCTGCCTGCGCACGCCACATTATTTTGCGAACCGCGTGGGTATTTAATGAACATGGTAATAATTTCATTAAGACAATGATTCGTTTGGGAAAACAGCGTGATACTTTGGGTATTGTGGGCGACCAATTTGGCAGCCCAACTTACGCTGGCGATATTGCCAACGCACTGATTTTGATTTCAGAACAATTAATGAACAATAATCAAAATTTTGGTGTGTACCATTTTTCAGGCAGCCCTTATGTGTCATGGTTTGAATTTGCGTGTGAAATTTTTACACAAGCACAACAGCAACAAATCTTATCACAACTCCCTGTTTTAAATAAAATTGCCACAGAGGATTATCCCACACCAGCCTTTCGCCCAGCTCATTCGCGTTTGGATTGCGGCAAAATTCAGGCTGTCTTTGGGATTCAACCGAGTGATTGGCAACGTGCTTTAACAGATTTGTCAAAATACAATAACTAATTGATAATTAATTATAAAAATGAATATTATTGAAACAAACATTCCAGAGGTCAAATTATTAGAACCCAAAATTTTTGGCGATGAACGTGGTTTTTTTATGGAAACCTTCCGCGATAATTGGTTTCGTGAACACATCAGCGACTGCACTTTTGTGCAAGAAAATCATTCAAAATCAAATAAAAATGTGTTACGCGGTTTGCATTATCAAACAGCGCATACACAAGGCAAGTTGGTGCGTGTGGTGATTGGCAGCGTATTTGATGTGGCGGTGGATTTGCGCAAATCTTCGCCTACATTTGGCAAATGGTTTGGCACGGTATTATCAGCGGAAAATAAACGCCAGTTGTGGATTCCCGAAGGTTTTGCACATGGATTCTACACGCTTGAAAATAATACAGAATTTGTATACAAATGCACCGATTATTATGACCCAAGCAGCGAACACTCATTATTGTGGAACGACCCAACAATTGGCATTGAATGGAATTTAATTGGTGAACCGAATTTATCCGCCAAAGACATGGCAGGTAAAATTTTAGCTGAAGCTGTTGTTTTTGAATAAATAAAATAATCAGGCTGCCTGAATATGAAATTAATTATCCTAGACCGCGATGGTGTCATCAACCAAGACCGCGATGATTTTGTGAAATCCGCCGATGAATGGCTACCCATTGACGGGAGCATGGACGCGATTGCGTTTCTCACACAGGCTGGCTACACGCTGGCAGTGGCAACCAATCAATCGGGGATTGCGCGGCAATATTTTACAATGCAAACTCTAAATGAAATGCACAGCAAAATGCATAAATTGGTGCGCCAAGCAGGCGGTGAAATCAGTGGAATTTGGTATTGTCCGCATTTAGCTGATCATCAATGCGATTGTCGCAAACCAAAATCGGGCATGATTTTGGATATTTTACAACGATTTAATGCAGAAGCATCAGAAACTTGGTTAGTCGGCGACAGTTTGCGCGATTTGCAAGCAATTGCGAATGTAGGTGGTAAGCCTGTGTTGGTTCGAACAGGTAAGGGAATGAAAACATTAGAAAAAGATAAAGATAGCTTGCCCGAAAATACGCAGATTTTTGATGATTTACTGGCATTTTCACAATTTTTAATTCATTGTGATGATGCGGACGATTGAAAATGGTGTTCGGCAAATGTCTAGGGGGCAATTGACAATTCATTCACAATCAGATTTTGCCCAATTTCAGCGATGGCGACACGAATTTGCGCAGTCGTACGCTATAGTCGTTATTCTAAAAAACTATAACGCACTGTATTTTCATAAACTTTCAAAAAATTTGCATTTTATGATTTAGGCGCAAATTCACTCAAGAAATTTTGTAACATTTCATGACCATATTCCGTCAATAAACCTTCGGGGTGAAATTGCACGCCTTCAATCGCATAATCACGATGACGTATACCCATGATTTCACCATCTTCCGTCCATGCGGTAATCTGCAAATGTTCAGGCAGCGTGTCGCGGTCAATCACCAAACTGTGATAACGCGTACAAACCACAGGATTAGGCAAATCACGAAACACACCACGATTCACATGATGAACAGGTGATGTTTTGCCGTGCATCAATGTTTTGGCACGCACTACCTTGCCACCAAACGCTTCACCAATGGTCTGATGCCCCAAACACACACCCAAAATTGGTAATTTACCTGCGAAATGCTGCATAGCTGCTACGGAAATCCCTGCTTCTTTAGGCGTACAAGGACCGGGCCCAATAACCAAATACTGTGGTTTCAGTGTTTCAATTTCGGCTAATGTGATTTCATCATTGCAATATACTTGCACATCTTGCCCCAATTCGGCGAAATATTGCACGATGTTGTAAGTAAAACTGTCATAATTATCAATGAAAAGCAACATAATTTATCCCAAATAATATTTTAGGCAGCCTGAAACGCAGTCAAAACGCTTTCAGGCTGCCTGAACTTATCGTGAAACAAACGACCACACACCAATATGTACTATTCATACGTTGTGGGCATGGGGCGCTTTGTACCATTTTGACTTTATTCCACTATATCAAATCATCATGATTATGCACGGCGTTTTGCCAATTCATCTAGACCACGTTGTGCATTTTGGTCGCCTTGTTTCACGGCTTCTTGCCACCATTGTTCGGCTAATTCATAGTTTGGCGGAGAACTGTGGAAATACAACCAACCCAAACCATATTGCGCCGCAACCACGCCTTGTTCTGCAGCAGCACGATACCACACAATCGCTTTTTCGTGGTCTTGTTCCACGCCCCAGCCATTGAAATACGCGATGGCTAAATTATTTTGTGCGCCAGAATGACCTTGTTCAGCGGCTTTGGCATACCACGCGGCAGCTTGACGCTGTCCTTCTTCGGTGTCGGTGCTTTGTGCGTACAACAAGCCCAAATTAAATTGAGCATCTGCGTGTCCTTGGTCGGCGGCTTTTTCACACCAATCGGCTGCTTTATCGGTATCTTTTTCCACGCCATTACCATCGGCATACAATAACCCCAAATTATTTTGTGCGCTGGGGTTGCCTTGTTCGGCGGCTTTGGTGTACCACTTAGCGGCTTCGGTGTAATTTTGCACCACGCCTTGACCGCTTTCATAACGCACCCCCAAGTTGTATTGTGCAATGGCGTTACCTTGTTCGGCTGCCAATAAAGTGTATTCTAAAGCTTTTTTGTCGCTTTGTTCCACGCCACGACCATACGCATAAGCCAAACCTAAATTATATTGTGCAATGGCATCACCTTGGTCAGCAGCTTTGGTAAACCATTCAGCTGCTTGGGCATAATCTTGGTTCACACCCTCACCACTGGTATACAGTTCGCCCAAATTATTTTGAGCTTGAACATAGCCCAATTTAGCAGCTTGTGTGTACCAATAAGATGCTTCCACCATATTTTGCATAATACCCAAGCCTTTAGCGTATGCCATACCCAAATTGTATTGTGCAGCAGCATGACCTTGGTCGGCGGCTTTCAAATACCACACAGCAGCTTGACGTTCATCTTGTTCGACGCCCCAACCTTGTGCATACAAAATACCCAAATAATATTGCGCTTCCGCATGACCTTGTTCTGCCAATGCTTTGAATTCATTAAACGCATTATCAAAATCTTGGTTTTGATAACTGGTTAATGCGTGTTGAAATTGTTGTGCTTGTTCTTCTTCGTTGATTTTTGGCTCTTCTTCAACAGGTTCTTCTGTTTCTTCTACGGTTTGCAGCAATGCCGCACCATCAATTACTTCAGCCACTTCGCCATTTTCATTGATAATGGGTTCTTCCACATTTTCAGGCTGCGTGTCCACAATTTCATTTTCGGGATTAACAGGAACATCATCAACCTGTTGATTATTAGGCGAAATACTCTGAAAATCATTCGCAGATTGTGAAGTTTGTGCCACTTCAGACTCAATTACTGCATCATCTGTGGTTTTGAGTGATTGAATGGTTGGTGGCGCACTAGGTTGTACCACAGTGGGTTTCACAGAAGAATTTCCACCATAAGTTACCGTAGGTGAAATGGTGGGGCGAGTATGTGGCGTTGATGTACTATTCACTTGTGCTACTTCAGCATCAAACGCTTGTTGTGCCTGTCCTGCAGCTTGTGCTTGTGCTACTTTGCCATACCAAGCCGATGCTTGCAAATAATCTCGTGCAACACCACGACCTTGCGCATACCATTCTGCCATTTTAATTTGTGCAGGTACATAACCGCGTTGTGCGGCACGTAAAAACCAGTCGGCTGCCTGAACATCATCTTGTTCCACGCCCAAAGCCGAACCATACAATTCGCCCAAACCAAACATCGCCAACGGCATAGAATGTTTGCTGGCCAGTTCACGCACCATTGCCACAGCGTCAGGATAACCTTGCTTAGCGGATTTCATATACCATTCAATTGCTTGCTCATTATCTTGACGCACAGAGTAGCCATATTTATACATACTACCTAAATAATATTGAGCAGCATCATGATTACGATTAGCTAATTTTTCCAGCATATTAAATGCGTTAGCATAATCATTTTGACGATACGCATTTTGTGCTTGTTCAAATAAATTTTCGTTATCATCGTCTTCGCGTTCAGCAGCTTTCATCAACCATTCAGCCGCTGCACGATAATCTTTTTGTACCCCTTCGCCATTGGCAAACATTCTACCCAAACGCACTTGCGCGGGGACAAAATCTTGTTTAGCCGCTAATTCATACCAATCTGCAGCTTGTTGAAAATCCGTTGGTACACCTTTGCCTGCGCTGTACATTTCGCCCAAATGAAATTGCGCGACTGCATCATTTTCTTGCGCCAATTCTTGGAATGTGGACAAGGCAGTATCAAAATCCTCAACTTCATAAGCAGAACACGCTTCATGTAAACGATGCTCGGGTGTTTTATCTTGTTGGTCGGCGGCTTTACTAAACCATTCAGCTGCCTGACGATAATCCATCGGCAAACCCAAACCATTGGCATAAAATTCACCCAATTTGGCTTGTGCAGGGGGATAACCACGCTCTGCGGCTTGACGGAAATAATTGGCAGCCTGAACATAATCTTGGTTCACGCCCAAACCTTGTTCATACATTTTACCCAAATGGAATTGAGCAATAGTGGATTTTTGCTGAGCCGCTTGCAAGAAAATCGGGTGCGCAATGGCATAATTACGTCCATCAAACGCATCTATCGCTTGCTTGAGCTTCGTGGTGATGATAGCGGATTTCATTCAACAGTCCTCAAAATCTAAACATTCGCGCCTGCAACCAACAATGGACGCAACGCAAAAAACAATGCTTAATGGTAACAGAATTTACGCAAATTTAAAAATCTTTCAGGCAGCCTGAAAACAGATTCAGGCTGCCTGAAAAGACTTTGAATATTAAGCTAACAATGCTTTAATTTCATCTTCCAATTCAAAAGGCGTGGTGCTGGGTGCATAACGCGCAACCACTACGCCATCGCGGTTAATCAAAAATTTGGTGAAATTCCATTTCAGGTCATGTTCGCCACGCTCCTCGCCCAACGATGCCAATTTTAACAATAAATCTTTGAATTTTTTGTCGCCTTGGTCTTCGGGTTTTTGTTGTTTCAAATACACATACAACGGGTGGGTGTTGCTGCCGTTGACATCAATTTTTTCAAAAATAGTAAATTCGGTGCCGAACTTAGTTTTACAATTTCGCATATATTCTACTGTATTTTCAGGTGCTTGCTCGCGGAATTGATTGCATGGAAAATCCAAAATTTCAAAACCTTGTTCACGATATTTCGCATACAATGTTTGTAATTCTTTATATTGTGGAGTCAAACCACAACGCGACGCGGTGTTGACCACCAACAATACTTTACCGCGATAATCTTCCAAAGATTTGGGGCTACCATGTGCATCATTCACTGTAAATTGATAAATATTTGGCATGACTTATTTCCTCTTAAATAAAATTTTCCCTTGTATAACAAGAGTATTTTTCAGATTCATTCACATATAAAATATAGTAAATTATAACGTTTTTGTGGTAGTCATGCAATGAAATTTAGGCAGCATAAAAAATTTTTATATACAAAATATATTATTTATTTTATTTAATGAATATATTATGCTGATAGACATAAAAAAAGCAGTCCGAAAGATTTCTTCAGACTGCCTCAATTTAGATTAACGCAAAATTATTTACGCAGACCCAAACGTGTAATCACATTACGATAAGCTTCTGCATCAGTGCGGCGCAAATACGCCAACAAACGACGACGCGCACTCACCATTTTCAATAAACCACGACGACTGTGTACGTCTTTTGGGTTTGCTTTAAAATGTGGTGTCAAGTCATTGATACGGAAAGTTAATAATGCAATTTGCACTTCAGAAGAGCCAGTATCGCCTTCTTTACGTTGGAAATCCTTAACGATTTGCGCTTTTTGTTCTACGGTCAGAGCCATTGTGAAAAGTCCTAAAAAATAAAAGCCTTACGGCAGACAAGTTTACCAAGTAGCATGCTACCCCGCGTAAACTCCGAAATTTGGTTCAATAAAATGCAGTATTTGGCATACCACAAAAAATTTAGTTTCCCTTAAAAATAAAATTTTTAAAGAAAACCAAATTCACTCTTTTCCCTTGATTTAAATAAGAAAATACCCTCTTTAAACCAAGAAATTTGAGTGCGACATTATGCCATAAGTTTTTGTATTTTGCATGGGATTTTTTCAGTTTTTTGGGAAAAATGTCGTATAATTCGCTTTTTTGTGGAAAAAATGTTATGAATCCTTTTGCACAAGCCCTTTGCGCTGCCATGGAATTTGCCATTGTAAGCCGCCAAGTCTCTGATGATGGTGAACCCGTTGGCTTTTTGTATCGCGAAGCAGCAGCGTTTGAACAAGACAGCGGTTGGCGCATTTTCAGTGGCGCAGAAGACGATGATTTTGCTGATAATACTGATAATTTTGATACAGTATTATTAAGCGAAATCCTAAACGCCAATCCCGAAATCGCCCCCTTAATGCATGAAGCCGAAGGCGCGTGGGAATGGAACGACGAAACCGAACAATTTGTCGTTGTTGCTGACTGGCAACCCCAAGATTAACAAGGTAAATTTAAATTGCAATGCAACTACTTTGCTCTCGTTATCACTTTTATTTAATTCACCATCATTTTAATCAACTACTCAGCCGAAATCGTTTTTCAGGCTGCCTGAAAATATTTTTATATTTTAAATTCAAGGAATTAATATGAAAACCATCACACCCAATTTAAATGGTCAAAATTTGAAAATCGGCATCGTTCAAGCGCGTTTTACCAACGAAATCGGTAGCGCAATGGTGGAAGTAGCGCGTCAAAAACTCATCTCCATGGGCGTAGCGGACAACGACATCACATTGGTTACGGTGGCTGGTGCATTAGAAGTGCCTTTGGCATTGCAACAACTGGCACTCAGCGAAGAATTTGACGCATTGATTGCATTTGGCGCGGTGATTCGTGGCGAAACATATCATTTTGAATTGGTTGCAAATGAATCTGGTGCTGGCGTGTCGCGCGTTGGCTTGGATTTCAATATCCCCATCGCCAACGCCATTTTGACCACCGAAAATGATGAACAAGCACATGCTCGCATTCAAGAAAAAGCCACTGATGCTGCTGTGGTTGCTGTGGAAATGGCAAATTTATTGCGTACTTTAATCTAATAATTTTACAGTATTTTAAATTTAAAACACCATAAATCACATTTTCAGGCTGCCTGAAAACCCAACACGAAAGAATCATATGACTGAAAAAAAATTACACAAATCACCACGTCGCCGTGCGCGTGAATTTGTGGTGCAAGCCTTGTATCAAGCAGCTTTAAATCAAAAACCTGCGCCCGAAATCGCCAATTTTTTGCGCGAACACACCGATTTTAAACGCGCCGATGCCGAATTATTTGACGCGTTGTTTTTTGGTACAAATGCCAATCAACGTGCTTATATGATGTTGATTCGTCCGCATTTGGATCGCGATGAAAAGCTGATTAATCCGATTGAACGCGCCATTTTGTTGATGGCAACCCACGAATTAAAGACCATGCCCGAAACACCACATGCAGTCGTTATTAATGAAGCCATTGAAGTTACTAAGACTTTTGGCGGCACCGACAGCCACAAATTTGTCAACAGTATTTTGGACAAATTAGCGGTGGAAATTCGCGAAAATTTGCAAGCAGAACAAGCCGAATCATCTGATGATTCAAACGCCTAAATCATGATTTCAGGCTGCCTGAAAACCAGTTAAGGATATATTAATGAAACGAGTAGCTGCGTTATTAATGAGCGTGTGGTTGGGAGTACAAATTGGCGTGGGTTATGTGGTTGCGCCGATTTTATTTGCAAATTTGGAAAAAATGCAAGCTGGGCAATTGGCTGGTGAATTATTCCATATTGTTCATTATTTAGGATTATTTGCTTGGGGTTGGGCGTTTATGGCTGTTGGACGCACTTCAGCATGGGAACATGGCAGCGCAAACAAACACACCCGCAAATGGATTGGTCTTTTATTAGTTTTGATATTAATAAGTGAATTTTTATTCGCCCCCACCATCGCTGCGCTGAAAAATAACCAAACACCATTTTTGGTCAACTGGTTTGGCGGCACATTCCAAACGTGGCACGGTGTCTCCAGCATCACTTATTTACTGGAAACGGTGTTGGGTTTGGGCATTTTGGTCAAATTATTGCGCTTATCCGATTGATTGAATTAAAAAACTTTCAGACTACCTATTTTTCAGGCAGCTTGAAAATTTTTTATTTTACAATTCAGTTACTTAGCAACACGAAATGATTCATGGCACGCTTTACAATTTGCGCCCACATCACCCACAGCTACCTTAATGTCATCTAATTTGCCCGTTTGCGCAACTGTGTTTAATTTATCCACTGCCGCAAAAAATTTGTCTTGTTGTGCTTTAAATTCAGCAGGTTTTTGCCAAATCACAGGCAACGCATCGCCATTACCATTTGGGTCATTTTGAAAATATTCAAATGGTTCACGCGCTTCTTTGGCAAATTGTGCGGCTTTGGCTTTAAACGCTTCGGGTTCAAAAGCCATGTCGCCATTTGCCATTTTTCGCATATCGGAAAAAGTGGGCATAAATGATTTGAATGCAGTGGTACGGCTATCGGAAATATTGCCTTTTGCGCCCCCCTGCTCGCCGCCTGCTCCCGAAGAACACGCCGCCAATAAAGCTGTCAGAATAAGTAAAGTGATTTTGTTCATGAGAAAAATTACCTTAAAATGAAAAATGGTGTGAATCGTGTTATGATAATTTGAGTTTCTGCCGTATTTCAGGCAGCCTGAATATTATCATGATTAATTTTTTAAGGAGATTTTATCATGGCAATTTTAATCACGGGTGCATCATCAGGTTTTGGTGCAGCAATGGCAACAGCTTTTGTACAAGCGGGTTATTTGGTAATTGGCACGGCACGGCGTACCGAAAAATTGGCAGATTTACACGCCAAACTCGGCGATCGTTTTCAGCCCATTACCATGGATATGACCAGTAAAGATGACATTCAAGCTGCCTTAGCCCACATTCAAACGCTGCCCGAATATTTCCGCGAAATTGATTGTTTGATTAATAACGCAGGTTTGGCATTGGGTTTAGACCGCGCAGACCAAGCCGATTTTACCGATTGGGAAACCATGATTCAGACCAATATTATTGGTTTAACTTATCTAACACGCCAAATTTTGCCCAAAATGGTGGAAAACAAACGTGGTTACATCATTAATATGGGTTCTATCGCGGGTAATTATCCCTATGCAGGCAGCAATGTATACGGCGCAACCAAAGCCTATGTTCGTCAATTCAGTTTGAATTTACGCGCCGATTTGCATGGCACAGGTGTACGCGTAACCAATATTGAACCAGGATTGGTTGAGGGTTCAGAATTCTCCAATGTGCGCTTCAAAGGCGACGATAAACGCGCCGCCCAATTATATGAGTACGCCAACGCACTCACCAGCGAAGACATCGCTCAAACTGCGTTGTGGCTCTACCAACGCCCAGCACACATGAACGTCAACACCATTGAATTAATGCCAACCACACAATCTTGGGCAGGTATGCAAGTGTACAAAGACACACCACCTCCGCCACCACCAGTTGTTGAACCCAAACCCGCCGATTTTGCTCCCCAACCTGCACCACAAGAGGAATCAGGGTTCTTCAGCAAAATCACATCATTATTTAAATAATTTTTCAGGCTGCCTGAAATTTGCTAACATCATCTTTTTCTGTCAAAGGACACATCATGACTCGCATGGTCAATTGCATCAAATTGGGCAAAGAAGCTGTTGGATTAAAATTTCCACCGCTACCGAATGAATTAGGCAAACGCATTTTTGAAAACGTATCGCAAGAAGCGTGGGACGCATGGAAACGCCATCAAACCATGCTCATTAATGAAAACCGTTTGTCATTGGCCGACCCACGCGCACGCGAATATTTGGCACAACAAATGGAAAATTATTTCTTCGGCGAAGGTGCAGATCAAGTGCAAGGTTATGTACCAAAATAAACCACATTTTCAGGCTGCCTGAAACAAGATTTAACAATATTTTGCGCGAAACGCTACCAAATTCGCCGAAAAACGGATAGAATTCACCTATTCTATATTTAGGTGGCATACTCTAAATGTCATCTCCTATTCTCTTATTTTAAGGATAAATTATTATGTCAATTGAACAACAAGTTAAAGATATCGTCGCTGAACAATTGGGCGTTTCTATTGATGAAGTAAAAAACGAATCTTCTTTCCAAGATGATTTGGGCGCAGATTCTTTGGATACCGTAGAATTGGTAATGGCTTTGGAAGAAGCATTCGGTTGCGAAATCCCTGACGAAGATGCAGAAAAAATCACAACTGTTCAAGCTGCGATTGATTATGTAAACGCTAAACAAGCCTAATTCATAATTTATGCGTCCACAGCCTCTGATTAACGGCTCATGCTGTCAATCAGAGGTTTTTTTCTAGACAAATTTTTTTAGGTTAATTTATCTAATTTTCAGGCAGCCTGAAAATCAGTTACCCAATCACTCCATTATTTTAATTAAAGAGAAACATCATGAATCAAAGACGTGTAGTCATCACAGGCTTAGGGCAAATTTCCCCCGTAGGTAATAATGTGGAAACCGCATGGCAAAATCTGCTCGCTGGCAAAAGTGGTATTGGCAAAATCACCAAATTTGATGCATCAGAATTAACATGCCAAATTGCAGGCGAAGTAAAAGACTTTGATATAACACAATATTTACCCCCAAAAGACGCTCGCCGAATGGATACATTCATTCATTACGGCATCGCTGGCGCACTGCAAGCCATCACAGATGCCAAATTGGACGAATTCACCGAATTAGACAAAGACCGCGTAGGCGTGAACATCGGCTCGGGCGTGGGTGGTTTGCCTTTGATTGAAGACACAGCGCGTGGCGTAGTCGCACATGGCGGACGCAAAATTAACCCATTTTTTATCCCTGGTTGCCTGATTAATTTAATTTCGGGACACGTTACCATCTTAAAAGGCTATCGCGGACACAATTACGGCATCGTATCAGCATGTGCATCTGGCACACACGCCATTGGCGAATCTGCACGTTTAATCAAATACGGCGATGTGGACGTGATGATTGCAGGTGGTGCAGAAAGCGCGGTTTGCACGTTGGGCATTGGTGGATTTGCGGCCATGAAAGCCTTATCCACACGCAATGACGACCCCGAAATCGCATCACGTCCTTGGGACAAAGACCGCGATGGCTTTGTGATGGGCGAAGGCGCGGGGATTTTGGTATTGGAAGAATTAGAACATGCCAAACGCCGTCATGCGAAAATTTACGCGGAATTGGTTGGATTTGGTGCAAGTTCAGATGCATATCACATCACTGCACCCAACGCAGAAGGCCCAGCTTTAGCATTGTCTCGCGCCATCAAAGACAGCGGTTTACCCGTTAGCGAAATCAATTATGTAAACGCACACGGCACATCGACCCCATTGGGCGATGCCAATGAAACCAACGCCACTAAATCCGTATTTGGCGAACACGCAAAAAAATTAGTCGTGAGTTCAACCAAATCCATGACTGGACATTTGCTCGGTGCAGCAGGTGGAGTGGAGGCAGTCTACAGCGTTTTGGCAATCCGTGACCAAATCGTCCCACCAACGATTAATTTGGTGAACCAAGATTTTGATGCAGGTTGTGATTTGGATTATTGCGCCAACGAAGCGCGTAAATTGACAATCAACGCGGTTGCCAGCAATTCATTTGGTTTTGGTGGCACAAATGGCACATTGGTATTCAAACGTTTTGATGATTGAATACAGGATCTTAAACAAGAGGCAACGAGGTAAAAAGTGTATCTTGTAAGGTGTGAAAATACAGATAAAACTTTTTTGCTCTCGTTGCCAACGATGCAAGTATAAACAAAATATGTTTAGTGCTTAATTTTTAGGTATCATACTTTCGAAGTATCACCAAATCGTTTTACAATATTTTAAAGGATACGTTAATAATCATGCCGACAAAGCCCATGCTTGAACAAGCTTTCCTAAATGATCTAGATGAAAAACTTTGGTCATCTGCCGATAAACTGCGCCAGCAGCTTGATGCTGCCAATTACAAACACATCGTACTCGGCCTCATCTTCCTGAAATACATCTCCGACAGCTTCACCCATCAGCAAGAAAAAATTCAGGCAGAACTGAGCAATCCCGAAAATCCACTCTATCTTGACCGCGCTTTTTACGATACGGACGAAGAATATCAAGAAGCCTTAACCATCGAACTGGAAAACCGCGACTACTACACTGCCGACAATGTGTTCTGGGTGCCGCAGCAAGCCCGTTGGGATGAGATTAAAGCCGTTTCTATCTTAAACATCGGCGCAGAGCTGCCTTGGGGAGGGAAATTTTCCGGCGTAGCCAAACTGATTGACGATGCCTTCGATGCCATTGAAAAAGACAACGAAAAACTCAAAGGCGTACTTCAACGCATCAGCGGCTATGCCGTAAACGAAGACACCCTGCGCGGACTGATTATCCTCTTCTCCGATACCAACTTTACCCGTCCGACTTACAACGGCGAGCCCGTACATTTAGGCGCAAAAGACATTCTCGGCCACGTTTACGAATACTTCCTCGGTCGCTTTGCCCAAGCAGAAGGCAAACGCGGCGGCCAATATTTCACGCCGAAATCCATAGTTTCCCTGATTGTCGAAATGCTCGAGCCATACTCCGGCCGCGTGTATGACCCGGCCATGGGCAGTGGCGGCTTTTTCGTGCAAACCGAACGCTTTATTACCGCCCATCAAGGCAACATCAACAACGTGTCTATCTACGGGCAAGAATTCAACCCGACCACCTGGAAACTCGCCGCCATGAATATGGCCATCCGCGGCATTGATTACGACTTCGGCAAACACAACGCCGATAGCTTCACCCAGCCGCAACACATCGACAAAAAGATGGATTTCATCATGGCAAACCCGCCATTCAACATCAGCGATTGGTGGAGCGAATCCCTTGCCGATGATCCACGTTGGGCATACGGCACGCCGCCCAAAGGCAACGCCAACTTCGCTTGGCTGCAACACATGATTTACCACCTCTCGCCCAACGGCAAAATGGCATTATTGCTTGCCAACGGCTCCATGAGCAGCCAAACCAACAACGAAGGCGAAATCCGCAAAGCCATCATCAATGCCGACTTGGTCGAATGTATGGTCGCCCTGCCCGGCCAGCTCTTCACCAACACCCAAATCCCCGCCTGTATTTGGTTTTTAAACCGCAACAAAAAGCGCAAAGGCGAAGTGTTGTTTATCGACGCCCGCCAAATCGGCTATATGAAAGACCGCGTATTGCGCGATTTCACCACTGACGACATCGCCAAAATTGCCAACACCCTCCACACTTGGCAAACATCAGACGGCTACGAAGACCAAGCCACTTTCTGCAAATCCGCGACTTTAGAAGAGATTGCAGACAACGACTTCGTCCTCACACCGGGGCGCTACGTCGGCACCGCAGAACAAGAAGACGACGGCGTGCCATTTGCAGAAAAAATGCAAAATCTGACCGCTCTTTTGAAGGAACAATTTGCGAAAAGTGCGGAATTGGAAGCAGAGATTAAGAAGAATTTAGGGGGATTGGGGTATGAGTAATTGGAAAGAGTATAAATTAGGTGAGCTTGTAGAAATTACTTCTAGTAAAAGAATTATGAGGTCAGAATATCAAGAAGATGGTATTCCATTTTTCAGATCAAAAGAAATTATAGAATTAAACTCTGGAAATGAAATAACAACTGAGTTATTTATTTCAAAAGAACGTTTTTTAGAAATAAAGAACAAATTTGGAACACCTAGTTATGGAGATATTTTACTTACCTCTGTTGGTACATTAGGTGTTCCATATTTTGTAAATTATAAAGAAGAATTTTATTTTAAAGATGGAAATCTAACTTGGTTTAGAAAATTTAATAATATTTTGCGTAGTAAATATCTTTATTACTGGTTTTCTTCGCCTGTTGGAAGAAAAGCTTTAAAAGAAATTACTATTGGCTCTACACAGCCAGCATTGACTATAACAGGATTAAAATCATTAACAATACATCTTCCAACCTTAGAAGAACAAGATTATATTATTGAAATACTTGATCATTTATCAAGTAAAATCCACCTCAACACCCAAATCAACCAAACCTTGGAACAAATCGCCCAAGCCATGTTTAAAAGCTGGTTTGTCGATTTCGACCCCGTGCATGCCAAAGTCCAAGCCCTTTCAAACGGCCTGAGCCTTGAACAAGCGGAACTGGCAGCCATGCAGGTAATCAGCGGAAAAACACCCGAAGAACTGACCGCACTTTCACAAACACAGCCTGACCGCTACGCCGAATTAGCCGAAACCGCCAAAGCGTTTCCGTGTGAGATGGTGGAGGTTGATGGGATTGAAGTGCCGAAGGGGTGGAAACAAACAGCACTTTCAGAAATTTGTGAAATGCAAAATGGTTATGCATTTAAAAGTTCAGAATGGACTGATAGTGGAATTCCAGTAATAAAAATTGGCTCTATACAATCCAAAATTCTGACAGTTGAAGGAAATGGTTTCGTTTCAGAAGATAACTTATCTTTGCGTTCTAATTTTGTTTTAAATGATGGAGATATTGTCATTGGACTAACAGGCGCTTATGTTGGAAAAGTAGGGAGAATGCCAGCAAATAAAAGGGCTATGTTGAATCAACGTGTAGCTAAATTTCTAGCTAAACAAATAAATGAATCTGAAACATTTTATAGCTTTATATATATGAATGTAATTCAAGAAGAATTCAAAAACTTTGTTGACTTTACTGCACAAGGTTCTGCACAACCAAACATTAGCACTAAAGATATTTTAAAATATCCACTATTGCTAGCAAATAATGATGTACATTTAGCCTTTGAAAAGTTATTAAATAAAATTCTAGATAAATCCATATTTAATAGCTACCAAAATGAGGTCTTATCTAATTCTAGAGATCTATTGCTACCTAGATTATTAGATGGGGAGAATTATGAATAACAATTATTTAGAACGCCTTTTCATTGAAGAATTAAATTCAGAAGGAGAAGAAATAGTTATTAGAGGAAGTGTTTTTCTTCGGGACCAAATTTTATCTAAACTAGAACCTGAAACTTATGAGTTAGCCTTTCAAGACTGGAAAAACCAACGTAAACAACAAGCAATTGACACTGCTAATCAGATTTTAGAAATTGCAGATAATAAACAACGATTCCATAAGCTAAAAGAAATCTTTAGAAGAAATAAACTCACCCCATTTATTGGAGCTGGACTTTCTATGCCTTCAGGATTTCCATCATGGAAAGGTTTTCTTTATGAAGTACAAAAAGAATCAGGAGCAGATTTCCCTATTTTTGAAGAACATATTCATAAAGGAGAATACGAAGAAGCTGCACAATTATTATTTGATGTAGATGAAGGTCATCTACAAGAACATTTAGAAAATCAATTTGGTAAATCTCCAAATCTCGGAGAACTACAAGGAATTATATGTAGACTACCTGAATTTTTTAAGGAAACCATAATTACAACAAATTACGATGATTTACTTAAAAAAATATATGCAGATCAAGATATTCATTTTGATCAAGAACTATGTGGTATTGATGCTGAAGAGTTTAAAAAATTATTTGGAGAAGGCTATCGAATTCTTTTAAAGCTACATGGAACATTTATAAGTAAAAACAAAAGAGTACTTACCCAGGATGATTATCAAAGACATTATTCCGAACACAATATCCTCAGAACCTGTGTAATGGAATCATTATTTTCTCAATCTTTGCTATTTTTAGGTTGTAGCCTAGATAAAGATCGAACATTACAATGTATGGCAGAAATTGTTGAAGAACGAGGCAAAGATAATCTACCTAAACACTATGCTTTTTTATCTTGTGAAAATCTATCTGATAAAGAACGAACAACTCGCAGAAAAGTACTTCAAAAATCCAATATTTTTCCAATTTGGTATGATGGCGATCATGATGAAAGCATTGAAGCCTTATTGGAATTATTAAATGATGGAGAATCATAAAATGCTCAACGAAAACGACATCGAACAACTTACCCTTCAACGTCTGCAATCCATCGGCTGGGAATATCGCTATGGTAAAGACTTGCCTGTTCATGAGGGCGAGTTTGCCCGTGGCGATTTGAGCGGCGTAGTCTTTGTTGAGCAACTGCGTGAGGCGGTGCGTAAGCTTAATCCGCAGCTGCCTGAAAGTGCGGTTGATTCAGTGGTAAAATCGGCGACGAAAAGCGATATTGGTAACTTGGTGGTGCGTAATCAGGCGTTTTATAAACTGTTGCGTGATGGCGTGCGGGTGGAATATCAAGCTGATGGTGAGCAAAAAATCGAAATGGCGCGCTTGGTGGATTTTGAGCAGGTAAAGAACAACCGCTTTGTTGCCGTCAATCAGCTGGAAATCCGCAGCCGTAAAAGGGGCAAGCGTATTCCCGATATTATCGGCTTTGTGAATGGCCTGCCCTTGGTGGTATTTGAGCTCAAAAATCCGCTGCGTGAATCGGCGGATTTGTTGCAGGCGTTTAATCAGTTTGAAACCTATAAAGATGAGATTGCCGAGCTGTTTGTTTATAACCAAGCCCTGATTATTTCAGACGGCATTGCCGCACGTTTGGGCTCGCTTTCGGCAGATTTCCAACGCTTTACGCCGTGGAAAGTGGTCGATGAAAAAAACAAAAGCGCGCGCTTATATTTTGATGATGAATTGCAAAGCCTGCTCACTGGCTTAATGCAGCCTGAGGATTTATTGGACTATATCCGCTATTTCGTCTTATTTGAGCGGGATTCCAGCGGTAAAACCATTAAAAAAATCGCGGCGTACCATCAATATTACGGCGTAAATGAAGCGGTAGATTCCACCATTTGGGCGACTTCAGAAAAAGGCGACCGCCGCATTGGTGTGATGTGGCACACGCAAGGTTCGGGTAAATCGATTTCCATGTTGTTTTATGCCGGCAAACTGCTTGCGCAGCCTGAATTGAAAAATCCTACCATTGTGGTGGTTACCGACCGCAACGATTTGGATGGTCAGCTTTTCCAAACCTTTTCTTCAGGCAAAGATTTAATCAAACAAACACCGCAACAAGTGGAAGACTGCGATCAACTGCGCCAGCTACTCGCACAAAATGAAGTGGGTGGCGTGTTTTTTACGACGATTCAGAAATTCGCCCTAAATGAGGAAGAAAACCGCTTCCCTGTTTTAAATGAGCGCAGCAATATTATTGTAATCAGCGATGAAGCACACCGTAGCCAATATGGCTTTACCCAAAAATTGCATAAAGACAAGTTTCAGGCAGGCTACGCCCGCCATTTGCGCGATGCGCTGCCTAATGCTTCGTTTATCGGTTTTACCGGTACGCCGATTAGCCTAGAAGATAAGGATACGCAAGATGTGTTCGGGCGTTATGTGTCGATTTATGACTTGCAAGATGCGGTGGAAGATGGCGCAACTGTGCCGATTGTGTATGAAGCACGCCAAATCCGCTTAAACGAAAAAGAACACGATGAGCTATTCAAAGAAATTGATGATTTACTGGAAGAGGAGCAATCCCCTGCCCTGCGTTTGCAGGAAAAATTGCTGGGTTCGCAAGCCCGCCTTGCCGATTTAGCCGCAGATTTTGTGCAGCATTTTGCCAAACGCAATGAAGTGGTGGACAGCAAAGCGATGATGGTGGTTTCCAGCCGTCAGATTTGCGTGGACTTATACAATGAAATCATCAAACTGCGCCCTAAATGGCATTCGGACAATATTAACGAAGGGGCGATTAAAATTGTGATGACGGGTTCTGCTTCCGATGCGCCGGAAATGCAGAAACACGTTTACAGTAAACAGGAAAAGCAAACGCTGGAACGCCGCTTTAAAGACCCGAACGATCCGCTGAAAGTGGTGATTGTGCGCGATATGTGGCTGACGGGCTTTGATGCGCCTTGCTGTAATACGATGTATATCGACAAGCCGATGCAGGGGCATAACTTAATGCAGGCGATTGCCCGAGTAAACCGTGTATTCCGTAATAAAAGTCGAGAAAATGGCGGCTTGATTGTGGATTATGTGGGGATTGCCGAAAAACTCAAAGAAGCGACCCAGCAATACACCAATTCGCAGGGTAAGGGCAAACTGACTGATAACGTAATTGATGTGTTCTTTAAAATGAAAGAGCATTTAGAATTTATCCGTAGCCTGTTTGCAACGCCGGTTGAAGGGAAAACCTTTGATGTTCAGACGACCTTAGAAAAAGATAATCCGAATGATCTTTTAATGGCTATTCGTTTTGCCGCCAACCATATTTTAAGCCTCGATCAATTACCGTTTGATGGCAAAGCACACGAGCAACATTGGTTTGATAAAAAAGAAACAGAACCTCGCAAAAAAGCCTTTTTGAAAGCAGCAGGCTTGGTGAAAAAAGGCTATATGCTATGCGGCTCATTGGCTGAAGTTGAGCCGTATAACCAAGAAATCGCCTTTTATGATGCCGTACGCGCTATTCTCACGAAGCGTGGACAAAATGGTACAGGTTCTAATGAAAGACAGATTTTATTGAAAAAACTGGTCAATCAAGCCGTCTATTCCGAAGGCGTGATTGATTTGTTTGACCTGCTGGAAAAACCGCAGCCACAAATCAACCTACTTTCTGAAGAGTTTTTGCAGACCATCAAAAACAGTCCGACTAAAAATTTATGGGTTAGCGCGATGGAGCATTATTTGGCAAGTGAAATCAAAGCCAAATCAGGCGCGAATCTAACATTGCAAAAAGACTTCGAGCAACGTTTGAAAGAAGCCCTAAATCAATACCACAACCACAATTTAAGCGTGGTGGAAATTTTGGATGAGCTCTTCAAAATGAGCCAAGACTTCCAAGAACGCTTATCTTTAGGTGAAAAGCTTGGTCTAAAAAAAGAAGAATTGGCTTTCTACGAGGCACTTGCTCAAAACCAAAGCGCACGGGAACTGATGGGCGATGAAGTACTGAGCCAACTCGCCAAAGAAATTACGGATACGCTCAGAAAATCCGTTACCATCGACTGGCAATACAAAGAAGGCGTACGGGCAAAAATGCGTATTCTCGTTAAACGCGCCCTACAACGCTACAAATATCCACCTGATAAGCAAGAGGAAGCGGTAAGCTATGTAATTAAGCAAGCGGAGGAAATTGCTGAAGATTGGACAGACGAGGCATAAATATCTTAACTAATTGGTTAAACGACTATAAATCAATTTATTTATTAATATTCAGGCAGCCTGAAAGAAATATGCGCCCAGCTACATCATTAACAAAATATTTTTCAGGCTGCCTGAAAACTGTTTATTTAAAATACGCTACAATACACCCCTAAAATTTTTAAGGAATACAAAAACATGGAAACAGAACAAATTAACCAATTAAACAATCAATTAGATGATTTGGCTCAACGTAACCGTGATATTCGCGATTACATGGATTATCAAGGCAAAAAAGAACGTTTGGAAGAAGTAGTCGGTTTGTCCGAAGACCCAGAATTGTGGAATGACCCTAAACGCGCACAAGAAATTGGTAAAGAACGAAAAATATTAGAAGGCATTGTTTTAACAATGGATAATCTTGAAAATGGTATCGCCGATAATCGTGAATTAATTGATATGGTGGTAGAAGAGAACGATACCGATGGTTTTGCAGCAATTATCGCAGACGTGGCAGACTTAGAAACACAAATGGCTGCTTTAGAATTCAAACGTATGTTCAATCAGCCAGCCGACCCCAACAATTGTTTCATTGACATCACCGCAGGTGCAGGAGGCACAGAAGCCGAAGATTGGGCTGGTATGTTGTTCCGTATGTATTCGCGTTACGCCGAACGCAAAGGATTCAAATTGGACATTTTGGAAGAAGATGATGGCGAAATCGCAGGCATCAACCGTGCCACCATTCGCGTGGAAGGTAAATACGCTTATGGCCTGTTGCGAACCGAAACAGGCGTACACCGCTTAGTACGTTATTCACCGTTTGATGCGAATAATAAACGCCACACGTCTTTTGCGTCTGTGTTTGTGTATCCTGAAGTGGACGACAGCATTGAAATTGACATCAATCCAGCCGATTTGCGCATTGACACTTATCGCGCATCGGGTGCAGGTGGTCAGCACATCAACAAAACCGATTCCGCCGTCCGTATTACTCATGAACCCACTGGCATCGTGGTGCAATGCCAAAACGACCGCTCACAACACGCCAATAAAGCAGCAGCAATGGAGATGTTGCGTTCCAAATTGTTTGAATTGGAAATGCGTAAACGCAACGAAGAAAAACAAGCTCTAGAAGAAGGCAAATCCGATGTGGGTTGGGGTAGCCAAATTCGTTCTTATGTGTTGGATTCTTCGCGGATTAAAGATTTACGAACTGGCTACGAAGTGGGCAACACCAAAGCCGTGTTAGATGGCGATTTGGACGGCTTTATTGAAGCAAGTTTGAAACAAGGCGTTTGATTTTCAGACCTGTTCATTTAACCCGCTGTATTTTTAGGACTGGATTCACTGGACGTATCATCTTTCAGGCAGCCTGAAAGATTGTATGTTCGGTGAAATTAATTAACAAAATATGGTTATTTAATAATCTGTATTCACTGCCAAACGCAATGTCTTTTTGCCCCATTTAGCACGCCTGCTGCGTTGTTTGCTCCCTTATGTACGAGATGTATATCGGTCGCCGTATCCTATTTTTATTTTAAACAAATATAATTTTCCCTATTATTTAATTAATTGATATAATTAAATTTTTAATTTTGATAAAACCATGAAACATTACGCCACATTATTGGCGACCGCCACTGTGCTGGTCGCTTGCGGTGCAGAATCGCAAAAACCCAATACTGCCGCCACCAAACCTAAAGTAGCGGATTCTACGCACGTTATCACGCAAGCCACACAAGCCAATGATATACGTCCTTTTTTTAATCAGCCAGCTGCCAGCGTTGCCGAAACGGGCTTTTTGGCAAATCCCAACGTGCAAGCATTTATCCGCTACAATGTGCAACAAAATGGCATGAATGAAGCTGAATTACAACAATTTTTTAGCCAAGTCCGTCATCGCAGCAGTTTAATTGCCACAATGGATAGACCGGGGACTTCACGCCCATGGTATGAGTTCAAAGTCGGTAATGGCGGCGCAAGTAAAATAACCGCTGGGCGAAAATTCTACGCCAATAACCGTGCCAGTATTGACCATGCTGCCGCGCAATATGGTGTACCTGCTGAAATTATTATCGCGATTATGGGCATTGAAACCAATTATGGCAGCAACAAAGGTAATGTTTTGGTAGCGGATTCTTTGGCAACTTTAGCATTTGATTACCCAAGACGCGGTGAATTTTTCCAAGGCGAATTGATTGAATTTCTGAAAATGGCAAAAGAAGAAAAACGCAATGAATTTGATTTTACAGGAAGTTTTGCAGGTGCAATGGGTTTGCCACAATTTATGCCATCTAGCTACCGCAAATGGGGCGTAGATGCCGATGGCGATGGTCGGCGCAATATTTGGACGAGCGTACCCGATGCAGCAGCGTCGGTTGCCAGTTATTTGAAAGGCTTTGGCTGGCAGACAGGCGGACGCATGATTATTCCTGTTTCGTTACAAATTACACCACAACTTCAAGCCATTATTGATGAAAAAACCGCTTTAAATTATACGATTGGTCAATTAAAACAATTGGGCATTGTGCCATTACAACCCGTGGCGGATAATGAACGCGCGGTGTTGTTCCGTTTGGAAACCGAACCGGGGTATTATGAATATTTTGTGGGACTGAATAATTTTTACACCATTTGGCGATACAACAACAGTCGTATGTATGTAACGGCGGTGCGCGATATTGCCAATGGCATCAGTGGTGGAAATTTATAATATGTCATTTAGTCGTTTAAAATTAACGATACTCATAGCATTGTCCACTTCCTTATATATTTAGATGTACACAATGGTCGCATTGTCCTATTTTAAACAACGATACTTAAGAAACAAAAATAGCACAAAGCGACCAGACCCAACATATATGCACCAAGTACATAAAGATATAAATGGTATCTGTACCATTGGATTTATTGGACTATATTTTACTGATTTTGTAGAACATATCTCGTGCTAAATACCTGAATTTCGCCACTTTCCAACACCACCAAACCCATTTTATTATTAAATGAATCAGGTGCAGCACTCAAATTTTCAATGGCAATAGAATCGCGTTCAGGCGGAATATACACTTGCAAATAAGGATAAGATGACTCCGCAAAAATACTGAATTTCAATGCTTGATTTTGTAATACACAAGATGCAACTTCATGATTTTTCAATACAAAACTATTATCCAATTGCACATTTTTTAGCGAATAGGCAGCCTGAAAACGCTCATCACTTAATAATTTGCCCGTTGGCAATAACTCTGAATTAAATTCAAGCTGTTGTGTGCTATTAATTTGCAACGTCCAATCATCAACTTTCCCTCCCAACGTAAAATAAGGGTGCCAACCGTCCATAATTGGCAATGCGGTTTTGCCTGTATTGATGGCTTCGGTGGTGATGCTTAAACCACTTTCATCTAATAAATATTTGATTTTTAATTGATAATTAAAAGGATAACCCACATCATCTCGCATATAATCGGCGCGGATGATTACCCATGCTTGATGTTCATCATGATGTGATTGTTCTAAAACAAAATTTGCGTCATACATCAAACCATGAATGGCGTGTTTACCTAAAGTGTGTTTGCTACAATGGTATGATTTTCCAGAAAATTCATATTTTCCCAATCGCATCCGACATGCGTAGGGGCTTAATTTCGCGCTGTGAAAACCATTAATGAGATTGGCACGCGCATCGGCTGGGCTGCTGAATGCGTCCACAACATTCCACCAATTTCCATCTATTTTATTGATTTCAAAGCAATTTAATAAGCCACCATACCGATAAATTTCAGCACGATGCGTTGAACTCAATAACATGATGCTTTCTTGTTTTAATTCAATAGAATACATTTTTTATGCTCCAAAATAAACGTTTCAGGCAGCCTGAAAAACAAAATTGTACCGCTTTTCAGGCTGCCTTTACACACCCAATATTACCTATTAGAATGTCGGCGTTTATGCCAATTCTAAGGATATCATCATGACCATCATCGTAACGGGTGCGGCTGGTTTCATCGGCAGTAATTTAGTTAAAGCATTGAATCAACGTGGTATTACCGATATCATTGCGGTGGATAATTTGAGCAAAGGCGATAAATTCCACAATTTAGCTGATTGTGAAATTGCCCATTATTTAGATAAACATGAATTTATCCAATTGGTGCGCGACCATCATTTTTTGAAAATGGACATAGATGCGGTTTTGCATCAGGGGGCGTGTTCTGACACCATGAATCACGATGGTAAGTATATGATGGAAAATAACTATCAGTACACATTGGATTTATTGGACTGGTGTCAATTTGAGCGCATTCCATTCATTTACGCTTCCAGCGCGGCGGTATACGGCAAAGGCGAAGTGTTCCGCGAAGAACGCCCTTTGGAAAAACCATTAAATGTTTATGGCTACTCAAAATTTTTGTTTGACCAAATTTTGCGTCAACGCATACACGCAGGTTTGACTTCGCAGGTGGTTGGCTTACGTTATTTTAATGTTTACGGAATGCGCGAACAACATAAAGGACGAATGGCATCAGTAGCTTATCATCATTTTAATCAATACCGTGAACAAGGCTTTGTTAATTTATTTGGTGAATACGGTGGTTACGGTAAAGGTGAACACAGCCGCGATTTTATTAGCGTGGAAGACATTGTTAAAGTGAATTTATTTTTCTTAGATAATCCTGATAAATCAGGAATTTTCAATGTTGGCACGGGACGTAGTCAGCCGTTTAATGATTTGGCGGCAGCAACCGTGAATGCGTGTCGTGTGGCTGCCCATCAGTCGCCACTTTCATTGACGGAATTGGTGGCACAAAAATTGATTCGCTACGTTGATTTTCCCGATGCGCTGGTTGGCAAATACCAATCGTTCACGCAAGCCGATATCACGCAATTACGTTTGGCAGGCTATACCGATGATTTTCTCACGGTAGAACAAGGTGTTGAACGTTATGTCGCGTGGATGTTGGAAAATCTAGGGTAGTTGCTTTCAGGCTGCCTGAACATCACAAACCGCAATCTGTGTTAGGACGCACAAAAAATAAACATAGTAGCGATATCGCCATTTATTTGAATATAAGAACCTGTATTCACAGCCAAGCGATGTCTTTTTACCCCATTTAGCACGCCTGCTGCGTTGAGTTTTATGCCAATAGGAACGCTATTGACACAAAATTCGCCTTGCATTCGCACCAACTGGGACAAAAATCCATTTCATGTTGGCTATGAATACAGGTTCTAAAATATTTTTTAATTTTAATCAGGACATTAATCATGACCATTTTAACCAAAGAGCAATTCTTATCCGCTTACCAAAATCGCAAATCTTGTCGCTATTACGACCCCGAACGCAAAATCAGCGCAGAAGATTTTGAATTTATTTTAGAATTAGGACGCTTGTCGCCCAGTTCAATTGGCAGTGAGCCTTGGCAATTCATTGTTGTGCAAAGCCAAGCCTTGCGCGATGCCATGAAACCATTCGCATGGGGCATGGCGAACGCATTGGACACCGCTAGCCACATTGTCGTGATTTTAGCTAAGAAAAACGCTCGTTTTGACAGCGAATTTTTATTAGAAAGCATCAAACGTCGTGGCACAACAGACCCAGATGACATCACCGCCACACTCAAACGCTACGAAAGTTTTCAACTGAATGATATGCCCATTTTGCAAGACGAACGCGCCTTGTTTGATTGGTGCAGCAAACAAACCTACATCGCCTTAGCCAATATGATGACAGGTGCGGCTATGGTTGGCATTGATTCTTGTCCGATAGAAGGTTTTGATTATGCCAAAATGAATCAAGTTTTAGCAGAAGCTGGTGCATTTGCCCCAAGCGAATGGGGCGTGTCAGTGGCGGTTACGTTCGGTTATCGCGCTAAAGAAATTGCCCAAAAAGCACGTAAACCTTTGGCAGAAATTACTAAATTTTTATAAGATAAAATTTTGTTAAATCAAACTTCAGGCAGCCTGAAAAACCATTCCCGCGTTTTCAGGCTGCCTGAATGTCATGAAAAGCATTATCAACGCAATGCGGATGCTTCTTTAGCCAATTGCGTGATTTTATTCCAATCGCGGTTTGCGACTACATCTTTGGGTGTCAACCAAGTGCCGCCCACGCATAACACGTTAGGCAATTGCAAATATTCAGGCGCAGAGGTCAAATTGATGCCACCTGTTGGGCAGAATTTCACTTGTGGGAATGGACCATACAAAGCTTTGAGCATGTCAATCCCCCTACTACTTCGGCTGGAAATAATTTGCAAGTATCTATGCCATGTTCCAACGCCAACATCAATTCACCTGGCGTAGCCACACCTGGAATCAATGAGATGCTACTTTTCAGACTGGCTTCAGCCAATTTAATGTTAAGTCCAGGACTAATGGCAAACACTGCGCCTGCATCTTCAACGGCTTTCAATTGTTCGCCATTGATAACCGTACCAGCACCAACAATTGCGCCTTTCACTTCTTTGGCAATCAATTTAATGGCTTTCAAACCATGTTCGGTACGCAATGTAATTTCCAAAGTCGGAATACCGCCCTCCACCAGCGCATGTGCCAAATCAACTGCCGTGTCAATATCGTCAATCGCCATCACAGGCACAACCGCGCCAGCAGACAAAATATCGCGTGGATTCATGATGTTTCCTTATTGATTAAAATGAAAATATAAGTAGTAAAACCCCATGATTATAGCTGATTTAAGTATAACTTTGGGAAATTTATGGAAATTGTGTAATTTTATTACAAAAATAAGTTAATAAAATCATTTTAGACTGCCTAAAAACATTTAAATCATTGTTGATGCAAAAAAAAAAAAAAAAAAAAAATAGAAATCACCTAATTTATTTTCTTTATAAGAAATCTATGTTTTTTGAATACAATTAATAAAGTTTTATATAATCATCATATTAAATTTCTAATGAATAAATTTTGCATTTGTAAACATTGCATCAAAAATTATTTTGATATAATCACTCTTGTCATTAAATTTTACTTATTTTTTCATGTCCATTACCGCCGACAACATTAACCAATTATTGCCACAAACCCAATGCCGTGAATGCGGTTTTTCAGGCTGCCTTCCCTACGCTGAAGCGTTGGCGAACAATGCAGCCGAATTGAATTTGTGCGCGGCAGGCGGCAAAATCGTCATGCTGGATTTGGCAAATTTGCTGCAACGCCCCACCAAACAACCTGAAAAAATTCAACCCAAAACATTGGCTTATATTGATGAATCGGTGTGTATTGGTTGTACGGCGTGTATTCGGGCGTGTCCTGTTGATGCGATTATGGGCGCGTCCAAATTCATGCACACCGTGTTGACAGACGAATGCACAGGCTGTGGTTTGTGTGTTGCGCCCTGCCCTGTGGATTGTATTGATTTAATTGATGTTAAAGACGAATTTCTACCACGAAATCATTATTTGGCATCGCAACCATCGCTTGCTCCACGTTCTCAGGCAGCCGAACACGCCAAAGCACGTTACGACAATCATACCCAACGAAAACAACGTGAAAATGATGCTCGCCGTGCCAAGCTCGCTCAACGTGAAGCCGCCACCAAACAAGAATTCGCTAACCCAGAACAAAAAAATACGTTTAATCCTGCTGATTTGATTGCCCAAGCTATGGCAAAAGCACAAGCACAAAAAAATCAACGTGTTGTACCCAATAACCGTGAAGATTTCCAAAAAATTCAAATCCAAAAAGCACAAGAAAAAGCACTATACAGCCGCAATATGAACAAAATGCGCTACGGCAATGACGAAGAAAAAGCACAAGCCTTGATTTGGTTACGCGAATACAAAGCCACACAAGAAGCAAAATTAACCAAAAAATAAACAGAGAGATTTACCATGCAAAAAATCAAAATCGGTATCGTGGACATAGCAGGTCAAGCCGTTCAAAACATGAATTTAATATTCAGGCTGCCTGAAAATACTGGTTTAACTAACGTTGCTTGATTTTCATCAGCTCAACGTATTGACACGAAAATTGTGATGTTTGCTTTTCAACCACCACCACCTTTTGCTGAAATGGAACAAATTGAAATTGCTGATGCAAAAGTATCGGATTTCAAACCCATCTATTTCACTAAAAAATATGCCAATCTCTATCAATCCAAAACACAACCACTTCATTATGCGGATAGAATTTTATTACGCGCCAATGACTTAGTATTGTATTTGATTGAAGATGAGGGGCGTGTTAATCGTGTTTCTGCGGCGCGCGTGTGGCAAAATTTGTATTATCCAAACGGTGAACCCATCGGCACAGCTTTAGTGTCCGCCAAATCCAATGAAACTTTATTCAACGATTTTTATCATTTTTCACAACTGGATTCTCAAGGAAAAGAACATCTTTATTACCGTAATCAACACACCCTAAATCAAACACAAATTCGCCAACAATTAGAATTACTCAGCCGTGCCGAACAAAAAGGCGAAATGTGGCTGCCTGAACGCAAAATGATTGTGGACTTCCCTCCTCATAAACAATTTGCCGAACATCCAGCTAATGGCGTGGTGTCCGATGAATTTTTGAAAAGCGTGGTGTCGCGCTACGCCCGAGAAAACAATGCTGCATGTTTGTTTGCCGTGGCTTTTTGGATGCGCGAACGTCGGAAACTCCCACAAGCTTTGTTGGGTTTTCAAAAATCCGCCGAAAAAAACTTTCCCCACGCTTGGTTAGAATTGGGTTTGGAATATTTAGGCGGCGAAATGTTAGATAAAAATCTTGAGAAAGCAACGGCTTGTTTTCGTCAAGCGGCTTATGGTGGTTTACCATTGGGTAGCTATTATTTAGCATTAAGTTATATTGATGGCATTGGTATTGAGCAAAGTGATACACTGGCTTTACGCCATATGCAAAAAGCAGCTGAAGGCAATATTCATGCAGCTTATTTAGCATTAGCGTTATATTATCGCAATGGTTCATTTCATCACTTGCGCCCGCCCAGCAGTATTTACCACACGCTCACCCATAATGAAACCAATGCCCGAAAAGCAGCAGAACTCTTTTTTCAGGCAGCCGACAAACCTTGGGTAGGTGCGCCTATTGCCATGTTTTATTTAGCGGAATGTTATCGTACAGGTGAAGGATTATTATCTGATAAATTGTATGCGCGTGAGTTGTATCGTCAAGCATCGGCATTGGGTGATATCAAATACGATGAAATTCAACATGCTGCATATTATAATGGCGAAGTAGAACGTTTAATCAAAGTCGTGGAAGACAATGAGAAACCATTTGCTGCTTATTTACTGGGACGAATGTATTGGTTTGGTGAATTTGTTGAAAAAAATAAACGATTGGCTGAATATTATTTACAAATTGCTGCCAAATCCGCCCATTTATGCGCAGAAGATGCCAGCCAATTGCTGCAATCTGCACGTGAATATTGGAATAGAACCGAAAATCAAATAAAAGAAGAATTTTAGAACCCATGTTCGTAAGATTGATTGCTTGCTTTTTAAGATGACGAATACAGGTTCTAAAATTTATAGTTTGATTAAATGTAAACTCAATGTTTCAGTTTTAGCCTAAAAAATCTCCCTAATCAAAGGAATGATTTATGTCTAGCCCCCTTTCCCAAATCCAATATATTTTGGAACAACGCAAATCAACCAACCCTGCAACATCCTACACCGCCCAATTATTCCACAAAGACGAAGAAAATCATTAAAGAATATGGTAAAGTTCTAATAGCAAGCAAAGACAGTGGTGACGAACATTTGATTTATAAAACTAAAAATTTGTGTTTTCATAACATGATGTTACTTGTTCAGCACGGCTTGCGTGTGGAAAAGTGTTGGCAAAATTAGCCAAACAACAGGGTTTGATGGAAAAAGCCAGTCGCACCGAAAAATAAGCGCAATAATTTGAAAATTACTTTAAAATAACGCCATCTAATACTTGTTTAAATCCGAAAGGTAACATAATGGACAATTGTCTTTTCTGCAAAATTGTGGACAAAAAAATTCCTGCATCAGTGGTGTACGAAGATGAAAATATGTTGTGTTTCAAAGACATCAATCCATCTGCACCTGTTCATTTATTGCTGATTCCCAAAACCCATGTTGATTCACTCGCACACACCCAACCCAAACACGAAACGTTGCTAGGCAAAATGATGCTCAAAGTGCCACAAATTGCTACCGATGCTGGTTTAACCAACGGTTTTAAAACAAAAATCAATACAGGGAAAGGTGGTGGTCAGGAAGTGTTCCATCTGCATATTCATATTTTAGGCACGCCTGCTTAATCTATATTTTCAGGCTGCCTGCAAACATATTTTGATAATTGAAAGGAAAAATCATGGGGTTAACATCAATTTCGCATTGGTTAATTGTATTGGTGATTGTGGTATTGGTATTTGGTACGAAAAAATTACGCAATGTTGGCAAAGATTTAGGTAGCGCAATTCACGACTTCAAAGAAGGTTTGGACAAAGGCTCAAATCCCGAAACCACTAAAAAAGACGATGTCATTGAACATCAATCCAATACCGATAAAAAAGCGTAATTCTTTGATATGTTTGATTTTAGTTTTACTGAAATGCTATTGGCAGGCGTGGTCGCACTGATTGTATTGGGGCCAGAACGCCTGCCTAAAGTCGCGCGGTTTATTGGCGAATGGGTTGGCAAAATTCAGCGTTTAGCAACTGGCGTGAAAAGCGAATTGACCAACCACGCAGAATACACCGATTTGCTGAACATCAAAAATCAAGTCCAACAAACCACCCAAGAAATTCGCGAAGATTTACGCGATTTTGAAGAAAAAATTCAAACTAAAACAGAAGCTTGGAAAAATCTACCCGAACAAAAAACACCCGCTGATTTTGGTGTTGATGAACACGGCTTTCCCATTTTTTCAGGCAGCCCAAATACTAAATCACAAATTTGGCAAGTTAAATCATTGAAAAAACAATCTATGTCACGTAAACGGGATATGCGCCCCCGCCACCGTACCACTCCAAAACTAAGGATGCGAAAATGAACGATTCAACCGACCAAACGCAACCTTTAGTGGAACATTTATTGGAATTGCGCCGCCGTTTGGTGTATGCCGCGATGGGTGTGGCGTTGTGTTTTATTGCAATTGTGCCGTTTGCTCAACAACTTTATGCGTTTGTCGCACAACCTTTGATGTCGGTGCTGCCTGAAAACACCAGCATGATTGCCACTGATGTGGTTGCGCCATTTTTTGTACCCATTAAAGTCGCAATGATGGCGGCGTTTTTGGTAACATTGCCAAACACGTTGTACCAAATTTGGGCGTTTGTTGCGCCTGCTCTATACCAAAATGAAAAACGCTTGATTGCACCGTTGATTTTGTCCAGTGTTACTTTATTTTTTTCGGGCATGGCGTTTTGTTATTTTTTGGTTTTTCCTGTGATGTTCAAATTTTTTGCTGGCGTCACACCGCTTGGCGTGAGCATGGCAACCGATATTGATAAATATTTATCATTTATTTTGACGCTGTTTTTGGCATTTGGTATAACATTTGAAGTACCTGTAGCGGTGATTTTACTCAACCGCATGGGCGTTGTACCACTGGAAACCCTACAAGCAGCGCGTCCATATGTTATTGTTATTTCGTTTATTTTGGCAGCAATTTTTACGCCACCCGATATATTATCGCAAATTTTATTGGCAATACCGATGATTGTTTTGTATGAATTGGGTGTGCTGGTCTGCCGTATGAGTGGCAAGCGCGAAAATCATAACGAGAACACAGACACCTAATTATTCAGGCTGAATCCTTTGCAAAACCCTTTCAGGCAGCCTGAAAATAATTCTTCCTATTTAATTGAATTTTTGGTAAAAATACAATTTTTGCGTTACCAAATGCAAGACTAGGTTAAAACAAGTAGCTAAGTCTTGCCTTAATAAACTGATTTATTTTATTATTTTGATTAACTTTTTTCAGGCTGTCTGCGCCGAGTAAGAAACATGACCGTTCCTTTTATTGAATGTCAAAACATCGCTTTTTCCTATGACAACAATCATTCCGTTCTAAACAATGTGAATTTCATCATTGAAGAAGGGAAATTTGCTGCCATCATGGGTGGTTCAGGCAGTGGTAAAACCACTTTATTGCGCTTAATCACGGGGCAATTAGCCCCAACGTCAGGCAAAATCTTAATTAAAGGGCGCGATTTAGCCACTTTTTCCGCCGAAGAATTATATGAATATCGCCGCCGAATGGGTGTCTTATTCCAGCAAGGCGCGTTGTTTACCGATTTATCGGTATTTGAAAACGTTGCTTTTCCCATGCGTGAATTAACCAAGCTGCCTGAAACCGTTATCAATGATTTGGTCAAATTAAAATTGCACGCTGTTGGTTTACGTGGCACGGAAAATTTGATGCCATCCGAATTATCGGGCGGTATGGCAAGACGCGTGGCGTTGGCACGAACCATTGCACTTGACCCAGAATTAATGCTTTATGATGAACCATTTACAGGTTTAGATCCGATTTCTTTGGGTGTCATCGCTGAATTGATTCATCGTGTAAACAAAGCATTGCACTCCACCAGTGTCATGGTTACGCACGACATCGCACAATCATTGCTGATTGTGGATCAAGTGATTTTTTTAGCACACGGTGAAATTATGTTTTCAGGCAGCCCTACTGAAATGCTAGAAGAAAAATCAGCTTGGATTCAACAATTTGTTAGTGGCTCACCGACCGGACCAGTACCGTTTCGTTATGCTGCGAAAACAGGTTTACAACAAGACTTATTTGGCAAACAAGCCGTTTTCATGCCTTTGCCACCACCTACCCTCACACGATAAATAATGCCTTTTCAGGCAGCCTGAAAAAGAAATTGTTTAAAAAATGATGCTAGTAGAACCCAAAGATTATATTGAAAATTACGCTGATTTGCGTGAAATCATCGCACAATGTCGCCAGCATTTTGATGAAAATCGTTTGGCGCAATTTGCCGTTCAACCTGTTGTGTATGATGATGACCCCGAACACACTTTTGATGAACATAATCATCATCGCATACGCCTATTACTGGCTTTAGCGACTGAATTTAATGAATCTGATAAACCGTTGATTCGTTGGTTATTACGTGAAAATGGCAAATGCTTCAAATTCGGTTTTGACATCAGCATAGAAACCGCATTGGCAGCATTCATGTTGTACAAACACATGTGTTGGGAAGATACTGCCATTTTGTATGCCTGCAAATTCGCCTACGGCAGCAACGAACAATATATGGTAGATACAGAAATTGCACTTGGATTCGGTTTATCCGAAACCATGAATTATTTAGCAAAACAATCTGATAATCCCATCTATCAAGAAATGATTTACCAAATCCAAGCCTATTGCGGCAATGGCATTCGTCTCAAACTACGCGAGCAATTCATTGAATATTTTGAACAACGCCGTTTTGGTTATTTACAAGAAGAATTGGCGCGTGATTATGGGCTAATTGACGATTAATGATTTTTTCAGGCAGCCTGAAAAAGATAAATAATAGAATCTAATCAATATGAACTTTATTCAAAATATTGGCAGCAAAACACTGACTTTTATTCAAATACTTGGCGCAAATACTTTATTTTTGCTGAAAATTTTATCGCTGCTTCCACAAAACATCTTACGCCCACGCTTAATGATTCGCCAAATGTATTTTTCGGGCGTGCTGTCTATTTTGATTATTGCAGTATCGGGTTTGTTTGTGGGCATGGTGCTGGGCTTACAAGGTTACACGCAATTGGCAAAATTCAAAGCGGCTGACGTGTTGGGTTTCATGGTAGCGGCGGCGTTATTGCGTGAGTTGGGTCCTGTTTTGGCGGCAATTTTATTCGCCAGCAGCTCGGGAGGAGCGATGACCAGTGAAATTGGTTTAATGAAAACCACTGAACAATTAGAAGCCATGAATGTGATGGCCATCAATCCTGTAGCACGCGTGGTTGCACCGAGATTTTGGGCGGGTGTGGTGTCTATGCCATTGTTGGCAAGCATTTTTAACGTGGCAGGTATTTGGGGTGGGTATTTGGTTGGTGTGCAATGGTTGGGTTTGGATTCTGGCGTATTTTGGTCGCATATGCAAAACAGCATGACTTTTTCTTATGATGTATTAAATGGGCTGATAAAATCCATGATTTTTGGGACAGCCGTGTCGCTGATTGCGGTGTATCAGGGTTTTCATTGTCGCCCAACAGCCGAAGGGATTTTGCGTGCCAGTACACGTACTGTGGTATCGTCTGCTTTGACGGTGTTGGCTTTGGATTTTATTTTAACGGCGTTTATGTTTGCTGAATAATTGGGATTGTTATGAAAAAAAGCATTTTGGAATTTTGGGTGGGTTTGTTTGTTTTATTGGGTGTTTTGGCATTGGCGGTGTTATCGTTTCGCGTGGCTGGTGGGCGAGATGGTTTTTCAGGCAGCAGTAAAAACTATGTTTTATATGCGGAATTTTCAGATATTGGCGGTTTGAAAGTGAATGCGCCGATTCGTTCTGCTGGCGTATTGGTAGGGCGTGTGAATCAAATTACGCTGGATCCACAAACTTATCAAGCCAAAGTTACCCTAAATGTAGAAAATCAATACAAATTCAGCAGCGATGTCAGTGCGCAAATTCTCACATCAGGCTTGCTGGGTGAACAATACATCGGTTTAGTACAAGGTGGCGATTCGGAAAATTTAAACGCTGGCGACACCATTACCGAAACCAGTTCCGCAATGGTTTTGGAAAATCTGATTAGCCAATTTATGGCAAATATGGGCAGTAACAAAAACAGTACGCCTACACCTACGGTTAGTCCAGAAACAACCAAAGGCGTAGAATAATTAACCAATCATCTTGAAAGAGAACACAACATGAAAAAATCTGCATTTTTAACCGCCATCAGCATCGGTATCATGAGCGTGAGCATGGCATTTGCGAATCCTGCCGCAGTGGCACAAGTTCGTGCTAATTCTGTGGAAGTGATGAAAATTTTGAGCCAAGCCAATGGCAAAAACAACGCCCAAGTTATGCGCCAAGCCGAAGCTTATGCATCACCCTACTTTGATTTTAATGGCATGACAGCGTTGGCAGTGGGTTTGCCTTGGAAAACCGCGACTCCCGCTCAAAAAGCACAATTGGTTAGCGTATTCAAAGATCACTTAATAAATCAATATACTCAAGCCATGTCCCTGTATAAAGATGCAAAAGTAGTGGTGTCAGACAATGCTATTCAACGCGGTAATTCGGTTATCGTCCGCGCTAAAATCATGCCTGTTGGCAAACCAGTAATTGATGCAGAATTCATGACGCGCGCCAATGGTGGCAAATTCCGTATTTATAATGCCACATTTGCTGGCGTTAGTCCAATTGATGGCTACAAAGCACAATTCCGCGACATCATCAAGAAAAAAGGTATTGATGGTTTAATTGCTGATTTAAAAGCAAAAAATGGTCAATAATTATGCAATGTGTCATTGAGAATAATTGCTTAATGATTCGTGGTATGGTCAGTGTGCAAACACTGACTCGACAAGATTGGAAGCAATTTGTGCAATTGTGCCAACAACCCCATGTCCACACCGTTGATTTGAGTGGCGTGGTGCGTGCTGATTCTGCGTGTATTTCCCTGCTTTTGACCACGATACGCGAAAATATTTCAGGCAGCCTGAAATGGTTAAATCTCCCTGAATCCATTGAAACATTAGCAAAATTATATGAACTACCCCAATTAGATGAATGGCAACAAGCATTTTCTGCAACCGAAGGAGAACATTCATGAAATTAAATTTCAAATCATACCACTATGTTTTCTTAAGCATATTATTGCTAAGTGGTTGCGCCAGCGTTGCCGATCGCAATCCGAACGACCCCTACGAATCTTATAATCGTAGTATGTTCAAATTCAATGAAAAAGCCGACCGGTATGTGATGCGTCCAATCGCCAAAGGCTACGAAAAAATCACACCCAGACCTGTAAAAATCGCGGTTCACAATTTTTTTGATAATTTTCGCGATGCCGTTAGCATGGGCAGTAATTTGTTACGTGGCGAAGTCGGAAAAGCAGGCTACGATTTTATGCGCGTGGCAGTCAACACCACATTTGGTTTGGGTGGCTTGATTAACGTGGCAGACGAAGCTGGTTTGCCCAGCCATAAAACCACATTGGGCGATACATTCGCATCATGGGGTTGGAAAAAAAGCCACTATTTTGTTTACCCTCTCACAGGGCCATCTACTGTACGCGATAGCATTGGCAGCACTTTAACTTCTGTTTATCCTATTGAAAAATTAGCGATTCATGATAAAATTGCACGCTACGCCACCACTGGATTAAAAGCCGTCGATACTCGCGCCCAATTTTTGCCACTAACCGACACATTGGAAAAAACAGACACCATGGACAAATACGCCTATGTGCGCGATTTTTACATGAGTAAGCGCAATCACGATTTAGGCGTATCGCAAAAAATAGAAGGCGATGCCGATATTGACGAATTAATGGAATCAGATACATCAAATTCACTTGATAGCAACATTGAATCTGTCAATCCAGATCCTACTCCCAAACCCTCCGCCACACCCAAAATGCAGAAAAAAGCCAAAAGCCAATTTGCTCCTTCTAATTCATCAGCGAGGTTTATTGATGAAAGTGCAAACGATTTATCTGTATTCTCGCGACAAATTTGGCAATACGAAGCGGAAAATTAATCCAGTTTCTTTCAGGCAGCATGACAACACAATGACAAAAAATCTTCAGGCTGCCTGAAATATTCAAACCACAAGGAAATCAGCCATGTATGAAGTAAACCGCAGTGTTTTTATTGTCGTACCACGTGAACCTTTTTGGCAATGGTTAAGTAATTTGCCCCACAGTGATTTGGGCGACTTAACATTGGCAGAATTGCAACAAGATGCGAATTCTTATCTTGTGCCAGCTTGCCAAAATATTGACGAAGTGTGGGATGAAATTGAAGCGCGTACCGAAACCATTTTCGCAGCAGAATTAGCGGATTGGTGCGATGATGAAAGCTATTGGCCTGATTTGACGGCTGAATTGTTCAATGAATGGTTCAACGTCCAAATTTCCAGTATTGTTACCGATTTGGCAGACGAACCCATTGAGCGTGAGGCATTCGCCGATTTGGATTTAAATTTAAATTGATTTCACGATGTCGCATTCCATTTATATTCATAATTTTCATCTAGATGGCTACGGACACGTTAACAACGCACGTTATTTAGAATTTTTGGAACAAGCGCGTTGGCATTATTTTCAGCAACTGAATATGAGCGAAATTTTGCGCCAAATTCAATTGGTTGTGGTACATTTGGATATTCAGTACCGTCAAGCAATTGAGTGCGATGAAACCATTTTGATTGACACCCATATTTTATCTGCACAATCTAGACGTTTAATGTTACAACAAATCATTCGGCTTTCAGGCAGCCTGAAAATTGCCGCACAAGCCAATGTTACATTAATGCCCACGCAAAATGGCAAAACGTTCAGGCTGCCTGAAACCGTTTTGCAAAAATTTAATCAACTGATTTCACAGGAAAAATAAATGATAAAAAAATGGTTTGGCGTGGTTTTGGCATTAATCGTTGTGGGTTTAGTGAGTTTGATTGTGCTGGATGATTCGCACGCCACCGCGCCCACATTTAGCGCAAAAAATTTACAGGGACAAACATGGGACAATCAACGCTTACAAAACAAAGTTACCCTGATAAATTTTTGGTTTCCGTCTTGCCCTGGTTGTGTTACCGAAATGCCGAAATTAATCAAAATGGCGCAAGATTATCAAGGCAAAGATTTTCAAATTTTGGCGGTTGCCGTACCATACGACCCCTTGCCGACTGTGCATGAATACGCCAAACAACATGCCCTACCCTTTGACGTGATTTTTGATGAGCAAAAAAACATCACATCATCATTTGCGAAAAAAGACTTGTATCCCACCAGCGTCTTAGTTAACAAACGTGGCGAAGTGCTGAAGACATTTGTGGGCGAACCAAATTTTAATGAATTATATCAAACGGTTGATTTAGAATTAGCTAAATAAAATTTCAGGCAGCCTGAAAATATTAACTCTAAAAAAATCGCCTGAGAATACATTTTGTATTGCCCCAAAAAAACATGGCGTATCGCCGCCATACCCACTCTGCTCTACGCCACGATTGTCGCCAGTATTTTCATTGTACTGAGCGTGCAGTCTGCCTGAAATCAGTTATAATATGACTTTGTCATTCCCTTTGAGGCTGCCTGAACGTTGACTTCTTTTCAGGCAGCCGCTTTTAACTTTGTAATTTGTGATTTGCCACCATGTCTGACGCGAAAAAAAAGAAAGCGCAACCTGCTCGCCCCAAACTGCAAACGCCTGCACCCAAAAAACGCACGCCTGTAAAGCGTAAAGCCGAACATGCAGACGCCATTCGCAGCGTAACACCGCACACGTCCCCATCACCCTTGAAAAAATATCGCTACATCTCTCACGGCGCAATTTGGACCATCGTATTGGGGATTGCGGGCTATTTGGCGTTGGCGTTGGTTACCTTCAGTGTAGATGACCCGTCTTTTTTGCGCGGCATTCCCAGTACTGCACCTGTGCATAATGGTGCGGGTTTATTGGGTGCGTACATTGCGGATTTGGGCTATTTCGGCTTAGGCTTATCAGTGTGGTGGTTTGTGATGGCGGCATTTGTGTGGTTGTACAAAAATTTTCGCTTATTTAATGTGGAAAATGAAGTACATAGTGGCATTTTATTTGGCATAGGCTTAGGGGTTATTTTATTCAGCAGCCCGATGGTGGAACGCCTATTGTTGCTTGGTAAACTCAACGACAGCACGGTTTTACTCAAAGACGCTGGCGGTTGGGTGGGCGCAATTACCACAGATGCATTGACCACTTATTTGGGGCATGGTGGCAGTTTATTTATTTTGGTTATTTTAATCGCGGTGGGATTAAAATTATTGGTGCAATTTTCGTATCACGAATTATTGATGCAATTGTGGCAAAAAGCCAAACAAGCTTACGATTTTGTTATGGAACGCAATTTACCATCCACCGAATCAAGCGACACCATTGCCCCCACCATTATTAAGCCTTGGCAACGACTTTCAGGCAGCCTGAAACGCAAAAAAGACAATAACGAGCAATCCGATAAACAAAATTTAGACAAAAATACCAACCCCAAAAACAAACACGAAACTTTAAGCGATAAAGCCAATAAAATTCGCGGAAAACTCAAATTATTACCCGAAAAGAAATCCGAAAAAAAACACAACACACCACAAAATCCAGCCACTGAAATGGTCGCGCCTACCCAAGAAGAATTGCCATTTGAAGAAGGTGTGTACCGCTTGCCCAATGTCAATCAATTGCATACCAATACCGAAACTTTGGTGCAAACCATGGATGCAGATACCTTGCAGCCAACTGCGGATTTAATTGTGGAAAAATTGTCCGAATTTGGCATCAAGGTGGAAGTGGAACACGCAATCAGTGGTCCTGTTATCACCCGCTATGAAATCAAACCCGACAAAGGCGTTAAGGGCAATCAGATTGTCAATTTGGCTAAGGACTTGGCGCGTTCCATGGCGGTACAATCGGTGCGCGTGGTGGAAACCATTCAAGGCAAAAACACCATGGGTTTGGAATTACCAAACGAACACCGTAAAAATGTGTTACTACATGATATTTTAGCGTCCAATACTTTCGCCAAAAGTGAATCCAAATTATCCGTTGCGTTAGGCACAGACATCGCAGGCTTTCCTGTGGTGGGTGATTTGGCAAAAATGCCACATTTATTGGTGGGTGGCATGACAGGTTCGGGCAAATCAGTGGGGGTAAATGCCATGATTATGTCCATATTATTCAAGGCAAAACCTGAAGAAGTTCGCCTAATTATGATTGACCCCAAAATGTTGGAATTATCGGTTTATGATGGCATTGCGCATCTGCTCTGCCCTGTGGTTACCGATATGAAAGCCGCAGGTCATGTGTTAAATTGGTGTGTGGCAGAAATGGAAAAACGCTATCGTTTAATGTCTCATGTAGGCGTGCGAAATTTACACAGTTTCAACGACAAAATTCAGGCAGCCCAAGACAATGGTCAACCCATTAACAACCCATTCAGTCTCACACCCGAGCAACCCGAACCATTGGCAGTTTTGCCACAAATTGTGATTATCATTGATGAATTAGCCGATTTAATCATAACTGAACGCAAAGCCGTAGAAGCCCAAATCACACGCATTGCCCAAAAAGCACGCGCTGCAGGTATGCACATGATTATCGCTACCCAACGCCCAAGTGTTGATGTCATCACGGGTTTAATCAAAGCAAACGTGCCAACGCGCATGGCGTTTACCGTACAAAGCAAAATTGACAGCCGTACCATTTTGGATCAAATGGGTGCAGAAGATTTATTGAAAAACGGCGATTTGCTCTTTTTACAACCAGGAAATGCTGCACCGATTCGTTTGCAAGGGGCATTTGTCAGTGATGATGAAGTGCATCAAGTGGTGTCGTTCATTAAAATGCAAGCTGAACCCAATTACATTGATGGTTTATTAACAGGTGAAGCGATTTTAGAAAATAAACAATTCCTCCCACCTGATTTAGCCATTAAATCAAATGGTTCTGATGGAAAAGATGAGTTATTTCAATCTGCTGTAGAATTTGTGATTACCACACGTAAAACGTCTATTTCATCATTACAACGTAGCCTGCGCATCGGCTACAACCGCGCCGCTAATTTAATGCAATTACTGGAAGAAGAAGGCATCATTTCGTCAGCCGAAAACAACGGTACCAGACGAATTTTAGTTGGAAAAGATTATTTAAATCATTAGATTAAATTTTTCAGGCAGCCTGAAACCTTTGCCAAATCCCAAATTTCAATGTGGTTCAAAACAATGACACCGTGAAAATTAAGATATGACAAAGGTTTTAGGCAGATTATGATTGATAGACAGTCGTTTAAAATAAAAATACGCGACTACCGTGTAAATCCAGTACATAAAAAAGCAAACAACGCAGTAATATTTTTTGGTCAATTATATCTCTGCAACGCCCAAATTCTATCTGCCATCTCCACCGCCATTTGATCACGCAACATTCCGCGTTCAAACCAAATCAGCCCACCATCTCGCCGACAAATTCGCTCATTTTTTTTGCCATTTAGCCATTGAACACACCATTGCGTTTGTCCGTCTAATTTTTGATTAAGCTGATTATCAAATTTTTTATCATAAATATTCAACCATTTACGCCACAATTTTTCACGCGCATCGCCAGCACTTCGTGCAACAGGCATCAAACCCATACCGTTTACATCACGATATTGAATAATTCGCAACGCATCAATCTGCTGATTATTCGGTGCAAAAGAATTGGCACATGCAGTTAAAATCATCAAAAAAATCAATCTAATTACTCGCATCATTGTCCCAATAACCACGCCACATAATCCGCATCATCAGCACGTGTCAATTTAATATTACGGCTGTCACCTTCCACCAAAAGCGGCGCAATACCCAAACGTTCTACTGCGCTGGCTTCATCAGTAATTTCTGAAAAATCAACATTTTGTAATGATTTTTGTAATAAGGCTGCCTGAAACATTTGCGGCGTTTGCGCTTGCCACAATCCAGCACGCGAAACCGTTTTAGCAATCACAGATTCACGATGTTCAGCACGTTTGAGCGTATCCACGACGGGGATCGCCAAAATACCGCCTTGCGCCCGATTGCCTACCGTATCCAACAAACGATTTAACGCCGTCTGTGGCAAACAACACCGCACCGCATCATGTACTAAAATCATATCATCAGCTTGGATAATTTTGTGATTAATCAAATAATTCAAACCATTAACCACCGTTTCTGCTCGGGATTTCCCACCCACACGATACACCGCCACATTTTCAGGCAGCCTGATTACTTCGTCAACCCATTCATCATCAGGCGAAACAATCACGGCAATGTGTGCTAATCTACCATTTTTTACAAACAAATCAATAGTATGTTGCAAAACAGCTTGCCCAGCCAATTCAACATACTGCTTAGGATAACTGGCACCAAACCGACTGCCGACACCAGCCGCAGGAATTAAAGCAATATAATTCATCATATTATCTCTTAAATATTTTCCGGCTCATCTTCATCAGAATCATCATCTTCGGGTTCAGGTTCAGACAGAGGCTCATTGGATTTTCCATCAATCAAATCAGCATGATAAATACACGAACCGCCTACCGTTTTATCCAAATCTGCCAAAATTGCTTCGTGTGCCGCTAATTCATCCTCATTGGCCAAAACCACTTTCAGGCTGCCTGTACGTTGAAATGTATGTTGCACAACAATTTGATTAATTTCGCTGTTTTCATCTTCATCTTCCCAATCTGCCATCAAACTGAATTGCCCACGCGTCATGCCCAAATACACTTCGCTTAACAATTCACAGTCAATCAACGCACCATGGAAAACACGCTTACTTCTGTCCACACCCAAGCGATTACACAGCGCATCAAGGCTATTTTTTTGTCCATGATACAGATTTTTCGCCATTTCCAGCGTGTCGGTAATTTCGCAAATGGTCTCCACATTGGGCAAACCCACACGCGCAAATTCTGCGTTTAAAAAACCAACATCAAATTTAGCATTATGGATAATCAGCTCAGCACCTTTAATAAAATCAAATATTTGCTGCGCCACTTGTGCAAAAATAGGTTTATCCACCAATTGCGACAATGTGATGTTGTGAACAGCGGTCGCTTCTTCACTGATTTCACGTTGTGGATGAATCAGCAAATGCAAATTGCGCCCTGTTAATTGGCGATTCATCATTTCCAAACCAGCGAATTCAATCAAGCGGTCTGGATTTTCTGCGGCATTGGCATACAAACCAGTGGTTTCAGTATCCAAAATAATTTGACGTTTATCTTTATCTAATATCATGATTTTATAAAAATTTAATTTTCAGGCAGCCTGAAAAATATAACAAAACGCGACTACTTGAATATTCAAGCAGTCGCGAACTAATTAAAAAAATTAACGGTTACGATAAGGATTATCCACGCCCTGAACCAAATTCAGCAAATAATCTCGAGTTTGTTGTTCACTACAACCCATTAACAACGCATCTTCAAATGCGTCTTGCGCAGTTTGAAACAACTCATTCATATTTTGCGTCATGACTTTCACTTTTTCGGCACAAGACACGATTTCGCCGTCGTCGCCATGCCAAATGGGTAATGCAGGCATTGCCATAAATTAACCTTTAATGAAATTATCCGCACCTTGACGTTTTACACGACGCGCAGTAGCGTATTTACTGCTCCAATACTTACTGGATAAGCTGGTAATTTCAACGCTTTTGCCTGTACGTGGTGAATGAATAAAACGATCGTTGCCTACATACATACCAACGTGAGAAATGCGACGACCAGAAGTACGGAAAAAGACCATATCGCCAGCTTGCAAATTGCTACGGCTTACTTTTGAACCGAAATTAGCCTGTGCAGCGGCTGTACGTGGAATGTTGACAGCAAACGCTTTACGGAAAACATATTGCATGAAACCACTACAGTCAAAGCCGCGCGGTGTTGTACCACCGAAACGGTACGCCACGCCAATAAAACCCATTGCACTTGAAATCAATGAATCAGCATCACCGTGACTATTGCTTACCACTGCTGTACTGGCGCGTGGACGGAAAATAGACAATGCCTGTGCAGCCGTCATCACTTTGGTATTTGATTTATCTACTTTAGCAACAGGCTCGGGAGCAGGTACAGCTGTTTCAGCTTTACGTTGAATGAAATTATAATTGATTTTAACATTGCCTTCAGGCTGTGTAGCTTGTTGGCGTTGCTTAATCAATTGCTCCAAAGCATCATTTGGTTCGGCTTGTACCAAAGCACTCGTGCACAGCAATGTCGCAAATACACCTAATTTAACAGTTTGGGTTAAGTTTTTCTTCAAAGAATCCATAAAAAATTGAGTCTCTTCGCGTCTGTTACAGCTACTTAGAGAGAGATTAAGAACCGCTAGCAGCGCATAAGACTTTGGGGTTGATTAAAGTTAGGGGGATTATAGCGGAAGTCTTGTGTGGTTTTTGTTGTTTACTGTTATCTTATGTTAAAGAAAATTAATTATTTGACAAGATTAATGATATTATTAAAAAAATTTACTGGATTATTAATTTAAGTAAATATTCTTAAATCATTTTTTTGTGGTTTTTTTGTATTTCAGGCAACCTGAAATACAATTTTGGACTTTTGTAGGCAATATGGTTTACATAAAATTAACAATTATCTCATCAATCCTGACCAACATAATACAATCGATATACAATCGATTTAGATAACTTGTAATCTTTTCATCTCGCACCAATGCCATACAAATCTCTTTTCATTTCAAATTTAAACGCGTATAATCAGCAAAATTTTTCAATACCCAACGAAAAATGACCCAAGTGGTCATTTTTTGTTTTTTTATACTCTGTAGAAATCAAATTAAAACATGGATATACAAACTATTTTAGACACTACTCTACCTGGCTTGGGTTATGAATTGGTTGACTTTGAATTAACCGCACAAGGCACTTTACGTGTATTTATTGATACAGAAGGCGGTATTACCGTAGAAGATTGTGCCAATGTCAGCAATCACTTAAGTCGCGTATTCATGGTAGAAAATGTGGATTACAAAAATTTGGAAATCTCCAGCCCAGGCTTAGACCGTCCATTAAAAAAAGCCAGTGATTTTGTACGCTTTTCAGGCAGCCTCGTAAAAATCAAAACACGTTTACCCATTGATGGACAAAAAAATTTCATCGGCAAAATTGATGCGTTTGACGAAAATACCCAAATCATTACATTGGCATTTGATGGCAAAGCCGTACAAATTGAACTATCTAATGTGGATAAAGCACGCATTAAACCCGAGTTTAAATTCTAAATTTATTCAGGTTACCTAAAAATAAATGCTATTTTTTCAGGCAGCCTGAAAATCCATTTTTCTATTATTTTAGTTAGGAGCGTTGCTGAATGAGCCGCGAAATTTTAGCTTTGGCAGAAGCACTTGCCAGCGAAAAAAATGTTGAACCTAATGTGGTATTTGAAGCCTTGGAAACCGCATTGGGTATTGCCGCCAAGAAAAAAGCCGACCGCGAACACATGGATTTGGAAGTGCGAATTCATCGCGACACAGGCGAATACCGAACCGTGCGTAAGTGGCTAATTGTAGAAGACTTAGATTACACTTATCCCGAATTAGAAAAAACCATTGAACAAATTCAAGAGGAAATCCCTGGTATTGATATTCAAGTCGGTGATTATTACGAAGAAGATATTCCCAATGAAGCTTTTGGTCGCCAAGCCGCACAAACTGCCAAACAAATCATTTTACAAAAAATCCGTGATGCCGAACGTGAACAAATTTTAAACGCATTTTTAGCAACACGCGAAGACATCGTGGTTGGCACAGTCAAACGCGTGGAACGCCATGGCATCGTGGTGGAAATTGCCCCCAAATTAGACGCACTGATTCCGCGTGAGCAAGCATTGCCTCGTGAGAATTATCGCAGTGGCGACAAAATCCGTGCTTTATTTTGGAAAGTAGAAGAACTCAATGGCGGACGCAAACAAGTCATGTTAAGCCGCTCTTCAGGCGAATTTTTACGCAAATTATTTGAACAAGAAGTCCCTGAAATTGCTGATGGTTTGCTGGAAATCCGCGAGGTATCGCGCGACCCTGGTCAACGCGCCAAAATCGCCGTGAAATCCAATGACCAACGCATTGACCCACAAGGCACTTGTATTGGTGTACGCGGTTCGCGTGTCAATGCCGTATCCAATGAAATCGGCGGTGAACGCATTGATGTGGTGTTATGGTCAGACGATGCGGGCGATTTCATCATTAATGCGCTTTCCCCTGCTAATGTCGGACGCATCATTATTGACGAGGAAAAACACGCTTGCGATGTGATTGTGGAAGAAGACCAATTGGCGTTGGCAATTGGGCGTGGTGGTCAAAATGTGCGTTTGGCAGCTGATTTGACTGGCTGGCAACTGAATATCATGACCGTAAAAGAAGCCGAAGAACGCAATGCCGCCGAAGATGCCGCTATTCGTGAAATTTTCATGTCGCAAATGAATCTAAGCGAAGACATCGCCAATATTTTGGTACAGGAAGGCTTTACCAGCATTGAAGAAGTTGCTTATGTGGCGATTGATGAATTGCAAGAAATTGAAGATTTGTCTGCTGATGACGTGGACGATATTCGCACTAAAGCGCGTGATGCTGTACTTAAAGCCGCTTTGGAAGCAGAAGAAAAATTAAATCAAATTGACCAAGATTTGAAAAATTTGGACGGTATGGACGAAGATATGTTGCGTGATTTGGCGGAAGCCAATATTACTCATCGCGATGATTTAGCTGAACTGTCGCTTGATGAACTAATTGAAATTACTGGAGTAAGCAAAGATGAAGCCGAAAAAGTAATTATGGCAGCACGCGCCCATTGGTTTGCCGATGAAACAAATGCGTAAGGAGACACCATGAGTAATAATGCACGCAATCATAAACCCAACACCACTATTGTGGAGCGTAAAAAACGCCGCCACGTTGAAGTACCTAATAATAAAGAAGAAATGCTAGAAAAACTGAAAGCCGAAAAAGCCGAAGTAACCGCATCAGCTGAAACACCTGTTTCAAGCAGCCTTAATGCAGCAGAAGCTTCTTCTGTTGTTGATGAAAACGCCGAACGTGAAGCCAAACGTGCCATCGCTTTGGCTGAAGCTGCACGTCTGAAAGCTGCGCGTTCGGGTAAAAAATCTGAAAAATCAGAATCATCTGATGTGAAATCAACACCAGAATCCAACACCCAACCCGACAAAAAAACCGTTTCAGACAGCCTGAAAACGGAAAATACACCCAATTCATCTTCTATTGAAACGGAAAAATCCGAGAAAAAATCAGATAAATCTCACCAATCTGAAAAATCAAACAAACCAGAAGGCGAATCGAAAGAAAAAAGTAAACGCAAACGCGGCGGTAAAAATCGTCAAAAAGAAAAAGAACCTGAACCGTTGCCTACGCCTGTTGAAGTTGTCAATGCGGAGGAAGCCGCTCGTCGTGCTCAGGAAGAAGAACAAGATCGCCGTCGTCGTGAATATCAAGAAAAATTGCAGCGTGAAAAAGAAGAACGCGCCGAACGTCAAGCACGTCGTGAAGCAGCCAAATTGCAAGCCATTGAAGATGCTAAAACCGCTGCACAAGCCAAAAAAGATGCTCAACGCACCGCTAAACCCAGCGAAGAAAAACGCGCCAAAAAAGACGATGAAACAAAAAATCAGAAATCCAATAAAACAGATAAATCTGATAAAAATATCAAAACCAAAACCGATAAACCAAAATCTTCAGGCAGCCTGAAAGAGTCAGAATCCGATAATCCATCTAGTGGCAGCCGTAAAAAAGAAGACCGCCGCCACAATCGTGATAACGATACACCTCGCGGTAAAGGTGGCAAAAATGCCAAAGGTGGGCGTGACCATTCGCGCGGTGGCGACGATGAACGCGTACGCGGCGGTGGTAAAAAAGGCAAAAAACTGAAATTAGAACCCAATCAACACGGCTTCCAAGCACCAACCGAACCCGTTGTTCATGAGGTTTTGGTGCCTGAAACCATTACCGTTGCGGATTTGGCGCACAAAATGGCAGTCAAAGGCGTTGAAGTTGTGAAAGCATTAATGAAAATGGGCATGATGGTAACCATCAACCAGTCGCTTGACCAAGACACTGCACTACTTGTGGTGGAAGAAATGGGGCACATCGGTAAACCTGCCGCAATTGATGACCCAGACGCATTCTTAAATGAAGAAGCTACCATTGCTGCCGAAGCCTTACCACGTCCTCCTGTGGTTACCGTGATGGGACACGTTGACCACGGTAAAACATCACTGTTGGACTACATTCGCCGTACCAAAGTCGTGGCAGGCGAAGCAGGCGGTATCACACAACACATTGGCGCGTATCACGTTGAAACACCCAAAGGCGTGGTTACGTTCTTGGATACACCAGGACACGAAGCCTTTACTGCCATGCGTGCGCGTGGTGCGCAAGCGACTGATATTGTGATTTTGGTTGTAGCCGCCGATGATGGCGTGATGCCACAAACCGTAGAAGCCATTGCTCACGCAAAAGCAGCAGGCGTACCAATGGTGGTTGCTGTAAACAAAATTGATAAAGAAGCAGCCAATCCCGAGCGTATTCGTCAAGAATTAACTCAACACGAAGTTGTGTGTGATGAATGGGGTGGCGATGTACAATTTGTTGATGTCTCTGCAAAACAAGGCATCAATATTGACAAATTATTGGAAGCTGTGTTGCTGGAAGCCGAAGTATTGGAATTGACTGCGCCTGTTGATGCGCCCGCTAAAGGCTTGATTGTGGAAGCGCGTTTGGACAAAGGTCGTGGTGCGGTGGCAACCTTGTTGGTTCAAAGCGGTACATTACGCAAAGGCGATATGCTGTTGGCTGGCACGGCATTTGGTAAAGTTCGTGCCATGATGGACGAAAACGGTAAACCCATTAACGAAGCAGGTCCATCTATTCCTGTGGAAATTTTGGGTTTGTCAGACGTACCCAATGCAGGCGAAGATGCTTTGGTCTTGGCAGATGAGAAAAAAGCACGTGAAGTGGCTTTGTTCCGTCAAGGCAAATTCCGCGACGTGCGTTTGGCAAAACAACAAGCAGCCAAATTGGAAAATATGTTCAACAACATGGGCGACAACCAAGCACAAAATCTGTCGGTTATCATTAAAGCAGACGTACAAGGTTCATACGAAGCATTGGCAGGCAGCCTGCAAAAATTGTCTACCGACGAAGTACGTGTACAAGTCTTGCATAGCGGCGTAGGCGGCATTTCCGAAAGCGATGTTAACTTGGCGATTGCCTCTGGCGCATTGATTATTGGCTTTAACGTTCGCGCAGATGGTGCAGCACGTAAATTGGCAGAAAACGAAAGCGTAGAAATCCGCTACTACAACATCATTTACGATGCAATTGATGATGTTAAAGCTGCCATGAGCGGTATGTTGTCGCCAGAAGAGAAAGAACAAATCACAGGTACGGTGGAAATTCGTCAAGTGATTACGGTATCTAAAGTCGGCAATATTGCGGGTTGCATGGTAACAGACGGCTTCGTGAAACGCGACAGTAAAGTCCGCGTGATTCGCAACAATGTCGTGATTCACACAAGCGAATTGTCATCATTGAAACGCTTTAAAGACGATGTCAAAGAAGTTCGCATGGGCTTTGAGTGTGGTTTGATGATTAAAAACTTCAACGAAATCATGGAAGGCGACCAGTTGGAATGCTATGACGTAGTAGAAGTAGCACGTACGTTGTAATACAAAAAAGTTGTAATACAAAAAAGCTGCCTGAAGTGGAGAAATCTGTTTCAGGCAGCCTTAATTTTTCAAAAATTAAGCAAATTTCACGCTTTCATCAAAAACTTGCTCCCATAATTTTCTAACATAATCATAATATTGCAATAATTCTTCATTCACTTCAGCACGTTTCCAATCACGCAAATTTTTGTTGTGTTGAATTTGGCGATAATGACGATATGCGGTTGCACAATTTTCTGCTAAATTTTTATCAATCAAGCCACATTCAGCCGCTATTTTCAGCAACGCAATATTGCCATAATTTTCTAATAATTTGGGTTCATATTGGCTTTGCGATAACACCAAATATTGCACAATAAATTCCACGTCTACCACACCACCACGCGCATATTTAACGTTATCATCAACAGGAGGATGCGTGGCAAACATTTTTTCACGCATACCAATAATCTCTTGTTTTAATTTTGATTTATCACGATTCTGTGTTAGAATTTCGCGGCGAATATTTTCAAATTTTGCGCCAATTTGTGTGTCGCCACAAATGAATCTGGCACGCGTCAAAGCTTGATGTTCCCACGTCCACGCTTGTTCATGCTGGTATTTTTCAAATGCCGCCACACTGTGCGCCAAAAAACCCGCATCACCATTCGGACGCAACCGTAAATCCACATCATACAACATACCAGCACCCGTGCTGCCCGATAACCACGTGGTCAAACGGCGCGATAATTTTGAATAAATATCAACTGCTTCTGAAAAATCATCGTCATATAAATACACCAAATCCAAATCCGATGCGTAGCCCAATTCTTTCCCACCCAATTTACCGTAAGCAATAATCGCAAATTTTGGTGAATCCAAATGGCGTTTTGGCACATTCTGCCACGCATGTTGTAAAGTGTGCATCAAAACTGCGTCCGCCAAATGCGATAACTCATCACTCAACGCTTCCACCGTCCACATACCCGCCAAGTCTTGTACCGTTAAATGAAAAATCTGCGCATGCTGAAAATGACGCAACACGTCCATTTTTTCTTCGGTATCATCGCCACACGCATTCAAGCTGCCTGAAAGTTCCCGTGAAACTTGTTCCCAATCAATTGGTTGCATCAATTGCACTGCCAACAACTCATCAAGCAAAATCGGGTGCAAACGCAAATATTCTGCCAGCCAAGCACTTTGCGACATTAAATCCGCCACTTTTTTCAATGGCGCAGAATGCTGCTGCAAAAATGCCAAATACGAAGAACGGCGGCTGACAGATTCCAAAAATCCCAGCAATCTCAACAAAGTAGCATCTATATTTTCACCAGCCGCCGCCACTTCCACCACACGCGGAATCAAATTATCCAAACGATGTTGCGCTTGCGTAGAGAGTTGGCGATACTTATTACTTTGTTTCAATTGAATTAATTTTTCCGTCAATTCGTGTGCAGCCTGAAAACCCAAATCCGCTAATTTTTGCATCACCATGTTTGAATCATCAGGCAAATTATGCCAAATATCCGCCAATTCATGTGATTCATCATTGGCGGATTCCGCACCCAACACATCATTAAATACTTGATTAACAAAAGTTCTGTGTTCATTCAGGCAGCCTGAAAACGCTTGCCAATCCGCAAACCCCATACTTTGTGCCAATAAATTTTGTTGCGATTCGTTTTCAGGCAGCATTTGGGTTTGTTGGTCGTCCCAATATTGCAAACGATGTTCTACATCTCGTAAAAATACATAAGCACTCAATAACTTATCTACAACTTCATAAGGCAAAATGGTCAATTCTGCTAATTTATGCAGCGTTTCTTGCGTGCCTTTTAATTGCAGGGTGCGATTTTGTCCACCGCGTATCATTTGGAAAATTTGGGCGATAAATTCCACTTCACGAATACCGCCCGCACCCAGTTTTACATTTTCGGTCATACCACGTTTTTGCACTTCTTGACGGATTTGGCGATGCAAATCACGCATGGCTTGATAAGCGTTATAATCCAAATATTTACGAAAAACAAATGGACGCACAATCGCCTGAATATCATTCGGATACGGCGTAACCACACGCCCCTTACACCACGCATAACGCTCCCATTCACGTCCTTGCGTAACCAAATATTGCTCCAGCGCCGTTTCACTGCACACTAACGCACCGCTGTCGCCATCGGGACGAAGACGCATATCCACACGAAAAACTTGTCCATCTGCTGTGATTTCATCAAGCAATGCAATGACTTTTTGTCCAACTTTGGTAAAAAATTCTTGATTGGTGCGTTCGCGTTTGCCATTGGTTGAACCTTTCTCGGGGTAGATGAAAATCAAGTCAATATCAGACGATACATTCAATTCAAAACCGCCTGCTTTACCCATGGCAACCACGCTTAAAAACTGTGGTTGCTGGGTATAATGCCCGATGGGTGTGCCGTACATATCTGTATAATATTGATAACTAAACGAAAGTGCCGTATTAACCGCAAAATCCGCAAATTCAGTAATCGTGCGTGTTACTTCAGCTAAATCCGACAAACGCGCCATATCACGCGTCATGATTTGCGCCAACACATGGCGGCGTAAAATTCGCAATTGCTTGGCTAATTCTTCTTCATTTTCATTTAGTTGTAAATTTTGCCAATCGGTGAATTGTTGGTAATCAGATGGCGTGATGGGACGCGTGAACCAATCAGAGAGTAAATCCAAATTCAAACGCTGATTGTCTAATTGACGCGCCAACCACGGCGAATAAGGCAGAACGGATTGTAAAATTGAATGCGACATAGCAAGATTCCATAAATTTTAGGAGCAAATCATCTTTCAGGCTGCCTGAAAAAACACGCAACCATCATTAGATAAAATTATAGTCATTTAAAATAAAAATTGGACACGACAGCCGCAACTGTCCTCTACATCTAACGCAGCCGTATTTTTCATTTTAAATGACTATAATTCAATAGATTACAAATAAACACTACCTAGGTAATTATTTTTTTAATAAAAATGCGCTGGTTTGCAACGTTTCCATACTGGCATCAATGGTGCGTTCGGCGGTACTGAGTAAATCAAAACGCTCGGGCTGGAACGCCGCCAAACGCATCACGCCAACAAAACTGCTTTCCAAGTAAATAATCGCCAATTCTAAATCAATGTTTTCAGGCAGCTTGCCTTGTTTGTGGCACAGGTGGACGATTTGCGAAATTCGCGCCAAAAAAAATTGATGGTATTTTTCTGCTAATGCGGTAATGGTTTGATTGTGTGGCGTATGTTCACATTTCATGTTCACGACATTGAAAAATTTGCGATGCCACTCATATTCAGATAAATTATTGAAAACATGAATTAATTGTTGACGAAGATACACCCACGCATCGTCTATTTCAGCCAATGGCTCATCTAAACTCAGATGACAATCTTGAAATACTTGTTCAAATAAAGCCTTAAATAAATCTTCTTTATTTTTAAAATGCCAATACAACGCACCTCGTGTTACACCTGCTTCTTGAGCAATTTCTTGTAATGTGGCACGGGTTACACCTTGTTTATGAAACACTTCCAGTGCAGCATTAAGTAAATGCTGACGCGTTTTTTGCGATTCGGCTTTGGTCTTACGCATAATATTTGAGATTCTAATCAGAAAAAAGGTTAAATAATCATGTATTTTTGTTACAATACCCATCAAATGTAATGTGAATTTTCGCAAAGTTATTTAAACACATTCATTTGTGTATGTATAATACGCGCTATCATCTATTTGAAGTAGTCAACAGTATTGAAAAGTTTTGCAAACTTTTCAGGCTGCCTGAAAGTATTTTTACTACATATATTTTAAATTGATTATTTTATTTTAATTTTCAAGAACTAGGAAGTAATATGACAGCCATCAAACCCAATGGGCAAATTTGGCGTTTGGCAGCCTTAGCTGTTGCCACTTCTCTTGCTTTAACCGCTTGCGGCAATAAAGTAAAAGAAATGGAAAATGAGCAAAAAGCCAAAATGGCAGAAATGCAGCCTGAAATCAACGTGGTAACCGTGCAGCCTGAAAACGTGTTGTTGGAAAATAATTTACCAGGACGATTAGAATCAATTCGTACTGCGAATATTGTTCCGCAAGTGAATGGGATTGTGAAACGCCGTTTGTTCCAAGAAGGTTCGGTGGTGCGTGAGGGGCAGCCGTTGTATGAAATTGATGATGCGACTTATCAAGCGAATTTGCAAAGTGCGCGTGCAAGTTTGTTGTCTGCACAGGCAGCGTTAGCCAAAGCCGATACAGATGTGGAACGCTATCGCCCATTGGTGCAAGCCGATGCCATCAGCAAACAAGAATGGGACGCCGCTCTCGCAGCTAAGCGTTCTGCTGAAGCACAAATTGCATCAGCACAAGCCAGCATCAATGCCGCGCAAGTGAGTTTGGGTTACACCAAAGTGCTTGCACCCATTTCTGGACACATCGGTCAATCATTGGTAACCGAAGGCGCATTGGTTAATGCAAACAGTACGAAAATGGCGGTCATCAATCAAAACGACCCACTTTATGTAAACATCACGCAGTCATCAACCGATATGCTCAAATTGCGCCAACAATTAGCCAGTGGGCAAAAAGTGTTGAATAGCGAAATCGCAGTTGGCATCAAATTAGAAGATGGTTCAGATTATCCGTATAAAGGGCGTTTGTTGTTCTCTGACACAACTGTGAATGAATCCACTGGACAAGTTACCTTACGTGCCGCTGTTCCCAATCCACAACAATTGTTAATGAGTGGTATGTATGTGCGTGTGATTTTGCCGTTGGCGGGTATTTTGGACGCATATGTTGTGCCACAACGTGCCGTAACACGCGGTAAAACCAATACCGTAACCATTGCCAATACCAAAGGCGAATTAGAATCGCGTAACGTGAAAATTGGTGGGCAAAAAGGCGATAATTGGATTATTACCGAAGGTTTACAGCCTGGAGATAAAGTCGTGATTGACGGCACAATGTCGGCAGCAATGTTGGGGATTAAAAAATTTAAATTGGTGGAATGGAAACCCGAAAGTAACAATCCAGATGCATCTTCAGGCAGCCTGAATCACACCGCATCACCATCGGAAGCCAGCTCTGAACCAACCCAAGTCCCCACCACTCAAGAAGCCGCTCCCGAAGCTGAATCCGAATCTCACTAAGGATAGGTCATGGCAAAATTTTTTATTGAACGCCCTGTATTTGCGTGGGTAATTTCTATCTTTATTATTTTGGCAGGTGTGATTGCGATTCGAAACTTACCCGTATCGCAATACCCATCGGTGGCTGCGCCAACCATTAATTTGACGGCAACTTATCCTGGTGCATCAGCACAAGTTATGGAAGACAGTGTATTGGCAGTGATTGAACGTGCCATGAATGGTATTGAAGGATTGGACTATATGTCCACTTCAGCCGATTCCAGTGGTTCAGGCAGCGTGTCTTTGACGTTTACGCCCGAAACCAATGAAAACATGGCACAAATGGACGTGCAAAATAAATTGTCTGAAGTTTTGGCAACACTGCCATCAACAGTACAACAATATGGCGTTACTGTATCCAAATCGCGCTCCAATTTCTTGATGGTGATTATTTTAAAGTCCCAACAAAAATCACTGGAAGACATGGCAGACTACGCTCAACGCAACGTTATTCCCGAATTACAACGTATTGAAGGCGTGGGTTCAGTGCGTATGTTTGCGTCTCAACGTGCAATGCGTGTATGGGTAGATGCGAAAAAATTGAAAAGCTACAATTTATCATTCGCTGATATCTCCTCTGCCATTTCTGCACAAAATGCGCAAATCTCCGCAGGTACAATGGGGGCATTGCCACTGGCAGAAGGACAAACCATCACCGCTACCATTACCGCACAAGGTCAATTGAGTACGCCCGAAGAGTTTGGCGAAATCATGTTGAAAACCACCACCAGTGGTGCAAACGTGTATTTGAAAGACGTGGCACGTATTGAATTGGGTTCGGAAAGCTATGCGACCAGTACACGTTTGAATGGGGTACCATCTGTGGGTATGGCGGTGATGTTGTCTAATTCAGGTAATGCAACTGCAACAGCGAAATTGGTTCGTGCCAAAATGGCGTCGTTGCAAAACTATTTCCCTGGTGATATCACTTGGGCAGCCCCTTATGACACATCTAAATTTGTGGACATTTCCATTGAAAAAGTAATTCACACATTGGTTGAAGCAATGGTTTTGGTGTTTATTGTGATGTTTGTATTCTTACAAAATTTCCGTTACACCTTAATTCCTGCAATTGTGGTGCCTATTTCTTTGCTGGGTGGTTTTGCTGGGATTTACTATTTGGGTATGTCCATTAACGTACTGACGATGTTTGCCATGGTATTGGTCATTGGTATTGTGGTGGACGATGCGATTGTGGTGGTGGAAAACGTGGAACGTATTATGGCTGAAGAAGGTTTGCCACCAATGAAAGCCACACAAAAAGCCATGAGTCAAATTTCTGGTGCAGTGATTGGTATCACAGCTGTATTGATTTCTGTGTTTATTCCGTTAATGTTCTTCTCGGGCGCACAAGGTAAAATTTACACTCAATTTGCGGCGACTATGGCATTGGCAATTGGTTTCTCGGCATTTTTGGCTTTGACTTTAACACCAGCATTGTGCGCGACATTATTGAAACCAATCAAACATGGGCATCAAAAAAAACGTGGTTTCTTTGGTTGGTTTAATCGCAAATTTGATTCAACCAATAACCGCTACAAAAAATGGGTAGAACGTTTCTTACGCCGTGCAGGCAGCCTGATGATTGCGTGGGTGGCTTTAACAGCTGGCGCAGTATATGTTTACACACAGTTGCCCACTTCATTTTTGCCTAGCGAAGACTCAGGTAACTTAATGGTAATGGCACAATTACCAGCAGGTGCAACCAAAGAACGTACCGATAAAACCGTAGAAGGTTTAGAAAAAACCGCCATGTCATTCCCAGAAGTGCAAGACATTATTACTGTTTCGGGTTTCAGTTTTACAGGCAGCGGTCAAAATATGGCGATGGGTTTTGTGATTCTCAAAGATTGGCAAGAACGCTTGGACATGAGTAAAAGTGAACCATTCATAAAACGCTTGATTGCAGGTGATGTTTTGCATGATGCAACCATTGTTGTGAAAAAAATGACGGGTGCATTGCTAACCAATGGTGCTGTGAAAGACGGTTTTGCAATTGCGATTAACCCGCCGGCCATTCGTGAGCTGGGTAATGGTGGCGTAGAGTTTTACATTCAAGACCGCAACAGCGGCGGACACGATGCATTATTGGCTAAACGCAATGAATTAATTGCTAAAATGCGTGAAAGTGGTTTGTTTGGCGACACGCGTGCATCAGGTTTAGAAGATGCGCCACAGTTGCAATTAACCATTGACCGCGAAACAGCTGCTGCACAAGGTGTGAGCTTAGCCAGCATTCGCAGCACATTGGCAACGGCTTTAGGTGGTTCGTATGTGAATGATTTCCCAAATAACGGTCGTTTGCAAAAAGTAATGGTCATGGCTGACGAAACGGGTCGTATGCAGGATGAAGAGATTCTAAGTTTGCCTGTTACCAATAATGCTGGTGTGGCGATTCCGCTTTCTACTTTTGTGAAAAAAGAATGGAAAGTGGGTATGCAACAAAGCGTGCGATTTAATGGCTATCCTGCCATGCAAATCAGTACCACACCGTCTGGTGTGTCATCTGGTGTGGCGATGGCTAAAATTCAAGAATTGATGAAAGACATTGGCGGCGGTAATTACAGCGTAGAATGGGCAGGTCAATCTCGTGAAGAAGCAAAAGGCTCTTCTGAAACCACATTGGTTTACGCATTAGCGGCGATGGCGATTTTCTTGGTATTGGCGGCATTGTATGAAAGCTGGGCGATTCCGTTATCTGTGTTGATGGTTGCGCCGTTGGGTTTCTTGGGTGTGGTATTGGGCGTATGGATGCGTAACCGTTTCAATATGAGTTTAGGGATTCCGATTGAGTATGCCAATGATATTTATTTCGTGGTCGGCATGATTACGGTAGTGGGCTTGAGCGCGAAAAACGCAATTTTGATTATTGAATTTGCGAAAGATTTGCAAGAAGAAGGCAAAACACCGTTTCAGGCAGCCTTAGACGCAGCGCATTTGCGTTTCCGTCCAATTTTGATGACATCATTTGCATTTATTTTGGGCGTTGTGCCATTGTATTTCTCCTCTGGCGCGAGTGCGGCGAGCCAACGTGCCATTGGCACAACGGTATTTTGGGGCATGACAATCGGCACATTATTCTCAGTATTTTTGGTACCTGTGTTTTATGTGTTTGTGCGTAAATTCTTCAAAGGAAAAGGTCATCGCCGTAATGCGCGTGAAGCCGCAACCGATGCTGGTTTACCGTTATAATTAAACACCAATCAATATGGTTTGTCGGTTTTGCATTATCTTAACTGGCAAACCATATTTATTATCAAAAAAATATTTTATACTTTCAGGCTGAAATCTTTGCAAAACCCAAAAATTAACCTAAATCTCGTCATTCCCGCGAATGCGGGAATCCAATAGCAAAATTTAGATAATTGATTTTATTTGATTGATTAAAAATCTATTTAAGATTGAAAATGGATTACCGCCTGCGCGGTAATGACGACGGATAGTTTTGCAAAGGTTTCAGGCTGCAACCCCTTCCCTAAGGATTAAATAACATGAATACAGCTTTAAAACCCATTGCCACAGCGATTTTATTTTCATTGGCGTTGTCGGCGTGTAGCATGGTCAAACCTGTGGTGGAACTCGCACCACAATACGAACAACCACAAGTTGATGTCCCTGAAACATTTAAATTTGATGTACCAGCGTCTCAAGCCAACGGTATTCAGGCAGCATCTTTGGGTTGGCGTGATTATTTTGCTGACCCACGTTTACACGCGTTGATTGAACTGGCATTGAAAAACAATACCGATTTACGCACAGCAGTGCTGAACGTAGATCAAGTTCGCGCACAATACGCCATTTCACGAACCAAAGAATTACCCAGTTTAAGTGGTTCGGGTGGTGTGGTGCGTAGTGGTTCGGCGATGGGCGCAAGCACTTCTTACAATGTTGGTTTGAATACCAGCTACGAATTGGATTTGTGGGGACGCGTGAAAAACACCAATGACGCTGCCTTACAATCATATTTTGCCACCGAAGCCGCCAAAGATGCCACGCATTTGGCGTTAATTGCCAGCGTTGCCAAAGCCTATTTTGCACAATTGTATGCTGAAGAAAGCATGAGTTTAGCCAAACGCACTTTGTCCAGCTACGAAGAAACCTACCGTTTAGCAAAAGTTCGCCACAACGCGGGGGTAATTTCCGCCGTGGATTTACGCGCACAAGAAGCCCAAATTGAATCCGCCAAATCCAGCTACACCGCAGCAGTTCGCGCCAAAGAAGAAGCACGTAACGCATTGGCATTACTGATTAGCCAAGAAATTCCACAAAATTTACCCAAAGGCAAACCATTAAGTCAGCAATTTAAAATCCAAAACTTACCTGCAGGTTTGAGTTCTACGGTGCTGTTGAATCGTCCTGATATTCGTGCGGCAGAATACAATTTACGTGCAGCCAATGCCAATATTGGCGTTGCGCGTGCGGCGTTTTTTCCGACAATTAGTTTGACGGGTGCATTGGGTTTGGTAAGTCCACAATTGGGCAATTTATTCCAATCTAACCGTAAAACGTGGTCGGCTGGCGCAAATTTGTCCGTACCGATTTTTGATTGGGGTAGCAATCAAGCTAATTTGGAAGCAGTAAAAATTGCTCAACAAAAAACGGTGGTCGCATATGAATCTGCGGTAGAGTCGGCATTTAAAGATGTGTCAGATGCTTTGGTGGCGCGTGCGGCTTTGGCGGCACAATACGAAGCCGCCGCTGCACAACGCAAAGCCTATAACGAACGTTTACGCTTGATTAATTTACGCTATAAATATGGCGTTGCCAGCTCATTGGATTTGTTGGACGCAGAACGCAGCAGCTACAGCGCAGACAGCAGTCTATTAAGCACGCAGCTAAATTTATTGAATAATTTAGCTGACGTATATAAGGCATTAGGGGGCGGTTTAAAACGTTACACCAATGATGAATAATCAACCATAAACCAAAATAAAAAATAGTTTGATGGATTTTTGATTTTGGTTCATTAATAATACTTTAAATTCAAATTAGTATGGCGTTGCTAACGTCCTTATATACCACACATACACAGAGAACCTTATCGCCTTATCTTATTGAATTTAAAACCTGTATTTTCAGGTAGCCTGAAGCCTTTACCAAACCTTAAATTTAAGTGCAATTCAACGCGATAACATCGCAAACGTGCAGATAATATTGAAATATTTTCAAGCGTTAGGGAAGCGCATTGCGAAGAAATGCTCCAAAGATGGGTTTTACAAAGGTTTCAGTCTATCCAATTTTAGAGAAAGAAAAAAGAAAGTTGCAAATGTTAGCAAAAAGTTTTATTCCCACATTAATTACTTTATTGGTTTTGAATGCGTGTCAAGACTCGCCACCTGCACCAATCAACAACCAAGCCAGCAATGTTCAGGCAGCATCGTCAGCCAGCAGTGAATCTTTGACTGCGCGTTTACCTGATACTGCTCCGATTATTCATGTTTTGACAACAGGGTCGGTGTCGCCGTTTAATTTTCGTGATGAAAATGGCAATGTGATTGGCTTTGAACCCGATTTAATTGAAGCCATTGCTGCCAATCAAGGTATGCGCGTACAAATCATCCCCAAATCATGGGAACAAGTTTGGGCAACAATCGATAAAAATCCCAATGAACCCACTTTAGCCATGAACACCATTGGCATCACAGAAGAACGACAAAAAAAATATTTATTGAGTGAATCTTATGTACGCGCCCCCAATGCGCTTGCTGTGTTGAAAGATTCGCCTATTCAAACTGTTCGTGATGCTAATGGTAAAAAAATCAGTGTGATGCAAGGCAGCACAATCATTTTAGATGAAATTAAAGCCCAAAATATTAAGCCTGCTCAATTAGTTAATCGTAATTCTTTATATTTAACTTTGGGCGCGATTACCAATCATTCAGCTGATGTAGCGTGGGGCGATAAATTGGTGATGGCGTATTACGCGAAAAACATGAATGTGCCAATTCGTTTTATTGATTTGCCCAACGATGGTGTTGATGATCGCGTTGTATTTATTTTAAATAAAAAAGATACAGAATTATTGGACAAAATTAATCGTGGTTTGGCCAATTTAAAAGCCGATGGCACATACGATAAAATTTACCAAAAATGGTTTGGTACAAAATAATTCAGTAGGTTTTCAGGCTGCCTGAAAACCTTACAACATCTTATTTTTGGGATATTTCTTCACGATACGCTTCTCTTACGCTTGAAAATATTTCAATGTTATAGTGCTTTCAGTTCAACAAGACAAGGCGATAACGTCCACCGTGTACGCATGGTAATAAGGATATTAATAACGCCATACTCATTTGAATTTAAAGCACTATATTTCAAACACAAAGGATTTCATCATGCAAACAGACGTACAAATCGCCCAATCTGCTCACATCAAACACATCGACCAAATCGCCGAAAAAATGGGTATTTCCCCTGATAAATTAGAACATTACGGAAAATACAAAGCCAAAATCAATCCGCAAGACGCATTCAGGCTGCCTGAAAAAAAAGGCAAACTGATTTTGGTTACCGCAATTAACCCCACACCAGCGGGCGAAGGCAAAACCACGGTAACCATCGGCTTAACAGATGCATTGAATCACATCGGCAAACAAGCCATTGTCGCCATGCGCGAACCGTCATTAGGTCCAGTATTCGGCATTAAAGGTGGCGCAGCTGGTGGCGGTTACGCGCAAGTTTTGCCTATGGAAGACATCAATTTGCATTTCACAGGTGATTTTCACGCAATCAGCGCAGCAAATAATTTGCTCGCCGCCGTATTGGATAATCATATTTATCAAGGTAATACACTTAATATTGACCCCAAACGCGTGATTTGGCGGCGCGTAGTAGACATGAATGACCGCCAATTACGCCATATCATCAATGGATTAGGCAAACCAACTGACGGCGTGATGCGTCCCGATGGTTTTGATATTACGGTGGCAAGCGAAGTAATGGCGATTTTTTGCTTGGCGAATGACTTGATGGACTTGAAAGAGCGTTTGGGCAAAATCTTAGTAGCATATACCTTTGATAATCAACCAATTTATGCACGTGATTTGAAAGTAAATGGTGCAATGGCTGCACTGTTGAAAGACGCAATTAAACCCAATTTGGTGCAAACCATTGAAGGATCACCAGCGTTTGTACATGGTGGACCTTTCGCAAATATCGCGCACGGTTGCAATTCGGTTTTGGCAACCAAATTAGCACAACATTTGGGTGAATACGCGGTTACTGAAGCAGGTTTTGGTGCAGATTTGGGCGCGGAAAAATTTTGCGACATCAAATCGCGTTTAGCAAATTTGAAACCCGATTGCGCGGTGGTAGTGGCAACGGTTCGTGCTTTGAAATACAACGGCGGCGTAGAAAAAACAAATCTAAACACGGAAAACGTGAACGCAGTGAAACAAGGTTTACCCAACTTACTCAAACACATCAATAATTTGAAAACGGGTTTCAGGCTACCTGTGGTTGTGGCAATTAACCGTTTTGTATCAGATTCAGACGCGGAATTAGCCGAAATTCAGGCTGCCTGCAATGCGGTAGGCGCAGAAGTATCCTTAACCGAAGTGTGGGGAAAAGGCGGTAAAGGTGGCGAGGATTTAGCGCGCAAAGTCGTAGCAGCAGTGGAAAGTAGCACAAATCAATTTCAATTTGCCTACGATGAAAATGACAGTATTATCAATAAAATCAATGCCATTGCACAAAAAATCTACGGAGCAACAGGCGTGGAATTGAGTGCAGAAGCGACAGCAGAAATCGCCAATTTAGAGCGTTTAGGTTTGGATAAATTGCCTATTTGCATGGCAAAAACGCAGTATTCTTTGAGTGATAACGCCACATTGTTGGGCTGCCCGACTGACTTCACGATTCATGTGCGTGGGATTACGGTATCGGCTGGCGCGGGGTTCATCGTGGCATTGTGTGGCGCAATGATGAAGATGCCTGGTTTGCCCAAATCACCAGCTGCAGAAAAAATTGATGTAGATGCCAATGGCGTAATCAGTGGGCTGTTTTGATTTTCAGGCAGCCTGAAATATGGTCGTTTAAAATTCACAATTTTATTTTAAACGACCATCAAAATCAGGCTGCCTGAAAAACTGTACTCATTTGAAGTACTATTATTTAACTTTTATCAAATCAGCATCTTTGGTTTCGTGAGTTGTCCACAATGCGATAATCGTCATCACACAATTCAACGCCAAATAAATTCCCACACCTAACATACCATAATGCTCATTTAACTTCATTGCCAAAATAGTAGCAATAGACGCGCCCACAATCGCCGAAAAATTATACGCCAATGATGCACCCGAATAACGCACTTCAGTCGGGAATAATTCTGGTAACAATGCCGCCATTGGTCCAAAAGTCATGCCCATCAACGCCATGCCCACCACCAAAAACATCATCACAGACATTGGCGAACCATTGGTCAAAAAAGCAGGCATCGCCAAACCAAATACCAAAATCGCGCTGCTGATTATCAATAAAAAGCGTCTACGCCCCATTTTGTCTGCGTAAATGCCCGATAAACTAACAAACACACCAAATACCACTGCACCCCATAACAAAAATCCCGTAAACGTGTTGGCAGGAATCCCCAAACCCATTGGATGTCCAAATTCCGAAGATTTTACAGGTGATTTGGAATACACTTGCACAAACGCCGTCATAATGTAAAACAACACATAAGTTGCTGCCATAATAAACGTACCCTGAATAATTGGCTTATAGTGTTTGACCATGACTTCTTTTACAGGTGCGGATTTGGTTTTGCCTTCTTGTTGGGCTTCGCGGTAAACGTGGCTTTCATGCAGCGTCAAACGCATCCACAAACCTACCATTACCAAAATCAACGACAACACAAATGGAATACGCCACCCCCAGTTCACCAATTCTTCATGCCCAATCAATGAACTAATCAAGAAAAAAACACCATTTGCCATAAACAAACCAATCGGCGCACCCAATTGTGGAAACGTACCAAACCAAGCACGTTTACCTTCGGGTGCATTTTCTGTGGCAACCAAAGCCGCCCCACCCCATTCTCCTCCTAAACCCAAACCTTGTCCCACACGACACACGCACAACAACAATGGAGCAAATAAGCCAATTTGTTCATAATTAGGCAATAAACCAATCGCTACCGTAGATAAACCCATCGTCAACAAAGATGCCACCAATGTTTTCTTACGCCCAATTTTATCGCCAAAATGTCCAAACAACGCCGAACCAATCGGACGCGCAAAAAATGCCAACGCCAATGTAGATAACGACAACAACATCGCTGCGCTTTCATCGGTTTTCGGGAAAAATTGCGTGTTGAACACCAACACTACCGCCGCCGCATAAATATAATAATCATAAAATTCAATCGCCGTCCCCACCATTGAAGCAATGGCAACTTTATATGGATTATTACGTAATTCCGTGTGTGGTGTACTCATACTTATTATCCTAAATTTTGCTAAAACGAAAAGATTAACTATAACCAAAAATCATTTTATTTGCAAAGTTTTGTAAACAAAAAAATTTAGCATAAACTCAATAAACAACAAAGGCAGCCTAATTCAGTTCAGGCTGCCTTGTATATTATGGTCTCTTTCATTTAGCGTTGTCGTGCTTTCAAGCGCGGATTAGATTTGCAAATCACATAAACCTTACCCTTACGGCGCACCACTTGGCAATCACGATGACGCGATTTTGCGGTTTTGAGTGATGACAATACTTGCATGATTATTTTCCTTTTTTCAGCGCAGACATCATACCTGCATAACGTTGATTAAATTGGCTAGCACGACCTTCTTTATTGTGTTCGCGCTGTTTACCTGTGTAGGCTGGGTGCGATTCGGAAGACGTATCCACATAAAAAACAGGATATTCTTGACCATCAGACCATTGGCGCGTTTGATTGGTGGGGGCACACGAACGAATCAGCCAGCCAGTATCCGCGCTGCTGTCATAAAACAGTACGGTACGATAATTTTCGGGGTGTAAATTGGGTTTCATATTTTTCTCCAAAATCATTTTGAATGAGTTATTGTTATGGTATAACATTAATAGAAAAAATGCAACGGTTGTTGTGCAGAAAAAAAACTAGCCAATTGTGAATAGATTCTATACAATCAGCTGCATGAATTCTCAAAATCTAGGTGGTTTCAGGCTGCCTGATTATTTTCATCTGACATTTGAAAGGTCTAAACCATGTTCCCAGAATACCGTGAATTAATTTCTGAATTGAAACAATCTGATGCTCACTTTGCACGTTTATTTGATGAACACAATGCACTTGACGACAAATTAACAGGCTTGGAGAACGACCCTGTAACCTCTTCTTCTGCTGCTGATGAAATTCATGAATTGAAAGTGAAAAAATTGGCATTGAAAGAACAGTTGTACGAGCTTTTGAAAAAAGCATCTGCATAATCAGGTTGATAATTTCATCTGCTTGTTCTAATATGAAAACACTCAATTTTTTAGAAAATTGGGTGTTTTTGTTTTTCAGGCTGCCTGAAATCTTTGCAAAAGATTTTTGCACAAAGAATTTTTTGCAAAGATGATTTCAGGCTAAAACCTTTGCAAAACCTTAAAGCGATGGCATCGCAAACGTGCAGATAATACGGTAGTCGCGATCGCTTTGTGCTATTTTTATTTTGAACAACTATAATTTTTACTCTATTTTGATTAGATTCTAGGAAAAACCCATTGATTATGTTAAAAAAAATGATTGGCACAGTATTCAAACGTCGCCAAAAAAATAATTTCCCCTGTCAAAATCATGCCATACGCTTGGATTTACCGCCCACCTTTGCAGAAGACGTGATTAAAAAACTGGTCAAAGAAGGTTTTGAAGCGTATTTGGTTGGGGGTGCAGTGCGTGATTCACTGCTCGGCGTAGCACCCAAAGATTTTGATGTCGCAACCAACGCTCGCCCCGAACAGGTAGAAAAATTGTTTCGCCGCAGCCGAATTATTGGTAGGCGTTTTCCGATTGTGCATGTGATGTCGGGCAAAGAAACCGTGGAAGTCAGTACGTTTCGCAGTGGCAAAACACGACAAAATGCCAATGGCCGCATTGTCAAAGACAATGGTTATGGCACATTGGAACAAGATGCCATGCGCCGCGATTTCACTTGTAATGCCTTGTATTATGATGTCATTCGCCACAAAATCATTGATTTTCATGATGGTATGAATGATATTCGCCACAAAAAATTGGTCATGATTGGCGAACCTGCCGAACGCTACCAAGAAGACCCTGTGCGAATTTTACGCGCGATTCGTTTGTCGGGAAAACTCAATTTTCAGATTGATGAAAACACGGCTGAACCCATCGCCAGCCACGCACATTTGCTACAAAATGAACCTGTATCGCGCTTATTTGATGAGTTAATGAAAATCTTATTTTCAGGACACGCACAAGGCTGCCTACAACAACTTCAAAATCTAAACATTAACGCGCCAATTCACCCACTTCTAACCGCGTTGCAACAAAATCATAATCAAATGATAATAAAATCGTTGCGCCAAACCGACCAGCGTTTACAAAAAGGCAAATCGGTTTCTATGGGGTTTATTTTGGCGGCGTTATTTTGGGGCGAACTCAAACCTTATTGGCAAAATGCAATGGCGCGTGGACAAAATACGGTGGCTGCAATGCAGGCAGCCATCAATGAGTTACGCGATGAATTGGAACATGGTTGGGGTGTGCCGCAGCGTTATTCCATCACGATGCGCGAAATTTGGGCGATGCAGCCTCATTTTGAATTGCGCCGTGGTACTCGTCCGTTTCGGTTATTAAAACAAGCGCGGTTTCGGGCGGCGTATGATTTTTTGTTGATTCGGTCAGAATTTGGCGAAGTATCACGCGAATTGGCAAATTGGTGGACAACTTTCCAATATGCCAATGAAGTTACACGCAATAAAATGGTTACCGAACAAAACAACGCCCCCAAATCCCCCAACGAACGCAAACGCAAACCACGTAAACGTAAACCAAAAAATCACGATGTGATAGAATAATTTACCTTTTTCAGGCTGCCTGAAAGATGCATGTCAGGCGAGTTTCTAACCCACATATTGTTATACGATGGTGCATTATAGTCATTTAAAATAAAATAAGTATAACAAGGCGACCGCCGTGTACATCTGCTAATACATAAGGGAGCGGACGACGCAGTAGCATTTTTAATTTTAAACGACTGTACAAAAATTTTCGTATACTGCAAGACAGCCTGATACTTTGTTTTTCCAGCAAAATAATGAAAATATGAACACTTCTCATCCCAAAAAAATTCCTTTTATTCGCCGTCCGTGGTTTGCGTTTTTGAGTTCTATGCGCTTTGCGGTGGCGTTGTTGTCTGTGTTGGCGATTGCATCTGTCATTGGCACGGTACTGCCACAAAATCAATCACCACAAAATTATGTGGTGCAATTTGGTCCATTTTGGGCAGAAATTTTTGGTTTTTTGGGGCTATACGATGTGTATGCATCATCGTGGTTTGTGTTGATTATGGTATTTTTGGTGTTGAGTACAAGCTTGTGCTTATGGCGCAACACACCACAATATTTGCGCGATATGAAAAATTTTCGCCAAAACGCCACCGCCCATTCACTCGCTCACATGAAACACACCGCCGAAATTTCAGGCAGCCTGCAACCTGAAATCGCAGAAAAATATTTGAATTTACAAGGTTTTCAAACCAAAATCATCACGCGTGAAGACGGCAGCGTGATGCTTGCTGCCAAAAAAGGAGCGATGAACAAATGGGGTTATATTTGCGCCCATTTTGCCTTGATTGTGATTTGTTTGGGTGGTCTGATTGACAGCAATTTGATTTTGAAAATTGGCATGGCGATGGGCAAAATTGTGCCAGATACCAGCAGCGTATATGCACGTGATTTCAAACCTGAAAGCACACTTGGAACACACAATCTCTCATTTCGTGGCAATGCACAAGTAGTAGAAGAACAAACCATTGACCAAACATTTTTAAATGCAGATAAAGGCTTATTGCTGCAAAAATTGCCTTTTTCACTGGAATTGAAGAAATTTCATATTGCTTTTTATGACACAGGCATGCCAAAAGATTTTGCCAGCGATATTGTGGTAACCGACAAACAAACTGGCAAAAAAATTGAGCAAACCATTCGTGTCAATCACCCCTTAACTATTGATAGTATTACGATTTATCAATCCAGTTATGGTGATGGTGGCTCGGAATTAAAATTGAAAAGCTGGAATTTGCGCGGTATTGGCAAACCTGTTGATTTGAATGCGGTTTCTCAACGTACATTCCCACTGGATTTGGGTAAAACAGGGCAATACAAATTGGAATTTGGTGAATTTCGCGCATTCAATGTAGAAAATATGCTAGATAATCAATCCAGTAACTCAAATAAATTACACGATATTCGCAGTGTCAAAAAAGAAAAACAATTCAAAAATGTCGGGCCAACCATTACCTACAAACTTCGCGACAGCGCAGGGCAAGCCCATGAATATGTTAATTATATGTTACCATTGCAACGCGAAGGCGCATGGTTTTTCGCAACTGGCGAACGCTCGGATATGAACGCGCCTTACCGTTGGTTAATGCTGCCAGCTGACCCAAGTGGCAAAATGGACAGTTTTATGGCATGGCGCGACACCATAATGCAGCCTGAAAAACGCGCTGCTATTGTGGAACAATCTTTAACGGCTGTTAGTGAAAATATGCGTCCGCAATTCAAATTGGCAGTAGAAAATCTGTTGCGCCAGTTTGCTGAAGGTGGCTATGTCGCAATTAACGAACACATTCAAAAAACCGTGCCAACCGCCGAACAACAAAAAACAGGCGAGTTCATGTATCAAATTTTGTATGGCACAATGAATATTGCGCTAGAAAACGCACTCAAAGACGCAGGGCTGCCTGAAATTCCTGCTGGCGAATCGCGCAATCAATTTGTACTAAACAGCTTGGATGGCTACACAGCAATGACAAAATTTAGTGCGCCCGTATTATTACAATTAAACGGTTATAAACAAGTGAATATGTCAGGGCTACAAATGACCAAATCACCAGGAGCGAATTTGGTGTATTTGGGTTCGCTGTTTTTGGTATTGGGCGTGATGTTTATGTTTTATGTGCGAGAAAAACGGGCGTGGTTGTTGTTTGATGGCGGTAAAATGCGTTTTGCGATGTCGTCTAGCCGCAGCGAGCGCGATTTGAATCAGGAATTTCCGCAGCGATTGAATGATTTAACCCGATTAACGCAGGATTTGGGGCAAACAGAATAATTTTCAGGCTGCCTTAAGTTTTCGGTGATGTCCTGAAAAGTGTGCTGTTTTAAATTTGTTTAGGATTATTGATTGCCCAAAATCCAATGTTAGATGATTTAATATGATAAAACATTGAATCTGATTCGGAATGACAGCCTTTATTGTCTAAAGCGTGGTCGCCAATGAAACAACGCCCGTAGATTTTGCAACGATATTTCTGTTTGTGATTGCCATTGAAGCCATTTTTCTTTATATTTTAGTCCTTGGCAGCGAGGATATTTCAGGGTTATTTCAGTTTTCACGCACTAAATATTACTCTGTTCTCACTGCTTTTTGTTTTTTTATTTTCTAGCAACACGCTTTTCAGGATACCACCAAGTTTTCAGACAGCCTGAAAGGGTAAAATTGAGTAAAGGAATATTGATGACCGCGATAATCGTTTCCGTATTAGCAGGATTATTCACAGCCGCCATGTTGTTCTACATTTTATTTGGCGATTGGGAAGAATTTTGCGATTGCGTCAAATTTTATTTCACACCCGAATTTTGGAGTGCGTTGCAAGGCAAATACTGGGACGATAGGTGGGCAGAAATCAAACTTAATTTGTGGTTGATGATTAGTTTTGGTGTAGGCTTTTTGGTATATGTGAATATGAAATAATTTTCAGGCAGCCTGAAAAGACTACACGCCTAGTGAAACAAATTTAAAATAAATTAGATAAATCAACATGACAGAACACACCAATAATCTAGACACCGTCTTGCCACAACACGAATTATTGCAAGATAAATCATTTATTAAAAAATTAAATATTACCGACTGGTTATTTGCTGCCGCGCTGATTACCATCGCTGTTTTGGTTCACATCAAAATGCCGCATCACATGGATATTTACGAAACGGTGATTTTATGGATAAGCGCAATAATTGCAATTGGCTTGGGCTGGTTTTTCAAGCCGATGCGTTGGTTTATTGTCGGTAGCGTAGCGGTGGCGTATATGGCGGTTGGCTTGTATGACGGCAATATCGCCAATGGCAATGAAAACACAGGCAAATTTTTACTGAAATATTTACTCTCCAGTCAATCCGCCATTATGTGGCAAGCCGCGCTCACCGTGTTGGCAGCCGCTACCTACGCGCTTGGTATGCTGACCGCGTGGCGCAACGAAAAAAAGCAGCCTGAAAATATCCTTTCATCAAAAAATACATTCTTTAGCATCGCATCGGACTTGGCTTGGGCGGCGGCATTTGCTGGATTTGTGGGTCTGCTTGTGCGCTGGCACGAAAGCTATTTGTTGCGCCCCGATGCGGGACATATTCCTGTGTCCAATCTGTATGAAGTGTTTATTTTGTTTATGATGATTACGGGTTTGATGTATTTGTATTATGAACAAAAATTTACGATGCACAAATTGGGCGTGTTTGTGTATTCGTTGATGTGCGTGTTGGTGGCGTTTACCTTGTGGTACAGCATTGAACGAGGAGCGCACGAGATTCAACCGTTGATTCCAGCACTACAATCGTGGTGGATGAAAATTCATGTGCCTGCGAATTTTATTGGTTACGGTGCATTTTGTACGGCGGCTGCGTTTGGAGTAGCAGAATTATTGACGTTACGTGGCAGCAAATTTTTACCCGATGCGGCGCAAATTGAAGAAGCCATGTATAAAGCAATTGCAGTGGGTTTTCTGTTTTTCACGATAGCCACAATTTTGGGGGCATTGTGGGCGGCAGACGCGTGGGGGCGTTATTGGAGCTGGGACCCAAAAGAAACATGGGCATTTATTGTCTGGCTGAATTATGCAATTTGGCTGCACATGAGATTGGTGGCAGGCTGGCGTGGTAAAGTGCTGGCGTGGTGGGCAGTAATTGGGTTGTTTATTACTGCGTTTGCATTTATTGGCGTGAATATGTTTTTGTCGGGGCTGCATTCTTACGGTAGTTTATAAGCACTAGACGTTCAACAGACTAAAGTGCTTTAAATTCAAATTAATATTAACACAGCGTTGCTATAGCAAACGTTACCACCTTACCCTATTGAATTTAAAGCACTAGAATCGTTTCAAAACACGTTGTACAGTTTCCACCACTGCTTGCGTGTGTGCATCAATTTCAATATTAATCACGTTACCTACCTGTCGGCGACCGAACAGGGTTTGACGCAAAGTCTCGGGAATGAGATGCACACAAAACTCATCTGCCCTAACCGTGCCAATGGTTAAACTGCAACCGTCTAATCCAATAAATCCTTTTTCCAAAACAAATAATTGAATATTTTCAGGCAGCCTAAACCAGACGGTTTGATTCAAATCGCTGCGTTCAATACGCGTGATTTCAGTGGTAGCGATGATATGTCCGCTCATCAAATGCCCACCGATTTCATCACCAAAACGCGCTGCGCGTTCCACGTTGACCCAGTCGCCAATTTTCAGGCTACCTAAGTTGGTTTTCGCCAATGTTTCTGCCATCAAATCAAACGATACGCGCCGCCCATCAAATTCCGTAATCGTCAAACAACAGCCGTTGTGTGCAACAGATGCACCAATTTGCAACGATTGTGCCATATTTTCGGGTAATTCGATCGTATGACGGCGAAAATCTGCGCTTGGTTGTTCCAGTGCGACCAGTTGCGCCATGCCTTGTACAATACCTGTAAACATCAAAACTTCTCCCCTACTTGTACTCCATTTTGCGTATCTTTAGGTGTGGCAAGTTGTGCGGTTAATTGTTGAGCTGCTTGAAATTCTGGTGTTACCATTGTTTGCGCAGCTTGTTCGGGCGACACAGTCGCTGCCATGTATTGCCAGCGTTGGGCTAATTTGCGGTTTTCAGGCTGCCTGAAGTTATCGCGCAATTCGTCTACCAAATCAGGGCAATTACACACCAGCACAATATCACAACCTGCACCAAATGCCGCTTGCGCCCGCTCACGAATACCCCCCACACCACACGCACCTTCCATGGTCAAATCATCGGAAAAAATCACACCATCAAAACCAAGTTGTTCACGCAAAACCGTTTTCAGCCAATAATTTGAAAAACCAGCAGGTTGCGAATCCACATTCGGGTACGCCACATGAGCAGGCATCACAGCTGCCATGCCTTGTTTTGCTAATACCGCAAACGGCTGAATATCAGATTGATTTAATTCATCAAAACTACGTAAATCTTCAGGCTGAACCAAATGGCTATCGCCCGACACAAAGCCGTGCCCTGGAAAATGTTTGCCACATGATTTCATGCCACCGCGATTCAAACCACGCTGCAACGCCAACGCCAACGCGGTAACAATTTCAGGCTGCCTGTGAAAACTGCGGTTACCAATCACCGCGCATTTGCCCCAATCTAAATCCAACACAGGTGTGAACGACAAATCCACGCCACACGCGACTAATTCAGTCGCCAATACCCAGCCGATTTGTTCGGCATGATTCTGCGCGATATCTGCGCCCTGCTCGTCCCAGATTTCACCTAACACACCCATTGCGGGCAAACGCGTGAATCCATCAATAAAACGTTGGACGCGCCCACCTTCATGATCCACTGCGATGATTAATTCAGGCTTTCTTAATTCTTTGATTTCTTGACATAAGTTTTTTAGCTGCGCCACGTTTTGAAAATTGCGGCGAAACAAAATCACGCCACCAACTGCTGGGTCAAGTAAGCGTTGCTTGTCGTCATCAGATAAAGTGTAAGCGGTAACATCAGCCATGATTGCACCGCGTGGCAGTGTGATAGACATTTGATTTTTCTCTTATTTTAAAAATAACAGTCGTTTAAAATTAAAAATATTACTGCGTTGCCCACTCTCTTATGTACCAGATGTACACGGCGGTCGCCTTGTCCTATTTTCATTTAAAAAAACTCAGGCAACCTGAAACACCACAATTCGTTTTCAGGCTGCCTGAATCTTATTCACAAAATCCTGTTATGGCAAGATTAACGCCAAAAATACCGTATTATCGCCGCGTCTTACCAGCACCGACACATTTTTACCAGCACGAGACAAAGCTTCATTGAAATCCGCTTGACTGTGAACAGGCACACCACCAATTTCCACAATCACATCGCCACGCCGCAAACCAGCCGACAACGCAATGCCTTTCGCTTGCGTTACCACCAAATGACCACTATGCGCATTCAGCAATAAACCAACTTCAGGTACTTCAAAACCTGCACCTTGATTTTGAATATTCGGCAAAGTTTGGGCGGTACTGGATTCAGCCGTTTGACCGTCATTTGCCAAACCCAATTTCACAATCAAATTAATCTCTTTCCCTTTACGCCACACGCCTAAAATCACATCTTTTTCAGGCGACAACGCACCAATTGTCATTGGTAAATCACTCGACGAACGCACCTGCACGCCATTCACATTGCGAATAATGTCGCCAACTTGCAAGCCACCGCGTTGTGCTGGACTATCAGGCAACACCTTCGCCACCAATGCACCCGTTGGTTTATCCAAGCCAAATGACTTAGACAAATCATAAGTTACTTCTTGAATAATCACACCCAATTGACCACGTTGAACTTTACCCGTGGTTTTCAATTGTTCCGCGACATTCATCGCCACATCAATCGGAATCGCAAACGAAATCCCCATAAACCCACCGCTGCGACTATAAATTTGCGAATTAATCCCCACCACGTGTCCTTTCAAATTGAACAATGGTCCCCCCGAATTACCGGGGTTAATCGCCACATCGGTTTGAATAAATGGTGTGTAATTTTCGTTCGGTAAACTACGCCCTTTGGCTGACACAATCCCTGCGGTAACACTATTATCAAAACCAAACGGCGCACCAATTGCCGCCACCCATTCGCCTGATTTTAATTCATCGGCTTTGCCAATTTTGGCAGCAGGCAAGTCTGTGGCTTCAATTTTCAGCAATGCGATATCGGATTTGTCATCTGAACCAATTAATTTTGCAATATATTCTCGCTTATCGTTGAGCGTTACTTTGATTTTATCCAAACCTTTAATCACATGGGTATTGGTCAAAATATAGCCATCTTTGCTGATAATCACGCCCGAACCAAAATTATCGGATTCATCGTCAGCATCTTCAGGGATATTGGGGTCATTGGGAATCAGTCGTTTGAAAAATTCGTAAAATGGGTCGTCCTTAGACAAACCATCTAGATTACTGTTATTTTGTGCAATTTCTTCGTGATTTTTGGCTGCCTGAATATTCACCACCGAACCACCTTCACGCGCCACCAATTCCGTAAAATCAGGCAAAAACATACCCACCGTACCATCACTTTGTGTGGGTTTTTTATCCACAATAATATTAGCAACTTGTGAAGCAGTTTCAATGGATCTATCTTTGTTTTTTTTATCGGTACAAGCAGCTAGACTGATGCTAACCATCAACAACGCAGGCAATAATTTCATATTCATGTCTATCTAAATCCTTAAAATTAACCTTATTATTATTCAAAAAATGCTTTCAGGCTGCCTGAAAACATACTCACTCATTCATCAATCGCAACAATTCATCAGCACGTTTTTCAAAGGGCAAACTCTCTTGGCGAACAGTTTGCACATCCATTTTTCGTTTGACTTGTTTACCATCTGCCGTCCAAGCCACCGCATGCATCACCTGCTCACCACGAATATCCGATTGCAACAAACCCACGCCATTTGGACGAAACAAAATCAATCTCCACTCATTACTATTAGCATTTGAATTGGCTGGATTTGTGCTACTTTCCATCGCGGCTAAAATTGTGCCATCATGCTGAAATGCAAGCATTTTTTGTGCCAACACCGCACCAACCAATTGTTTATTTTGATAAAAAATCCTTGCACCTTGCGCCACACCATTGACGTAATCAGCCACAGCATGCAATTGTCCATCGCGATTAAACCAAATCACACGCCCATCTAAAATGGCATTACTGAAATCTTTTGGGTCGCTGTTTCTCTTAAGAACCAACGCGGTTGTTTGGGGTAATTGGGTGGATTCAAAAAAATCCTGCACCATCAGACGACCATCTGTGGTTTGTCCATACACTTCACGATAAAAACCGTCATTTTTTGGCACATCAACCGATTTTCCGTCTGCATCAAAATGCAAAATTTGTGGGGTTATTTTGGTGGGAGATGAGGGACGTTGATAGGTCTGTGCAGTAAAATTCAGCTCATTATCCAATACTTGTGGTAATGGCTGAATCATAAAATCACGCGCATTTGGTGCAGGCACATCATGCCAATTTTGCACCCAATCTTTTATGCCCTGCCATGCTTGGGTTACAGGTTCGCACCCACTCAAAATAGGTAGCACCAATAAAATTACCAACCATTTTCTCATCATTATGTTCATTAAAATCAAGGTAAAGAATCAAAAAAAATTTTTCAGGCTACCTGAAAATTATCTTGTGAATTTGTTTCGCTGAATACACAATTGTTTCAGGCAGCCTGAAAGAAATTTACCATTAAATTCGCATCGGCATCACAACATATTTGAAATCGGCTTCATCGGGTTTGGTAAATAACGATGACTTATGCTCATTACCCAACGCAATTTGAATATCATCACAATGCGTGTTACGCAATACATCAGTTAAATAATTGATATTAAAGCTAACTTCTAAAGATTCGCCTTGATAAGCAATTTCCAATTCTTCTTGAGCTTCTTCCTGCTCGTTATTGGTACAAGAAACGCGCAATAATCCTGCTGATAAAAACAATTTCACGCCTTTAAATTTCTCGTTTGCCAAAATTGCCGAACGCTCCAACGCACCCAACAAGTCGGTACGCGAAATCAAGAAAATTTTATCATTATCCAATGGAATCACGCGGTTATAATCGGGGAATTTACCATCAATCACTTTGCTGACAATCACCGTATCATTGCATGTCAAACGAATCTGATTACCCAATAATTCAATTTCAATTAATTCATTGGGTTGATTCAATAACTTATTCAATTCCAACACGGTTTTACGTGGCAAAATCACTTCGGTTTTGGACAAATTCGCCTCAATTTCACAAACCGAATACGCCAAACGATGCCCGTCCGTAGAAACCAAACGCAATTGATTTTCTTCCACTTGCAACAATAAGCCATTCAAATAATAGCGAATATCTTGCACTGCCATGCTATATTGCACCTGCGAAATCATGTGTTTGAACGTTTCTTGCGTGAGTGAAAAACGCACTTGCGCCGAATCATTCACGCTCATGGTGGGGAAATCTTCTGCAGGCAGCGTTTGCAGATTAAAACGCGATTTGCCGGCTTTCAGTGTCAAACGGTTGTCCGCCCAATCCAGTTGCACAATCGCACCATCGGGTAAAGCGCGTAAAATATCCTGTAATTTCTTAGCATTAGTTGTCAAACGAAAATCGCCTTTATCGTTTTCCGCACCTTGCGTGTGAATTTGGATTTCCAAATCGGTCGCCAAAATATGGATTCTGCCATCTTTACTTTCCAGCAACACATTAGACAAAATCGGCAAAGTATGTTTGCGTTCCACAATACCTGTTACGGCTTGTAGGGGCTTAAGTAGACTATCTCTATCTGTTTGTAAGATTAACATGATGTATTTTTCCTTATATTTTCAATAAATTTTGAGATAATTTTTTTAGTATTTTACATTCAAATGAGAACAAGGCGATAACGTCTGACGCACACGTGTAGTACATCAGAACATTAGCAATGTTGTGTTAATTTGAATTTAAACCATATAAAACAATATCCTATTCAATTTCATATGTAAATTGAATAAAATATTGTAAACGTGCCAAACGTAATTTAATAATTTCTGCAATATTAGATTGATAACCCAAGCCTGACAAATATTCAATGGCATATAAATTGTTTTTGATTTCTTCTTGCACTTGACATAATACAAATTCACGCTGCCCATTATCCTCTTGATTACACTCTAAAACGGCTTGTGCAGTTGTTCCACTACCTGCAAAAAAATCCAAGATTTTGTCATTGTGACTGATTTGTGAAATTTTAATTAAATATTTAATCATTTCAACAGGTTTTGCAGTAGAAAACACATTTCCTAAATCTAATCTCTCTAAATCATGTTTTCCCTGTCGCGAATAAAAGTTCAAAATACTCATCGCATTGTCTTTTGATTCAGACAATAAATGTTTCTCATACGGGCGACCTTGTTTAAACAATAACTTATTTTCATTAAATAGCTTAATAAATTTTTCTTTAGAAGACCAACCACGTGATTTCAACGCAGGTAAATGCAACATAATTTCTTCTATATATAATTCACAAGGTTCTCCATTAGGTGTAGATAAATCAGTTGCAAAACAAATTTCACCATTCTCGTCAACAATAGAATAATTCTTCAAAAATGAAAAATACTCTATTTTTTCAAATTCTTTCAACCTTTTTTTTAATAATTGCGTTGCTGACGCGATACCATTTTGTTTGTGTTCCTTTTTAATTTCTGCCATTAATGGCAACAATTTATCTGCATAAAATGGAATTTCTAACCGTTTAATTTCAAAAGCAGGCGCTTTACGTTTATTTTTTGCATATGCAATGATATATTCATGAATTGTATTAATGTGCTTGGCATTACTGCGCGTGGTTTGGCGCGTGATAAACATACCTAAAAAATTATCTTTACCAAATACTTCATTACAAATTAAACGCAGTTCAATCAACTTGTTATCATCAATAGAAACAAACAACACACCTGTTTCTTGCATAACTTGGCGTGTTTTACGAATTTTACTGGTAATAAAATCTTCCCAATCATCATAATGATCATGATATTCAAATTTTTTGGATTGCGTGTTGTAGGGTGGGTCAATATACACTGTTTGAAAGGTATTTTCAGGCAGCCTGTTTAAGCAATCTTCTGCATCCATAACATACAACTTATTCATCTACAAATGCTCCCGACCACCAATCTTCACCCTTATATTTTAATCTAAAAATATTTTTGATTTCTTTTCGCTCTTGGGTTGGAAACAAAATTTTAAAACCATAACATACTACTAAGTCCTTGATAGTAATAGATTGAGTAGAACGCACACTGCCACCAGATTTAAAAATATCTACGCGTGATTTTAAATATTGTCCAATCAAAGGATTTTGACCATAAACGATAAATAATAATTCTGATAATCCAGCCCAAACGCCTACGGCTAAAAATAATTTTTCATCTTCAAATGCTTCAGCTTTCTCATAAGTAGTATCGTTGAAAGTCGCTACCCAAGATTTTGCGCTAAAAGATGCTTGTTTGACTTCTAAAAATTGATTATTTTCTGAATTTTTAGCATCTAATCCATGCTTTTCAATATTAACCAAATCATAGCCCAAATACGCACCAATCATACCATCTCTTAACTCATTGAAAAACGTATCATTATCTAATTTCTTATATTTTTTTTGGATAACATTCAAAGGCTTAATAGCATGATTAGCCTCCGAAATAAAATCACGATTAATTTCTTGATAATTTCCTTTATGGAAAATCTTTAGATCTTGATTTTTAAAAAAAACTTGTTCAGTCATGTTTATTTTCTACCTTTAGGCTATTTGAAAATTTAATTTCTTATTAAAATCAATAACTTTTCATAATCCTGACCCAATTCAGGCTCATCAATTCGCAGTTTGGCAATGGTTTTGACGGCGTGCATCACAGTGGTGTGGTCGCGTCCACCAAACGCATCGCCAATCGCAGGCAAACTCATATTCGTCAGCTCTTTCGCCAACGCCATTGCCATTTGTCGGGGTCGTGCCACTGTGCGTGTGCGCTTTTTGCCTAACAAATCACTCATGCGAATGTGATGATAATCCGCCACCGCTTTCATAATCAATTCAATGGTAATCGGTTTATAATTGCTGGCGACAATGTCTTGCAACGCATCGGTTGCTAAATCAATGTCAATTGTGGTGCGCTTTTCAAAACGACAACGTGCTAGCACACGATTTAACGCGCCTTCTAATTCACGCACATTTTGTTTCACATTTTGCGCGATAAACAACGCTGCATCTTCTAATAATGTGATGCCCACCGCTTCGGCTTTACGCTCCAAAATATCCACTCGCATTTCCAATTCAGGCGGTTCCAATTTAATCGTCATGCCCCACGAAAAACGTGAAATCAAGCGTTTTTCCATGTTTTCTAAGCTACTGGGTAATTGGTCGCAAGTCAGGATAATTTGTTGATTGCGCGAATGAAAATGTTCAAACAAAAAGAAAAACTCTTCCATCGTGCGGTCTTTGCCTTGGATAAATTGAATATCATCAATAATCAATAAATTATAATGTAAATATTGTTGTTTGAACGTATCCCACGTTTTATTGCGCACAGTCGCCATAAACGTTTTCAAATATTCGTCCGAGTGCATATAACGAACACGCGCTTTTGTGTTTAATTTCAACAACTCATTACCAATCGCCTGCACCAAGTGTGTTTTGCCCAAACCCGTGCTGCCGTACACGAAAAATGGGTTGTACATACTATCACCTGGTTTTTCAGCGATGCTTTTGGCAACCGCCGCCGCCAAATGATTGCCTTTCCCTTCCACCAGAGTGTCAAAAGTATATTCGGGCGACAAATTAGTTTGTGAGTGGCGTTGTTCTGCATCTTCTTTGGCTTTGGCAATTTCAATCGCGGACGGTTTATGCGATTTATTTTCCTCACTCACTTCGTTTTTTTTGTTGGGACGCAAATTACTCATGCGCTCTGCCAAAATATCTTGGGCGGTGGTTTTGCGTGATGATTTTTTTTCAGGTAATTTATCCACAGGCGCATTTTCAGGCTGCAACAAAGGTGCTTGTGGTGATTGTAAAGACGTTTTGGGTAAATTTGATTCTGATGATGTATCGGTTGATAAATTATCTAATTCATCTGATTTATCAATAGATTTTGCTTGATTTTGTGTTTTCAGGCTGCCTGAAAACGTTGGCGACACTTCCTCCGCCATTTCGTATCGCACACCCACGCCAACTTTGTAAATTAATTCGGGGGCATTGGGCGCAATTTCCTCACGAATCGCCGACAATTTCGCCGCATATTGAGAACGCAACAAATTGACTGCAAACTGATTTTTGGCATAAATCACCCACGCATCATTTTCCTCACCCACGGTAATCGGGGCAATGGCAAGTTGGAATTGCTGCTCACTCAATTCGCTATGCAAACGGCGCAGGGTTTGCGCCCAAAAATCGGCTAACATCATGATATTCTCTTATTTATTATGATTTGAATTCAATTAATTAGTTGAAAATTCAAAAAGCGTACTCACAGATTATCTTAATTATAGCCGAAAAAGCGTATAACGTGTGGATAAGTCCAGAAATCTAATCAAGGTTATCCACAAGGATGGCGTATCCCACTCATCAAAATGTTGCAGGCTGCCTGAATGTGCCATTTCATTCACTATCATTTTACAAACCTTTCAGGCTGCCTTAAAATTTCCGATTCTAACCCCAACCGTATAAGGTCAACATCATGGCAAGTAAATCAGAAAAAGACAACGCAAAAAATTCCAATAACGAAAAAAGCCAAGCACTCGCCGCAGCTTTGGCTCAAATTGAAAAAAATTTCGGCAAAGGCGCAGTCATGAAAATGGACGGTAGCCATCAAGAAGATAATTTACAAGTCATTTCAACAGGTTCATTAACTTTGGATTTGGCTTTGGGTGTGGGTGGTTTGCCACGTGGTCGCATTGTGGAAATTTTCGGGCCTGAATCTTCTGGTAAAACCACTTTGTGCTTAGAAACCATCGCACAATGCCAAAAAAATGGCGGTACTTGCGCTTTCATTGACGCAGAAAATGCGTTTGACCCCGTTTATGCGCGTAAATTGGGCGTGAAAGTGGAAGATTTGCTGGTTTCTCAACCCGATACGGGCGAACAAGCTTTGGAGATTTGCGATATGTTGGTGCGTTCAGGTGGCGTAGACATGGTCGTGATTGACTCGGTGGCTGCACTCGTTCCCAAAGCAGAAATTGAAGGCGATATGGGCGACAGCCATGTCGGTTTGCAGGCACGTTTGATGAGCCAAGCCTTACGCAAATTAACAGGCAGCATCAAAAAAACCAACACATTAGTCGTGTTTATCAACCAAATCCGCATGAAAATTGGTGTGATGTTTGGCAACCCAGAAACCACCACAGGTGGTAACGCATTGAAATTCTATTCATCTGTGCGTTTGGACATTCGTGGCACCACTCAAATCAAAGGCAAAGAAGGCGAAGAACCCATCGGCAAGGAAACCAAAGTCAAAGTCATCAAAAATAAAGTTGCGCCACCATTTCGTACCGCAGAATTTGATATTTTATATGGCGAAGGCGTGAGTTATGAAGGCGAATTAGTGGATTTGGGCGTGAAAACCGATGTCATTCAAAAATCAGGCGCATGGTTCAGTTACAATGGCGCAAAAATCGGACAAGGTAAAGACAACGTCCGTATTTGGCTAAAAGAAAATCCTGAAGTTGCTGCCGAAATTGACCAAAAAATCCGCAGTCATTCGGGTTTGGACGATTTGATTGAAGTTGGGACTCCCGAAGACAATGCAGATGGCGTACAACCCGAAGAATAATTAAGAACCTGTGTTCATAATCTTATTTAAATAATAATTTCAGGCTGCCTTTTGAACAATTCAAAGGTAGCCTGAAATTATTTTCACGCCATTCTCAACTCTATCTAATTAAGATATGGCAATTGAATAAAAAGGGGCATAACCCCACTCTTAAAGATACCCGTCAAGATAATCCGAAAGAGAGACAGTTATGCCCCAAGACGAATTTATCATTAAAACGTATCTAATGGTAGATGCTTTATACAATCAGCTCGTTCAAAAACCATTAAGACAAGGTGGCTTTGCACCCAAACTTTCAGATTGTGAACTGATTTGTATGGAAATTGTTGGCGAATTTCTCGGTATGGATACCGATAAAAAAATTTGGCAATATTTCAAACAACATTGGCAAAATTGGTTTCCCAATTTAGGCTCTTACCCTAATTTTGCCAAACAATGTGCCAATTTGTATTGGGTTAAACAACAAATGCATCAAAAAATCACTGCAAATTGGTGTGAGCAAACAGAGTATTATGCAGATGCCTTTCCTATTGCAGTCTGTAAATTTGCCCGAGCTAAACGCCATCAAAATTTTCGTGCATATGCGACGTTCGGTTATTACGCTTCCAAAAAAGAGACCTATTATGGTTTTAAAGGTCATCTTTTGATTACTCGCTCAGGTATGATTAAAGCCTTTACTTTTACAGCTGCCAATGTTGATGAACGGCAGGTATTACCTGAACTTTTAGAAGGCAAAACAGGGTTTGTTGGTGCGGACAAAGGGTATTTAAGTTCTGAATTAAAAGATGAAATGAAACAAAGCCATATTAATTTACAAACACCTTATCGTAGCAATATGAAAGATGACAGAAGTCCTCAATTTCTCAAATGGCTAAAAAATAGTCGCCGTATGATTGAAACAGTTATTGGTCAATTAACAGAGAGATTTAACATGGAAATAGTTCGTACAAAAAATCTGTTTCACCAATCTAACCGTTTTATTCGGAAAATTTTATCGCATAATTTTTGCTGTTTACTGAATCAACAAATTCAACACCCAATTACTCAATTTGCTGGGTTAATTGGGTGTTGAGAATGGCGTTATTTTCTGTAAATCAAACCCATTCACAAAAAACGTGTGCTACACTAGGGGCTAATGACATTTTAGCTATAATTTCAACCAAATCAAAGCACAAGCTAATGATACAGTACTTTCATAATTACGTTTTAATTTATCGTACCGTGTTGCCAGCGCACGAAAATGCTTTAATCGTGCAAAAGCGTTTTCTACCAAGTGCCTGATTTTATATAAATACCAATCTGTGCCCACATTAAGATGTTCTCTATTTTTCTTATATGGAATATTGGCTTTACTTTGTTTAGACTGAATTAACCGACGAAAAGTATCACTGTCAAAACCCCTATCAGCACACACGGTTTCATTATCACTTAAATCCAATTGTGCCAATAAATCAGGCGCAACAACAATATCATTTACATTACCAGCTGTAATGATAAATTCAATTGGATTACCACAAGCATCAACCGCTAAATGAATTTTAGACGTATGACCACCGATACTCTTACCAACAGCTTGATGCGTAATGGATTGTTTACCCATACCGTGTTGATGAACGCGGATATGGCTACCGTCCATAAAGACCCATTCCATATCGGGTGTATCTACCAAATGTTTGAATAATCGGGTAAAAATACCGCGTTTAGACCAGCGATTGAAACTTTGGTAAAGGCTGTTTGCTTTACCAAAATAACTAGGTATATCAGCCCATTGGCAGCCTGTACGTAAGCGAAATAGGATACCTTCTACTGTTTTGCGTAAATTTTTCTTGCGATAAATGCCAAGCTGTTTCAAAATAGGCAACAGTCTTGACCATGTTTCATTTGTAAGCGTGTTTCGGGACATGGCAAAGGTTTGGGATGGTTGCGTGGAAACAATATCTTAAATCCTTTGCCTCTTTTTTTGAATTGTCAATAGCCCCTAGCAACCAGCTTATTCGCATAAAAGCAAATTATTTACACAATTAAACACAATTCAGTAACAAAAATCCAACCATTACGCTGAACATCATGAATCCAACCCTTATTCAACAAGCCCAAAATCTCGGCATTGAACCCACTTACTACAGCATTGATGGTACACACCACACCATCAGTGATGATATTTTAATGCGTTTAATCAATGTATTATCTAAACCCACACACACTAGCCATTGTTTTGATGATATTCAAGTTTTAACTGTTGGCAGAATCGGGGAAATCACGATTCCGCACGAATTTCTATCTCCCGACAGCGTAGAATTATGGGACGAACACCAGCAAACTCACGCCATCAGGCAGCCTGAAAATCATCACACCGCTCTACCCGATGACGGTCTCCCTTGCGGTTACTACACGTTACGCATCACAAAAGCCAATCTGCAACATCTTATCAAAATCATTGTCGCCCCACCCACCACCTACCAGCCAGATTCACGCCCACATACGGGCTTGACGATTCAATTATATGCGCTGCGTTCCGAAGACAATTGGGGCATTGGCGATTTAGCAGATTTGGCGATGTTATGCGGATTTTGTCAGCAACAAAAAATTGACTTCATTGGCATTAATCCGCTGCACGCGCTGTTTACTAGTCATCCCGAATACGCCAGCCCATACAGTCCATCTAGTCGTATTTGGCTCAATCCTATCTATATTAGCGTGCCTCAAGTCGCGCGTTTTCTTCATTCCAGTAAATTTCATTTGTGGTTGCAACAACATTCAGGCAGCCTGAAAACTTTGCGCGACAACCAAACCGTTGATTATAAAAATATTTGGCAAACTAAATTATCTGCACTCCAATTTCTTTTCCAAGAATTTGAATACAGCAAAGACCCATTTGCTGCTCAACAACGCCAACAATTTACCCAATTCATCACGCAAAAAGGCAATGAATTGCGCGGATTTGCATTATTTGAAACACTGGATAATTATTTTTCCCATGAAAATTCATTCGGTTGGCAAAATTGGGATGCTGCATACCAACACCCCAACACCCCGAAGTCAAAGCATTTTCCGCTAAACATGAGCCAGAAATTCGTTTTCATATGTGGTTACAATGGTTGTGCACATTACAGCTGGCAAAAGTAAATGAAATGGCTGAAAAATCAGGAATTTCATTGGGATTATATGGCGATTTGGCAGTGGGCGTGGCGCAGTTTGGCGCGGATACTTGGTTGAAACGCAACCAATATTGTTTGGATTTGTCCATTGGTGCGCCGCCTGATTCGTTCAGCCCAATTGGACAAAATTGGCAATTACCACCGTATCATCCAACTGTCATGCGACAAACAGCGTGCGCGGAATTCATTAAAATTATCCGTGAAAACATGAAATTATATGGCATGTTGCGGATTGACCATGTGATGGCACTCAATCGCTTGTGGCTGATTACAGGGCAAAATGAAACCGCTCAACAAGGTGCGTATGTGCGTTATCCACAAAATATTTTGTTTGCCATTATTGCACTAGAAAGTCATTTAAATCAATGTATTGTAATTGGAGAAGATTTAGGCACTGTACCAACTGAAACTTTTGAATTACTCAAACAATATCAAATTTATTCATATAAAGTATTATATTTTCACAAGAATACAGCTAACTTCCCCACCCACTGCATTGCCACTACCAGTACGCATGACCTTGCGCCTTTGGCTGGATTTTGGCGCGGTACGGATTTATACGCCATGAAAAAATTAGGTACATTGCCCGAAAACCGTTTTCAGGCAACCTTAAAACAACGCGAACAAGAAAAAACTTATTTTATTCAACAATTAAAATCAGCCCAATATCTGCCCAATATTTTCAGACAGCCTGAAAACATCACGCCTGAATTATTGAATGCGGTACACGAATTGGGCGCACGCTCGCCCGCGAAATTGTATGCGGTGCAATTAGAAAACATGTTGGCAATGACCGATAATTTTAATTTACCTGGTGTTGCAAAAGGCAATTGGGTGCAAAAATACCCCAAAACATTGGCGGAAATTTCTCAAGATACGAATATTCATCAACAATTTGAACGAATTAACGAGGCTCGTATGTCCAGTCCACGACCTTACCCCCAACCCGATTCACACGAATGGGAAACCATCAACCGCCTATTTCATGCAGAACATGACGATGTATTCGCCTACTTGGGGCAACACACCATTGATGGCGTAGGTGATGTGATTCGCGTATTACAGCCGAATGCGGTGGCAATCAATATTTTGGCGCGAAATCAAAAATTGATTGCACCCATGCAAAAATTAGATAACCGCGGTTTTTGGGTAGCAAGGCTGCCTGAAAATGTGGCAGATTATATTTTATCGGTGCAATTGACCGAAAATGGCGAATTTATCCAACAAGAAGACCCTTACCGTTTCGGTTCATTTTTGGGTGATACGGATAATTGGTTATTGGGTGAAGGCAAACATTTGCGCCCATATGAACGCTTGGGCGCACATTTGCGCGAGATTGATGGCGTGAAAGGCGCGTATTTTGCGGTGTGGGCACCGAATGCACAACGTGTTTCGGTGGTTGGTGAATTCAATGCGTGGGACGGGCGAATTCACGTTATGCGCAAACATCATGACACAGGTGTTTGGGAGATTTTTATTCCTGACGTGAAATTCAATTCGTTGTATAAATTTGAATTGCGTGATTCAAATGGTCATGTCAGAGTAAAATCAGACCCTTATGCATTTGCAACCGAATTACGTCCAACAACGGCTTCGGTGGTTCGAGGGCTGCCTGAAAAAATGCCTGTGCCTGAATTTCGTGCAAAAGCCAATGCGATTGATGCGCCCATTTCCATTTATGAAGTTCATTTGGGTTCGTGGAAACGCAAAGCCAATAATCAATGGCTCACCTACACCGAATTAGCAGATGAATTGGTTGATTATGTTGTGAAAATGGGATTTACACATATTGAATTATTGCCGTTGTCGGAATATCCGTTTGATGGTTCGTGGGGTTATCAAGCGACTGGATTGTATGCGCCAACCAGCCGATTTGGTTCGCCGCAAGAATTACAATATTTGGTAGCAAAAGCCCATGATGCTGGCATTAGTGTGATTCTGGATTGGGTGGTGGGACATTTCCCAACCGATGAACATGGCTTGGCGAAATTTGATGGAACAGCATTATACGAACACCAAGACCCACGCGAAGGCTTCCATCAGGATTGGAACACCCTAATTTACAATTTTGGGCGCAACGAAGTTCGCAATTTTTTAACAGGTAATGCACTGTATTGGGTGGAACGCTTTGGCTTTGACGGTTTGCGTGTGGACGCAGTTGCATCAATGATTTACCGCGATTATTCCCGAAAAGATGGTGAATGGATTCCGAATCAATTTGGTGGGCGTGAAAATTTGGAAGCGATTGAATTTTTACGTGAAACCAACAATATGCTGCAAACTCAAAATCTTGACGCAGTTGGTATAGCAGAAGAATCCACCACATTCCCCAATGTTACCAAAGCAGAAGGTTTGAACTTCCAATTCAAATGGAATATGGGTTGGATGAATGATACCTTACGTTACATGAAAGAAGACCCAATCAATCGCAAATACCATCATCATTTGATGACGTTTGGCATGATGTACCAATACAGTGAAAATTATATTTTGCCCTTGTCGCATGATGAAGTGGTACATGGAAAAGGTTCTTTATTGGGCAAAATGCATGGCGATTGTTGGCAAAAATTTGCCAATTTGCGTGCTTATTATGGTTTTATGTTTGGCTACCCAGGTAAAAAATTGTTGTTTATGGGGAATGAATTTGCTCAAGGCCGTGAATGGAATTTCAACGAGAGTCTCGATTGGCATCTATTGAATGAATCAGAAGGTGGCGGTTGGCACAAAGGCATTCAAGATTATGTACGCGAATTGAACCATATTTACAAAAATCATGCGCCTTTATACCAACTTGACCAATGGGCAGACGGTTTTGAATGGTTGGTGGCAGACGATGGCAATCATTCGGTTTTTGTGTTTGAACGCAGAGATAGAGATGGTAACCGCATGATTATCATCAGCAACTTCACACCAGTAGTACGCGAAAATTATCGTTTTGGTGTGAATATGGCTGGCAAATACACCGAAATTTTGAATTCAGATGATTTAAATTACAAAGGCAGTGGCGTCAAGCTTTCAGGCAGCCTGAAAACCATTCAAACTGAAAACGTGGCATCACACGGTCGCCCCCAATCCTTGAGTTTGACATTGCCACCATTGGCAACGGTTTATTTGTACGCGGAAAATCAAACTTCTCAACCCAAAACCCAATCAGTAGCCACAACCCAAAATCAGGCTGCCTGAAAAAGACCGCAGTTTAAGCCGACTAAAAAACACCATGAAACACCCTGAATTAACCATGCAAAGCGGTAAACCCTACCCAATGGGCGCAACCGTTTGCGATAACGGCGTGAATTTCGCTGTTTATTCCGCCAATGCCAACGCAATTGAATTATGCTTATTTGACGAACAACACCACGAAACCCGTTTCAGGCTGCCTGAAAAAGATGGTTTTATTTGGTACGGTTTCGTGGCAAACATCGGCGCAGGACAACGCTACAGCTATCGTGTGTATGGCGAATACGCCCCTGAAAAAGGTTATTTTTTCAACCCAAACAAACTGTTAATTGACCCATACAGCAAACAATTAGACGGCAAACCCATGTTGCGTAATGCCGATGAATTGGCGTGGTATCGCCCCGAAGACGCACGCGACAACGCACACATTGCCCCCAAAAGTGTGGTCGTGGGCGCAAGTCAATTTGATTGGCAAAACGATAAACACCCCAACACGCCGATTGGTCAAACCATTATCTATGAAGCCCACGTCAAAGGTTTCACGCAGCAATTTCCCGATTTGGCACACGCTGGCACTTATTTGGCATTGGCAGACAAACGCGTGATTCAGTATTTGCACACTTTGGGCGTTACGGCGGTAGAATTATTGCCCATTCACGAACATTTGGACGAGTACCATTTGCAAACCTTAGGATTACACAATTATTGGGGCTACAACACTTATTCTCATTTTTCGGTGGAACGTGATTATGCAGCCAATCCGCTTCAGGCTGCCGATGAATTCCGCCAAGCCGTCAAAGCATTACACGCGGCTGGCATTGAAGTGATTTTGGACGTAGTGTACAACCACACCGCCGAACAAGATTTAAAAGGTGCCATGTTGTGTCAACGTGGCATGGACAATGTGAATTGGTATTGGGTAAATGAAGAAACGGGCAATTATTTCAATTGGGCTGGCACAGGTAACGCACTCAAAATGGTGAATCGTGATGTGTTACGTTGGGCAGCAGACAGTTTGCGCTATTGGGTGCAGGAATTTCATGTGGACGGTTTTCGCTTTGATTTGGGAACAGTCATGGCTCGTGAACCTGAATTCAATGTATATCGTGGCTTTTTCAGTCTGCTCTACCAAGACCCGATTTTGGCACAACGCAAACTCATTGTGGAAGCATGGGACATTGGCGACAACGGCTACCATTTGGGCAACTTTGCGTATCCGTATTTGGAATGGAATGGCGCATTTCGTGATGATGTGCGTCAGTTTTGGTGTGAACAAAATGGCGATTTGGGTGCATTGGCGACACGTTGGGCGGGGTCGTCTGATTTGTTCCACAAATGTGGGCGAAAGCCTTCAGCCAGCCTGAATTTCATTACTGCCCATGACGGTTTTACTTTGCGTGATTTGGTTTCGTATAACAAAAAACACAATCAAATGAACCAAGAACACAACCAAGATGGACACAACGAAAACCATTCGCACAATCATGGCACAGAAGGCAATACACACAACCCACAAATCAATACGTTGCGCCAACACACCAGCCAAGCATTATTAGCCACTTTATTACTGGCAAATGGCACACCGATGCTGTTAGCAGGCGATGAATTTGGCAATTCTCAACGCGGTAACAATAACGCGTATTGTCAAGATAATTCAATTAGTTGGCTAGACTGGCACAACAGCGAACATGACTCATGTCTACAAAATGATGTGCGCCAATTGATTGGTTTGCGCCGAAAAATTGAATTATTGAATCAAAATATTTGGTTTAATGATGAATCGGTATCGTGGCGCAATACCGATGGTAAAATCATGCAATTAATTGATTGGCAAGATAAAAATAAAAAAGCCATGCAAATTCAATTGGCGCAAAATTGGTTGATTTGCATCAACGGTAAACACGCTGCCGAAGTTTTCAGGCTGCCTGAAAACAAAAATTGGCAATGCCATTATGCACCCAGCCAAGAATTTACTTTACAAAATAATATGTTAAATGTAGCACATTTAGGCGTGTGGGTATTTGGAACGGAAAAGCCAGCGAATTAATGAACAAAACATTCTTTCAGGCTGCCTGAATACTTTTCCCTGAAAAATCATTTAGTTCCCCCCACGCAATCCAAATCATCGTATTTTCAATTGTCCCGCAGCAAAAAACTTTTTTCTACACTAAATGGAGATACACCATGAACACCCCCCAAACCGACAATTTTTTACACAACACCGATATTGCCAAAGACACTTTAGTACTGATTTTAGCTGGCGGACGTGGCTCGCGTTTGCATGAAATGACCGATGAACGCGCCAAACCTGCCGTTTATTTCGGTGGCAATTGGCGGATTATTGATTTTACGTTATCTAATTGTTTAAACTCAAATTTATTACGTATCGGTGTCATTACCCAATACGAAGCCCACAGTTTATTACGCCATTTGCAACACGCGTGGTCTTTTTTGCCACGCGAACGGGGACAATTCGTGGATATGCTGCCTGCCCGTCAATCCGTGAACGAAGAAATGTGGTATCGCGGTACGGCTGATGCGGTTTGGCAAAATATGAACATCATGAAAAATCATTATAAACCCAAATATGTACTGATTTTGGCTGGCGACCATATCTACAAAATGGATTACATGAATATGGTGCGTTCACATATTCAAAGTGGTGCACGTTGCACAGTCGGTTGCATTGAAGTCAAAAAAGAAGATGCCAAAGAATTCGGCATCATGTCGGTCAATGATAAATGGCAAGTACAAGCATTCGTGGAAAAACCACAAGACCCACCCACCATGCGCGAAAAACCCGATACATCTATGGCATCTATGGGGATTTATGTATTTGATTCCAATTACTTATACGATGTGTTAGAAGATGAAATTCAGAAACAAACCAAAAATTTAGATTTTGGTAAACACATCATGCCTCGCTCCATGAAGGAAGGCGTGTTGTATGCGCATTCGTTTGCGCGTTCCTGCACGGGACACAATACCGAAGGTACACCCTATTGGCGTGATGTTGGCACACTGGACAGCTATTGGAATGCTCACATGGATTTGGTAACAGAATATCCGCAACTGAATTTGTTTGATAAAGATTGGGCAATTCATGGGCTGCCTACCCAATCTATGCCAACAAAATTTTTCTGTAAAGACAATTGTTTACATGGTTTAGATAATTCACTCATTAGCGGTGGCTGCCTGATTACCAACGCCACCATTACCGAAAGTGTTTTGTTTGACCGCATCACCGTAGCAGACCATTCACACATTCATCAATCTGTGATTTTGCCCGAAGTCAGCATTGGAAAAAATTGCCAATTGCAAAATTGTATTATTGAACGCAAATGCGTGATTCCAGATAATTTTGTTGTCGGCGTAGACAAAGAACACGACAAAGCACGCGGTTTCCGTCTCAGCTCAAGCGGCAAAGTAACACTGGTTACGCCCACCATGTTGACAAAATTAGCCAAACAAAATGAAATCGGCAAACCATCTATTTAATTTGATTGAATTTCATTTTTCAGGCTGCCTGAACATCCATTTATCCCATTTAATGAATAGGTTAAAAACATGAAAATTTTACACGCAGCGTCCGAATTGTATCCTTTGATTAAAACAGGTGGTTTGGCGGACGTGTTGGGTGCGCTACCACTGGCACAAGCCAAACAAGGCGATGATGTGCGCGTGGTGTTGCCCTATTATCGTCAAATCCGCGAAAAATTGCCATTCACGGCGGAAGTAGCGCGGCGCGACACGTTTGGCGGTTATGTGGTAATTCGTTACGCAACATTTCAGAATGTGGGCGTGTATTTGATTGATGCGCCACATCTGTTTGACCGACAGGGAAATCCATATCACAATGAATTTTATCAAGATTATTCTGATAACGTGATTCGTTTTGGAATTTTGGGTTGGGCAGCGGCGGCGATTGCGACTGGCATTGACCCACTTTGGGGCAAGGCGGACGTGTTGCACGCCCACGATTGGCAAGCTGGACTGGCACCTGCTTATCTACGTACATGGCAACGTCATGATATAAAAAGTGTTTTTACCATTCACAATATTGCGTATCAGGGTTGTTTCAATCCACGCCATGTTCATGATGTGTGGCTGCCTGAATGGATTTTGCGAACCGACGGCGCGGAATTTTATGGACAATTCAGTTTCCTAAAAGCAGGCTTGTATTTTGCCGACCACATCACGACTGTTAGTCCGACTTACGCCAAAGAAATTACTTCTGAATTAGGTGCTTATGGTATGCACGGCTTGCTTCAAACACGCGCAGCCGAAGGGCGTTTGAGTGGCATTCTGAATGGCGTTGATGAAAGCATTTGGAATCCAGCGACCGACCCAGAATTATTCCAACATTATGATTCAAAAAATCTTTATGCCAAATCTGCCAACAAAAAAGCTTTACAGGAACATTTTGGTTTAAACACGCAGCCTGAAAACCTTTTAACAGTGATGGTATCGCGTTTGACTTCACAAAAAGGGGCTGATTTATTGGTGGAAAGTCTGCATCGTTTGTTGCCCAATCAACCGCAATTACAATTTGCATTGTTAGGCAGCGGCTCACCTGAATTAGAACGTTCATTCAATGAATTAGCAGAATATTACCCACAGCAAATTGGTGTATACATTGGCTATAACGAAAAATTGGCGCATCAATTGATTGGCGGTGGTGATTTGATTTTGATTCCGAGTCGATTTGAACCATGTGGTTTAACGCAACTGTACGGTTTGAAATACGGCACATTGCCACTGGTGCGTCAAACGGGGGATTAGCTGACACCGTGATTCACGGCGAAACAGGTTTTGTGTTTGAACACGCCAGCGCAGACAATTTAACACAGATTCTTCAGGCTGCCTTAGACGTGTGGCAACAACCCAAAACATGGGCAAATTTACAAAAAAATGCAATGCAACAAGATTTTAGTTGGTATAAAGCCGCCCAAAGTTATAAAACGTGTTATTCACAGTTATCGTGAAATATACTGTTTTCAGCAAAGCAATAGCGTCCGCCGTGTACGCGTGTTACATAAGGACGTTAGATGCTGTGCTAATGATATAGTCCTTTAAAATAAAAATGGGACAGGGCAACCGCACCATTTTTATTTTATTTCACTATATAATCACGACTTTTGAATTTTCAGGCAGCCTGAACATTTTTTGCTAGGAAAATTAACATGAATATTCGCATCGGACAAGGTTACGATGTCCATCAACTTATTGAAAACAGAAAATTAATTTTAGGCGGTGTCCACATTCCATTTGAAAAAGGTTTGCTAGGGCATTCAGATGCAGACGCATTATTACACGCCATTACAGATGCGTTATTGGGGGCAGCAGGTTTAGGCGACATCGGCACGCATTTTCCCGACAATGCCACCGAATTCAAAGACGCAGACAGCCGCATTTTGTTGCGCCACGCCTACGCCGAAGTACAAAAATTAGGCTGGAGTTTGGTCAATTTGGACAGCACCATCATCGCCCAACAACCCAAATTAAAACCGTATATCCCAACCATGCGCCAAAATCTCGCGGCTGATTTGGGGCTGCCTGAAAGCTGTATCAACATCAAAGGTAAAACCAACGAAAAATTAGGATATCTCGGTCGCATGGAAGCAATCGAAGCACAAGCAATTGTTTTGTTAGAGAAAAAATAAATTAAGGCGCAAGCCGTTCCCGAATCCACGCACCATCAACCAAACGATAACGCACCCTGTCATGCAAACGGCTGGGTCGCCCTTGCCAAAATTCCACGCAATCAGGTTGCACCAAATAGCCTCCCCAATGCGGTGGACGTGGTACATTTAAAGGGTGTTTGGTAGCAAACATGGCAGCACGTGCCAATAAAACTGATTTACTTTCAATAACATGACTTTGCTCACTTGCCCAAGCACCCACACGGCTGGTATAAGGGCGACTGGCAAAATATTCGTCCGACAACTTTTCAGGCAGCCTGAACACTTTGCCTTCCACGCGTACTTGTCGCTCCAATTCCGCCCAAAAAAAATTCAACGCAGCAAAGGGATTGGCTGCCAATGCTTGCCCTTTTCGGCTGTGGTAATTACTAAAAAAAACAAAACCTTCTGCATTGACTTCTTTCAACAAAACCACACGACTACTGGGTCGCCCGTCCACATCAACGCTGGCAACATTCATCGCAGTCGGTTCAGGCACTTGCGCGTGCATCGCATCTTGCAACCAAATTTCAAATTGGGTAATGGGATTACTGGCACACTGTTCGGGCGATAATTCTTGTTTGCTGTAATCTTGGCGAATATTGTGTAAATCCATTTTTTCTTTTCAAATAATAAGGCAGCCAAAAAGCTTAGAACCTGTATTTATAGTCAACGTGAAATGCATTTTTGTCCCAGTTGGTGCGAATGTAAGGCGAATTTCATGCCACCAGCGTTCAACAAAGCAGGCGTGCTAAATGAAGCAAAAAGACATCACGCTTGGCTGTCAATACAGGTTCTTCGATTCAATTGTCGTTCAAAGTGATGACATCTATTTGTTGCTCACGTCTTCGCCAAAAAATTGCTCGCCTAATTTTTTCAATGTGCCATCTGCTTTCAATTCTTTCATGGCATTATTGATTTTTTGCAAGGCTTCGTCATTGTCTTTGTTCATCACCAAACCTGCACCCAATTTTTCTTCAGCAGGGGTACGCCAAACCGATTTCAAACCCGAATTCGGATTTTTTTTCAAATAATCCAATAATGACAATTCGTCATTCAATGTGATTTCAGCACGTTTTTGTTGAACGTTTATCAAACCTTGCGCCATGGTGTCTGTATGAACCAAATCTGCGCCCATTTTTTTCGCGATTTCATCATAATTAGATGCCAGCATCACAGCAGTTTTGATGCCTTTAATGTCTTCCAATTTACTGATTGGCGCATGGTCATGACGCGCCACAATCATTTTTCCGCTCCAGCTATACGGTTCGGCTTTATCAAACATGGCTTGGCGTTCTGGCGAGGTCAGAGCAACTTGATTGGCAACCAAATCAAAACGCTCTGCTTTCAAACCAGCCATCATGGCATCCCAAGGTGTTTCTTTAAATTCCACTGAAACGCCTAATTTCTTGGCAACCGCGCGTGTAACCTCCACATCATAACCCGTTAATTTACCGTCTTTTTCATGATAAGTAAACGGCGGGTAAGTTCCCATTGTTCCCACAAACAAAGTTTGTTTATTATTGATTTTATCTAGCAAACTATCAGAAACACTTTTTGGCGTAGTCGCCTGATTGTCCTGTCCACCACAAGCCGCCAGCAATAAAGTTACCGCAGCACAAAAAATTGTTTGTTTCAACATACAAACTCCTAACATAAAATTGAGAACACATTGTAAATCAGTGTTGTGGTTTATTAAAGTCATTTTGATGCCATTTCACACTTTCAGGCAGCCTGCAAAAAATAATGTACTCTAAAATAAACAAAAAGCACCCTGAATTTTGCATAATTCAAGAGTGCTATTCAATTCAAAAATTACCTAAAATGGCAGCAAACTACTCACCAGCTTTGGGATCGGGACCAAAACGATTGTCGCCACGTGTGCCTTCCAACAAAGTAAATACAAAGAAAACCAAACCACCAATTAAAGGCACAAAGTTAATCAAAAACCACCAACCCGAACGGTCGGTATCATGCAAACGGCGAATAGACAATGCAATAAGCGGCAATAACATTAAGAAAATGTACAAGCCACCAATCACACCCATGCCTGTCTTCGGATTCACCGTGCCTAAAATCCCATCTAAAACACCAGCCACAAAAGCAAAAATCACATAAAATAACACAAACATCCAATACGCTTTACGGCGTGCACGACCACTAAAATTAACCGCATTTTTCAAAGCATCAATAAACCAATTCATTATTATCACCTTGTGAGAAATTTATAAAAATCATTTAGTTAAACTAAATGAGAATAAATTATAACCCACTTTCTTAACACAAGTAAACCATTTTATGATTTTTCAGGCTGCTTGAAAAACTTAATTAATCAATAATATGCAAATCCATCAACGCACGGTAGATACCATCTTCATCAACACACGGCGCAACATAATTTGCTACTGCTTTCAATTCAGCCACACCGTTGCCCATCGCTACTCCAAAGCCAACAGCTTGAATCATTTCCAAATCATTCAGTTCATCGCCAAACGCCATCGCGTCTGCCATCGTCAAACCCAAAGCCGACAAGGCAGCCTGAATACCACGCGCTTTAGAACCTTGTTTTTCAATGAAGTCCAATCCGCTAGTATGCCAACGAATCGAGCGTAATGAATCAGGTAACACAGGCAAAATGGCTTTGTCTTTTGTAACTGGGAAAAATCCAAGCATCTGATAAACTTCATTATTTTTAAAATAATTGGGTTCAATAACAAATGGTAAATTCAACGCGCCAACCGCGTATTGCAAATCATCATCAACGTGCGACACCCATAAACCCGACCGCGCTACAAATGCATAACTCACTTGATTTTTTTGAAAAATTTGAATAACTTTCTCCACATCAGTTTGCGACAATGGAAATGAAATTAATTTTTTACCTTTATATTCAACATATTGACCATTAATAGACACAAACATCTCAATACCGCATTCTGCCGCCAATGCCTTGATTGGCTCAGGCAAAACCGCGATGGTACGCCCTGTCGCTATCGCCGTGATGATGCCTTTTTCACGCAATTTTTTCAGCGCAATTTTGGTGCTATCAGGAATACGCTGCTCATTTTTAATCCACAGCGTGTCATCAATATCAAAAAACACGATTTTGGGTTGAAACATTCTAAATTTCCTGTTTTTTCAAACTAAACTCTTTGTATAACAATAGATTGTGGACGTTTCATTCATACTTTCAGGCAGCCTGAAAGCAAAAAACATCCATTTAATCAACAGACTAAATGGACGTTTTGAATAAAAAAGTTAGCCTTGTTTGCGTGCAGGCAATTTTTCTTTGATGCGTGCTGCTTTACCCGTCAAGCCACGCAAATAATACAATTTCGCACGGCGTACATCACCACGGCGTTTCACTTCAATTTTTTCTACGCGTGGAGAATATAATGGGAACGTACGCTCAACGCCTTCGCCATTAGAAATTTTGCGAACGATGAAGTTACTGTTCAAACCACGATTTTTGCGAGCAAGTACCACGCCTTCATAGGCTTGCAAACGAGTACGATTACCTTCAACCACACGCGCCCACACAACAACGGTGTCGCCTGGTGCAAATTCAGGGATTTCTTTGTTCAAACGAGCAATCTCTTCTTGCTCTAACTGTTGAATTAAATTCATATTTTTTCCTTAATATAATATGGACTTATCCGTTGCTTTCGGCACGAATCTCGGCTAAAAGTCGGATTTCCTGTGGGAGTAAATCGCGCTTTTCCAATAAATCTGGTCGGCGCATTAACGTACGGCGCAGCGACTGTTTTAACCGCCATTCCGCAATCAACGCATGATTTCCCGAAGTTAAAACTTCTGGCACAGTCATGCCTTGGAATTCTGCTGGGCGCGTGTAATGTGGATAATCCAATAAACCACCAGCAAATGAATCTTGTTCAGCCGATGTGATTTCGCCTAAAACATTCGGTACAAAACGCAGTACCGCATCCATCAAAATCATTGCAGGCAGCTCGCCACCCGACACCACAAAATCGCCAATACTGATTTCTTCATCAACACTGCTTTGCAATACACGCTCATCAACGCCTTCATAGCGTCCACATAACAAAATCAAATTATCCAATTGTGATAATTCAACTGTTTTTTGATGGGTTAACGACACACCTTGCGGACTCAAGTAAATCACACGCGTTTTTTTCAGGCTGCCTGAAATATTTTGTTTAGCAAAATCAATAGACTTTAGTAATGGCTCTGCCATCATAACCATGCCTACACCACCACCAAACGGTCTATCGTCAATATAACCAAGTTTATTATCAGCAAATCGACGCGGATTAATGGCAGCAAATTGCCAAATCTTTTGTTGATATGCTCTTCCTGTTACGCCATATTCAGTGATGCTGGCAAACATTTCAGGAAACAGCGTAATTGCTTGAATAAACATCAATAATCTACACCCCAATCCACCGTAATGGTTTGGGTTAATTCATTGACATCATCAATAAATTGTGAAACAAAGGGAATGAGTTTTTCGCCAAATTCACCCTTGACCACCAATACATCGTGTGCGCCCGTTTCCATAATATTAATGACTTCGCCCAAACAAGCATTATCACGATTATGAACCTGCATACCCATCAAATCAGTCCAGTAGAACTCATTTTCATCAGGTTCGGCGAACTGTTCACGCGGGATGTAAATCGTGTAACCACGCAACAACGCAGCTGAATCACGGTCTTGAATTTGTTCAAATTTAACATGCAATTCGCCGTTAGCAACGTGTCCATTCAGCAAAGTTGCCATCATGACATCATTACCTTGCACCAAACGCCATTGTGAGTAATCCAACAAACTATCAGTGTATTCGGTGCTTGGTTGAACTTTAACCCAACCTTTCACACCAAACGCACCCTTAATATAGCCCATGGCTACCCAATTTTGCATATTATTCATAAATTAATTAAGCAGCAACCTGTTGCTCTTTAACCAATTTTGCAACGGCTTCACTCAGTTGTGCGCCTTGAGAAATCCAGTGATTCAAACGGTCAGCAGCGATGCGAACGCGTTCTTGTTTTTCATTGGCAACAGGATTATAAAAACCCACACGCTCAATGAAGCGACCATCACGACGGCTGCGACTGTCAGCTACAATGATGTTGTAAAAAGGACGTTTTTTAGAGCCACCACGGGCTAAACGGATTGTTACCATGTGTTCAATTCCTTTGGGAAATTAGGGATATATAGAAAACTGGTTATTTTAGTGCGTTTCATGGGTTTTAGGCAAGTATTATTTGATTTTTTAACGGTTATTGTGTGAATTCGTAGAAATCAGTCCTATAATTCATCTTTCTTTAATTTTCAGGCTGCCTGAAAGGATAAATCATGCGCCCACTTTTTTGCGAAATTCGGTTAAATTATTTGCGCGAAAACTACCAAATTCTGAAAAAAATTCACGGAAAAAAATTATTAGCAGTTATCAAAGCCAACGCCTATGGTCATGGCGCAGTCCAGTGTGCCCAAGCGTTGCACGATATTGCGGACGGTTTTGCGGTCGCATTTTTAGAAGAAGCGATTGAATTACGCGAACACGGCATCACTCGTCCCATCGTTTTGTTAGAAGGTACTTTTGATGCGAAAGAATATGATTTAGTTGAACAATATGATTTATGGACTGTTATTCATCAACAATCGCAATTGGAACTTTTTTTGGCACACGACTGGCGTAAACCGACAACCGTATGGCTGAAAATGGATAGTGGTATGCACCGCACTGGCTTTTTTCCACATCAGTTTGCGGCAGCGTATACTGCATTATCACAAAGCGATAAAATAGCTAACATTGTTAAAATGACGCATTTTTCTTGTGCTGATGAAGCTGAACGCAGCATGACAGATATGCAAATTGAATCATTTGATTTAGGTTGTCATGGCTTAACTGGCGAAGAAAGCATCGCCAATTCTGCTGCCATGATTCGCTTTCCCGAAGCCAGACGTGATTGGGGGCGTGCAGGTTTGGCACTATATGGTGTTGACCCAACTGGAGAATTTTCAGGCAGCCTGAAACCTGTGATGCGTTTAAGTAGCCGTATTTTTGCAGAACGCATTTTGCAACCACATGAACCCATCGGCTATGGCGCAAATTTTTATACCAAACGATCTACACGCGTAGGCTTAGTCGCTTGCGGTTACGCAGACGGCTACCCACGCAACGCCCCAAACGAAACGCCAATTTTAGTCAAAGGGTTACGCACAAAAATCATTGGACGTATTTCCATGGATATGCTCACGGTAGATTTGAATGACAGCCACGAAGGTGTGGGCGATGAAGTTGAATTATTTGGCGATTTGATTAATGTTCAAGAAATTGCTGACGCGGCTGGCATGATTCCGTATGAAATCTTGTGCAATATTAAACGCGCAAAACGTGTTTATTTAAAATAAAATTTCAGGCAGCCTAAAAGTCATTCATTCTTTTCAGGCTGCCTGAATCTTTATATTATTCAGACAATTGTATAATTTTTTGCGCCAACTGATTGCCTATTTTTTGATAACCCATTGCTGTGAAATGCACACCATCAGGTTGCGCCCATTTTTTTGCAATCCATTGATTCATATTACATTCTCCACCCATCGCATCTTGCCATGACCAATAAATTGCACCTTGTTCCTGCGCGATTTCTTGTTGCATTTTCTGCATTTCAGTTAAACGCAGTGGACGCGTACCACAACCCTTACCCTTTTGCGTTAAAGATTCGGGTGCACCCACAATCAAAATACCCGCATCAGGTAATTTCTGATGAATATTTTGAATAACTTGCCGCCAATACTGCGCGGTTTCTTCCACATTCAATTGCGGATTAAACGCTTCATTTGTGCCATACGCCAAAATCACCAAATCCGCTTTAGTCTGTGCCAAATCATCATACCAATTCTTGCGCCAGCCCTGCGAATTCGCTAATTTCGCGCCATTAATCCCCAAAGCTGAAACAATCACGCCTTTGGGTTGCGTATTTTCAATATTTACCAAACCCACTTGCCAAGTTTGATTAGGAGCATTTAATTGTATCGGAAGAGACATTCTGGCAGTAAAATTGCGCCATTCAGTTTCTGATTGATTGGAAACAGTAAAAACCTGACCTGTTGCATCAATCACATTAAATGTACTAAATACCTGAAGTGGCTTTATCATAAACATAATATTTTGAGGCTCATAGGCAGATGAATTGGCTGAAATTTGCAAATTTTCTTGCGCAGAAGATTGCGCCACAATGCCACCCAAAGGAAAATCTGCTATATCTTTTCTAAAATGATTCAATATGTTCCACTGTCTGCCTGAATAATTTACTAAACTATTTCGTTGTCCTTTAATTTGATTCGGGTACACCCAACCAATGCCTCCATCACCCCATTTTTGTTGCAGTATACGGCGCAATTCATCAGTTAAAAAACCACCTGCAGTATGTGAGTCCCCCAACTGCACAATTCTAAATTTAACATCATTACCCTGATTTAATTGATGTAATTTATATTGCCAACGGGATACAGCAACCTGTGAATCTTCTGCCTCCGCAAAAACAGGAAATGCTAAAAAATTAAATAAAAGAAATATAAAAATGCGTTTTATCATATCAATAAATAAAATTAAGGATTTTTCAGGCTGCCTGAATCTGCATTTTCCTGATAATTAATATAACTAGCGATATAATCCGCCATAAATTGTTGCCCACGCGTAGTTAAATGAATACCATCTTTGGTTCGTACCTGAACCGTTTCACCATCAAGTACCATAGAATCTTGATAATTTTCCGCACCATCACTTAACAAACGATTGATTGGCAACCACAACACATTATCTTTTTGGCTTAATTCTTGAGATAATATATCTTCTAAATAGTGCATTTGTGTATTTAAAACAGGACGTTTCATATAAGGAATCCCCAACCAAATAACTTTTGCTTGAGATTGATGAGCCGCTTGAACAATACGATTCACACGCGCCAAATAGGCATGTTTCCAAGCATCGGATTCAAATTTCAAATAAGGAATACCTTTATCAGTCGCAGGGTTTGGAAAATCCCAAGGGTCATTTGCACCAATCAAAATAATTAATAATTTCAAATTTTTATCTTGAGAAAATGTATGTTCAATCGTAGCTGGCCAATCAAAAAAACTGGGATAAGCCAATCCTGTACTTTGTTTACTTAAGTTAATAGAATCAATTTGATATTGACTTTTGAGCCATTTTTGCAAATGTGGCGCAATTCCCTGCATAATAGAATCACCAGCAAAAAGCACCTTATCGCCAGCTTGAAGATACACTGCTTTCTCATCTTCTTTTTCAGGCTGCCTATTTTCAAGAGCAGATGCCTGCGTCATCGCCGTAGTGGCATTAACTTGCGTTGTAACAGTTGATGCCGCGATTGGTTCGGTTGTTGTTGTCCATTGTTTCTCCCAATTTTGATTCTGCTGATTAAATTTCTGATTTACATCATCATAATAACCAGTTAAATATTCACGAATATTTCCCCCCATCGCCATACACCAAATCGATTCAATGATTCTAAAGGACTCGCACGATGATAAGTTTGTTGCCAATACGCATTAATAGAACGTTGCCCCAACCAAGCTGTCAAAAAAACCGTTATCAGTAACATTAAATACAAAGCAACATATTGACGAAAATGAGAAAATTTTCCTTTTTTCTTAGGAAAGACAATGATTTTAGGTTTTGCTTCTGGGTCAGAAATTAGCATAAATAAATCTCGGAATACCTGACGGCGCAACAATTAATAAAAACAATAAAATCAAAGCAATAGGAACAGACCATGACCATACAGGCAGACATTCCAATACTTGAACTGATTGATTAAAAATTGCCACCGTTTTTTTGTATAATAAAAGAGTTAAAAATAACAATATTAATAGAGAAATAATTTTCAAATTGGGCATAACCAAACCATACCCACCACCTAATAATGATTGAAAAATCAATCTCGCATCATTCAAACTGTCGGTACGGAACACAACAAAACTCATGCTCACAAAAGTAAATGTAAGAAAAATACTCAATACTTTAGTATATTTGGAATATTGACTCAATGCATCATGTCCAAATTTTTTATCACTAATATTCAAAAGGATAAAAGCCAATCCATGCAAAAATCCCCATATCAAAAAATTCCAACCATAACCATGCCAAACTCCCGATAAAATCATCGCCAACATGACATTTATCTGAGTTCGCACAAACCCTACCCTATTTCCACCTAATGGAATGTAGATATAATCACGAATCCACGCCGACAATGTCATATGCCAGCGTTCCCAAAAAGTGCGAATATTATGTGAAATCAAAGGGAAGTGAAAATTTTGCGGCAACTGAAAACCCAAGAACATCGCCAAACCCATCACCAAATCCGTATAACCTGAAAAATCCAAAAATAGTTGTACTGTATAACCATAAATAGCAGTCAATACTGTAACTACATCATATTGCTGTGGATTTTCAAAAATTGGATTCACTAAGTTATCTGCCAACCATCCGACCAGCCACCATTTTTTAATAATCGCAAGTAAAATCAAACTAGTTGCTAATGCTGGACGAATCATAAAACGTGATTTTTTAATATTTAATTGACTAATTATACCTGTTTGCCTACCTAATATACTTTTCTGTTCTTCTAATCTAATAATGGGTCCAGCTGTAATAGTTAAGAAAAAACCAAAATATAATAATAGATTAAATAAGCTTAATTTTAAATTTTTATGATGATAAATTGAGATTAAATATGCAATAGCTTGAAAAGTATAATAAGAAATACCCAAAGGCATAAGCACATCAATATCATGTTGCCAAAATCGCTGCACATCTGCACGAAAAAAATCAAAATATTTAAAAAATCCCAAATGAAACATTGATATTACAATACCAAAAATCAACCAATGCTTTTTTCTACTTTTATTCTGAATAATTCTATTACTAACCCAATAAATAAAAAAAGAAAAACCAATAATTTCATATAAAAATGATAAATTAATATTACCCAACAATATCCAACTAACTACTAATAATAGAAAATTTTGAAAACGTGGGAAATTTCCAAAACTCCAATAAATGGGTAGAAAAAACAACCAAAAAATAACAAATTCAATGGATAAAAAAGGCATAGGATAAGCAAAAATACAATGTTACCACATCATAACATAGCAATGATAAAAATCAAATTATCTTTCTTTATGATTTTAAGGCTGCCTGAACGACTTCAGGCAGCCTTAAGGCAAATGAATCAATTTTATAGATTTACAGAAAAATTATTAAATATAAAAAGAAAACAAACCGAACACCTAAGAAGCATTTAGTAATACGATTAATCACCCTTTTCTTCAATTGATTCTTTTTGAGGCTTTGACTTTTGAGTAGTAGGTTTATCTGTCAAGGTAACACGTTCACGCATTTTTTCAAGGGTTTTATCGCCAATACCTTTTACTTGATTAAGTTCATCAATACTTTTAAAACCATTATGTTCTTCACGATATGCGATAATATTTTTAACTTTGGCTTTACCAACGCCAGTACCTTTAAGGACGTTAACCAGTTCATCTGCGGTAGCAGTATTGATATTAACAGGTGTACCTGTAAATGGAGCGGCAGGTTTACGAGTTCTTTTGGTTGTTGTTAGTTCGCTATTAGAGGTCTGATCATTATCTTCTGTAACAACGCTCGATGCCATTAATCCAACTGGTATTGCGTTATTATTTGAAGTTTTTTGTTCTTGCCCACAAGCAGTTAAATTCAATAAAGCTGAAATACATAGGGCAAAGATAGAACTTTGGAATTTCATATTAGTCTTTCAAATTAAATTCTTTATTTTAAAATAAATTTAGCAGTTAATCAATGCTAAAAATCCCTTAGCACACAACATAGATTGGCTAAGGGATTTTTGAATAAAGAGTTTGGCGATGACCTACTTTCGCATAGGAACTATACTATCATCGGCGCTGGTTTGTTTCACTGTCCTGTTCGAGATGGGAAGGAGTGGGACCAAACCGCTATGGTCGCCAAACATAAACTGTCAAATTGGTAAGCCGTTGGTAAGATAATTTTAATTTTTCTTACCCTATTTATTCTTTAATCAACTGATTTTTTGAGTGATGAAGTGTATTCATCAGTAAGCTTTATCTTTGTGCTTTGGTATTTCTATTTCTTCCAAAGTCCTTCAAATGATAGAGTCAAGCCTCACGAGCAATTAGTATGGGTTAGCTTCACGCGTTACCGCGCTTCCACACCCCACCTATCAACGTCCTGGTCTCGAACGACTCTTTAGTGTGGTTAAACCACAAGGGAAGTCTCATCTTCAGGCGAGTTTCGCGCTTAGATGCTTTCAGCGCTTATCTCTTCCGAACTTAGCTACCCGGCTATGCTTCTGGCGAAACAACCGGTACACCAGAGGTTCGTCCACTCCGGTCCTCTCGTACTAGGAGCAGCCCCCGTCAAACTTCCAACGCCCACTGCAGATAGGGACCAAACTGTCTCACGACGTTTTAAACCCAGCTCACGTACCACTTTAAATGGCGAACAGCCATACCCTTGGGACCGACTACAGCCCCAGGATGTGATGAGCCGACATCGAGGTGCCAAACTCCGCCGTCGATATGGACTCTTGGGCGGAATCAGCCTGTTATCCCCGGAGTACCTTTTATCCGTTGAGCGATGGCCCTTCCATTCAGAACCACCGGATCACTATGTCCTGCTTTCGCACCTGCTCGACTTGTCGGTCTCGCAGTTAAGCTACCTTTTGCCATTGCACTATCAGTCCGATTTCCGACCGGACCTAGGTAACCTTCGAACTCCTCCGTTACTCTTTGGGAGGAGACCGCCCCAGTCAAACTGCCTACCATGCACTGTCCCCGACCCGGATGACGGGTCTGGGTTAGAACCTCAAAGACACCAGGGTGGTATTTCAAGGACGGCTCCACAGAGACTGGCGTCTCTGCTTCTAAGCCTCCCACCTATCCTACACAAGTGACTTCAAAGTCCAATGCAAAGCTACAGTAAAGGTTCACGGGGTCTTTCCGTCTAGCAGCGGGGAGATTGCATCTTCACAACCATTTCAACTTCGCTGAGTCTCGGGAGGAGACAGTGTGGCCATCGTTACGCCATTCGTGCGGGTCGGAACTTACCCGACAAGGAATTTCGCTACCTTAGGACCGTTATAGTTACGGCCGCCGTTTACTGGGGCTTCGATCCGATGCTTGCACATCTTCAATTAACCTTCCAGCACCGGGCAGGCGTCACACCCTATACGTCCACTTTCGTGTTAGCAGAGTGCTGTGTTTTTAATAAACAGTCGCAGCCACCTATTCTCTGCGACCCTCAGATGCTTACGGAGCAAGTCCTTAACATTAGAGGGCATACCTTCTCCCGAAGTTACGGTATCAATTTGCCGAGTTCCTTCTCCCGAGTTCTCTCAAGCGCCTTAGAATTCTCATCCTGCCCACCTGTGTCGGTTTGCGGTACGGTTCTGATTCAACTGAAGCTTAGTGGCTTTTCCTGGAAGCGTGGTATTGGTCACTTCATGTCCGTAGACACTCGTCATCACGTCTCGGTGTTAAGAAAGAGCGGATTTGCCTACTCTTTCCACCTACTGGCTTAAACAAACTATTCCAACAGTTTGCTAACCTAACCTTCTCCGTCCCCACATCGCATTGAATCAAAGTACGGGAATATTAACCCGTTTCCCATCGACTACGCATTTCTGCCTCGCCTTAGGAGCCGACTCACCCTACGCCGATGAACGTTGCGTAGGAAACCTTGGGCTTTCGGCGAACGGGCTTTTCACCCGTTTTATCGCTACTCATGTCAACATTCGCACTTCTGATACCTCCAACAATCCTTACGAATCACCTTCTCAGGCTTACAGAACGCTCCCCTACCATATACTAAAAGTATATCCGCAGCTTCGGTTATAGATTTGAGCCCCGTTACATCTTCCGCGCAGGAAGACTCGACCAGTGAGCTATTACGCTTTCTTTAAATGATGGCTGCTTCTAAGCCAACATCCTGGCTGTCTGTGCCTTCCCACTTCGTTTACCACTTAATCTATCATTTGGGACCTTAGCTGGCGGTCTGGGTTGTTTCCCTCTTGACACCGGACGTTAGCACCCGATGTCTGTCTCCCGAGGAGCAACTTGATGGTATTCTGAGTTTGCCATGGGTTGGTAAGTTGCAATAACCCCCTAGCCATAACAGTGCTTTACCCCCATCAGTCTCATACTCGAGGCACTACCTAAATAGTTTTCGGGGAGAACCAGCTATCTCCGAGTTTGTTTAGCCTTTCACCCCTATCCACAGCTCATCCCCGCATTTTGCAACATGCGTGGGTTCGGACCTCCAATGCGTTTTACCGCACCTTCATCCTGGCCATGGATAGATCACTCGGTTTCGGGTCTACACCCAGCAACTAGTCGCCCTATTAAGACTCGGTTTCCCTACGCCTCCCCTACTCGGTTAAGCTCGCTACTGAATGTAAGTCGTTGACCCATTATACAAAAGGTACGCAGTCACACCTTAACGGTGCTCCCACTGTTTGTATGCATCAGGTTTCAGGTTCTATTTCACTCCCCTCCCAGGGTTCTTTTCGCCTTTCCCTCACGGTACTGGTTCACTATCGGTCGATGATGAGTATTTAGCCTTGGAGGATGGTCCCCCCATATTCAGACAGGATTTCTCGTGTCCCGCCCTACTTCTCGTATACTTAGTACCATCATTGAGATTTCAAATACGGGGCTATCACCCACTATGGCAGAAGTTTCCAATTCTTTCTTCTATCTCAATAATTATCATATACAGGCTACTCCGCGTTCGCTCGCCACTACTTGCGGAATCTCGGTTGATTTCTTTTCCTCTGGGTACTTAGATGGTTCAGTTCTCCAGGTTCGCTTCTCTAATCCTATGTATTCAGATTAGGATACACATTGCTGTGTGGGTTTCCCCATTCGGACATCGCGGTATCAATGCTTTTTTGCCAGCTCCACCGCGCTTTTCGCAGGCTTACACGTCCTTCTTCGCCTATCATCGCCAAGGCATCCACCTGATGCACTTATTCACTTGACTCTATCATTTGAAGAACCTTCTGACTTCGTAGATACTGGCGTTGACTGCCAGCATTACTTAGATTCTCTAATCTGACAAAGCTTACTGCTTTGTTGTGTATTGTTCTTGCCTTTTGTCTTTCAAGAACAATTGATACAATCATCACCCAAATTCTTATGATTTGCTTATTTCTTCTTTCAGTACCAATACCTTTTCAGGCTGCCTGAAATGTGAACACTACTTGTTGCATCAAACAGCATTCTAAACAAATCAACATTGTCTTTGTTTGTTGATTTCGGCTTTCCAATTTGTTAAAGATCAATGCGTTTCTTAAATCGCAAATTAAAGTAAGTTATAAAAAGTAAGTTATAAAACTATCTAGTAAACAACTTCTTCGTAAACAACTTCCACAAACTCACTTTAATTTGAAATTTCTACTTTTAAATTCTACTGTTCAGCTCTACTTCTAAATATTTGACTTCTAAATATTTGGTTCTACCTCTAAATATTTGGTGGAGGCAAACGGGATCGAACCGATGACCCCCTGCTTGCAAAGCAGGTGCTCTACCAACTGAGCTATGCCCCCAATTAGGTCTTGGTGGGTCTGGTAGGACTTGAACCTACGACCCCACGCTTATCAAGCGTGTGCTCTAACCACCTGAGCTACAAACCCATTAAGTCGTCTCTATTCTTTTGCTCTTCGCATTCTTGCTCTTCGCATCTCAATTCAGTATACCGATAAGTGTGAGTACCTAACAATCTCTTCTTTTCTCTAGAAAGGAGGTGATCCAGCCGCAGGTTCCCCTACGGCTACCTTGTTACGACTTCACCCCAGTCATGAAGCATACCGTGGTAAGCGAACTCCTCGCGGTTATTCTACCTACTTCTGGTATCCCCCACTCCCATGGTGTGACGGGCGGTGTGTACAAGACCCGGGAACGTATTCACCGCAGTATGCTGACCTGCGATTACTAGCGATTCCGACTTCATGCACTCGAGTTGCAGAGTGCAATCCGGACTACGATCGGTTTTTTGGGATTGGCTCCACCTCGCGGCTTGGCTACCCTCTGTACCGACCATTGTATGACGTGTGAAGCCCTGGTCATAAGGGCCATGAGGACTTGACGTCATCCCCACCTTCCTCCGGTTTGTCACCGGCAGTCTCATTAGAGTGCCCAACCAAATGATGGCAACTAATGACAAGGGTTGCGCTCGTTGCGGGACTTAACCCAACATCTCACGACACGAGCTGACGACAGCCATGCAGCACCTGTGTTACGGCTCCCGAAGGCACTCTCCCGTCTCTGAGAGATTCCGTACATGTCAAGACCAGGTAAGGTTCTTCGCGTTGCATCGAATTAATCCACATCATCCACCGCTTGTGCGGGTCCCCGTCAATTCCTTTGAGTTTTAATCTTGCGACCGTACTCCCCAGGCGGTCAATTTCACGCGTTAGCTTCGCTACTAAGGCATCTAGTGCCCCAACAGCTAATTGACATCGTTTAGGGCGTGGACTACCAGGGTATCTAATCCTGTTTGCTACCCACGCTTTCGAGCATGAACGTCAGTGCTATCCCAGGGGGCTGCCTTCGCCATCGGTATTCCTCCACATCTCTACGCATTTCACTGCTACACGTGGAATTCTACCCCCCTCTGACACACTCTAGCTACCCAGTTCAAAACGCAGTTCCCAAGTTGAGCTCGGGGATTTCACATCTTGCTTAAGTAACCGTCTGCGCTCGCTTTACGCCCAGTAATTCCGATTAACGCTCGCACCCTACGTATTACCGCGGCTGCTGGCACGTAGTTAGCCGGTGCTTATTCTTTAGGTACCGTCATCAGCATCTGATATTAGCAAATGCCTTTTCTTCCCTAACAAAAGTACTTTACAACCCTAAGGCCTTCTTCATACACGCGACATGGCTGGATCAGGGTTCCCCCCATTGTCCAAAATTCCCCACTGCTGCCTCCCGTAGGAGTCTGGGCCGTGTCTCAGTCCCAGTGTGGCGGATCATCCTCTCAGACCCGCTACGGATCGTCGCCTTGGTAAGCCTTTACCCCACCAACTAGCTAATCCGATATTGGCCGCTCAAATAACGCGAGGCAGTTGCCTGTCCCCCGCTTTCTCCCTCAGGACGTATGCGGTATTAGCCATCCTTTCGGATAGTTATCCCCCATTACTCGGTACGTTCCAATATTATACTCACCCGTTCGCCACTCGCCGGCAGTAATGCAAGCACTACCCCGCTGCCGTCCGACTTGCATGTGTAAAGCATGCCGCCAGCGTTCAATCTGAGCCAGGATCAAACTCTTATGTTCAATCTCTAACTTAATAACTTCTGGTCTGCTTCAAAGAAACCAACAAAGAGTAATCGGCTCAGCACCTATTACAATCTTGTCTGTTTTTTCTTGCAGTGTGAGACCATCAGGCACTCACACTTATCGGTATTCTGTAATTTTAAAGAGCTTCAAATAATCCTTGTACTCAGCCAAATAAACCAGTAAACTAATTCGTTTTGACTAACTCAACCGCCGTAGCAGCGAAGAACCGAACTATACGCCTATACCCAAAAACCGTCAACAAAAAATAACCCCTCATCTCAAACAAAATTAATAACTACATTGTTTCTTAACAATATTTAATCTCAACATAATCGCAGTTTTTAAACACTTCCTGAAAATAAAACTCAAAAGTATGGCGAAATTAAACAAAAATACTTCATTTAATTTCGCCGTCAAACAATATTACAAAGCTCCACGTGCTCGCATACATGCTTTAATTTTCCCTTGTCGGGTAAACTCATCAGCAATGGAGCGATAATGTGTAGCACAATCGTTTTGCACTTGACTGCGATTAACCCCCGTGTTGGAAGCAACATCTGTGCTGGCACAGGCATTCAATACACCCAAAACACCCACAATTACTAAAATATCAATCATTTTCATAAAAATACTTCCTTTCATTGAGAATTTTTTTGACGAATTTCAACCAATGTCCGTTTTAGTTCATCATCGTTTTCTGCCATCTTATCAAGTGTCGCGCCCTGATTTTTATTTATTAATAAACAAGCAACCTGAGCATCATACACCGCACTTATATCTTTTAAATCAATTTTAGGATTGCCCGCCACTTCATCGCGACAATCATCATATGAGGCAGAAAAAGCTTTAACTTGCTCTTCATCAATACCAGAATTCATAATGCTGCTTTGCATCTTCTCTGGCAAATTTTTCACCAATTCAGGTGCTACAGCTTTTACTGTACGTTTAGTAACATCTGCCGCCATATCTTGACCACCATGATTCCAAACAAACAACCCCACTCCTGTCGCTGCCGTGCCAATCATACCAATAATTTTAGTTTTGACTTTATTGTTGCTTTCTTCCATTATTAAAAACTTTCTTAAAAATTAGAATTTTATCAAAAAAAAAAAAAACAATTAATTATTTTATAGAATAATCCACAAGTTAATCACAAAATAATTTTAGATAATACGTTTTTTCTGTTTTCCAGTACAATTTCATAATGATTGATTCTTTTCAAATAACCCGAAACCATGTCTCAAAATAACCAAATCCAACAACAAATCAAAATATTAACCGAAAAACTCAACCGCTACGCCCATGAGTACTACACACTAGATGCACCCAGCGTACCCGACAGCGAATACGACCGCCTATATCGCGAATTGGAAGCCCTAGAAATGGCGTATCCCACTTTCAGGCTGCCTGAAAGCCCAACTCAACGCGTGGGCGGTGCAATTTTGCGCGAATTTGCCAGTGTGCGCCATAAAATCCCAATGCTATCGCTAAATAATGCCTTTTCACCGTTAGATGATAACGGTAAATTTATTCACACTGAAACCTTGGCATTTGACGAGCGCGTACGCAAAGATTTGGAGCTAAGCAAAGTAGAATATACAATTGAGCCAAAATTTGACGGTTTGGCAATTAGTTTATTGTATCAAGACGGTATTTTTATTCAGGCCGCCACGCGTGGCGATGGCATAACGGGCGAAGATGTTACCGAAAACATCAAAACCGTGCGCAATATCCCATTGAAATTACAAGGTCAATATATTCCTGATTTAATTGAAGTACGCGGCGAAGTATTGATGCTAAAAAAAGATTTTGAACAACTCAATCAACGCCAAATTGCACAAAATCAAAAAACCTTCGCCAATCCGCGTAACGCAGCAGCAGGCAGCCTACGCCAACTCAACTCGCGCATTGCTGCTGAACGTAAATTGCATTTTTTCGGCTACGGCATCGCGCAATTCAGTGGTATACAGCCTGAAAATGCACCCAAAACCCATGCGGAAGAATTATTGTGGTTGCAAGATTTGGGGTTTAGCTTACCAACTGGAAATTGGCATATTTGCGCAAATATCGCCGAAGTTTTACAACAATATGAAAATTTAAATGCCAAACGTTCAACTTTACCCTATGAAATTGATGGCATGGTTATCAAAGTAAATTCATTGGCAGAACAAGAAAAATTAGGCTTTGTTTCGCGTGCGCCACGTTGGGCAATCGCGCATAAATTTCCCGCCGAAGAAGCCATGACACAGGTAGAAACCATTGATGTACAAGTCGGGCGAACAGGAGCCATTACACCTGTGGCGCGGCTGAAACCCGTATCAGTGGGTGGCGTCATCGTTATCAACGCAACTTTGCATAATCAAGACGAAGTGTCGCGCAAAGATATACGCATAGGAGACACGGTCGTGGTGCGCCGCGCAGGCGATGTGATTCCCGAAGTGGTGCGCGTGGTATTGGAACATCGCCCGATGAAAATCGTGGAAATTCAATCAAATAATATTCAAGACGATTTATTCCCCACAACCAAAACGCAATCTGTACCCGAATTTCCCCCTTTCAGGCTGCCTGAAAATTGCCCTGTTTGTGGCAGCGCAATAGAACGCGAAGCAGGTGAAGCGATAGCACGTTGCACGGGTGGCATGATTTGCAAAGCACAACGCAGCCAAGGACTTATCCACTTCGCCAGCCGCAAAGCCATGGACATTGTTGGTTTGGGAGACAAACAAATTGAAGCCTTGGTTACGCAAGATATTTTGCATAGTTTTGCCGATATTTATCAATTGGATATTGAAAAATTGCAGCAAATCAAAGACAGCAAATCCAGCGCAACCAAATGGGCAGAAAATATTTTGATTGGTATCGAAAATAGCCGTAAACCTTTGTTATCACGATTTTTATATTCGCTAGGCATTCGACACGTCGGTGAAAGTACCGCAAAACAGCTTGCCAATGCGTTTGGCGATTTAGCGACCGTTCGCCATGCGCCCGAGCCTGTGTTGGCATGCTTGCCTGACATTGGCAGTGTAGTGGCACATTCCATCGCGCATTATTTCAGGCAGCCTGAACAACAAAAATTGTTGGACGACTTATTGCGATTCGTTGAACCACAACATACTGTTTTAACAATTAATATATGCGACTTTGCCAAACCAGCGCGTTGGTTATCGCGGCTACCAAGTTACAAATTAAGCGAAAAACGGGCGCAAGAATTGTGGGATTTAGCAGGCAATTCGGTAGATGGTTTACTTACCGATAGAGTATTGCCACGAGAATGGCAAGATTGGCGCAAGATTGCCGAAAATGCTGCACTTTTGCGCGAAATTGATGAATCTTTAACGAAATTTGATTCAAAACAAAACGAAGCATATTATTTACCGCTAGGTACAGGCAGCCTGAAAAGTGAAATAACAGGAAAAACCTTTGTATTAACAGGAACTTTACCAACTTTAAAACGCGAAGATGCAGCAGCAATGATTGAAGCCGCAGGTGGTAAAGTTTCAGGCAGCGTGTCCAAAAAAACCGATTTTGTCGTGGCAGGTGAAGCGGCTGGTTCTAAATTAGAAAAGGCGTTGAGTTTAGGCATTACTGTATTGAATGAAGATGAGTTTTTGGCAATGTTTCAAGCTGATTGAAAGCTTTTAAAATAAAAATAAGAACCTGTGTTCATGAGATTGATAACTTGATTTTATTGATAATTCTTGCGAATACAAGACGGCTTTTTAAGCCAACACAGTAGGCTCATTAAGTAGCGATAAAAGCAAGCTATTAAGATTATGAACTCAGATTCTTAATTTTAAAAGATTATTTTGCAAAATCGCATTATCCTAATACAAAACGCGATGATATAAAGGCAGCCTGAAAAATTATTTAAATTGTTTAGAAACATCAATAAATACACGATGATTCTTGTAACGATAATAAAAATGGTTGCTGTTAATTCGTGACCATGTCCAATTCAATCGCGGCTCAAAGCCTTTCCACGAAAACTTTGGCGAACTCACACTCACACGCGTCATGTACTCTTTATCACGTCGTTTGATGTTGAAAAAATCAGGTGCTTGATAATGCCGAGATTGCACCAAAAAATTAAAATCTGTTGTTAAATCAAATGTATTTTTCCACTGACGATGCCAACCCACACGTGCATTGGTTTGCGAATATGCTTCCGATTTGTCTTTTGCCGCTTGATAACCGCTACCACCACCCATCACAAAATATTGCTTCGGATCGGGCGCATACACCAGCGTAACCGAACCTGCATGATTGGCACCATCTAAAAATTGACGTTTATCGTGTTTTTTATATGCAGATTGCCACGCGCCCCAAACTTGCCATTTGGGTGACAAAATTTCTGAATAACGCAATACGCCACCTGCATTGTGTGAATACGGCTTACTGCCATACCAACGTCTTTCATAAAATGGACTCACTGAAATCTCACGTTTTGCATTGCGCCAAATTGTTCCGACTTCAGCATGTGTTTGTAAATCATCATAATCGTGCGCGTCCCAATAAAATTTACCCGATGTAGACACATTAACACGTGTCGCCCAATGTCCTTTAAGAGACATGTTTTTTTGAGCAGACAAGTCATAACCTACACCGTGTGCGGATTTAGGTTCAGAAAAACGCCAATAGCCATATTGTCGCTGCTGGGGTACACGCCCGACATTATCATCTTGAATATAATAGGTATTAGCATTAAATTTCCACGCTTGCTCTTTCACAAGATAGTGATCAAATTGTTCTAAATATTGCGTGGTTTCGTTGGGCATATCAGGTGTTTGTTTTAGCGTGTCAATTTCTTTGGCGGCATCACGCAATTGACCATCTTTCGCCAAAACGCGCGCCAATTGCAAACGAACTGGAGCATATTCAGGATTTTGGACGAGTAATGCGCGTAATTGTTGTTCGGCTTGAGCATATTGACCATCGGCACTGGCAACAATAGCGTGTGCATATTCACCTAATGTTTTGTCGCGCTGATTTTCAGGCAACCTATCATAAAGTGGCAACAAAAAACGAACAACACTCGTATTTTCTCGCAAAATGGCGGTATCCAGTGCATTTTTGAGTAAATCTGGGTGTTGCAAAAATTCTTCCGAATTCATGAACACCTTACTTTTATAAGCATCGTGTATAGGTTTTTGTGGCACAGCAAATTGCACGGAGGGATTGTATGATGATTCTTTTGTTAAATTATCAATAGAATCTGAGGGTGTAGCAACAGGTGCGGCGGTTACCCAACTGGTTAGCATACACAATAATATCCATAAATATCGTTTCATGTTTTTATTCTTTCAGGCTGCCTGAAACATAAAAAACCCGCCCAGCTAAAAGCCAAGCGAGTTTTATCGCTAATAAAGAATTAATTATTGTTTTGTGGCACCAAACACACCCATTAACTCATTAAATGTACTACCATTTTGTTGTGTACCATTGAATACACCACCCAACTCAGCCGCTTGCGGACCATAGAACTGACCACTCATATTAACACCATCTTTGGTACCACTGAAAGATGCGCCATCAATTTTACCTTCTAATGGCACAATAGTCACATCCGAATTCGCTTTCACTGTACCCATAATTTTTTTGCTACCAAAATCCACATTGAAATTAGATGTCCCTTTTGAAAATGCTCCACCTCCTACAATGCTCACTAAAGATAAACCATCATACGTTGCTTGACCAGAAGTTGGCACTTGTGCAGTTGGTGTAACGCTACCTACTACAAAAGTAAAAGATGGGTTTCTGCCTTGTGCATCATTAAAATCACGATACGCACCAATACGGCTATAACTCAAGGCACGACCACTGGCAATAGTCTCTTTTGTATTGTTGCTGATAGTGGTAAATGTACCTGCTGAAATACCTGGTTGCGACAAAGTAACCTCAGTACCATCAATCGTTACTTTGTTTAAATCTGCACTGCTGATGGCAACTGGACTCACATTTACACCATTTCTATCGTAACCGATTAATGCCAAACCATTATTTGTATTTGCTTGTACTGCTGGCTTTGTGGTTGCTGTATTAGCTGGGGTAGGCGTGGTTGTTTTACCTACTGTATTGGTACTTGTATTTGCCGTATTGGTGGTTTTGCCTTTATTCAATGTAAAACCTGACGTTTTAGTTGTACCATTATTGGTTGCACTATTGGCAGCAGATTGGCTATTTGAATTAAAATTCACTCTTCCAAAACCAGCACCACTGCTATCGCCACTACTACCACATGCCGTTAATGCAAAAACCATTGCGGTAGCGATTACTGAAAGCTTTAAATTTACCATTATTTTATTCCCTTTAATTAATTAACAAAATAAATAAACTTCCTGCAAAAACCTGATTTATACACTGGCATGATTCAAATCATCGCAAGAATTTCTAAGAACTGGGTAATATTCTAGGGGCTAATGACATTTTAGCTATAATTTCAACCAAATCAAAGCACAAGCTAATGATACAGTACTTTCATAATTACGTTTTAATTTATCGTACCGTGTTGCCAGCGCACGAAAATGCTTTAATCGTGCAAAAGCGTTTTCTACCAAGTGCCTGATTTTATATAAATACCAATCTGTGCCCACATTAAGATGTTCTCTATTTTTCTTATATGGAATATTGGCTTTACTTTGTTTAGACTGAATTAACCGACGAAAAGTATCACTGTCAAAACCCCTATCAGCACACACGGTTTCATTATCACTTAAATCCAATTGTGCCAATAAATCAGGCGCAACAACAATATCATTTACATTACCAGCTGTAATGATAAATTCAATTGGATTACCACAAGCATCAACCGCTAAATGAATTTTAGACGTATGACCACCGATACTCTTACCAACAGCTTGATGCGTAATGGATTGTTTACCCATACCGTGTTGATGAACGCGGATATGGCTACCGTCCATAAAGACCCATTCCATATCGGGTGTATCTACCAAATGTTTGAATAATCGGGTAAAAATACCGCGTTTAGACCAGCGATTGAAACTTTGGTAAAGGCTGTTTGCTTTACCAAAATAACTAGGTATATCAGCCCATTGGCAGCCTGTACGTAAGCGAAATAGGATACCTTCTACTGTTTTGCGTAAATTTTTCTTGCGATAAATGCCAAGCTGTTTCAAAATAGGCAACAGTCTTGACCATGTTTCATTTGTAAGCGTGTTTCGGGACATGGCAAAGGTTTGGGATGGTTGCGTGGAAACAATATCTTAAATCCTTTGCCTCTTTTTTTGAATTGTCAATAGCCCCTAGCACAAAAAAAAAAAAAATACAAAGATTTAGTTATAGAAAACTAAATCTGCCAAAACCTTTGTAGAACACCTAAATTTAAATATCTTAAAAATAAATAATTGAAATATAAATATTTTATTTCTTAATAATTATCAAAAAATAGAATTTCACAAAGGTATCTCTGTTACTTATTTGCTACACTGTAACGTAAAACCAAAATTCATACTGATTATTCAGGCTGCCTGAAACAATTCCTTAGCCAATCAAGGCACTGCTTACCGCATCAGCCGATATATCGTTGTCAAACCGTACGATGGCACTCAAATTACCCGATTTATCTTGATAGGAAAGTGTGTTGGTATCGGTGTTAAATATCAGCGCAGATTTTCCTTGTACGCGGGTTTCACTGAACACATTTAACCACGCGAAATTTTCGCCATTATCCGCCAATAAACCACGAAACTCGCTCACATTCAACTTATCTACACCCGATTCAAACGCCACAATTGTATCCGCGCCCGATTGATTTAAAACAAAAATATCAGCACCAGCACCGCTATGTAACGTGTCATTTCCTGCACCACCAATTAGAATATCGTTACCATCGCCACCACGTAACCAATCATTGCCTGCACCACCAATTAAGGTATCGTTACCAGCAAAACCGTCCAATACGTCATCACCTTTTCCACCCCACAAAATTTCGGTTTTGCCACTACCTTGTAATTTATCAGCAACAGTCGTTCCTTGAATCATCAGGCTGCCTGAATCTTTCCATTCTTGCCAATTGGCCTGCGCCCAAGTTAAATCGATTTTGCTGTTGGCAGTAGGCAAATAAACCAAATGATTATCTTGCACTTGCGCCGACATTTCTATACCCACTGCCGAAATAAATTTCCCTGATTCGGTTTCAGTGGTTACCAACGATAAAATTTCTTTCTCATTGGTTTTGATGTCGTAATACGGTTGCAAATTCACATAATCAGCCTGATTCATGAAATCATGCCCCATTTTAATTTCCAGCAAATCTGAAAAACCATCGTTATCGGTGTCTGTGCCATTAAGCAAGGTTGCTGATTGGCTGTCTGTACCCAAATGTTTTTCTTGGACATCGGTTAAACCGTCTCTATCTGAATCTTGTTTTTGATAATATGCATCGGTGCGATAGCCTTTAGTAAAAATATCTTTTAACTTATTATTATTTTGATAAAAATTATTTTTACTGTGATTAGTTTGAGAGTCTTTATGAAAACTATCAATCATCGTTGCATTAACATAAGTTCCTAAACCAGGAAAGAATAATGTTCCTAGTTGCCCTAGTAATGTGCTTGCACCAAACGCAACAAATTCCTTTTGAATCACATAGGAATCACTTTGATGCAAGCGAATTGCTGCCTGCGAAGAATCGCTATCATCAACCCAACCGATTTGGTGCATCAATTCCGCTTTATCTAATACACCACCAGCATTAGTGGTTAATTTTGCGGGATTAAAAATGGCACTGTGTTCAAATACTTCTCTACGTTCAGCCGTTTGCTGCATGGTATAAGACGCAAAATATTGTGCCAAGTAACCACCCAATGAATGCCCAGTGGTATACACATGGTCAGGTTTGTATTTTTGCATCATATTATCGGCAAGCGTTTCAAAATATTCCACCTCATCAATTTTTTTATCACACAATACGCCAATATCAGAAATGATGTCTCTGATTCCTTTCGTACCGCGAAACGCCACCACCACATTCTCATAACCGCCATTGGCTTTCAAACCATTGCCATAAACGGCTTTACCTGTGTATTTCAGGCTGCCTGTATTAAATGGATTATTCAGGCTGCCTGAAAATTTGGCGGTATCCTGATTCAAGTAATAAGCACGAATCACGGTAGATTCTACGGTACTGGCTTGTGTACTTGGTGTGGTATTACTTGTGTCGGTGTTGGTTGGCATTTTGTCGCTCGCCACACTCGAATCACCACCCGAATTACCACCCGAACCACCACCCAGCCCAATCGCTGCCAAGCCACCCACACCGACAAGCCCACCCAAAAAGCCCCACCAATTCACGCCACTTGTATCGACAGTTTCATCAGTGGTTTGAGCGACAGGTGCAGCATAACCAATCGAATCATCGGTAATGGGTTGAAGTTAAATTTCCGCATCAGTTGGTTGCACGACACGATTAATCGGTTTTAATATAATCTCTTTATCACTCATTTTTTAACCAATACTCATTACAATAAAAATTAAAATATTAATACACATTACATACACATACAAGCTCATTATCCTTTAAAATAGTGTCCCCCTATTTAATTAAGAGAATGCCATGAATCAAACTATTTTTAATTCCATTTTGCATAAAACATTACACAATAGCCCAGAATGTGAAGCCGCTGCGTATATTGATTTGCGCTCTACCGTCAGATTGGGCGAATATTTTTATCCCAGCCTGCAACAACCCAATGACGATGAAATGATGAATCTCATGACGCTCGCCGTGATTGATTTATTCAATGGCAAACATATTTTGGCATTGGCGGATTATTTCAAATACCACGAAAACATTAATCCAGATGAAGAATATTTTCAAAAACTAACCCTCAAAGGTGCTGATCATACTCAAGTTTATGTACGATTAAATTTTAATCCCAATCATGTTTTGGCGTTTTTATTTTCTAACCACATTGGACGTGGTATGATGTTGACCGAAGTCAAAAAATTTGCCAAGCAAATTCAAGATATTGCTGAAAAAACACCCCTTGACCCACCCATACTCCCCACTGATGAACACACCATTGACGGCGCAACTCCCTCGCCTTTACCCCAACCATCAATTGTACTCAATACCCCAACCAACCCCGAAGTCCAACCCGAAACCACCACAGACAAACCCAATAACCAAGGCGATATTGTTTCCATGTTAGACCGTTGGTTAAAAAGCTAAAAATCATTTCAATAAATTTTCAGGCAGCCTGAAAAAATAATTTTTCATAAGGAATTCACAAAATGCTCCGACCTTATCCCCCTCATTCTCCCCAAATTGATGCGACCGCATTTGTTGATGACACGGCTGTCGTGATTGGCGATGTGGTCATTGGTGAACAATCATCGGTGTGGATGAACGCTGTGATTCGTGGCGATGTAAACAGCATTCACATTGGCAAGCGCAGCAGCGTTCAGGATTTATCTATGCTGCACGTTTCTCATAAAAATGCTGATAAACCAAATGGTTCGCCACTGACTATCGGCGATGATGTAACCATTGGACACATGGTTATGCTGCATGGTTGCACGATTGGCAACCGCGTTTTAGTGGGCATGCACAGCACGATTTTGGACGATGTCATCATTGAAGATGATGTCATGATTGGTGCGGCAAGTCTCGTACCACCGCGTAAACGCTTAGAAAGTGGCTATTTATACATGGGTTCGCCTGTACAAAAAGTGCGCGAATTGACGGTGCAAGAGAAAGAATTTTTGCGTTATTCTGCCAATCATTATGTAAAACTAGCGGCAACACACCAAGCCAGTTTGGTTGTTAAATAAAGTTTCAGGCTACCTGAAAAGCTCAAGCCATTAAGATTATTTAATCAACACAAGGAAATTAATATGAATATTTTGGTTACTGGCGGAATGGGTTTCATCGGTTCACATACGGTTGTGGAATTACTGAATGTGGGACACAATCCGATTATTTTGGATAATTTATCCAATTCATCGCCTAAAGTTTTGCAGCGCATCAAAGAAATCACTGGTAAACAACCCACATTTTTTGAAGGCGATATTCGTGATAAATCTCTGTTACAAAAAATTTTTACGGAAAATAAAATTGACAGCGTGATTCATTTTGCCGCCCTAAAAGCAGTCGGCGAAAGCGTAGCACAACCGCTTCGTTATTATGATAATAATGTTTCAGGCAGCCTTATTTTATTGGAAGAAATGCAAAAAGCCGGCGTACGTAGCATCGTTTTCAGTTCATCGGCAACAGTTTACGGCGATCCAGCCGTTGTACCCATTACTGAATCCAGTCAAACAGGCGGCACAACCAATCCCTATGGTACATCAAAATACATGATGGAACGCATGATGATGGACTTGCAACACGCCAATCCCGATTGGAGCGTGATTATTTTGCGCTATTTCAACCCCATCGGCGCACACGCAAGCGGCAAAATCGGCGAACAGCCCAATGGCATTCCCAACAATTTACTGCCCTATGTCTGCCAAGTCGCAGCTGGCAAATTGAAAGAATTGGCGGTATTCGGTAACGACTACAACACACCAGATGGCACAGGCATACGCGACTACATTCACGTGGTGGATTTAGCAATTGGGCACCTAAAAGCCCTTGATAAAAAAGCCAAAACTGCAGGTGTGCATATTTATAACTTGGGCACAGGTACGGGTTATTCTGTATTAGACATTGTAAAAGCGTTTGAACAAGCATCAGGTAAATCAGTCCCTTACGCCATCAAACCGCGCCGAGCTGGCGACATTGCGGCGTGTTACGCCAATCCAGCCAAAGCCGCCAATGAAATTGGTTGGCGTGCTGAACGTGATTTATCCACCATGATGTCAGATGCATGGCGTTGGCAATCGCACAATCCAAATGGTTATGATGATTAAGAACCAGTGTTCGTCAGACTGATAACTTGATTTTATTAATAATGTTTGCGAGTACAAAGGCGATAAAAGCAAGCCATTAAGGTGATGAACACGAGTTCTAAATATACTAATGAATTTTCAGGCAGCCTGAAATTTGATTTAGCGCAAAAATACATTTTGAATTCGTGTTATACTTTAGGAAAATTTTTCTCCGCACATAAGGATTAATAAAATGAAAAAATTCGCTCTGATTTTAGCTGCTACTTTGTTGGCGCAACCTGTTTTGGCTAAAGGCGTGCAAGCGACTAATGCTTATGCTCGTGCCGTAGTATCTGGTGTTCAACAAAGTGGTGCGTTCGTTACGCTGAAAAATACCGATGCCACACCCAATGTATTAATCGGTGCAAGCGTCAAACCCAATATCGCCACGCGCACTGAATTGCACACGCATGTAAATGACAATGGCGTGATGCGCATGGTTGAAGTTAAAGATGGCATTCCATTACCTGCTAATCAAGTGGTTGAATTAAAACCAGGTTCATATCACATTATGTTTTTTGATTTGAAAACAACATTCAGCGCAGGGAAAAAATTTCCACTCACATTAAAATTCAAAGATGGCAGCAGCACGACCGTGAATGTAACCGTGAAAGAGATGCAGGCTATGCAGCATAATCATGCAGGACACGCGGCTGGCGCACATCAACATTAATAAACAAATAAAAAGCAGCCTGAAAACAGACATATGTTTTCAGGCTGCTTTTTATGAATCAAAACAAAATTATCAGAATTCTTGTGATTTCACAATTCTGATAATTTTATTTCAACGATTCATCAGCAATTATTTGGTTACATCAATAATGCTACGCGCAGCACGGCGTGCGTCCAACAAAATCAAGCCCAATTTTGCACTTTCTTTTGCGGTTAAGCACAACACGTTTGTACCACCTGCTTGAATCAGCAATGTATAGCCCAATTTGCCTTTAACAATGACTTGTTCCAGTTCACCACAAGCCAATTCTTGTGCAGTTCGGTTACCCAAAGCTAAAAGAGCCGCAGACATCGCACCGATACGGTCAGCATCAATATTGGCAGGTAATAAATGTGCGACAGGCAAACCATCGGTAGAAATCACAGCAGAAGAAGTGATATCCACAGAAGAGCTATTTAAATCACTCAATATAGACGTTAAAAGTTGTGCATGCATTTTATTTTCCAATCAAAATTTATATTAAGCAGCCATACCGAAGCCAGCAGGATCATTCGTCTGATAAAGCAAACGTACCAAAGCCACAAATGCTTCTTTGTGCAATTGTGGTACACCACCGGTTACTAAAATAACTTTGGTGTCTTTGATATAGATAGGGAAGAACGTGAGTTCACTTTGTCCAGTTGGATCACACAAGCCCCAAGCATTCTGATAAATATTCAAATTATTTTTAATCAATAAAGCATGGCGTTCAGATAAGCGAATGGCTTCATTTGCCAACACGGCCACTTCTTCTGCAGCTTCGTGATTGAAGCCTGCATTCGCAAAATAAAAACCATCTTGGTCAATCAGCAAAGCTTTTTTACTGTCTGACAAATGTGGCAATAACTTTGCCAATGCATTATCACTAGGTGGTGGTAATTGCGCAGGAGTATCTTCACCGTACAAGAACTCCAAGCGCTGTAAACGATAAAGTAAATTCAATGCAGCAGAAGTATCAGTCGTTTCAGCCCATTGCAACAATTTCTCAGTGGTTAAAATTTCGCTACCTGAAGATTGCAAAATATTGGACAACAAAGTACGGCTGGCACTTTCCGATTTATTAGCCACTGCATAAAATGCGCCAGCAGGTGTGATACGTGCATATAAATTAGTTTGTAAAGACAGACTGGATTCCATTTGTTATACCTCTAAACCTGGGTCAATTTGGAACAACATTGCGGTAACCAATTGTTTTACATCTTCTTCGTTACGCGCATCTACTTCAAAAATAGGAGCAACCAAACCGTGTTGTGACAAATATTTTTGATAAACATCAATACCAGGCACAGCACGAATATCCATTTTTGTAACACCAATCACAACTGGCGCGGTTTTCAACAAGTCCGCAAATGAATCTAAGAAGAATTTCAAGTCTTTCAAAGGATTAGCGCGAGTATTATCCAGCAAAAGAATCAACCCCATACTACCTTGACTTAAAATATCCCACATAAAATCAAAGCGTTCTTGTCCTGGTGTACCATACAAATGCACTTTAGTGTTTTCGTCTAATTGAATCAAACCATAGTCCATTGCTACAGTTGTATAACCTTTTCGGACAGCCGTCATGTCTGATGCACTGGCATCAGTCTGAATAGGTGGGTCATCTGATAAAGCGGCAATAGCTGTTGTTTTACCTACGCCTACTGGCCCTGTAAAAATAATCTTATTTTCTACCAACATGATTCTGTGCCTTTTTGTTATTTGTTAAGTAATTTTCTCATCAAGCGACCAAGTAAGCTTTCTTTTTTCGGTGCTTCTGCTGGTTTTGAATTAACTTCTACGCCATGACTATTATTGGCTTCGGTACGTGTTTCCACTTTCATCGTTGTTTGAGCAGACGACGCGGTAGAAGCTTCCGCCACTTGTTGAGTAATTGTTAAATAATCAGTCAAATAAGTTGCTGCGATATAATTCAAAATATCCGCCATATCCAAAGGCATCATTTTGTACAACATATTCAAACTAACTGAAGTTTTTGTTAAAAATGCTGACAATCGCATGGATTCAGGCAGCGGTGCTAAACGCGTTAAATTTGGCCAATATTTCAAGCGAAAAACTGTATTTGGATTTAATGGGTGTACCAAACGCCCATTTGCTGTCCACACAGCAACTTGCCACATACACGATACCACCGTTGCATTGGCACGTTCCTGAATTTGACTGCCCTCGGAGATAATTTTTACTTTAATATTAGGCTGCCCTTGGTGGCATAATTCTTTTAACAATTTAGAATCAGGCACCCACACCCTTTGTACAGCTGGGAAAACAGCCAATACAGGCTTATCATTATACACAATAACAGTATCTTTATTATGATTCAACAATTCACGGAATCGCCCTAACAAACCACTGCGTGGATCAAAACGCGGAATGGTTACCTCTGCGGCACGCGGTGGATGTACATTTTTTTGGGTACTGGACACATTATGCTGTGCAGTTAAGCCACTGTTATTCGCTATTGATGTTGCGGTAGGCGATGATAATGGTGCGGAAGAACGTGATTGTACCGCTGGATGCGATACCCAAACACCGTTGCCCTGCAATAAATTACGCAAACTCAAAAACAATGTGTCAAATTTAATGGGTTTTGATAAATATGGTGCAGTCAAAGTAGGTGTATTTTTGGAAAAATAGACAACCACACTTTTAGGATAATCGGCTTTCGCACGCTGCCAAGCAGCCACGCCAGTTGGTCCATCTGCATCAACAATAACCATTTCTGGACGCTCATCAACCGCATCAGCACCAATTACTTGGTAATTTGTGGTGCTATGCATTTTAAAAGCCATTTTAAACATTGCTTGTTGTTGCTCATCCATCGCAACAAACATGAGCTTAACCGTTTTAACTTGTGGAATATTATTATTCATCGTTTAGTGTCCAAATGAGCCATTATTAAAACGTTGCAGTAATTGGCTCATTGCCAACACCACTTCCTCAGGTAAGGTTTGGATTTGTGTACGCAAATCTTGCAATAATTTTTCCAAACGCTCCCACTCTTCTGCTCGTTCGTATAAATCGAACAAAGCAACATACAATTGAGATTCTTGCGGATATGCTTTAATGGCACGCTCCAATAAATCCAAAGATTGGTCTAATTGACCATACATCAACAGCGATTCTGCTTCTTTCAAAGCGCGTTCTGCAGGTGTTTTCGCCTCTGTATCCAAATCAGTAACTTCAGTGACCAAATCACGATGGCGTGCTTTTTTCTGACTCGCACCCAAATCCAAGAAACCATGTTGAATCCCAATCTCTCGTAAAGCTGCTGCATCAGTTGGTTGCGCTTCTAAACTCTCAAACACAGGATGTTCACCCAATGTGTAGCCTAAACCCAACATACGCTCTTTAACTTGGCGACCACTTTGCCCTAAATTATGATACAAATGCCACAAATGTTCAGCAAAGCTATCAACATTTTTTGCTTTAAAATCTAATGTCAATGCATCAATTAACAATGCAGCTGGCTTAGCTGAAGTGCGAATGGCCTTATTCAGAAATTTAGTTGCTAAATCATAAGTCAAAGAACCTTTTAGCAATTTTACACTTTGCTCAGGTTCCATAAACGATAACACAGCACCTTGCTCTTCACTACTGATTTTGCCCAAAGCTGCTTCACCCACAACCAACGGTTTGCGTGATGCAGATTTTGACACTTGCGCAGATTCTTTTTTCTTGCCCAGTGTTTTAGGGCGTTCTGAAGCAGAAGATGACACAGGTGCTTCGGTTTTTTCGCCGATTTCTTGAGCGGTTTTTTTCACACCCCAACCCAAACAGCTCTCTGCCAAAACACGCAAACCCAAATGATTTTCATCTAGTGCCAAACCTTTTTTGATGTAATCTGCCAAAATTTCATTTGGAAAAGCACTTTTGTACTGTGTCAAAGAATCAGATAATTGATCTACTTTTTTAGATTCCAACCATAAATTCAACAATTCTGCTAGGGGCTAATGACAATTCAAAAAAAGAGGCAAAGGATTTAAGATATTGTTTCCACGCAACCATCCCAAACCTTTGCCATGTCCCGAAACACGCTTACAAATGAAACATGGTCAAGACTGTTGCCTATTTTGAAACAGCTTGGCATTTATCGCAAGAAAAATTTACGCAAAACAGTAGAAGGTATCCTATTTCGCTTACGTACAGGCTGCCAATGGGCTGATATACCTAGTTATTTTGGTAAAGCAAACAGCCTTTACCAAAGTTTCAATCGCTGGTCTAAACGCGGTATTTTTACCCGATTATTCAAACATTTGGTAGATACACCCGATATGGAATGGGTCTTTATGGACGGTAGCCATATCCGCGTTCATCAACACGGTATGGGTAAACAATCCATTACGCATCAAGCTGTTGGTAAGAGTATCGGTGGTCATACGTCTAAAATTCATTTAGCGGTTGATGCTTGTGGTAATCCAATTGAATTTATCATTACAGCTGGTAATGTAAATGATATTGTTGTTGCGCCTGATTTATTGGCACAATTGGATTTAAGTGATAATGAAACCGTGTGTGCTGATAGGGGTTTTGACAGTGATACTTTTCGTCGGTTAATTCAGTCTAAACAAAGTAAAGCCAATATTCCATATAAGAAAAATAGAGAACATCTTAATGTGGGCACAGATTGGTATTTATATAAAATCAGGCACTTGGTAGAAAACGCTTTTGCGCGATTAAAGCATTTTCGTGCGCTGGCAACACGGTACGATAAATTAAAACGTAATTATGAAAGTACTGTATCATTAGCTTGTGCTTTGATTTGGTTGAAATTATAGCTAAAATGTCATTAGCCCCTACCAATTTTGGCGTTACTTTATCAGGATAATTTTTCATATACACCGATAAAGATTCTGCTGCTTTCTCATAGTAACCAAATTGTTTATAGACATTGAACTCATTAAGTGGGTCAACTTCTTGCACAGAAACTTTGGTATCGTCTACCCTACTATTGGCGGTTGTTCCACTCGAACCCCAATGTTCATCTTCCGCACCGTCCTCTTCATCGTCATCATCCTCTTCTTCATCGTCATCGTCATCTTCAACATCTCTGCCCCGTCCTGATGAAGAACGTCCACGACCACCATTGCCCGATTGCTTGTTTTTTTGAATAAAAAAAGCACCCGCCAATAAAGCAATGGCTACAACAATGACAACCAATATTATTGGGTTTTCAAACATAATGTCTCCCAGCCACGATTTGCTAAATAACCAGTGTTATAAAATGTATAAATTTATTGGCAGCATTTTAACACTTTTTGCGATGATTGTGCTGTACTTTGGTTAAATTAATTAATTGAGAAATACCCAAAGTTAACAACACACAAAAATATTTGTTTTGCTACAACAGCCATCTATTTAAAAACACATTAATAAGCCTTGCATACTAACTTATTTTCTGTTTTAATTCTAGTCTTATTTGGTCGGATAGCTCAGTCGGTAGAGCAACGGATTGAAAATCCGTGTGTCGGCAGTTCGATCCTGCCTCTGACCACCAAATTCATTACCCAAATATCATCTGATATTTGGGTAATTTGCTTTTCAGGCTACCTGAAAGATAATCAACTATAAAAACAATAAATTACCATAACTCAACATCAATACCGCCATCAATGCTAGCCCAATTCCCACCGCATTTAATCGCGAGATTTTTTCTTTAAAATACCATGCACCAACCAATGTCCCCAGCGCAATCACGCCCATATTCATGCCCGCAAATACTGTAGTCGGATTCTCTTGAAATGCCATGTGTGCGTAAATATAAAATATAATGTTACCAAAATTCAGGCTGCCTAATAATAAACCACTTAATAGGCTGATTTTATCCCAGCGCGTTTTTTTCATTAATAAATAAATAAACATTATAATCGCCGCTATACTAAATGTAATCAATAAGTTAATACTTACCGTTTTCGCGCCCATCTTGGCAAGTTGTTTGAACAAAATATCCACCGTACCATACGTCAACCACACCCACAACAATATCCACATCGTGTGCGAATTCCATTGATGAGTAGGCTTTTCAGGCTGCCTATTTGGTTTGTACAGCAAACACGCCAACGCTGAAAATGCCAAAATTAAGCCCAATATATTTTGCAGCTTAATCACCTCACCAAAAATCGTAAATGCCGCCAACACTGGCAAAAATAATGATAAACGTTGCGCTGCATCGGTTTTGACAATCCCCGCCTCCGCCACAGCACGCCCCAACACCAAAAATCCCACAGGCATCAAGACCCCCAGTACCCCAAAAATCCCCATGTGATCGACTAATAATTGATTATCAAACTTTGGTCGCAACACCAGCAATGTCCACGCAATCGCCACCCAATAATTTACCGCCACCGCTTGCGACACATCAATTTGATGTTTACGTGCCAATTTCATCAACACCGAAACCGACACACTGCACACAATACTCAAAACTAAAAACAGCATCAATCCATCTCCCTAAATTAATAATGCGATAAATTTAATTTCATCATCAACATTTTGTCGCTGTCTTCAGCTGGATTATCCGCCGTCAACAAGGTCTCACCATAAAAAATGGAATTTGCCCCCGCTAAAAAACACATTGCTTGCACCGATTCTGGCATCTCTGTTCGCCCTGCACTCAATCGGACAAAACTGGTTGGCATCGTAATCCGCGCCACCGCAATAGTACGCACAAATTCTGTCCAATCCAAATCCTCAGCCTTTTCCAAAGGTGTTCCTGCGGTTCTAATTAATTGATTAATCGGTACACTTTCAGGCTGCGGATCTAAATTCGCCAAACTGGCAATCAAACCAGCGCGTTCGGCACGCGTTTCATTCATGCCCACAATACCACCACAACACACTTTTAAACCTGCCTGACGCACTTTGCCCAACGTGTCCATGCGGTCTTCATGGCGGCGCGTGTGAATAATATCATTGTAGCGGTCAGGGTCGGTGTCCAAATTATGATTATAATAATCCAAACCCGCTTGCTTGAATGCTTCGGCCATACCCGTTTCCAGCAAACCAAAAGTGCCACACGTTTCCAATCCCAAATCTTTAACGGCTTGAATAATTTCCGTTACTTGCTCCACATCTTGTGGCTTAGGGCCACGCCAAGCAGCACCCATACAAAAACGACTCGCGCCACGTTGTTTCGCAATTTTGGCTTTTTCCACAACGGATTGCACATTTAAAAGTTCGGATTTTTCTACATTTGTGTGATAATGAGCCGATTGTGGACAATATTCACAATCTTCAGGGCAACCACCTGTTTTAATAGATAATAATGTGGACAATTGAATTTTATTGGCATCAAAATGCTGACGATGAACACTGGCAGCCTGAAAAACCAAATCCAAAAATGGTAATTCAAATAAATTCTCCACTTCACATTTACGCCAATATTGCGCGGTTGCATGAGAGACGAGTTGAGTATGTCGGCGTAATGCGACTGGGGATAAATGAGTCATATTGTTTCCTAATTGAAAAATTCGTATCCACACAGTGTGAATAACCGCAAAAACCAAATGGTCGCAATGTCCATAGGCACGAACGAATATTTTAGCTTATTTCTAAGAACCTGTATTCATAGCCAACGTAAAATGGATTTTTGTCCCAGTTGGGACGAACGCCAGGCGAATTTCACGCCAATAGCGTTCCTATTGGCGTGAAATTCAACACAGCAGACGTGCCAAATGGGGCAAAAAGACATCACGTTTGGCTGTGAACACAGGTTCTAAAATATTTGTTCTAAGAAAATAATGCAGGCAGCCTGAAAAAAATTTTTATATAATTATTGTTTGTAACAGTTGGTTTCACGATATTATTTAAGCGATAACCAAGTTTGGTTAACCGAGTCTGTCCCTGCCGAATTTTTGAATCAAATTGAATAAGTTCCATTTTCAGACAGCCTGAAAACCCAATTTCACAACACAAGAAAGACATTTTATGAAAAATCAAAACAACCTTTGCTGGCTAGATATGGAAATGACGGGTTTGAATCCCGACAGCGACAAAATCATAGAAATCGCGATGATAATCACCGACAGCAATTTAAACGTATTGGCGCAATCTGAAGTTTATGCCATTCATCAAAGCGATGAAATTTTGAACAACATGGACAAGTGGAACACCGATACCCACACGCGCACAGGTTTGGTTGAGCGCGTAAAATCATCAACTTACACCGAAACACAAGTGGAAACCGAATTACTGCAATTTATGCAAACATGGCTGCCTGAAAAAGCCACGCCCATGTGTGGCAATACCATTCATCAAGACCGCCGCTTTATGGTTCGCCATATGCCGAAATTAGAAAACTATTTTCATTATCGTAATTTAGATGTCTCCACGATTAAAGAATTAGCGCGGCGTTGGTCGCCTGCGGTGTATAAAGGCGTCGTCAAAAAAGGTTCACACAAAGCTTTAGATGACATTGTGGAAAGCATTGAAGAATTGAAACATTACCGCGACACTTTTTTCAGGCTGCCTGAAAAAAATTAACTGATAAAACAACAGTTCTAATCTACTTCTTCAAAATAACACTTGCCAACTTTGCCAGTGCATGATTTAATACGCGCTTTCTTGGCCAGATAGCTCAGTCGGTAGAGCAACGGATTGAAAATCCGTGTGTCGGCGGTTCGATCCCGCCTCTAGCCACCAAATTCAAAGCCCAAACGGTAAAATTAACGTTTGGGCTTTTTCTTGCTTTACGTGTTGCTCTAAGGTTTTAATCATAGCTTAAAACAGACAATACATTTTTATCAAATTAATTTTATTTAAAATCATAATTTTAATAAAATCATCCGAAATAATATTGATTTCTATTTGCAAATAATTTCTATTTGCAGTAATATACGCACATACCAGTTTTACACATCAGCAAGCAATCAGTATGGTTGTGTAATGTCAGGTAGTGGTTTGTGTTCCTTTTCTGCCCCTTGTTCATTTACAAGGGGTTTTTTTTGCCTACCTAATTGATAAACATAAATTAAAATCTAATATGTCAATTAGATAAAATTATCAAATTTTCGTTTTTGAAGGTTTTGCAAAGGCTTCAACCTGACAACTGGAAAATCCCTTAAAATATGGCTTAATTTTTTTCAGGCAGCCTGAAACCTATTTCAAAAGGAAAACCAAATGTCCAAATCCCAATCCGTAGAACCACAAATCGCCAATCAAATTAATCAACAACTTACATCATACAACCTACCCTATTTCCTAGAACAACAAACCGTTAATGAAGAAATAGAAAATGCCCTGACTCGCGCTTTATCCAAATCAGGCGGAACAGGCGGTAATCGCGTGGACTGCAAATTATTATTGCAAGACGATGCGCTCAATTACTACCCAATTATGATTGAATATAAAGGCTACGCAGATAAACTCGTCAAACTCAATTCAGACGGACACCCCGACAATTTCAACAAAAAAGACAATTCCCCCAACCACAAAAACATCAACACCTATGCCGTCAATGGCGCGGTGCATTACGCCAATGCCTTATTAGAATTTACCAGCTACACCGATATCATCGCCATTGGCGTAACAGGCTCACTTGATGTTTCAGGCAGCCTGAAAACACAAATCGGCGTGTATTTCGTCAGCAAAAGCAACTATGGCGTAGGGCAAAAAATTGGTGAATTTTCTGATTTATCATTTTTAAAACCCGAAAATTTTCAAAAATTTATTCAACAAGTCAAAGAGCTGAAACTCACACCAGCCGAAATTGACAAAATCCACAAAGACCGCGAAAACCGCATTGAAGACGCACTAACCAAAATTAACGAACGTCTATACAACAAACAAGAAAATTTAAGCGCACTGTCGCGCATTCACTTGGTTTCTGCCAGCATCATGGCAAACTTGGGCGTAGCAGGTAAAGTACAGCCACTTGAAGCCAAAGATTTACCCAGCAGCACCGAAGAAGATTACACAGACGGCGATGTTATTTTCAAAAAAATCAAATCGTTTCTGAATGCAAAAGGCTTACCCAAACGCAAACAAGAACAAATTCTCAACAGCCTTTCCATAACAATTAAAGACGAAAATTTATCCAAACCCAAAAACGGACAATCGCTACTCAAAGAAATTTTTATGGAAACTGTCGACGATTTGGGCTACTTCTACAAAGTCGGTTTAGACACAGATTTCACAGGCAAACTCTTCAACATTATGTTTCGCTGGCTGTCATTTGCGGGCGATGACCAAAATGATGTAGTTCTAACACCGCGCTACGTTGCCTACCTCATGGCTAAATTGACGCCATTCTCAACACCCAATTAACCCAGCAAATTGAGTAATTGGGTGTTGAATTTGTTGATTCAGTAAACAGCAAAAATTATGCGATAAAATTTTCCGAATAAAACGGTTAGATTGGTGAAACAGATTTTTTGTACGAACTATTTCCATGTTAAATCTCTCTGTTAATTGACCAATAACTGTTTCAATCATACGGCGGCTATTTTTTAGCCATTTGAGAAATTGAGGACTTCTGTCATCTTTCATATTGCTACGATAAGGTGTTTGTAAATTAATATGGCTTTGTTTCATTTCATCTTTTAATTCAGAACTTAAATACCCTTTGTCCGCACCAACAAATCCTGTTTTGCCTTCTAAAAGTTCAGGTAATACCTGCCGTTCATCAACATTGGCAGCTGTAAAAGTAAAGGCTTTAATCATACCTGAGCGAGTAATCAAAAGATGACCTTTAAAACCATAATAGGTCTCTTTTTTGGAAGCGCAATAACCGAACGTCGCATATGCACGAAAATTTTGATGGCGTTTAGCTCGGGCAAATTTACAGACTGCAATAGGAAAGGCATCTGCATAATACTCTGCTTGCTCACACCAATTTGCAGTGATTTTTTGATGCATTTGTTGTTTAACCCAATACAAATTGGCACATTGTTTGGCAAAATTAGGGTAAGAGCCTAAATTGGGAAACCAATTTTGCCAATGTTGTTTGAAATATTGCCAAATTTTTTTATCGGTATCCATACCGAGAAATTCGCCAACAATTTCCATACAAATCAGTTCACAATCTGAAAGTTTGGGTGCAAAGCCACCTTGTCTTAATGGTTTTTGAACGAGCTGATTGTATAAAGCATCTACCATTAGATACGTTTTAATGATAAATTCGTCTTGGGGCATAACTGTCTCTCTTTCGGATTATCTTGACGGGTATCTTTAAGAGTGGGGTTATGCCCCTTTTTATTCAATTGCCATATCTTAATTAGATAGAGTTGAGAATGGCGTTAAATTGGCTCGTGTCAACAAAAACAGCTATGTTTGGGACTTTGCCACAGGTTCGGGCGGATTATTGGTTGCAGGCATGAATTTGATGTTGCAAGATGCCAAAACCAGCATCAACAGCCCCGATGAATTGCGCCAAAAAGAAAATCAAATCAAAGCCGAACAAATTTTAGGTATTGAAGTGCTGCCTGAAATTTATATGCTCGCCGTTTTGAATATGATTTTAATGGGCGATGGTTCAAGCAACATTTTGCAAGAAAACAGCTTAACCAATTTCAACGGCAAATACGGTTACGGCAAAGAAAATCAAAATTTTCCAGCCGATGTTTTCTTGCTCAATCCGCCCTATTCCGCACAAGGCAATGGCATGATTTTCGTAGAAAAAGCCTTAAATATGATGCACAAAGGCTATGCGTCTATCATCATTCAAGATTCTGCAGGCAGTGGCAAAGCCAAAGAGTTTAATCAACGCATTTTGCAAAAACACACGCTTTTGGCTTCCATCAAAATGCCCAACGATTTATTTATCGGCAAATCCAGCGTTCAGACTGCGATTTATGTGTTTAAAATTGGCGAACCACACGAAGCCAAATTTCCCGTGAAATTCATTGATTTTCAAAATGACGGCTACAAACGCAGCAACCGAAAAAAAGCCAAAGCCAGCAGCAATTTACAAAACATTGACCACGCAGAAGAACGCTACGAAGAATTGGTAGATTTAGTGAAATTCGGTTCAGGCAGCCTGAAACTATTTGGCCAAAATGAATATGTAGAAGACACCATCGCGCTAGAGGGCGACAAATTCGGTGCAGATTGGAATTTCGCGCAGCACAAAAAAATTGATGCCAAACCTACATTAGCCGATTTCAAAAAAACCGTTTCGGATTATTTAGCATGGGAAGTAGCGCAACTATTGGCAAAAGAAGACGATAAATCGGGAAAGTAGCAAGCCGTTTGGCAGAAATGGAACAGACATTTTTGGCAGACGGCGGAAGTTTTGAAGAAAAATTTGTAGGTGAAATTTTTAAAATTGAAACCCCAAAACGCAGATTTGATGCCAATAAAATTCAATTTGGTGGTCAATATCCTTATGTGGCACGTGGAGAAAGTAATAACGGTATTCGTGGCTATATTACCGAAGATAAACAATATTTAAACAATGGGAACACCATCAGTTTTGGGCAAGATACTGCTACCATGTTTTATCAACGTGAACCTTATTTCACAGGAGATAAAATCAAAGTATTTTCATTGCGTTCAGGCAGCCTGAACCGTGAAAGAGCGCAATATTTAATTACAGCATTGCGTATTGCTTTTTCATTATTTAGCTGGGGTGCAAGTATGTTTAATGTAAAAAACTTACAAAGTACCGTCATAAATATTCCCTATAAAAACGGCAAAATCGCCTTTGACTATATGGAACGCATTGTTCGGCAACTTCGCGCTTTTTTGAAATTGTCAAACCTAACCGATGTAAACCTAAGTAAAGATGAAGAAAACGCACTGAATTTACTTTCAGGCAGCCTGAAAGAATTTACGATAAAAGATTTATTTAAAAATATTCAACAAGGCGAACGTGTCACCAAAGCCGAACAAATTTCAGGCAACCTGAATTTTGTGATGTCGGGTACAACACAAACAGGCGTAGTCGGTTCAATTGGAAATGCAGTTACACGTTTTCCAAAAAATGCCATTACAATTGATATTTTCGGTAATGTGTTTTATCGCAATTATGAATTTGGTGCATCTGATGATGTTGGCGTTTATTGGAATGATGAAAACAACTCATTCAATAAACACGCAATGCTGTATTTAGCTGCAAGTTTACGAAAATCATTAGCTGGGCGATTTGATTATGGCTACAAATTACGCGCTTCAAAATCACACAATTTAACGTGTTGGCTTCCTGAAAAAAATGGCAAACCCGACACCGATTTGATGGCACAAATCGGGCGTGCCATTGAAAAATTGGTTATTGCCGATGTGGTACAATTTAACGAACGCGAATTAGCCACATATGAAAGCGTAGTGCAATAATGTTCAGGCTGTCTGAATTTTTCATCAAATAAAAGGCTTGTGTTAAAATATTGGCTATTTTTAATTTTTTGATGATTTTTTTCAGGCAGCCTGAAAAGAAAGAACAACCATGTTAGATAATTTAACCAAACGCTTCAGCAAAATTTTCAAAGACATTCGCGGTCAGTCCAAATTAACCGAAGACAATATTAAGGAGGCTCTGCGCGAAGTGCGTTTGGCTTTGTTAGAAGCCGATGTCGCATTGCCCATCGTGAAAGATTTTGTCAATTCAGTCAAAGAACGTGCGCTCGGACACGAAATTGCCGACAATCTCACACCCGACCAAGCATTTTTCGGTATCGTTAATCAAGCCCTGATTGACTTGATGGGCAAAGAAAACACCAGTTTGAATCTAAGCACTACGCCCCCCGCCACCATTTTGATGGCAGGTTTGCAAGGTGCAGGTAAAACCACAACTGTAGGGAAATTAGCCAAATTAATCAAAGACCAAGATAAGAAAAAGAAAATTTTAGTGGTATCAGCGGACGTGTATCGTCCAGCGGCTATTGAGCAATTAAAATTATTAGCAGAACAAGTGGGCGTGGATTTCTTCCCATCAAACACCACGCAACAACCTGTACAAATCGTGCGTGATGCCCAAAATTATGCCAAAAAACATTTTTATGATGTATTGATGGTGGATACGGCTGGACGTTTGGCGATTGATATTGAAATGATGATTGAAATTCGTGCCATTCACAGCGCAATTAATCCGATTGAAACTTTATTCGTCATTGATGCGATGTTGGGGCAAGATGCTGTAAACACGGCGCAAGCATTTAACGAAACCTTGCCACTCACAGGCGTAGTACTGACCAAAATGGACGGCGACGCGCGTGGTGGTGCGGCATTATCGGTACGCCAAATCACAGGAAAACCAATTAAATTTATTGGTGTTGGCGAAAAAATCAATGGTTTAGAGCCGTTTTATCCCGACCGCATTGCCAGTCGCATTTTGGGTATGGGCGATGTAATGACGTTGTTGGAAGACGTACAAAAAGGCATTGACGAAGACATTGCCAAAGAAATGGCGCAAAAATTGCATCGCGGCAAAGGTTTTGATTTAAATGACTTTAAAGCACAAATTCAGCAAATGCGCAATATGGGGGGATTTGAGAATTTACTGTCTAAAATGCCAGGAGAATTGGGCGAGATTTCCAAAAAAATCCCCGAAGGCACAGCCGAAAAAGCCATGAGACATGTTGAAGCCATCATCAATTCCATGACCCCTAAAGAACGCGCTAACCCAGCTTTACTCAAAGCCAGTCGTAAACGCCGCATTGCAGCAGGTGCTGGCGTTACCATTCAAGATGTGAATAAGATGCTTAAGCAATTTGAACAATCACAACAAATGATGAAAATGTTTAGTGGCAAAAACATGGCAAAATTAATGCGTATGGCAAAAGGCATGAAAGGTATGTTCCCGAATTCATAAAGGTTTCAGGCTGCCTGACCTTTACAAAATCTTAGAACCTGTGTTCGTTTGCATACATTATTGCTTGATGTGATGGGACTGGCGCGAATCTTGTCAATTAACCAAAATGATGTATAATGTCCAGTTCACGCGGATGTGGCGAAATTGGTAGACGCACTGGATTTAGGTTCCAGCGCAGCAATGCGTGAGAGTTCGAGTCTCTCCATCCGCACCAAACTCAGAAAAAGCAGCTTTTTTAGGCTGCTTTTTTTTGCGTCTAAAATCTAAAGGTGTTGAATGGTGTTTAATTTACTTTTTTACAAATCAAAAGCCACGCAGATATTTTGGGCACAAAATGGACACAATCCCAAACAAGCTACAAAAAGAAAACCGCCTAAACGATTGTTTAGACGGTTTAAATTTGGCTCCCCGAGCTGGGCTCGAACCAGCGGCCTGCGGATTAAAAGTCCGTAAAAAGCAAAATCCACAAAATTCAATTTATTGATTTAACATATTTTTTCTAAAAGTGATGTCTGTACACACCATCACATACAGCCACAAATATATCACAAACTGGCACAATTTGGACACACAAGAAAACACACTTAAAACCGCGTTCACTCGCTTTTTTAAGTGTGTTTTTTCGTCTTAACAAAAGGAATGTGAATGAAATTAGCCCATTTTTTGATAATCGGCGCAGCAATGACAACGGCTCTGCCCACGCTCGCCGCGCCCTCACACCAAATAAACACCGTAGGCATGACCCAACCACGTTTCAACGATTTGGCGGCACAATGCACCAATGCGGTACACCCCAATACTTTACAAGCAGTAGCGCGTGTGGAAAGCGGTTTTAATCCCTACGCTATTGGCGTTGTTAGAGGCAGCCTGAAACGCCAGCCGCGCACACTCGCCGAAGCGGTCGCTACCGCCAAATCACTTCACGCACAAGGCAAAAATTTTAGTATGGGTTTAATGCAAGTAAATCGTTATAACTTAGCAGCTTACGGATTGAATTATGAAACCGTGTTTGAGCCATGCAAAAACATCAATGCTGGCGCAAAAATCCTGAAATCGTGTTTTGACCGAGCAGGGGGCAATGGACAGGCAGCCTGAAACCTTTGCAAAACCCCAAAACAATTCATTTGTTTTGAGGTTTTCACTATTTCAACACAAACACAACAAAATCAAGCAAAATAATCACACCAATCTCACTATAACAGCCCATTTTCAGGCTGCCTTATGCCCTTTCAGGCAGCAATCGGCGCAACAAGCCTTAACTTGTTTGCCGCTTTGAGCAAATTCAAACAAATCACTTTCAAACCCATTTGCCCTTTGACCTTTTCTAGCCCAAAATAACTCGCACGCTTACATCTAAATATGCGATGCAAAATGGCAAAACTCTGTTCTACACGATAACGGATTTTCGCCAACTCCTTATTGCGCTCAATATCTTCACGCATCAAAGGTTTCTTGCGATGTGCTTTACGCATAATACCGTCTACTAATTGATTTTTATCCAAAAATTCGCGATTGGATTGACTGTCGTAACCTTTATCCGCGTACACTTTGACACCCTGTTCAACCTTGTCCAACACGGTTTCTAAATTGTTCACATCAGATGCATTCGCTAGCGTAACGTGAAACCCCTCTTCATCGGTACGTGCATGAAGTTTGTAGCCCAAATACCAATGCTTGCTTTTGATTGTCCATCTTGCGTCTTTGTCTTTACTGGCGGGGGTTTGGATCACTTCTTCGTTCTCATTGATTTCAATGGATTTTTTAAGTTTTCCACCTGCAGTTTGAATAATGGTCGCGTCCACAATCGCCGTTTGCGCTTTTTCTACTTTGAGTTGATTGTGGGCCAGTTGTTGGTTGATTTGTTGATAAAGTTCGTCTGCCAAACCTTCTTTAATCAACCAATTACGAAAGCGGTTGAGTGTGCTGTGGTCGGGTAGATTCATTTCATCTGGAAATTGGCAAAAAATGATGAAATCTAAACGCGTAACCAAACTGCGTTCCAATTCTGGGTCAGACAAACTGTGCCATTGTCCGAGCAAAATGGCGCGGAACATGGGGAGTAACGGATAGGCAGGACGACCGCCGTTGTTGCGTACATAGTTTACTTTATGGTTGGCGAGCGTTTGTTCAATGGCTTGCCAATCCAGAAGTTGGGTGATTTTAAGTAATGGAAAACGGTCTGTGTATTGGTTAAGTAGGGTTTGGGCGGTGTGATAGAAAAAGCTGGACATGGAAAAATCCTCTAAATTCTTGGTAACAGAAATTTAGCGGATTTTTTGGGGTTTTGCAAAGGTTTCAGGCTGCCTGTTGGATCAAAGAATGTTGATTAGGGGTATTTTTGACTGGCGTGTTTCACATTCAAAATGGTAATGCTGTCCAAACCGATTTCATAAATCACAATGTAATTGCGGTGGATAACCAGTTCTCGTGTATTGGCAACACGACCATAACGCCCTGCGCGTGGCATTTGTTTTAAAATCATAACCGAGTTGCGGATTAAATCGTCCATTTCCAAAGCAGCAACCACATTGTGTTCAGCAATGTAATTCACGATATTTTCTACTTCGGATAAGGCTTGTTCAGACCAGTTAATCTGCATTTTTGATGCGCTCCAATAATTTTGCTCGGTTGGCATCTAAACGGTTCATTGCCTGTTCTTCGCTGATAATGGGCGACAAACGTGCTTTGCGAACTTCATTATTCAGCCATTCTGTATATTCATCGGCTGCATTTTGGGTGTCAAATTCATAGATTTTGGGGTCTAGGGTTAAAACGGCACTCATTTTATTGTCCTTTTTAGGGTAGATTGATAAATGATTTTACTGGATAATTTTACGAGCGTCCACTTAATGCCTTAAATTTGGCGACTGGGTTGTAATACAGTTCAGTCATATAGGTTCGGTTGAAAAAGCAAACAACATCAATGGTAGAACGGACGGTATTCAAAATAAAATCATAGTCCATCGTGCGACCTGTCGCGGATTCTTTCGCAAGCTAGGCAATGCGATAAAACACGGATTCTGCATTGTTGGCATGGACGGAAGTCAAACCGCCAGCGTGTCCCGTGTTCAGCGCAGAAAGGTAATCCCATGCTTCATCGCCGCGTAGCTCGGTCAAAAAAATGCGGTCGGGTTTCAGGCGCATACAGGCTGCGATAATCTGTTTTGCCGTGATGTGTTCTTTGTAGAACAAGTGGACGTGGTTTGGGTGTTTGGGTAAGTCCAATTCGTGGGTATCTTCAATCGTGATGATGCGCGTTTTAGAGTCTATCAAGTCAGCAATGGCTTTGGTAAAGGTGGTTTTGCCCGAACCTGTACCGCCTACCATGCAAATGTTCAAATGCTTTTCTACCGCCAATTTGAAAAAGGCATTTAAATCACGGTTTTCTTTGTATTCCAATAATTTGTATTCCCAATCTTGCAATTTCACATCGTGGGTCAATTTCAGGCTGCCTGACACGTCCGCAAACTGTTTGCCATTAATTTCTGCCACATCTACAAAATTATTCAGCCGCTTCGTTTTGACATAATCATCAAGGGAAAAGCGGCTGTTGGACGGTTTGCGGAACGAAAACACAATCGTGCCATTTTCGCAAGAGGGTGGGATTAGGATTTGTCCGCGTTCACCGTCAGGCAGGGTAACAGAATGAATGGGGTCTTTTTCGCTGATGTGTTTTTGGTTGAACGTGGTTAAGATATTGGCTAAATGGCGCAATTTATCCAATGTCAATTCGGGCATTTCCAGCCACTCCGTGCCATTTGGACGTTCCACAAACAATTCTTGTGGGCGATTTATCATGACTTCGGTAACGCCACTTTGGTTCAACAGTTCGGTAATGCCGAGATTGTCCAGCAAATTACGCGCGGAAGCATCGGCTCGGATTGAGTTATTCATCATATTGTTTCCAAATTAAAAAAAATACTGTACAATATCTTGTACAATATTATTTAAGGATAAAAAATGTATACCTTAACTTATTCGGAAGCCCGTCAAAATCTTGCTAAAACCATGCAAGAAGTCGTTCAAAATCATGAGCCTGTCTTAATCACACGCGCCAAAAATGAAGATTGTGTTTTGATGTCGCTGTCGCATTACCGTTCTTTGGAAGAAACGGCATATTTGTTGCGTTCTCCAGCCAATGCCAAGCGTTTGCAGCGTTCTATTGAACAATTGCGTCAAAATGGTGGTAAGGAACGGGAACTGATTGAATGCGATTAACTTTTTCTGATGATGCATGGGACGATTATATTTTTTGGCAAACGACAGACCGAAAAATATTAAAACGCATCAACACATTAATTAAAGACATCAAACGCAACCCTTTTGACGGCATTGGTAAACCCGAACCCTTACGGTTTCATTTGTCAGGCTTTTGGTCGCGTAGGATTGATGAAGAACATCGGTTGGTCTATGCAATTGAAAATGAACAAATTTTGATTGCTTCGTGTCGGTATCATTACGTGGAATGATTTTCAAGCTGCCCCAATATTCAAGCAGCCTGAAAATTATTTAAAAATCAAAACATCTCATACGGTTTAACCACTTCATACACACCGCTAAAATCCACATCTCGCGCCACCATGATGTTAATCAAAGTACCGTGATTAATATAGGCGGTGGGCGGAATGTTAATGCTGTTTTTCAAGGCTTCGGTTGCCATGTCTTGCGCGGTTTCAGATGAGTTTTCAAAACTAATACTTTGATTGCTTGATGATTTTTTACGATTGCCGTAATAATCGCCCAAGTCGCCAATCAAGCTAATCATGATTGCCCCACCAAAACGCCGCCAAAAATGGTATTTTACTCGTGCGCCCACGCCAGCCGCGCCCAGTTGCCCAGCAGCAGGACTGGCAAGCTGTACCGTAACGCCTTTTGGCGTGGTAACTTCGTTCCACAAAATCCCTACTCGCGCTTGACCTTGCAACATGGCGGCGGTTTGCTCGCCGATGATTTTTGAGCCTTTTTCCAACAATAAAACCTTACCGTTTGCCGAGTAAATGTCTCGGGTAATCAGGCAACGTGTGAAACCTGCTCGGGTTGTGATGATTTGCGTGTCCAATGTGCAGAGAATGTTTGTACCTTTGGCTAACACATAATCCATTTTGCCGCGTTGCATGGCTCGAACAGAAAGCGTTTGGGTAGGTTTCAGGCTGTTGGCAAAGGCGTTTTCTTGCGGTTTTCGCTCGTCATCATCAGCAAAATTAGTTTGTGAAGATGTTGCCATAAATGGGCTGTTTTCGGCTTGATTTTCCGTATTCAGGCTGCCTGAATTGTCTGCGCCAATGTCCGCCGATAAACCACCACCCGAATTAACCAGCACACTGCCCAATAAACGTGGATTGATGGGCTTTTCTTTCGGTGGTTCACGTTCCACCATTTGCACCACTTGGGTTTCTTGTGCTGGCTGGGCTTGTGGTTGAGCTTCCACCGTTTGAATGGGGGGAACTTCCTGCGGTTTGGCTTCGGGTTGGGACGCAGCGACCGCTTCCGAAGCCACAGCCAATTCCAAACTTTCACGCTCTTTGATGTCGGATTTGTCTTGGTTGAAGTTATAGCTTTGGTTGTTTTGCACCATGTCCATTTCGGGCTTGTTGGTGGTGGCGATTTCTTCATCGCCGCCAGTAAACACAATCGCGCCAGCCGCAATCAAACCCGTTGCAAACAGTAAACCCAAAAACAAGCCCACTTTACCCATATTGGACTTGCCTTGTGGATTATCTAAATCGGGCATACCTTTCTCAATTTGGCTGTCGCCGATTTTTTCCGCCAAGCTCGGTTCGGTGGTCTCGGGTGTGGCTTCGGTGGTTTTTTTCTTGAAAAATGCCATTTTTTATTCCCTTTATTTCAATAAACGTACGGATTGATTGTCGTCCGTACCCGTGTTGTTGAACGTGCCTTGTGGATTGAAACCGCGATTTTCAATCAGCAAAACCGCACGCCCCAAACGCAACATGATTTTTTCGTTCACTTCGTGAATGACGGTGGTGTCATTTTCGTGGTGGGTGTTGAGCAGCGTTTCCGAGCCGTCCGCTTCCACGCGGTAAATCGCTGGCATATCACGCCCATTGTTGAATTTCAGGTAGGTAAAACGTCCGTTATCCCACATGGACGTGGGCGCAAGTTTTTGGCTACCTTGCCCAAAATACAACTGATTGGACGACATCACATCATGTACCGCGCCTGTATCGGTCAAGGTTTTGAGTGCTTGGTCTTGCTTGGCGCGTAAGGCTGCCTGTTTTTGGCGTTGTTCTGCTTGCTTGGCTTTGCGTGTGTCGGGATAATCAAAACGCAGAATGTAAGTTGGTGGATTTCTTGGATTAGCCATTTTCAAATCAAAGGCATACGTCCGTTTGTTAGACACGATAATCATATTGGTAACAGGGTTGGCGGATTTGGGCTTGAAAATGACATTGTTACCGCGTGTCGCGTGTGTCCATGCTTCGGAATGCCCAATCCCCACCAAAGCGTTTGCATCGCTAACGCGCTCATCTGCTTCAAGTTGCACCATTGCTGCCTTGCCGATTTCCGCGTAAATCGGATAAACGCGGTTTTCGCTGTACACTTCGGTACGAATGCGCCCATCGGCAACCGCCGAAAAAGAAGCCGCCACAGTTAAAGTGGCGGCGGTGGTTTGCATCAAAAAATAAGATTTGAATTTCATTGAATATGCTCCTTATCCACGCGGTAGCTGGTAACTTGGAAGCCCAAAGGATTGATTAAGCGGTCTTCGTCTTTCATGCCAGCGTTTTTGTATTCGTAGGCAATGGTCGCAATGTAGCGTTGCGGTTCAGGCTGCATATCGCTTTTATTGAGCGGAATAACCGCTTTTTCAAACCGAACTTGCGCCATATTCCCCACAAAGGCAATCGCATTCACTCTAACCACCACTTTTGCGGTGTCGCGCAAAATTTTATGGGGTGCTTGCGGATTGTCTTTGTAGATTTGGCTGAATTGGGCTTGTTCTTGTGGCGAACTCAACAAATTGGTCGCGTCAAACGTATCTTGTACGGTTTGCCAATCGTAACCCTCCCGATAGCGCACATATTGCCCCAGCCAAAACTTGTCCATGACTTCGCCATAGCTTTTTTCCTGTTTCTTCATGGTGGTAACAATGTCGGTCGCGCCAGTATTGTTGTCTACCCGAATAACAAAGGGCTGCACGGTTTTAAGCGGTGTTAAGCCCAACACCGCGCCCACTGCCAAGCCAGTCAAAACCATAGCTCCCCCTGCAACATACCAAGCAATTTTCGCCACTTTTTTTGTCCGTTCAATGTCGGACTGATGAAATTTCTTGGCTTCGTCCACCATTTTCATAGCGGCACGGTGGCTTTGTACCTGCGTTTGTGTTTTGTTTGACATAAAAAATCCTTTTTCAAAATCAGTTAGTAAACTCAAATTTTACTTGTTTGTTTTCACGGTCAATTTTCAATTTGGCGTTAAACGACTTGCCCGATTTGCCCACAAATCCCTTGATTTCGTCCGTGTGTCCGTTTTCAATCAAGACGTGGATTTGTTTATCGGTTAAGGTCTTGCCAGCAATAGTTTTCCATAATTTGAAACCGCAATCGCATTCCAATAATTTGCCTTTGTCTTTCAGGCTGCCTGAACAGCATGGACAGACAAAAGTTTGGGCTTGCTTTACGCCGCTCAAATCCAAAAATGGCATTTTGTGGGTTTGCAAAATCTGCACCAATTCGCGTACCGCCCACTCAATTTCCGCCATAAATTGCTCACGCTCACATTCCCCTTTTGCCATTTGCGCCAATTTCCACTCCCATTGCGCCGTCACCATTGGATTGACGAGCATGGGATAATGTCGCCGCAAATGTTCAATTACGGTAATAGCGCGTTCGGTGGGGATAAGCTGATTTTTTTCTACCACCACAAATGGCGGTTTATCGCCTTTGGTTTCCTTAAGTTTGGCAATGGTCGGCGGTCGCGTAGCCGCTGTTCCCAAGCCGCCTGTTTCGCGCATGATGTCGCTTAACTCTGCATCGTCCAATTTACGCCCTGCGGTTTCCATTGCCGTGAGCAAAGAACTGTCATTGAGTAATTTGGGAGCTTGGGTTTTAAGTGATTTTAAATCAATGGATTGGGAAGATGTGCTTTCGCCATTTTGAATTTCAGGCAGCCTGAAACCTTTTTCTTCGTCTTCGTCCATGCCACCGTACACCGACAACCAACCCCACACTTTCAACACCTTGCCTGTTGTTTGAAACACCACATCGCCTGACTGCGCTGTTCGGGTTGTAACCGCGTATTCAGCTGGTGGAAAAAACGCCGCCATCGTCCGCAACGCCACCATATTGAAAATGGCGTATTCATCGGCTGGTAAAATCTGTTTCAATTCAAAATCAGATAGTTGTGATAAATGCGTTTCCACACCATTTTTCACAATAAAACCAGTCGGCACGATAGCATAGTGTGAATCAATACGGCGGTTGTCAAAAACGCGTGGATTTTGCACAATCAAGTTTTGATTTTTCATATTTAAAATAATATCTTGATATTCTTTTAATGCGCCCAAACCGTTCAAAGTGGCGGTCATGGTTGGTAAGAAATCTTCGGGCAGTGCGTCAAAATCAGAACGTGGATAAGTTAAACATTTATAATCTTGATACAAATTCTGCATGATTTGCAAAGTTTTATCCGCCGAAAACTTGAATTGCTTATTGGCTTGTTTTTGCAAAGCGGTTGCCGAGAACAAATACGGCGCGGATTTTTTGCTGATGGTAAAATTATCTTTTACTGTAAAATCAGTGATTTGCTGAGTGTTCACCAAAGCCGCTTTTGCTTGATTGAAATCATCAAATTTGGCAATTTTATTGTTTTTATCCAATAATTTAGCGGTAAATTCACCACTGCTTGCCGTGAAATTACCGTGAATTTCCCAATAATCTTGCGGTTTGAAATTTTTATTGGCTTGGTAAGCGTCCACGACCATAGCCAGCGTGGGTGTCATTACGCGACCAACTGCATGAAACAGGGCGCGACTGCCGTTAATGCCTAAGAGCCAATCGGCTTCCGCTCGGCTTTTGGCTGCCATGTGCAGATTGTGGACTTCTGCACCGTCTTTCAGGTTTTGCCATGCAGAAACATAACCGTTTTTGGTGGTGGACGTAATCCACATACGTTTAACAGGTTTCAGGCAGCCTGAAAGCTCGTAAACGCGGTAAAAAATGCTCTCGCCCTCGCGTTCAGCATCACAAGCATTGACAACGACAGAAACGTCCGAGCGGTTCAATAGATGTTCCAATAAATCATATTGTTGCTGGGTGTTTTCTTTGGCTTTCAGTTGGAATGGGCGTGGGATAATCGGCAAAGGCACATTTTTGTTTTCCAATTCAGGCACATACAAATCCACCAAATGCCCAATGCAGTTACTGACAATCAATTCATTATTTTCATAGTAATTTTTACTGCGTGGCACACCCAAAGCGGCGGCGATTTCTTTTGCCATATTGGGTTTTTCGGCGATAATCAGGGTTTTACTCATGTTTTAGCTCCAATGGTTGATTGTTTAAATCCATCAATGGCTTGGCGGATACAGTCTCGTGTCCATTGATGGCAAAAAATTTGCCGTGTGGTTGCGGTGGTTTGTGGCTACACGCTGCCAAACCCAGCGACACAATCATCAAGAAAAATGTGTGTTTCATGGTGCAATACTCCAAAGAAAAAAGCCTTAAATCGTTGAGATTTAAGGCTTTATATGTTGATAAAATTAACAATTTAATTAAAAACTAAAAAATGAAAGCAGTTCACAAAGCCAAGCCATGATAATCATTGGCATAAAATGCTTTTTCCAAATATTGTGCGATAGTTAATCGCTTATCTTGATAGCTCAACCAATCGGGAGGTAATACAGCATACAACATACGGCAATGCTCTTCTGCTGTGGTTTCATAAGATTGGATAATTTGATGCCAATGTTCAGAATGACGGCTATTTAATAATTCCAAAATGGGTAACACTTCCTTTTTAACATTGCTCAATACCACACTGGCGACATAAACATGATAGGCGATGGCACTCATTTGTTCAATCGATAAACATACTTTGCTGGTACGGCGTTTTTTCGGTAGAGTTGGTAAAGGGGATTGTGCTATTAAAGACTCGTGTAGCTTTTTCTCGCATTCAATAAAATAACGGCGAGCAGCACGACCTTGTTCATTACGCTCTACCATTGCCAGTTCTTTTGCCATGTCCAAAGTGATGTGGTATTCCACTTTATTATGTCCACCACGTCCTTGATTTTTTGCTCGCCCGATTTGGCGAGCAATCAAGTAATCCTGATTTTCCTGAAATCCATACTCTTCAATACGTGATTTAATCCAATTGGAATAATCGCGACCGATTTGCAAAAATTCATGCAATTTACGCGCATCACATAATAAAGTTTCAACGTTGGAAAGGCTGCCTGCAAACACAGGTAAGAGATTTTGATTTGTCATTTCTGACTCCTGAACAGTTTAGTGAGTAAAAGCCCATGAATTAGGTGGGCGGGCATCAACTACCGTGTTCAGACGGCGGAGCATATTCCCCTTTCGGGTATTGTATTAGGCTCTCTCAACCCGCCATAGAAAATGGCTGCCTGAAAATAGGCGTAAAAAAGCCGCAACTGACGGGTGCGATATTGAACCGCTGAACAAAGTAGTAGTCCGCGTATCGTGCCTGTTTTGTTGCGGTTTGTCAATCTTTTTTAAATTTAAACCTGCTTTGGGTGTGAAACAAGTTTAAATTTAAAAAAGAAACAGCCTTAAATCGCTGGAGTTTAAGGCTGTTAAAAGATTGGTTTATTGATTTTGAATGGCTTGAATTTTGGCTTGCAAATCAGGTAAAGCCGTTTGCAAAGTTTCCCAAACCACTTCCAAATTGATGTCAAAATAACCATGTGCAATGCGATTTCGCATACCACGCATACTGCGCCATTCAATTTGTGGGTGCTGGGTGACGAAATTAGGGTATTCATTCATCAATTTGGTGGCAGCTTCGCCAATAATCAGCACATTCATGATACAGGCTTGTTGGGTACGTTTGTCTTCCAAAAAGTCTGCCAATTCCAAGCCATCAATGTAACTTAAAGCATCATCAATGGCTTGAATCATGTGGTTTAAATAATCTTCATGGCGTTGTTTATTCATAATGGTTGGGCTTCCTGTAAAACTTGCTGCCTGAAATGAATGGGCAAATCAAGGGGCGTTTTGACATCAACGCGAATGCCTAAACGTGTTTCCAATTCATCTTGCAAACCACCTAAATCAAACAATGTGGTTTCAGGTAAAGTGTCTACCAACAAATCTAAATCGCTGTTTTCATTGTCAGCTTGATGAATAACAGAGCCAAAAACACGCGGATTTTTGATGCGAAATTGCAACATAATTTCACGAATAAGTGGTCTGTGTTCGTTCAGAATATCAGATGGTTTAGACATGATTTTTTCCTTTTAATCGTCATCACGATAATAGACAACTGGGCGGAACATGGATAAGAACAAGGGGACAATCAACCATACACTGCCCACAACTGCCATTATCATAAAACGATACTGAATATCGGGGTCTTCGCCAAAAAAATGACTGTATCCAAAGGCGAGCCATAAACCTGCCATCAATATCAAATAAAATTTTCTCCTACGTTGCGGTGTTTCAAACATATATGCTATCCAAAAAAATGTTGCAATAATAAATAGAAATGTTGATATTGCTGAGCCTATATGAATAAATTCAATCACTGGATTGGTTATTTCATCAAAAATAATCGCTAGTGTGATGAATGTAGCGGGCATTGCAATAAACATGATAAACAAGCATTTACCCAGTAACGACAAATCGTCCCATTTTTGTGTGATGCTTTCCCAAATATTTAAAGCAATGTTTTTCAAAATGGTTTTGATATGGGGGCGTGGTTTTATGGTTTGATTATTCATGTTGATACTCCTAACTTAATTAGCCTTTTTTTATTCGGTTTCCAAATATTTTAGCACGGGCATCATTAAATTGTCCTTTTGCTTTATTCCAACCAAGACCGTTAACGGGACTTTCCTTGTTACCACCATTCAAGGCTTCGCGTACAAAATTAGTCATTGTAGAAAAACCGCCAGCACCTGCGCCACCAGTCAGAGCAGAAGCGATAGACGGAATATTAAACGCAACGATGATAAGTAAAATTGTAACTAACAAAAATACAGGTAAAATACCAAAAATCTGTAATGGACTTCTCCACATATAATCATCTAATACCAAACTTTTGATATGATTGTCAAAAATATTCATTTGCAAAGACATTAAAATCGTGAAAAATGATATGGTTACAGAGTAATTAAAGATTTGGCTTATCCAGTTCATTGCATATTGTCTTGTTGATGAAAACAACATCATGCCTAAAAAAAGTGGACCGATTAACAAAACCATTGCCAATGAAATTTTTGCCACCAAATAATAGGCAAGTATAATACCAAAAAATATCCCTCCTAATAAAATAATGATACCAGCAGCCATAAATACCATAATTTTATCAGGTAGTTGAGTCAAACCTGTTAGAGTGGCAGCTTTTGCTAAAAGTTTTTCAATAAGCTGCATAATACTGTCCCAAGCGGTATCTATCGCACTGGCTTCAAATCTACCATTAAAGGTACTGGCTAACCATTCGGGAAATTCATACGCCATATTCGCAATTTTTTGATATTGTGCTGCATTAAAGGCACAAGCAATAATAATCAGCCATGCGACCGTTTTTTTCGCTAAATCAATAGCATTCCCATCAAATCCACGCCCATAGGCGTTTAAGATGATTATCATGAAATAAATGCCAAATCCCATTGAAAATAAGGGTGCAATGTTGGTAATTAGGTTGGCACTTTTATCAAATAAATCTGTTCCCATGCCTGTGAGCAGAAAATCGGTGGTATCTTTCCAAAAAGTATCACTCATGTTTTTGTCCTTATTGATTCAGGCAGCCTGAAAAAAATGGAACACGTCTTTTCAGGCTACCTGAATGCTAAAATGGCTTATAAACAGGCTTTATAATTGCGGTTACGGATTTGTTTTGCCATACATTCCTGCCGTTGAGCATATTGCTGCTGCTGGATTTTTTCCTGCTGCTTGGCGACACGCTCCGCCATGTCCAATTTCATTTGCATGGCTTGAATGTAGCCTTGTTCAATCGCAATGCGGTTAGCAAAATCCTGTGCCGCTTTGATGTCTTGCGTGTTTTGCGCTTGGCGCCCCAAATCAATGATTTTGTCCATGCGCGACTGGGCTTCTTCCAATGATTTGATGTTCAATTTTTGCGTTTGCAAAATCTGCATCAACACATTTTCATGGGAATACTTTTTACCGTTTAAGTCGTCTTTGATGTTAGCGGTAACTTTGGCTTTACCATACAACTCCGACCATTCGCTACCAATGCCAGTTGCGGTATCTAAAGCACTACGCGCCACTTTACCGACATCGCGCAAGCCACTCATGGCTTTGACTTGGCTTTCCAATTCACGCAACTGGTCTAATTGGTTGTCAATTTGTTGTTTCATTTGAATGCCTTGTTGAATGGCTTGGGCAACCGCCGCACCGTCAAAAACAGGAATGCCACCTGCCATGATTGGCTGGCTCAACATCAGGCAGCCTGAAACAACCAAAACTGCGATTTTTTTCATGTTTGCTTTCATGATAAAAAGTCCTTATATCAAAAAGAAAAACACCGTTTTCACGGCAACAAAAAAGCCCCACAATGGGGCAATCACGCAATTTCAAACACATCAGTTTGTGTTTGAGTGTGATATTGGGATTGGCTTTTCATTGCCCGAATGTGGCGAATGCGGCTCGTAAACGGCTGGTACCATTGGTTCACGTCTTCGCCATAATCTGCCATGATTTCGTGCAACAATTCAATGTTATCGCTGCTGCCTGAAAGAAAAACCATCTCGTCCTTAAAGCCGTATAAATCCAGTTTTGCAAAGGCGGATTGTTTGGATTGTTTAACCAAAAATGTACGGCTATCCAGCGATAACTTAATCAATTCCTGATATTCTTTCAGGGTCAAACCACAACGCTCGTAGCTGCCTGTAAATTCGGCATCGGGGTTGGGCAGAAAAATCTTGGTTGGTGTTTGTTGCACAATAGCAGGAAAAATGTCTGCTTTAATCGCATCTTCGGGCGATTGCGATACCAAAATCAAAAACGAACCGCGTTTACGGTCGGTTTTGAGCATTTTCAACATCAATTCTTCCGTGAATTTAAAACGCAGCGCGTACCAAAATTCTTCAATCACATTCGCCAATAAACCGTTTTGCGCCGCGACTTTATCTAACATCAATTCACGCAAGTGGAACAGATACGCCAACACAGGTTCAGTCGGCTTATATTTGTCTTTTAAAATATCCGACAAATCAAAGCCAATGCGCCAAAAATCATCAGGATTGAACAGATTGCGTTCATTATCCAAAACCCACGCAAAACGTCCGTTTTCACTTCTGCACCATTGAGACAGGCGGACACGCAAACTGTCAGGATTGGTCGCATCATGCGGAATACTCTGTAACAGATAACTGAAACTGCGGTATTCAAAATCCATTTCAAACAAGGCATTAATCGCTGTTTGAATGTCTTTTTGTTCTTGCGCGGTCAGTTTACCGTGTTCATCGCGCCCACAAATGCCCACCAATTCATACAAAAATTCGCGGTTGGTTGGTGTATCAGGTAGTTGGAATGGATTTAAGCCAGTCGGTTTGCCTGCTTCCAGCGCAAAATAATTACCCCCAATCACACGGATAAACAATTCCATGCCCCTGTCCAAATCCAGCGCAAACAAATGCGGATTAAACCGTTCTACAAACGCCAACAATGACGTTTGCAAGGTGGTTTTACCCGTACCCGTTGCCCCCAAAATCAACGTATGCCCTGCGATTTTGTCGCCGATATTGTCTTCTTTCGGGTTGGAAAAGTGGAAGTTAAAATGAAACAAGGTTTTGGAAACCGTCTGTAATGGCATGACCGCCGAGCCGTCCCCCAATGGGTTGCCGTGTTTTTTGCCGTAACTGTAATTGTGTATGCCAAAAGTACAGGCTAAATTTTCGGTAGTTTTGGGAAAAGAACGCGGTCGTTCACTACTATTTGGCACTTGTGCGTACCAGGTGGACGGTGCGGAATGCCCCGATTTGGCAAAACGATACGCCCCCGAGTTCAGAAATGCTGAATATGCCCGTGCGCCGTTGTCGGCGGCTGCCTGCGGTGTGTCGCCAAATACCGCCAAAGTTGCGCAATAATCGCCAAACATCAATTCGCCTGCGGTTAGTCCGCCCATGCCGTATTCCAATTCATCTACTTGCTCTTGTGCCAAATCGCCGACTGATTGCAAGTTATTGATTTGTTTTTTCATATTCCCTACCATGTCATAGGGATTGATGAAAATCATGCTTTGTGTGAGTGTGAACTCGCAAGGCAAGGTTAAAATGGACGTGAGAATTTTTGGCTTGCTAATCCCAAAATCTTTCAAATCGTACAAGGTGGCAAACTTGCTTTGACCATGTTCAGGGCGAATTTCGCAAATGTCGGAACCAAAATGCAGCGTTGCCGCAGGGATAACTTGGTAAGCATTGGTTGCGGATAAGGGAATGGCTTCATCACTGCCGTTAATCAGGCTGCCAAAAAATTGATACACTTCGGAAAAGCCTACATCGTTTTGGTTTTTGTATGCGGTTAAAACGGTGGGGCTGTAAGTTTCCAGCGCACGGAGCAGGATTTGGATTTGCTCTTGGCATTCTTTAATCCCAGCGTCCATGCTGTTATTTTTGATGATAAGCGTCAAGAAAAAGGTGTTTTCGTAGTAATCTTCTTGCTCAAAACGCTGCAAATAGTGGTCGGCAAATTGTTGGCAAAAGGCAGCCTGAAAATCATATTTCTGATTAAATTGAACTTTGCTTCGCCGTACAGTTGTCCAAATGGCGGCACGGTTGCCAAAGGTTTTGCCGATTGCTGAAAGCAGATTTTTCAAGCCAATAAAGCTAGAAAACAGGTGCTTGTCGTCCACGCCGTCAAAAGGTAACCCCTCCATTTTAATCACGAAACCATAATGACCTGTTTCAAAATAAACAATTTCATTGGTAACGTGTTGGCAAATTTTGGGTAGAAATTCCGATTGGGCGGGCAGTTTTTTGAAAATGCTGCTGAAAAAATCGCTGATAATCACTGGGTTGTCTCCCGTATTTGGTGGAAACAATGGTGGTTGCGCCGTTGAACAGTTCGGTGTGTTGTCGGCACAAAAACCATTTGATTTCTAAACCATAAATTTTAAAGGCTTGGTCGTCATTGGCTGAAATGCTTCTCAATGCTAGGAAAATCGGAATAACCAGCAACAAGATGAATAATGACTTTCCACCAAGAAAAGTCATTGCCACCATGAAAAGCATCATCAGCACGAAAAAACACGCCATAAATGGAATAAGCGGTACCCCAAAAATCATTGCTTGACGGTTCAAGCCGTTGAATGTGGGATACTCGGTTTCAATGTCGTTCATGCTGATGACTTCCTGATTAACCAAATGTCATGGATTGACCTTTTTGCCACAGCCATGTTACCAACGCAGCAGAAGCAGCTGCCGCCACAACCCACAAGCAGGTTGCTAAAATGTCCATCCAACTTTTACGCCCTGACCAGCCTTCAACGCATTGCCACAGCACAACAATTAACGCTACAACACCCACAAAGCCATAAATGCCTTTATAAATCTTATTTGCCATGTCTTTTGCATCTGCTTCAAAGCCTGCGGCGGATGCGAGCGGTGCAGCCCCCAACATCGCTACTGCCGCTAAACCATGCATGGCTGCCTGAACGCTGTTTTTTGCCATGATGGCATTAGATTTGGCTTGAGCTTCCATGATTTCAGGCATGTATTGAGCGGACTTTTTTGTGATGAAATTTAAGATTTTGTTCATCTTTTGTTTCCTATATTTAAAAAATAAAAAAAACCGATATTTGCATATCGGCACTGATTGCCCTTTCGGGCGGCTTCAAACGGTTTAACCGTTCAAATTTGTTAAAATTCCCATACGGGTTTTGCGCCGTATTTTTCCATGTATTCGGCATAGGCGAATACGTCCCATTCGGGCGGTGGTGGTGTTTTTTTCTGCATCACAGCCATCACAGGTTTTTCATCATATTCAGGCTGCTTATTGGTTTGCGCTGCTGGTTGTGGTACATAGCCATCTTGTATGGAATTAGCGGTAGATGGTGTATGTGCCACTTTCAGATTGCCTGAAAATTGAATGGTTTGATGTGGCGAATTGTTTAATGCGGACATGATGATTTTGGTAACGTAAGGCGGTTGTCCTTTAAAATCACTCTTGAAACCAAATTTGAAATTGCCCGAATAGTAGCAACTGAAGGCTTTTTGTAAGGCTGCCTGCCCCTTGCCCCCTGCTCGGTCAAAACACGATTTCAGGATTTTTGCGCCAGCATTGATGTTTTTGCATGGCTCAAACACGGTTTCATAATTCAATCCGTAAGCTGCTAAGTTATAACGATTTACTTGCATTAAACCCATACTAAAATTTTTGCCTTGTGCGTGAAGTGATTTGGCGGTAGCGACCGCTTCGGCGAGTGTGCGCGGCTGGCGTTTCAGGCTGCCTCTAACAACGCCAATAGCGTAGGGATTAAAACCGCTTTCCACACGCGCTACTGCTTGTAAAGTATTGGGGTGTACCGCATTGGTGCATTGTGCCGCCAAATCGTTGAAACGTGGTTGGGTCATGCCTACGGTGTTTATTTGGTGTGAGGGCGCGGCGAGCGTGGGCAGAGCCGTTGTCATTGCTGCGCCGATTATCAAAAAATGGGCTAATTTCATTCACATTCCTTTTGTTAAGACGAAAAAACACACTTAAAAAAGCGAGTGAACGCGGTTTTAAGTGTGTTTTCTTGTGTGTCCAAATTGTGCCAGTTTGTGATATATTTGTGGCTGTATGTGATGGTGTGTACAGACATCACTTTTAGAAAAAATATGTTAAATCAATAAATTGAATTTTGTGGATTTTGCTTTTTACGGACTTTTAATCCGCAGGCCGCTGGTTCGAGCCCAGCTCGGGGAGCCAAATTTAAACCGTCTAAACAATCGTTTAGGCGGTTTTCTTTTTGTAGCTTGTTTGGGATTGTGTCCATTTTGTGCCCAAAATATCTGCGTGGCTTTTGATTTGTAAAAAAGTAAATTAAACACCATTCAACACCTTTAGATTTTAGACGCAAAAAAAAGCAGCCTAAAAAAGCTGCTTTTTCTGAATTTGGTGCGACGGAGGGACACAAACTAAAGGCATAATTCATTGTTTTATATTATAAAAATAATAAAGCAATTCAAATATACCCACAAAAAACACCACATTTTGCAAAGGTCAAAAAATAATTTAGCAGTTTAGGCCGGTCATTATAACTTTTTTTGGGGCGTGTTGTTATTTGAGCGATTAGACCGGCGGCTTCTCTCTCAAATTTAAACCGCTATATACATATATATAAAGTACTGGTTACTCTGGTTACCTGGTTACCAGCCCCTAAAAACCTTTATAAATCAACGATAATACGGTAACCAGTTATGCCTTTGTCATTGGTTACCAGTGCCGGTTAAGTGGTTACCCGCCGCGTTTTGCTTTCTTTTCATGGACTTGCAAAAATCTAGGGACTGCGTTATTACGCGCGCGCGTATTGGTGTCGAAATTATTTATTCCACTGCCTGCCTTTTTGGTAGATATGGCGTAAATAGGCTAAAATTGCGCTGTAAGCGTGTTTCATTGATTGGGTAGCAACTGTATTTTTGCCCGACGGGGTGAAAAACACAGTTGCTACACCTTGGTTTTAAAGTTTGTGCCATCCTCAGGTGGGGTGTGTGGTGCAGCCACGAACGCGGTTAGCGGGGATGCAGGCTACGGCTTGCTTTTTTGTTGTGTGCTTTAAGCCATTTTTGCATTTGTTCAATTTCCGCTTGTTGTGCGTTAATAATATCCTCAGCAAGCTTACGCATCTCAGGATCCTTTCCGTATTTTAATTCAACTTCCGCCATTTTTACTGCGCCAATATGGTGTGGCAACATACCTGCTGCAAAAGCAACATCAGGATCTTTATATTGCGCAGCTGCCATCATGTCTTGATTCATTTGATTCATACCTTGCATTAATTCTTGTTGCATTGCAGAATCTGTCGACATTGGCATATTCATGTGTGCTTGATGCGGTTGTTCATTAGCTTGGGCATAATTTGAAACTGCAACAGCGCTAAGTGTGATAAAAGTCATAAGTTTTTTCATGTTTTTCGCCTATGTGATAACTGAAGGAGCACAAATTATAAACTTTGACCTAAGGTTAAAGTCAATATTTACTTCAATATACAAGGGGCTAATGACATTTTAGCTATAATTTCAACCAAATCAAAGCACAAGCTAATGATACAGTACTTTCATAATTACGTTTTAATTTATCGTACCGTGTTGCCAGCGCACGAAAATGCTTTAATCGTGCAAAAGCGTTTTCTACCAAGTGCCTGATTTTATATAAATACCAATCTGTGCCCACATTAAGATGTTCTCTATTTTTCTTATATGGAATATTGGCTTTACTTTGTTTAGACTGAATTAACCGACGAAAAGTATCACTGTCAAAACCCCTATCAGCACACACGGTTTCATTATCACTTAAATCCAATTGTGCCAATAAATCAGGCGCAACAACAATATCATTTACATTACCAGCTGTAATGATAAATTCAATTGGATTACCACAAGCATCAACCGCTAAATGAATTTTAGACGTATGACCACCGATACTCTTACCAACAGCTTGATGCGTAATGGATTGTTTACCCATACCGTGTTGATGAACGCGGATATGGCTACCGTCCATAAAGACCCATTCCATATCGGGTGTATCTACCAAATGTTTGAATAATCGGGTAAAAATACCGCGTTTAGACCAGCGATTGAAACTTTGGTAAAGGCTGTTTGCTTTACCAAAATAACTAGGTATATCAGCCCATTGGCAGCCTGTACGTAAGCGAAATAGGATACCTTCTACTGTTTTGCGTAAATTTTTCTTGCGATAAATGCCAAGCTGTTTCAAAATAGGCAACAGTCTTGACCATGTTTCATTTGTAAGCGTGTTTCGGGACATGGCAAAGGTTTGGGATGGTTGCGTGGAAACAATATCTTAAATCCTTTGCCTCTTTTTTTGAATTGTCAATAGCCCCTATTAAATATTTAAGTCAGCGAAAAAGCCAAATAAAATGCAATGGAAAACAAGGGTTACTGATTATTATGCGTGATTTGGGTTTTCATATCTCAAATGGACGTGGCGAACACAAAGTTTTTACTCACCCAGAATTAAGTAATCGCACGCGAGATAGCGAACAATTTTTTATTTCTCACTCCATTGATTGTGGACATCAACCAAACAGACTCATGAAATTAGCCTATGTAACGCCATTCTCAACACCCAATTAACCCAGCAAATTGAGTAATTGGGTGTTGAATTTGTTGATTCAGTAAACAGCAAAAATTATGCGATAAAATTTTCCGAATAAAACGGTTAGATTGGTGAAACAGATTTTTTGTACGAACTATTTCCATGTTAAATCTCTCTGTTAATTGACCAATAACTGTTTCAATCATACGGCGACTATTTTTTAGCCATTTGAGAAATTGAGGACTTCTGTCATCTTTCATATTGCTACGATAAGGTGTTTGTAAATTAATATGGCTTTGTTTCATTTCATCTTTTAATTCAGAACTTAAATACCCTTTGTCCGCACCAACAAACCCTGTTTTGCCTTCTAAAAGTTCAGGTAATACCTGCCGTTCATCAACATTGGCAGCTGTAAAAGTAAAGGCTTTAATCATATTTTTGGAAGCGCAATAACCGAACGTTGCATATGCACGAAAATTTTGATGGCGTTTAGCTCGGGCAAATTTACAGACTGCAATAGGAAAGGCATCTGCATAATACTCTGTTTGCTCACACCAATTTGCAGTGATTTTTTGATGCATTTGTTGTTTAACCCAATACAAATTGGCACATTGTTTGGCAAAATTAGGGTAAGAGCCTAAATTGGGAAACCAATTTTGCCAATGTTGTTTGAAATATTGCCAAATTTTTTTATCGGTATCCATACCGAGAAATTCGCCAACAATTTCCATACAAATCAGTTCACAATCTGAAAGTTTGGGTGCAAAGCCACCTTGTCTTAATGGTTTTTGAACGAGCTGATTGTATAAAGCATCTACCATTAGATACGTTTTAATGATAAATTCGTCTTGGGGCATAACTGTCTCTCTTTCGGATTATCTTGACGGGTATCTTTAAGAGTGGGGTTATGCCCCTTTTTATTCAATTACCATATCTTAATTAGATAGAGTTGAGAATGGCGTTATCTTGATGAATTGGGACGTATTCCCAATGCTGGAATCTATCTACGGAATGGTTCTAACGCTGCGGCAGTAGGCAGCGAATACAGGGTTTCAGGCAGCGTTGAGCAATGCTCCGCTATGAAATCGTGTGATTTTAAATATTGTTTTTAAAATTATTCCTTATGAAGTTGCACCGCTCGCTTGGCTTTGGCTGGGTGAGTGGTTGCAATGTTTTAATTGATTTAGGTGTTGTTATGAAAAACAAAACTTTGGCTCAAATCTTAAAACCGATTGCCGAGCCTAAATTTGCTCAACAGCGCAACCATATTTACAGCCAATTTAAAAAGATGTTGGCGCATGGCATGAGCCGTGAAACCGCGCTGACACACGCAAAATTCAGTGTGGACAGTTTGATTGGTAACTACGACAAAATTACCTATGATGATTTGAACCGTGAAACAGTTATGCTGGTACGCGAACGCAACGGTTTGGTTGAAGTAATTGCCGTATACCGTCCGCCGAAAAATGGGCGCGGTCAAGTCATGCTAGAAATGGTCAGAAGCAGGAAAAAGCGTAAGTTTCCCAATGTCCAAGCCACGTATGAGCGTTTGAGAAAAAGCATTTACCGCCGTTACCCAAACACTTATTTTTCTGATGAAAAAGTATTTCAGGCAGCCTGAAATGGTTGCAAACCCAAGCCAGTTTGAACAAGCTGGTTTTGTTTTGCAAAATTTTTGCAAATGACTGTTTTAACCTATCTATTTTAGGAGTGTTTTATCATGAAAATGAAAAAATTGCTGGTGGTAACGGCTGTTTCTGCCACTTTTTTTGTGCCGCTTTCGGCTCATGCAGACGATTTGCTCACAGGCGATACCCGCTTGGCGTGTGAAGCAATTTTGTGCTTGTCCAGCGCAGAACGTCCGAACGAATGCGCGGAATCTTTGCACCGCTATTTTTCCATCAAACTGAAAAAGCCATATAAAACCATTCAGGCGCGTAAGGATTTCTTGAATTTGTGTCCGTCCAGCAGAGAACCGAATATGCCCCAACTGGTTAATGCGTTGGCAAAGGGTGCTGGACGTTGCGATGCCGCCGAGTTGAATAAAATCGGGCATTATGTGGGTTTGGGTCAAAATCGCCGTTTTGTTGTGAGTAAAACTAAACCCAGCTATTGCGCTGCCTACGAAAACCACGAATGGACTACGGTCAAAACCGAATTACAAACGGTGTACTGTACGCGCATGGTGCGCAGTATTGGCGGATTTGGTGGCTCATTGTCTCATTCACAGCCACACACGGAAAAATACGCTTGCGGTCATAAATGGGTAGATGTGAAATAATTTCAGGCAGCCTGAATAATCCAATATTCTTTTTTTGATAAACCTAACGCCCCTTATCGTACAGAATAAGGGGCTATTTTTAAAGGAATTTTTATGCAAGAAGTTCACATGGTAGCACAAGGCAAGGGCGGTGTGGGGAAAACATTTATTGCGTCTTTGGTGGTGCAATATTTGCAAGGCAAAACCACACATTTACATTGTTACGATACTGACCCACAAAATCATTCATTTGCCAACTATCCAGCATTTAATGCAGAAGTCATCAATATCTTAAATGATGATGATTCCATCAATACACGCCCATTTGATGATTTGGTAGAAGCCTTGATTTATCAAGACGGTTTCGCGGTAGTGGACAATGGCTCGGCGACTTTTTCGCCTTTGATGAATTATATGGCAGAAAACGACACGGCTAACGCATTGGCAGAAGAAGGTGTCCGCTTGGTGTTCCATGTACCATTGGACGGTGGGCAAGCTCTGACCGAATGTGTGAAAGGTTTGGACAAGATTTTGGAAAAACACAATGCCGATGTGATTGTTTGGTTGAACGAGCATAACGGCAAAATTGAATTGAAAGGCAAAACATTCAAAGAATTTTCTGTTTATAAAGCCAACCAAGAACGCATTTTGGGCATTGTAAAAATTGAATCTTTGGCAGCCGATACCTACGGCAAAGACATTACGACCATGACGGAAATGAATTTGACGTTTGAAGAAGTGAAAGTATCACCTGAATTTCGGTTCGCTGAAAAACGCCGTCTGAATATGGTTAAAGAAAGCATTTTCAGCCAGCTTGATGCCATTCCCTTAACTGATGCGGAAATCAGCCATGAACCCGAAACAGCATGAAGAAGTGCAAAAGTTGCTTGTTGAACTCTACGACTTGACAGGCTATAAAATGACGGCAGATGACCCGATTATTGCCATGATGACGCCATTCTCAACTCTATCTAATTAAGATATGGCAATTGAATAAAAAGGGGCATAACCCCACTCTTAAAGATACCCGTCAAGATAATCCGAAAGAGAGACAGTTATGCCCCAAGACGAATTTATCATTAAAACGTATCTAATGGTAGATGCTTTATACAATCAGCTCGTTCAAAAACCATTAAGACAAGGTGGCTTTGCACCCAAACTTTCAGATTGTGAACTGATTTGTATGGAAATTGTTGGCGAATTTCTCGGTATGGATACCGATAAAAAAATTTGGCAATATTTCAAACAACATTGGCAAAATTGGTTTCCCAATTTAGGCTCTTACCCTAATTTTGCCAAACAATGTGCCAATTTGTATTGGGTTAAACAACAAATGCATCAAAAAATCACTGCAAATTGGTGTGAGCAAGCAGAGTATTATGCAGATGCCTTTCCTATTGCAGTCTGTAAATTTGCCCGAGCTAAACGCCATCAAAATTTTCGTGCATATGCGACGTTCGGTTATTGCGCTTCCAAAAAAGAGACCTATTATGGTTTTAAAGGTCATCTTTTGATTACTCGCTCAGGTATGATTAAAGCCTTTACTTTTACAGCTGCCAATGTTGATGAACGGCAGGTATTACCTGAACTTTTAGAAGGCAAAACAGGGTTTGTTGGTGCGGACAAAGGGTATTTAAGTTCTGAATTAAAAGATGAAATGAAACAAAGCCATATTAATTTACAAACACCTTATCGTAGCAATATGAAAGATGACAGAAGTCCTCAATTTCTCAAATGGCTAAAAAATAGCCGCCGTATGATTGAAACAGTTATTGGTCAATTAACAGAGAGATTTAACATGGAAATAGTTCGTACAAAAAATCTGTTTCACCAATCTAACCGTTTTATTCGGAAAATTTTATCGCATAATTTTTGCTGTTTACTGAATCAACAAATTCAACACCCAATTACTCAATTTGCTGGGTTAATTGGGTGTTGAGAATGGCGTCATGATGTTAATTCAACGCCGCGAAATGGTGGAACTGGTGGCGCAACATCAAGCGCAACAGCAATTTTTCCTTGATGAATTGACGAAAAAAGCCAACGCGATTGTCGGGTCGGCGGACGCATTCAGCCAACAAAAAAATTTGGTTATTCAGGAAATTTTGCATACCAACACACAAATGCTGGCTGAAAACGAAAACAAATTGTTTGCCCAAGTTAGCAAGCGCATTCAAGACCAATTTAGTGAAATGTCGGTGGACTTATTTCAGAGCTTAGAAACTCGGACTTTTCGCTTAATGATGATTTTGTTGGTTGTGCAAGTGGGCGTGTTGATTGCGTCATTGATTTTGTAATGGTTTGGGCAGTTTGAATTTTTTCAAGCTGCCTGAAATTTTTCAAAAGGAAAAATGATGAATAAACGTGAAGATAGGTTGCCCAAACAGGAAAAACCATGAAAACCTACACCGTAACTGAAGCTGCCAAGCTCGCCCATTGCCACCCCGAAACCCTACGCGAATACATCAGAGCAGGAAAACTGGTTGCGGCGAAAATCGGGCGAGCCTATTACATTCGTCAGGCGAAACTTGACGAGTTTCTTCAATCACTTGAAAATGATGTCGTACAGACATCACTTCAACAACGGAGTGAACAACAATGTCAAAAAAGCAAAGTAAAAACAACGGCATCTACCAACGCAACGGCACTTGGTACATGGACATCAGGACACCAAGCGGCGAGCGCGTTAGACGCTCTCTTGGCACACAAGACAAGCAAAAAGCCCAAGAATTGCGTTCCAAGTTAGAACACGAGTTTTGGCAGCAGAGCCGTTTGGGGATTAAGCCTAAAAAATTGTGGGACGAAGCAGCCCTGAAATGGTTGGAAGAGAAAAAGCACGAGAAAAAAAGCATTGATGATGACATCAGCCGTCTGCGGAATTTGCCTCAACTTCGGGGCATTTTTTTGGACGAACTGACACGCGACATCATCATGGCAGCTATTGAGCCGAAAAAGTGCAAACCCAGCACCAAAAACCGTTATATCGCGCTGGTTAGAGCGATTTTGTACAAAGCGCGTGATGAATGGGGCTGGATTGATGAAGTCCCTAAATTGAAGCAGTACAAAGAGACTGGCGGTCGCATTCGCTGGCTGAAACCGCACGAAGCACAAAGGCTGATTGATGCGCTGCCTGATAATTTTTGGCGGCAGATGGCGATTTTTAGCTTGTGTACAGGGCTTCGGCAAGGCAATGTGTTTGGTTTGAAGTGGGAACAGGTTGATTTGGCGCGGCGCATTGCTTGGATTTACGCTGATGAGACCAAAGCCAATAAAGCGATTGGCGTACCGCTCAACAAAACCGCCATTCAAATTTTATCTGAACGCTTGGGCAAACACCCCATTTTTGTGTTTACCAACAGCGTGAACAACCGCATTAAAGAATTAGATGACCGAGTTTGGGAACGCAGCCTGAAAAAAGCGCAAATCAAAAATTTTCGTTGGCACGACTTGCGCCACACATGGGCAAGTTGGCTGGTGCAAAAGGGCGTACCGCTTTTGGCGTTGAAAGAAATGGGCGGTTGGGAAAAGCTGGAAATGGTTATGCGATACGCGCATTTGGCAACCGAACATCTGCAAAGCCACGCGGATATTTTGGACAAATTGAACGGTTTTGGACACAAAATGGACACAATCCCAAATGAGCCACAAAAAAAACCGCCTAAACGATTGTTTAGACGGTTTAAATTTGGCTCCCCGAGCTGGGCTCGAACCAGCGACCTGCGGATTAACAGTCCGTCGCTCTACCGACTGAGCTATCAGGGAATGAAGATTTAATTATACGGTATTTTGATTTTTTGTCAAAAGAATTAGCACGGTTATTTCATAACTAATTGTACCATAAAATAATTTAAAATATTATTTCATTTGTTTAATATTTTTCAGGCTGCCTGAAAAAGGTTTTTTCGGTATAATTTACCATCTTTTGACAACTCATCTCATTCATCAATCAGGACAACTGCATGATTCATTTACCTAATAAAGTATCTTATCCACTCACAGCAGCAGCGTTGGCATTTGTGGCAGCGTGCGCGTCAGAACATGTCCCTACACCCACCAAAACCGAACAACCACTCAAACCAGCTAATCAAGCAAATAATAATCAAAAAACCATCTCAAATTCCACTTTAGATGGTTTTGCGTGGAACCCACGCCCTGCCGAAGATTTTAACAAAACCATGAGCGATTATGCACGTTTGGACAGCGTATTGGCAGCAGCACGTGCTGGTGATGATTTCATACCATCACAATTTTTAGCCACCCAAAGCAATAGCGCAATGGGCGAATCCGTGCGTAATGAATGGTTGAAAAGTTTGGGTGTTCGTCAACAAGTTGATTTATTTAAACAACAATATACCATGTTACCTGTTGGTGGGCGTTTAAAAGAAGTGCGTTGTTATGCCATGTTGTTTGGTTTAGAAAATGACGCGGCGTTGTTACAAGAACATTTGTTGGAAACAGGCAAAGTGTCGGCAGGTTGCACACGTTTGGTGGAAAGCCGTGCAGTCGGTGCAGACAATCAATTGGCGTGGCGACGTGTACGCGGTTTGATTAGCAATAACCAAATTACCGATGCGCGCAATTTAGCGGCAGTACTGGGCAGTCCGTTGGACGGTGGCGTGGGGCAAGGCGCACAAGAAAATTTATTACGTGATGTGATTTCGCCATCAGCACAAAAATCGCCAGCTTTAGCGGCATCACGTTTGCAATCTATTTCAGGCAGCCTGAATGACCAGCAAATCAGTTTTGCATGGGGGCTTTTGGGTATGGGGCAAGCGCGTGATGGTCAGTTTGCTGTTGCGTTATCCTATTTCAAACAAGCGAAAGACCGCAGCCAATTCAGTAAAGAACAATTTGAATGGTTTGTGCGTTCGGCGTTGCGTTTACAGCGTTGGGAAGATGTGGCAAGCGCAATTGAAGCCATGCCAGCTTATTTAAAAGCAGATTCAGCTTGGTTGTATTGGTTGGGACGCGCTTACCAAATGACGGGCAAAGCAGCTCAAGCGCAACCTTTATTTCAACAAGCGACCCAAACAGGACGTAATTTCTATGCGTTGTTGGCGTTGGAAGAATTGGGACAACGTGTCAATACGAAAAATAACGTCGCTGATGCCACACAAAACGATATAAATGTGATTCAACGCGATGGTGCGATTCAACGTGCGCTGAATTTTTATCATGCCAGTGCAGACAATTGGAGTTTGCGTAAACAAGCGCAAGCAGAATGGCGTTACGCGACTCGTGGCATGAATGAAGTAACCAGTTTAACCGCCGCGCAAGTCGCTTATAACAACCAATTTTATGAAATGGCAATTAATACCGCCGATAATACCAGCCAAGTATTAAATTACAATTTACGTTACATTTCACCTTTTCGGGATTTGGTTACTCAATATTCTGGGCAAGCGGGTGTGGATACGGCTTGGGTGTATGGTTTGATTCGTCAGGAAAGCCGTTTTATGATGGGCGCAAAATCCAGCGTGGGTGCGCATGGTTTGATGCAGGTGATGCCAGCTACGGCGCAAGGCATTGCCCGACAAATTGGGATGTCACCCTCAGAGTTGTACACCATGGAAGGCAATATTCGCATGGGGACGTGGTATATGGGTGACACCAAACGCAATTTGCAAAATAATGAAGTCATGGCAACCGCAGGTTATAACGCTGGTCCAAGTCGCGCCAGAAAATGGCAAGCTGATACCGAATTGGAAGGCGCAATTTATGCCGAAACCATTCCATTTACTGAAACGCGTGATTATGTGAAAAAAGTCATGACCAACGCCACTTATTATGCCAGCTTGCTTAACGAACCGTACACGTCATTAAAACAACGTATGGGAACTGTACCAGCGCGTTATTAATGATGGAATGTTTGCAGGCTGCCTTAGGCGTGTAAATGACCATTACGTTTGCGTTCAGGCAGCCTGAAAACCGTATCATCAAATTATCCAATCAATTTATTAGAAAAGTTATTATGTTACCTATTTCCTTTCCATTGGATTTTAAATTCAAAATTTTTACACCTTCCAATGATTTTAGTGTATTCGATTCTCAAGGCAATGAAATTGCTTATACACGCCAAAAAATCTTTAAAATTAAAGAAGCTATTGAAATTTTTCGCGACAGCAGCCGCCAAGAACGACTCTACCAAATCCGCGCCGACCGCATCATTGATTTTAATGCCTGCTACCAAATCAGCAACGAGCAAGGCGCAAATTTAGGCAGTGTGCGCCGTTCAGGTATTCGCTCATTGTGGCGAACGCATTACGAAATTTTTGATGCGAATAATCAGAAATTATACGATATTTCTGAAGCCAATCCATGGATTGCGGTGGTAGATGGTTTGTTGGGTGAAATTCCGATTGTGGGTTTTTTTACAGGTTATTTTCTGAATCCTAGCTATACGATTGCTGATGGCAATAATACGCAAGATTATATTTTGCACAAAACGCCTTCTTTGATGGAACGCCGTTTTCGCTTGGAAAAAACCAGCCACGCCAATCATGATGAATTGGTTACACTCTCTTGCATGATGTTAATGCTTTTGGAGCGTACTAAAGGTTAATGAATCATAGATGGTGCTTGATCGCCATCATTTTCAGGCTGCCTGAAAGCAAAATAAAGGATAATTTATCATGAAACGCGCTATTTTATTGATTGGTTTATGGTTATGCGCCACACCCACTTTCGCAGAAGTGCAAGCCGATGTGCAAAAAGCCACGCAATCTGTTTACCGAATTTGGTTGGGGATTCCCTTGCCCAATGGCTTTGTCAAACAATTAGATGGCAGCTATATTCAAGCCATGCAAACCCAAAATTTTACCGAGCAAGTCCCACTCAAAGGCATGATATTGCTTGATAAAAAATCAGGTAAAACCAAAGAATTAACCGGTGATGGTATTTTGTTCCAATACGCTGCGCACAATTATTTGTTGGTGGCAAGCGCATCGGCGTTTGCGGTGTCGGACAAAGGCGATTTGGTTACCAATGCGCGTTTTGCTGACAACACAGGTACAGTGGAAACCATGTTCGTTGATGCAAGTGGTTTGCGCGACATGGGTGAAAATGGTGGTCATGCTGAAGTTTTTGTTTTGACAAAAAATCCTTCAAACGTGTCTGCCATTGAATTACGCCCAGCCAAACAAGTGGCACGTGATGTTAACAGCGATCTGGCGATTATTCACGCCGATGGCTTACCCACAACCGCATTAAAATTAGCCGATAGCCAATTTGCCAAACCAGCGGATTTGATGTTTGCGTTAGGTGCGGAAGGCGAATCCAACCAATTATCAGGCAAAACAGGGACAATTGACCGCGTGGATTATCTTGCTGCCATCGCCAGTGAAGGCAAATTGGAAAAACGCGTCAAACAAAAAACCGTAGGCTTGTGGTTACACAGTGCGCCGTTTTCAGACAGCATGAGTGGTGGCGCGTTGGTTAATCAATGCGGACAGGTATTGGGTGTGAATCAGGTTTCAGATAAAAATCCGTATGATTTTCAAGCTGCTATTGATGTGGGTGAATTATTGCCCATGTTGCGTAAACACAGCATCGCCTTTAAGCAATTTCAAGGACGCTGCGGTGGCGTGGTCGCCAAAGCTGAAAACATCGCCGACGGTGCAGAGCGTGTGGTCAAAGCTGCACAACACAATCCACGTGGTTGGTTGACGGTATTGGGGTTGGCGTTGTTTGGATTAGCGGTGTGTGCGGTGGCGTTTCGGTTATTGCGTTGGGCTTTTGCCAAAAGACGAGAAACGCGAAATGTACCACAATCGCATTCACCCAATCATGCACAACCTAATTATCCACATAATCAAAATGTGCATCAGCCACACGTTACGCCAGCTGCACCACGTACCATGCTTGATTTAGCAGGTTCGGTGATGTTGAATGCCATCACGGGCAACGTGAATACGATTGCGGTGCCGCCTAATCGCGCCATTACGGTGGGGCGGCGCAATGATTGCGATGTAGTGTTGAATCATGCCAAAGTATCAGGACAGCATTTGAAATTGTGGATAGACAATGGCGCGGTGTGGGTGCAGGATTTGGGCAGTACCAATGGCACGTTTGTGAACGGCGCAGCAATACACAGTGCAACGCGTTTGATGCCGAATGATGTGTTGCAATTAACAGCCGATGATTCGGTGGCAAGTTTCAGGCTGCCTACGTCTTCATCGCAATCCAATACCCCAGCTCCGCGCACACAGTTGCATCAACCTAACACGCAACTGCATAACCCAACACCGCGTGTGGCAGCGATTTTGCAACCGCTAGATGCAAATTTACCACGAGTTGACATTCCATTTTCAGGCAGCCTGAACATAGGGCGTGCCAGTGATAATGACGTGATCATTAATCAGCCACAAATTTCGGGTAAACATTGCAACATCGGTTCGGACGCGCATGGCAATCTCACGTTACAAGATTTGGGCAGCACCAATGGGACGTTTGTGGATAATACAAATCATCGCATCACGCAAGCCACTTTGGTTCGTGTGGGTCAAGTGATTTATTTAGCTGATAAGAATGTTGGTTACCGCATTCAATCACAATAAAAAAATTTTTTAGGCAGCCTGAAACCATGTTTACCGATAAATTCGAATATTTAGAAAACTTAAACACCAGCGAAACGCAAAATTTTATTCACGCCGCGCAAACCAAAACGCGCCAGCAATTTTGTCAATCTGATTATTTTGACAAGACAAAACAAGATATTATCTCGCAATTACAAGACGACAAACAAATCCCATTTTGCCAAGAACACCGCGCCCGAATGTATCATTTTCATCAATCGGCAGAATTTCCCAAAGGCATTTATCGCGTGTGCAGTGCGGCGACTTATCGTGCTGGGCTGCCTAAATGGCAAACGTTGTTTTCGGTGGCGGATTTTGATGCGATTTTGGGCGATGATGTGTATTTGGACGGCGTGTCGCATTATGTGGAGCAGCCTGAAAAAGTGTTGCTCACACTGTCGTGTTCAGGTTCAGATAGCGCATACACTCTAGAATTTGATTTGGAAAAACAACAAATTGTTGATGGGGGTTTTCATTTTCCGCTTGGCAAAAATCACGTGGCGTGGCGCGATGCAAACAGTGTGTGGCTTTGTCCTGCATGGGACGAACGCCAGCTGACGACTTCGGGTTATCCGCGCCAAGTTTGGTTGATGCAGCGCGGTCAAAGTTTGGCAGAAGCCACGCCTGTTTACGAAATGGCAACCGATGGTGTGATGGCGAGTGCTTGGCGATATTTGGACGCACAAGGTGCGCCTTTGGATTTAATTGAAGCGAGTACATCTTTCTTTCATAAGAATTATTTTTATGTAAATGCGAATAATCAAGCGATAAAATTGGCATTGCCTTCTGATTGTGAAGTGGTGGGCTATTTGGCGGGGCAATTGATGTTGCATTTAAAATCGGATTGGCAACGCAGCAAGCAAAAATACCTTTCAGGCAGCCTGATTGCGGTGAAATTGAATAAGGGAGAATTGGGCGAAGCGTTCTGTTTGTTTCAACCAAATGCTCATCAAGCATTAGAACTCATTGAAACAACGAGAAAATTTGTGATTACCAGTTTGCTGGACAATGTTTCAGGCAGCCTGAAAGCATGGAAATGGGAAAATAGCGCGTGGGTGGAGCAGCATTTGCCGCCTTTCCCTAAAGGTGCGATTGAACTTGTTGACCAGCCTTGGGGCGGCGATACGGTACATTTAGCCGCCAGCGATTTTGTAACACCGTTGACTTTGTTTTCATTGGATTTGAATGTGATGGAATTGACGGTTTTGCGTAAGCAGCCTGCACAATTTGATGCACAAGATATTGCTGTACAACAATTTTTTGCTAAATCAGCTGATGGCACGCGCATTCCGTATTACCACGTTGGCAAAACGCCCACGCCTGATACACCGACTTTGGTTTATGTTTATGGTGGCTTTGATGTTCCTGAATTGCCGCATTACATGGGTACGATTGGCAAACATTGGCTAGCAAAAGGCGGCGCGTTTGTGTTGGCGAATGTGCGTGGTGGAGGCGAATTTGTCGGCTGGCACGAAGCAGCGATGCGCGAGAATAAACACAAAAGCGTAGATGATTTGTTGGCGGTTTTGGAAGATTTATCCACACGTGGTTTCAGTCGCCCGAAAAAAATCGCCATTCAAGGCGGTAGCAATGGCGGCTTGGTGGTGGCAAGCGCGTTTTGCAGGCAGCCTGAATGTATGGGCGCATTGGTGTGCGAAGTGCCACTTACCGATATGTTGCGCTACACCGAACTGTATGCAGGCGCAAGCTGGATTGATGAATATGGCGACCCAAGTGATGAAAAAATACGTGATTATTTGACAAGGTTTTCTCCTTATCATCAATTGGATAGACAAAAAAATTACCCCAGTGCATTGATGACCACCAGTTTGTCAGATGACCGCGTTCATCCTGCCCATGCGCTGAAGTTCTACGCAAAACTCGCCGAGATTTCACCCGAAACCACATGGCTCTATGCGCCCGAAACAGGCGGACACACAGGCAATGGCACGCAAGAACAAAGTGCAGACGAATTGGCGTGTTTGTTGGCGTTTTTAACGCAAACCATTGGCGAATCATTTTCAGGCTGAAACCTTTGCAAAACAAATCAAAAGGCGATAAAAACAAGCTATTAAAATTATGAACACAGGTTCTTCATTTTGCATGATTTAGGCAATATGAAAAACACCAGCAATTTTATTTTTTGGCTGGTGTTTTTTGTTATTTGGCTTTATTTTTTACGTTTGGCGCGGGGGTGAGTGTCATCATAAACTTGTGCAAGATGGTCAAAATCCAATTTAGCGTAGATTTGTGTTGTGGAAAGATTTTGATGCCCAAGTAATTCCTGAACAGCACGAACATCACGTGATGCTTGCAGCAAATGACTGGCGTAACTGTGGCGCAACATATGTGGTGAAATATGTTGATTAGCTTGATTATTTTGCGACCAAATTTCCAAACGTTTGGCGATTTGACGCGTGCACAATCGCGTACCGTGCCGACTGGTAAACAACGCCAATTCGCCATCAACCGCATAACGCGTAGACAAATACGCATCAATCGCCGCAATACTTGGGCGTGTTAACGGCACTTGTCGCTGACGCTTACCCTTGCCTGACACCATTACCCAGCCTGCGTCCAACAATACATCATCCACATTAAGCGCATGCAACTCCGCCAAACGCAAACCACTGCCATAAAATAACTCAATCATGGCATGATCACGGATTGCCAACACATCATCTGATTGCGGTATATCTTGGTCAATCATTTGGTTAATTTGTTCGCGGTCAATGGCTTTGGGTAGGCGTTCTGGGGGTTTAGGGGCTTTGATATGGGCAATCGGATTACTGCTTAATTCACCCAAATGGACTAAATATTCGGCGTATTGTCGCCAAGACGTGAGTTTACGCGCCAAACTGCGTGGATGTTGTCCGCGTTGCGAAAGCTGTTTGAGTACGCGAACAACATCATTGCGTGTCGGCTGCTGGTTTTCAGGCAGCATATTTGCTAATTCAATCAAATCCCTACGATAAGCATCAAGCGTATGGGGCGATTTGCCTTGTTGGGTTAATTGGGTTAAATACGCATCTAATCGGACTAAAAATGGTTTCATGATTGGGTTATCGGTTAAATTCAGGCAGCCTGATGGGTGTCAAATCGGTTATAATTCACTTATTTAATTCAACTATTTTATTTAAAAAATGCACGACACCACCGCCAGACTCTACCAAGCTGCCGCCCAATTACGTCAAATCCACGATATCGCCGAACTTGCTTTGGCACTTGCCGTGTCGCAACAAACGCTGCGAAATTGGGAACAAAAAGGCTTATCCAAAAAAGGTTTCCAAGAAGCCAAGCAAGTCTTTGGTTTATCAATTAAATGGTTGGAATCTGGGGACGGCGATATGCTGGAAAGGCTGCCTGAAAAATTCTCGGAACCGTCCATTGTCCCGACGCACAATTTAGATTTGACACAATTTGCGTTGCAACGTTTGGGTTTGGCAAATAAACACATTATTACCCAAATCGTCAACAATGATAATATGCTCAATACGTTATCTATAGGCGACATTGTATTGATTGACACCACCATTCAACAATACATCGGTTCGGGCATTTATGCGATTACCACGCCAAATGGCAACATGATTTACCGAATCAACACGTTTCAAAATGGTTTCCTGATGCTCATTCACGATAATCCTGCGTATCCGCCTGAAATTGTACGCCCTGACGAATTAGGCAGCCTGAACATCACTGGACGCGTGGTGGGGAAATATGGCGTGGTAGCGTTGTGATTTTGGAGATTAATTTATTGATTTTTATCTTGTAAATATTCCGACAATCCACGCTCACGTAGAACACAACTCGGGCATTCGTGGCAACCATTTGGCACACCTAAATAACAAGTGTGGGTGTGTTCGCGAACATAATCCAATACGCCCATTTGGTCAGCTAACGCCCAAGTTTCTTTTTTGGTCAAATACATCAAGGGTGTACGAATATCAAAATCATATGCCATCGCCAAATTTAACGTAACATTCATCGATTTCACAAACACATCGCGACAATCAGGATAGCCTGAAAAATCGGTTTCGCACACACCAACAAAAATAGTATGAATATTTTGTGATTTGGCGTAAATCGCCGCATACAATAAAAACAACGCATTACGCCCATCAACAAACGTGTTAGGCAAGCTGCCTGAAGTGTCAATTGCTGCTGTGTTGTCCATCAATGCGTTATGCGTGATGCTGCCAATCAAAGACAAATCCAGAACCGTTTGTTTCACACGCAAATCTTGGGCAATCCATTGGGCGCGTTCCAATTCAATCGCGTGGCGTTGTCCGTAGGTGAATGTGATGGCTTGCACATTTCCCACACCAAATTCATTGATTGCTTGAAACAGACAAGTTGTGGAATCCTGTCCACCTGAAAAAATCACAAGGGCTTGTTTTTGAATCGTCATTTTGCTTTCAACTTATTTTAAAAAATCGGCTAATTCCTGCAATAATGCTGCATTGGCTGGCAGCATTGGCGAAATGGTGTAATTGTGTGGGTTTTGCCAACTGAATTGTTGTTGTTCACGCGCCACGACATCGCCCGACCAATCCGCCACCCCTACAATAAAAAAATGCAAATGTACATTGGCATGTTCATATTGATAAAATTTTTCTTGCCACAACGTAGCGCGGTGAATGTGAATATTTAATTCTTCGTTAAATTCGCGTTGCAATGCTGCAAACAGGGTTTCATTCTGTTCCACTTTACCGCCTGCAAATTCCCAGTACCCAGCGTATGCCTTACCAACAGGGCGCGAACTAAGCAAAATTTCGCCAGCTTGATTTTGCACAATGCCTGCCACGACTTGAATATATGAATTTGAATGTGTCATCATTTTAATTAATTTTGGAAAACAAAACTGTTCAGGCTGCCTGAACAATCAAAAAATAAATTATAGTGGCGGATAATATCAATATATTTTCCTGCTGTGCAATCTGTTTACGAAATACCCAAATTGGCTGCCTGAAAAAAAACTGACACAGAATGTCTGTTTTCACAGAGCGTCAAAAATCGGTAAAATAATGATTGAACAAAGAATAAGCCGTTATGTACTGAATTGAACAGATTTTCTTAAAATCGTTGTAAAAAAAACGCAATAATTCATAAATTTGGTATAAAAATTGCTGGTACAATTATAACTGTGATACATTGCAAAACAACATAACCTGTTCTGCATCATAAGGTTACATTTAAATCTAATCAATTATGGAGGTTTCTCTATGAAACACACAAAACAACGCATCAAACGAAACGCCATGCGTACTGCGATTAAGCCTTTGGCTTTATTGACGCTTTTGGGCATAAGCATGGGTGCGCAAGCAATTGAGAGCCCCTTTGCTTTCATTCCGTTGCATTTACAAACCACCACCACCAATACAACTGGCGTGGGTGCAAAACCCAATATTTTGATTCAGTTTGATGATTCGGGGAGTATGAAGTTCTCAACCACTTTAGATGTTGCACCTGGTAATTCATATTTTAAAGTAGACGGCGTTAAAGAGGTATTTAGTAATAATGGTAATTGGGTTCGAACTGCCTTGCAAAATTTGTATCCAGGTCGCCGCATAACAGAAGGCATAGCTCCTAGCATTCCTGAGAACCAAACTCGTATTGAGATTGCGAAGACTGCTTTGAGAAAATTGACTGCCAACCCTGATATTTGGAACAGTGCAAATTGGGGAATGATTTCATTATGGGATAACGGTTTCAATCCTGATCCACGGAAACTTCCACAAGCAGGGCAAGGTTTGTATGGCTATGCACAAGATGTTTACAATGGTAGACGCCAATTTGCCATGTCGCAATCTGAATTTAATGGTTTTGTAAATAGATTAACAGCCAGTGCTGCTACGCCGACTGCAGAACGTTTTTTAGATTCCATGTCATTGTTGCAAAAGGCCATGAAATACCGTTGCCAGAAAAATTACATCATTGTATTTTCGGATGGTGATGCGCAGAGTTATTTTAATTTGCCCACTGTAACTTCTAATACATTTAATACAAAATTTAAATATCCTAATCAATATTTTGAACAGTCAGGACAAATCAAGAGAACAGACACATTTATTGATAATGGATTAAATATTAGTACATACCATGTTTGGTTAGCGGATAAAGACAATAAAACATATCCTTTGCCAAGTGATGAAGTTATGGCTAAATACTTAAATTCACCGAATAAAACTGCTCAAGAACGCCTACTAGAGCAAATTTTATTAGATACTACTCATCTGGTAGCTGAAATTCAGAAACGAAACAAAAAACCAATCACGCCATTATTCACGAAAAAAGCCAATGGTTCATATCAATGGAACCTGTATGCAAATACCGTTGATACCTCAAAATACAAACTGCCAATGGGTTCTGTAAATAATGCTACAGTAGGTACCGATGTTGAATCTGCATGGCCTCACCATGCAGACGTGGCACCGTTTTTGGCTGATCTGGCTAACCAAGACCTGAAAAAAGCAGGCGTGGATGGCACGGACGCAGCGGGCAAAAGCTGGGATGACCCTGATTTCCCAACACAAAAAATCGGAACATTTACAATTGGTTTTGGTGCGGGCTTATCAGAACGTGGCTTAACTTCATTGAGTAAAATGGCAACTGCCAATAAAAATGTTGCGCTGAATGCGTCTAACCAAAAAGAATTGGATGCCGCATTTACCAGCATTATTAAACAAATTACATCTGAAAATATCCAAATTCCACCAAAATCTGTGGCGACCGTATCGCCATCGGTAAACTACGATTCAAAAGCACCTGATACCTTAAATTCAGCCAGCACCATTCATTTGGATTTAGCAACGGGTAGCAGTGAATTGCGTTTTTATAATTTGCAACAATCAGGTAGTGGAAAAAATTATATTGTTAACAATAAACAATTTACCATGCCCGATTACAGCAACCGTAGAACCATCATCACAGCAGGATTGGGAACAAGTAAAGCCTACTGGTTTGATGCCACTAATGGCAATTTGCCTTTCACAAATGCAACCTTTGCCATTGACAATGGCAGCGATGAACAAGAATGGAAAAATGCCTTATTGCCATGGTTTACACGCAGCAAGCCTGATGCCGAAATTGCAGGCATGACCACAAATCACATGAAATACCGCATTCGTTCTACTGCAGAACCCGATGCGCGTAGCCTAGGTGATGTATTGGATTCATCATTGACTGCCACAGGTTTATCTACAGATTACCGCTATGGTCGTCAACGTTATTTGGTAACCGCAGCAAACGATGGCATGGTGTATTTATTTGAAAGCAAAAATGACGATACTCACCCATACGAGCTGAAATTGAATTACATGCCATCCAGTATGCAGCGTGAATCCGACACCGATTTGGTCAGCCATTACTACAAAAATGTGGCAAATGCCAATTATATTTTAGGTGCGAATGGTGTAAATCCACATCATTACTTACTCAATGGCGATTTTACTGTGCGTGTAACCGATAACTCTGCTAGACAACGTATCTTCATGTCAGGCAATATGGGGCAAGCAGGTCGTGGTAGCTACTCATTGAATATTGGTGGTACAAAACGCAGTGACGGCACTCCTGTAGGCTTGGAAGCAAACGACTGGTTGACTTCTGTACCATTGTTTGAAACAGAGAAAAGTACAAATAACCCAATGGGTTATACTATTGGTGCGCCGCAAATCGGTCGCATCGCGCCAGAGCGTACTTTGGAATTCAGTGGAACGGACGTTAAGGCTACTGCAAATGTGCGTAAATTGTATTATGCAACATTTGTCAACAGCGGTGTACGCAACCCAATCGCTAAAAACAATACCGAATCAGCATTATATGTGTACAGCACGTTAGGTGGCGAAAATGTCGGTTTACAAGCCACAACGTCGCCTGCTGATGATTCCGTATTCTATGCACAAGGCAAGTTAGTGAGCAAACTCAATGCTGGCAATAACGGCGGTTTGGCACAAGCCACTATTGTAGACAATGATTTTGACGGTGCAGTTGATGTGGCATACGCTGGCGACTTCAAAGGTAATTTGTATCGCTTTGATTTGCGTGGTGCAGTCAACCAATGGAAAGTAACACGTATTTTCACAACCATCAATAACCGCCCTATTACCGCCGCACCAGCCGTAGTACGTAATGACAAAAATCATTATGTGGTGGTATTTGGTACAGGTAGCGATTTGTATCAAACCGATTTGAATAATAAAGATACACAATCGGTATACGGTATTTACGATGACTTGACTCAAGACAATCCAAGACCTGTTACATCTGGCGAATTATTGCAACAAACTTTGACCGCGCCGCGATTAAGAGGCGATTATAATCAGCGCGATTTGAGTAAATTAACGTTTGATAAAAATCAACACCGTGGTTGGTTCTTTAATTTGAGCGAAGGCACAGGTGAGCGCGTGGTGGTTAAACCATCTACCCTGTTGAAAACCATTGTATTGACCACACGTCAATATTCTGTCAATACAACAGCTAATCATAACAATAATACAGCGGCAGATGTGTGCGTCCCAAGCAGCGAAATCAGTTCCACAACCGCAAGCAGTTGGTTGATGCAATTCCGTTCCGATACAGGCGGTAAATTGCCAGAAGAAGGCGAAAAAGACGCAGACTTGTTTGGTTATATTGACGTTACTGGCGGTAACTCCACCAATAGCTACAAAAAACGTGCCACAGAAAGTTTGATTGCAGGTTTCCAATATGCTAACGGCGGCTTATTGTCTTACACCTTGATTGGCGGTGGTCGTGATGCGTCTAAAATCGGGGATCAAGGTAATGCGTATAGCTTATTTGGCGATGTCGGTACAGGCGAAGACATCAAACCAACCGAAGGCGGCAAAGAACCATCAATATGCTGGAACACCTCTGCCAATAGCGGTCAATTGCTTTCGTCTAACAGTACAGATACAAAATTGGGTTTAAATGAGACTAAAGAAGTATATGCAAAACAATGTAACGTAGCGAGCTTAAAACGCATTAGTTGGCGTGAAATCTTCTAATTGATTGTTTGATAAAATAGGCAGCCTAATAAAGATATTGCGATTGCTTTATCTTTTCAGGCTGCCTGAAACGTTAGTGCGCGCTAGGAGCTACCGACCGTTCGAGCCAAAACATTTAAGAACCTGTGTTCGTAAAACTGATAACTTGATTTTATTGACAATTTCTGCAAATTAAATAAAGGCATGAATTGGTACTTATACAAAATCAAACACTTAGTAGTAAATAATTTTACACGATTAAAGCATTTTCGGGCTGTAGCAACACGATGCGATAAATTAAAACGCAATGATGAAAGTACGGTTTCGTTAGTTTATACTTTGATTTGATTGAGATTATGGTTTAATCACAAGTAGCCTCCTAACGACTGCTTGTATAATCAAACCAATTAGGGTTAGGGGCGCGGCTGGGTTGATTACTTTCTGTGAGTTCCAATAACATGGTATAGTTAAAAATCCTATCAATACACTGCAAATTTAATTTGCTGTTTCTAATGTATCCCTTGCTACGGTATTCAACACGTTTAGTTTAGACGAAAAAACAGCCATTTCAGGCTGTTTTCTTCAATTTGGTGCCGACAGCGAGACTTGAACTCGCACGAACTAGGTTCACCACCCCCTCAAGATGGCGTGTCTACCAATTTCACCATGTCGGCAAATCTAAGATTTTAGTTTATTTATCTTTTTTGTTATTGGTTGTTTTTTTATCCGTTTTATCTGATTTATTGTTTTTTTTGTTATCTATTTTTTTATCGTCTTTTTTAGTAGATAATTTATCTGATTTCTCATCTTTATTTCTATCAGACTTTTTGCTATTTACTTCTGTTTTAGGTTTGTCTAAGGCAACTTTTGCTGCTGTTGCTGTTGCAACAGCAGCTGCTGGCACTGCTACACTATTTGCTGCTATTGGGTTACTGGCTGAACTTGGTGCGCTTGCACTTAGACTACCTGAAATTAGTGGTGTGCTACCAGTTTGTTGCACATCACTAAAATCCAAACCACCTACCTTATTGTTACTTTTTGTATGGATGTAGCCCAAAGCCAAGCAAGATGCAAAAAAAATGGTTGCAGCAATACCTGTGATTCTTGTCAAAAAATTAGCATTGCCGCCTGAACCAAACACGCCTTGTGCGCTGCCTGAGCCACCAAAGTTCGCACCTGCATCTGCACCCTTACCGTGTTGTATTAAAACCAACCCAATTACAGCTAAAGACGCGAAAATATTGATAATCCAAATGACAGTTTTGAAGGCTTCCATAGTATTTTATTCTGCTGCCTGTGCGGCGTTAATAATAGCGGCAAACGCTTCGTATTTAAGCGATGCACCACCAACTAATGCGCCATCTACATGTGGCACGCTAAAAATATCGGCAGCGTTTTTATCATTCACGCTTCCGCCGTAAAGAACGCGAATATTAGCATCATTGCCACACAATGACAAGACTTCATCATAAATAAATTGGTGCATATCAGCGATTTGCTCGCGATTGGCGACCTTACCCGTACCAATTGCCCACACAGGTTCGTAGGCAATTGCAAAATTTTTGGTTTTCAAACCCTTAAATACAGACAATTGATATGCAACTGCTTCTTTTTCACGCCCGTCCTCGCGTTCTTTCAGGCTTTCACCCACACACAACAATGGAATTAGACCCACTTTCAGAACATTTTCAATTTTTTGGCGTTGAACGTCATTTTTTTCGTTGAAATACAAACTGCGTTCAGAATGCCCAATAAGAATAATGTCCACACCCACATCACGCATCATTTCAGCAGACACTTCACCTGTGTACGCGCCTTTTTCGGAGAAACGACTTACATCTTGGGCGCAAGTGTAGATGGGATTATTGAGTACAATTTGTACGGCATTATGAACTTGTAATAAATACACGGTCGGCGGTGTGATGCCAATGCACACATTGGGAACAGTTTGAAAACTGCGTAATTTATGGACTAAACTATTATTTTCTTGTAGTTGCCCATTCATTTTCCAGTTACCGATAACCCATTTTTGTTGCCAAATATTGGATTCTGCCATTTCTTTTTCCTTTGTTGTTGTGATTTCAACCGAGACCTAAATTTTAGCGGATTTTGAAGCAGCTTTACAACGTTGAATGAATCAAATGTACGCTCTAAAAATTTACACAATTCAAAATTAGTTCAATTTATAAGGGTGGAGTTTATATTTATATTTTTTCTAACTATTTGAATTTATTTAAATTAAAAAATAGTTAATATGAAATCCACTCCTCACATTTGGTAGGTTGAAACCTTTACAAAACTTGCTGTTGATGATTTTATTTAAGAACCTGCACTTAAAAGATTAATATTATGATTTAATTGATAATTTTACAAACACAAGGTAGCTTTTGAAGCCAATGCAGTAGGTACATGAAGTGTCGATAAAAGCAAGCTATCAATATTATGAACACAGGTTCCAAAATTTATTCTCAATTTTTGGGATACCATTTGTCTAAAATTTTTTGATAAGTTCCATCGGCTTTGATTTTTTCCAAACCTTGGTCAATTTTGGTTTTTAATGGTAAATTACCTTTTTTAAATACAAATCCAAATGGAATTCTACCTGATTCTTCATCAACAATTTTAATAAATGGCGTATTGGGTTTGAGATACGTATCTAATACGCTGTCTACATCATAAATTGCATCGGCATCCCCTTTGCCAACTGCGGCAACACCCAAATATACTGTTTTCAAAGGTAAAACATCAGCGGAGATTGCCGTATTTTTTAATTGTGTTTCAGATAAGCTGCTGCTTTGAACTACGAATTTTTTGTTTTTTAAATCCGACCATTGATGTGCTTTAACTTTATCTTTGTTGACGAGTGCGACCCAAGATGCCTCTAAGTAGGGTTGAGAAAAGTCATATTTTTTTTGTCGTTCAGGGGTAATATTTACGCCTGTTGCCACAATATCTGCACCATCCTCATTCAAACTTTCTAATAATCCGTCCATATCATGTGGAATAAATTTGAGTGTAAAACCCTGTTTTTCAGCAATTGCATTCAAAATATCCATATCCAAACCAACCATTTTGCCTGTTTCATCACGAGTAGCAAATGGCGGATATGATGACTGGCTGACCACAACGTAACTTTCTTGCTTGGCTGTTTGGTTTCGTGGTGCGTTTATTGTTTGTGTAGGAGCTGGTTCAGAAGTGGTTTGTTGTTGTTCTGCGCAAGCTGATAATAAACAAACCAATGAAATCAAATAAATAGTATGGCGAATAGAAAACATTTTTTCCCCTAAATAAAAAAGCCCAACAGACCAACGGCAGCCTGAAAGAATCAAGTGGTTTTCAGGCAGCCTGATTTTTTAATTTCATGATTTAAATAATAAAATTATTTACCCATTTTCAATTTTTGCCACAATTGTGTGGTTTGTTTTTTGGTTGCATCTGACATTTGTGGCATCACAAAACCGTTTGCTATGTCTTCGGCCGTTGGGAAAATGGAGCGAGTCGCCACCAATTTGGGATCCATTTTTTCACGCGCTGGCAAACTGGCTGGCGCAAATGTTACCGCATTACCATTTTTGGCTGCCACTTCAGGATCTAACGTGTAATTGATGTATTTGTGTGCGTTTGCCACATTTTTCGCATCTTTTGGAATCACCCAAGATTCCACCCAAATACCCATACCCTTCGGATTCAATACTTCAATGCCAACATTATTTTTCACTTCCTCCGAACGCGCTTTCGCCAAATTCAAATCACCACCGTTACCAGCTGCCAAACACACATCACCACGTGCCAATTCATCAATCACTGATGGGCTAAAGCGTTTCACATCAGGGCGAATCGCTTGCAATACGGCGGCGGCTGCGTCAACATCAGCAGGATTGCTGCCTTTGGGGTCTTTACCAATGTATTTCAATACAATCGGGAACATCTCGCTTGGTGTGTCCCACAATGTAATACCACAGCCTTTTAATTTATTAGTATATTCTGGCTTAAATAACAAATCCCAACCGTTTTCAGGCAGCTTGCCACCTAAGGCTTCTTTACCTTTGGCGGTAATGGCAATGGTGTTTGCACCCATGAAATAAGGAACGGCGTATTCAGTCGCATCGGGACTGGCATCTGTCAATAATTTCAATAAAGCTGGGTCAATATTTTTATAATTAGGAATCAAATCTTTGTTGATTTTTTGATACGCACCTGCTTGAATTTGGCGCGGTAAAAATGCCACGCCTGGTACAGCCAAATCGTAACCAGATTGACCTGTTAGCATTTTCGCTTCTAACGCTTCGTTGCTTTCATAAGTGGTGTAATTTAATTTCAAATTATTTTGTTTTTTAAAATCTTCTACGGTGCTTTCGTCCACATAATTTGACCAGTTAAAAATATTCAACGCATTTGTCGCAGCTTGATTGCTGCCTGAAGATGTGGATTTGGCTGTATCACCCGATTGCGAACCACCACAAGCTGCCAAAGCCAATAAAACGATGGTGCTTAACAAGGTTTTTTTCATCATCATTACTTGATTCCTCTAGATAAAAATGCGCGAAAAATGCGCGTGTTAAAAGTTATCTTCTCGCTGAGATAAAGTAGTTTGTGGGAATGGGGATTGTATGTTTTTTATTAGGAAAAATCAAGAATTTGTAAATATTGGTATAATGCAGACGATAACAACAAATTAGGAAAAATTCACATGAATATTCAAGCTGTATTATTTGATTTAGATGGCACACTGGCTGACACCGCTTTGGATTTGGGAGGCGCACTGAATGCATTGCTTCGTGCCAAAAGGCTGCCTGAAAAGAAATTGGTAGATATTCGCCCTTATGCGAGTCATGGTTCTGGGGCATTGCTGGAATTTGGTGCAGGCATCACGCCCGAACACCCTGATTTTGAAACGTGGCGACAAGAATACTTGGCGCAATATGATTTGTGTTTTGACAAAGATACCGTGTTATTTGATGGCGTGAACGAATTAATTAGTGAATTAGATGCGCGTGGTTTGGTGTGGGGCATTATCACGAATAAACCCGCGCGTTTTACTGACAAACTGATTCCCAAATTAAATTTTGCGATTGCGCCTGCGGTGGTGGTCAGTGGCGATACTTGTGGAGAAGCCAAACCCAGTGTTAAACCAATGTTGTACGCATGTGAAAAAATTAACAGGCTGCCTGAAAACTGCTTATACGTCGGTGATGCACAACGCGACATTCAAGCTGGGCAAAATTCAGGCATGATAAGCGTGTTGGCGGAATGGGGCTACATTGCGGATACCGATGATGTGGAATCGTGGCATTATGATTATGCGGTACGTCAACCATTGGATATTTTGGATATTTTAGACATTGTGGAGCGACACCATGATTGATTTACATTGTCATTCGTATGTATCTGATGGTGAATTGTCGCCGATTGAATTAGTAAAAATGGCGGCTGCCAACAGTTGTACCATGCTTGCGCTGACTGACCACGACCACACGGGTGGCATTGTTCAAGCGCGTGAAGAAGCGATGTGGCGTGGGATTCGTTTCATTTCGGGCGTGGAAATTTCGGTAACGTGGAATGGCAGCACAGTGCATATTGTGGGTTTGAATTTTGATGAACAAAACGACACGCTGCAAAATTTATTGAGTCGTGTTCGTCGAGGCAGGATTGAGCGCATTCGCCAAATGGCAGAAAAATTGGCGAAACAAGGCATTGAAGATGCGTTTGATGGCACGATGAACTTGGCGGCGGCAAATCCTGAAATGGTGTCGCGCACACATTTAGCAGATTTTTTGGTAGCAAAAGGACACGTTCGCACGAAACAACAAGCATTTACCAAATATTTAGGCGAAGGCAAATCTGCACACGTTCGGCACCAATGGGCGGATTTGGACGAAGCGGTTTACGCAATTACGAATGCGGGTGGCATTGCGGTCATTGCGCATCCGATGCGTTACGATTTTTCTGCCACACGCAAACGCCGTTTATTTGAAGATTTCAAAGCCGTAGGCGGACGTGCCATAGAGGTTCACAGTGGCAGTTGCACGCCAAACGATTGTTATCAATATAGTTTGTTGGCACAGCGTTATGATTTATGGGCAAGTTGTGGCAGTGATTTTCATCGTTTACACGATTTTAGTGGTGGTGTGTTGGGGCGTTGCCCAGAATTACCGAGTATTTGTGAACCTGTTTGGAAATATTTTTAATAAATAATTGGTTAAAATTAAAAATACTATGGCGTTGTCCTATTTTTTGTTTTAAATAAAGAACCATAATTTGATTGTACGAATTTTTTCAGGCTGCCTGAAACGGTGTACGTGGCATATCCTGTATTTTTTGTTGTGTCATCATCAGGCAGCCTGAAAAAATAACGTAAAATTATGTAAACAAAAAATCATCAATAAAATCAAAAAATCATCAATTGGTAATCATTTTTAAATCAGTGAATTGATTTATTGATAATTTTCTCAAAAGAAAAAAATTCTCAAATTCATTCACTCAATAAAACCAATTGATAATAAATAGTATTTTTGATTTGAAAGTTGCAAAAATATTTTTGTTTGTTACAATTTGCGCCATCACAAATGATTTGTTTATTTAAGAATGGAAGGAAGTTAAAATGCAAGGTAATAAAGAAGTTATTGATTATATGAATTTTTTGTTGGCAAATGAATTGGCGGCACGCGACCAATATTTTATTCATTCGCGTATGTATTCTGAATGGGGCTACACCAAATTATTTGACCGCATCGCGCATGAAATGGAAGATGAAACGCTCCACGCTGAACAATTCATTCGCCGCATTTTGATGCTTGGTGGCACACCCAACATGAAACCTGCTGAATTACATATTGGTACAAATGTTGCTGAAATGCTCCAATTTGATTTAAATACCGAATTGGAAGTACGCCAGAATTTGCAACAAGGTATTAAATTATGCGAAGAAAAACAAGATTATGTTACTCGTCAAATCTTGGTTGAGCAATTGAAAGATACCGAAGAAGACCACGCACATTGGTTAGAACAACAATTGCGTTTAGTCAAAATGTTAGGCGAACAAAATTATTTGCAAAGCCAAATTTAATCAGGAGTTAATATGCAAGGCAATCGTTTGGTTATTCAACAGCTTAATAAAAATTTAGGCGTACTGTTGGTAACGATTAATCAATATTTCCTGCACGCGCGTATTTTGAAAAACTGGGGTTTGACAGAATTGGGCGAGCATTTTTATAAAAGTTCCATCGTGGAAATGAAACAAGCCGATGCGATTATTGAGCGCGTGTTGTTATTGGAAGGTTTGCCGAATTTGCAAGAATTAGGTAAATTATTAATTGGTGAATCAGCTGAAGAAATCATTAAATGTGATTTGACCAAAGAGCAAGAAAAACACGCTATTTTGTTGGATGCCATTAAAATTTGTGAAAATGAACAAGATTACATTTCACGTGATTTATTGGAAAAACAAAAAGATATCAATGAAGAACGCATTGATTGGTTGGAAACACAATTAGAACAAATTGCCAGCATGGGTTTACCCAATTATTTACAGTTGGGTGCACAAGAAGATTAATGCTAAATTTATTTATTCACATAAAATCAAAATAGAGCAAGGCGACCACCGTGTGCATCTAGTACATAAGGTAGCAAACAATGAAGTAATATTTTTAATATTAAACGACTATAGAGGAAATGTGAAAAAAGCCTTTTAGCAAACCAAACAAAAACTTCTTAGAAATCATTTTTTGTTTTCAATTAACCCATAAAATCGCGCTACACCCCAATCAAGCAGCGAGCCTATTTCGCTGAAACTTGTGGTGTAGCGCATTTGGTTTATAACTGGATATTTGACAAAACTATAATCAATTTATAAAAAAGATATCATAACAGGTTTCATTTGTATTTATCCAATAAACAATTTAAGGTCGTGGATAATGAAATTCCTAAATCTCGGTTGAAGCAAAATAACCGAGAGAATTTGCTTTTCAGGCTGCCTGAAAATTATATCAGCAACCATTATCACACATTGCAAACAACTCAATGATACATTATATTTCTGTTGAAACTGAAGTTCTCACGAAATCTGCCCAAAACAAAAGCATAATTGGTTTGGACTTATCCATTTTTAGTTAGATTTAAGTAATTTTGAATAATAATGATGATGCGTCCTTGCTCAAATATTTTTTTATTTTGCCGTCTTAAAAGGCTAAATTTCAACCATTAAGGAATTTTAATGAATACAATAAATAAGTATATTGCTGTTATATTATTTGCAAATCTATTAGGCTTAACTGCCTGTTCTGGTTCTGGTTCAGGTAAACCATCTACAACCACATCTCCAACCAACAAACCGGCACGGTCTAATGCCACTGCACAACCCGAAACTCCCACACAATCCACGACTCCTTTCGTCATTCCTACAGCAACCAATCAGGGTACTGCTTTGACTGCACCGCAAGGAAATGTGGCTAAGGCACAAAACATTGTGGTTAATGGCGATCATCAAAGCGATATTGTGGTCATTGATGGTCATGCCATCACGATTAGCAAACAAAATGATTATACAGATGCTCTTGTAATAACCAAAACCAATACAGAAACTACCGCAATCAGCACGCCTAAATACGGTTATGTTCGCTTTGGTGGATACATGAAAGGCAACGAACATACTAATAATAATCCTCAATATACCTTTGCAATTGGAGACATCACGCCAAGCAGTGCAATCCCTGCCACTGGCATAGCCAATTATATTGGCAGTGCTGCATTGGGTTCCAATAATAATATTGAGTTAGGAACATCATCATTTTATGTGGATTTTGGAGAAAAAACGATTGTGGGTGGTGTAGCACACACCAATGATTCGGTTCATATTCCCCTACAAGGTATTATTAATGGTAATACATTTAATGGCTCATTAAATGGTGTTACGATGCAAGGTCATTTTTTTGGGCCACAAGCTGAAGAGATAGGAGGTACATACAGCGGTAACCGCAATAGTCAATCTTATATGGGTTCATTTGGTGCCATCAAACAATAATCCTAAAATAAAACCTCATTTGGTATTTTCAACTAAATGAGGTTTTTTAAATCAAATAATTAGTAATATCTGAACCCAATTTATTTTACCAATGTTTTTTTAAATTTTTCAAACTCATCTTAACTCAACAAATTAATATTGTTTTTATCAAAAAATAAAATTTTTCCCTATTCATTGTATGATATATCTCATGCCCACTCTTCCTCTCTTGATCTGAAGCCTTTGTAACACCCCATCCCCAGCAAATTTCTTCATAATTCGCCTCTCCAAAATAAAAGGCACAACTATTCATATAGTTATGCCTTTTTGTGTCATTTTGTTTTCAGGCTGCCTGATTTTATTTTTTCTTATTTTTTTTCAGTTCTGTTTTACTGGGTTCTTTATCCAAAACCACGCCATTAGCGGTAGCCAAATTCAATGAGCGGTTGATGTACCATTGTTGTGCAATAGTTAATAAGTTGTTGACAACATAATACAAAACCAAACCAGCAGGGAAGAAAAAGAACATAATGGAGAACATCAATGGCATGATTTTCATCATCTGTGCTTGCATTGGGTCAGATGGTGGTGGGCTTAATTTTGTTTGAAACCACATGGTTGCTGCCATCAAAATTGGCAAAATATAAAATGGATCTGCACGAGATAAATCGGTAATCCAGCCCAGCCAAGGAGCTTGGCGCAATTCCACCGACAGGAAAATCATCCAATATAAACCAATGAAAATCGGCATTTGAATCAGCATTGGCAAACAGCCACCCAAAGGGTTAATCTGTTCATCTTTATATAATTTTATCATGGCTTGTTGCATACCCATTTGGTCATTAGCATATTGTTTTTTCAGGGCTTCCATTTTTGGTGCAACAGTGCGCATTTTCGCCATGGATTTATACGCTTTTTGATTCAGTGGGAACAAAACAGCTTTAACAATTAACGTTAAGAAAATAATTGCCCAACCCCAATTACCAATAAAATTGTGCAATTTATTTAATAACCAAAATAATGGTGCAGCAAAAATATGCACACGACCATAATCTTTTAATAAATCTAATTTTGGCGCAACTTTATTTAATATACTGGTTGTTTGTGGACCAGCGTACAAATTTGCGCTAAATGATTGCGTGCTGCCAGCAGCTACGTCTTTCATTGGTGTATTTAATACAACAGAATATAAAGTATCTGATTGTTTTTTAATATTAATATTGCAACCAGTTTCACAAATATTAGAACCAGTATCATGGGTTTGTGCCAACCAAGTTGCTGCAAAATAATGTTGAATCATGCCAGCGTAGCCACCAGTGGCTTTGCGTTGGTATTCGGCGGTATCTTTGCCTGTTTTGAAGTCATCGTCCAAATCGCTGAATGTAACTTTTTGGAATTCGTCTGCATCAGGCGTATACACAACAGGACCAGTGTAGCTGTGCATGAAAAAACCTTGACCTTCAGGCGTATGGTTATCCCGTACAATAGCATAATTTGAACCTAATTTAGTTGCAGCACCTTGATTTTGAACATCAAAACGTACATTAACCAAATAGCTACCTTGTGTGAATGTGTAGATTTTACTGATTTGCAAACCATTTTGCATTGGTGCGGTCAAATGCACTTCCACTTTATCGCCGTTGAGCATGTATGATTTTTGTGCTGCGGTAAACGTAACATTTTTCAGTAAATTATTACCATTGGCATCAATCAGTTGTGATTGCGCAATATAAGTGTGCTGTGGTTTGTCATCAAATAAAACAAAATTTTTGGTTTTGTCTTCAGTCGCATCGTATTTAAGCAATGTCAAACCGCGTAAATCACCTGATTTTTCATCAATAACGGCTTGAACGGTGTCGGTTTGTACCGTGATGGGACTGGTTTCGCTCAAAGCTGCAATGGGATGAGTAGTAGCGATTGGCGATTTAGTGGGCTGATTGGGTTGTGGCGTAGGGAAAAAGTGTTGCCACGTCATCATGATTGCCAGCGATAAGATCATCGCCCACAGCATTCGTTTAAAATCCATAATATATTCCTAGGGTTACGGAACTGGGTCGTAGCCACTTCCCCCGAAAGGGTGGCAGCGACAAATACGTTTGGTTGCCAAATAACTGCCTTTGCATACGCCATATTTGCCAATTGCTTCGATGGCATATTGCGAACAAGTCGGTACATAACGACAACGTGATGGAATCAGTGGACTGATTGCCAATTGATAAAAGCGAATCAATCCTAAAAATAATGATTTAAACATAAATGTAGATTTCAGGCAGCCTGAAAAGTGCAATGAAATAAAACGGTCATGGTACGGCGTTGACCATGCTTTTGCATACTGTTTTGTACACATTTTAAGTGTGGTCGCTCTGTGCATTTTTAGTTTATTTCACTGTGATTTAGCTTTGGGAAGCATGAGTTCTGCTAATTCTTGACGAGCTTGCAGAGCAGTACCACGATCAAATGCCACACGAACACGCACCACAAAATCTCGCGCCGGCAAATCGTGTTTGTGGCAACGAAACCATTCACGAATCACGCGTTTCATGTAGTTGCGTTTATTGGCTCGTTTGGCGACTTTTTTGCTGACCACTAATCCCAAACGTGGGTAAGCCAATGTATTACCCGCCGATTGCATCACCTGAATAAATACACGAGAACGTTGTTTTCTAAGTGCAAAAACGGAAGAAAATTCTTCCGTTTTCAATAATCGGTAGGCTTTACCAAAGTGATTATCCAAATTACACAGCCAAACGTTTGCGACCTTTGGCACGACGTGCTGCTAAAACAGCGCGACCACCACGCGTTTTAGAACGAACCAAGAAGCCGTGAGTGCGTTTACGTTTGGTAACTGAAGGTTGGTAAGTACGTTTCATGATGTGAAAATCCTATAAAATTTGGAAAAAATTAAACGCGTGATTAAACCCTTTTTAAGGTGATTTGTCAATCAAAAATCAGGATTTTGCGTTTAGTTATGACAGAATTGTCAAAAATTCAATCAAAATTATTTTCTAGGCTGCCTGAAAATAATAACAAATATACATTTTAATCATGCTGAAGAGAAGTTATTAATTGTCGCAATTATGCCCATTATTTTGGGTAAAGGCAGCCTGAAACAAGGTGCAATCTATATTAGCTATTGAATTGCACCGTGAAAATGGTTACACTTCGCCATTGAATAAAACAATCACATTTTTATACTCATGAAACCAGCTTTTAATGTGAAGTCCGCACATTTAGACGCTTTGTCGATTCAATTAAACGATGTCGACATTGATGCCGTTCGCGAGACTTTACACAACCAAATCAGCAAATATTTGAAGTTCAAATCTTTGCCTTTTATTTTAGATGCGTGTCAGCTAGAAGATGCCAACGCGTTACCTTTAAATGATATTTTGGCTTTATTTGCATTGTACGAGTTAAAAATCATTGGATTGCGTCATAGTGATTCTGCATGGGAAAATCTAGCAAAACAACATCAATTGGTGTTTATCCCAGAAAAAAACATTGCGCCAATTGAATTGGACAATGAAGAATCAACTAATTCTACAGATAAACCCATTGAAACTGTTGCACAAAATCCACAAGAAATTGTGGATTCTGGTTCGGATTTTGTGGAAGACGATTCTATTTTAGGTGATGCTGAAGCTTTTGCGCGTGAACTGTTTGGCGAAGAAATTACCCATGAAACCACCACAGCTGCCAACAAATCCGATGCCGATACCAACATAAATGATGCAGACAATGATATTTTGATGAACGATAATGATGCCATCAAAACCGTTGAAATGGCAGAGCAACAAGCTGATTTAGTAGAAATCTCTGCTGAAGAAGCACGCCGCATCGCTGAATCCATGCCCAGTGAACTATCTGGACAAGTCGGTGAGGCCAAAGGCGAAATTGTCAGCATCAGTGAAGCCAAACAAACTATTGTTGTTTCCACGCCTGTTCGTACGGGACAACAAATTTATGCTGAAAAAGCCGATTTGATTGTGCTGGGTATTGTGAGTCCAGGGGCAGAAGTCATCGCAGATGGCAACATTCATATCTATGCGCCTTTGCGTGGGCGTGCTTTGGCTGGCGCATCAGGCGATCGCAAAGCCCGAATTTTTGTGCAATCCATGCAAGCAGAACTGGTTTCCATTGCTGGTATTTATCGCACATTTGAACAAAAATTACCACAACACCTGCACAAACAACCTGTCCGCATTGAGTTGCAAGACGACCGTTTAGCAATTTCATCTATTGTGGCTGAATAGTTTTCAGGCAGCCTGAAACGATTTTTGATATGATTTTAGTTTTTTAATTTTTACAGTAAGGAGCCATAACGTGGCAAAAATCATTGTAGTAACTTCTGGTAAAGGCGGCGTGGGTAAAACCACTACTTCAGCCAGCATTGCATCAGGTTTAGCATTGCGCGGACACAAAACTTGCGTGATTGACTTTGACGTGGGTTTGCGTAATCTGGATTTGATTATGGGTTGCGAACGCCGCGTGGTGTACGATTTGATTAACGTGATTCAAAAAGAAGCAACGTTAAATCAAGCCCTAATTAAAGACAAACATTGCGACAATTTGTACATTTTGCCCGCATCACAAACTCGCGATAAAGAAGCGTTAAGCAAAGCAGGTGTGGAGCGTATTTTGGCTGAATTAATTCAAAGTTTGCGCTTTGAATACATTATTTGTGATTCGCCAGCAGGGATTGAAACGGGTGCGTTAATGGCGTTGTATTTTGCTGATGAGGCGATTATTACCACTAACCCAGAAGTATCTTCAGTACGCGACTCTGACCGTATTTTGGGTATTTTGCAAAGCAAATCACGCAAAGCAGAACGTGGGCAAGCTGTGAAAGAGCATTTACTGATTACACGTTATTCGCCAGAGCGCGTGGCAAAAGGCGAGATGTTATCTGTACAAGATATTCAAGATATTTTGCGCATTCCATTGATTGGTGTAATTCCAGAATCACAAAATGTATTGCAAGCGTCTAACTCGGGTTCGCCTGTGATTCACCAAGACAATGCAACAGCTGCCGATGCTTACAAAGATGTTGTGGCGCGTTTATTAGGGGAAAATCGTGAAATTCGTTTCCTTGAACCCGTGAAAAAAAGCTTTTTCCAACGATTATTCGGAGGCAGATAAGCCATGTCTATTTTTGAATTCTTATTTGGTAAACGCGAACATAAAACCGCTAATGTTGCGCGTGACCGCTTGCAAATTATTATTGCGCAAGAGCGAAATACGCGTGATTCAGAAAATGATACGCCTGATTATTTACCGACTCTGCAAAAAGAATTGTTGGAAGTTTTGTCTAAATACGTCAAAATTGAATTGAATGACATCAATATTGCCCATGAAAAACGTGATGGTATTGATATGTTGGAACTCAATATCACGCTGCCTGAAAGCAAACGTTTGGAATCATCAGCAATTGATTTACCAGCACCTACTGCGGAAGCTTAATCATGACACTCACTGAGTTGCGTTATATCGTGGCAGTGGCGGAAGAACGCCATTTTGGGCGTGCTGCTCAACGTTGCCATGTTAGCCAGCCCACTTTATCTATTGCTATCAAAAAGTTGGAAGAAGAATTAGCGGTTTCGCTGTTTGATCGCAGTGGCAGCGAAGTGATGGCGACTCATGTTGGGCAACGCATCGTGGCACAATCACAAAAAGTTATTGATGCTGCAAATGTGATTTACACGCTTGCCAGTAAAGCGCAAGATGAATTAGAAGGCGCATTAAAATTGGGGCTAATTTTTACGGTTGCGCCCTATTTATTGCCAAAATTGATTTTGTCTTTGCGTGATGTTGCGCCCAAAATGCCGTTAATGTTGGAAGAAAATTACACTCATGTACTCACGGATTTGCTCAAACGTGGTGAATTAGATGCAATTGTGGTCGCTGAACCGTATCAAGAAGGCGGCATATTGACCATGCCTTTGTATGATGAACCATTTTTTGTGATTGTTCCTAAGGGACATCATTTTGAAAATTTGGATGAAGTTACTAAAGAAGACATCGGTCAAGAACGTTTGTTGCTGTTGACGGAAGGTAATTGTATGCGTGACCAAGTGTTGGGAAGCTGCATGGAATTAGCATCGCGTCAACGTATTTCGGGTTTAACCAGTACTTTACAGGGTAGTTCGATTAATACGGTGCGCCATATGGTTGCCAGTGGATTGGGGATTAGTGTGTTGCCAGCGACAGCATTAACGGAAAATGACCATATGTTATTTTCCATTGTGCCATTTAAACCGCCTGTACCTTATCGCCGCGTATCTTTGGCATATCGCCGTAATTTTGTTCGCCCCAAAGCATTGGAAACATTAAAACAAGCCATTGCGTTAGCTAATATCATGGGTGTAAGCATCATTCAAGATTAATTTTAGAACCTGTATTCGCACCAACTGGGACAAAAACCCATTTCACGTTGGCTATGAATACAGGTTCTAAAATATAAGGCAGCCTGAAAAACACAAAATCATGCTACAATACACGGTTTTTTGATTATTTAACTTTTCAGGCTGCCTGAAAAGTTTATTTTTATTTCTAAGAAGTGAAACATGAAAAATATTCGCAACATTGCCATTATCGCCCACGTTGACCATGGCAAAACCACGCTTGTAGACCAATTATTACGCCAATCTGGCACATTCCGCGACAACCAACAGGTTGATGAACGCGTGATGGACAGCAACGACATTGAAAAAGAACGTGGCATCACGATTTTGGCAAAAAATACCGCCATTGAATACAACGGCTATCATATCAACATTGTAGACACACCAGGACACGCCGATTTTGGCGGCGAAGTAGAACGCGTATTGGGTATGGTAGATTGCGTTGTCTTGCTGGTAGACGCGCAAGAAGGTCCGATGCCACAAACTCGCTTTGTTACCAAAAAAGCTTTGGGCTTGGGTTTGAAACCGATTGTCGTGATTAACAAAATTGACAAACCATCGGCTCGTGCAAGCTGGGTCATTGACCAAACCTTTGAATTATTTGATTCTTTGGGTGCAACTGATGAGCAATTAGATTTCCCAATCGTATACGCATCAGGTTTGAGTGGCTTTGCGCGTTTAGAAGAAGACGGCACGGAAGACGATATGCGCGTGTTGTTTGAAACCATTTTGAAACATACGCCCGAGCCAAGTGGTGATGCAAATGCACCTTTACAATTGCAAATTTCACAATTGGATTATGATAACTATACAGGTCGCTTGGGTATTGGTCGCGTGTTGAATGGTAAAATTCGCCCTAGTATGCAAGTTGCTGTTATGAACCACGAAACGCAAATCGCCACAGGTCGCATCAACCAATTATTGGGTTTTAAAGGTCTGGAACGCGTGCCACAAGATGAAGCAGAAGCAGGCGACATCGTCATCATTTCGGGCATTGAAGACATCGGTATCGGCGTTACCATTTGCGACAAAGAAAACCCTATGGGCGTACCCATGTTGAGCGTGGACGAACCCACTTTGACAATGGATTTTATGGTGAATACCTCACCGTTGGCAGGCACAGAAGGCAAATTTGTTACCTCACGCCAAATCCGCGACCGCTTAACCAAAGAATTACTGACCAACGTGGCGTTACGCGTGGAAGATACTGAAGACGCAGACGTATTCCGTGTATCAGGTCGTGGCGAATTGCATTTAACCATTTTATTGGAAAATATGCGCCGTGAAGGTTATGAGTTGGCAGTTGGCAAACCACGCGTTGTTTATCGTGAAATCAACGGTCAAAAATGCGAGCCATACGAAAATTTAACCGTAGACGTACCCGATGAAAACCAAGGCGCAGTCATGGAAGAACTCGGTCGTCGCCGTGGTGAATTAACCAATATGGAAAGTGATGGCAACGGTCGTACGCGCTTGGAGTACCATATTCCCGCGCGTGGCTTGATTGGTTTTCAAGGCGAATTCATGACCATGACACGCGGTACAGGCTTGATGAGCCATGTGTTTGACGACTACGCCCCCGTAAAACCTGATATGCCGGGTCGTCATAATGGCGTATTGGTATCGCAAGAACAAGGCGAAGCGGTGGCTTACGCATTGTGGAACTTGGAAGACCGTGGCCGTATGTTTGTGTCGCCAAACGATAAAATCTACGAAGGCATGATTATTGGCATTCACAGTCGCGATAACGATTTGGTGGTCAACCCATTAAAAGGCAAAAAATTAACCAATGTGCGCGCCAGTGGTACAGATGAAGCCGTGCGTTTAACCACACCCATCAAATTGACGTTGGAAAGCGCAGTAGAGTTTATTGATGATGATGAATTGGTAGAAATCACGCCTCAATCCATCCGCTTGCGTAAACGCTATTTGAGCGAACACGAACGCCGCCGCCAATTTTCCGCTGCGAAAAAAGATTAATTTTTGATGTGAATAAATAAATGTTCAGGCAGCCTGAAAAATTCGGTTACAATCTGATTGTCTCCAATTTTTCAGGCTGCCCTTATATATTAGAGCCTCTGCTGTGGGGGCTGTAAATCTAACAAGTATCTTTTGCTTTTAAGCAATTATTTGATTTAAGGCTGATTGAAGCCCCTACTTTATTTTTTAAAGTGTGGGGCTTTAATTATGTCTAGTTTACAAAACATGAATTATGAAATTGTAAAAACTGAACAAGGCAAATTTGCATTATATGTTAATGGCGAATTTGTAAAGGATTATACACGCAAATCTAGTGCGATTCGTGGATACGAGCGCTTGATTGCTTCTTTAGGTTCTGTGGAAAGTGGCTGCGCCGATGCGCAGACAGACAGCGCGTGCGCGGCAGGCTGCGGAGCGGTGCAGCCACCCCCCACTAGTAACACGGGGGGACAAAATTTTAAGCCTGTGAAACAAGGGGGGGTAAGTCATATTTCAGAAATACAAAATCATTATGTAATGGTTAATGGCGAAATTAAAGCCGTTCCTTTACGTAAAGGTGTAGGTATGTCTGCACATATAGATACCATCACTATTACTTTTTCAAAATATTCTCTTTTAACTTTAGAACAAAGTGTTCAATGTGAAAGTGAAGATGCTGAAGATGAGCTTGTTTTAGCCAATGCTGAAGCCATGCTTTTTGAAATTTTTGGTTTTTATTTTTCAAGTCGTGGAAACGGTCGTAATGGTTATCCTAAAACAGCTAATATGGGTTTGAAATCTGATGAACGCATTAAATACGGATTTTTTGGTTGGGGTAATGGAGATAAACAAGGTGGGACTGTTTGTATTTATGTTTCGGGTGTTGGTTTAGCGGCAGCTTTGGACGGATGGGAAAATCGTCTTTATGACTGGATAAAGGATTATGCGCCATCATGCAAAATAACGCGAATTGATTTAGCACATGATTTTTTAAAAGGCGAATATACGCCATTACAAGCCTATTCTGATTGGGCTGCTGGTAAATTTAAATCAGGAAATACACAGCCTAACGCTGAAATGGCTGGAGTGGGCTGGCTGAATGCGCCTGACGGTGGGCGGACTTTGTATATTGGAAGTCGTAAAAATGGTTCTCGCGTGGTTCGCGTTTATGAAAAAGGCATTGAACAGGGAGACAGGAGTAGCCCTTGGGTTCGTTTTGAACTGCAAATGCGAAACCGCGATATTGTGCTTGAGCATGAAATTTTATTGAAACCCGGTGAATACTTAACAGGGGCGTACCCAATTTGTGAAGAATTATTCATGATATATTCAGAAGATTTAAAAAAGCCTGATCGACTCCAAAAAATGAAAGAAATCAGTGTTGAGCATATGCTTCATCACGCGTCAATTCAAGTTAGCCCAACGATTAAAACATTAAAGTTTATGGGTTTTGAAGAACAAGAGATTGTTCAACTTCTTGAAAACGTAGGGGCAAAAATGAATAAACGATTGCACCCTAACGCATTTGATGCTGGTTATCCATTTGTTGAATTTATAAAAGAAAACAAGAGAAAACCATCCGATATTGATTTAAGAAATTATATTTTTGAAAAAAAGCTAGTTGAATCAGAAATTCAACAAGAACAAAAGCCTAAAGTGAATACCGAAGAATTGAAGCAATTTCGTAACAATTTGAAATCGGATTTATTTTTAAGGGCAGTATTTGGAAAAGGTTTTACAAGAGAGCTACAAGAGTCGATGACTTATGATGAATATTTGCATCTTCGTTACGGACAATATAAGCAACAAAATTTAAACCCTAAACATAAGGAAACATCATGAAAACATTACTTCGTAAAATCAAATGGAACAAAGGAAAAACGGAAAACGGTCAAGAATACGACTATACACGCCTTTATATCGAGGTTCCAGTTTATGAACATCAGGAAAAAGAGTTTGGTGTTGATGTAGTTGAGTTGGAATTTGGCAAATCTGAGCAGCATAGTGAATTAATTAATTTGCGTGGCAAATTGCCTTGTTTAGTTGAAGTTGAATTTTCGCCAGTGAAAAAAGGCAATAATACTGTTAACTTAGTAACGAAGCTGCAAGTATTACAGAATGAAAAGCCGAAAACAGCGCAGTCTTAAAGCCTGAAAGATTTTTTATTTTGACGTGTTGGGCTGCCGCGTCAAAAACCCCACGAAGCAGCCTATTTTTTAAACTTTCGGAGATTACTTATGAAAGCAAATATCAAACAAGTGTGTCGTGCTGTATCTGATAAAGCTACATCTGCGGTTATTGTAGGTAGCGCATTGTTGGCAACTAACTCTTTTGCTGGTCCATTGGCTGAAGCCGTAAAGGCTGAAACATCGGATTTCAAAACTGATTTATATGCTGTTGGTGGCGTTGTAATTGGTTTGGCTATGGTTGGCGTTGGTGTTGCAATGGTTGTTCGCATGATGCGTCGTGCTTAATTAGCTTAGGGGGTTCTATGGGATATCGTGTAGGGGGTCAATGCTTCACCACATCGGAGGAAGCGTCCGATTACAAGATGAGCTTAGTAACCCCCACTATTGCTCAAGATGGCGTTTTAAAAATGCCTATTCGTAAAGATGATGGCTGGTATTTTCCTGTATCAGGTATTAATTATAAACCTGTATTTATTAAAGTAGATATGTATCACCCCTATTGTGATGAATACGGTTTTTTAAAAGATGGTATTCAGGTTGGATTAATTATTACTTCATTGTTTGCAGTTTCTTTTTTTGTGAAGTTAGTGGTTAAGGTGTTAAATGGTTTAGGTCAATTTAAAGATTTAGGGGATTAATTATGTCGGGAACTTGGGAAATGTTAATTCTTAATTCTTAATATTTTGTTTATTCGGTAAAGGATGAAAATTGAGTGATATATTAATGTTTTTACTTGGGATATTAGTAACGGTTCCTTTTTGGATTATTTTTTTTTAAATTTATTTAAATGGAGCGTGTGGGGCGTATGTTTAAACAATTAAAGGCAGTATTTTTATTAATGTTGCTTTTTTTATCATGTAGTTCTTTTGCTCTTACAAAAGTAAAGATACCACTTAAATTGATCTCTGATTTTGTTCCTGATTTTAGTGCTAATTATCGTGCTTATGTTTATTATTTTAATGATGATAAATACGGTGGGTTCTATCGTGTTTATACTACTCCTGATAAGAGCTCCTTTGTTTGTACAATTGATGATTCTGTTGGCAAGTGTGTTGGTGAAAGATTTTCTACGCCTATGCAAGCTTTAAAATCAGTTTTACCAGATATTCAAAAAACTGCTGATCCTGGTTCTGTATGTAAAATTGATGATTATTCTTTATATATAAATTGTGTTATTCCTATAGGAAATGATGGTAAAAATACCGGCATTAATAATGAAACTAAAAAACCTAATTCTAATCTCTGTGGCAAATCTGTAGGTGGTATTTGGGTGCCAATGTCTTGTGATAATCCTATCGGTTCAAATTCTAATTTAGCTGGTTCTGGTAGTAGTTCTGGTAGTAGTTCTGGTAACAGTTCTGGTAGTAGTTCTGGTAGTGGTTCTGGTAGTGGTTCTGGTAGTGGTTCTGGTAGTGGTTCTGGTAGTGGTTCTGGTAGTGGTTCTGGTAGTGGTTCTGGTAGTGGTTCTGGTAGTTCTAATAATGGCTCGGGTAATACAACTTATATTCCAACTGTTCCTGATCTTTGTGGTACTGATGTTTCTAAAAATATGTGTCCTGGTGGAGATGGTTATGCAGCTCATGGAAATAATGTATATAGTTGTAGACGTGTGTTGGGACCGCCTATTTATAAAATTGAGTATTACAATTTTTGGGTTAGTAAAGGTTCTATGCTTTATTGTAATGGTACAGCATATTCTACTGATTCCACTTCAAATCCTGGTATAGTTAATATTACGATTTACAATAATTACGGTTCTACTGATGACGCTTTAAATGCCAGTAAGGTTTCTGATGATTCAGGTGTTGATGATGTCTATAATCGTTTACATAATAACGGTAGCGGTGGAAATAATAACTCAAGTGGGGGTGTTGGTGGATTTATGCCTAATGCTTCAGCTTCTTCTTCATCAGTTTTAGGTTCAGGTTCTGGTACTGGTTCTATATTAGGAAATGTATCTGCAAGTGGTGTTGGTGATTGTAAGCCAGGTCAAGATACTGTTAATTGTGTATTTTTGGGTACAAATGCTCAAGTTAATGATGCCATTTCAGGTGTAAGTAGTGGTAGTGATTTTGTTATAGGTACGACAGATGTTGATTTGAATAGTTTTAATAAATCAAATGATTTTGTTGAATCAGGTACTTGCCCAGCACCTAAACAAGTAAAAATTTTAGGTACAAATCATGAAATTAGTTATCAGCCTTTTTGTGATGCTGCTATTAAACTTCGTCCAATTATTATTTCGGTATCAATATTTTTATCATTTATGATTGTTCGTTCTGCTATTTTATCAAAGGATTAAACGTCATCAGGACGTAGGAGTAGAAGTGATGGGGGTTTAAACTAATGTGTCTCGATGACACATTAGTTTAATGAATAGTTAATGTAGCAATGTTTGTTTATTTAGTCATCAGTCCGTTATCGCATCGTTCAGGGGGTATGCGTAGTTAAATAAAATTAAAAAGGCGCGTCAAGGTCGCTCGCGTTCACTTTAACCTTGACGCGCCTTTTTAATTTTGTTTAACGTTTAGCATTCACCCTGAATGATGTGATAACTCAAAGGACTGGTGACTAAATAAACAAATGTTGCGTAATGGGTTTTTCAACTAATTTATTTTGATTTTTTTTCTTGACATTAATTACAGTAAAAATTTTAGGTACAAATCATGAAATTAGTTATTGGCCTTTTTGTGATGCTGCTATTAAACTTTGTCCAATTATTATTTTAGTATCGATATTTTTATCATTTATTGTTGTTCGTTCTGCTATTTTATTAAAGGATTAAAAAATGCCATTATTAGCTCGTATTGCTACAATGCTGATGAGTGTTTTAGGTACGTTAATTTCTACTTATGGTGGGCGTTTGTTGGCAGCTTTGGGTATATCTGTGATTAGTTATAAGGGTATAAGTTCTTTGCAGTCTCAATTTGTGAATTATTTAACAAGTCAATTTAGTAATATGCCTTCTGAAGTATTACAAATATTTTATTTAGCAGGTGGTGGCGTTGCCTTAAATTATATTTTTGGTGCATCAGCTTTTGCTTTTGGTTTGATGTCTGTTACTAAAATAGGTTCTGTTTTTAAAAGGTAATTAATTATGATTAGTTTAATTACTGGTTTACCAGGTTCTGGTAAGACTAGTCTAATTGTTCATATGCTGATGACTAGAAAAGATTTGCAAAATCGTCCTTTATTTGTCGATGGTATTCCTGAGCTTAAATTGCCCACTATGCCTATTCCTGATGGTGAGTCAATGGAAACATGGCATAAATGGGCTCCTGTAGGCGCAATTATTGTTATTGATGAAGCGCAGCGAATTTTTCGTCCCCGACCTGCTGGTTCTAAAGTTCCTGACTACGTTCATGAGCTTGAAACTCATCGTCATAAAGGTTTAGATTTTTTTATATTAACTCAGCATCCGCGATTAATTGATGTTAATTTACGTTCTTTGGTTGGAGAGCATCGTAATATTAGCCGTACTATGCTTGGGTTTAAACGCGTTTCTTATTGGCAAAAATGTGCGAATCCTGAATCTCGCAATGATGTTGCTGATGCTAAAAACAGCATTTTTACTACTAAAAAAGATGCTTTCGGTATGTATAAATCTGCTGAAGAACATAATAAGTTAAAAGGTTCACTAACTTCTTGGGTGTGGTTTTTGCCATTATTGATTTTTTTAGTGGTTTATTTATCTTTTAATTTGAAGTCTAGCCTTGAGAAAAAAACAGTTCAGAAAAAAACGGTACAGCAATCTGATCCAGTTAATCAGTCCAATAATCAGCAAGTAATTAATAATTCATCATTGCCTGTTCAGGCTGCATCACGGATTGAGCAGCCAATTACTCAGTACTTGAGTGAAAAGGATTTTGAACCAACAATAAAAGGCAAACCTTGGACGGCTCCTATTTATGACGGTTTAAATCGTAATGTCCAATCAATGCCTTTTCCTGTTGCTTGTGTTGAAAGTGTTAAAGCTAAAAAATGTACTTGTTATACTGACCAGGCAACCCCTATGCCTGAAATAGATAAAAAAACTTGTCTAGATTATGCACGTAATGGTATTTTTGATCCTTATAGGACTCCTGCTACCAATCAATATTATACACAACGTGATGATGGTACTTATACAGATAATTAATCTGAGTAATCTGCTACAGTTTTGACATTATGTGTTAAAATTTTACGCAGTTTTTAAAAAGATAATAATCCAAGTCTTTCTGTTATTCAGCAAGGTTAAATGTGTATGAAATTAAATAGCGTGTTCTGATCGGTTTACCTTGTTTGGTTTGCGGTTCTAGTTTTTCGTTCTTTGCTGTTTTAATTGCTGTGTAGTCTAATCTTGCGTGCCCACTACTGTGAGAAATTTTTGCTGATTCAATAATTCCATTTTTATTAACAATTATTTCTACTACCACTGAACCTTCTTCTTCATTTTCAAGGGATTCTTTGGAATATTGTGGCTTTAATTTACCTTTTATAAGTCCATAATCAATGATTTCATTTTCATTGGTTTTTGTTATTTTTTGAAATTCGCTTGGTTTTGTTGCTTGTATGTTTGGTAGTGTGTTAGTTTTAGGAACTTCGCTCTTTATGTTGGCTGCAATGTAGCCCAATATGCCACAAATAACCGATAACAGGGTAATGATAATATTTTGTTTCATGTTTAGTCCTAAATAAGAAAATTAATAATTATACTATGTTAAAGTGTTTAAATGTGTGATGCCTGCATATTTGCTGCCTTAATTTAAAATTATTATGATAGATTGGCACATACATTTTTTATTTTAATCATAACGGTATCTTGGGATAAAGCCCTTATTTGTAAGGTTTGAAATGGAAATTAAAGCGCATTTAGGTTTAGACATTAGTAAGAATAAAATTGATTGTTGTTTATTGATTAACAATGAAGCAATTAATTTTATTATTGATAACAATTCAAATGGTTTTAATAATTTATTGACACAATTTGCAAAGTATAAAATTGGATTGAATACAATTCATGTTTGCAGTGAAGCAACGAATGTTTATTATTTGCCAGTTTCAAAATTCTTATTTGAAAATGGCGCGTTAGTGAGCGTCGTAAATCCTTCAATTATTAAATCCTACGCGCAATTTAAATTGAAGCGTGTCAAAACAGACAAGCAAGACGCAAAATTAATTGCTGAATTTTGCGCGAAAGAGAATCCTGAAAAATGGCAGCCCGAAAGTGTTGAGCAAGTTAAATTGAAAAGTTTGCATAGACGAATTGAGCAGCTTTTAGAAATGCAGATAATGGAAAAAAATCGTTTAAGTGTTGCCGATTCTGTAGCTTTACACTCAATTAATCAAATGATTGATTTCTTGTCTAAACAAATTGAATTGTGTAGGCAAGAAATGCAAGATTTGATTAATAAAAGTGAGCAGTTGATGAGGAAGCAAAAGATTTTACAAAGTATTGTTGGTATTGGTAAAACAACAGCGCAAATTCTATTAAGTGTTATGATTGATCTGGACAAATTTCCAACATATCGCCATTTAGTTAGTTGGCTTGGCTTGTCTCCTATTATTCGTGATTCAGGGAATAAGAAAGGTTTATCTACAATTTCTAAGATGGGTAACCGTCCTATTCGTAAGGCTCTTTATATGCCCGCCCGCGCGGCTTGTACTCGAAGTAAGTTGTGGCGTTCTTGGTTTGAAGCGCATTTAGCGCGCGGAAAGCACCCTAAGCAAGTTTATGTATTGATGATGGTTAAATTAGTCAAATATGCTTATACTTGCTTGAAGAACAATACATACTTTGATGTTAAACGTCATCAGGACGTAGGAGCAGAAGAGATGGGGGTTTAAAATAATGTGGCTCGATGCCACATTATTTTAATAAATAGCTAATGTAGCAATGTTTGTTTGTTTAATCATCAGTCCGTTATCGCATCGTTCAGGGGGTATGCGTAGTTGAACGAAATTAAAAAAGCGCGTCAAGGTCGCTTGCGTTCACTTTAACCTTGACGCGCTTTTTTAATTTTGTTTAACGTTTAGCATTCACCCTGAATGATGTGATAACTAAAAGGACTGATGATTAAACAAACAAATGTTGCGAAATGGGTTTTGCCAATAATTTATTTTGATTTTTCACTTGACATTTATTACAGTATCTATTATGAATATTTATCCGATAGCCCACATTATCCATTTGTATTGTGCGATTGCATTTGTAGGTGGTGTGTTTTTTGAAGCGTTGGTGCTGAGTGCAATACACAGCAAATCGGTCAACCGCGATGCTCGGCGTGAAGTAGAACGTGCGATTTCTCATCGAGCGGTGCGTGTAATGCCATTTGTGGTGGTGGGGGTATTTTTATCGGGTTTAGCAATGGCGCATCGGTATTGGGCGATTTTGTTGAATCCGTTTAACAGTACATTTGGGGTGCAACTTTTGTTGAAAATCACATTAGCCTTTGGTATTTTGGTTCATTTTTTGATTGCGGTAACGAAAATGCGCCGTCATACGCTGACGGTGGCATGGTCAAAATACATTCACACTGCTGTCCTGATTCAAATGCTGCTGATTGTGTTTTTAGCTAAATCTATGTTTTATTTTAATTTTTAAATAAAATAACTTTTCAGGCTGCCTGAAACATCACAGAAGTTAAATTATGAATAATATCAATGATTTCATTAACCGACTTGGTAAAAATCTCAAACACCAGCTCAAATGGGCGAAACGCCAAAATTTGGTGGCGTGGCGTATTTATGATAGGGATATTCCGCAATTTCCGTTCGCGATTGACGTGTACGGTGAACACATTCATTTGCAGGAATACGATACGGGTTGGTTAATGCAGCCTGAAAATTATCAGCAATGGCTTGATGAAGTGTGTGAAGCTGTGCAATTTGTAGTGGGTTTTCCAAAGGAAAATATTCATTTAAAACAAAGGATACGTCAAAAAGGCACAGCACAATACGAAAAAACAGGCACCAACGGTAATGATTTTATTGTCCATGAAAATGGGCGTGCTTTTTGGGTAAATTTAGATAAATATTTGGATACAGGTTTATTTTTAGACCACCGTAACACACGCCAAAAAATTGGCAGCATTGCGGCAGGTAAGCGATTTTTGAATTTATTTTCCTACACGGGCAGTTTTACAGTGTATGCGGCGACAGGCGGTGCGATTTATAGTGAAACCGTAGATTTATCTAACACTTACCTAGATTGGGCAAAACGCAATTTTCAGCTCAATCACATGGATTTAAACGTACATCAAATTGTTCGAGCAGACGTTTTTCAATATTTAGTTGATGCAGTAAAACAAAATAAACAATTTGATTTGATTGTACTTGACCCCCCCAGTTTTTCTAACAGCAAGAAAATGCTGGATATTTTAGATATTCAGCGCGACCAAGCCAAATTAATTGATGGCGCGATGCGTTTATTGGCGCAAGATGGTATTTTGTATTTTTCCAACAATTTACGTTCGTTCACGTTAGATGATGCGATTGAGGTGCGTTATGTGGTAAAAGACATCAGTAAACAATCGGTTCCCGATGATTTTCGCAATAAGAAAATTCACCAATGCTGGGAAATTCGTCATATAACTACGTGAACTATTTCAGGCAGCCTGAAAAAATATCGTGTTTTATAGTCGTTTAAAACTAAAAATACGGTTTATGTTTGTCCGCAAATTCAAATTAGGGCAAGACGATAATCAAAGCACAATATCAGCAAAAAAATTGCCTACACAAAATCAATTTCGTGTAGGCAATTCTTGTTATGTGCTTATTCTAGTCATCAATTATTTTGCAGCAGATGCAGCAGCAGAAGCGGCGGCAGCTACGTCAGATGCAGCAGCTTCAGCAGTAGAAGCGGCAGATGCAGCAACAGCTTCAACAGCAGACGCAGCAGCAGCTACATCAGATGCAGCAGCCTGAACTTCAGATGCGGCAGCTTGCACTTCAGATGCAGCAGAAGTTTCAGTTTTAACTGGTTCAGCAGCAGGTGCAGAGTTGCTTTCGCCACCACAAGCAGCAACGAACATTGACAATAAAGCAGCAGCAATCAGTGATTTTTTCATTTTAAAAACCTTAATATTTTCAACGAGAAGTTATATGAACGATAGCCACGCATCAATGCGCAAACTGCCTTCATTGACACCCAGCTATTGGAAACCACGTATTCTGCCTGAAATTGTTGATTTTTGCAATTATGTATTTGGGTTTGTAAATATATTTTACAATTCACTTGAATGTTATTGGATTTTTATTTAACTTATTTTCTACATAATATTTTGTTTTCTATTAATAATTAATCATATATTTAAAATCAATATTTTCAATCAATTCATACATATCAAATTACTTGTTGTATTTTTCTGACAATTTTTTCAGGCTGCCTGTGTTATACTGAAACTTCGTGTGATATTTTGGGTTGAATAAATACATGAATCAGCCCAATTATTGATTGAATTGAATTTTGGAGTCATTGTAATGATTAAAAAGAATTCTGTGGTATCTTTGCATTATAAAATGTATGATGAAAACAACGAATTAATTGATGAAACCAGCCATCCCATTGAATATTTGCATGGTGGCTACGATGGCATTTTCCCTTTGGTGGAAGAAGCTTTACATGAGAAAAATGTCGGCGATACAGTGGAAGTGTTATTGCAGCCTGAAGATGCATTCGGCGAACAAGACCCACAACTGGTGCGTATTGAAGATGTGAAAGTGTTCCCTGTTGATGTGGAAGTAGGCATGATGTTTGAAGCCGATGACCCTGAAACAGGCGATGTGATTGTGTATCGTGTTACCGATGTTGCTGATGGGAAAGCGGTTGTTGATGGCAATCACCCATTAGCAGGTTTACCGATTCGTTTCACAGCCAAAGTAGACGGCGTTCGTGATGCCACGGAAGAAGAAATTGAACATGGTCATGTTCATGGCGCACATGGTCATCATCATTAATCATTTCATTTTCAGCAGCCTGAAACACATCATCATGTTTTCAGGCTGCCTTGTTTTAATGATTAATCAATTCAAGGCGTTTTTATGTCAAAAATTTTACTTGCATCGGGCAGCCCACGTCGCCGCGAAATTTTAACCAATTTGGGTTTTGAAGTTCATACTTGCACCACAAATATTGATGAAACATCACAACCCAATGAATCTGTTGATGATTATGTGAAACGTATGGCAGTGGAAAAAAATCAGGCAGCACAATCTGATTCCACCCGACATATATTGGACGTGCCTATTTTGTCGGCGGATACAGTGGTAGCATTACACAACCAAATTTTAGGTAAACCCAAAGACGTTGCAGACGCACAACGCATTTTAACAGCACTTTCAGGCTGCGTTCATCAAGTTTTGACGGCAGTTTGTGTGTCATATCAAGAGCATGAGTACGCGTGCATTCAGAAAAATCAGGTTCAATTTAAATCGTTAACTCAAGATGAAATTCATGCCTACATTGCCACAGGCGAACCAATGGACAAAGCAGGCGCATATGGTATTCAAGGTTTGGGTGGAGTATTTGTGGCGAACTTGTCGGGTAGTTTCACGGGTGTGATGGGTTTGCCTGTGTTTGAGACCATGCAATTGCTGCAACAAATTGGTTGGACAACACCGCCATTTTTTTCAAGCTAGAACCTTTGCAAGACATTAAATTTATTGAAATATGTTTCAGCGTGAAAAAAGTACATCACAAAGAAATACGCCAAAGATGAGGTTTTGCAAAGATTTCAGGCTGCCTGAAAACCAATCCATCGTTTTCAGGCTGAAACCTTTGCAAAACCCCAAAAAATCCGCTAAATTTCTGTTACCAAGAATTTAGAGGATTTTTCCATGTCCAGCTTTTTCTATCACACCGCCCAAACCCTACTTAACCAATACACAGACCGTTTCCCATTACTTAAAATCACCCAACTTCTGGATTGGCAAGCCATTGAACAAACGCTCGCCAACCATAAAGTAAACTATGTATGCAATAACGGCGGTCGTCCTGCCTATCCGTTACTACCGATGTTCCGCGCCATTTTGCTCGGACAATGGCACAGTTTGTCTGACCCAGAATTGGAACGCAGTTTGGTTACGCGTTTAGATTTCATCATTTTTTGCCAATTTCCAGATGAAATGAATCTACCCGACCACAGCACACTCAACCGCTTTCGTAATTGGTTGATTAAAGAAGGTTTGGCAGACGAACTTTATCAACAAATCAACCAACAACTGGCCCACAATCAACTCAAAGTAGAAAAAGCGCAAACGGCGATTGTGGACGCGACCATTATTCAAACTGCAGGTGGAAAACTTAAAAAATCCATTGAAATCAATGAGAACGAAGAAGTGATCCAAACCCCCGCCAGTAAAGACAAAGACGCAAGATGGACAATCAAAAGCAAGCATTGGTATTTGGGCTACAAACTTCATGCACGTACCGATGAAGAGGGGTTTCACGTTACGCTAGCGAATGCATCTGATGTGAACAATTTAGAAACCGTGTTGGACAAGGTTGAACAGGGTGTCAAAGTGTACGCGGATAAAGGTTACGACAGTCAATCCAATCGCGAATTTTTGGATAAAAATCAATTAGTAGACGGTATTATGCGTAAAGCACATCGCAAGAAACCTTTGATGCGTGAAGATATTGAGCGCAATAAGGAGTTGGCGAAAATCCGTTATCGTGTAGAACAGAGTTTTGCCATTTTGCATCGCATATTTAGATGTAAGCGTGCGAGTTATTTTGGGCTAGAAAAGGTCAAAGGGCAAATGGGTTTGAAAGTGATTTGTTTGAATTTGCTCAAAGCGGCAAACAAGTTAAGGCTTGTTGCGCCGATTGCTGCCTGAAAGGGCATAAGGCAGCCTGAAAATGGGCTGTTATAGTGAGATTGGTGTGATTATTTTGCTTGATTTTGTTGTGTTTGTGTTGAAATAGTGAAAACCTCAAAACAAATGAATTGTTTTGGGGTTTTGCAAAGGTTTCAGGCTGCCTTTTTTTGATGTATTTTATACAGTCGTTTCAAAAAGACATGAACAACACTGTACTAATCTGAATTTTAAGCACTCTATTTCAAATAATCCGCCACTTTTTCTTGATAGCCGCGCAAAATATTGGCTGATTTTTCAAATTGTGCTTGTTCTTGTTCGTCCAATGGTTTTTCAATCACACGCGCAATGCCATCGCTATTCAACACAGCTGGCACACCAATATACACATCTTCTTGATTATACTTGCCATTTAATAATGCAGATACAGTCAACACCACGTTTTGATTACGCAAAATGGCTTGTGTAATACGTGCCAAACCCATGGCAATCCCATAATAAGTCGCCCCCTTGCCTTCAATAATGGAATACGCCGCATCGCGTACATTGGCATGAATTTCCGCCATGCGTTCTGCACCATTGCCCAAGTTGTCCAACGCATCTTTTAATGGTACACCAGCAATATACGCCGTACTCCACGCCGCAATCACGCTGTCACCATGTTCACCAATCATGTGTGCATCCACGCTCACTGGCGCAACGCCAAACGCTTTGCCCAAACAATTACACAAACGCGCTGTATCCAAAATCGTTCCAGAACCAATCACACGTTCAGCAGGTAAACCCGAGAATTTCCAAGTAGCATACGCCAACACATCCACAGGATTGGTCGCAACTAAAAAAATGCCATTGAAATGATTTTTCATCACTTCGCTAACCACGGCATGATAAACTTTCAGATTATTGTCAATTAAATCCAAACGTGTTTCGCCTACTTTCTGTGGCACGCCCGCGCAAATGCACACAATATCCGCATCAGCACAATCGCTGTAATCGCCTTGTTTTACTTTAATGGGCGACTGCGCGTACAGCACACCATGACGCAAATCACGCGCTTCAGCAGACACCCTTTTTTCATTCAAATCAATCAACACCAATTCATCACACAAGGCCTGATTCAATACCGCAAACGCGTAGCTAATGCCCACCGCACCCGTACCAATCACAACCACTTTCTTACCTGATTTATTTGCCATTTTGAAAATATCCTTAAAATTTAATAAGTTGAATTCATAATCTTAATAACACAGGTTCTAAGATATAAAAAATTATTACCCCTAATCTTTTAATGCCTGCGTCAATTCATCAAATGAACATACCGCCGTCCCCAATTTTGCCACCACCACGCCGGCTGCCGAATTGGCAATGTGCATGGCATCTGCAAAATCATAACCTGCCGCCAAACACACGCCCATCGCTGCAATCACGGTATCACCTGCACCCGACACATCATACACTTCTTGTGCGCGAGTGGCTTGATGCTCAATTTTATTTTCACGATACAATGACATACCTTCTTCACTACGCGTCAGCAGCAAAGCATCTAATCCTAAATCTTCACGTAATTTTTGTGCTTTTTCAGTTAAATTCTGCTCGTTTGACCAACCACCGATGGCTTCGTGCAATTCAGCACGGTTGGGCGTAAGCAAAGTAGCGTCTTCATAGCGCGTAAAATCTGCGCCTTTTGGATCAATCAAAACAGGTTTGCCAATGGCACGCGCTGCCGCAATCAACACCGATACATCATGCAAAACACCTTTACCATAATCCGACAAAATCACCGCATCGTATTGTCCCATCAATTGACCGTATTCGTGATAAACCTGATTCAGGCTGCCTGAATCAGGGCGTTCTTCAAAATCCAAGCGAATTAATTGCTGATTTCGGGACAACACGCGCAATTTTAACGTAGTGGGCATAGACGCACTGTATTGAAGATGATTAGCAATGCCATCATTTTGTAATAATTGAGTTAATGTGTTGGCGGCTTCGTCATTACCCACAACCGAAAGCAAAGCAGCTTGTCCGCCCAATGCAGCAATGTTACGTGCCACGTTGGCAGCACCGCCAGCACGATGCTCAATTTTGTCAATTTTAGCAATCGGAACAGGTGCTTCTGGCGAAATGCGGTTTACATCGCCGAACCAATAGCGATCCAGCATCACATCACCCACTACCAATACTTTGGCTTTTTGAAAATCAGCTAATTTGGGTTTACGGTATTTCATATTATTCTCTTATTGATGAAAGAATCTTTCAGGCAGCCTGAAAAAACAAACAACAAAAAACCTTTGTTTAATAACAAAACAAAGGTTTTCATTTTAGAAACCGAATTATTTCAATTTAGTTTCTTTATAAATAACGTGCTTACGAGCCACAGGATCAAATTTTTTGATTTCCATTTTACCAGGCATCGTACGTTTGTTTTTGGTGGTGGTATAGAAATGACCTGTACCAGCAGATGATTCTAATTTGATTTTATCGCGCATGATAATAATCCAATCCTCAATAAAAATTAAATAACTTCGCCACGAGCGCGTAAGTCAGCCAAAACCACATCAATACCATTTTTGTCAATCGTACGCAAAGCGGCGTTTGATACGCGTAAGCGCACCCAACGATTTTCGCTTTCTACCCAAAAACGGCGTGATTGCAAATTAGGCAAAAAACGGCGTTTGGTTTTGTTATTGGCGTGTGATACGTTGTTGCCAGACATCGGGCGTTTACCCGTTACTTTGCAAACTTTAGCCATGTTGTTCTCCAAAACGAAATAATTAAAAAAGTAAAACGCGCTTTATACCACAAAATAGGTTATTTAGGCAATTTATTTTGTTTGAAAAGTCTGATTTGTCGCGTATAATCGCTAACTTGCAGGGCAGACAAACAGTCGCTGCGTATTGCTTCACGGCATACGGAGAGGAAAGTCCGAGCTACACAGAGCAAAATGCCAGTTAACGGCTGGGCGTGGTAACACGACGGAAAGTGGCGCAGAAAGCTAAACCGCCGATGGCTGCCCCCAAGGGCGCACAGGCAAGGGTGAAAAGGTGCGGTAAGAGCGCACCGCGCATCTGGTAACAGATTGTGGCAGGCTAAACCCCATTTGTAGCAAGACCAAACAGAACACATTGAGGCTGCTCGCGGAGTGTTCGGGTAGGTTGCTTGAGCGCAGCAGCGATGTTGCGCCTAGAGGAATGACTGTTCAATGACAAAACTCGGCTTATCGTTTGCCCTGCGCTTTTTGATTTTTAAGGTTTCAGGCTGCCTTTTATGTATCAAGCAAGGCAGCCTGAAATTTATTTACCTTTGACTTTCCAAACAATTCTTCCCCACATCTTTGACATCATAATGCACATTTTGTGCAGCAAGTACCGTGAAATTCACAGGCGTTTTCGTAACGCGTAAATCAGCTAATTGCGGTTCACTGCAATACAAAGATTGTGCCGCATCCACACTCATCATGCCACGACTTTTGTCGGTTAGTGTCAGCCAAACCACGCCATTTTCTAATTTAATAGATTGAATTTTATGCGTATTGGTAAAAAATGTCAGTGGCAATTTGGTTTGCAATTCAGTCATCACCTGATTCAACGATACGGTTGGCTGGGACGCACTCAATGTCGGCACAGTCGGTACAACAGGCAGCGTATTTTTCAGGCTGCCTGAAACTTCTTTTGACGCAATAGGGTCATTTGACGCATCGGTCGGCAACACTGCCCACGCCACCAACCCCAACATCAACACACCCACGCCACTCCAAATCGCCCATTTTTTCCACACAGTAGATTCAGGACGCAAAATATCTTCATCTTCGGTAATATGAGCCAAATTATCCGAATTTTCATGAAATGTGATGTCATCGGCTTCATTTTCTGCTGCAACCAAATCACCCAAAATTTGGCGAATATTCACGCCTTGTTTGGCGAAATAATCCATCAACCAAAATTGAATGTGTTCAAATCGCTGTTCGCGTGCTTTTTCAGGCAGCCTTTTTGCGGCAATCCATTCATTTAAACGAGTATTTGCGCTGGTATCACCTAATTCGGCTGCCAATTGAAAATATTGTCGTGCCAATTCGGCTTGCGCTTCAGGATGATGAATATAAGCAGATTCTTGCGCATTCACATCGCTAATGGAATACGACAAATAACCCATAGAACTCGCATTCATCAAACGAATAGACAACGGCGACATTTCACTAATTAATTTTTTTTTGAACAAAATTGGCGCTAATTCGGGAATTTGCATAACCAATTCTGCTACCCAATGCAGCGCACGATAATCGCCCAAATTCACTGCCAAATTCAACCAACTCGCACCTTCCTCAATGGTTTGTGGCACAAATTTTCCTGTCAAATACAAAAAAGCCAAATACAACGTAGCGGTGGTGTTAATGACTGATAAGTGTTCTGACTCATTATCAAGCACTTTGGCAAACGAAATCGTGCCTTGCGCCCACAAAAACTGCACCATATTGGCAATCTGTATCGGCGATAACTGATTTTGTCGCATTAACGCCGCAATTTTCGGTAGAGGCTGACTATTTGCCAATTTGGGTACATCAAATGGTTCAGTTAGCAGCGACAAAAATGAATCGGGGTTCAAATCGCGCAATTTTTGATACACGCTTTCAGGCAACCTGTTTTGATTGTGGTCTGAAAATTCATACCAGCGGCGATATTCGCTTTGCGCCACACTGCGACAACGCATCAAAAACTCTTGGTCGGTCTCATATTGAATTACTTGATTTTGTTCAATAATTTTTGTACCTAACTGAGGTAGCTCGTCTCTTTGTGGCGATAATAATTCGGTATAACCCGCCCAAAAATCATTGTGTCGTTGAATATATTGACGAAACGCATACACCATTTCTTGACTGCTCAACATATTTTTTTCAGGCAGCCTGAAAGTCTGTTCATCATTCAGAACAGCTTGTTCACGTAACCAATCGCGATAAAAACTGGTGTCCGCCCAATACTTAGCAGGCAACAGCATCACTTCATCGCAATCATCAGCCACAATAATCGGAAAAATAGGCAGCGTCAAAATAGCGTTAGGTAAATGCAGTCGCCAAATTAACACGGTCGCGCCATGTAAATTCATGTGACTGATTTTCGTGGGAATGCGGCCTGTAAAACGTGTTCGTTCGTCTGTGATGTGGTGGACGTATTTGGCTAATTCGGGATCATCTGGCGTGCTATGTTTCAGCGCAAACAATTCCTTAGCATATTGACGCAATAGCCGTGGCGGTGTGCGTCCGCTTTTGTCATAGATGACTTCGGCAGGGCAACTGGCAGGGTCATTGTGTTGAAATAATTGCTGATTAGCTTGTACCAACGCCGCCCAAACCACGCGCCCTTTGGTATAGAGCGTGGGCATAGCACGAATTTGTGCCATTAAATCATCGCCGTGAATCCATTGCGGTGGCAAAATTTGCAAATAAGGCAATTCGGTTGGATGAGTGCCTGCCAACGCATCTTGCACATTCAACGCTAAACCTTGAATCGGTGATTCAGGTAATTTATCATTTAAATCATATTGTTGATAATCCCCTACGATGGTAGCAGAATACACAGATTTTTCAGGTTCTTCTTGTTTGGGGAATAAGCGTTCCAAAATGGACACTAATGGAAAATACGTGGACTCTTCATTTTTACCACGAAAATGCGCTACCACTTCATATTCTACGACATTGGGAAATATTTTTTCCATGCCATGATATTCAGCGATAAAAGATTGCCAGTTATACCAAACTGGCGCATTTTTAATTAATCGTCCACGCAATTCTCCACAATAAAATGCTAATGTAAACAAAAAATTTTGGTTTTCAGGCTGCCTGAAAAATGTTTCGGGATTGGGCTTGAGTTTGCGAATTTGGTCTAATAAATGGTCAATTCGGTGCAGGCTACCGAGCGTGTAATCCAATTGACAAGAACGGAGCTGTTTTTCAAACGCAAAACCGTCTGCCCACTCGCCCTGTTGCGCAAAATGGTGCAAATACCACAAAGCACGAACAGTGAATTCGGTGGGTTGTTGTTGTGAAAGAAAATCTACTGGTTTAGACATGATACGGTTTGCATGACAAGAATAGCGCGATTATATAGCCGATTCAGAATAAAATCATTACGCTGTTATATGATGAATCGTCATAATATTTGATTGATGTGTTCAACATGTTAAGAAATCGTAAAAAATCTAGTGTTTGAATCATTTATGTTAGTATGATTTTTCATTTTCAGGCTGCCTGAAAATATTTCTACTTGTTTTAGGAGCGCATTATGTCCGATTTAAATACTTTGTTGCATACCAAATTAACCGATATTTTAACTGGCTTTTTGAATCAGCAAAATGAAAATCCAGCCAATAACCAAAAAGCCATTCAATTGGTGATACCAACGGTGGTAGCAGGTTTGTTAAATTATGTGAGCAAACAGCCCTCGCATGTGAGCGAATTGTTCCATTTAATTTCAGGCAGCAATGGACAACAATTTCAAGATTTATTGAATCAAGTAACCACGCAGCCTGAAAGCGTTGTGTGGGACAAAATTATTGAGTTAGGCAAAGGTTTACTGCCCACTTTATTGGGAACGCAAACTCATGTAGACAACACCACATCTGAACTGGCTACCGAAGCAGGTATTTCCAGCAATACAGCTGGTTCATTGTTGGCATTGGTGTTACCATTGGTTTTGGCGTTATTACGCGAACAAAGTGGCAGCAACAGCGCACAATTAGCTGGTTTGTTTACCAATATAGATTCCAAAAACTGGTTAGAAAACATTTTGCCAATAGGTTTGTTACGCGCTTTGGGTATTAGCAGCATTGAGGGCATTGCAGCGACTGCATTGGCAGGTTTAGGAACCAGTAACACAATGGGTGGTACTGCCACGCCGATTGCAGAACCTCTGATGGCTGCCAATGGTGCCAGTATGGGAAGATGGGTGGCGTTAGCAATTGCGGCTTTATTAGCGATTTGGGGCATCAAAAGCTGCACGTCATCTGATACAACCAACACAAAACAGCAAGATGTTCAAAGCATAGAAAACACCACCACTGCCAACAATACTGCCAATATGGCAACTGCCACCGCCAGCACGGTAGCAGATGTCAACGATAATATTGCCACAACAGCGCGTGTTTTAGCAGACAATACGTCTGAAGCATTCTATGAAGATGGTATCGTCAAAATTTATTTTGCGGTGGGCAGCAGCAAAATTGCCAAAAACATACAAACCGTTTCTAATCAAATAATTGATGCAGGAAAATCAGGTAAAAAATTGATTATCAGTGGCTACACCGACGGCACAGGCAGCGCAACCACAAACGCTAAATTAGCCAAACAACGTGCCGAAGCCGTGAAAGCATTTTTGGTAAAACAAAACGTCAGTGCCGCCAATATTGAATTACGCAAACCCAATAACACCATAGGTGCAGCAGGCAATCATGTTGAAGGTCGTCGAGTGGATATTCGCATGGAATAATTCAATTAAAACAAAAATCAGCATCAATACGTTCTTCCATTGATGCTGATTTTTAATGCGTTTTAATTATGTGAATATTTCAGGCTGAAACCTTTGCAAAACTATCCGTCGTCATTACCGCGTAGGCGGTAATCCATTTTCAATCTCAAATAGATTTTTAATCAATCAAATAAAATCAATTATCTAAATTTTGCTATTGGATTCCCGCATTCGCGGGAATGACGAGATTTAGGTTAATTTTTGGGTTTTGCAAAGGTTTCAGGCTGCCTGAAAACTCATTCATACGGATTAACAATATTCAATTGTGCCAATAATTCAGTTTCTAAATTTTCCATTTCTTCGGCTTCATCGTCTTCCATGTGGTCAAAACCAATTAAATGCAGCGTACCATGAATGACCAAATGCGCGTAATGGTCATGCAAAGCTTTACCCTGCTCTGTCGCTTCTTTGGCGACAACTCGCGGGCAAATAATCAAATCACCACGCAATACATCATCTTGTTCCACAAATAAAAACTCGCCTTCGTTATGGGCAAAACTAAGTACATTGGTCGCGTAATCTTTACCACGATAATCATGGTTGTATTGTCGGGCAGCGGCTTCGTCCAGCAACACCAGCGAAATCTCCGCGCGGTAATAAAAATTTTTCAGTGCGTGCCAAATCCATTGGTAAAACTGCTTTTCGGTTGGCAAATCCGTTGCGCTGCTCTCGTTGATGTAGCTTAATGCGAAACGCTGTTGTTGAATACGCAAAAAAGGAAAATGTTTGGTTTGTTTTTTCATAAAGACGTGATTTTTCAGGCTGCCTGAAAGTTTATTTAAAACAAGGATTGTTACAAATATCCGCGCTATCGTCTATAATTCCGTCTCTCTTTTTTTCCGCAAATTTTATTTTCTATGACTGAACAAAATCAATCCAATCCCGAACATCATCGCTCAATTAAATCGTTTGTTTTGCGACAAGGACACATGACGGCCGCTCAACAAAAAGCCATTGATGACAATTGGACACGTGTTGGCGTGGATTACATTAATCAATTCATCAATTTAAATCAAATATTTGAACGCGAAAATCCCAAAATTTTAGAAATCGGTTTCGGTATGGGCACAGCAACCGCACAAATCGCCCAAAAGCTGCCTGAAAAAGATTTTCTCGCCATTGACGTACACGGGCCAGGCGTGGGTAATTTGTGCAAACTCATCAGCGAGCAGCAGCTTACCAACATTCGCGTCATGCGTCATGATGCAGTGGAAGTGGTGGAAAATATGTTGTCTGATAATAGTTTAGATGGCATTCATATCTTTTTCCCCGACCCATGGCACAAAAAACGCCACAACAAACGCCGCTTAATTCAAATCCCATTTATTCAAAAATTATTACCCAAATTGAAACAAGGTGGCTACATTCATTTGGCAACCGACTGGGAAGAATACGCTGTTCAAATGCTTGAAGTATTGAGTAGTTTCCCCGAACAATTAGCTAACACCGCCACCGATTACGCTCCCACACCTAATTATCGTCCCGAAACCAAATTTGAAGCGCGTGGTAAACGTTTGGGACACGGTGTGTGGGATTTGGTGTTCATCAAGAAGTAAAAACCTGCATTCACAGCCAAGCACTTCGAACCAACTGGGACTAAAATCCATTTCACGTTGACTATGAATACAGATTCTAAGTTTTCAGGCTGCCTTATCTTGGTGCAGTCTGAAAACTCGTTCCCATTTCACGAGCATTTCACCCATGAAAATCAAACAATACGCCCTACTCTGCGCCTTTACCTGCTTCTTCGCAGCTTGTACCAATCAATACCCCAAACCCACCACCACAAGCAACAGCAATTTACCCATGCCTCAACCCATTGGCGACCCCAAACCAGTCGGTTTCAGCCAACAATGGAATGATGCCACCTACACCGTTGTGCCACATCAACAACTCCCTAATTGGCAAATGAACGATTTTGTCAGCAGCCTGAAAGCGTTTCGCATCGGTTGTAAACAATTGCGCAATCAAGCCGCTTGGTTAAGCGTGTGTCATCAAGCCAACAGCATTCCCGACAATCCCAACACAGCTAAAACCTTTTTTGAACAATATTTTACGCCTTGGCAAATCACCCAAAACGGTAACGCGCAAGGCTTAATCACTGGCTACTACGAAACCGTATTAGACGGCAGCCTGAAACCTACCGCTCAAGCACGTTTCCCCATTTACGGTATTCCTAACGACTTTGTCAGCATCCCGATTTCCGCTAAACAACGCTACGCCAGAACAGTGCGCGTGTCGCCCACCTCTGCCAATAAAGGTGTCATCAACGAATCAGGTGCGTATGTGGCAGATTTGTCCACGTTTCCATTAAGCGAACGCACCACCGCATTAAAAGGGCGATTTGTTGGCAATCAATTTGTCCCCTACTATACGCGCAATCAAATCAACGGCGGTGCATTAAATCATCTTGCGCCCATATTGGGTTACGCCAATGACCCTGTTGAATTGTTTTTTTTGCACGTTCAAGGTTCAGGCAGGCTGAAAATGCCCAATGGTGATTATTTGCGCTTGGGCTTTGCTGATAAAAATGATTATCCATATGTTTCTATTGGGAAATATATGGCAGAACGTGGTTATTTGACGTTGGCGCAAGCATCAGCACAAGGCATCAAAAATTATTTGGCGCAAAATCCAGACAAATTAGCCGAAGTCATGGCACAAAACCCCAGCTATATTTTCTTCAAAACGCATTCGGCTGATGTAAACGATGGTCCAACAGGCGCATTGGGTGTGCCATTGATGGCGGAATTTTCGGGCGCGGTAGACAAACAATATATTCAATTGGGTGCGCCGTTGTTTATCGCCACGACTCACCCCGACACACAAGCCCCACTCCAACGACTCATCATGGCGCAAGACACAGGCAGCGCAATTAAAGGTGCGGTACGCGTGGATTATTTTTGGGGTTACGGCACGGCAGCTGGCAACACAGCTGGCAAAATGAAAAATCAAGGCAAAGTATGGGAATTACTCCCGAATGGCGTATTGCCACGTTAGAAATTGTTCAGGCTGCCTTGATTTTGATTTCAAGGCAGCCTGAAACAGGTTCTAATTTTGTTCGGCGCGAATTTTGGCACGATACACCCAAGGTTCTTGTGGTTTTTTGTCCGCCCACAAACCGATACGTTTTTTTTCAGCAGCTGCTAGGGGCTAATGACATTTTAGCTATAATTTCAACCAAATCAAAGCACAAGCTAATGATACAGTACTTTCATAATTACGTTTTAATTTATCGTACCGTGTTGCCAGCGCACGAAAATGCTTTAATCGCGCAAAAGCGTTTTCTACCAAGTGCCTGATTTTATATAAATACCAATCTGTGCCCACATTAAGATGTTCTCTATTTTTCTTATATGGAATATTGGCTTTACTTTGTTTAGACTGAATTAACCGACGAAAAGTATCACTGTCAAAACCCCTATCAGCACACACGGTTTCATTATCACTTAAATCCAATTGTGCCAATAAATCAGGCGCAACAACAATATCATTTACATTACCAGCTGTAATGATAAATTCAATTGGATTACCACAAGCATCAACCGCTAAATGAATTTTAGACGTATGACCACCGATACTCTTACCAACAGCTTGATGCGTAATGGATTGTTTACCCATACCGTGTTGATGAACGCGGATATGGCTACCGTCCATAAAGACCCATTCCATATCGGGTGTATCTACCAAATGTTTGAATAATCGGGTAAAAATACCGCGTTTAGACCAGCGATTGAAACTTTGGTAAAGGCTGTTTGCTTTACCAAAATAACTAGGTATATCAGCCCATTGGCAGCCTGTACGTAAGCGAAATAGGATACCTTCTACTGTTTTGCGTAAATTTTTCTTGCGATAAATGCCAAGCTGTTTCAAAATAGGCAACAGTCTTGACCATGTTTCATTTGTAAGCGTGTTTCGGGACATGGCAAAGGTTTGGGATGGTTGCGTGGAAACAATATCTTAAATCCTTTGCCTCTTTTTTTGAATTGTCATTAGCCCCTAGAGCGGCGGCATATTGATTGTATTCGGTGCGTGGTTGAGATTTTTGCGCATAAGTTTGGTAATGCCACGCGTTGCCATTTTTAATTTGTTCGTAATTGATGTCCATACCATTGAATTTGATGACACTTACTTCACGTTGGTATCGGTCGACGTCGGTAACGTGGATTTCTACGTTTTTACCGTCAATTAATTTGGTTAATGCGTCTTTGCTTGCCATGCCATAGGCTTGGGCTTTTTCGGGGGCATCAATATAAGCGAAACGGATTTTGTGTTGTGCGCCATGCGTGTCCACAACGGTGGCCGTGTCGCCATCTGCCACTTTGATGACTTTAGCAGTATAGATTTTGCCTTTTTGAGACGTAGTGGTTGTATTTTTATTTTGAAATTGATTGGCAACCAATGCCGTTGCCACTGCCACGCCTAAAGCCACCATTTTTTTCTTGGTCCAATTTTTCGGATTGGCTAATTGACGGATAATCATATTGGGAATATTTTTTTGTGCCATATTTTTAGATAATTATATTGATTAAATTTAATAAAATTCTTTCAGGCTGTTTGAATGATTAATTAATTTCTGAACGTTTAAAATCACGCGGTCTAAAACCCAAAACGGCTAAAGCCGCAAAATACAAAATCATCGCCAAACCAATCAAACCCGCCAGTTGTAGACATCGCCATACGCCGCTAATGGTTTCCCATTGCCATGGCGTGAACCGTTGCGCCATCACTAAACCCCCGTCATCACAGCAAGTGCAATCATCAATTTGATTAGAAAAATATGCCAATTCACTTTAGATTGGTAAATATTCTTTTTATGTAACAAATACAGCAGCGAACTCATATTAATCATCGCGCCTAAACCAATCGCCAACGCCAAACCAACGTGTTTTAATTGCCAAACCAATAATAAATTAAATAATTGTGTGCCAGCTAACGAAATAATGGCAATACGCATCGGTGTTTTGACATCTTTTTTGGCGTAAAACGCTGGCGCAAGAATCCGAACCATAATCATTGGTAACAAACCAATCGAATACGCCATCAATGCGTATTGTGTCATATGCGCGTCATGAATCGTAAAACGATGATACATAAACAATGTCGCCACCAATGGGTATGCCAACACCGCCAACCCCACCGCTGCAGGTAAAATTAACAATAAACACAGCTTGATACCCCAATCTAGCAATGCAGAATATTCGGTCATGTTGTTCGCTGCCGCGTGTTTGGATAAACTTGGTAACAAAATTGTCCCCAAAGCCGCGCCAATCACACCCGATGGTAACTCCATCAAACGGTCAGCGTAATACATCCACGACACGCTCCCAGCCGCCAAAAATGAAGCAAACATGGTATTAATGACCAACGAAATTTGTGCCACAGATGAGCCAATCATAGACGGCACCATTTGTTTCATGACTTTATTAACGGCAGGGTCTTTGAAACTCAATTTGGGCATTTTCAAAAAACCCAGTTTGAATAACCAAGGCAATTGAAACGCCAATTGCAAAATTCCCCCTACAAACACCGCCCAACCCAATGCTATAATCGGTGGATTAAAATACGGCACAAAAAATACCGCAAACACAATAAATGAAATATTTAAAAATGTTGGCGTAAACGCAGGAATGGAAAATTTTCCGTAAGTATTCAAAATACTGCCTACAAAGGATGACAATGAAATCAATAAAATATACGGAAACACCACTCGCAATAAATGAACCGCCAATTCAAATCGTGTACCATCACCTTGCGTGAAACCTGCTGCAGTTGCCCAAATAATAAATGGCGCAGCGATAATCCCCAATGCAGTTACAATCAACAGCGCAAAAATGAGCATACCTGCAACGTGTTGCGTAAAAATTTGTGTATTTTCATGAGATTGATTTTGTTTGTAGTCGGCTAAAATTGGCACAAACGCTTGCGAAAATGCACCTTCGGCAAAAATACGCCGCAATAAATTAGGCAGCCTGAAAGCCACCACAAACGCATCCATCGCCATGCCTGCGCCGAAAATTCGCGCCACGATGGCATCACGCACAAATCCCAAAATGCGTGAAATCATGGTCATGCTGCTGACTTTTGCTAATACAGTGAGTAAATTCATAATCAAATTTGAGGAAAAATAAAACGCGCTATTCTAACGCGGAATTTGTTTTTCAGGCAGCCTGAAATGACATCGTATTAAATTTTGCGAATTTGATTGAAATAAGCAAATTTAATCCCATATTAAGTATACAATTCTTTTAACCAAACAACTTGGAGTAATAACATGAAATTCAATTCATTATTAAATGACGTATTGCAATACGCCCAAAAAGCAGGTGCAGAATTAGGCAGTAAAATTGCCGAAGGCGACACCAAAAGCATCAACAAAATGAGTGGTATTGCTGGATCGGTAGGTATGTTGGGTTCGTTGTTGGGACGCAAAGCTGGAAGTTCTAGTGCTTTGAAAAAATTGGGTTCGGCGGCGGCTTTAGGCGCATTGGCGTATCAGGCATACCAAAAATATGCTGCCGACAAAACTCCACCGCAAAACACATTTACATCTGAAAACACCCCAGATACTGCCGAATCCAGTAAAGTTGTGTTACGCGCTATGGTCGCGGCGGCAGCGGCCGATGGCGAAATCAGCTCACAAGAGCGCAAATTAATTGAAAATGAAAGCCAAAATGTTGATGCCAATTTAAGCGATTGGCTGGTACATGAATTTGAACAACCTGCAAGTGTTGATGAAATTGCGCGTGATATTGGTAATAATCATGCATTGGCAGCGGAAGCCTATTTAGCGGCACGCGTGGTATGTGGTGATTTATCGCGTTCAGAGATTGTGTTTTTGGCGGATTTATCACGCAGCCTGAATTTAGATGACAAATTAGTCAAAACTTTAGAAGAACACGCAGGATTTTAAAACCTGTGTTCGTCAATTGATTCTATTCAAAAAGGCAGCTTTTTAAAGCACCATAAATTTTTATTTTTTTACTGGCTAAAAACATAAAAAAGCACATTTCTATTTATTTAGAAATGTGCTTTTCTTTTAGCAGCCAAACCCATTTACATGGGTTCAACTGCCCTATTCTACTGCAAGATTACAAAATACCATCTTTGATGTCGGTTGCCACATACACAGTTACATTACCTGAAACGTAAGTATCGTATGTATGACCATCTTTGGTGTAAGTGTTGCCTTTTGCGATGAAGCCACCAGACAAATTCACAGAATCTTTGCTAGAACCCTCAATAAACAACTCATGTCCACCATTACTCAATACATCGGTCATGCTGACAACTGCATCTTTGCTGATATTCAGCGTTTGGGCAATTTCAGTGTCTTTACCATCTTTAGGATGGTAATCGCCACGCAAATCCAATGCTTCAATGTGTTTCACATTGCCATAGTACAGCGCATTTGTGAAATCCAATGGTAAGAATTGATTGGTTGTACCCTCCTTGACTTCTAACCAACTACCCAATGACAAGGTATCGTAGCCTGCACCACCATCAATCACGGTATCGTTTTTGTCAAAGAACAAGACATCGTTACCATCGCCACCATACAACTTATCGGCTCCAGCTTCACCAACTAGGACATCATCGCCTTTACCGCCTTTAATCACATCATCTTTACTTGAGCCAAACAAGTAATCATTACTATCGGCATCATTCACGGTCATATCCAAATCAGCACGTCCATTCTGTGTCATTTCATTAGCATTTAACCCTTTGAAATTAAATGAGATATCTGAAACAACCTTATCACCATCATTATCTTGATAGCTGTAATGGAACGTGAATTTGTCGGTTGCACCCTCTGCAACCAATCGTGGCAATGCGTCTGAACCCAAGAATGTGTAGCTACCATCAGTATGACCCGTTAATACACCGTATTTCGTGGTAATAGTGGTTGTATTACCTTGTTTTTCAACATTAGTAATGTCTCCACCAACACTCGCAACCCAATCAACAGTAGAATTCGTAGCAAGGTCTGCACCAATATGCACTTTACCCAATACACTCAAGTTGGTTTCCAACTGAATGCGTGGTGTCAATGGCTGCAAGTGGGCTTCTACAGAGAATGAGTTTTGACCATTCTCATGAGAATGTCCGATCACCATGTCATACTTGTCTAAGAATGCCTGTGCTTTGGCTAAACGCTCATTAATATCTGAAATTTTTGCTAAATTCAATGCTTGCAAATCAGTAATTACATCTTTACCAAAGTTTGCTTTCAGGCTGTCTTTCATGGCTGGTGTAATTGCACCAGGATCCAATTTTGGGTTACTTGTATTGGCATCATAGTTCGCCTCACTTGCCATTTCTAAGAACATCAAATTTTTCATCTGTTCATAAGCCGCAATTGCTTTGGTTGCAATGCCAAGTGCCTTCGGACCACCTTTGGTAATTTCCTGAACATACGGATTATCATCAGGCAATGTGTCTTTACCCGTTACCAATGGAATATGCGTACCAGTTACTTTGGTATCAAAATATTTATAAGCCATTGCTTCCTTAGCTAATTCTGCAAATTTCGCTACTGCAGCAGCACCACCAGCTTTAAATAATGTTTCATTAGCAGTTACTTTATCTTTAATTGATTTATGCAACAAGCCATCCACCACCATTTGGTAAGTCGTGCTACCAATCTGAATGATTTGATTATCTTGTTTCATAATTGCAAAGTCAGCTGCTTTTTCATCTACTCTGTTATATTCAACCAAGCCACTTGCACTAGCTGGAACAGTAACCTTAGAAGATGGATTATTCACATCATCAATTGTCTTAAAGCTTGTATATTTTGTCCCAGTATTCGTAGCGGTAACGTTAATGGTTTCAAAGTGCGATGTATTAAAGTTCAATGTTGGCATATTCACTTCAATGCCATTAATATTCACTTTAAAATCTACTTTCAAATTCACTGACGATAACAATGTTCCTGTTGTTGTGTAGTTTTGGTGTGTAAATGTACCAAACGATACGTTTTGCTCCAAATCTTCTAACGATTTCATTACTTTCATTGCACTGTCGTCTTCCATCATATAGAAGCCTTTTTCACGAGCAATACCATCATTAGGGAAACTACCCCACCAAATACGTTCTGCCAATACGTTATCTTTCTGTTGACCTGTCAACGTTACGGGATTACCACTAACTTTACCAGTCGTGTAACCATCTTGCACACGATTTTCAACCCAGTCTTCATAGAAAACACCTGCTGTTTTCTTTAAGGCAGCATTAGAGTCTTTATCGGCACTCACATACAACTGATCAACAGTACTAGAGACACCTGAAGATGTGTACTTCGCATTCGTGAAGCCAGCTTTCAAGCTAGACATCGTAACCACATCATGTGGCACTTGGATATTGTGAACAACCGTATCCTTGGCTGGCATATCGTCTTCAACAACAACCACTGATTTGACTTCTTCCAATAAAGTCACGCCAGAACTTTTCTCTAATACTTTAACAGTAAAGTTCACATTCAAATTATCTTCATAACCAATTTTAGGATTACTTGGATCTTGAGTTGTTGGGTGGTCAATTGGTTTAAACAATTCAGTTGTGTAACTGTAAGTCAATACGCCATTACCTGGTGATTGCGCATCTTCAGACTGTGTACCTGCACTACTTACCTTAATGCTCATAATGCGATTGGCATCCGTTTGTTGTGCAGCATCAGCGTACGCAGTCCATTCAGTGTAATTATCATTGTGTACCCAATTTACTGCTTTGCCTTTGTACTTAATGTTCGTAGGCGGAGTTTGCAATTGAACAGAAATATTACCCAATGACTCAAACGCAATATTTTTCAACGTAATATTACCTGTTGTTTTAGTTGCATTTGTTTTATCTACATTGGTCGGACTGGTATCAGCTTGTCCACCTGGTAAACCTTCTTCTGATACATGAGCAGGCGGTTCTAATTGCAACGTCAAATTATCTTTGTCGCGCGTCTCAGGCGTACCTTTACCCTGACCATTATCGTAGATAGTGGTTTCTACTTTATTTGCGGAACTATCCACAATGGCATGTGTCGCAGATACCAAAGATACCGTGTATTGCTCTGGACCTTCGTACACTGTGTCATTTGTGATTGGCAATTCAATTTTGGCTGATGTCTGACCTGCTTGAATGGTTACCGTTACTTCTTTATCCACTACCACGCCAGAACCAAAGTCAGCTTGTTCAGTTGGATTTGTGCCTTTGGTATTACCATTGCTTACTTTGTAAGTAACCGTTACATTTGCCGAAGTCGGTTCACTCAAAGTAACTGTGTAAACCGCCTTACCAACGGATTCTTGAACTTCATCAGGTCCTGTAATACGAACAGTTGGCTCATTTTTACCAGCTACATTGATGGTCAAAGTTGTGGTACTGGAGTCGCCATCAGCGTCTTTAATGGTGTAACTGAACACATCTTGAACATTGTCTCCAGTATTCAATTTATCAGCTTTAACTTCATCCAATACATAACTGTATGTACCGTCCGCATTCAACATTAACTTACCATATGTACCTGTGATGGTTTTACCCACACCACTACTTACTTCTGTCGTTACATTGCCTGCTTGTACACCTGTAACAGTTGTTTTATCTGCACCTAAGGTATCGGCTTTATCACCTGCATTTACCTTACCTACCAATACATTACCTGTAATGCTGTTTCTGCTGTCTTCCACCACACTATTGGTATCGGCTACAGCCACTGGTGCGGTATCCATGATGCTGATAACCAAATCTTTGGTGTCAGCTACACCATGTTTGCTTAACACTTTCAATGTGAAGGCATCACTTACCAATTTGTCGGCTGCGCTGCCTACTTGATTATCGGCATTCACGCCGTTACCTGCTGTGTGGTCTTTAGCTTTACCGTTTTCTTGGTAGGTGTAATTCAATTCACCTCTGGCTTTATCGTAACCTGTTACCGTCAAAGTACCTCCGTTTGTCGTAATCACAACTGGGGTCTTACTGCTGGCATTCGTTACGTCTTGATCATTGATGGTTACAGCCGTAACGGCATTAGGATTCGACACTTTCAGGCTGCCTGAAAGAATTGAGCTAGAACCTTCCACAACGCTTCCCAAACCTGCCACTTTAGCAGCTGGGTCATTTGGATTACGTGGATCTTGATTTGGTGAGTCAATTCTAGGTTTGTCACCATCAGTATCCACTGGCGGATTATTCGGTCCAATCGGTTGATTTGGATCCGTGCCTACTGGGGTTTTCGGCGGATTCGTTGGGCTCTCAGGTTGGTTCGGATCGGTTAAACCAGGTTCATCAAACACAACCGCTGACGCTTCGCTCGTACCCAAAGTCACTTGACTTACTGGGTTTTCTGGGCTGCTGATCACCAGTTTCAAGTTTTCGGTTTTCTCGTAATCCGTGTCGTCTTTCACTTTAAAGGTAATCGTCGGACCTTCGGTGCTGTTCGCCGGTACGTTCACATCCACACCTTTGGCGAAGAAGTCTTCTGGCGTGACGTTCGTTACTTGTCCATCTGGACTCGTAACCGTAATGCTTTCAAAGTCTTGCGCAGATACTGGCGACTTAACATTCAGGCTGTCTGCTGCAACGTGTACTTTAGTCACACCGTTAATTGCCGTGTCTTGTTTCACTTGGAACGCAACCGTATTGTTGTCCGTACCCTCAATCGCTGTGTCGTCCGTTGTCGTTACCGACACCGCCGCCGTTCCTGCTGGTTTGTCACCATCAGTATCCACTGGCGGATTATTCGGTCCAATCGGTTGATTTGGATCCGTGCCTACTGGGGTTTTCGGCGGATTCGTTGGGCTCTCAGGTTGGTTCGGATCGGTCAAGCTAGGTTCGTCAAACACAACTGCTGACGCTTCGCTCGTACCCAAAGTCACGGTACTTACTGGGTTTTCTGGGTTGCTGATCACCAGTTTCAAGTTTTCGGTTTTCTCGTAATCCGTGTCGTCTTTCACTTTAAAGGTAATCGTCGGACCTTCGGTGCTGTTCGCCGGTACGTTCACATCCACACCTTTGGCGAAGAAGTCTTCTGGCGTGACGTTCGTTACTTGTCCATCTGGACTCGTAACCGTAATGCTTTCAAAGTCTTGCGCAGATACTGGCGACTTAACATTCAGGCTGTCTGCTGCAACGTGTACTTTAGTCACACCGTTAATTGCCGTGTCTTGTTTCACTTGGAACGCAACCGTATTGTTGTCCGTACCCTCAATCGCTGTGTCGTCCGTTGTCGTTACCGACACCGCCGCCGTTCCTGCTGGTTTGTCACCATCAGTATCCACTGGCGGATTATTCGGTCCAATCGGTTGATTTGGATCCGTGCCTACTGGGGTTTTCGGCGGATTCGTTGGGCTCTCAGGTTGGTTCGGATCGGTTAAACCAGGTTCATCAAACACAACCGCTGACGCTTCGCTCGTACCCAAAGTCACTTGACTTACTGGGTTTTCTGGGCTGCTGATCACCAGTTTCAAGTTTTCGGTTTTCTCGTAATCCGTGTCGTCTTTCACTTTAAAGGTAATCGTCGGACCTTCGGTGCTGTTCGCCGGTACGTTCACATCCACACCTTTGGCGAAGAAGTCTTCTGGCGTGACGTTCGTTACTTGTCCATCTGGACTCGTAACCGTAATGCTTTCAAAGTCTTGCGCAGATACTGGCGACTTAACATTCAGGCTGTCTGCTGCAACGTGTACTTTAGTCACACCGTTAATTGCCGTGTCTTGTTTCACTTGGAACGCAACCGTATTGTTGTCCGTACCCTCAATCGCTGTGTCGTCCGTTGTCGTTACCGACACCGCCGCCGTTCCTGCTGGTTTGTCACCATCAGTATCCACTGGCGGATTATTCGGTCCAATCGGTTGATTTGGATCCGTGCCTACTGGGGTTTTCGGTGGATTCGTTGGGCTCTCAGGTTGGTTCGGATCGGTTAAACCAGGTTCATCAAACACAACCGCTGACGCTTCGCTCGTACCCAAAGTCACTTGACTTACTGGGTTTTCTGGGCTGCTGATCACCAGTTTCAAGTTTTCGGTTTTCTCGTAATCCGTGTCGTCTTTCACTTTAAAGGTAATCGTCGGACCTTCGGTGCTGTTCGCCGGTACGTTCACATCCACACCTTTGGCGAAGAAGTCTTCTGGCGTGACGTTCGTTACTTGTCCATCTGGACTCGTAACCGTAATGCTTTCAAAGTCTTGCGCAGATACTGGCGACTTAACATTCAGGCTGTCTGCTGCAACGTGTACTTTAGTCACACCGTTAATTGCCGTGTCTTGTTTCACTTGGAACGCAACCGTATTGTTGTCCGTACCCTCAATCGCTGTGTCGTCCGTTGTCGTTACCGACACCGCCGCCGTTCCTGCTGGTTTGTCACCATCAGTATCCACTGGCGGATTATTCGGTCCAATCGGTTGATTTGGATCCGTGCCTACTGGGGTTTTCGGCGGATTCGTTGGGCTCTCAGGTTGGTTCGGATCGGTTAAACCAGGTTCATCAAACACAACCGCTGACGCTTCGCTCGTACCCAAAGTCACTTGACTTACTGGGTTTTCTGGGCTGCTGATCACCAGTTTCAAGTTTTCGGTTTTCTCGTAATCCGTGTCGTCTTTCACTTTAAAGGTAATCGTCGGACCTTCGGTGCTGTTCGCCGGTACGTTCACATCCACACCTTTGGCGAAGAAGTCTTCTGGCGTGACGTTCGTTACTTGTCCATCTGGACTCGTAACCGTAATGCTTTCAAAGTCTTGCGCAGATACTGGCGACTTAACATTCAGGCTGTCTGCTGCAACGTGTACTTTAGTCACACCGTTAATTGCCGTGTCTTGTTTCACTTGGAACGCAACCGTATTGTTGTCCGTACCCTCAATCGCTGTGTCGTCCGTTGTCGTTACCGACAAAGTAATCGTATTAACAGGTTTAACAACTGTTAATTTTGCTGTTGAGGTATCGCCATCATTATCTGTAATGGTGTAGCTAAATACATCATCTGATGAGAAATTATCCCCATTTGCCTTAGCAGCCTGTACTTTAGTTGGATCCAATGTATAGGTATATTGACCATTTACATCAATAGTCAAATTACCGTATTTACCTTCTAAAGTTTGCTCAGTAAATACGCCTTTACCATCTGCACCAAAACTATCATTTGTAAACAAATTACCAGTTGCATCGGTTTTACCAGGTGCTAAAGTAATCGTATCATCTTGCGCTACTGGTAAACTATCAGTAATTGCAATATCTAAGGTACCTGAACCTTCTTTACCATTACTGTCTATAACACTGATTTTAATAGCATCCATCACTGGTACATCAGTCGGATTACCCTTATCATCGCGGTGATTTTGAATTTCTGGGTCATAAGTGTAATTCACTTTACCTGTTGAAGAATCAAAATCAGTAATGGTCAATTTACCTCTTGCGGTTTCAATTTCAACAGGCGCAGCTGGGTTAACAGTCAATGGCACACTAACCATTTGACCATTTTTATCAGATACCAAAATTTGGCTAATAGAAGCAGTATTCCTACCTGCTACAACAGTAAAGCTGCCTGAAGCAGTTGAATCTTCAGCGACAGTAATATCCCCAAATGCATTTGGATTACCTGCATTATTGGGCGTATTTGGTGTAGGTGGTACCACAGGAATATCCACACGTGCTTCATTCGGATATATCACGTTAATTGGTGTCGGTTCTGATGTCTTACCTGTTGTACTATTAACAATATAATTCACAGGAGAAGGATTATTTTCAAATCCTGTTGCTGGCGTGAATGTTACGTTGCCATTTGGTTTACCTGTAGCATCTTTATCTACACTCCATGTACCTTGCCCCGCTACAACCACACTATCCGTAGGCTTATTGGTATTAGGATCAATTAATTTAAGTGTTGATGGATCTACACTACTACTATCATTATCCAATACTTCTAATGTAACTGGCTGTCCTAAAACACCCGGCTTAGTATCAGGTAATGTAACAATATTATCAATATAATTCACATCTACTGTTGTAGGTGGCAAAGTCGTGCCTGTTTTGTCTTTAACAATATAAGTAATCGGATCTGGATCTCCATTGAATCCTGTCTCTGGGGTAAACGTTACTTCTCCTGGATTCGGACCCGTTTTCCATGTGCCTTGCCCTGGAACCGTTACGCTATCAGTTGGTGTATTCGGATTCTTCGGATCAATCAATTGTACAGTTGATGGGTCTACATCTTTACCACCATTACCATCATTGCTCGTAACGTTTTGTGTTACAGGCTGACCCGGTACACCTGTAGCAATATCTGGTGTCGGAATCGGACTCGTAGGCATAGATGGGTAAGCCACATCTACTGTTGTAGGTGGCAAAGTCGTGCCTGTTTTGTCTTTAACAATATAAGTAATCGGATCTGGATCTCCATTGAATCCTGTCTCTGGGGTAAACGTTACTTCTCCTGGATTCGGACCCGTTTTCCATGTGCCTTGCCCTGGAACCGTTACACTATCAGTTGGTGTATTCGGATTCTTCGGATCAATCAATTGTACAGTTGATGGGTCTACATCTTTACCACCATTACCATCATTGCTCGTAACGTTTTGTGTTACAGGTTGCCCTGGCACACCAATCGCCACATCAGGAACAGATGTAGATGGATAATCAATAGAAACAGGTGTTGGGTTTTGTGGCGCACCATTTGTATTATTCACAACATAATTAATAGGTGTAGGATCGCCGTAAAATCCTGGAATTGGAGTGAAAGTTACTTTACCAGTTGGATTGCCACTGCTGTCTTTAACTAATTCCCATGTACCTTCGCCTTCTACAAATACCTTATCTGTACTTGGTTCAGATGTTTTTGGATTAATTAATTTAATGGTTTTTGCATCAACATTGCTGTCATTTGCTACAACATCAACCGTTACAGGCTGCCCCAATTCACCTGGAACACGGTCAGCAGTGGTTTGTGCTGGATACTCTACCGCTACGGCTGTAGGTGATAATTGATTACCTAATTTGTCTTTTACCATATAGTTAATCGGTGTTGGGTTTGCAGAAAAACCAGCATCAGGCGTAAACGTAACTTCATCTGTGCCAGCTTTAACTGTCCATGTACCTTGTCCTGGTACATACACTGTATCGCTTGTTTGATGTGTTAATGGATCAATTAACCGTACTGTAGTTGCATCTACATTAGTATCGTTATCGGTTACATTTTGTGTAACCGCTTCACCAAATGTACCTGCTTTATGGTCTGGGCTGGTACTGGTACTTTGTGATGTTGGTAAATCATCATCTTTATCAGTTAATGCGGGAATCAACGGCACAAGCAACAAAGGCACCCACCATGGAAAATGGAATCCACTTGGAATCGGCAACCACAATGGCGCAGCCACATGCTCCCCACCCAATGCTTGACCTTCTATCTCTTCGGCTTTCAATTGAGTAACATAATCTTCTACTTCACCTGTATCAGGTACATAGTAGTAATAGCTGCTGTTTTCAGATATACCAATTAATGCACTTTCTGGATAATCGTAAAAACTTTCAATAATCAAATCTACTTCTTGACCATTTTCTTCAAACGAAACATACAAATCATTGCCCATGCGTTTGGTAATGATGTGATTAGGGGCATGACCAATGCTTTCATCAAAAAATTCGTAATTCAAATGACGTTCGGCTTTGATAATAGTAGGGCGACCGTCTTGTGTAATCACACGAACTTCTTGTAAAGTTTTGGATTCGTTATGGGTTTTAACTAAAATTGCTTTCATGTTTTGCTCACTCAACATTAAAAATATAAAAATCAGAAACTGGAAAAACCTATTTTCAGGCTACCTAAATATTGTTCAGGCTGCCTGAAAACAGATAAATTAAAAAAATTATTTGGATTCTGGTGCATCTGCTACTTCAAACACAGCAACCACACGACGGTTTTGGTGCATATTTTCGGGTGTGGTATTTGGATAAGCAGGACGACTTTCACCATAACCTACCGCATGAACACGAGCACCATCAATACCATAACGGCGAATTAAAATATCACGCACTGCATTCATACGGCGTTGCGATAAACCAATATTATATTCATCGGAAGCTCGGCTATCGGTATGACCTTCCAACGTAACCGAAGTATTTGGGAAACGTTTCATATATTCTGCCACTTGTTCAATTTCAGAATAATACTGTGATTTCACAAACGATTTATCGGTATCAAATAACACTTTCAATTCAATGGTTACTTTTTCCACTGGTGCAGGTGGTTGTTCACAATTAGGAACAACACGTGAAATTTGATGTGTTTGCATTTGCTGTTTTTGCATCAAGTGCATGGCTTCATCTTTACCCAAGCTGTGAATACTGGCTGCGCCCGTGGTATTGTCCACGTCTACATAGAAAAAATAAGTTTGTTTTGAATCTAAATTATAATTCACGGCATTACGCAACAAGTCATTGTTTTTATGCCCCGTGATGTCCGCGCTCAAGCGATTCACACCCGAACACGATAATACTTGGCTGTAATTACCTGGTTGCAAACTCACTTGAAAGCGGCCATTGATGGCAATATTCGCACTGGTTTGCAGACCATCGTTATCTTGTTGGCGAACAAAGAACACACTTGCCGCCCCTTCAGGCACTTCACGTTGCAACAAATCGTTTGGATTAACCAACACTTCCTTTTGCCAACGCGCATGACCCACACGGCGTACTGCGCTGTCAATCTCACGTGCATAAACGCTTGGCAGCAAGCTCACACCCAATGCCAGTATCGCTATCCATATGCGATTTCGCTTAATAAATTTCATAAAATAACCTCATAAAAACAATAAATAAAAAATTCTCACGCGTGATTTTAAAGTAAATTCACCAACTAATACACACAAAAACATGATTAATTCTCATCAATCCAGTTTATATTAATTTAATCTATTGATTAAAAACAAAATTTTAAAATTATTTGCAAACGTAAAAATATTGACTGGGTTCTAAATGAAAACAAAAAAAGCAGCCTGAAAAACAAGTTATTTGGTTTTCAGGCTGCCTTGATGTGTGTGAATTAAATATTGAATTATTTTTTACGGTTCAAGAAATTGCCCATACGGCTTTGTTGTTCGTCTTGCAATTGCTTTTGTTGTGTAGGCGTTAAAACTTGAAAAATAGCATGGCGTTTTTTCAACATTTGCAATTCATGTTCTGCGCGGTTGCGTTCCATATTCATACGCTCTTGTTGGCGTTCTAAAATCATTTGGCGCGCGGCGGCTTCATCAAAATTCTTGTTACTCATCAATTTTTGTTCAGCGGCTTGGCGTGCTTGGATTTTTTGTTTGAAACTGGCCTCGTCCATTTGTGGGTGTTGTGCTGGTTTATCGGCTTCTACAATCGCTTTAATTTTGGATTTTTGCATTTCAGTTAAATTTAATTTTTCAAAACCGCGTGGTAAATCCGATTTTTCACGTTTACCATGTTCACGCATTTCACCGAATGGCGGTTTGCCGTGATGGTCAGACGTAGGATGGGTATTGACGTCAGTAGCAGCAAAAGCCATGCCAGCAGTGGTCAACAATGAGATGATTACTAAAGATAATTTTTTCATTTTGATAATCCTAAAATTGGTTGTATTGTTTAAGACATACATAAATGATACGCGGATTCTTGTTAATCAAATTTTGTTAGCTGTAAAGGTTGCGTAAAATATCTAAACATTTTTTCAGGCAGCCTGAAAAAGAAAACACTTTGTTTTTCAAAAAAATTTACTTAATTAATCTGTTAAAAATATTTAAATTCTGACAACAATATTATACAATTACACCATTTTTTTCAGGCAGCCTGAAAGCAAACGAACCGTGAATGCCCAATTATCCCTAGATTTTGACGAACTCGACTACCCACGCTTTGACCAATTATTAGGCAATGCCAACGCCGAATTGATTTATTTTTTGCAACAAAAACATGACCAATTCATTTACATTTGGGGCGAAAAAGGCGCAGGCAAAAGCCATATTTTGCAAGCATGGGTCGGACAAGCCCTGCAAGCTGGACACCGCGCCATCTACATTGATGCCGATAAAACCAGCTTAACCGCTCATCTGGTTGCAGATGCCGAATATGTCGCTATTGACCAAATTGAAAAATTACGCAGCCGCGAACAAAGCGTTTTATTTAATTTATTCAATCATTTCCGAAATACAAGACAAGGCAATCTATTGCTTGCGTCTGATTTTCACCCAGCCAAATTAAATTTGCGTGAAGATTTACGTACACGCGTGGCATATTGTCTCGCCTACGAAGTACAGCCGCTTAGCCGAGATGAAAAAATTAATGCACTCAAACATTTAGCAAAAACACGCCAACTGCATATAGACCCCAAAATTTATGAATATCTACACGACCAATGGCGGCAAGACATGAGTCATTTGCTGTCCATATTTGATGATTTGGTGGCATATTCGGTGGCGATTGGCAAACCTTTGACACTGAATTTAGTAAAACAATTATTAAAACAACAGGAAAGCTTATGAAAAATTTAGCTATTTTTGATTTAGACACAGTCATCGGGCGACTGACGACACGCTGATGGTCATTTTGTTTACCAATGAGTACATCATGATATCGATTGACCATGAATTTAACACACAATTGGAAACCGGCATGGACATTTCACAGACAACCTGAAATCTTTATTGCTCCACTTCATCATTTTCCAATTTACCCTCTAACGCTTTCAGGCTGCCTTGCAAATTTTCAAATAAATCAATTGTTAAATTTATAAATTCATCGGATAAATACGGTGGTTCAGCATCGGGATTACGCCCATACACCAATTTAACTTCAGGATAATCTTCTTGCGCAAATCCTTGATAACCTTTGTGATAAATTTCAGCTGCTTTTTTAATCGCCGCTTCACGATTCAACTGACCTGTTTTGGGGTCAAATAATTTGTTCGCCGCCGCCAACTGCACACGTGGGAAAAATGGCAATGGCGAATTAATTCCTTGTTTATAATATTTTATCCAAATATTTAGAATTGTTAAAGCTTCATCTTGCGACACGGCTGGGAAAGTTAAAACATCAGGCAATTGAATCAAATAAGTTTGACGATTTTCAGTCTGTGTTTGATTGTCAGGCGTGGCAGCACAAAATATAAGATGTTGTAAAATCAATTCAATTTTATCTGATGCAGACAATTTACCATGTTCATTGGATTCACGCAAAAATTGACTGGCGTAAATCATTTGTCCGCATTGCGTCAAATGATTCAAACGATAATTCAGGCTGCCTGATTCCATGTGCAGCATGCCACTGCGTTCAGCCAAAGCAGGACTATGCAGCAATTCGCCGTCCAACATCGCCGCTTGTGCCGCAAAATCACGTTGCACCAATTTACCCAATACACCAGTTGGCAACAAACTTTGTGCCGTCAATTCTTGCGCCAACTCTTCAAATGATTGGTTCTTGCGTCTGGCTAAAACATAAGCATCAGATAATAAACGAATCTTAGTAGGTTCAAAAGGTTCTTTCGCGTCCCACTCCATGTGCAAATAGGGCGGTTGCCAATTCAATGAATCACGCAAATAACTGCGAATGGGATTACGCCAAAATTGAATAAAAGAATTTTGTTCAATTAATTCATCTGATTGATGAATTAACTTTTCAGGCTGCCTGAAAAAATCGCCTAATGGTTTGACTGGTTGATTCAAGGCATCAGCATAATCGGTTCTACTGCTAATTAATTCATTATAATTTACTGATTTAATTAAATTATCTGATTTATTAGATATAAAATACTGTCGTGAAAATGCTTGCAAAGGATGGGCAACCACCCATTCCGATAACAACAACCCCGATGACACACCCGCCATATCTGCCACACAATCCACCAACTCATTCAATAAAGTAGAAGGCGCGCGGACTTCATCGGTGCGAATATCTTTACCAACAAACGACAAATACAACACGTCCCGTGCTGAAAATAAAGCTTCTAAAAACAAATATCTATCATCATCACGCCTAGCACGATCGCCTTTTTTCGGGTGTTTCGCAATCAAATCAAAACTGGCAGCTTTCGTATTACGTGGAAAATCACCATCATTCAAACCAATCAGCGCAATCACTTTGAACGGCAAAGACCTCATTGGCACCATGCCACAAAACGTGATGCCTCCACGTAAAAATCCTGCCTCATCTGATTGATTTAAAAATCGTTTAATATGCTGAATTACCACTTCTGGCGATAAATTATGATGAAAATGCGCCAATTCACTTTCTGCTATCCATTCACTAAGTGATTGTTCTAACTTCTGAATCACATCACGGTCTTCGTCATTGGGTAAAAACAACTGATTAACCAATTCACGCAGACGCTCCGTCCATATGGCTACATCGGCAGGCTTTTGCCATTTTTGTTGAGATTTAGTCAGCACTCTGATTAACAAAACAAATTTACTCAAAATTTCCAAATAATCAGGGCGCGTATACCACGGACTCATGCCCTGCCACAAAGATTGGCGCGTGTTTTCAGGCAGCATCCAACCCAACACAATACGCTCCAAACCTTGTTGCCATGTGAATAATCGCTGTCTATCACCAAATTGAGCGCGTTGTTCGCTGTTCGCCCCCCAATGAATGTTTAATTTGGCTACGGTATCGTGGATTAATGGCAAATCTTTTTTTGTTAAATCAAACTTTTGTAAAATAATTTCATTATCCAAAACACCCAACAATTTATCCACTTCAAACCGACTGGTCAACAAATCCAACACCTGCTCCAACGCATACAAAAACGGCTGCTGGCGTGACAATTTCACGTCCGAAAGCGAATAAGGCAACGCCTGCCCACTGCCCGTTTCCTGCCCAAAAACCGCCTGCAAATATGGTGCATACGGCTCAATGTGTGGCGTGAGAACAGCGATATCGTGCGGTCGCCAATTTGGATTTTTATCTAATAATTCAAGCAATTGATCTTTTAAAATTTGTAATTCACGCAAGGGACTGTGCGCACTGTGAATTTGAATACTGCGATCATGATGCTTCAGATAATCCAATGAATTTTCAGAATCAGTTTGATTGATTTCACGCCATTGGCTGTTTTCAGGCAGCGTTTGTGTTTGAATATCGCGTTGCAATTGATGCAAAAGACTGCCTGAAAAATATTCATCATCATACGCACTCACATCAACCGCTACATCAGCTTCCGCCAACGCATCAAAAAAATCGCGTCCTTGTTTTCCAAGTGATGCCAACAAGGGATGTCCTTGTAAACTTAAATCTAAAATTTCAGATTTATCTAAAATTTGTGATGGTTCAATAACTTGACCCCAATACTCTGCACTTGGATTCAATGCGAAAATATGCACTTCACGCATTTTTGACAAACGTATCAATAATTCTAGATACATTGGTGCAAGCGTGGCAATACCGAAGACAAAAAATCTTTCAGGCAGCCAATCAGGTGGATTATCCAAAATATTCATTAAGTTATACCACAATTGAACACGATGAGGCGCAGTTTGTCGCCCATCGTCCAAATATCGCCAAAGCGGTGCTTGCCAAATTTGCTCATCTGACAATCCATCTACTAATTGCCCTTTGTGCCACGTTTCAATCCAATTCGGGCGATAAACCAAATATTGGTCAAATACGTCCGCCAGTTGCCCCGCTAATTGATACGCCGCATAATCGCCATTTTGCAAATAAGTGTGCAACACTGTTCGGGCTGCCTGAAACTCATCTTGTTGAAATTCATCAGATTGGAACAAATCCAACAACCGCCAACGCATCACTTCCGTATCAAACGGATTCAATTCGGGCGTATCGGGCATGGTCTCGCGCATCAAACGGAAACTGAATCCAGCAGGCAGGCTGAATTGAATATTTGCTGCAATTCCTTGTTTTTTTGCTAAATATTGATTAATAAATCGGCGCATTCCTTGACTTTGCACCACAATTTGCTCGGGCGCAAAAGACGATGGCACAGGCTGAACGGCGTGCAAAGTTGCCAACATTTCCGCCAAATCTTCTAAGCGATTGGATTGATATAAATGTAACATAATGATTTTCTAATAATAAAATTTTTCAGGCTGCCTTATTCTAATCAAGGCAGCCTGAAAATTCCATTCAGAATAAAATTTAACCTTCTAATGACGCATAACGGCGAACCAAATCATGAAATTGCGCACCCGTATCAGGGTGTTTTAAACCGAAAGCTAACGTGGCTTCCAAATAACCCAATTTACTACCACAATCGTAGCGAATACCATCAAACGCGTGCGCCAACACGGGTTCGTATTCCAATAAAGACGCGATACCATCGGTTAATTGGATTTCGTTGCCTGCACCACGACCTGTGTTTTCCAGCAATTCAAAAATACGTGGCGTTAAAATATAGCGCCCCACCACTGCCAAATTAGATGGTGCTTCTTCAGGTTTGGGTTTTTCCACAATACTTTGCACGCGTTGGAATTCATGCCAAGGTGTTACTTCTACGATGCCATACGAACCTGTTTCTTGTGGATGAACGGTTTCCACACCCAATACGCTACTGCCTGTTTTTTCATATACATCAATCATTTGCTTTAACGCACCACGTGGCGCATCAATCAAATCGTCTGCCAACAACACCGCAAACGGTTCATCACCAATTGCAGCTTGAGCACACGACACCGCGTGTCCCAATCCCAACGCCTCCGCTTGACGAATGTACAAGCAAGTAATGTTTTGTGGCAAGATATTTTGTACCTGATCCAATAAAGCATCTTTATGACGCAATGCTAACTCGGTTTCCAATTCATACGCTTTATCAAAATGGTCTTCAATACTGCGTTTGCTGCGCCCTGTCACAAAAATAATTTCGGTACAGCCTGCTTCAATCGCTTCTTCAACCGCATATTGAATCAAAGGTTTATCCACAATTGGCAACATTTCTTTTGGTGTGGATTTGGTGGCGGGCAAAAATCGCGTTCCCATACCAGCCACGGGAAAAACCGCTTTACGAATACGAGGGTGTTTTCTCATCTTTATTAATCCTTTAAAGTTTTAAATAATATGGTGCAATAAACCAACAACTACGCGCTGATTATCGTGAAATCTTGCATTTATTCACAACTCATGACTTGCTAAAAATAATGAAAGGGATTATCATTAAGAAAATTCTATTGAATAATAACAGCCCACAAATTTTCTTAAGAGGAATCAACCATGTATGTTTGTATTTGTAATGCGATTAGCGACCGTCAAATTCAAGAAACCGTAGCAGCAGGTGCAACGTCTTTGGGCGATTTACAGAACCAATTAGGCGTTGCCACTTGTTGTGGCTGCTGCGCAGAACTTGCCAGCTCTTATTTGAGTACCAACCCCGCCGCCGCACAAACCACAATAACCACACAAACCAGTATTCAGCGTTAAAACAATCCAATCCTATGATAACGACAACAAAAAGGCAACCTGAAAGATTAAAAATTTCTTTCAGGCTGCGTTTTTAATGGCTAATCATTTTTTTGTATTTGCTGCCATTGTTCAGGCTGCCTGAAATTACCGAATTGATTCATGACTGTTTTTGATTCATCTGGTAATACTTCAGATTGCATAATTTCTTTCAATAAATTATCGTTATTTTCTTGATTTTCAATTAATTGGCTAACTTCTTGAGAACGTATCTGTTTATCCAAATATACCCAAGCCGAACCAATCACCAACACCAGCACCGCCACTTGACTGGCAACATGATGCCCCCAAATCAACGCCACCACGCTCGCCACCAACAACGCCACCGAAACAGCACGTAAATACAGCGTATGCAAAAACAACTCAAACCCAAATATCCAAATGCCCATCATTAACCAATAAATCATACATAATCCTTTCATTTAAATCAGTTAAACGGCAATTCGTATAACTGCTTTAATTTAATATGATTTATTGTGTTAAAGCAAGAAAATTCAGGAAAATCATTAAATTGTGTTTGTAAATGGCGACAACAAAATAATTAACAAAAATTATGAATGATAAAAAAAGCAACCCCAAATACATCCAAAACCTTAGAACCTGTGTTCATGGATTTAAATAAGGTTTCAGGCTACCTTTATTGTTAATCGCATAGTCGTTTAAAATAAAAATGGGATAAGGCAACCACAACCGCCGCGTACATCTATACTATAGGTAAATAAGAGAGCAGGCAAAGCAGTAGTATTTTAATTTAAACGACTATATCTTTTAACCATGTAATGCACGTTTATCCGCAGCCAACGCCGCTTCGTGTAACACTTCCGATAAAGTTGGGTGTGCGTGAACAATTCGCGCAATATCTTCGCTGCTGGCCTTGAATTCCATGCTTACCACCGCTTCCGCAATCAATTCGCTGACCATCGGGCCAATCATATGCACACCCAAAATACGGTCAGTTTTCGCACAAGACAGCACTTTGATGGTACCTTTGGCTTTACCCAACCCTAAAGCGCGACCATTTGCACCAAAACCTGACGTGCCTTTTTTGTATTCAATGCCCTCTGCTTGTAATTGTTCTTCCGTTTTGCCCACCCATGCGATTTCGGGATCGGTATAGATAACCCAAGGAATGGTATTAAAATCCAAATGTGGTTTTTGACCTGCAATGCGTTCAGCCACCGCCACACCTTCATCACTGGCTTTGTGCGCCAACATTGGACCACGTACCACATCACCAATCGCCCACACATTTGGCAAATTGGTTTGACACAATTCATTCACAGTAATAAAACCGCGTTCGTCTTTCGCCAAACCAACAGATTCAGCGTTCAAACCATTGGTATTAGGTACGCGTCCGATGGCAATGATTAAGCGATCGTAAGTATCGGCAAATTTCTCGCCATTTACTTCATATTCCACAGTTACAGTGTTTTTGGCACGATTAATCGCATGAATTTTCACGCCTAATTTGATGTCCAAACCTTGTTCTTTGGTAAAATATTTGAATGCTTCTTTGGCAATTTGTTGGTCAGCAGCTGCCATAAAAGTGGGTGCAGCTTCCAAAATGGTTACTTCAGAACCCAAGCGTTTCCACACCGAACCCATTTCCAAACCAATCACACCCGAACCAATCACACCCAATTTGGCTGGCACATTGGTCAAATTCAATGCACCTTCGTTATCCAATACAATTTCATTGTCAATATCCACCAAAGCAGTCAATTGACGTGGCAAAGAGCCCGTTGCCACAATCACATGTTTAGCTTCAATCACAGATTTTTCGCCACGATTGTTAATTTCAAGCTGCCAAAAATCGCCGTTTTTACCCAAAAACGAACCCAAACCAAAAAAACTTTCCACTTTATTTTTTTGGAACAAGAACTTAATTCCACCAGTTAACTTATTCACGATGGCATCTTTGCGCTCAATCATTTTGGCAGCATCAAAATGCACAGCATTCACACTGATGCCATGCGCGGCAAAATCGTGTAATGCAGTGTGGACGTGTTCCGATGATTGCAACAAAGCTTTTGATGGAATGCAACCCACATTCAGACAAGTACCACCCAGAGCAGGCGCATCACCAGCTTTATTCACACCTGCATCAATACAAGCGGTTTTGAAACCCAGTTGCGCTGCGCGAATTGCCGCCACATAACCGCCAGGACCTGCACCGATTACAACTACATCAAATTGAGACATGATATTTTCCTTCAAATAATATAAATGGGGTTGTGAAACAAATTGTTAAATTCAAAATCAAACCATTTTTCAGGCTGCCTGAAAAATCATGATGCGTTGGTACGCGCCATTAAAGTGGGTAATTTATGCACGACAACACCAAACCGTGCCAACAAAATTTGGTTAAATGTGGCATTTTGTTTGTCGTCTAATTCTTTACCACTTTCATCAAAAGTGGTCATGCCAATGGGTTTACCGTTGGGGTCTATATCCATTTGGCTCATGATTTTGCCGTTGGGATGATAGAATTTTAATTGCTTAATTTCCAAACCTTTTTTTCCTTGCGCGATTTCACCTTCGCCCCAAATTTTGTCGTCAGGTGAAAAAAATCGCATGGCAATACCTGTGCTGTTGTCTTTTAATTGCACAACTAGTTGTTTATATTCATAAACATCTAACCAATCTTGTTGCTCGCCATTGTGAAAATTACCCACACTCGCAATTTCACCATCATGATGACTATACCAAATAACTCGACTATCTAAAATATGCTTACTAAATTCGGTTGGATTCCCACCTTTTTTGATAACAAAGGGTGCGGTTTGTTGTTTTTGGGTATCTGCATAATAATCTTGTGCCACGTTGCGCCCATCACCAGTCATACCCAAAATTTGGCGGTAAAAGCCGTTTGCCACAGGTTTATTTGACGGTTCACCATTGGCAGAGAAATACACAGTTTGTGGTTTGGAATTGGGTGTGTATTCTATCTTGGGTGGGATAATTTGGTCGCTCGTGAGTGCAAGGTTCGCATACACATCAGCAGATTGCGCGGTAGATGCAGCCTGATTTTGATGATTGCTACTTGGCTGCTGACACGCCATCAAACCCAAACTCAGCCAACACATGAATAAAATGGATTTCATTAAATTAATGTTGTCTTGTGTAGTGAAATGTTGCTATTCTAAATTGTTCTTTACAAAAAAGCTATGGCGATTTTATATCCAAAGGCAGCCTGAAAAAAACAAACCATCAAATTGATTCAGTCATCGCTTCGGTAACGGCTTCAATTTGTGGCATCATTTGACGCGCATTAATCAGCACCATTCCCGATGGCGTGGTACTGTTGCAAGCCAACACACTCACATGATTACGATTATTTCTCGCACGAATAAACACATAAACATCTTCTTCACCATGCACAATCATTTCATTAAAATTACTTTTTTCTTCGTTCGTGCCTTTTTGTTGTTTGTATAAATTAGATACCCTCACCATATTGGGTGCGGTAAATAAATCACTGGTAGCGGCAGCAATAAGCTGCTGTATCTCAACAGGTAAAGATTGAATCGAATAAATGCCCAACAAAGCACGTTGCTCAATATCCACATAAGCCAATGATTTGCAATCAGGAATTTTTTTCATCACATCTTGCAAAGTAGTTTGCAACGCTGGGTACTGCTCATGATAATTCATTGGATTTTCAATGGATTGCTTTGATACACTGGTTAAGTTAGCTTCGGTCATTTCAATTGAATCAACCCAATGATTGGCTTTTTCCAAATCGCTTTCAATTGGTGTAGACAAATGACTGAATTCATCTGTTTTAGATGGTTCAGCAGGTTGAACAGTTTCATTTTTATGATGAATTTGGCGTAAAAGGAATTGGCTCAATCTTTTACCAACCGAATTCTGGGATGAATGACTCATGATGTATATTTTTCCTAAATAATAGATTTATTACCGCGGTTATTATATAGAAAAACAGAAAAGGCAGCCTGAAAGTTTTTTCAAGCTGCCTGATTATTATCGATTTATGATGCAAAAAAACCGCATTGACTCAAAAAACAACACAGTTAAGTTAAAAATAGTGGTCGGGGCGGTGGGATTCGAACTCACGACCCTCTGCTCCCAAAGCAGATGCGCTAACCGGGCTGCGCTACGCCCCGACTTCAAAGGTAGCAATTGTAAATAATATACCCATCATTTGTCAAGTCGATACGATAATTGTGTATGTCATTTTCATTAAAAAAATGGGCATAAAACTTTTAAGGCAGCCTGAAAAATAGCTGATTAACTATTTTCAGGCTGCCTGAAAGGTTTTTGGTTCTTAAAATTAAGCCGCTGCTTCTTGCTCTAAAGATTGATGATACATCGCGTCAAAATTGATTGGTGCAAGCAATACGGGTGGGAAACCAGCACGCGTTACAGTTGAAGACACGGTCTCACGCGCATAAGGGAACAAAATATTTGGACAAGCCACGCCCAACAAAATTTTGATGTCCTCTTCAGGAATATTGGACAAACGGAAAATACCTGCTTGATTAACTTCACTCAAAAACACCACGCGTTCATCTTTTAATTTAGCGGTGATGGTAACGGTAATACCACATTCGTAAAATTCTTCTTCAATTTTTTGGCTGTGTGTGGCAACACGCATATCCACTTCAGGTGTTTCAGATTCTAGGAAAATACCTGGTGCGTGCGGCACTTCCAAAGATAAATCTTTCACATACAATTTTTCAATGCTGAAAATAGGTTGAGTTTGTTCGCTCATGATAATTCTTTCTTTAAAATAAAAATTAGGCTGCCCAGTAAAAACAGCAAAAAACGAGATTATTCAACATTCAGCAAAGTTTGTAAACTACCCTGCTGATGCAACGCGTATAAATCAGTAAAACCACCCACATAATTATCGCCAATAAAAATTTGTGGAATGGTACGCTGTCCTGTTCGGATTTGGACTTGACGAAACTCTTCAGGAAATTCATCGCGATTGATTTCGCAAATGTCCTGTACACCAAGTTGATTTAATAGCCGTTTTGCCATCAAGCAATAAGGACAATGTGCGCCTGTGTAGATAGTAACTTTGTTCATGATAAGATATGTTGCTTTTTATCAAAACCAGCTTTTTAATTCACAATCAGCAGTTTGTCAAGTTATTCTGACGCGTTTTTTTGATACGAAAGTAAGCAATTTTACCTAAAAAATCCGCTTCGTATCTGCATTATCCATTGCCTAAGCAATTTTAATTCATGAGCCATATAATCCGATAAAATCTGCAAATTATGCCAATAATTACGCCAGAAGTAGTTGCCATTTTAGTACTTTATCGTTATAAAGACAAAACCATATATTTATTTCTTTATTCAATCAAATAAAAATGATTTTGAATATACTTTACTCAACTTATTGCTTAGGAAAATTTAAAATGAAAATTTTTGAATGGTTAACACACAAATCAAAAAACAATCAAATATCAACCGAAACCGAAAAATCTCCTTGTGATTGCCAACAACACGACTCACATCAAGAAAATTCACCATGCGGTTGCAGCACAGAAGAATTAGATGATTTCATGAAACACATTACCATTGATGAATCTCCTGTTTATGAAAGACCCATTCAAATTAGTCCATGTGGCTGCGGTTGTGGTTGTGGTTGCGATAATGAAACAGAAGATATAGAACTCCCTGATGATGAAAAAAATAACTCATCTGATAAAATTAAAACCAGTATCCCACAATTGGAATATTTACTCACAGGTCATACCGAATGGTGCAAACAAATTGAACAAAGTATGCGCGATGGCACAACCAACCAATACGCCAAAATGTCCAAAGTCGGCTCTGAATTGCTGTGCTGCATTGGACAGTGGCTACAATGCGAGGGCAAAAACTTGCGCCATTACACAGAATACACAGAACTGCAAAATGCCTACGATGATTTCAAATCTTGTACCTTAAAGATGCTGGACAATCATCAAAAAGGTTTGTTCAGTGATGCCGTTGTTATTTTACGTGGCAATTTTAATCAACAATCTTTGCGCGTGCAAAAAGCCTTGCGTGATTTGGTTAATAAAATGCGCAGCGAAACCAAGGATGATGAAAATGCGCCAGAAAAATTGGCTTAAATCCACTAATCTTTTCAGGCTGCCTTTTTCAATAAAACTACCTGAAAATTTTTTTGCTAATTTTTCGCTTTTATTCGCTGAATTTGTCAACAAAACGCTATAATTATACAGATAATGCACGATTTGAAAGGCAATAACCACATGAGTCATTCTGCTAACAACCAAAATATTCCGCGCCATGTCGCCGTAATTATGGATGGAAACGGACGCTGGGCAAAAAAACGCTTGATGCCACGCGTGATGGGACATAAACGCGGCTTGGATACGCTGGAAGAAATGTGCCGCATCTGCTCCAATGCAGGCGTAGAATATTTGACTGTGTTTGCATTTTCCACCGAAAATTGGCGCAGACCCGAAGACGAAGTCTCATTTTTAATGGGCTTATTTTTGACCGCACTGGAGAAAAAAGTCGCCAAAATGCACGCCAACGGTTTGCGCGTGAAAGTCATCGGCGACCGCAGCCATTTTAGTCCAGCCATTCAAAAAGGCATTGTTGCAGCAGAAGAATTAACTAAAAATAATCCAGGATTAACCCTAACCGTCGCCGCCGATTATGGTGGAAAATGGGACATTATTCAGGCTGCTAACGCCTTAATTGCTGAAGGAAAAACCCAAATCACCGAATCCGATTTATCCACTAAACTCATGCTGGCTGAAGCCCCCGAACCCGATTTGTTTATTCGCACAGGTGGCGAAACACGAATCAGCAATTTTATGCTCTGGCAAATGGCATACGCCGAATTTTATTTCACAGACGTATTGTGGCCTGATTTTAACGAAACCGAAATTTATCGTGCATTTGAATCTTTCACACAACGCGAACGCCGTTTTGGACGCACATCCGAACAATTACCCATTGAACAACAACGCCCTTAAATTTTTCAGGCTGCCTTTGTATTCAGGCAGCCTGAAAAATATAGCGTTTTGAATTCAAATTAGAATACGCCATCTTCACCCAAATTTAACGCACTGTAATTGCTCTACATTTCCTGACAATCCACGTCAATATGCCAGCGAATCCGATTATCCCGATGCTGCGCCAACACCTGCTCCCACAAACTCAACGCCCGATGCAACGCCACCCGATTCATGCTTTCAATAAAAATTTGCGCTCGTTCACGCTCCGCCAAACGCGCCATCAACATGGGTACCGCACCCATTTGCGACACATTTTCAGGCAGCATGGGTGCAATCACATCACGGATTTCATTGAGAAAATCTACTGCATCACTCATTTTTAACGCGTCCGCGCGCACGGCTGCCTGAAAACCAAATGGCGGTAAACCAAACATTTCTCGTTGTGCCAATTCCTGTGTGGCAAATTGGGCAAAATTTTGCGCCCGAATTGCGTGGAAAATTTCGTGTTCAGGCAACTGCGTTTGAATCAACACACGCCCTGCTTTCTCTGCGCGTCCAGCGCGTCCCGACACTTGCATCAATTCCGCAAACAATCTTTCTGGCGCACGAAAATCACTGCTAAACAACGAACCATCAGCATTTAATACCACCACCAAATTTAAATTAGGAAAATCATGCCCTTTGGCTAACATTTGCGTGCCAATCAAAATGTCCACTTGCTGTGCGTGAATTTGGTCGTACAAATGCGCCCAATCGGTTTTTTTGTGCATACTGTCTCTATCCACACGCACAATTTTGGCGAGTGGTAGAAAATTTTTCAATGTCTCCTCAATGCGTTGTGTGCCTTGTCCAACGGCGGTTAGGTCTTGATTGCCGCATTCTTCGCAAGCGTGAGGAATAGGCTGTCTGAAATCACAATGATGACAACGCAACTGCCTAGCACGTTGATGTAAAACCAATTTTGCCGAACAATTTGGACAACCAAACGTGTGTCCACAATCACCACAAAACAGCGCAGGCGCAAAGCCACGCCGATTCAAATACACCAGCGATAAACCGCCATTTTGATGATTTTGTTTCAATAAATTCAACACTTGTGGCGAAAAACCATTATCCAAACGCATACGGCGAACATCCACCAATTCAATTTCAGGTAGCTTGGCGATGGCATTGGCGCGATGCGACAGCGTAAGCAATTGATACGCACCGATTTGCGCCTTGTGCCAGCTTTCCAAACTGGGTGTTGCACTGCCCAGCACAATCGGGCAAGCTACCTGACGCGCACGCCATACCGCCAAATCCCGCGCATGATAGCGTAACTCATTGTCTTGATTAAACGAATTATCGTGTTCTTCGTCCACCACAATTAAGCCCAAATCAAGTATCGGCGTGAACACCGCCAAACGTGTACCAATCACCAATTTAGCGTGTCCCAACATGGCACGAAGATAATCGCGTCCACGCGCACCTGTAGCGGTTTGGCTGTGCAACACGGCAGTCGGCACATCGGGAAAACGTTGCGCCACACGTGCCAATAATTGTGGCGTAAGATTAATTTCAGGCAGCAAAAACAAAACTTGTTTGCCTTGCGCCAACACAGTTGCCATCACATCAAAATACACTTCGGTTTTACCACTCCCTGTGATACCGTGTAACAAAAATGGTTGATATTCATGCAGATGAGATTGTATGGTGTTGGAAACTTCGGTTTGTTCTGCGTTCAGAATGTGTTGAGATGGGGGAATGCTAGGCGTGGTAGCAGTGCAGATACTTAACCAATCTAACTTTTTATATTCATTAATTAAATCAATAGCTTTTGGATGAATTTTTTTCAGCGTAGCCATATCAAGGCAGCCTGAAAACAAGGCTTGCCATAACTGCAATTTTTTGGCGTGATTTTTGGGCGGTGGCGTTTGCTGTTTGCCTAAATCATTGAGTGTGTAGAAAACGGGAGATTCGGGCGATTCAATCGGACGCGGTTCTTTGAGCAAACTCGGCAGCGCGGTAAACACGGTTTGCCCAATGGGATAATGATAATATCGCGCTGTAAAATCAATCAGTTCACGCCAATTTTCAGGCAGCGTGGGTTCGTGGTCAAAGATTTTCAGAATCGGCAGAATTTTGTTAACGTCAATTTCGGGTTGAACATGATTTGCCCATACCACACCAATTTGTGGCTTACCACGCAAATTGACCAACACACGACTACCAAGTGGTAAAGCGGTATCGTGAGCGTAGGTAAGCGGCGGAAGAATGGTGTTGAGTGCGATATGGTGGTAAATCATTCGAATCTGCTCTCACTGGTTGCAATTTATTGTGCAAAATATATTTTTAGGCTGCCTGAAAAATATTCAGAACCTGTATTCATCGTCAACGTGAAAGGGATTATTGTCCCTGTTGGTGCGAATGTCAGGCGAATTTTATGCCCATGGCGTTCCGCAGCAGGCGTACCCAATCGGGCAAAAGACATTGCGCTTGGCTGTGAATACAGGTTCTTACTTCGCTTTTCTCATTTTCAAAATTTCAAACACCATCGGCATCAATGAAATCACAATAATCCCAATAACCACTTTACCAAAATTGTTTTTCACAACCTCCAAATTGCCAAAGAAATAGCCCAAATACGTCAACGATGCCACCCACGCAATCCCACCAATAATGTTGTAGCGCACAAATTGCCCATAGTGCATTTTGCCCATGCCACCCACAAATGGCGCAAACGTCCGCACAATCGGTACAAATCGCGCCAAAATAATGGTCTTCCCACCATATTTAGCATAAAAATCATGAGTTTTGGTTAAATATTCGGGTTTAAAAATGCGAGAATCGGGTTGAGCAAATAATTTTTCACCAAAATATTTGCCAACCACAAAATTAACCGCATCACCCAACACCGCAGCCAACAACAAAATCATGACCATCACGTGAATATTCAAACCACCAGCCGATGCCGCCACCACCGCCCCCGATGCAAACAACAACGAATCACCTGGTAAAAATGGCGTTACCACCAAACCCGTTTCACAGAAAATAATCAAAAACAAAATCGCGTAAATCCAAATGCCATAGTTCGCAGATAACGTCGCCAAATGTGTGTCAATGTGTAAAATAAAATCTATCATAATGTGAATGCAGGTTCTGAAAATAGAAAAAATGATAATGTAGAACTTAGTTTTAACCCAACTTTAGTTTAAAAGATAATCTATACCTATGAATTATATAAAAAACGCAATTTAAGGTTTTGCAAAGGTTTCAGGCTGCCTTTAGAACCTGTGTGTTCGTAAGATGGCACATTAAGTAATCTTACGAACACAGGTTCTTAGATTCATCAATCATCAATCCGATATTGAATGGTCACCACCAAACGAACCTTTTTATCAATCGTACTGGTGTCGTAACCACCACCATAACTGTCGCTACTGTCATCGCTGGTCGGGCTAGTGGATTGAATATCAAACGAACCTTGTGATGCAGACTGCATTGCACCCACTTTCATTTTGCCTGTTTTGGCAAACTCTTCAGCACGAATAGCCGCATCTTGTGTGGCTTTGGAAATCAACGTGCGTTTGATGGTTTCCAAATCTTCCAAATAAAATTTGGGTGAGCTGAAATTAACCGTGTCATTTTCGGCACGAAGTTGCAAAATAGCACTTTGGGCTTTTTGCAATTTGGCTAAATCTTGGGTGGAAATGCTGAAATCACGAGACGCATCATAACCATTTTCGCGTGATTGTCGTTCACCTTTTTCGTCTGTGTAATATTCGGTATGTGATGAAACACTCATTTCTTCCGATTTGATTTCTTCCTCGCTAAAACCTTGTTTTTGAAGAAATGATTTTAATATGGCAAATTGTTTTTTATTATTGGACATGGCGTTGGCGTAATTATCGCCCCACGCGGTAATGCCCACACGCCAAGTACCTAAACTGGCTTTGTATTCCGCCTCTGCCAAACCTTTCACAGTAATCACGCCCGATTCGCGCAATTTACCAAATTGGCTACCCAAAGTCCACGCCGCACCCGTTAAGCCAATCGCCAAAATCAGCGCAGCAATCATATTTTGAGAAGAATGATTCATGATGGATTCCTTGATTAATCTTATTGGACAATATTTTTTCAGGCTGCCTGAAAAAATCACGGCTCTAATTTTTCCACACCACCCAAATACGGTTGCAAAGCTTTCGGAATATTAATTGAACCGTCTGCATTTTGATGATTTTCTAACACCGCCACCAACGCACGACCTACCGCCAAACCCGAACCGTTCAGCGTATGCACCAAACGATTTTTGCCATTTTCGTCTTTGAAACGCGCTTTCATGCGGCGTGCTTGGAAATCTTCACAATTTGAACAACTTGAAATTTCACGATACGTATTTTGTGCAGGCACCCACACTTCCAAATCATAAGTTTTCGTTGCACCAAAACCCATGTCGCCCGTACAAAGCGTAATCACGCGATACGGTAATTCCAGCAATTTTAAAATATTTTCCGCGTGTCCAACCATTTCTTCTAACGCTTCATATGATTTTTCAGGCTGCACAATTTGCACCATTTCTACTTTATCAAATTGATGCTGACGAATTAAACCGCGTGTGTCTTTGCCGTGCGAACCTGCTTCACTGCGAAAACAAGGCGAATGCGCCGTCAATTTCATTGGCAAATCATGGGGCGATAACACTTCATCACGCACGGTATTGGTTAAAGTGACTTCTGCCGTTGGAATCAAATATTGCGTCAATTTGGTTTCATCACCACCACGCGTAACGTGAAATAAATCTTCGCCAAATTTCGGCAATTGCCCTGTCCCCAACAACGTAGAATCGCTAACAATATAAGGCGTGTAGCATTCGGTGTAACCGTGCTGCGTGGTGTGCGTGTCCAACATAAATTGCGCCAACGCTCGATGCAAACGCGCCACTTTACCTTTCATTAACGAAAATCTTGCGCCTGATAATTGCGCCGCTTTTTCAAAATCCAAACCCAAAGCCGCACCCAAATCCACATGGTCTTTGATGTCAAAATCAAATTGGCGTGGCGTACCGACTTTGCGAACTTCGACGTTTTCGGTTTCATCTTTGCCAATGGGAACGGATTCATGTGGCAAATTCGGAACACGCAACAACAAATCATCTAAAGCAGCCTGAATATTGGGCAAATCTTGTTCAATTTTATCCATTTGCGATTTAATTTGCGCGACTTCATTTTTAGCGGCATCGGCTTCGTCTTTCTTACCTTGCCCCATGAACGCGCCAATTTGTTTGGACAACTGATTGCGTTTGGCTTGCAATTGTTCGTTTTCGGTTTGGAGCAATTTGCGTTGTGCGTCCAACTGTTCAAATTTTGTGGTATCCAACTCAAAGCCGCGAGCCGCCAAGCGTTGCGCAACCGCCTCAATATCATTTCGTAATAATTGAATATCTAACATCACTTAATTCCTAAGACAAAAACGTCATTTTAAACCAAAAACCGTTTTCAGGCTGCCTGAAACCCAAAATTCCACACATTCTAAAAAAATAAATCAAATAAAAACAAGCAAAATTAAAAAAATTGCATGACAACTATTGACCCAAACCGCCGTCATCAATATAATTCTAATCTTTCAAGTCGGGGCGTAGCGCAGCCCGGTTAGCGCATCTGCTTTGGGAGCAGAGGGTCGTGAGTTCGAATCCCACCGCCCCGACCAAAAAAATTTAGTTATCCGATAGTTTCCGTGCCCGTAGCTCAACTGGATAGAGCACCGACCTTCTAAGTCGGGGGTTACAGGTTCGATTCCTGTCGGGTGCGCCAGTTATGTGGTGGATGTAGCTCAGTTGGTTAGAGCATCGGATTGTGATTCCGAGGGTCGTGGGTTCGAGCCCCATCTTCCACCCCAAATTCAAAACCACATTAGTTTTTTCACTAATGTGGTTTTTTTTTCATTTTAGGTAGCCTAAAAAAAGCACGTCCCAAAATAATCAATTTTACTAGGAAGATATATGTTAAACGAACAAGAATTGCAAAAATTACAACAAATGGTGGACATCGCCGTAAACGCATTGGAAGAAGTCAAAGCGAAAGACATCATCGTATTGGATACCGTAGGCAAAACTTCGCTTTTCTCACGCATGATTATCGCCAGTGGCGACAGCACCCGACAAGTCAAAGCATTGGCAAATAACGTGGCTGTTGATTTAAAAGAGGCTGGTTTCGCCATTCTCAGCAGCGAAGGGCAAGATAGTGGCGAATGGGCGTTGGTAGATGCCAATGACTTAATTGTTCATGTGATGCTGCCTGCCGTGCGCGATTTCTACAATATTGAAGACTTGTGGGGTGGCGAAAAACCACCTTTCCACGCTGGCGCAGCCAAACCTTGGCATTCTGCTGATTGATTCATTTGCTAAATCAAACACTCATGAGTTTTTACTTGTGGGTGTTTTTCGGTTTCAGGCAGCCTGAAAAAGCCATGCCCACCACACAATCAAAACCTTGCCAACCCATTGAGGGCGCAAAAGAGTGGGTATGGCGGCGATACGCCATGTTTTTAAATCTAAGAAAATTTTATTTCAGGCTGCCTAAAAATCAAAATATCGTTAGAATAGGACTTTTCCGCCAAAAGGAAATTTCCATGAACACGACTTCAACCGATTTATCGCTCAATCAACAATGGTATCAAGACTATACCGCACAACAAAATCCCACTAATCAAAAATTACTCCAAACCGCGCAACAATTAGCCGAAAAATATTATCCAGCCAATGCCACTGGACGAAAAAGCGGCGAACCCTTGATACCACGCGTTTTTGCGTCTGCAAAAATGGTCGGTGAAATGGACTTGCTGCCCGATGCGGTCGCCGCCACCATACTCACTTACGCGCAATTGCATATCCCCGATTGGAAAACCGTTCTGACAGAACAATGCTGCCCAAATGTCGCAATGTTGGTACAAGGTATTGATGAAGTTCAGAAATTAACTCATTTTGCCCGTGTGGATAATCTGACTACCCCCGAAGAACGTGCCAACCAAGCCGAAACCATGCGTAAAATGTTATTGGCGATGGTGTCGGATATTCGTGTGGTGCTGATTAAATTGGCATTGCGTACACGTACCATGCAATATTTTGCGCAAGTACCTGATAGTCCACATAAACGCAGTGTGGCAAAAGAAACTTTGGATATTTTCGCGCCGTTGGCAAATCGGTTGGGTGTGTGGCAACTGAAATGGCAACTTGAAGATTTGGGCTTCCGCTACCAAAATCCCGAAGAATATAAACGCATTGCCAAATTATTAGATGAAAAACGCGATGAACGTTTGAAATATATTGACGCATTTTTAGGCAGCCTGAAAACCGCCGTCAATCAAGCAGGTATTGTGTGTGATGTTGCTGGTCGCCCCAAACACATTTATTCCATTTATAAAAAAATGGTTAAGAAAAAATTGGATTTTGATGGTCTATACGACATCAGAGCAGTACGCGTGCTGGTCAATACCATAGCCGAATGCTATACCACATTAGGGATTGTGCATAGCTTGTGGCAACCCATTCCAGGTGAGTTTGATGATTATATCGCCAATCCAAAAGGCAATGGCTACAAGAGCTTACACACCGTTATCGTGGGACCAGAAGACAAAGGCATTGAGGTTCAAATTCGTACCCATGAAATGCACGAATTCAACGAGTTTGGTGTGGCTGCGCACTGGCGATACAAAGAAGGCGGCAAAGGCGATTCCGCTTACGAACAAAAAATTGCATGGTTGCGACAATTATTGGATTGGCGCGAAAACATGGCACAAAGCGGCACAGACGATTTAGCCGCCGCATTCAAAACCGAATTGTTCAATGACACGATTTATGTTCTGACACCGCATGGCAAAGTATTCTCATTGCCAGTGGGTTCTACGCCAATTGATTTCGCCTACGCCTTACACAGCGATTTAGGCGACCGTTGTCGCGGTGCAAAAGTGGACGGGCAAATCGTGCCATTGTCCACACCTTTGGAAAACGGACAACGCGTGGAAATCATCGCAGCCAAAGAAGGCGTACCATCGGTAAACTGGTTACACGAAGGCTGGGTTAAATCCAACAAAGCCATCAATAAAATTCGCGCCCATATTCGCCAACAAAATGCGGAAACCATTCGCGAAAATGGTAAAAATCAATTTGAAAAAATCGTCAATAAAATCAATCCAAAGCCTAATCATCAACACGTTTGTGAGAAATTGGGTTTCAGGCTACTTGATGATTTGTACACCGCAATTGGTCAAGGAGAAGTAACACCCCGAGCCATACAAAAAGCCTGTGGCTTGCTGGCTGAACCCACGCCCAAACCCATTTCCGAAACCACGATTGTGAAGAAATCCAAAATTCAATCAGGTGGCAAAAATGGGGTTTTGGTTGATGGCGAGGGCGGTTTATTGACCAATTTAGCCAAATGCTGCAAACCTGCACCGCCTGATTTAATCGTGGGATTTGTAACGCGTGATAAGGGCGTGTCCATTCATCGTCAAGGTTGCACGGATTTTGAGCATTTGGCGGCGCAATCGCCTGAAAAAGTAATGGTGGCAAGCTGGGCAGATGCGGATACCAATCACATTTACGCGATTGATATTGAGATTCGTGCTCAAGACCGCAACGGTTTGTTACGAGATGTGTCGGATACTTTAGCACGACACAAATTGAACGTAACCGCCGTCCAAACCCAAACACGCGATTTAGAAGCGAGTATGCGCTTTACGCTGGAAGTAAGACAAGTTAATGAATTACCTAGAGTTTTGGCAAGTTTAGCTGAAGTTAAAGGCGTTAACAGCGTAACTCGATTATAATGATGTTAATTTAGAACCTGTGTTCGTAAGATTGATGACTGCTTTTAAGATTATGAACACGGATTCTTAAAGGCAGCCTTCATTATTCTAAAAAATACGATATTATTTATTAATCAATTTATTATATTTAAAAATATGATGGACATACCCAAAATATTCAAAATCCTTGCCAATGAACACCGCTACCAAATGTTGCAATGGCTCAAGCAGCCTGAACACCACTTTCCACCACACGCCTGCCAGCCACCTGGATTTCATGGCGGAGTGAGTGTCAGCTTGATTGTAGAGAAATCAGGTTTGGCACAATCGGTCGTATCGGCTTATTTGAAATCGTTGAAAAAAGCAGGTTTAGTGGAAAGCAAACGAGCTGGTAAATTAACGTATTACCGCTACAATAAAACTCAAATTAAACAGTTTATCAAATATTTAGATATGGAATTATAATATCTAAAATTTTAGAAGTCTATTTTCAGGCTGCCTGAAAAACTATTTCTGACAATTCGCACAATAAAATGTACCACGTTGTCCCAAAACTGTTTTTTCAATCAAACTTCCACACATTTTGCACGTTTCGCCGGCTCGTCCATACACTTTATATTCTTGTTGGAAATAGCCACTTTTGCCATCAGAATTCACAAAATCGCGCAAAGTGCTGCCACCCGTCTCAATGGCGCGTTGCAAAATGTGTTTGATTGCGCTGACTAAATTTTCACAATCATTTAAACTCAATGAATTAGCTGGACGGTTAGGCAATAAGGCAGCCTGAAATAAACTCTCATTGGCATAAATATTGCCGACACCCACCACAATCGCATTGTCCATTATCATCAATTTAATCGCCCGATTTTTACCACGCAATTGATTCAATAAATAGCTTGCAGTAAACTCATCAGATAACGGCTCAACACCCAAATTTTTCAATAAATCATGATGTTCTGCTACACCAGCCAACCACAAAATCGCGCCAAATCGTCTTGGGTCGTGATAACGCAACAGTGTACCGTCCGCAAAAATCGCATCAAAATGGTCGTGTTTTCCAGCTTCAGGCTGCCTGCCGTGGAAAATTCGCAAGCTCCCCGACATCCCCAAATGAATCATTAACACCCCCGCATCTAATTCAATCAACAAATATTTAGCGCGACGACGACAATGACGCACCACTTGCCCTTGCAAAATTTGCACTAAATCATCGGGCATTTTCCAACGCAATTTAGGTTGTCGGACAATCACTTGTGTAATTTTCTGATTGAGAATATGGGGCGCGATGCCACGTAAAGTGGTTTCTACTTCGGGTAATTCAGGCATGATTTTTTCTAATTTATTCAATAAAATAATAACCCTTTTGCTTTGTCAGCAAAAGGGTCTTGAAACTGGCACGCCCACGGGGATTCGAACCCCGGTTGCCGCCGTGAAAGGGCAGTGTCCTAGGCCTCTAGACGATGGGCGCGTGGGAAAGGTTAGGTATTATAAGGATTTTTTTGGCAACGTCAAGTAGAAAACTTGAAAAATATTAATTGCCATCATTTTGAACCACGCGACCATTATTTAGTTTAACCGCAACATTCAGGCAGCCTGTGCTTTGTGCGGGCGAAATTTGCACTGATTCGGCGCGAAGTTGTCCACTATTCCATGCTTGCGTTTCGCTGGCAGACAAGGCAATCGCCACAGAACCACATGACACAGGTTTCAAATCTTTAGCATTGAATAATTTAATGTGTAAACGATTTTCCAACGCATTAGCTGTACCTTTTGCCATTTGTGCAACATCAGATGATAAATGCGCAATACTCACATGATTTGATGAACAATAAGTTTGCGGTTTGATGATGGATTGCCCACGGAAATTCACGCGCCCTGTTCCCCACTGATAAGTATTAAAACGGTCTTTAATGGCTTTCATTTCGCAACCTGCCACCAAATTATCAGGCTGTGTGGGTGTTTCGGCTTTACTAAAAACATATTCACCATCTGCCATCGGCAAGCTGTTATCATCAATCAAATGCGCGAAACCTGCATTTAACGTTTTGATGTAATCAGCTTTTTTGGCTAATCCATTCGTATCGCGTGTGATGGTAAAACTGTCGTTATACAAGGCTTGGTCGGCACGATTACTCATCAGCACATAAATATTACTGCGGCGGTCTTGCCAAATTTTATACATAATATCCGCTGCTTTACCGTGATACGGCGTGCCTACATACATCAAATTATTACACACACCATCGCCATGTTGGTAGCTGCGCCACTCGTAGCCGTCTTCCAAAAAACGTGGTGGCAACAACACAGGATAAGCCAATTTGGCAAATGTCTCACAACTGATTTTAGCGTCTTTTTGCGCCCAAGGATTGTAGATTTGAAAATCACGACTCACTTGAATCAAACTGTTCTGATTCAAATCGCTAGGCTTAGATACCGTACTGGCAGAGGCAGCATAATTGGGTAAAGCTTCACTGCCTACACCAATTGCAGGCTCACTGGCCGCACTGTTAACAGATTCTGGCACTTCACTGTTTTGCAGGCTGCCTGAATTGCCCCAAATATGATTTGCCATACCATCGCGGTACAAACCTTGTACCCAAACACTCAATCCCGTAAACAACAACAACGCCGCAAAACCCGATTTTAAACCGCCTTTCGGATACCGCCAGCGAATAGAGGTCGCTACCAATAAATAACCCGATGCCAACCAAAAAATAATCCCAATGCCAACCTTAATACTAAAACGCTGAAAATACAAATTGATAGATGCAACAGACATCATCATAAAAATCAACAAAGCGTGCAAAATCGGTAATTTGACTTCGTGTAGACGGAAAATCACACGCACATAATACAAACTAGTAAACAAAAACAACCAGTTAAATGGATTAAATGATGCCATCAACGAAAAAATAGACCACAAACCAGCTGTGTCATCTTTAAATGGCAACAGCATGGACGCGCCAAAAAAAGTCATGGCAAAACCAATCAGCAATTTTTGCAATGGTCGCCGCGCATTTGCCATTTTGTTGGCTTGAGCATCGGCGCGTGGATTGCGTGAATTTGTTTGATTTGGACGAGGCGGCATGTAGCGTAATTCCTGAACGGCTTATGGATTCAAAATAGGCGTGAATTCAACTGCATTAGCGAATCAACACGTTAATTTTTAGATGTCTTTGTATGGTAAATTATTTTCAGGCAGCCTGAAAATGATTTGCAAAAAATAGTCGCTATTATAGCACCGATGAAAATATTTTCATGAATTTAGTCAAGCATCACATAAATATGAGACATTTTAACGCAAATTAGCCTTTGAAACCGTTAAGACGGTGCGCAGCTTTTTTGTTAAAATGTAACAACTTTTGTTTTTGGGGTTTACAGGCTGCCTGAAAACACCACATTCGCCTTAACCGTTTTATTTTAAAGTTACCTTAATAATGTTATTTCATTTAAATCAATATCCTATTTCTGATTTCAAACGCGAAACACGCCAATTAATTACGTTAGCATTACCGATGATGTTGGCGCAAATTGCGGCAGTAGGCGTAGGTGTAGTGGACACAGCAATGGCTGGCAGCGCAAGCAAAAATGATTTAACGGCAGTGGCATTGGGCAGTTCGGTGTTTTCCACGTTGTTTATCACGTTTATGGGCGTGATGGCGGCACTCAATCCCATCATTGCACAACTACACGGCTCAGGCAAAACGCAAGCTGTGGGTGAAATGGGGCGACAAGGTGTTTGGTTTGGTCTGTTATTGGGCGTGGTAAGTATGCTGTTTATTTTGTGCATGATTGCACCGTTTCAGCACTATTTGAATTTGTCTGATAACATTGAAACCATGTTGGGTGATTATTTGTATTACACGGCTTGGGGCATGCCTGCGGCATTGTTGCATCGTGCTTTACACGCCTACGCGTCCAGTTTAAATCGCCCCAAACCAATTATGTGGGTCAGTTGGGCGGCATTGTTTTTGAATGTTCCATTAAATTATGTTTTTGTGTACGGCAAATTTGGACTGCCTCAAATGGGGGGTGCAGGCTGCGGCTTGGCAACAGCGATTGTATTTTGGTTCAATGCGTTGGCATTGGGTGCGTATGTGGCGAAACACACATATTTTCGCCCATTTGGTTTGACCCAAAAATTTAGTTTACCCAGTTGGCAAGCGCAAAAACAAATTTTGTCACTGGGCTTACCAATTGGTTTTTCGTATTTTTTGGAAGCCAGTTTATTCAGTATGATTGTGTGGTTAATTGCAGATTTGGGGCAAGATTATGTGGCAGCACAACAAGTCGTATTAAGCATCAGCAGCATGGTTTACATGATTCCGCAAGCAATTGGTTCAGCAGCGACCGTGCGCGTGGGTTATGCTTTGGGACAACGTAACCCACACTTAGCGCGATACATGAGTGGTGTGGCGTTAAGTAGCGGCGCATTTTTAGCCATCATTACACTGATTTTTCTGATGGTTTTCCGTTTTCCACTGATTCGAATCTACACGCAAGATACCGCCGTGATTCACATCGCCAATGGTGTGTTATTGTGTGCCGCTATTTTTCAATTATTTGATTTTACACAGTGTATTGCATCATATGCTTTACGTGGCTACAAATTATCGCGTATGCCGATGTTGATTCACGCGGTGGCATTTTGGGGATTGGGCTTGCTACCAGGGTATGCGTTGGGATATGGTTTAGGCTTAGGTATTTATGGCTTTTGGTTGGCGTTGATTTTTTCGTTGGCAAGTGCCGCAGTGGCATTGGTTTATTATTTGGAACGCTTTAGTTTACAAACAACACGTGCAACAAAATACAGTACGTTACATTCAAATTAATACAGCGTTTAAATTATAGTCGTTCAAAATGATAAAAATACTACTTGTCTGCTCGCTTATGTACGGAATTGTACACGGCGGTCGTTGTTGCCTTGTCCTATTTTTATTTGAAACGACTATTTTCAGGCAGCCTGAAAGATTTTGTTGTGAATTTAGTTCGTTGGGCATACAGCTCTTGCCTGTAAAACAAATTAAAATTTTAGAGAATCAAAATGTTAGAGATTTTAACGCATCATAATTTATTACCCTACAACACATTTGGTTTACACGCCAACGCTGCGCGATTTTGTGAATTAACCGATGTTAATCAACTCATTGACATCTACTCACGCCCCGATTTTGACCCAACCAACACGCTTTGGCTCGGTGGTGGCAGCAACGTGCTGTTTATGGAAGACTATGACGGTTTAGTCGTCCACATGGCAAACAAAGGGGTACAGAAAGTCGGACGCAAACAAGGCAAAGTATTATTGGAAGCACAAGCTGGCGAAATTTGGCACGATTTTGTCATCAAAACCATCAGCATGGGTTTGAGTGGCTTGGAGAATTTGAGCTTGATTCCAGGAACAGTCGGTGCATCGCCCGTACAAAACATTGGCGCATATGGCGTTGAAGTGAAAGATTTTATTGAACATGTGCGCTGTTTTGATTTACAAACCCATGAATTTATTGAATTAAGCAATAAAGATTGTTTATTCAATTATCGTGATAGCATTTTCAAACATGGTGGAAAAGGTCGTTATGTCATTGTTTCAGTTACCTTTGCGCTGAATACGCAATTTGAACCTGTGATTCAATACGGCGATTTAGCCAAAGTCATCGCAGAACAATGTGGCGAACGCGAACCCAACGCCAAAGACGTTTCCAATGCTGTGTGCAAAATCCGCCAAAGCAAATTGCCCAACCCTGCCGAATTAGGCAACGTGGGCAGTTTCTACAAAAATCCCATTATTTCTGCCGAGAAATTCCGTGAATTGCACACAAAATTTCCAAATATTCCGCATTATCCTCAAAAAGATGGCAACGTGAAAATTGCCGCAGGTTGGCTGATTGATCAATGTGGTTTAAAAGGCAAACAAATTGGTGGCGCTGCCGTTCATGACAAACAAGCTCTTGTTTTAATTAATAAAAACAAGGCTATCGCATCTGATGTGCGTGGTTTATCTAATTTTATTTGCGCCGATGTGTGGGTAAAATTTGGGGTTTCGTTGGTTGCTGAACCGTTATGGCTACCTGAATAATGGCGATATGGGCAACCAATCAATTCGCCAAAAAATCTTTCAGGCAGCCTGAAAACCACACTGCCCTATTCTAAAAATCTCTAAAAATCAGCTTAATGAATCAGACATCTTGATTTCTGTTTCACAAGCCCTTATCTTAGGGATTGTAGTTTTTATTAATTTATCTCAAGGAAAAGAAAATGAGCGATAACATCGTACACGTTACCGATGCGACTTTTGAAACAGAAGTTTTACAATCGGAAATCCCTGTTTTGTTGGATTTTTGGGCACCTTGGTGTGGACCATGCAAAATGATTGCGCCTGTTTTGGATGAATTAGCCACCGAATTAGCGGGACAAGTGAAAATTGCCAAAATCAATGTTGATGATAATCAAGCCGTTCCTGCACAATTTGGCGTTCGTGGCATTCCGACACTGATTATCTTCAAAGATGGTCAAGCCTTAGCGACTAAGGTAGGTGCGTTGGCGAAAAATCAATTAGCTGCTTTTGTCAATGCGTCTATTGCCTAATTCACGAGACAGCTTTAATTTAAAAATAAAAAGGCAACCTGAAAACACGAAGTTCGTTTTCAGGTTGCCTTTTATCTGTACAATTAATACACACGTAAATCCAGTTCTCCAGCGAACCATCTTAATTTTTCTGCACTGTAAATTACACTGAAAATAACTCAACAGATCTAATCAGTTCGATATGTTGTTAACGGAAAATGGCTAGTAAATGGCATGCTCCCTACTACTTCCGTGTGAAATTCACTGGTATGAACTTGGTTTAAATCCCCGCGTAGCTAAATTCGTTAATCGTGAACGCGGTTTGGCAGTGTGGGTATTTGATTTCGTGCATTTTATTATTCTCTTGATTAAATTAAAAATTTATAGAATTTAAAGAGAGATTTAAAGCAGTTTGAAAAATTAAACTGCTCACAAATTAATCCCACCTAATATGATTTTCAGTTAATTTTCTATATTTTGTATCATTACGTATTTTATTTAAAATAGATTTATTGTCTTTTAAATATTGAAAAATCTCTTTTAGCCTTTCATTAATCATATTTTTTTCTACAATCTCGATTACTTGCATCATTTGCTTATGACAAATTGGATTTGTTAAATTATTTGCAATTTCGTCAGAATGCATTGCAGCCAAGAAATATGGAATATGTTTATCACCAATCATGTTTAATAATTTATCATATAAAGGTTTGCCAACTGGAGATACACCATCGTTATAGTTACATCCTTTTCCTATTCTGCAAATTAATACATATTTCAATAATTTCAAAGCACACTCATCAGGAATATCGTTAACAGTTTTTAGATATGATAAAATTTTTCTCATATAATTTGGTTCTGTATGAAAATTATTATGCCCATATCTTGCAGATAATAAATTCTCTAGGTGTTCATTTATTTCAATAATTTTATCTTGTATTGTTTTATATTCGTTGCCATTGCATAGCTGAAAAAAACTTTCAGCTAAAATCTGCTTGTCAGTCTGTATATTGACTTTATATCCATTAAGCCTAATCCCTAGCTGTATTTTAATTTCGGTATCGGCTTTATTCCAGATATGAGGTGCTATTAGTGAAATATTTTTTCTTACAATTTCAGCTGTATTATCTTCAGTATATATGCTAAACAGTGTATTTAATAAATTATTAGTATTATGCAAAGATAGTTCATTTATTGAATTTTTCATTGCTTCAACGTTGGTAGCAGATAAAAGCTCAGTTGATGTCTTAATACCGATAATAAATTTCTGAATATTTATGGCAGCAGGAGATGGTTTTTCCTCTAAAATCTCATTGATACATGTTTGAAGCCAACCTAGTAATTCAAAAGCATTGATAGAGTACGTATTAGGATGTGAAGCTCCGATATCATTACGCATTGCTAATATGTGAAGTAATTTAGTTTGTAGAATATCTGAAATTAATTCCAATTTTTTACATGTATTAATTAAAGTATTATCTTTTAAGCCAGCTAAATCTTCCTCCTTTTCATAGTCATCTCTATTATTTCCACCTACTGCTGCATCAAAAAATAAATCAAGTCCATAAGATATAGCTTTTGCTCTTAATGCAATAACAACTTCATTCCATATGTAATTTAGAGATGCATCAAAGAGACCAATTGCAGTACCAGCAACAAATTTAGATAAATAACGAGCATTTTGTTTTATTTCTGGACTTAAATTTAGAATAAATTGCTCAAGGTTAGTACTAATAATTTTTCTATCACTTAATGGTGCAATAACATTATTAGTGGGCAACCCCAAATAAGTAAGATAATTTTCAAAAGGTGCTGTATCAATAGGCTGAATTTGAATAGGTGCTTGGCTAGAAAGAGTTAAATTTGACATATAAAATCCTATAAATTAATCATTTATCAATATTTGAGATATTGTCTATTATATTCAAATTTTCAAGCTTTTTCAAACAAATAGACATTAAAATATTTTTTACTTAGATAAATACCACACGTAAAAATTTTTATAAATTTGTAATAATAAACATGTTCCAGCATTTTCATTTAATTAATAATACCCTCCCACTCTTTCAGCAACCGTTTAACCGAAACAGGACTAGGCGTTCTTAACTCCTGCGCAAACAGCGAAACCCGCAATTCCTGAATGCTCCAAAAGAACCCAGCCAATTTATCAGAAACTGCTTGATTTTGCATTTTGGCTGCCTGAACACGCTCTGTCCATGCCATTTCCAGCTCTTGAATATCATCTTCACGCATTTTGTCACGAGTGGAATTAGCGGAATATTTTTCCATTCGCTTTTGCATGGCTTGCAGATAAATGGGCAGGCGTTGCCATTGTTGCCAAGGCGTTTGGCTGACAAATTGTGGATAAATCAATTTTTCAAGCTGTTGTTTTAACGTGTAATTAAGTGGATGCTTGCCCATCATATTTACCAAAACCGCATACTGATTCGCCACCTCCAACAAGTGCTTATTCAAGGCTTCCTTTACGGCTGGCAGGCGGCTTCTGGCTCGTTTAACTTGCTCTTTGAAGTCTTTTTCGTTGCGTGGCAATTCGTCTTCGCCGATAAACGCTCGGTCGCAAACCGCTTGTGTGATGTCTTCTCGCAATGTGTCCACGCCGATTTGTTTGAGTTGCATCGCGATTTGTGTGAAATTCAACAAGCCTTTATTTAAGTCTTTAACTTGTTCTTTTAGCTGCAATTTCATCAACTCAATCACGCCTTGACGATGTGCCGCTTGCGCCATGTCGTTCGTATCAAACAAACGCAGTGCAATTTTGCCATCTTTTTCTTTTTGCAAGCCCAAATAACCGACCAATTGCTGTTTACCACGCGCAAATTTAATGCTTTCAGGCAGCGTGCCGATGTCCCAAACCGTAATATTTTCACGTTCAAATTCTTGTGTGTTGTCTCGGAAAGTTAAGCTAGCTGATTTGCCAAGTTGTTGTTGAATTTGGATTAAATCTCGCCCCATCGCCAATTCTTGTCCGCCATCGTCTACAATTTTTAAATTGAAATAACAATGTTCGGGCAGCCTGAAAGCCGCCCATTCGTTTAAATCAATCTGTTCCAATAAACGCATATCACCTGCGTGTTTAGCGATGGCATGGGCAAGTTGTGGCAAAATCGGGGCGGACGTGTCGGGTTCACTCAACAAAAATTGCGTGATAAATTCAGGCACAGGCACACACACACGGCGAATTTGTTTTGGCAAGGCTTTGATTAACAATTGTAATTTTTCTCTAATCATACCTTGCACCAACCATTCTAATTGATGCGGATTGATGCGATTAAGTACAGTCAACGGCACAATTAACGTTACGCCGTCCATTGGATGATGTGGTTCAAAACGATACAAAAGCTTGAATTTACCGTCAGCTGTTTTCCAAAATTTCGGAAATTGTTCTTCGGTAACGTGGGCGGCGGCGTGTTGCATCAAATCTTCTTTATTTAAAAATAAAGAATTAATGGTTTCAGTATCGGTATGTTTTAGCCATGTTTCAAAGGTGCGAATATCGGCAAGCGGTTTACCATTTGGCAATTTTTCAGGCAGCCTGCGATGATAAAAATCAAACAAAATCTCATCATCAATCAAAATATCTTGTTTACGCGATTTATTTTCTAAATCAATGACTTCTTTAATCAATTTTTTATTGTGAACAAAAAAGGCAGCCTGCAAATCGCATTCTTGCGCCACCAACGCACCACGGATAAACAATTCACGCGCTTCATCGGGTGCAACTCGCCCATACGCCACCGCACGGCGTGGCAAAACCGTTAAACCATAAAGGGTTACACGCTCGCTCGCCACAACTTCGCCGCGTTTGCGTTCCCAATGTGGCTCAAAATAATGGTAACGCACCAAATGTGGTGTTTCCTGCTCAATCCATTCGGGCTGAATGCTTGCCACATCTCGGGCATATAATTTGGACGTTTCAGTCAATTCGGCAGCAAGCACCCATTTTGGCTTACTTTTAAATAAGTTAGATGCTGGGAACAAGTGAAAATGCGAACCTCTCACCCCAATATAATCGTTGGCATCAGGCAATTTTTGTCCAACATTTGCTACCAAACCCGTCAACAACGCCCGATGAATTTGCTCATAACTGGCTTGTTTTTTCGCTTGAACATTGGCACGATGATTTTTCTTATCTAATTGTTTTTGTTTTAATTTAGCAGACAAATCTAAATTATCAGATAATTCGGATTGTTCAAACAGCGACAAGTTTTCAGGCTGCCTGAACGTTTGTTCTTTGCTCGCCAAGCCCATTTCCACAACTGTTTCAACCAATTGAGTATATAATTCGCGCCATTCACGCATTCGCAAATGAGATAGGAAATATTGATGACACCATTGAATCAATTGTTTATTAGAGAGTTTTTTATCACGCTCACGCTGAAAGCTGTCCCAAATATTCAAATACGTCAAAAAATCCGACTGTTTATCCGCAAAACGCTCGTGTGCCTTATTCGCCAAATCACGCACTTCAAGCGGTCGCTCGCGTGGGTCTTGGATAGACAAGGCAGACACAATAATCAGCATTTCCGCCATACAATCGTGTTTTTGTGCCGCCAATAAAATTCGGCTGATTTTCGGGTCTAATGGCAGGCGTGCCATTTTTTTGCCTAAAGGGGTGAGTTGGTATTTTGGAGTTGGGGTTTTCAGGCTGCCTGAAAAGGTTCTGATCGGAGAAATTTGTTGATTGTTCATAATATTATAGATTGAGTATCTATACCCAATATTTTATTGAAATGACTATAACCGAGTAATTATGAATACTATACTCACTCATCACGCTGGATAAATTGATGAGTTATATTATGTTATGAATATTAGTGGTATTTACATTTATAATTAGTTTATGTCTATTGATTTAGATTTTTCCACTCTAAAAATAGATTTTCTCCTAAATATTCCAATAAAAATAAAACAAAAGAACTAAATACCAAAACTGAATTATTATTCAAGATATATTTATTTAATTGATTTTCATATATGGATAATTGAGCCCATTCGTCTATATTATAATTACTTGGAAATTCAAAGTTATTATGAACTAATAGATTAGCTTGTTTTAAATGAGCTATCAAATTTTGATTCAAAGTTTCCTTGTGTAAATCATCAATCAATTCAAATTTGTTATATGTGATTTTGTGAATGTATTTCTTATATTTTTTCCCTGATGCAATTTTAAAAACTTCACAAATATCACAACCATAAATAGGATGATAAAAAGATTCAACCATTGGATAACTAATATATAATTTTCCATTTTCCTTATGGTTATCAAAAAGTCGTAGCATTTTAGGAATGCAAGCAGTATAATTCTGAGCTAACGGTTCATGTCCATCAAAATCTAAAAACAAATAGATACCTAAAAAATCACGTTCTTTTTTATCTTTTAAAACCCCATTCTTATCATATTTTATTTTTAAGAAAAGAAACATATTGATGCTGCTTCCGATTTCTTCTTGTTCCTTTAAATAAGCATGATAAATATGATAAATATTAGTACATAAAGGAACAAATTCTATTTTCTTTCTGATAAATTCCTCATTTAATTTTTTTAAAATTTCTACTTCACTCACTTCTCCTTCAACAATACATAAAATTTGCTTATTGGTCATTATCAAATTCTCCTGCTTGATACATTTTTTCAAGATTGTGAACTTCTCTTAATTCACGAACAGTTGATTTATTTAATGCTCGTATTTCTTTACCATTAATAATATAGCCACAATCAGGGCGAATTAATTGATTATCTAATAAATTAGTATTATGTGTTGTTAAAATAACTTGTGTATTTGGTAATTTTTTTAATTTATCAATAATTTTTTCAGATAATGCAAAGTGATAAGAACAGTCAAACTCATCAATAAATAACAATGGAATTTGATTTTTTTTGATACTTTGCCACCAATAATAGAGGAAGGTTAAACTTAAAGTACCAGTAGAGATAATATCAAAAAATGGTAAGACTTTATCTCCCATTTTTGCACCTATAATATTTTTATTCAATTGATCAACATTTACAAGCTGAAAATTTAATCCAAAATCATTTAAAAAATTTTCAAAATCCTTTAAGTTTTTATTTGCAAGAATATCTTGTTCAATATTATTCAAGCCCGTACTATACCCTGAAAAAACTTTCCCTTCAAAAACACTACGAAAATACAAGATATGAGTAACAAATTCCATAAATTTGACAAAAACAGCATTATTTGCATTTCTTTTATCTAAATTACTATTACTATAAATATATTTTACCGCTGACAAATTTTGTGATGGATTAATATTTTTATTTAGATGTTCAGTACCTGTCAAATTTGTAAATAAAGATTGGTTTAACTGATAATCTAGTACAATTTCATCATTAATTACCATTTTTTCAGATATAAGAATACTATTCTCATTTTTTTGATATTCATAATTGAGATTTTTTATTTTTTTATTTTTATCTAAAAAAATAAATTCAAATTTGAAAGTTGCATATTTTTCTTTTGATAATGCATTTAAATAGTTTTCTTTACTAATATTATTATCGTTATCTGTTAAATGCTCCACCAAGTCAAATAAAGCCCAGCCTAAATTTGATTTTCCCGTACCATTTTCTCCATAAATCAAAGCCAGTTTAATTAAATCTTGATGAATGCAATCAATATTAAATGCGTAATTACTCGCAGTTAAATCAAATTCTAATGTTTCATTAAATCGACGATAATTGCGAACTGAAAATTTCTTTAACATGATATAGCCTTATAATAAAATGAATAATGTCAAGTCTTGACAAATCTAATTTAAGATTTTAACACAAATATCCGTATAAAAAATACGGTTCCTTATGATTTTTACAAGAATCAGTATTACTTTTTTTCTTTTCAGGCTGCCTGAAATATTTTTAGACGATATTTTATTACTCAATCGCCCCCAACTCCAACAAAACCTGATACCCATCATTGATATAGCGTTGTTCGGGCATATCCAATAGCGGAAACGTCTCCATATCACCAAACCCCAAGGACATCAACCGCAAAATCACGCCCGACAAATTGCTACGTAAAATTTCTGGGTCAGTAAATTCGGAACGTTGATTAAAATCTTCTTCTGAAAACAAGCGGATACACACACCAGCCGAAATGCGTCCGCAACGTCCTGAACGTTGTTTGCAGGCAGCCTGCGAGATTTTTTCAACGTGTAATTGTTCCACTTTCGCACGCGCCGAATAGCGTTTCACACGCGCCAAACCCGTGTCCACCACATATTTAATGCGTGGCACGGTCAATGATGTTTCTGCCACGTTGGTCGCCAAAATAATTCGCCGTGTGTCGCCTGTTGGGTGAAAGATTTTGTGCTGTTCTTGCGCCGATAATCGCGCAAAAAGCGGCAAAATGTCGTCATTTTTGCGTAATGGCGATTTTCGTAAGGCTTCGGCAGCTTCGCGGATTTCTCGCTCACCCGACAAAAACACCAGCACATCGCCTTGTCCCAAACGCGCCAATTCGTCCACCGCATCCACAATCGCGTCTGCCAATTCAATTTCCGCTTCGTCTTCGTCTTGTTCGTGCAAGGGTCGGTATACAATTTCTACGGGGAAAGTTCGTCCGCTCACTTCAATCACAGGCGCATGATTAAAATGTTGAGAAAATCGTTCTGCGTCAATTGTTGCTGATGTAATAATTAATTTTAAATCAGGACGTTTGGGCAATAATTGTTTCAAAAAACCAAGCAAAAAATCAATATTCAGGCTGCGTTCGTGTGCTTCGTCAATGATAATGGTATCGTAGGCAGATAAAAATCGGTCGGTTTGTGTTTCCGCTAATAAAATGCCATCTGTCATCAATTTAATATAAGAATGTGGCGCAGTTTTATCATTAAACCGCACTTTATAGCCGACTGCTTGCCCGATTTCGCTGTGCAATTCTTCGGCAATTCGTTCCGCCACCGAACGTGCTGCCAAGCGTCTGGGTTGGGTGTGTCCAATCAAACCCGCCACGCCACGCCCCAATTCTAAACAGATTTGGGGAATTTGCGTGGTTTTGCCTGAACCTGTTTCACCACAAATAATGGTTACTTGATTATTTTGAATAGCAAATTTTATTTCATCACGTTTTTCGTAAACAGGTAAATCTTGATTTAACGTGATTTCAGGCAGTCGCGCTTGGCGTTTTAAGTATAAATCGTGGGAATATTGATATTTTTGTTGTACTTTTTCTAAACCACCAAATTTTTCAGGCTGCCTGAAAGCATTTTTCAAAAAGTGGCGGTCTTTGGATAGGGTTTGTGTGAAATTAGGTTGAGGCATTTTATTTTTGTGAATTTAAATTTTTAAAACAAGATTATAACAAAAAATAAAAACTGGCAGCCTGAAAAATCTGCTTGCTTTTCAGGCTGCCTTATTATACAACATATTGATTAAATAAATTATTCCAATTTATTAGATTTGACTACACACCGCGTAATAATTCGTTTACACTGGTTTTGCTGCGTGTTTTGGCATCTACTTTTTTCACAATCACAGCGCAATATAAGCTGTATTTTCCATCTTGGCTAGGCAAATTACCTGACACCACTACCGAACCTGCTGGCACACGTCCGTAGTGAATTTCGCCTGTTTCACGGTCGTAAATTTTGGTGGATTGACCAATGTACACGCCCATGGAAATGACGCTACCTTCTTCCACAATCACGCCTTCCACAATTTCCGAACGTGCGCCAATAAAGCAATTATCTTCAATAATGGTCGGGGCAGCCTGAAGCGGCTCCAATACGCCACCAATGCCCACACCGCCACTCAAATGCACGTTTTTGCCAATTTGGGCACATGAACCAACGGTTGCCCAAGTATCTACCATCGCGCCCTCATCCACATAAGCACCAATATTGACATAAGATGGCATCAAAACCGTATTTTTCGCAATAAAACTGCCACGACGCGCCACTGCACCCGGTACTGCACGGAAACCCGCTGCCTGAAAATCTTCCTGTGTCCAATTAGCGAATTTGGTTGGTACTTTGTCAAAATACTGATTCACGCCATCGCCCAAAACCACATTGTCTTGAATGCGAAAAGACAGCAAAACCGCTTTTTTCGCCCACTCATTCACTTTCCATTGACCAATATCTTGGCGTTCTGCCACGCGTAATGTGCCGTTATCCAATTGGCGCAAGGTTTCCTCAACGGCTTGTTTGACTTCAGGGGTAACGGTTTTGGGTGTGATGTCAGCACGATTTTCAAATGCGGTTTCAATGATTTGTTGTAAAGACATGGTTTTATCCTAGAATTCAGAAGGTTTGAAAGAAGCGCAAATTGTAGCGCAAAATTCGGTTTCAGGCTGACTATTGTGTATAGAGTTAACCTGTTAATTGCTTACTGATTAATTTTTTCAGTGGTGGTAAATTGTTACTTACGCGTAAAGTTGCATCACGCAACAATTTTACAGGCGCATGGTCGGTTGTGAAGAACGTAACCATCGCATTAGTGCCGTGATACAGTGGGCGTGTGTGCAATTGATGTTTCACGTTGTACATTTCTAATAAGCCTACTTCGCCGATATCTCGTCCTTTTTGCTCGGCTTGCAAAATTAATTTGGCCAAAATGTCGGTACTTTCTAAACCCAAATTGTAACCATGGGCAGTGACGGGGTGCATACCCACTGCCGCATCGCCAATTAACGCGCTGCGTGTGCTGTAAAATTTTTGTGCGTGTACGCCTACTAATGGATAGCTGTGTACCGTGCCTGCACTTTCCATGTTACCCAGTTTGCCTTTAAGCATTTTTTGTGCTTCTTGGGCGAGTTGTTCTGGAGTCATGTCCAGTAATTCGTGTGCGTGCGTATTTTTGATGGTAATCACGCAATTGGTTAAATGTTCTTCCAGTGGCAATAAGGCGAGCGTACGTCCATAGAAAAAACATTCATTGGCGGTGTGTTGGTTTGAGATGGTGTGTTTGGTGCGAAACACAATCACGGTGCGACCAAAATCGTGCATATCTGCCGCAATGCCTAATTGACGGCGAGTTTGTGAGAAACGACTATCTGCTGCTACCAATAATTTAGCAGTTAATTTGTCGCCATTTTCTAATTCAACAATGGCTTGATTGGTACTGGTTTCCACTTTTTTCACGCCCACACCACAGCGCAAATCCACATTGTTCATTTGTGCGACTTCTTCATAAGCAGCACGGCGAATATTGTGATTAGAAATCAGATTACCCAAACGATCGGTTGCGCCACCACGTGCTTTTTTGGGTTCGGGGAAATGCAATGTGTAATCGGACGTGCCATTATAGACTTTGGCATCACGTAGGCGATAGATTTCATTTTCGGGAATGCGTTGCCACATACCTAATTTTTGCATGATTTCGCGAGAGAGATGCGTTAGGGCAATTTCACGCCCATCGTAAGCAGGATTCTGCAGGCTTTCCAATGGGGCTTTTTCAATCACGGTAACGTGTAAACGGCTGTTTTTAAACTGTCTGGCAAATGCCAAACCAGCAGGACCACCGCCCACAACAATAATATCGGTATCCATCGTCAATCCACTCTTTCTATTTAAAATTGAAATTGAATAAGAAAATCATATTATAGTCGTGCCAGTTTGGATTCGTATAGTGTTGATTGGGTTAATGGGTGGATTCAATGGGATTTAGTTTTGATGGGCCCACTCATTTAGATAAAGTATAGTGCTTTAAATTCAAATTAATACAGCATTGCTAACGACCTTATGTAGCAAGTGTACACGTTGGGCATTATCGCCCTATCCTGTTGAACTGAAAACAAACACCACAAATTGGAACACAATAACAAAAATCTAACAACAATTTTAGAATATTAAAGAAAAAGCCTAAACAACTGTTTAGGCTTGTAAAACTTGGTGGGTCGTGAGCGATTTGAACGCTCGACCAACGGATTAAAAGTCCGCTGCTCTACCGACTGAGCTAACGACCCAATAAAGATTAGAATTATATAAATGTATGATTTATTCGTCAAGTAAATTAACACAGCATTTCAATAAATCACTATTTTTGCAACTTATTTTCCAATACAAAAGCGCGAAAAAATCACACCCAACAAATCATCAGCAGTAAATTCACCCGTAATCTCGCTGCACGCCATCTGCGCCAAACGCAAATGTTCCGCCAACAATTCAATCTGATGATGACCACAATCCGCCGCCAAATTTAACTCAAATTGCGCCGTTTCCAACGCATTCAAATGCCGCGTCCGCGCCAAAAACAAGCCTTCGCTTTCGCCTTGCCAGCCAATTTGTGCCAGTAATGCTTGTTTCAGCAAATCCAAACCTGCTCCTGTTTTCGCCGACAATTTAATCAATGTGTCCGCGCCACTTTTCAGGCTGCCTGAAAGATTATCCACGCGTTCGGGTTGTTCGTTTCGCAAATCAATTTTATTTTGAATTTCAATGCGTTTTAGGTTTTCAGGCAGCCTGAAAAGAATCTCTCGCGTGGTTTCATTAACACCATTATCAGGGTCAATCAAAATCAGGGCAATGTCGGCATTTTGAACCGCTTTTTCGCTGCGCTCAATACCAATTTTCTCCACAATATCATTGGTTTGGCGCAAGCCCGCAGTATCAATCATGTGAATGGGAATACCGTCCAATGTGATTTGTTCGCGCACAGTGTCGCGTGTTGTGCCTGCAATATCGGTTACAATCGCCACATCATCGCCTGCTAACGCATTCAACAAACTGGATTTTCCAACATTCGGCGCACCCACCAACACCACCGTCATGCCCTCGCGCAAAATCGCACCTTGTTGAGCATTGGTTAAAATATGAGCCAATTGGTTTTGCAATGCACGTAATTTTCCTTTAGCATCGGCACTCTGTAGAAAATCAATATCTTCTTCGGGAAAATCCAATGTGGCTTCCACCAACATTCGCAGCGTAATCAAATCTTCCACAAGTTGATGAATTTGATTGGAAAACTCACCTTTTAACGACCGAATCGCCATACGCGCTGCCTGTTGGCTAGATGCGTCAATCAAATCCGCTACGCTTTCAGCTTGAGCTAAGTCAATCTTATTATTGAGAAAAGCACGTTTAGTAAATTCACCTGCTTCAGCGATTCGCGCCCCTAACTCCAAACAACGTTGCAACAACATTTGCAAGACAATTTGTCCACCATGCCCTTGTAATTCAATCACATCTTCGCCTGTAAAACTGGCTGGCGCAGCAAAATACAACAACAAGCCATTGTCAATGGTTTTGCCGTGTGCGTCTAAAAAATCGGTATACAACGCGGTGCGTGGTTTGGGGATTTTGCCACCTGTGATGCGTTGAACGAATGGCAATAAGTCTTTGCCAGATAAACGAATAACGCCAACGCCTCCGCGCCCTGATGCGGTGGCGATGGCGGCAATAGTAGGAGAATGTGTGGTATTCATATGAAAATTGCGTAAGGCAGCCTGAAAGTAAACAAGACATCATTATATCAAATTAGCCGAAAAATCCATTAAAATAGCCCGATTTCACACAACAGAAAGACAAAAATATGAAGACACAAGTGCATCTATTTTCAGGTTTTTTGGGAACAGGCAAAACCACTGCCATTCGCAGCCTAATTGAACAAAAACCAGAATCCGAACAATGGCTTATTATTGTGAATGAATTTGGCGAAATTGGCATTGATGGTGCGGTATTATCAGACAATGGTATTCCTGTGGCGGAAATTTCAGGCGGTTGCCTGTGCTGCACAGCAGGCGCACAAATGGGCGACACCGTCAAAAAAATGTTAAAACAAAATCAGCCCCATCGTATGTTGATTGAAGCCAGTGGCTTGGCGCACGCGGCTGGTGTGATTGACGAATTAAAAGCCCCTGAATTTCAAGATAAATTAGACATTGCGGCAGTGTTTACCGTGGTTGATCCACGCCAATTTATTGACCCGAATTATGCCAATCACGCACTTTACAAAGACCAAATTTGCGTATGTGATGTGTTGCTTGCCAGCAAAATTGATTTGTGTACACCCGAACAATTGGCACAATTTCGCGTTCAGGCAGCCCAATTGTTTCCACCTAAATCATTGATTGTAGAAGTAGAAAATTCTCAAGTAAAATTAGAGTGGCTCAACACACCCACCACCGAAAAATCACGTTATCGCATCAAAACGCTGCCTGAAAACACCATGGGTTATCAATCACAAGGTTTCACGTTTCCTGCAGGACGCAATTTTGATGGCGAAAAAATCACTAATTTTTTTAATGAGTTACCTAAATTAGCGCAGGATTTGGTGCGTGCAAAAGGCGTGTTTCAGGTATTGGATACTTGGGTTTGGTTGAATTGGGTTGATGGGCAATGGGGCGCGAATCAGGTTTCATGGCGACGCGACAGTCGTTTTGAATTAATCGCAAAATCGTTTGATACCGATGAAATCGAACGCCGATTAAATGATGCATTGGAAAAAAAATAGCCCACTCTAATAGCCTAAAACCTGAGAACTCATATTCACAGCCAAACGCGATGTCTTTTTGTTGTCCCAGTTGGTGCGAATGTCAGGCAAATTTTATGCCAATAGCATTCCTATTGGCATAAAAGTCAACGCAGCAGGCGTGCTAAATGGGGTAAAAGATATCACGCTTGGCTGTGAATACAGGCTCTGATTTTCAGGCAGCCTGAAAATGAGATAATTTAATTATTTTGTCAATAAAATATTCTTTAATAGCCTAAATGCGTTAAAATAAAACATTTTTAATAAGAAGTATACAAATATGATTACCTTGTCTGTTGATGCGATGGGTGGCGACATTGGTTTAGGCGTTACTGCACCAGCCGCCGCCGCCTTTCTTGCCAAACAAACCGATGCTAATTTGATTATGGTTGGCGATGCACAAAGTATTCACGCGGCTTTAGCGGCAGTAAACGCGCCTTTGAATCGCATTGAAATTATTCATGCCACACAAGTCGTGGAAATGGACGAAGCCCCACAATCCGCATTGAAAAATAAAAAAGATTCTTCTATGCGTGTGGCAATTGAACAAGTGAAAAATGGTAAAGCCCAAGCGGCAGTATCTGCAGGCAATACGGGGGCATTGATGGCAACCGCCCGATTTGTTTTAAAAACACTCAACGGTATTGAACGTCCTGCTATCGCTAAATTTTTGCCCGCACAAAATGGGCATTTGACCTTGATGTTGGATTTGGGCGCGAATGCGGATTGCACCGCCGAACAATTGTTTCAATTTGCAGTGATGGGTAGCGAATTGGTGGCAGCGTTGAAACCTGAAAAAGTGCCAGCACGCGTGGGTTTACTCAACATCGGCACGGAAGACATCAAAGGCACAGAAGCCGTGAAGCAAACGTTTAAATTACTCAAAGACAGTAATTTGAATTTCATCGGCAATATTGAAGGTAACAGCGTATTCACAGGCGAAGTTGACGTTGTGGTCGCGGACGGTTTTGTTGGCAATATTGTGTTGAAAACCATTGAAGGTGCAGTAAAATTCATGGGCAATGAAATCCGAACCGAATTTCATCGCAATCTTTGGACGAAACTGGGCGGCGTGGCTGCCAAACCTGCATTAAACGGATTCAAACAAAAATTAGACCCGCGTCGCTTTAATGGTGCGATTTTTTTGGGTTTGCGTGGTGTGGTGATTAAAAGTCATGGTGGCACGGATGCAGTGGGCTTTGCCTACGCGTTGGAAGAAGCATTCCATGAAGCGCAAGCTGATAGTTTACATAAAATTGAACAAAGTGTTGCTACACAATTAACACAATTTCAAGAGAAAAAAATGCTGGCAGAACAAGCCAGTATGACAGGAAGTGAAGTTTAAACAGCCTGCAAATTTTATTATATTAAGGATAATTCCATGAAACATAAGGCGGCAATATTGCTAATGTGTGTGGTAACCACACTGGCACAAGCACAACATAATGATATTATTGATTTAAATGAAGATACAGATGGCGAACTGGTTGCTAAACAAGTACAAACTTATTATCAGCATCCAGATGTCAAGCACGCATTTGAATTATCAAATCAATTGATTGATTTGCCTGTGTTTGAAACGCAAAGCCAAGCACGTTTGAATACTTGGCTGTGGGGCGCACAAATCATTAAACAACACCCATTTCGTACCCGAAGCTGGTGTAAAAAAATGAAAGAAAAACATCAGCATGCTGATATTGCTCCTTTTTTTCAATTTGCGGATACGTCTTCAGCTAAACGCTGCCTGAAATCGTTGGAACTAACCGAATCGGAACGTTATGAATTATCACAACTTCCTGATTTAAAAGAACCTTTAAATCGTGAATTGTTGTCGCCCAGTGATTTGGACGTGTTGTGGACAACCTTTTTTGCTACAGGTAATCCGCAAGCCATCCACAAATTGGTGGATTTGGTCATTAATCATCAAGCCAATAACCGCAATCAAAATCAAAATTTGACGTATATGGCGGCAAGATGGTCATTACAATCGAATATGAAACAAGATGCTCAAATTCGTAAAATTGTGAATGATTATGTGCGCTCACTTGCGCCAAGCCAGCAACAATTTGCTAAAAACTCATTGGATTTATCTTAGAATCTGTGTTCATAATCTTAATAGTTTGCTTTTATTGCCACTTCATGCGTCTATTGCGTTGGCTTAAAAGCCGCCTTTTATTCGCAAAAATGGTCAAAAAATCAAGTTATCAATCTGACAAACACAGGTTTTTAAATATGTTTTCAGCCTGACAAATTTTCTTAACAAAACCATTCAAATAAATATGCCAACACTTTACCTGATTCCCACACCATTGGGTGCACCAGATGCGCCTTGTTTGCTGCCACATGAATTGGTACAAATTAGTCATCTGACTGATTTTATTGTAGAAGCTGAAAAAACTGCTCGCGCTCATCTCAAGCATTTTGTCAGCACGCCGATTCGTGAATTGAATTTGCAAACACTCAATGAACACACACCAACCAATGATGTTGTCGCATTGTTGCAGCCTTTGCGTGATGGGCGCGACATGGGTTTAGTCAGTGAAGCAGGCTGCCCTGCAATTGCTGACCCTGGCGCACAGGCGGTGGCTTTGGCGCATCGCGAAGGCTTTGAAGTGAAACCATTGGTGGGGGCAACCAGTATTGTGTTGGCGTTGATGGCATCGGGTGCAAATGGGCAAAGTTTCGCTTTTAAAGGTTATTTGCCAGTAGACAAAGATGGGCGTTCAGGCAGCCTGAAAACTTTGGAAATGCGTTCGCGTCAAACCCAAGAAACACAAATTTTCATTGAAACACCCTACCGTAATGACGCTTTATTGGCGGATGCGTTGGCGGTGTTACAGCCTGAAACGCGGTTGTGTGTGGCGTGTGATTTGACGTTGCCCAGCCAGCAAATCATCAGCAAAACCGTCGCCGACTGGCGTAAATTGGCACAATTACCCAATCTGAAAAAACGCCCAGCCATTTTTGTGTTACACGCTGGCTAAAACTGTTGCAAAACTTGTTTTTGATGATTTTAAAATGAATTTTGATTTTTTAGACCGAAACCTTTGCAACCCCTTCAAAAACAAAAATCTTAAAATTTTATCTAATTGATAATTTAGATTTTAATTTCTAGTTTTGATAAAAATAAGGATTTTGCAAAGGTTTCAGGCTGCCTGAATCACGCCAAAATTTTAGAACCTGTATTCACAGCTAACGTAAAATGAATTTCTGTTCCAGTTGGTACGAATGTAAGGCGAATTTTATCTATTGATCTGAAATTCAACGCAACAGACGTACCAACTGGGACAAAAAGACATCGCGCTTGGCTGTGAAACACAGGTTCTTAATCCATCGTCAAAACAACTTTCATGGCATTGTGTTCGGCGGCGTGTTTGAACACGTCATATGCTTGTTCTAACTCACTGAATTTAAAATGATGTGTCAGCATTTTGGTGTAATCCACGCTGCTGGTTGAAATAGCTTTCATTAACATTTCGGTGGTGTTGGCATTAACCAAGCCTGTTGTGATTTTCAAATTTTTAATCCACAATTTTTCCAATTTAAAATCAACAGGTTTTCCGTGAACGCCTACTACTGCCAAATTACCGCCAGCTTTCACAATCTCTTGACACAAGTCCCAAGTAGCGGGTAAACCAACTGCTTCAATCGCTACATCTACGCCATCTTGTCCTACAATATCAAATACTTGTTTAGATACATCGCCTGATACTGGATTAATGGTATGTGTTGCGCCCAATTCTTTGGCCAATTTCAAGCGGTTTTCGTCCATGTCGCACACAATCAGTGTAGCAGGGCTGTACAATTGTGCAGTCAACAACGCCGACATACCCACAGGACCCGCACCCGCAATAAATACCGTGTCGCCTGGTTTGACATCGCCGTATTGCACACCAATCTCGTGGGCAGTCGGTAACGCGTCCGATAATAACAACGCTACTTCTTCATTTACAGAATCAGGTAATACAATCAAGCTATTATCTGCATAAGGTGTACGAACAAATTCAGCTTGCGTGCCATCAATCATGTAGCCCAAAATCCAACCGCCGTTACGACAATGTGAATACAATTGCTGTTTGCAATTGTCGCAAGTGCAGCATTTGGACACACATGAAATGATTACTTTGTCGCCGACTTTGATATTTTTGACACCTGCACCGACTTCTTCAACAATCCCAATACCTTCATGCCCCAAAATACGACCTGCATCAATTTCAGGGTTTTTGCCTTTCCAAATACCCAAATCTGTTCCACAAATAGTGGTTTTCGTAATGCGCACAATGGCATCGGTAGATTCAATAAGGGTGGGTTTAGCATGTTCTTCAAAACGAATGTCATTTTCGCCGTAATAAACCATGGCTTTCATGGAATTGCTCCTATCATATTGATTGAAAAGAAAGGGAAACTGATTAATTTCTTAGAAAATGATTATTCGCTTTTGATGCTTAATTGTCAAAGTAATTTACAGAAAAATTGTTTTATATCAAATTGTTATACAATAACATTACATAGAAATTCACAAAAAGGCTGCCTGAAACCTTGGTGAGTCGTTTCAAATAAAAATTCCCTAGGCGACCACGTCCACCGTGTACGAATAGTACATAAGGACGTAGGTAACGCTAGGGAATGGCAATTTTAATTCACCATATAGTTGTTTCAAATAAAAATAGGACAAGATGACAAAAATCCATTTTACGTTTGCTATGAATACAGGCTCTTAAAAACGCGTTCCTAAACTAATATGCCAACGGAGTTTTTTATCCTGATGACCATACGCTAAATCAAACGAAAATGGCGCAACTGGACTGTACCAACGCAATCCCAAACCCGTACCGTGTTTCCATTTGATGTCTTGGAATGTCTCTGACGTACCGCCCACATCGTGGAATACCGCCACCGCAAATTCTTGCCCCATGAGTTTTTTCTGAATCGGGTATTGATATTCTACACTGGCGACCGCCATGGCTCTTTCAGGCAGCACGGTGTTACTATTTGGGACGCGCCAGCCGATACTGTCCAATTCGTAACCGCGTACTGTACTTGCGCCACCTGTGCGAAACATCAAACTGGTAGGCACTTCGCCATTGACTTCGTCTTTGTTGGTGTAAACGTAGCCGATGTTGCCACGGGTTACCAATGTGCCTAATTTCTTGTTTTCAGGCGTAAAATAATAACCGCCACTCGCCACTCCACGCATCATCATTGCAGACGATAACACTTTTCCTAAAGTTGTCCCCAATTTCACATCAGCATAATAACCATTTTGTGGACGCATTTGGGTTTCTAAATTATGGCGTTTCCACTGTACGGTGAGCATGGTAGCGAAACTTTTGCCCAATTCAATGTTTTCATCAGGAACGCGAGAATCTTCTCCAATAAACTCAATACCATAACGCAATTCCGTGTCATTTTTATCGTGGACATGCCAGACTCCCGAACTGATGGCGCGTTTTTCTAAATTTTGCGTGGTACTGCGGTTATAACTCACATTACTGGTAAAATACTGTCCTTTTGCATCACGTGGTTGGCTAATTCCTAAACCAAATAAGGTTTGATATTTGTCCGCTTCCACTGATACCGAACCCACATAACCACGATTAAATAAATTGTAGTGGTCATAGCTTAATTTGCCGCCCAATCCATATTCGGAATCAAAACTCAAACCAGCTTCAACTTTTTGTCGTTTTACTTCTGACACCGCCACTTTCACAGGTACACGGTCATTCACCATTGCATCAAAATCCGCCTGCACCGATGCGCCAGAATAATGGCTGTCGCTTTCCAAAGCCTGTTGATAATCCAGCAATTTATCTAAATCATACGCATCACCAGCCTTAAAATCCGCCAAACCACTGATGACCGATTGCGGATAACGCTGATTGCCAGAAATTTGCAAATCACCAAAATAAATAGGCTGATGGCTATCCACCATCACATTTAAATCCGCTGTTTGGGTGTTTGGGTTGATGGTAGCTTGCGTTTGCGATAGTCGCGCCAATGGGTATTTTTTCCGCGTTACCGCACCCAACACGGACACCTTACTCGCGCCCCAATCTTCCTGACGAAATTGTGCGCCCACTGGCAATTTCCAGCCACTAAGTGCTTGTTTATAATAGCTAGCTAACGCATTGTCTTGCAAAACATCGCCCACCAAAGCCACGTTTACATTATCAATCACGGTTTGTTTTCCCAAGTTCACATCAACGCGATACCCTTTTTTTTCAGGCTGCGGTGTGATTTGGGTTTTAGCGTTGAAATAGCCTTCGGTACGCACCAAATTTTGGACATCTTTGGGAGTATCTTCTACCAAATAGCTGATTTGCTCATCATCCATTTCTTCACGTTTTTGGTAGCTGATGATGGGTAAATGTTTTTCCAGTAATTCGGTAATTTCTTGTTTTTCTGTATGGACTTTAATAGGATACTTTGGTGTTAATTCTTTTTCCTGAACCATTTCAAGGGCTTCTTGTTTGGCTTCTTGTTCACGGTCTTTTTTCCAAAATTTCCAGCTACGTTTTTTGGGTACAGTGGTATCACTTTGGGTTGTGGATTCTGGGGAATTTTCTTTCAGGCTGCCTGAAGATTTTTGGGTGGATATTTGCGAATCAATTTGCTCGTTATCATTTTGATTATTATTATTTTGAATTTGATTGATGGCATAATCGGCGGTTTCTATGGCGACTTTTGCGCCAGTCGCTTTGAGTAGTTGAGTGTTCACCACATCATCAGCACGAACGCAATATGATTGGAAAACCAACATCAATGCCAAAACAAGTGGGGTGCGGCGAAATTTCATCACAATTCTTTCTCAAACTCAAAATAAAAATATAGTGGACTCAAATAAAAATGATACGAGATGACGACATCCACTGTGTGTGGCAACACGCAGTAGTATTTTTAATTTTAAACGACTATTACAATAACAAAATGGAATCTTGGATTTTAACACAGATAGCATGATTTCAAGACTTCAGGCAGCCTGAAATAAAAAAAGTCCCACAAAAGTGGGACAAACCTAATTGGAGTAAAAAAGGAGTAATTTAAGATGAAACTAAAAATCAAACTCCCACTCGGGAGTTTAAGAATTTTGGTGCCCAGGGTCGGACTCGAACCGACACACCTTGCGGCGGGGGATTTTGAGTCCCCTGCGTCTACCAATTTCGCCACCTGGGCTGGTGGTTCAATGCTTTGTTTTTTGATTTGCGCTGCACTGAAGTTTTGAATTATATAGAATCCACAAAATTTAGCAAGTGCTTTGTATGATTATTTTTCAAATTATTAATTAACTATTTTATTTTTATGAAAATTTATTTTATTTTTTTTCAGGCTGCCTGTTAAGTTTTCTGATTTCGTGTGGAAAAATTTGCAAGATAATTTAGATTTTGCCACAATGGAACACACTTTTATTTTTTATTCTAAATTTTGATGGAGTATGACGATGCGTTTATTTCAATATGTTGGCATGTTATTAGTGGGTTTGGTTTTGGCGGCGTGCGGCAGCAATGGCACCAGTCAAGCCGTGAGAAATGCCCCCAAAGTCGCAGGTTCATGGAAACCGCTGGGCAACGTTAATAACGGTAATATAGTCGTGTCTTACGATGCAGGCAGCCTGAAAAAAAATGGCAATCTAGCGTGGTTGCGCGACCGTAAAATCGTTATTAACCCGCAACGCGAACGATACAGCGATACGCCTTATTTTAAAGTTGCTGTGAGCGATTGGGAATTTAATTGCAAAAATCACAGTTTTCGCTTAACCGCCGTGCAGTTTTTAGACGATAAAGGTAAAATTGTGTCGCAAGAACGCTACACTACCAATCCCATTCCCCCTATGCCCATTCAACGCGGAACAATGGCAGATAGGCAGTTTGCCGTAGCTTGTCGCTAAATAACGCATTTTTGGACTTGCATTTTTTCAATCAATTGATTGGTTGGGCATGATAAAATTACAGATTTTATAAACATTTAATTGTTTCAAAAATTTAAGGAATTATCATGCAAAAGCGTTCTTTAATTTGGGCGGTAATTTTATTACTGCCTGTGGCTCATGCGGGCAATGCCGAACAAGCCAATGAATTGGCAGCCGCACAAATGAATTATCAAAATCTACTCAAAGCGCAAGCCAATGACAGTGCCAGTTTAACCAATTTGCAAGCTCGTTTGAAATCAGCAGAAAAAAAGTTGGAAAATACTCAATTAGAAGTTAATAAATTACGCACTGAATTTATGTTGCGCGAAGAAGTACAATTAACTTATGACGCTAAATTGAAAGATGCAGGTTTGCGATTGAATAAGGCTTGGGAAGCTGTGAATGGTGTGTCCACACCCCAAAAAACCACCAAATCAAATACTAAATCACAAATTATCAAAGATGCGGTAAAAACCAAAACCGCCAAAACCACCGCCGAAGACGTGAAAAATCAAACCACACAGGCTGTGGAAACCAAAACTGAAAAAACTACTGCTGAAGACGTGAAAAATCAAACCACGCAAGCTGTGAAAACCCAAACCCATTCAGCCATAAAATAATTCACACCATAAAAGCAGCCTGAAAAAACTTTCAGGCTGCCTGAATGCTTCTGTTTTACCAATAACTGCGCGATCGTCTCCTGCTCCTTATGCGGACAGCTGCCTTGGGTGCTGATGTAGAGCGTGTTTTGCAGTTTGCGCATGCGGACTCCTTGGGAGTTTGAGCGCGTTTTTAGGGCATGGTTAGGACTACCTAAAATCAGACATCTACATTTATTTGCTAATAATCAAAAGGATCAATTTCATTATTAGGAATAATGTTATCTAATCTATCGAATTCTGCTTGCAAGAAAATAGAAGTGTTCTTCAATATATTTAACATATCCTGACTATTTACCCAGTCGTAATTCCACAAACTTATCTGACTATTATTCAATTCACATATTTTTTCAGAAAACTTAAATTCACTTAAATTATCTTTCAACATTCTTTGCAACCAAATCTGTGCAAATCCTGAATTAGAAATCCTACTTAATTTACTATAAACTAATAAAGACATATGTCTACTATCATCTAATTCTGAAAGTAATTTACTAATGATTGCGCAGCACACTGGTATTACCCTCGGATTATGGTATGCAATATCTGTTGCAATACTAATAAGCTGCTCTATATTACGCACTTTTCCTTGTTTATTTCTAATTCTCTCTATCTGTTTATCAAATTTATTCAATGCGGTATTTAAACTACCAGAATTAGCATAATTGATACTATGCTGTCTAATAAGCAAAAGTTGCTTTTGCAAACTGATTCGATTATTTTGAGGAATAGCCAACCAAGCCAGTTTGTCCTTTTTTATTGATTGAGTAATAACATCTTGGCTTCCTTTTGTTTTACTTGCATTCAGCTTGAAGCCAAACGGCATCATATATTTCAGACAATATTTTTAGAATGCTCTCACCATCATTATGATTACAAACAAAAATTCGATAATCATCACGATAACGTAAGATTTGATAATTCGTTATTTTTTGCTTCTTTAAGAAAACACCTAGAATCCTGTCAATGTAACCCAATATAATTTCAGCGATAAAATCCATTAAAACAGAACCTTGTGGAATGCCGTTTGTTTGCTGGTTTTGTGCATTTTGAATGCTTTTATCAATAAAATTACCTAACAAATTATTGTTTCTATTTGCTTTAGCGATTTTCTTGCCTTCTACCGCCCATGCAATCGAATGCGTATATATTGAACCATAACAGTCTGCCACATCTGTATCAAAAATGTAGTCATATTCCAATGAGAGCAAAATAGACTGCTGTTCTACTTGTGCCCACCAATTTGAAATTTGCTGAGCTTTGTCAGATTGTTGACTATCTGATTGAATGGGTATGCTTAAGCATTTTATTTTTTCATTTTTACTAAACTTCTCAAATCTTGCTTGTAGCTTTTCCCAATTTTCCTGTTCGGTAATTTTATGTACCAATGCCACATATACTAAAGGATTTATAATCTGCAATGGTCTCCATGATAATTTCCCATCTTTATTGGCATATATAAAGATAATTCACATCATCTAAATTCGTCATTTTCTTTTTGTCTGAAAAATCTCCCAACGATTTCCCTGAATATTCATTAGATATTTTCTCTAATAATTCAGAGAATGAAAAATATTTAGGTAAATCAATGTTGCAATAGCTTTCATGTTTCAAAAAGAATTGCCTTGCTTCATTAGCGTTCAGTTCTAAAATGCTTTTTCGACTCATTTATTGTTTATCCCATCATAAAAGTACTTACACATCTATTATTTATTTTTTAATCTTCCCCAAACAACCCCGCCACATACCCCACACTCCTATCCCGTTTTCCCAACGACTACCGCTGGCAAATCTCCACCAGGTAGTGCAATAGGGTTTTGTCGCTATTCAGGGCGGTGATGGTGGCGAGTATTTGATTGCGCAGGTCGTCTGAAAATACAACAGAGATGCGGTACTGGGCTGTTGATTGAGGATGTTTTACTTTACCATAAAACCATCATGGCTGAATAAACCACTATTACCGCTATTAAACTGTCAATGCGGTCAAATACACCACCGTGCCCAGGTAATAATTGGCTGCTGTCTTTTACGCCATGTGCGCGTTTTAGCCAACTCTCCAGTAAATCACCACCAATGCTTACCGCCACCAAAATCGTAGACAACAACATTGTGCCAAACCAACTCATTTTCACGCCCAGCCAGCCCCATTCTCGCGCCCAACACATATAAATCAACACAATTATCCAACCACCAATTGCGCCTTCCCAACTTTTTTTCGGGCTAATTACAGGCGCAAGCTTGTGTTTTCCCCATGCACGCCCAACAAAATACGCCCCACTGTCCGCAATCCACACCAGCAACATCACCGACAACAATGACGCAACCGACTCATTTTCAGGGCGAAGCAGCAACATACCAAACCAAAATGGCAGCATCAATAACCAACCACACGCCATTGCCCACACATCTTGCGGTATCCATTTTTTGCGTAACCACATCGGCATAACCACCAACCAAAACGCCAACGCCAATAACCACACAAACGCAGGCAATGCCCAATCCCCCATTAATGCGGTTAATAAAAAAAACGCAGTCCCGATAAGATAACTGCGTTGTGTGGTGCGTGAGAAGCCCACAATCCGCCCATATTCCCACAACGCCAACAGCGCAATCAGTCCACAAAATAATCCCCAAATCGCCTGATTCGCCCACAGCAACATCAGCAACATAATGGGTAATAATATTAATGCTGTCAAAATCCGTTGTTTCAACATTTTTTATCGCCTTGTCTCAAAAAGTAAACAGTTTTCACACAAATTATACGTTAAAACAGTATTTTCAGGCAGCCTGAAAAACATTTTCGCTATAATTAAATCATCACTTAATTTAAAGAGGGGATTGATTATATGAAATTTTTAATAAAAGTAGCGTTGCTGCTTTTTTGTACGATTCACGTGGCGTGGGCGGCCAGCATTGTGATTGATGCTGGACATGGTGGACACGACCCTGGCGCAAAACGAACATTTGATGGCGTAACGTATTTGGAAAAAAATCTGACACTAAAAATCAGCCAACAAGTGGCGCAAGAATTTAGAACGCATGGACACGATGTGGCCATGACACGAACGAAAGACCAATTTTTAAATTTGAATACAAGATTGTTAAAAGGCAGACAATTGTGTCAAAACGCTTTTATTTCGGTGCATATTGATGCGTCTCGGCAGGAAAAACAAACACAAGCTCAAGGCGCAACCGTTCATGTGTATCCCACTGCCAATACTCGCACCAGAAAAATTGCACAAGCAACACAACGCGCATTAAATCCCAAACGCCGTTATAAAATATCTAGATTCAGAGTGATACGCGATAAAAAGCCCAGTTGTGTTTCCATGTTAGTGGAAATGGGCTATTTGAATAATCCAAATGATTTAAAAAAATTGAATGATCCAAAATATCAACGAGAAATATCAAAAAAATTAGCACAATCGGTTTCTAATGGTTTAACAAAATATAAAAATTACGCCATTCTCAACTCTATCTAATTAAGATATGGCAATTGAATAAAAAGGGGCATAACCCCACTCTTAAAGATACCCGTCAAGATAATCCGAAAGAGAGACAGTTATGCCCCAAGACGAATTTATCATTAAAACGTATCTAATGGTAGATGCTTTATACAATCAGCTCGTTCAAAAACCATTAAGACAAGGTGGCTTTGCACCCAAACTTTCAGATTGTGAACTGATTTGTATGGAAATTGTTGGCGAATTTCTCGGTATGGATACCGATAAAAAAATTTGGCAATATTTCAAACAACATTGGCAAAATTGGTTTCCCAATTTAGGCTCTTACCCTAATTTTGCCAAACAATGTGCCAATTTGTATTGGGTTAAACAACAAATGCATCAAAAAATCACTGCAAATTGGTGTGAGCAAACAGAGTATTATGCAGATGCCTTTCCTATTGCAGTCTGTAAATTTGCCCGAGCTAAACGCCATCAAAATTTTCGTGCATATGCGACGTTCGGTTATTGCGCTTCCAAAAAAGAGACCTATTATGGTTTTAAAGGTCATCTTTTGATTACTCGCTCAGGTATGATTAAAGCCTTTACTTTTACAGCTGCCAATGTTGATGAACGGCAGGTATTACCTGAACTTTTAGAAGGCAAAACAGGGTTTGTTGGTGCGGACAAAGGGTATTTAAGTTCTGAATTAAAAGATGAAATGAAACAAAGCCATATTAATTTACAAACACCTTATCGTAGCAATATGAAAGATGACAGAAGTCCTCAATTTCTCAAATGGCTAAAAAATAGTCGCCGTATGATTGAAACAGTTATTGGTCAATTAACAGAGAGATTTAACATGGAAATAGTTCGTACAAAAAATCTGTTTCACCAATCTAACCGTTTTATTCGGAAAATTTTATCGCATAATTTTTGCTGTTTACTGAATCAACAAATTCAACACCCAATTACTCAATTTGCTGGGTTAATTGGGTGTTGAGAATGGCGTAAAAATTAGCCTTTCAGGCTGCCTGAAAACAATATATGGGTTTTCAGGCAGCCTGTTTTTGACGATAATAATGTGTTCATTATTTTTCAGAAAGTTAATATTGTGAAAATTGTCATTGCTACAGATTCTTTTAAAGAAAGTTTAACTGCGCCACAGGCGTGTGCAGCTATTCAACGTGGTTTTGCGAAAATTGCTCCCAATGTTCAATATGTTCAAATCCCTATGGCTGACGGTGGTGAAGGCACAGCGGCGGCTTTGGTGTCGGCTTGTGGTGGCGAATGGGTAAATGTACGCGTATCTGATCCATTGGGGCGACAAGTATTGGCAAAATATGGCGTGTTACCCAACGGTACGGCTGTAATGGAAATAGCGGAAGCAGCTGGATTACATTTACTCACACCAGCCGAACGAAATCCAATGAAAACCAGTACTTATGGTGTAGGAGAAATGATTGCTGATGCGTTAGGGCGGGGCATCAAACGGATTATTTTGGGGATTGGCGGTTCTGCTACCAATGATGGCGGCGCAGGAATGGCGCAAGCGTTGGGTTTTCGCTTACTAGATAAGGCGGGGCGTGATTTACCACGCGGTGGCGCAGCATTACGTTATTTGGCGGCAGTCAATACGTCTAGCAGTTTATATGAACTAGACGATTGTGAGATTGTGGCGGCGTGCGATGTGGTCAATCCGTTGTGTGGCGATTCGGGGGCAAGTGCTGTATTTGGCAAACAAAAAGGCGCGAATATTCAAATGGTTCGTGAATTAGACACGGCTTTAACGAATTTTGCAGACGTGTTGGCGCGTAACGGTACAGATTTTCGCGATGAAGCAGGCAGTGGTGCAGCTGGTGGATTGGGTTTTGGCTTACGTGCTTTATTGGGAGCGCAATTGCGTTCGGGGATTGACATTGTTCTAGAAGTAACCGAATTAGCAAATAAAATATCCGGAGCAGATTTGGTTATCACGGGTGAGGGCTGCATGGACGGTCAAACGACTTTTGGCAAAGCACCGTTGGGCGTACTGCGTGTGGCGCAAGAATACGGTGTGCCTGTAGTGGGTTTAGCAGGCAGCGTGGCGGATGTAGATGAATTGTATGCGTTGGGTTTTGCGGCGGTGTTCCCGAGCATTGACCGTGTGGCAAGTTTGCCCGATGTGTTGGCCAATGCCGAGCAAAATGTAGAACGCACCGCACGTGCTATTGCTGCAATATGGGCTTTGTAATCAATAATATTTTCAGCCTGAATTTTCAGCCCGAAACCTTTACAAAATCCTAGCTTTCTATCTTTAAATAACCTGTATTCACAGCCAAGATTTCAGGCAGCGGTATTTTTGTTGATAAGGGAATATTCTAACTGAAAAGTGAATTTCCCCCAGTTATCTAGGATTGTCCCAATACTTTTGGTTGGCTGCCCTCACTTCCCGAGCAAACCACCATCGCCAATTACCTAGACCAAAAAACCCACAAAATTGACCGCTTACACGATAAAGTTGAACAAGCCATAAACCACCTAAAAGAATACCGCACCGCCCTAATTACCCAAGCGGTTACAGGCAAAATTAAAGTGGTTTAAGTACTTGACGAATTACAGGCGATTACTTAAAGTAATCATCTTTTTACAAAGCACAAACAAAAATCGTCCGAAAGGCAAAAAAATGAACACAAATTCAACCAAACCAACCGACATTTATTTTTTCGGAACGTGCGTATTGGATATGTTTATGCCCGAAGCAGGCATGGACGCCATTACACTCATTGAACAACAAGGTATTAAAGTCCATTTTCCTATGGAACAAAGTTGCTGCGGTCAACCAGCTTATTCGTCTGGACACCCAAAAGAAGCCTTTGAAGTGGCTAAAGCACAACTGGATTTATTCCCCGAAAATTATCCGATTGTTGTGCCATCAGGTTCATGCGGTGGCATGATGGCTCTGCACTGGCGCAAATTGTTTGCAGGCAGCGAGTACGAAACCAAAGCCAATCAAATCGCCGACCGTGTAGTGGAATTTACCCACTTTTTACTCAACATCGGCTATGAACCCAAAGACCAAGGCGAACCAATTAAAGTCGCCGTCCACACGTCTTGTGCAGCACGCCGTGAAATGGACGTACACACAAGCGGTTGGAAATTAATTGACAGCCTGCAAAACGTAGAACGCGTGGTACATGACCACGAAAGCGAATGTTGTGGATTCGGTGGCACATTCTCCGTGAAACATTCTAATATTTCTGGCGCAATGGTTACCGACAAAGTCCAAGCACTTAAAGATACAGGCGCAACCGCCATTGTCAGCGCGGATTGCGGTTGTATGATGAATATCGGTGGCAAAATCGCCAAAGATGAACCCAATATGCCACGCCCACAACACATCGCATCATTCTTATTAAAACGCACTGGAGGTAAAGCATGAGTGCCGCTCGCTACAATATTTTAAATAAACTAAAAGCTGCCAATGCTACCGTCTTGCGTGAACCTGAAGTGGCTGAATATTATGCAGAAATGACCCCAACTTGGGAAAGCGATGTCGCTCGCTTGAAACATTGGGCAAAAACCATGCGGGCGGTAAAAACTGAAATTTTTTGGGTAACCGAAAAAAATTGGACAGATGTATTAAACCAAGTGATTGAACAAAAAAATTTGCAAAATATTCTGTTGCCCACACAAACCGAAAGCGGCAAAAAAGCCATCAAAGCGGTTCAGGCTGCTGGTAAGGCGCAAGTCAAACATTTTGACCGCGTGATTGAAGATTGGAAAGATGAATTTTTTGCGGATATCCAAGCTGGTTTTACTGATGTTCGTTGTGGCATCGCGCACACAGGTACGGTAATGTTATTCCCCACACCCGCTGAACCACGTACGCAAAGCCTTGTTCCACCAGTACATATTGCGTTGTTTGACGCGAGCAAAATGTATGACACATTTTACGCGGCAATGATTGGCGAAAAAATGGCAGAAGATATGCCTACGAATGTGGTGTTGGTGTCTGGGCCATCTAAAACAGCAGATATTCAATTAACGCTGGCTTATGGCGCACACGGCCCCAAAGATATGGTCATTTTAGCGATTTTGCCCAAAGGCGTAAAAGCAGAAGATTTGGCAGAATAAATATTTCAGGCTGCCTGAAGAATTGACAACTTTCAGGCAGCCTGAAAAACAATACAAAGACAGTTTTCATATTTTAGGTAGCCTGAAAATACGCATGCAGACTTCCCCTAAAAATAAAAACAGTAAAGAGAGAATATAATGACAACACAAACCGTTCATTTTTATCCCGAAACTTTCAAGCAAAATGCTGAAGTTGCCTTAGCAGACAAACCACTGCGTAAAAGTCTACGTACCGCAATGGATATGCTGATGACTAAACGCAAAGCTGTTTTGTCTGATGAACACGAATTGCAATTATTGCGCGATTTGTGTTCACACGTCCGCAAACGCTCACTCTCAAGGCTGCCTGAATTGCTGGAACAACTGGAAAGCAATTTAACCAAATTGGGTGTCAAAGTGCATTGGGCAGAAACGCCTTTAGAAGCCTGCCAAATTATTCATGGCATCATTGGCGACCATCAAGGTAAATTAATGGTCAAAGGCAAATCCATGGTTAGCGAAGAAGTAGAATTAAATCACTACCTTGCTGACCATGGCGTTCAAGCGATTGAAAGCGATTTGGGTGAATACATCGTGCAGATGGCCGGTGAAAAACCCACTCACATCGTGATGCCCGCCATTCACAAAACCAAAGAGCAAGTAAGTGAATTATTTCATAAAAATATTGGTACCGAATTAACCGATGATGTGGATAAATTAACAGGTTTTGCACGTATGGCGTTACGCGATATTTATCGCACCGCAGACGTGGGCTTAAGTGGTGTAAATTTTGCTGTTGCAGAAACTGGCACGTTGTGTTTGGTAGAAAATGAAGGCAACGGACGTTTGACAACCAGCGTACCGCCTGTTCACATCGCGATTACAGGCATTGAGAAAGTAGTCGCCAAATTAACCGACGTGGTGCCGTTATACAGCCAATTGCCACGCACCGCAATTGGTCAAAACATCACAACTTATTTCAACATGATTACAGGTCCACGCCGTAGCGAAGAATTAGACGGCCCACAAGAAATGCACTTGGTCTTGTTGGACAACGGTCGTACTCAAGCCTACGTTGAAGAGCAAATGCGCCAGACCTTGCAATGTATTCGTTGTGGTGCATGTATGAATCACTGTCCTGTGTATTCGCGTGTGGGTGGAGCGGCGTATGGTACAACTTATCCTGGTCCTATTGGCGAAATTTTGTCGCCCCATTTGTTGGGTTTGGACAAAACGCGTGATTTGCCAACTGCTTGCTCAATGTGTGGCGCGTGCGTGGAAGTTTGCCCTGTGAAAATTCCAATTACCGAACAAATGCAACGTTTGCGCGTAGAAGCGCAACGCAGTCCCGATGAAGTTGTCCCACATCCAATCAAAGGGCAAGGTGCATCACATTCATTGGGTGAACAATTGTCTTGGCGTATTTTTGATGGTTTGTTCTCGGGTAAAAAATCGTACATGGCATTGGGTTGGACAATTACCAAATTCCGTAATTTAACACCAAGCTGGCAATTCGATTGGACGAAAAATCACGTTCCCATGAAACCTGCTGAAAAAACATTGCATCAATTAATGAAAGAAAAATTAGCCAATAAAAATTAATGGATAGCCGTCATTTTTCAGGCTGCCTTTTTGGTAAAATAATGAATCAGGCAGCCTGAAAATATTTTTTCTAAATAGAAAATAAAACATTAATATATAGCCGTTTAAAATAAAAATAGGACAAGACGACTACAACCGCCGTGTACATCTGGTTACATAAAGAAGCGGACAACTCGGTAGTATTTTTAATTTAAACGACTGCACAAGTCTAACATATCCTCTTACTTTGGAGATAACCATGAGTATTTTCTTATCTATTTTTCCTATTTTGTTGCTGATTGTGTTGATGATTGGCTTCAAAATGCGTGGCGACCACAGTGCGATGCTGGCAGTGTTGTCAGCTGTTTTGATTGCGATTTTCGCTGTACCCAATCTGGCGGGGTTCACGCCACCCGAAGGCTATAACGCTGGGTATGTTGGCTGGGCATTTGTGGAAGGTATTTTAAAAGCAGTATTCCCAATTTTAATCGTGATTTTGATGGCGTTGTTCAGTTACAATGTATTGTTAGAAAGCAAACAAATCGAAGTGATTAAACAACAATTTACCAATATTTCAGGCGATAAACGCATTCAAGTTTTGTTAATTGTGTGGGGCTTTGGTGGTTTGCTGGAAGGCATGGCTGGTTTTGGTACAGCGGTGGCAATTCCTGCGGCGATTTTGATTGGTTTGGGTTTTTCACCTCGTTTTGCGGCGTTGGTTTCACTGATTGGTAACAGCGTGGCGACAGGCTTTGGCGCGGTGGGTATTCCAGTGATTACATTAGCAAAAGAAGTATTTGGTTCAACAGTTACCGCTGAACAAACTCATGCAATTGCAGGAGATGTGGTCATTCAATTGGGCTTACTGATGTTCCTTGTGCCATTTGTGATTTTGACTTTAACCGATACCGCGAAAAAATACATCTTGCCAAACGTGATTTTGTCAGCTGTGGTAGGTGGTTTGTCGTTGGCGGTGCAATTTGTGTCAGCGTATTTTATCGGCGCGGAAACACCTGCAATTTTGGGTAGCATTGCGTGTATTGTGTTTATCGTGTTGTACGCCAAATTAACCGAGAAAAAAGAAACCCCTGCCGACAAAGTCATTACAGGTAAACAAATGGCAAAAGCGTGGGCAGTATATGGATTTATCTTATTTTTCATCATCATGGCAAGCCCTTTATCTGGTCCAATTAGTGCGTTTTTGAAATCCACTTTGGTTAGCAAAATTCATTTACCAATTTATGCCGAAGGCAAAGCATTCAGTTTTGGTTGGTTGTCTAATGCGGGTTTGATGTTGTTTTTGGGTGCATTCATCGGTGGTTTGGTGCAAGGCGTATCAGCTAGCAAATTATTCCAAATTTTGGGTCAAACTTTGATTAAAATGAAATCTTCGGGCATTACGGTAATTTCTTTGGTGGCAATGAGCGCGATTATGAGCCACAGCAGCATGATTGCGGTAATTGCCAAAGGTTTGGTTGATGCAACGGGTACGTTGTATCCATTGGTTGCGCCGTTGGTGGGTGCGATTGGTACGTTTGCGACAGGTAGCGACACGTCATCTAATATTTTGTTTGGCAAATTGCAAGCGTCTGTCGCCGACCAATTGGGCATGGATAAAGCTTGGCTGGCAGCAGCGAATACAGCGGGTGCAACTGGCGGCAAAATCATTTCGCCACAAAGCATTGCGATTGCTACTGCAGCGTGTGAACAACAAGGTCAAGAAGGGGCGTTCTTGCGTTCTGCGATGCCTTATGCAGCGGTGTATGTGATTATTGCGGGAATTACGGTATATTGTTTTACGACATTGGCGTTGTAATCAACAATAATCCATAGCCAAATAACAGGCAGCCTGAAAACAAATTTGCTGTTTTCAGGCTACCTGTTATTGTATAATTTGTTTTTAATTCAGTACAATAAAATGATGATACGCTGTATTTTTTGCTTGCTTTTATGCGCCGTTTCGCCATTGGCTGTGGCAGAAACTCATGGCTATTTGGGTTTTTGGCATAATCCAAATGACCCGCTTACCGTTCCCGAAACCAAAACCACCCAAGAAAACAATAACCGTGAAGATGCTCGCGCCGAAATAGAACAATTTTGTAGTAAGCAGGATAAGTCATTGAAAAATGGACAATCTGGTTGTTTTTCCATCACCCCATTACACGATACTTGTGCGGCGGTAGCGTGGTCGCGTAAACGTGGTTTGATGTCGCCGGATAATATTGTCATCAGTATCCATCCGAAATTTCAAAAAGTTGCCAAACTTGCTAGCAAAGCTTGCCGCAAACAATTTGGCTGGTTTGCGCGTTGTGAAATAGAAACCGTGTATTGCACCGATAAACAAATGTATGAGTGATTTTTTTATTTTCAGGCTGCCTGAAAACACATTAACCGCGAATTTGTTGTTCAAAACCTTTTAATCGTTTGTAAATAGACAACAATTCCACAATTGTGGTCCACGATTGCACCAAAAATTGAAATGAATCTTGCACCTTATTAAACGCGCGAACAATTTGTTGCAACGTGCCCAATGTCAACAAACCCATCAACAAACTCGGTGCAAGCGCGATATATGGCACAATCACCGCAAATTGCAAATATGACCAACGCGCCAAATCAAAATACATATAATGCCAATACAGACGATAATTATTTTTGCGAATATCTTCAAATAAATCTTTTAAAACTGATAGTTGTGCGCGGTCTATATGGTCTTCGCCCAACACCAATTCTTTGCGGTACGCCGCTTCCACTTTCTGATTATTGAATTCCAACCCCGGTAATTTTATGCCCACCACCGCCAAAATCACCGTCCCAGCCAACGAAAACAACAATGCTACATACACCAGCGCATGATCAACATACCCAATCCACGGCATTTGCGTAACTTGTTTGCTCAACTCCCACAGCAACGGCAAAAACGCAATTAAAGTTAAAATGGCTTGCAAAAAACTCACGCCCAGTGTTTCCATAATTTTGGCAAAACGCATAGTATCTTCTTGAATTCGTTGCGAAGAGCCTTCAATATGGCGCACTTTTTCCCAATGAGATTGGTAATATTCGGTCATGGCTTCGCGCCAACGAAAAATATAATGTCGCCCAAAAAAATCCCCTAACACCGCCACAATCATGGAAATACCCGCAATTTGCGCAAACTTCAGCAATAATTTCATAAAATCAGGAAACGTCATGCTATTGGGCTTTTTCAAAACTTGTTGAATCGTGTCATAAAATTCGCCAAACCATTGATTGATTTGTACGTCCAATTCCACACGATACCAAGTTGCCAATAAAATAATCAATGAACCACCCAGCGACCACGCCCACCATTTTCTATTCCCAAAAAAACTCTTAAACATAATGATTTATTTCCATTCATAAAATACGCATATTCAACTACAATCGTTTAAAACAAAAAGAGGACAACACAATCGTATTTTTCATTTTAAACAACGACAAAAGGCAGCCTGAAAACAAATAGTAGTGAATTGAAACAGTCATGCTACGCATTGCTCACGTCCTTATGCACTATTCGTACGTGGTGAACGTGGTTGTCTTGTATCATTGTATTTCAATCCACTGTATCTTTTTCAGGCTGCCTTTAAATATATGGAATAGACTTAATTATGAACCAAAGTGCCTTCATCTTCGCCTAAAACCACACTTTTTAATGCACCCATTTTTTGAATACCAAACACCACAATATTCAAATTACGTTCTTGGCATAAGGTAAACGCAGTAGAATCCATCACTTTCAATTTTTTCTTAATTGCTTCATCAAACGTAACCGATTGATAACGCGTAGCCGATGGATCTTTTTTCGGGTCAGCGGTATAGATGCCATCCACGTTAGTGGCTTTGAGCATCACATCACACTGCATTTCTGCGCCACGCAAAGCAGCCGCAGTATCGGTGGTAAAAAACGGATTGCCTGTACCAGCCGCAAAAATCACAACTTTGCCCTCTTCCAAATACTGTAAAGCTTTTGGACGTGCATACGCTTCAGCAACTTGTTGCATGGTTAACGCAGATTGCACACGCGCTTTAGTACCCAAACTTTCCAAAGCTTCTTTGAGTGCCAGCGCGTTCATAACGGTCGCCAACATACCCATATAATCGGCAGTTGCCCTGTCCATGCTGCCTGCTTGTGCGGACACGCCACGGAAAATATTGCCACCACCCACCACAATGGCGACTTCTACTCCTAATTCTACAATTTCTTTAACTTGTTGAACCATTTGCATAATGGTTTCACGATTGATGCCAAAAGGGTCGCTTCCCATCAAGGCTTCGCCAGATAATTTTAATAAAACACGTTTATATTTTAAGCTCATTTTGATAGTCTTTCTTTCTTCTTGAACAAACTGCATGGTAAATTAAAATAAATAGGACAAAGCGACCCATGTGTACATCTCGTACACAAGGCAACAGACAAGCCGTATTTTCATTTTAAACGACCATATATTTTTAAATAGCGCAGATTATACCCCCTAATGATATTCGGCTAATCAAATTAACATAATATTTTTTCAGGCAGCCTGAAAAAATAACGCGCCCAGTCATTCTGGACGCGTTATCTCACTTTACCCAATTTTTATTTTAAACAACCATATATTCACATGAATTTAAACAGCGACAAACAATTTGCTAAACAGCCAAAACAACGAACCCGACAACAAAATCGCCGCTGGCAAAGTCAAAACCCAAGCCAATAACAAATTTTTCACGGTAGATTTTTGCAAACCTGCTTTATTTGCCACCATCGTACCCGCGATACCAGACGACAAAACGTGTGTGGTAGAAACAGGCATACCAAATACGTCAGCTGCCGCAATCGTAGACACCGCAACCAATTCTGCCGATGCACCTTGCGCGTAAGTCAAATGCGATTTGCCAATTTTTTCGCCGACTGTTACCACGATGCGTTTCCAACCCACCATCGTCCCCAAACCCAACGCCAACGCCACCATCACTTTAACCCAAGTCGGGATAAATTTTGTGGCTTTATCCATATTGCGTTTGAATGCGTCGACATCTTCTTTGACTTTACCTTGCCACAATTGTGGTTGGCTTTTTTCTAAATGTTTGATGGTTTCGGAAGTTAAATACATATTGTTGCGAATATTGCCCACTACTTTGCTGTTCCATTGTTTGATATCGGGTTCAACGCGTGCTTGTTCGCCAATATTTTCAATGATGTTTGCCAAAGCAGGCACAACATTTGGATTCATTTGTTTGTCGCGTAAATAAGTGGTCAAAACATTGCGACTTTGGTCGTACATCAATGTGGTATTGGGTACTTGAATTTGGCGCAATTCTTGTGCAGTTACTTGCGCTAAAGCGGCAAATTCGGCACTTTCTTCGGTAGAAATCGCGTGATTTAAACCGTAAGTCATCGGCACAACGCCCACCAAAATCAGCATAATCAAACCCATGCCTTTTTGTCCATCATTTGAGCCATGAAAAAATGATACCCCCGTACAAGTTAAAATCAACAATGCACGAATCCACAAAGGTGGAGGTTGTTCGCCTTCGGGAGCTTCAAACAATTCGGGGCGTTTGGCAAACAATCTTTTCATCAGAAAATAGACCGCTGCCGCCAAACCCAAACCAAAAATAGGCGAAATCAACAACGCTGCCCCCACTTTTTCCACTTGCGCCCAATCTATGCCAGCCGTTGCACTACGACCGTGTAACAAAGCGTTGGCAATGCCGACTCCCACAATAGAACCCACTAAAGTATGAGAAGACGATGCAGGCAGCCCAAAAAACCACGTTCCTAAATTCCACAAAATCGCTGCAATCAACAATGCGAAAATCATCGCAAAACCACTCGCCGACCCAACTTGTAAAATCAATTCAACAGGCAGCAGCGCAATAATCCCAAATGCCACCAAGCCACTTGATGCCAATACCCCTAAAAAATTGAAGAAACCAGACCACACCACCGCCGTGGTTGCAGGTAAAGAATGAGTGTAAATTACGGTAGCGACTGCATTGGCGGTGTCATGGAAACCATTGACAAATTCAAATGCAAGCGCAATCAACAGTGCAACACCTAATAATACATAAGGAATTAATGTGGTTGGGCTTTCTAACGTGGCGGTAATGTCATGAGTTAAATTGTAAATCATGTAACCCAAGCCAAAAATCATCAGTGAAACGAAAGTGAAAATGGTTAATTTGCTAGGCTTGTGGTCTAAATTCGGACGTCCCTCGTGAATCAAACCATTGGACGCAATCGCAGTGGATTTCATTATTAAAATCTCCAAGTTTTGAACTGTATGATGACTGTTTGATGGTCATGATTCAGTCTAGCAAACAAATGCTACAACTTTATGACAATTCACAAAATGAAATTAATCATATGATTTTATTTAAATTTTAACTAATAAAATCCTTTCAGGCAGCCTGAAAAACAATCTGAAACCTCTGCAAAAGCCATCTTAAGGTGCGTTTTGTGGGGTAGTGATAGTTTTTGCATAGGTGCAAATCGCGATTCAATTTGCGTGAACACTTGATGAATACAAGGCTCACGCCCAATTTGTCGCGCTAAACCAGTTGCATCAGCTTTTGTCAAAAATGCGAAAAAATGAACATATTTTGATGAAAAAATTATCAGCTTTTTAAAGAATTTTAAGCACGTTTTAATCAGGTTTTAAACACCTTTTAAACGTGCTTTAATTTTTTAAATGCGGCGACCAAGCCACACGACTTTACCAATGATTGCTATGCTTTCATCTGTTTCTTCTGATAAATTAATTTCAAAAGGTTCATATTCAGGATTGGCACTCTTGATAAATAAGCTATTTGGAAAGCGTTGAACACGTTTGACAAAAACATCACTACCAATTCGCAATGCAAATAAACCGTCTTGTGGTTGGGTTTGCGTGTGGTCTATTAAAATGGTATCCCTGTCTTCCAGTACCCCCGACATACTGTCCCCTTTTACTGAAATAACAGAGAGTTGTTCAAAGTTTCTGCTGACAAAAGTGCCTAGCCAATCACGGCGGAAAGCTAAGCTGTTTTTCTGCTTTTCATCATTTGCCCATAAGCCACTACCTGCACTTGCTTGGATATCATAATATGGAATAAAAACAAACTCTTCTATATCAATCACATTGCCTTTTGTGTCAGTTGGCTTTTTCCAAAAAATGGGTTTGTCAGTTGAATTGGGGAAAGGCTCACCTTCTCCTGTCATTAACCATTCCCAATCACAATTCTTTAATTTTTTTATTAAAATCAATGTATCTGCTTTAGGGATTGTGTCTTTTTCAATGATACGCAATACCCCACTGATGGATAAATTTAAATCTTTAGCGATTTGAGTGGGTTTGGCATCGTTCCACAAAAAAGTTAATCGCTCCGCAAATGATTTCACATCACTCTCCACTTTTGTTTAATTGTCGCAGATTAAAACAAAAGACTAAACAAAAAAGTTGCGACAATCTTTTTTGTTTAGTATTGTTCCATTCACTTAGTAAAAACGCTAAGCCAAATAACTTAGTAAATGGAGTAAAACACATGACACAAAAAAACGCTGATAACCGAGATTGGCATCGCGCTGATATTGTGGCTGCTCTGAAAAAACGGGGTAAGTCTGTACGAAAATTTTCCGTAGAAGCTGAGCTAAGTCCCAATACTTTAATAAGTACTTTGCAATTCAAATACCCACGTGGTGAGAAAATCATTGCTGACGCACTGGGCTTAAAGCCACATGAAATCTGGCCCAGTCGTTATGATGAAAATTCTGTAAGCCACTCCGTTTAAACGTTTGAGCAATACAAATGCTTTTGTAAAACGAATTGTACAAAAGTTTACCGTATTATTGCAATCATTTTGGAAAAAAATCATGAATACGATTTCTTCTGCTGAATTGTTTGCCATGCAACTGCCTTGCTTACCTAAAAGCAAGCAAGGTATTGAGTATCAAGCCAAAAAAGGTTGTTGGGCATTTGTTTAACAAAACGGTTTGGACGTGGTGGTAAGTTAAAACGCTTTATCGTGAATGAGTTACCCAATGATGTGCATCAAATTGTTTTGGAGCGACAAGCAAATGTTCTTTTGGAACAGTTGCCGCAAGTGATAAAAAATCCTGTTTCAGGCAGCCTGAAAACACCGCTTGATTCGCATGATTTGTTGCTGGAGGCATTGGAAATTGTCCAGTCATTTCAAAATACTGAATCCGAATCGACAGCCGAAACAGCACCGATTGTCGCACCGTCTGCGGTGGCGCGTGAACCGCCCGAACCGTTTATCTCGCCTAGCCCCGAACAAAAGCAAGCGCGACATCAATTAAATCAAAGCATGATTCAGAAATTGAATTGTAAAATTTTTTCCTGATTTTGAAAGAAAAGACCATGAGTCACATTAACTTAAATGAATACCGTACCGATGCAAAAGGTAATTTAGTCCCCGTAAAAAACATCAAACCAATTGATTTGGCGCGTGATGATTTTGTCCTTTAAGCCATTGCCAAAATTCGTCCTGTACATGTTTTATTGTCTGATTTAAAAAGCGAAATCATGACAGATGTTCACGCATTCATTGATTTGAGTGTGGAACAATACGGCGTAGAGCGTAGCGTAAAAGGTAATGCTACTTTGTGCAGCTTTGATGGCAAATATCAAATTAAAATTGCCATGCAAGACAAGCTACATTTTGATGAACGCATTTATGCCGCTAAAGCACTCATTGATGAATGCTTAAATGAGTGGTCAGAAAACAGTCGTAGCGAACTGAAATTGATTGTTCAGGCAGCATTTGACGTGGACAAAGAAGGCAAAATCAACACCGTTAAAGTGTTAGCCTTGCGCCGACATGATATTCAAGACGAAAAATGGCAACGCGCCATGCAAGCCATTTCAGACAGCTTACATATTCAAACAACGCGCGAATACGTCCGTTTTTACGAACGTGATGATGAAACAGGCGAATATATTTTAATTAACCTAGATTTTGCGAAATTGTGAGATTAGTATGAAAACATAAAATTTATGCGTTGATTGCGATTTGCTTGCTGATTGCTTGGCTGGATATGCTGACCAATTTTAATGTTGATGCAAAAGATATTGCCAATTCTTCAGGCTGAAACCTTTGCAAAACTATCCGTCGTCATTACCGCGCAGGCGGTAATCCATTTTTAATCTTAAATAGATTTTTAATCAATCAAATAAAATCAATTATCTAAATTTTGCTATTGGATTCCCGCATTCGCGGGAATGACGAGATTTAGGTTAATTTTTGGGTTTTGCAAAGATTTCAGCCTTTTAGCAAATATGGCGAGCGTTATGTGGTGGACTTGTCCAATATCCAATACCGTAACCCAATCGGTGTCCTATTGGAACACGACTCCGACCGCAAAACAGGTGTGGCAAGCCTTAATTTAGGGACATCGGGCTTGCACATCACAGGGACGCTATTGTCAACCGAACACGGCAACCATGTCGCACAAACCGCCAGCGAAGGCTATCCATGGGAAATGTCCGCCCGAATCCAATCCGCCCGACAAGAAAAAATCACGTCAGGCGAAATTGTCGTTAACGGACAAACTCTTGCCGCGCCAATTGTGGTGTTGCGTGATTGCATGGTACGTGAAGTGTCGTTTGTGGCGGTGGGTGCAGATGCCTATACGTCTGCCTTGATGTTGTCGGACGGCACGGAATTTTCGCCTAATTTGCATTTATCTGATTCCAAAAATCCTCCTACTCAAACAAAGGATGCACCCAACATGACTCCCGAAGAACAAAAACAATTTGATGATTTAAAAAAAGAATTGGCGGAAACCAAAGCCGAATTAGCCAAAGTTCTCAAGAAAAACCAAGTCGATAAAAAATTATCAGCGGCTGGTTTTCAGGCAGCCGAGCATGGTTTTGCTGGCATTACCAAGCAGACGTACAACGTGTTGTTGTCGTTGAATGATGATGCAGCACTGGATGCGTTGGTGGGCGATTTGAAATTGACTGCACCGTCCACTAAGCCGTCATTGCCCGAATCTTTGACCGCAGACAAGCATCAACCCGACTCTTCAGGCAGCCTGAAGTTATCCGCCGAAACCAAACCCACAGCTTTGGGCGGTTATCCGATGGTTTGATTTTTAATGTGAATTTAAAAAGGGTTTAAACATGGAAGTTTTAGGTTTGAAAGTCAGTGATATTTTGATTGCGGAAGTCTCATCTATCACGCGAATTGAAGTGCCAGCCACAACAGGTTTAAAAGCTGGTCAACTGGTGGATTATCCGTTGCGTGGTCAAAAATTGGTTGCGCTGACTGATGAGCGTAATGGCACGGTACAAATTCAACCGCACAATTGCATCATCAATTTGGCATATACGCCGATGAGTGAGATTCAGGCAGCCTTTGCTGTTGAGGCGCACTCTGACGTAGAGGGCAATGTGATGTCTGTTGGCAATCACGATGCGCTTGAGGCTTTGCAAAAAGCTGGCGATAACTACGGCGTGATGTATCGTGGCACGCCAAGACCTTAGAACCTGCATTCACAGCCAAGCGCGATGTCTTTTTGCGCCATTTAGCACGCCTGTTGCGTTGAATTTCACGCTAATAGGAACGCTATTAGCATGAAATTCGCCTGACAGTCGTACCAACTGGAACAAAAATCCATTTCACGTTGGCTATGAATACAGGTTCTTAATTTAAAAAGGAAATCAATACAATGAGTGTAACCCATAACAGTGCATTTAGCACCCAAAATTTAACCGCAGCCATCAATCAAATTGAGCCGACTCCTACGCAAATTCGCGAATTGGGGATTTTTGAGCCGTACTACGGCACGAAAAAAGTGGCGATGATTGAATACAAAGAAAGCGGTTTGTCTATTGTTAAAAATTCGGCACGTGGCAAATTGGGCGGCGAGGCAACCGACGCGTCTCAACGAAAAGCCGAATATTTTGAAGCCACGCATTTGACGGTAACGGACAACATCTTAGCAGAAGATTATCAAGATGTTCGCGAGTTTGGCGGCAACGAATTAACCAATTTTAAAAACGTCATCACCGAATACCAAAACAATGCCAAATTGAAATTAGAAATGACACGTGAGCATTTAATGCTGGGCGCGTTGCAAGGCAAAATTTTAGACAAAGATGGCACGGTTATTCATGATTTATATGACAAATTTGGCTTGAAGCGTCCTGCTGAAATCTCTTTTGACTTGAGCAAAGATGACACGAAAGTGGGCTTAAAAATGGACACCATGCTATCGGAATTGCGTCAAGGATTCAAAGGAGCGGCGGTTACGGGGTTTGTGGCTTTGTGTGGTTCAAAATTTTTAACTGAACTCAAGTATCACAAAAGCATTGAACCGTTGTACACGCGCTTTCGTGATGGTGCGGTGTATCGCGAGAGCAACGGCATTAATCCGATTGAATTTGAACACAATGGCGTTAAATTCATTGAATACACAGGGAATTTTGGTAGCAAAGGCGCGAAAATTGCCACCAATCAGGCGATTTTGATTCCTGTGGGCAAAAAATTGTATCTGGAATATTTCGCGCCTGCGGACATGGCGGCGGCTGTCAATACTAAAGCTTTGCCTTATTACTCAACGATGGACAAATTGGGCGGTAACCATGATTTAGGTGTGAGTTTGCGTAGCCAGTCTAATCCGTTGCCGATTGCGTTGCGTCCTGATTTGATTCGTATTTTGACGGTGTGATGATGAATGCGGTTTCAGGCAGCCTGATTACTCAAGCCGATTTAGTCCAACGCTTTGGCGAGCGTGAGCTGGTTAATTTAACCGACCGCACCGCCAAGCGCGAAATCGTACCTGACGTGCTGCAAAAAGCCCTCAACGATGCTGAAGCGGAAGTCAACGGCTATTTGCGAGCAGCAGGTTTCAGGCAGCCTTTTGCGCCAGTTCCTTACGCGTTGGTGGTTAAAACGTGCGATGTATGTCGTTGGTATTTGTATGAAAACGGCATTCCTGATGTGGTGCAAAAGCGTTATGACAACGCGATAGCGTGGTTTAAGTTGCTGATAAAAAATCCGTCTATTTTGGGTTTTGATGCAGACGGCGTGGAAGAAGTCAAGGCAAGTGGTGGCATGGCTGTTATCCCGAATGAATTAAAGGACTGGAAAGATGTTAACAATCACTTCTGATGATTTGGGGAACATCGGACAAGCGTTGCGCCAGCTTTCAGGCAGCCTGAAAAACACGCGTCCGTTGATGCGCGGTATTGCCACGCTACTGGAAAACTCTACGCGTAAACGCTTTGAAACCAAAACCGCGCCCGATGGCTCACGTTGGGCAAACTGGACACCCAGTACCCAACGCGCTTACGCCAAACCGATTTACCGCCAACGCAACAAAAAACGCTATGTTGCGGCACTCAAACCGCGTTCTAAAGAACGGTTAATGCGTGATTCATCACGTTTGTTGCGCAGTTTGACGCGCCATGCCACAGCCAATTTGGCGCAAGTCGGCACAAATGTGGTGTACGCGCCGCATCATCAATTTGGCACAAAACGCATGGTGGCGCGTCCGATGTTTGGGCTGTCGGCGCAAGATAGCGCGGATATTGTGGATTTATTGCACGATTTTGTACGCGAACAATGGGAGCAAAGTTGATGAATTTATTTGCTGTTTTGCCATTACTCAAGGCGCGGCTGGCGGATTTGCCTGATGTTCACACGGTTCAATCCATTCAAGAATTGGCGCAATTGTTGGAGCAACGCGACATTCAGCCAATAGACAACGCGTTATACGTGGGTTTGGACGGCTACGCGCCGATTAACCAAACGGCTGGCAACAAACGCATGAAAAAGAAACGCTTAAGTTTTAGTGTGATTTTAGCTAAACAATTTTATGGTGCGGTTGACGTGCCGCATGAGGACATCGCCACAGGCGAGATGTTGCACCGAATTTGCGCGAGTTTGCAAGGTTGGCAGCCTGAAACCGCCGACCAACGCCCCATGACGATTACGCCGTTTGATGAAGTTCAGGCGGTTGAGCCGCTGTATTATGACAATTTTGCGTTGTATCCGTTGCGTTTTGAGACAGAAATTTTAATTAATTATTCAAAGGATTAACACATGACAAAACAAGACAATGATAATGGTTTGCTGCTGGTCGGGACGGGCTATGTTCGTAACCGCCGCATTTTGGGCAGCATGAAAGAGCAAATTGGCAACTTGATTTCATTGAAATTAACCAGTAAAGCTGAAACCAAAGTCCGCAAATCGCGCATGAAAGAAAGCGCAGGCAACGCATTGGACAGCGTAACCATCAAAGATGCAACCGAAATTGCGTTCGGTTCGGACACGTTCAACAAATTGACTTTGGGGATGGCTTTGTCGGGTAAATCCATTGAATTGGACACGGCAGCCGCCAACGTAGCCGATGAAGTGGTGCGCGTAACCGCTAAGGACGCATGGCTGGATTTGGCAAAACAGAATATTGACCGCGACAGCGTGAAAGTCAAAAACGCAGCAGGACAAGCCGTTAAATCTGAATACATTGAATTAAAAGATAATTTGGGTTGGATTAAAGTGTCGCCTGAAGCCGATTCAATTAATGTGGGCGAAGAGATTAAAGTGTCGTACAAAACCCGTGCAGGCGGTGGGATTCAGATTGAAGCCAGCACCGAAACGGATTATGACTTTGAATTTTGGTTAGACGGCTACAACGCCGCCAGTCAAAAAAACTTCATTTTACACATTCCCAGCATGGTGGTTGCGCCAAACAGTGAAATTGACTGGTTAAGCGATGATTTCGCCAAAGCCGAATTCACAGGAACGGCGGTACTCGTAGATGGCAACAAAGTACCATATTCTTATCAAGAGTTTAACGCTTAAATAGGCGTTTCAGGCAGCCTGAAAACTGGGTAACTGGGTTTCAGGCTGCCTTAAATAACTGCCGCAAAATTATTTTCAGAGAAAAATCATGTCGCAATCCAATATCACAGCAGGTATTCAGATTACCGCGAACGTGGACGGTATTCAAGAAATCAACAATTTGAGTCAAGCGGTTGATGATGCCAGCGAACAAGTACAAGAAATGCAGCGCATCGCCGCAGCCAAAACCACACTGGGCTTGGACGTGGACGACCATGCACGCGCAGAAATTCAAAAATTAGACAAAGCATTTGATGATTTGAAGCGCAGCGGTGGCTTATCGCAAGCCGAATTGGCGCGTGCTGCTCAATTGCACGCGCAAAAAGTGGGCGAATTAGAGCAAAGTTTGAAAAGAACCAAGCCATCATTAGCTGATATGACCAATGGCATTCAAGGTTTGGTGGGGGCTGGCGGTGGTTTGGCGTATGTAACCAACGAAGCGATTAAATTTGAAAGCGCAATGGCGCAAGTCAAAAAAGTAACCGATGCCACGCCCGAGCAAATTAACGCGCTTTCAGGCAGCCTCAAAGAAATGGCAGGACAATTGGGCATGATGCCCGATGAATTGGCGCAAATCGCGGCGGCTGGTGGGCAAATGGGTTTGGCGTTTGACAAGCTGCCGCAGTTTACCCAAATGACCGCGCAAATGGCAAATGCCTTTGGCATCAGCGCGGACGCGGCTGGCGAAATGTCCGCTAAAATCAGCAATGTATACGGCTTGCAAATCAACGAAATGGCAGAGTTGGGCGATGCCATCAATGCACTGGGCAACACCACTGCCGCCAAAGAAAAAGAAATTGGCGAAGTGTTGATGCGAATGGGCGGTAATGCCAAGCAATTTGGCTTGCTCAAAGAAGAAGCGGCGGCGTTGGCGGCGACTTTTGTCAGCTTAGGCAAATCGCCCGAAGAGGCTGGCACGGCAATTAATGCGTTATTGTCTAAATTGCAGAACGCCAAAATCGGCACGAATGACTTCAAAGACGGTTTGAACGCGTTGGGTTTATCGGCTGAAGAAATGGCTGCCAACATCGCCACCAACCCACAACGCGCCCTAGATGATTTTTTGCAACGTCTTGATAAATTAGACAAACAAGCGCGTAGTGAGATTTTAGGGCAGATGTTTGGTGCGGAATATTCTGATGATTTGGCGTTGCTCACAGGCAGCCTGAAAACCTATACCGAAGCGGTCGCCACTGCCACCGACCACACCAAAAATTTTGGCGCAATGCAACGAGAAGCCGACGCTGCACTCAACACCACCGAAGGCAAAATGAATCAAGCCAAAGCCGAAATTGCCAGTGCCGCCATTGAGTTGGGTAATACCTTGCTGCCGATTATTCAATTGACTGCGAATGTCATAGGCGATGTCGCCAAAGCGGTTACGTCAGTATCAGAGCAATATCCCGTTTTGAGTCAAATGGCGGTGTTGTTTTTGGGCGCGAAAATGGCGAGTGAGGGCTTGAGTGCGTCCTTGAAACTGTTGGGCGTGGACAGTGAGACCAGTTTTGGCAACACCAAAAAATCATTATCCGAACTCAAAAAAGAGTTGAAAGACGCAGCACAAGCCGCTAAAGAAGTCGGACGCGACATTAAAAACGCAGTCAAAGGCAATTTAGACGATATGTCCAATAATAACAACGCCATCAAAAAACTTTCAGGCAGCCTCAAAGAAATGGCAGCCATTGCTGCTGAAGCCTTTGCAGCGTTTGAAGTTGGGCATGGCATGGGGACTTGGTTGTATGAAAATGTTGGGTTTGCGCAAAATTTAGGCGACAACATGGCAAAAGTCATTGCGTATATGGACGCGATGGTAACCGACCGTACGTTTGAAGATGTGAACCGTGAATTTCGCACCACCAACGAATTAGCACGTGAATTAGAAAAAAATCAAAAAGCCGCCGCCCAAGCAGCTGAAAAACGCAAAGCCACTGAAGCCCAAGCGGCTGAAGCACAAAAAGCCAAATTAGCCGAATTACGCGCAGAATACAGCAAAATTCAGCAAAAATACGATGAAGTTTCAGGCAACCTGAAAAAAATGGTAGATGATGGCAAAGCCAATACCCAAGCCTATCGCGACCTATCTGCCGAACAAGCCTTGCTGGCTGGCAAATTGATGCAAAGCCAACTGGCACTTAAAGACTTCAGCGACAACAACACCGCCAACACCGCACAAACTCAAGCAGCTTTAAACAATCTAGGCGTAACAGCGGAGCAGCTTTCAGGCAATCTATCCAAAGCAGCCAGCGCAAGTATTGCTGATTTTGCCACCGCAGCTGCCAGTATTGGCAATCATGCCGAGCAAATGGCAACCGTGTTTCAGGCAGCCGTAGAAAAAATGGACTCGCCCGAAGCCTTGTTCGCGCTCAAAAATAGCCTGTCCGAAGCAGGCGCAAAAGCAGGTTTAACCGCTGATGAGATTAATCAAATCGCTGCCCTTGCGCCACAAGTGGGACTGGGTTTGGCGCAAATCAGCAAACCGTTGGGCGATGCCGAAGCCGCCGCCACCGCGCTGGGTGTGAGTTTAGAGAATGCCTTGTTGTTAGGCACAACAGGCGCAATGACCACTGCACTGGGTCATTTTGACAAACTAACCGCGCAACTGGACGGCTTGAAACAAAACGGTATCAACACAGGCATGGTGTTACGCGAAAGTTTGAGCAAACTAACCGATACCGCGCAGTCTGAAGGCGATATTGACGCGTTGAAATTTAAAATCAATCAGTTGGGTGAGACAGGCAAACTGTCCATGCAAGACGTGGAACGCGCTATTTTGGCAGCCGACCAAAAATTGAATCAATTGAAACAAAATACCGACCCCACCGCACAAGCTTTTGAATCATTGGGTATTCAAACGCGTGAAAGTTTGCGCTTGGCTGGCGAAGAGAGCCGCCAAGCATTTGAATTGGTCAAAAACAGCGGTCAGGCTACGGCGGCGGATATTCAGGCTGCCTTTGCCAAAACCGCGCAATCCATGCTGGCAAGTGGCGATGCCCAACAACAAGCATGGGTTCAATCACAAGCCGCCGCCTACAACTATGCGGTAACGGTTGATGCGACAGGCAAAGCCAGTCTTCAGGCAGCCGCGCAAACCCAACAAGCAGCCGATACGCAAATTCAAGCACATCAACAAGTTACCCAAGCGGCGACCGAATCCGCACAAGCGCAAAGCCAAGCCGCCAAAGCAGTTGTGGAAAATGTGGAAAACGTGGGCAAGGCAGCCGAATTCAGCCAGCATAAAATGTCGGATTTAGGCTCAAAAGTCCATGAAACGCTTAAGAAAATGGGCGCGTATGCCACGTTTGGCACGGCTTCATGGGCTAACACGCTGCGTAGCGTACAGGATATGTACATCAACATCAATCAAACCGTCCAACGTTTGAACGAAGAAACCGAAAACGGCGGCAACATCGCCGAACATTTGGCACGCGCCGAACTCATGGCAGCCAATAACGCTAGAAAATTAGACAAAACCACGTTGAATAATTTACACCAAGCGATTGATAAAGCGCGTCAAAAAATGCAACAACTGGCAGACGAAGCCGCCAACGCACGCAGAGAAGCCGAGAAAGAATTGCTCCGCGCACAAGGTCGTGATGGCGATGTGCAAAAATTAGAGCAACAAGAGAAACTAAATGCGCTCAAGCGAAAACAAGCCCAAGCGCAAAAAACAGGCAACCGCCAAGCGCAAGACGATTACGCGGCTGCCATTGCTGCCCAACAAGCCGCTTACCAAGCCCAAGCCGAGCGTGAAGCCGAACAAGAACGTGAACGCCAACAACAACAGCGCGAAGCCGAACAACAGCGTTTGCAGCAACAACGTGAAGCCGAACAGCAACGCCAACAGCAAGAACGCGAACGTTTGCAGCGCGAAGCCGAACAAATGCGGTTCAGGCTGCCTGAAAACAAGGTGGATTTAAGCGACATGGATTGGCGTGGTATGCAATTTGATTTTAGTGGTGTAACCGAAGCACTGGCAGCGCGTGATAACCAAATTAAACAGCAAATCCCAAATTTAATTAAAGAGTTAATGCCACAAATCGCCCAAGAACTCATTAAACAAATTCAAAAAGATAACAAACGAACCTCTTAAAAGGTTCGTTTTTTCTTTTCAGGCTGCCTGAAAAAATAGGAAACCAAATGCAACGCAAAACCGAAATCACACAACAAGATTTAAAATTTTACGCCAGCCAACGCCTAACCGATACCGATGACGGCGGCGGCGCAATGACAGGCGTTCAATTAAATGGCACAACGAACGAACTTTTCAACGCGGTATCAGATTTGGACAAAACGCGTGGACGCGTCAATGTGCGTTTGGCTTACGCAGCCGTTAGCCGTGCTGATGCGGCGGCTTTGTTGGGCGCAAACGTGATTATCAGCGAACCGCCCGAAGACCCAGCCGTCTCTATTTTGGCGTGTCCTGCTGATTACTACGCGCAAACACGCGCCGAAATCATGCCGCGCATTGAAGCGTATTCTAATCCAACCATCGCCAGCCGAATGACTTTACTGGGGACACAAAGACGGAACAGCCGTTTAGTACAAACCTATCAATCTTTAGATGCGCCCTTGCCTTTGGTAGGCGAACGCTACGCGCTGGGTTATGTAGATGCTAACAAACAACAGCAATTTGAATATTTTCGTATTGACAAATTAACCCATAGTATTCAAACATTTGAAGACGACAAAGGCACATTCCAAGTTCGCGTAATTGAAATGGAAACGCAAAATGCCTTGAGTTTGGATTTGCAAGGCGTGAAATCGCCATCACGCACCCAAATCTCCCCAGCTGTGGAAGTCTTGAAAACGCAAGTATCTGATAGCGGTAAATATTATGGCGTTCGTCCCATCAAAAAAGAATTGAAACAAGGCGCGGTAGAAATCAATGTAGACACGATTTTTGAAAAATTAATTCCCACGTCCACGGTTAGCACTGCGTTGGCGGACGATTGGGCTAGTGGCAAACCGTTGTGGATTCCCACCGCGCCACGCCGTGTGGTGTACGCTGGTTCAGCTTATGTGTCTGATGGTAATGTGTATTTTGATACTGGCGTATTACCGACATCAGTAGAATTGACAGGTTGGGTAGATGATGGTTCAGGCAGCCTGAAAAATTCAAATGGCGAAATTTTACAGATTGATTACGCCAAAGGTGTGATTTATGGCGTTAAAAATCAACAAATTGGGCGAATTTACGCCACGCCAGCCGTGAAATATCAAAATTATGCCTATTCCGCCACTTCGCCCATCAAAGAAACCAATCAAAGCACGGAATTTGCGTTGCTGTTGCGCCCAATGCCTGCACGTGGCAGCGTGGGGGTGTCGTATCGCGCTGGCGGTCAGTGGTACGAATTAACAGGCTATTCGGACAACAGCTTACACGATGAAACAGGCGAAGTACGTGGCGAAATCACGACTTCAGGCAGCCTGAAAATCAGTTTGCCTGTGTTGCCTGATGTGGGAAGTGGTTTGTTGGTGTCGTGGTCGCCTGATGGTTTTTACAAGACGCTGGGCGACAAAATGGCAGGTTCTGTGATTGCGCCACAACCGATGTCATCGGCGGTTCGGTTGCCTGAAATTCCAGTGCCACGTTTGAAGCCGTCCACGTTGCGCTTGTCGTGGCATGACGGAACGCCGCGCACCGCACAAGACAGCAACGGCAGCATCACAGGCGCATGTGGTGGTTATGTGCATTATGGCGAGGGGCGATTTTATCCGACTAATTTGAATGCAGCTGTATTAGATTGGACGGCTGAACAATACATTGCCCAAAGTGAACGCAAATCCGTTGAGGTCAAAGCCAATGGTACGCGCATGACATTGAGCGCAGGCGCAAAGGTCGCTAAAGGCAGCCTGAAAATCAGTTTACCGATTGGCATTCGCGTGGAAGAAGTAGAAAAATTAAGTGAATCAATCAGTTCGGGGGTTTCATCATCGGTTGCCACGGTTTCAACTACGCCGTCTGCACCAAGAAAAAAATTTTACGCATTTACCGCATCAACTATTTGAGTTAACAGGATAAATACATGGAAAATTTTAGCAGCAATCATGCCGAAATTTACGACAATGGCAACGGCGGTTTGATGACGAACGGACGACTCATTAACGGCGCAAGCATTGATTATGTTACAGGCGATATTGTGATTCCAACCGAACCATTCAAACAACCAATTCACACAGCAACTTACAGCGAATTTTCGCTAACCGACACATCGCCCCGATATGTGGCGGTTGCAGGCAGCACCACGATTCAGCGAACGGTTGTGGTCGCGCCCAAACACGCGATGGTGGAATTTGTCAGCAGCGAAGAAACGCGCACGGTTGGCGACACCGTTCGCAGCGCAAGTCAAACTTTTGATGTATTACAAGGTGTTGCGATTCCACGCATTGCCTTGCTTAATTCGTGGACGTTTGAAATTCAAGGCAAATTCACAATAGAACGCGACGGCGTGTTGTATCAAAACTGGAACTACAATCAAGGCACTGGGACAGTCGTAGGCAGCTTGAATGCCGCGACTGGCATTGTCAACATTAATAATCTTGCGCCTAATGCCAGCCCGAATATCAAAGTATTATCAGGTGTTTACCATCAAGGCGAATATGGTGTTCAACAAATTCACGGACGCACCGCCATCGCTCCTGTAAACCCTGAAAGTTTCATTGCTTACGCAGAAACTGGCGAAACCACATTGCGCGGCGATTCGCAAGCAGATGGCAGCATCACAGGCACACTTTCAGGCAGCATTGATTATGACACAGGTTTATTCAATGTATCGGCTAATGCCATCGTACCGCCCGAATCATTGCGCTACAACGCCGTTTCGCTGACATCTATCCCGATTGACACGGACATTGGCATCAACGCAGTTCGGTTGCCACAAGATGGACGTGTTCCTATTTTTCGTGTGGGCGATGTGGTTGTCTTGACAAATAAAATGCTGCAAGACTTGGGCAGCGCACACACCGCAGGCGCGACCATTCCGCTTAATCGCAGCGATGCTGACCGCGTGTGTGTGGTGGATGCCAATAGCAAACACGTTCTCGCCACGCAATACGATATTGTTTCAGGTAGCCTTGTGTGGGCGATGCCGTTGGATTTGTCGGGTTACGCGATGCCGTTGTCGGCGTGTTTGATTTATGAAGAAGAAAACCGTTTGATGGGCGTGAATATTTCAGGCAGCCTGAAACTGCAATACGGTTTAAAACGTAATTATCCTATTGAAAAAACGTATCTTTCCAGCGCGATTATTGGCGGCGAAAAAGGCGATTTACTTGTCCGCGCGACCGAGCCATTCAGTCAGCAAGCGTGGACAAAAGTGTGGCAAAACACGCGCATCGGCGATGAGATTTTAGCCAAATTAAACGTCAAAGATTATCCAATTAAATTAACATCGGACGGCGCGATTAATGGGCGTTGGTTGATTGAATTTGTGTCGCCGACGCAATTCAAATTATACGAAGAACGCTTAGGCTTAATTGCCGCCAGCGACACATTAAGCGACCTTTCGCCTTTGAATCCTGCCACGAATAAGCCATTTTTTACGCTGCCACATTTGGCGTTTGGAGGCGGTTGGGAAACGAGAAATTGCGTGCGCTTTAACACGTCCACCACGTCTATGGGAATTTGGTTTATTCGGGCGGTTCAGCCGAGTGCCGACAAAACCAGCCACGCGGATAAATTCACCGCTTGCTTACGCGGAAACACGAATATTATTGAATAAAAAGGAAAAGTTATGTTTAGTCAAACAACCAAAATTCCTGCCAAAGTCTATCGCAGCACGGATAAGGACGCGCCGAAATTAGATGCGGTTGCAGGCAGCCTGAAAACCTTGTTAAAAGCTTGTTTGGTAACAGGTTATGGCGCAGACGATAGCCGCAAAGAGCCTGCTGGTTGGGCGATGCCGTTTGAGAATGATGTGAGTGCTGTCTTTCGTAGTCAATCGCCTGAATCCACGAAATTTTGTTTACAAATCAATAATGAAAATGACAATTATGCCGTACTGGGCGCGTATCAGCGCATGAGTAATTTGAATACTGGTACGAGCTATTTTGGCTACACCGATATTGGGCAAAACCATTTTGCTTACGCTGGTACGGGTAGTGGTGGTAGTACAGGAAAATGGCTGTTGGTGGCGTGCGAGCGTGCATTTTGGTTGGCTATTTTGGATACAAACAGCACCAGTTTGGTTTTGTTTTTTGGTGATGCGCGACCGCTTGCTCCTGCCGATAACACGGCTTGCGTGTTTGTTCATAGCAACTACAGCAGAGCAACGAATTGGGATACAGGCAGCTTGAAAAACCCCATGTTGGCACAAGCGTGGCAAGGTAGTGGCGCATTAATGGCTGACTTAGGTGGCAATTATTATAGCAATAGCAACCTAGCACCTTACCCCGACCCGATTCATGGTGGATTCATTGCCCATGAAGTTTTTGTCATGGAAAAGCAAACTTATCGTGCTGTTTTACCTAATTTGTTGTCATCTATGAATAACTTACGTACTGCTATGCCGACATGGTCAATATTAAAATTAGATGGCGATGACGCGGATTATTTGCTGTTGGATATTTCGGACGGTGGCGGAAATAATCACTTGTTAAATTTGAGTTATTTTGAGTACAACTAAATGAAAATTAAATTAAATATTCGCCATCGCCAAAGCCGTTACACAGGACGTGGCTATTTTTCTGGCGAAGGAAGCGGTATTGTTACCGTTGCTGGTACGCCTGCTCGCCGCCGAATTTTTGTATTTGACGAACAAACCATGATGTGTGTGCGCGATGTGTATTCACATGAAGATGGCACTTATCGTGTGGATAATCTTGATGAAACACGCACTTACATTCTGATGGGCTACGACAACCTACGGCAATACAACAAAATTGATGGCTGGGCTGGCATGAAACCTAAAGTGAATTAATTAATGAATAGCGCACAATTGCCTTTTGAATTGGGGCGGCGCGTTGAACAGCAGCCCGACACGTTGCCATTCAAATTCACATTGAATGACAACGTCGCGCCCCCAAAACCCACCAAACCAGTCGCCCCCATCAAACCGACCATTGGCGCAAATTGGACAAGTGCATGGTCAGCTCAAAGCACTCAAGGCGCGTGTTTGGCGGTTTCGGGACAAAATCAAGCGTTGGCGCAAAATTATTGGGCGCAATTTGTGGCGGTTGCGCCTGTTTCAGGCTGCCTGAACGTGGAAATCGGGACGTTGGCATGGTTGTGGTTGATGTTTGTGGGCGTGTCGGGCAGCACCGCGCGCCTGCATTCGTGTTGGCAAAATCATGTGGCGTTCGCGCCTAAACTTTCAGGCTGCCTGAAAACGCGTATCGCTGCCAACCAGTTCTACGCCAATCACACCACCACGCGCCAAGCCAACGCCCCCCATCTCACAAATTGCACCGCCACGCCAACCGCATTCACACAATATTTTGTCAATGGATTTATCGCGCAATCAAGCGGTTATCATCTTTCAGGCTGCCTGAAAACCGCCGTGAGTCGCAGCGTTCAACCACCGTGTGAATGGTATCCAATTCCCATTGACAACACGCCTAACCGTGATGATTGTGATTGCGCGTGTGGCAAACCGCCTCCACCCGATGCTTTACCTCTGGATTTCAGCACCCAAGCCGCCAAACCCGACGCGGCACAAGTCCCGATTTCGTTCGCGTGTGGCAAGCCGAAAGTTATGATTCCAAATTTGGATAATTATATGATTTGTAATGAAATTAAAGCACAATTAGCGGACGGTACATCATTGGAATTGCTGTCGCTGAATATCAAAGCCGACACGGCTGGTTACTGTTGGCAAGCCGATTTAACGGTGTCGCCCGAATCATTCGTTAAAGTGAAATTCAGGCAGCCTGAAAAAGACGTGATTACGGTATTAATTAATTCAGAACGTTTTGATTTTATGGCAGAAGAGTTTAGCGATAACCGCGCATTTGGTAAAAAAAGCTACACCATCACAGGACGTAGCCAAACGGCTTTATTGGGCGCGGATTTTGCCCATTCGTCTGCTGGTTTGGTCAATTCAGAATCATACGCCAGACAAATCGCTGATTCACAATTGAAATTTTTAAATTTTAAAATTGAAAATTGGCAGATTGTGGATTGGCTTGTCCCTGCAAATGTCTATAGTTTAACCGACAAAACGCCTATTGCGGTGCTGCAAGACATCGCGCAAACAGCTGGCGGATTCGTGGCAAGCCATCCCTATTTGCCACAACTGGATATTCGCCCAACATGGCGCGTGGCAGCGTGGGCGTTGGCAGACGCTGCACCCGATGTGCAAGTGCCAAACAGTGCGATTGTCAGCATTTCAGGCAGCCTGCAACAGAATTTGCGTTGCCATGCAGTCGGCGTGGCAGCCAACCACAATCAAGGTAAAGCCGCCAACGTTTACCGCCGCGAACATGGCAACACACCACGTGCCACCGATTTAAGCCATGCGCTTTACACGGATTACAACGTTTGCGAAGCGGCTGGCGTGGCAACATTAAGCAACACAGGCATACATAAAAGCGAAACCGTCAAGCTGCCATGGATTCCCAAATACGGCTTAAACCGTGCCGAATTGGGCGAAATTTGGCAATTCAATGAACCTGCTGAATCGTGGCGAGGTGTGGTCAAATCGGTGCAAATCAGCGTGGCAATGAATGGCGAGGTGCCTGTGATTTATCAAACGTTGGGCGTGGACAGATACATGGATATTTGATTAATTCAGGCAGCCTGAAAGGAAAGAAATGAATATTTATCAGCAATTTAATCAATTATTTAATCAACCCAACCGTGCAGTCGCCCAAATCATTGCTAAAAATGGCAATGGCAGTTATTTGGCGCGTACTACACAGGCTGGCAATGAAGTTTTGTTGTATGGCAATGGCTACAGCGCAGGTCAAACCGTCTATTATGATGTAGGCGGTGGCGCAATTTTAAGCGTTGCGCCTGATTTGGCGGTACAGGATATTGGGGTGTGATGTTATTTTGTATTGAAATGCTACATCACAAAAATCAAACGCTGCCAAGTTACAATGGCAGCGTTGAAAGAAAGACGGCGAGTGGACGGCGAGTGGACGGTGTAGAAGACCGTTTATTCCACCCACATCAGCAGAGAGTGCCTGCATCCGTATAGCCGTCACCTAGCTAGGCGGCGCGATTGTATCATTTGTATATAGGATAGCGCAAAATGCTGAAATCATTAAAATGTCAAAATATTCATTGTAAAAGAAAAATTGGTGAAGTCATGGGTACAAATTACCGTATTATTATTCAATGTCGCCGTTGTAAAACGCGCAATACGTTTGAATCTAAGTAAGTTTTTTCGCGCACCGAGCGTGCCTAACCAGCGTACCTTTGCGTACCGAACCAACGGTGCGTGTGTTTTAAACAAGCACACGCACCGTTTTCTTTGGAGTACGCATGAATTACACACAAGCCCCCTTACCCTTTACAGGACAAAAACGCCGATTTTTAAATCACTTTAAAACGTTATTAAAACAGCATATTCCGAATGATGGCGATGGCTGGACAATTGTTGATGCCTTTGGTGGCTCGGGATTATTGGCTCACACCGCAAAACAAGTTTTACCAAAAGCTCGTGTGATTTACAATGATTTTGATGGTTATACCGAAAGACTGAAAAATATCAATGATACCAATCAATTACGCAAAATCATTTTTGATTTAACCAGAGATTATCCGCTCAAGCAAAAGCTGCCTGAAACGCTGAAAAAGACCATTCAGGCTACCTTACAAACATTTGGCGGCTATATTGATTTGGATTGCGTGGCGAGTTGGATTTTGTTTAGCAGTCGGCAAACAACTGATTTAAATGATTTAATATACAATCATACTTATTTTAATAATGTGCGATTGAGTGATTATCCCAGCGCGGACGGCTATTTAGACAGCGTGGAAGTGGTGAGTAAATCGTATCATGAGTTATTGCCTGAATTCCAAGATAATTCAAAGGCTTTACTCGTGCTTGACCCACCCTATGTTAGCACCGCGCAAGGCGCGTATCGCAAAGCTGGCTATTTTGGCATGGTTGAATTTTTACGCTTGATGAGATTGGTACGACCGCCGTTTGTGTTCTTCTCATCAACGCGGAGTGAACTGCTTGATTATTTGGATTTGATTGTGAATGAAAAGGCAGAAGGTTGGCAAAATTTACAGGATTATCAAAAAATTAGCGTTCACATTACAATGAACAAAACAGCGCATTACGAAGATAATATGATTTACAAATTTCAGGCTGCCTGAAAATAAAAACCGTTTCAAATCATAATTATGTGCTTTGAAACGGTTTGGTAGATGGTAGATATTATGCATCGTAGCCGTGATTGATAAGTGCGCTGTTAAATGTGTTCATGGTGTTGTCCTTGTGGGGCGATGTTGATTAAGTGATACCATAAAATAAACACCCAGTTTGGAGCTGTGTGCAGATGTTAAAATGCCGCTGATGCAAAAGCTGCCTTGCATTTAATTTTTGCATTCGTTTTGTCATGACAAAAAAAATGCAAAATTATGACAAAATGAGCGCGTTTTTATATCAAGTAGACTGAAAAGATTCAAGTTTAATATTGGATTATAAAACTGATTTATCTAGGCAGCGAATCTGTTGATTTATATTTTTGCTATGGGTATATTACTTCTCATCTGATTTAGATAACCGAAAACATCATGAAGCCTGCTTTTTGCCTCCCAATATTGTTTTTACTTTCAGCGTGCCGTCCTGAAGCTGAGACAGTCGATACGGCTGCACCAATGGCACGTAAACCTTCTTATTACGAGTCTGAAAAGCGTCAAACTGTAGCCACCCCAGTTAAAACACAAATTCCTGCGTTATCTGCAATCAAAAGCCAGGCCGATTTTGACTTACTTTCGCGAATTTATGAGCAAGGTAGTGAATATGAAATTCCTCATATCCTTTTCTTCATCGATCGTGAAGACAATAACCGTACCGACTATATCAATACTCCCAAATTTCGGCTGCATGAGCACTACTTGGCTACTATCTTGAAACCCATACTGTCAAAAACTGAATTGAATCAACAATACCGTAGTCCTAACCGGCGTTATCTGTTGGGTACTATCAGTTGGCAGAATAGTACTCAAGAATATGTTTATGAGTTTTGGGAAGGAGACAAAATCACGCCTGAATTGTTGAAATTGGCGGCAGGTCGTCTGAAAGACAGTTTCTACGCTCCGTTGCGTTATAAAACCAATTCTTTATGGTAGGAAACCGTTGCTGAGCAAAGTAAAGTTCCTTTTATTACCCAAGAAAGTTTGATTAAAAATTTCCCCTACCTGCCTCTAAACCAAGGTAAAGCGATAGGTACATTACGCGTTATTGCCAAAGAAGATGATCTTTATAATGTTGGCGCCGATGATATTATTATTTTGAAAGAGGTTCCCCTAGAGCTGCCACCTGTGACGGGGATTATCAGTGAGAAACCATCCACCGCATTGTCCCATGTGAATGTATTGGCACGCGGTTGGGGGATTCCTAATATTTACCTTAAAGACGCAGAAAAAATTCTAGCCCCATATATTGACCATCGTATTGAATTTGAAGCGACTGCTAAGCAATACCGAATTGTCAAAACCAACCGGAACACTACCAGTAAAAGCTTTTCAGACGGCCTTACCCTGCCCCAACCTGATGTTTCCAATTACAGCCTTCGGGCTTTGGCAAACTTGCGCCGTGATGACAGCCGTTACTGCGGCAGTAAGGCTGCCAACCTCGGTCATATCCGCGCCCATATTGAAGGCAGTAACGTACCTGATGGATTCTGCATTCCGTTTGCCTACTATCAAGCCATGATGGTTAGGCTCGGCATTAATGCAACAACACTAACACAAATCGAAATGCAAAGTGATGGAGACAACCGCAAGCGCCGCACTGCTTTACTCACACTGCAGAAAAAAATTACCGATGCCGAAATCACGTCGGAATGGAAACACAGATGGGCTGAGCAATGGCGCAATCAATTAAACAGCAAAGGTGTGTTTGTCCGTAGCTCCTCTAATTCCGAAGACCTACCCAATTTCAGCGGCGCTGGGCTGTACACCACTGTGCCAAATGTTACCGATGAAAACGCGTTAGCCGAAGCGGTAAAGCAATCTTGGGCTTCCGTTTTCAATTACAGCGCATACGAAGCCCGCCGTATTGCTGGACTGCCTCACGATAGCGTGAAAATGAGTGTCTTTGTGCAACAAAGCATCAATGCAGATCTCTCTGGTGTGTTGGTTACCATCAATCCCTATGATACTGCTCAGAAAAACAGCTCCTACATTGCCGCCAAACGCGGGTTGGGTATTCGTGTTGTTGAAGGTAAACGGGTAGCCGAACAGGTAGTCTATAACCGTCGCAATGATTCTGTACAACGTCTCAGCTCCTCTAATGAAACCACAGCGTTGCAACTGGATAAAAACGGTGGGGTACGGGAGGTGCCTGCAACCAGTGGTAACGTGATGAATCAGGGACAAATACGTCACCTTGACCAAACAGGTCAACAAATCAAACAGCTATTTGCTAATGGTGAGCAGGACATTGAATGGGCGTTTGACAATGGTAAGCTTGTTATCCTCCAAGCACGACCGTACCTAACCGGCACACGTTAGAGTAAAAGGTCGTCTGAAATGAGTGTTTTAGACGGCTTTTTTTATGGCAAAGAGCGGTCAAATTTCAAATTGGCGTAGGCTGAAAACTTTGCAAAACCCTAGATTTTGGTACAGTTCAAAGCGGTAACATCACATAATACGCAGATAAATATTAGGGAAACGTATCGCAAAAAAATGCACCAAAAGATGGATTTTGCCAAGGTTTCAGGCTGCCTGAAAACCTATGTCTATTTCTTACGTAAATAAAAACGACTGTTCAAATACACTTCTGAGCCTTCTTCCAACAGCACCAAACATATCGCCGCCAACGGCAATGCCACCAACATTCCAGCAAACCCCATCAAACTTCCAAACGCCATCAGCGCAAAAATGACCCAAAATGGCGATAAACCAATTTTATCACCCACAATTTGTGGCGTAATGAAAAAGCTCTCCAGCGTCTGCCCAATCCCAAATACCACCCATACCCAAATCACACCATGCCACGAACCAAATTGCAATACCGCAGCCAAAGTCGCCAATAACAACCCTGTAAATGCCCCCAAATACGGAATAAACACCAATAAACCCGCCACCATACCAATTGCAAATCCCGACTCCAACCCCGTCAGCATCAAGCCCAATCCATACACCAAACCCATAATAATCATTACCATCAGTTGTCCACGCAAAAACTCACTCAACACATCATTCAGTTTTCGCGTGATACGCGTGTAAGTCGGCACATAACGGCGTGGCACAAATCGTTGCAATCCATTGCCCCAACGCGACCAATCCAACAAAAAATAATACAACAGCAACGGCAGCAACATCACATCACTTAACCACCCTGCAATAGATGTACCTTGTTGCAACAACATCGGCATGGTTTTTTTCAAAGCATTCTGAACCCCAGATGTGATGCCTGTAGCGTTGCTTTGCAGCCATTCTGTGATGGTTTGTTCGTTGAGTCGGGCGTATTCGCCAAATTTTCCGTTATACCAAGGCAGCACTTTATATTGCAAAAAATCAATCAGTAAAGGCAATTTACCAATCACCGATTGAATTTGTTTGACCAACATCGGCACAATTACCAAGAGCAAACCCACCAACACCAACAACGTAAATACCATTACCCATAAAGATGCACGCGTACGCTTAACTCGCCGTTTTTGCAGCATGACCACCAATGGATTCAAAATGTACGCCAAAACCGCCGCCACAATAAACGGCATCAAAATATCGCGTAATAAAGAAAACAGCAATATCAATACCAACAACAAACCAACACCAAATACCCAAGGTAACCATGATCTTTTATGGGGAATATACATTTTTGAATCCAATCTTCTATAAAAAAACTTGTATTGATTTTCAGGCTGCCTGAAAAGATAGCGTGTCCCAAAAAACTGAATTGCTTAAAATGAATCAGCCAAATGCTATTTTTCATTTTAAGCAATTTGAATTTAAAGCACTATATAATGGATTACATCAAAACCTTATCTGCATTATCCAATAATTTTTCTTCTATCAAAAATACACGCAAATCATTAAACGCACTTTCTTTTACACGATTGAAAAAATGAATATCATCAATCAATTGTGCAAAATTCAAACCTTGTGTAAAACGGAATTCGTAAGTAATGAAAGTATGAAAATTAGACGTATCACGTTCAGCAAAATCCACCGTCAATTTGCAAAAAGCATAAGTTTCATTTATCTCATTCACTTTTTTGATGATTTGGTCTTCGCAGCCTGAAATAATCAGACCCTGTTGATAATCAAATAATTTTAAGCGGTCAGCATGGGGACGCAATAACCACAACACATTATCGGTTACTTCCAAGCGAATATCATCATCACCGTCATCAATTCGTGATGCTTTGATGTACGCTGCTTTGAATAATTCTAATAATTTGTCGGTCGTAATGTCTTTTGCATCAATCAAATCAAATGCCATGGTCATATCCTATCATTAAGTGAAAAATATTCCCAGTATTATAATCAAATCAAATCAATCAACACAACCGCAAAATGAGCAGATTCAGGCTGCCTGAAAATAATACGCCCAATTTAATACTCATGAAATTGGGCGCACTTTTTATTCAGGTTTTGTCATAGAACGCAATTGCCCAACAGGTTGTAATTGGTTCATGGATTCAAATTTCAATAATTGCTGCTGAATTACGTCTGCTAACTCTTTGATGCTTTCAGATGCAGCATGATTAGGCGACATTTGGCGTAAAGACGCAATTTTATCGCTGGCAGTTTGCCACAACACTTTTCTATTTGTCTGATTGACAGCATTGCTTTCATTGGTTAAAACCGTGCGCCAATTGGTCGCAGCTGCCTGCAATTCTGGTTCAAGCTCTAACGCATGATGGAAACGTTGTTGCGCCGACTGCCACAATTTTTGCGCTTGTGGCAAATTGTCATGTCCCATTTTGAAACGCAAATCCGCTTCTTTCGCCAAAACCAGTCCCCAACTATTGACCACATCGTAACGCGATGGATTGATGGACAAAGCAGCCTGAAAACGCTCACCAGCTTGTTGCCATAATTGACACACCTCATCAACATTTTGATTTAAATGTAAAATAATATCTGCTTCTTTATTCAAAGTCATGCCAGCATTGTAGGCAGCGGCATCAAAATTAGGCTGAATTTCTAAAGTTTGCTGGAACTTTTCACGCGCGTTTTGCCATAAAATTCGTGCTTCAGGCAGCGTATCGGCATTGGTTTGTACGATTGCTGTAGCCTCATCAGCAAATGTATTGCCCCAATTTAACAAGGCTTCGGGTTTTTTGGGCTGAATATCCAACGCAAGGCGATATTGTTCGCGTGCTTGCAGCCACAATTGACGGGCTTCAGGCAGCCTTTGTGCATCGGTTTGGGCAATTAATCGAGCCTCACGCTCCAACAAACTACCATATTGATACGGAATTTCTGCATCATCACGCTGCAATTGAAAGGCAGCCTGAAAAGATTGCTTGGCTTCATACCATTTATGGCTAACTGATTCAATATTCTGATTTTCTTGCCATAAAATTTCGCCTTCTTGATATGCCAACATGGCATTTTGATAGGCAGCTTGACTAATTAGGTGATTGGTTTGCGCGTCTTTACTTGCGCCATTCAAAGCCAACACAGGTGCATACAACGCATCTAATTGACGATAATGTGCATTTTGTTGTGCTGTTCCATTTAACATGGCAAGATGCTGCGTGGCAGTTGCTTGATACAATTTGGCGGATAAATAATTATTTCTTATATAATTCAATAAATTATCAGAGCTAGCCGACAACATCGCCTGCCACAAGTAGCTGGCTTGTTCAAATTGCTGCATCGCATCACGCCAAGTATGGATACTGGGTTGATTTTGTGCCAAATGGACAGCTTGTTTAGCATAAATATCCTGTTCAATGCTACGCGCTAATAATCTGGCTTCAAAATTCGCAAATTCCGATGTCGTGATTTGTTTACTCAATGACAAAATTGGTTCAACTTCCATGCTGTTCGTATTCACAGGCGTTAACAACAAAGATTGATGATATTTAATTAATTGATGTATTTTATCTTGAATTAAATTTTCTTGATGAGACAATTGCTTATAATCATCAAGATGCAAACGCGCCTGTGCCAAATAACTTTGTGCTTCATACAATTTTTGATTCAACGCCAAAAATGACACCGCCGCCGCCAATAACGCAAATGCCACGCCCACTCCCAACAACAAACCAAATAAAGTAAACATATTGGTTGCCATCGCCCACAATTCATCAGGGTTAGGATAATGTTGCATCAGCATCATCGCCAAAAATGTGGACACCCCAATCAGCATCACGATGCCGATAAGCAATAAAATGGTTTGCCAAAATGACCATTTTGCGGAAGATTGATGATTCATAGCGCGAATTTACCTTTCAGGCTGCCTGAAAAACGAAAGTGGTACATTTTACACCATAGTGGATTGAAATAAAAATGACGTTTCAATTTGAATTCATTGTATTTAGCGACATTCAGGCAGCCTGAAAATCGTCAAGCAGCTTTTTATTTAGCAATTAAACCCTAATTTGATTCGCATGGGCAAGTAATGCCAGCAACTCTTCTGTTGTATTCCAGCCAATACACGCATCGGTGATGCTTTTACCATAGACTTCGGGTTTATCCTGTCGCCCTTCAACCAAATGACTTTCCACCATCACGCCCATGATATTATTTTCACCATTTTGAATTTGTTCGGCGACATTTTGCGCGACAACCATTTGACGTGTAAAATCTTTATTGCTGTTTGCATGGCTAAAATCAATCATTAATTTTGGGGTAACGCCTGCTTTGGTTAGTTGTGCCACAGCAGCCTGAACATATTGAGTTTCATAATTAGGCTCTTTACCACCACGCAAAATCACATGACAATCCGAATTTCCTGACGTATGTACAATCGCGGAATGTCCCGTTTTTGTAACCGATAAGAAATGATGTGGATGCGATGCCGCACCAATCGCATCAATGGCGATTTTAAGATTGCCATCTGTGCCATTTTTAAAACCGACTGGACAAGATAAACCGCTTGCTAATTCACGATGTACTTGACTTTCTGTGGTACGCGCACCGATTGCACCCCATGAAATCAAGTCAGCATAATATTGTGGTGTAATCATATCTAAGAATTCGGTAGATGCAGGAATTCCTATATTATTCAATTCTAACAATAAGTTACGCGCTTGCCGCAAACCGAAATTAATGTCAAAACTGCCATCTAAATGCGGATCATTAATCAAACCTTTCCAACCAACTGTGGTACGTGGTTTTTCAAAATACACGCGCATGACGATGAGTAATTCTTTTTCATATTTTTTACGTAATGGCAACAAACGTTGCGCATATTCAAGAGCAGCTTTGGGGTCATGAATAGAACAAGGTCCGATGATAACCAGTAAGCGATTATCCTTACCGGCCACTAAATCAGCAATTTCTTGTCGGGTTTTGGTTACCAGATGAGCAGCTTGTTTACTTAATGGCAATTCATATAAATGGGCGATAGGTGGCAATAATTCTGCAATTTCTTTAATTCTAATATCATCTGTTGTATTTAAATGGTTCATGTTTATTCCTGCATCTATACTAAAATTTAAGGGTAACAGTTTTATCTCATACAATCAAGGTTAAAACACGAATAATTGAAATATAATTGCGTTTATTGTCAATAAAAAAATAATTTTAGAATTTAATGCTAAATTTTTTCATTTTTTCTTTTTAAGATCTTCAAAAAATAAAAATTTCAGAATTTTCTTTATTAAGATTAAAGATAATTTTAATTTTTGTCCCAGTTGGTGCGAATGTAAGGCGAATTTTATGTCAACAGGCGTGTCAAATGGGGCAAAAAGACATCGCGCTTGACTGTGAATACAGGTTCTAAACGATTGTAGTTGAAAATATGGGGGGCAAAGGTTTCAGGCTGCCTGAAAGATTATCGCCGCGCCACCACCCAAATATAAATGTGATTTGCCCCTGCATTTTTCAGGCTGCGTGTTAATTCGGTAAGCGTCGCGCCTGTGGTTAAAATATCATCAATAATCAATATATTCAAACCACGAACATCGTATTTTATTTGAAAACTGTCGTGAATATTATTGATGCGTTGGGCTTTGTTGAGGGTACTTTGCGCGGCTTTATGCTGTCTGAAAATTGCTTGATTTGGCAACACACGCCAGCCGTATTGCTTTACCAAAACATCAATTAATTCATCGCATTGATTAAAACCGCGCGTCAATCGCCGTGTGGTGCTAATCGGCATCGGCAACACTGCGTTAATCGCCACTTCAGGCAGCCAAATAGGTGGGTTTTCCAGCATAATCATTTGAAATAATTTTGAAAATCCAATTTTCCCCGCGTGTTTCCATTCGTGCAAAGCTGTGGGCAATGGCGGTGCATATTTCGCGCTAAACCATTCGCGTTGCCACAAGGCATCGGGCGTGGTGTATTGTTGATGCGGTTGCGCCCACACGTTCGCCATGTCTTTTAGGCAGCCTGAACATACGGATTGTGTGGTTAAGTTGTGGCACAATAGGCATAATTTTTGATTCACGAAAGGATAAAATCGCATGACAATTTCACTTTGTTTGATTCATGGTTGGGCGGTAAATGCTGATATTTTCACAGAATTTCGTCATATGTTACCTGAAAATTGGCGCATCAGCGCACCGCATTTGATTGGACATGGCAGCAATCAGGAATCGTTTTCCGTCTTTGAAGCGGCGGATAAAATCGCCACGCAATTAATTGAACCGAGTTTTTTATTTGGTTGGTCGTTGGGGGGATTGGTGGTGTTGCACGTTGCGGCGCGTTATCCTGAACGGGTTCGCGGTTTGATTTTGAGTAATACATTTGCGCGTTTTCAGGCAGCATCGGATTATCCACAAGGCGTGAGTTTAACCAGTTTGGAGCGCATGGTTTCATTTTTTCAGCAAGATTACACCCAGTCAGTACGCCAATTTTTGGAATTACAATTGCTGCACACACCACAACGTCATGAAATTTTGGCGGCGGTGTTGCCCGACGTGGCACAACATGGTACGCCTGCTGCGTTGCAATCGGCACTGCAAGCAGTTGCGCAAGCTGATGCGCGTGCGATGCTGCCTGAAATTCAATGTCCAGCGTTGCTGTTATACGGCGGTAAAGACGCGATAACGCCGCCACGTATGGGGGAATATTTGGCGGCTCATTTGTCTGATGCCACGTTCAAAATTGCGCCACAAGCGGCTCACGCGCCATTTCTGAGTCATGCGGATTGGTGTGTGGCGCAAATAACCGAGTGGGTTGGAGAGCAGGAAAAGATGGCAAACCCAGCTAAGGGCTAAGTATTCAACGAATCCCATTTTCAGGCTGCCTGAAAAAATGAATTAATTCGTATTGGGTTGAGTTTTTAATTTGTGGTGTTTTTTGCGTAGTAATTTCACGATAATGCCACTGTTTGCGCCAAACAGCACCGAAATCACATACCATGCACCACAAAATAAAATAATGGTTGGACCAGATGGAATGTTGGCGGGGTGATGATACGACAGCAATAAACCTGCATAACCACATACCAACGCCCCCAATGCTGCCACCATCATTAATGCGCCCATGCTTCGTACCCACAATCGCGCGGAAATTGCTGGCAACATCATCAAACCCACCGACATCAATGTCCCCAACGCCTGAAATCCCGCCACCAAGTTCATGACCACCAATACCAAAAACAAAATATGCCATAATCCGCCTTTGCCTTTGACAGCGCGTAAAAACAGCGGGTCAATGCTTTCCAACATTAATGGGCGGAACATAATTGCCAACGCCAAAATTGTGATGCTTGCTACCACGCCCATCAAGCGTAATGAAATCAAATCCACCGCCAATACTGAGCCAAATAATAAATGTAATAATTCCACACTGTTACCACCCAAGCTAACCAAAATCACACCAATTGCTAAGCTGCTTAAATAAAATGCGGCAAAATTAGCATCTTCTTTCAATTCGGTAAAACGGCTGACCAATCCTGCCAAAAAAGCCATCAACATTCCTGCCACAAATCCGCCTAAACTCATCGCAGGCAAACTCAAGCCAGCCATCATGTAGCCAATTGCCGCTCCGGGTAAAACCGCATGACTCAACGCATCGCCAATCAAACTCATGCGCCGCATCACCAAAAATACCCCAACGGGTGCGGCCGATAATGCCAAAAATACCACCGCCGCCAATGCATAACGCATAAAAGAAAATTCAGTAAAAGGCGCAATTAAATATTCATGTAATAAATTCATTTTATTTGATTTTATGTTGATTCAAAAATTCAGGCTGCCTGAAAGATATTCAGACAGCCTCATTATATCATAACATGATTTTGAAGTTATTTTAACAAACTGTATTCACAAGATTAATTGTTTGATTTGATGAATCAGTTGCTGTGAATGCAAGGCGAGTTTTTGCGTCAATAGTGGGTTATTGATGTGAGAACCTGTGTTCTTAAGATTGATAACTTGATTTTATTGGCAATTTTTGCGAATACAAAGCAAGCTATTAAGATTATGAACACAGGTTATAAGATTTTAAGCTTTTAACACACGCGTCAAAAATGCTAACGCATTGTTCCATGCTTGTTCTGCGACGACTGGGTTATATGCCAAATCTGCGCCATTGCGTTTGCCATTTTCGGTGGCTTGCGGATTGGTAAAACCATGTTTGGTGTCGGGGAATACGTCAATGTGGTATTTTACGTCAGCAGCGTCCATTTCAGTGCGAAACTCGTCTACGTTTTGTAATGTACACATCGAATCCAATTGACCGTGTTCCACTAAAATTTCTGCTTTGACTACGCCTTTTTGCGCTGGTGTTTGCGTGTTTAGCATACCGTGAAACGATACCACGCCACATAAGTCCACACCATCTCGCGCCATGTCCAACGCCACGCGTCCGCCGAAACAAAAACCCAATGCCGCCATTTTGTTGGGATTGACTTCTGCGACTGCGCGTAAATTGTTGTAGGCAAGCTGTACACGTTCTGATAATAAATCAGGATGTTGCAATAATTCGTTCATGCGTTCACTGGCAATTTGGGCATCGCTGGTAACGCGACCATTGCCATACATATCCACTGCCAGTGCCACATAACCTGCTTTTGCTAAGGCTTTGGCTTTGTCTTTGATGTGTTCAGTCAAACCCCACCATTCGGGAAACAATAACACGGCTGGCAGATTTTCCACATCAGTATTTTCATCATTGGGTAAATATAAACAGCTATTAAGTGATACATCATCTTCGGTAATGTAGTTCAAAACAATTGATTGCATAATGTCATTTTCTCCAAAAATAGGCAGCCTGAAAGGACTACACATACGGCTAATTAATGTGATGAAATTGTTTTTCAGGCTGCCTGAATGCTGATTACTCGTCTAATAACGCATCAACAAACGCCCGCGCATCAAATGGACGCAAATCGTCAATGCCTTCGCCCACACCAATGTAGCGCACGGGAATAGGGCGGTTGCTTGCCAACGCTGCCAAAACTCCGCCTTTTGCTGTGCCGTCTAATTTGGTTACGATTAAACCCGTAACACCCAAAGCGTCATCAAATGCAACTACTTGATTAATGGCATTTTGTCCGATATTTGCGTCCAAGACCACCATCACTTCGTGTGGTGCATCGGGCATGGATTTTTGTAATACACGTTTGACTTTTTTGATTTCTTCCATCAAATGCAATTGGGTTGGTAAACGACCGGCGGTGTCTGCCAATACTACGTCAATTTTTTTTGCTTTTGCCGATTCCACTGCATCAAAACACACTGCTGCACTGTCGCCTGATGCTTGTGAAATCACGGTAACGCCATTGCGTGCACCCCATTCTTGTAGCTGTTCACGCGCAGCCGCACGGAATGTATCGCCAGCTGCCAACATCACAGATTTGCCTTGCGCTTGGAAATATTTTGCCAATTTGCCGATAGACGTGGTTTTGCCTGCACCATTGATGCCTGCCATCATGATGACAAAAGGTTGTCCATTATTTGGGATTTCCAATGGTTTTTCAAGGGGTTTGAGTAATTCATAGAGGGCATCTTTTAGCGTGGTACGTAATTCATTACCATCTTTCAAGCCTTTGAGTGAAACGCGTTTACGCACTTCATTCATCAATTGTTCGGTAGCTTCAATGCCCATGTCACTGATTAATAAAGTGGTTTCCAATTCCTCATACAAATCCTCGTCAATTTTGCCACCGCCAAACACGCCCGCCAATGATTTTGCCATTTGGTTGCGTGATTTGGTCAAACCTTGTTTGAGTCGTGCAGTCCAACCCAGTTTATCCGATTCAATTTGTTCGGGGGGCATGGCAGCGACTGTGGCAACGGTAGCGGTTTCCACCAACTCGCCATTAACCACATTATTGGTTAAATTGAATCCACTTTCAGGCTGCATTTTGCGTGATGATGTATTTACTTCAACTTTTAACTGATTATTATCTAAAGTTGTCTGAAGTTTGGCTGGTTTAAAATGGGTTAATTGTTCGTCGATTAAATCGTCAATATCTTCGGATACGGATTCAGGCTGCATATCTAAATCTTCGCCAGCCAACAAGGCATCTAATTCATCTGCACTGATTTCCTCTGCCAGCGTCAATGAATCAGTCGGTTCAATCAGTCTGACTGAATCCATCACATCATGTGCTACGATTTCGGCGCGCATTTCCAGTTCTTCCATTTTATCGCTGATGGCATCTCCCATATTTTCTGCCCATTCGCCAGATTGTTTGACGGCATCAACCACATCATGCGCCACAATTTCGGCACGCATTTCCAACTCTTCGGCTTTGTCTTTGATGGCGTTTACCATATCTTGCGCCCAAGAATGGTTATTCAAATCAATTGATTCGGACAATTCAACAGCTTCATCAATGGTCAGTGAATCAGACAAATCCAGTTCTTCCATTTGGGTAATTTGTTCGGAAATCAAATCCAGCTCTTCCATATCAGAGACAGAAATAGAGACTTCCTCCAATGATTCTTCTGGTAAATCAATAATTTCTTCGGCAAAGTCAATTTCTTGTTCAAAAATATTTTCTTCAATATTTTCGTCGTTTGTTTCAGGACGTGCAGCGACCATGCTGTCAGTTTCTTCAGGCAGCGAGTTTTCTGCGAAATTGGATTCATTGAATGACAAATTATTTTCAGAATCAATCGCTTCAATTTGTTCAGTTTGTGAAAGTGAGGCTGTAGATTCATCTTCAAATAAATCTGATTCTCCTGATAAATCCAATAGTACATCTGCATTGGGTGATGTGGTTAATGAAGATTCATCAAACACTTCCAATTCGGTATCATTAATGGGTTCTGCTGTTAAATTAACTGGTGCATTTTCGGTGCTGTCATCAATTAAAATATCATATAAATCAACATCTTCAACGAGTTCGGCAGCAGCTTGGACGGTGTGATTGATGTTCGTAAATTCAGTCTGAACGTCATCAAGATTATCCAAGTTAAATAATTCGGCATCTTGGGTAATGGCAGGAGGCGTTTCAATCAAGTCATGGACATCATCAAAAGAAACTTCTTCAGTTAATTCTTCCACTTCGTTGATTTTACTTAAATTTTCTTCTTGTTTGGGTGATTTGGCAGGCACACCAATATCAATGTCAAATTTATTAGACATTTCATTTTTGATTTTGTTGAGCCAAGCCAGTGGGTCGTCGCCATCATCTTGTAAATCCAAACCAACAGATTCAGTTTTCGGTTTAGCAGACGAATTGTCTTCAATTTTATCTGATGTTTTTTCGGTAATATTTGAATTTTCGTCCAAATCGTCTAAATCATCTAAGCTGAAATGGTCAGTATCTTCAGGTACATACGGTTCATCATCAAGTGTGAATTCGGTTTCGGTGCTGTGCAAGTTTTCAGGCTGCCTGATTGTGATTTCATCTTGAATTTCATCAAGTTGGAATGAATCATCGGTATCTTCTGTGAAGAATGAATCTTCGGCTTCTACACGCGCTGCGTCTGCCAAAAAACTGTTTTCATAATTTAAGTTATGTGATTCAGCATCATGCAAGCCAAGTAATGCTTCTAAATCAGCAGCATCAATGATTTCCAATTCTTCTTCATCAATTTGCATGGGCGAAATGGCATCGGTTTCACTGGCGGTATCATATTGTTCTGGATTGAAATTTTGGCTATTCACGCCATAATCTTTAGAATCGGATTGTTCAAATAACTCAGCTGCTAAAGCTGCATAAGAATCCAACTCCTGTGGTTCAGGTGAAACTTCCACAGTAGGTTCAATCATTTCGGGCTCTGATGGGGTTTCAGGCTGCGTGTGTTCGTATTTGGCTTCTATTTTTTGTTCAGGTGTAGAATTATCAATTGATTCAACAGCTTGACGAAGTGCTAATAATTCTGCTTCAATTTCATCAAGCGAACCCTTCTGTACGCCATCGGATTCGCTCAAATGTTGCACCGCATGGCGCAATGCAGACAATTCGGTTTCAATCTCATCGAGTGCTTTGGTGGAAGATGTGGTGTCGCCACTGGAAGACGTTTGCACATTATTTTCTGATTCAATAGGTTCTGCGAATAATTCAGATGCCTCAATTTCTTCCATCTGTGAGAAATCCATGTCAGAAGATGTTTCGTTTGACAAATGATTTTCTGCTGGGTTGCGATTGATTTCGCTATTTTTGTGAGTGTTGTCAATCATGTTTGTTCCAGTTTGAATGAATTTTGTGGAATAACGCTTGTTAGGCGTTATTATAGTCGTTCCTTTTTGAATTAGTACAGTGTTGATTCTGTTTTGTGTGAATATTCGTGAATTTAAATTTAGAACCTGTATTCATAGCCAACGTGAAATGGATTTTTGTCCCAATTGGTGCGCTTGGCTATGAATACAGGTTCTTAAAGGCAGCCTGAAAATAGCATTCAGGCTGCCTGAAAAATTTCAATCAAATTAAATTACGCGCCATAAACAGGATTTTTGTCGCATAAAGCTTTGGCTTTGGTTGCCACTTGTGCTAAGTTTGCTTCATCGTTTGGATTATCCAAAACGTCCGCCACCAAATTTGCCAATTCACGTGCATCTTGTTCAGAGAAACCGCGAGTTGTAATTGCTGCCGCGCCTACACGAATACCACTGGTTACAAATGGTTTTTCTGGATCATTGGGAATAGCGTTTTTATTGATGGTAATGTGGGCTTTGCCTAAAGCTTCTTCAGCCGCTTTACCTGTGATGTTTTTCGCGCGTAAATCCACCAAGAAAACGTGGCTTTCAGTACGACCAGAAATAATGCGCAAACCGCGTTTGACTAATTCTTCGGCCATTGCTGCGGCGTTGATTTTGACTTGTTTGGCATATTGTTTGAATTCAGGTTCTAATGCTTCTTTGAAAGCAACGGCTTTAGCTGCAATCACGTGCATCAATGGGCCACCTTGTAAACTTGGGAAAATGGCTGAATTCAATGCTTTCTCGTGCGTGTTGTCGCGACACAAAATCACGCCACCGCGTGGGCCACGCAAGGTTTTGTGTGTTGTGGTTGTAACAAAATCCGCAAATGGAACAGGATTAGGATATTCGCCACCTGCGACCAAGCCCGCATAATGCGCCATATCCACAAACAAATATGCACCGACTTTGTCTGCGATTTCGCGGAAACGCGCCCAATCAATTTCCAAAGCGTAAGCCGATGCGCCTGCAACAATCATTTTGGGTTTGTGTTTCAATGCCAAGCGTTCTACTTCTGCATAATCCAACACTTCATTTTCGTCCAAGCCGTATGTGATGGCATTGTATAATTTACCTGAAATATTAACGCTTGCACCGTGTGTCAAGTGTCCGCCGTGCGCCAAACTCATGCCCAAAATGGTGTCGCCAGGTTTCAAGACGCTGGCGTAAACGGCTTGGTTGGCTTGGCTGCCTGAATGTGGTTGCACGTTTACATATTCTGCGCCAAATAATTTTTTGGCGCGGTCAATCGCCAATTGTTCTGCTACATCAACGTGTTCACAACCACCATAATAACGTTTATTTGGGTAGCCTTCGGCATATTTATTGGTTAATTGTGAGCCTTGCGCTTCCATAACGGCGCAGCTAACGTAGTTTTCAGATGCAATTAATTCAATGTGGTCTTGTTGGCGTTCTACTTCGGCGGCGATGGCGGCGGCTAATTCTGGGTCGTATTTTTCAATGGTTACGCTTTTTGAATACATGGATTTTATCCTTCGTGAAGGTGGTAGAAAATCGAGAATTGTAACGTAAAAATTTCAATTGTTGAATGAAAGTTATCTGTTGTTCAATATAAAAATTTTCATTTATAGTTGTTTAAAATTAAAAATACTGCTGCGTTTTCTGCTCACTTAATTTATCAGATGTACACGGTAGTATCCTATTTTTATTTTAAACAACTATATATTATCGTTTTGATTATCTTGCATTATTTCCAAATAATTAAGAACCTGCGTTCATAATCTTAATAGCTTGCTTTTATCTCCACTTCAAAATTATCAATAAAATCAAGTTATCAATCTTACGAACACAAGTTCTAAATTTCCATATTAGCCAGCGTTGCCACCATCACGGCTTTGATGGTGTGCATACGGTTTTCTGCTTGGTCAAACACCACGCTGGCATCGCTTTCAAACACGTCTTCGGTTACCTCTACGCCATTCATACCAAATGTTTGGAAAATCCATTCACCTACTTTTGTATCGCGGTTGTGGAAAGACGGCAAACAGTGCATGAATTTGGTATTTGCGTTGCCTGTTGCCATCATCAAATCGGCATTTACTTGAAAAGGTTTCAGTAAATCAATGCGTTCACGCCATGCTTGTTCAGGTTCACCCATGCTAACCCAAATGTCGGTATGGACAAAATCCACACCTTTAATGGCTTCTGTTGGATTATCGGTGATGGTAATTTGTGCGCCTGTTTCTTGGGCAATTTGTTTGGCTTTGGCGACTAAATCTGCTTCAGGCTGCAAGGATTCGGGCGCGGCAATTCGCACATCCATGCCCATCAACGCGCCTGCAATCAACAAAGAATTGCCCATATTAAATCGTGCATCACCTAAATAAGCATAACTGATTTGATTTAAAGGTTTGCGACAATGCTCACGCATGGTTAACAAATCCGCTAACATTTGCGTAGGGTGAAATTCATCGGTTAAGCCATTGTACACGGGCACGCCAGCAAATTGTGCCAATTCTTCCACGATATTTTGTGAAAAGCCACGATATTCAATGGCATCAAACATTCTGCCTAACACGCGAGCAGTATCTTGGGTACTTTCTTTGTTTCCAATTTGGCTGCCTGAAGGTTCTAAGTAGGTGGTAAATGCGCCTTGGTCGCGAGCAGCGACTTCAAATGCGCAACGAGTACGCGTGCTGGTTTTTTCAAAAATCAGCGCGATTTGTTTACCGATAAGATATTGAGTTTCAGTATGATTTTTTTTATCTGATTTGAGTTGGGCGGCTAAATCCAGCAAGGCAATGACTTCGGTCGAAGTAAAATCCAGTAATTTCAAGAATGAGCGTTGATACAAATTCATGGTTATGAATCCTGTTGCGAAAAGATTGATTATAATACAAAACCGTTTCAGGCTGCCTGAAACAAAACTTGTCTGATTACTGAAATCCGCTTATAATTCGCGCTGCTTAGAGAGGTGGATGAGTGGTTTAAGTCGCACGCCTGGAAAGCGTGTATACGTTCATAGCGTATCGAGGGTTCGAATCCCTTCCTCTCTGCCAGATTATTTTAAAGCCCTTTGTTTTGTGCAAAGGGTTTTGTTTTTTTATTTATTAATGAAACTCGATGTCGCCTACATCAATCTGGTAGTCGTCTAAAATTAAGAACCTGTGTTCTTCATCGCCAACATGAAATGGATTTTTGTCCCAATTAGTGCGAATGTTAAGGTAAATTTCATGCTAATAGCGTTCCTATTGACGTGAAATTCAACGCAACAGGCGTGATAAGTGGTGCAAAAAGACATCGTGCTTGGCTGTAAATACAGGTTCTTAATTTTCAATCTTAAAAATATTCATTTAAATTATTTTTTCATTTGAAAAAATGCACCAATCAAAATATATATTGTTAGAAAAAGTGTATTCCTCACTGTATAATTGACCTATGTCCCTTATTTTAGAGAGGCATTGGCTAAAAGACAGCGGCTTAGTATATAGCGTGCCTCGTGTGAAGAAACCACATTTGCCACTTTCCGCTTATCGAGATAACGCCTTTAAATTGTACGGTTTAGATGTGGGGCTACTTGCTGCGCAAAGCAACTTGGATGCCAGCGTACTTCTAGAGGGTAACCGTATTTTTACCGAATTTAAAGGATCTTTAACCGAACAATATGTCTTGCAACAACTAATTGTCACTCAAGAAAATCCCGTTTTTATTGGGCAACTGAAAAAGGCACAGCAGAGGTAGATTTTGTCGTATAACGTAAGCAAACTGTCATTCCGATTGAAGTCAAAGCAGAAGAAAATTTAAAAGCGAAAAGTTTGAAAGTGTATGTAGAACAATTTCAGCCAGCGTAAGCAATTCGATTTTCCATGGTGGATTATCGGGAACAAGATTGGCTGGTGAATGTGCCGTTGTATGCTTGTTCGGGCTATTAATTAAATTCAAATAATCTAAAATAGAATGTAAACTTGTTGAAATCATTTATCACAATATGTTACTCTTTTTACCAAACATAGTATAATGTCCAATCATTCTTTTTTCAAGGTAAAGACTTATGAATATTGATCAAATCGTAAAGATAGGTGAATGTGGATATATTGAATATAAACGTCAGTGGTATTGGGACTTGGAAGAACAAAAACCTTCTCCCCAAAAACCTTCTCCCGAAGAATTGAATCGAGCTTGGGGAGAATTTATTAAGGATTTTTTAGCCTTAGTGAATGCCAATACAAATTCATTTAATAATAAACGATTTTTAGTAATTGGTTTTGATGAAGATACACAAAAATTTTATGACTTTTATTTACAACTGAAAATTTATTTGGAAATTTAAAAGAAAAAATCGAAAATAAAATTAAAAATTTTATATCAAATTCTTCAAAAATTATCTACTCTATAAGATTAGAGAAGCATGACAATAAAAACATAATTCTTATATCTATAGAACAACCACAAGAAATACACTTCTTAATTAAGGATATTCAAACAAAAAGCCAAGAAAGAAGTTATCCAATTAATTCTGTTTTATACAGAAAGAACTCCAACTCATCTTCAAAAAAAGATGATAGTGTTGGCATTATGCCTCGAGAGCAGCTACTTGCTTTAGAAAAAAAGCTTTCACCTTTAGTGATAGGAAACACTCTACGAAATACAAGAAAAAAATCTATAGAATCGACTATTAATGCTTACCTAGAAAGTAATAAATCATTAAGAATTTCAAGAGAATTTCCCAAAAAAAGTAATGACTCTGAAAAATATTACGAGTTATATGAATTAATTAATGAAGTAGATGATAGTAGAACATATTTTTTATATGTATCTGAAAACAGCATGGAAGCAACAATAAAGAAATTTAAAGAAGACCTTACTGAGTATACGAAATATAAATTATCAATATTAATAGATAAACCTACTAATATTGCTCAACCAAGCAACAGAAAAAAGAATGTTGAGATGTTCGCCACAAAAGCTGGCTTATCTAAATTTAATATTTATTTCATAGATGAGTTTGGAAAGAGACATCTATATAAAGAATATCTAGCGCCATTTCTGTTTCGTGATGAGTTTCCAAATACAAATAACTTCATTGATAACAATGTCATTGACAAATCAAATAATAGATCTTCTCTAAAAGCAACTAAAGTGATTAAAGATTGGTTTTTGGAGGATGATAGTCCTATTATTGTTCTGACTGGTATGGGCGGGGTTGGGAAAACAACATTAACGAAATATTTTTTGAATAGCACTTTAAAAGATCAGCCCCAAGATCAAGATAAATATGTTCTATTTTTAGACTCATCAACCCTTATTGACAAGCTGAAAACTACCAATATCAAAAGCATTTATGACTTATATAAGGCTGATTTACATGAATAAAGACTATTAACTGAAGAATTGTTTAGATTATCTATTGATAATGGTAGCTTTATTATTATTTTAGATGGTTTAGATGAAATTATTTCTAGAATGAAGGAGAACTTTGATATTAATTCTTTTTTCAATAAAATTTATACAGACTACTGTTTTAACTCAGCTAAAACAAAAATTGTAATTACATGCCGAGATTCCATATGGGACGAAACGGTAGCTCAATCAGAATCAATAAAAGAATTAGCTATTAAAAATATACTTCTTGAACCTTTCGATGAAAAACAAGCAAAAGAATTTTTTAAAAGCTGTTTTAAATTTAATGATAAGTTACAGAATAAGGCTTTTAATTTAGTTAATAGTTTAATAAGCAAGTCAAATGATAGTGTATACAACCCTTTTATATTAGATACAATTAGTGAAATTATTAATGATAATGAACAGGTAAATATAGAAGATTTGTTTTATCAAGATACATCTGTAATGAAAAAATTATGCTTATCAACATCAAGCCAAACAGATTATCTCATTTACGCTGTGTGTAAAAGAGAGGAAAAAAAACTTGAAATCCCTTTTGAAAATCAAATTAAACTACTCTGTCGTATGTGCAAATACGATAGCTCTACGAACTTAAGTTTTATTAATCTCATAGAAGAAGTAACAGATGCTAAACCTAGTGATACTCTGCTCTCCTTATTAAAGGCACACCCGTTTATTTTTGAAAAAAATGAAAAGGTTGATTTGCGCTACGATTTTTTGAGAGATTTCTTCACTGTAATATTAATGGCACAATCTATTGAACAAGAAGAAATTATAGATAGAAATATTCTTTTGATTTTAGAGAAAAAAATTGGTTACTTAAACTCATTTTCAAAAGATGTAGCTAAACGGACTTTCTCGGAATCTGAAAAAATATGTATTAATATGATTAATAATATAGAATACTTATCTAAAAACAAAGAGGAACATTTTGATGCGTTCATTTCATCATTATTTTTGACTTATTTGTCTATTCTGAATAAAAATTCTCGACTTAATACACAAAATGATTTACAGAAAGCTTTGGTAAGTATTTTTGGAAATACCAAAAATAACATAGAACATTTGTGCTTATGTAATATCAACAAGCCAAATGGGAAACCTAGGTTGGAGTTTGATTTCTCGGATCTTAAATTTGAGGATTTTCATATAAAAAACTATTCTGAATTTTATAGTTGTAAGTTTAATGAAGGTACATTATTTAAATCGGGGGAAATTGAGTTATTAGATGATCCAAATGTCAGACATAATCTAAAGGATTCTAATTTTTCTGATAAGGTTGTTTTTTTAGGAAATACAAAAAATATACTAGAAAATATTAAACTTCATAATGAGGATAGAGATAGAGCTCGAGAAAATAATTTTAAAAAATTTATTAAATGTTTTTATGCTGGTGGTAGATTCCAACCTAAAAAAGTTGCCGAAATAAAGGCTAAACATGGAAATATTATTTCTAAAATGTTGGATCTAGAAGTCATTATATTGAACAATGACTCCAAATTGAACGAAAATGAATATAAAATAAATCCAACTTATGTGAATGAGTTGGCAAAATATCTAGATAGTTCGATTAAAACTAAATTAATAATTAGCTTTTTAGAGGAAATGGGTTGATTTTTTGCAATAGACTTCCTGCGAAACTAAAACCCAAGCCCCCCATTGATAATTCCAGCAATGAGGTTCAAGCGTAACCTTAATCGTTTGCGATGATTACGATAACAGCAAGATAATACTTTTAATGTCTTAAATTTAGCCAATGTATTTTCGACCTTTATTCTTTGGCTAGAAAGATGGTGATTAAATGCTTTTTCTTCTTTATTTAGCTGATGATTTTTGCTGGATTTAATGGGTGTTTGGGCTTGTGGGTATAATTAACAATACCTTGATAACCACTGTCTGAAACCTTTGCAAAACCCAAAAATTAACCTAAATCTCGTCATTCCCGCGAATGCGGGAATCTAATAGCAAAATTTAGATAATTGATTTTATTTGATTGATTGAAAATCTATTTAAGATTGAAAATGGATTACCGCCTACGCGGTAATGACGACGGGTAGTTTTGCAAAGGTTTCTGCCTTTGTAAGTGATATGATGGTCGCCAATGAAACGCCTTCTTGTGCAATCTTCGCAAGCATAACGTTGTTTTTGATTGTCATCAAAGCCATTTTTCTTTATATTGTACCCTTTGCGGCGAGGACAATAAACGGTGATTTGTGTATGCACAACTCAAATATACCTTGTTCTCGCTGCTTTTTGTTTGAAATTTTTATAACACCTTTTTCAGGACACCACCGATTTTTTAATGATAAACAGAAAGTTGATGATGAAATACATTTTGATTTTAACTGCTGCTCTTGCTGCTTGCAACGCGTCCGAACCACAGGTCGTACCCCAACCACAAGCCAGCCAAACCGCTACAATTGCCAAAAAAGTGATTTTGATTGATGTGCGTTCGCCAGAGGAATTCCAGGCGGGACACCTTGCCAATGCTCACAACATTACTCACGACCAGATTGACAAAAAAATCAGTGCATTAACTACCGATAAAAACGCTGAAATTCATTTGTATTGTCGCACAGGTCGCCGCGCTGGTATCGCATTGGAAACACTGACAAAAATGGGTTACACCAATGTAAAAAACTTGGGCGGATACGATGATTTAAAAAATACTTATCCAGCACAATAATTAAAATAAGCAACTTGAAAATTATTTTTTTGATTTTCAAGTTGCTTATTTTTATACAGATATGGCTGCTAATTGTTTTTTTATTTCATCGGCAAGTTGGTTTTCTTTAAACGGACCAATACGAACTCGATAGCCTTTACCTGATTCATTTTCCACCAATGTGATGGGATAATTCAAATGAGCTGCACGCATTTTATTCATTAATGTTAATAAATGCTTATCTGCTTCTTTCAGGCTGCCAAATACTTGGGAATCCAAATAAACCGTTGCTTCACGCGGCGCAAATGTGGCAAACACGCCTTGAGTTAAAGCAGCAGTAAACAATGATTTGGTTATCGTTGTAGCTTGTTTGCTGTTTAATTTTTCGCGGGAAACTTTCGCTAAATTAATTTGGCGATTGGCTTTGGGCAAATTCACGTTTACCTTATTCAATGGCATCATGGTATCTGCACTTGCCAATTGGACATTATCACTGCTCGCATCTAGGCTACTGATGAGAATATTCGCCATACCTGCACCCAAAAAACCCAGTTGTTTCGCCGCACCTTTGGACAAATCCATCACGCGATTACCACGAAACGGTCCACGGTCATTCACGCGTACAATAATGCTTTTATTATTAGATAAATTAGTAACGCGAACATAGCTGGGCAAAGGTAAAGTCCGATGAGCTGCCGTCAATGCGTTCATATTAAAACGTTCGCCGTTACTGGTTTTTCGCCCATGAAAACCTGGCCCATACCATGATGCTTTGCCAGATTGAGAAAAATTTTGCACATTTTTAACAGGTGCGGCACTGGCTCTATTAATCGCCGCCGTCCCGATGAGCATCAGTGCAATTAAGCCCATAAAAAATATATCTTTTGCTTTAGACAAAGTAAACTCCCAAAATATTCAGGCAATGCAGTTAAACTGAAAATATGGCAGAAAGCAATTTTGATGCCAATTCATTTTTCAGGCTGCCTGAAAACATTTATCCAAATAATTATATTGAATAATAATTAAATTCCACCCGCATAATTTTGTTGTCGCCACGCTTCAAATACGGTAATAGCGACTGTATTTGACAAATTCATGCTGCGATTATCAGGCATCATTGGAAAACGAATTTTCTGATTATCGGGCAAACTTGCTAAAATCTCCGCAGGTAAGCCGCGCGTTTCTGCACCAAACAAAAACACGTCATGGGGCAAAAACGCCACTTTATCGGGGCGCGTTTTGCCTTTGGTGGTAAGCGCAAAAATACGGCGACCTGCAAGCGCAACCATGCAATTGTCCCAATTTTCATGCACAACAATGTTGGCAAATTCATGATAATCCAAACCTGCACGTTTCATTTTCGAGCTGTCTAGCGGAAAACCGAGCGGTTTAACCAAATGCAAATCACAACCGGTGTTGGCGCATAAGCGGATAATATTGCCCGTGTTGGGCGGAATTTCGGGTTGATATAAGATGATGGTAAACATAATTTTACTATTTGATTTTTAAATAAATTTACCATCTGAGAAACAATTAATCAGATGGTGAAATTGAGAAAATAGACTTCCTGTGAAACCACAATTTTTCTAGGTTTTAGAATTTTGCTAAATCCTGTAATGGAGCAGTCGATTGAAACTCTGAATTTAGCAATACCTTTTGACATAAATAAAAACACTTCACAAAATTAACAAATAGTTATTTAATTCCTGCATTTCTCTTTTTGGGTAGGTATTTCAATCCCTTTTTTGACCTTATGGAATTTCATAAAATCTTCCTGAAATTTATCTCCATATTTTGAATAGCTAGATAAAAAATTTTGATTTTTAATAAAATATCTTGTCGGCTCTTTTTCATAAGATGGACATTCTGGATATAAAGAATTACCGTCATCGGAACATCGCCAAATCAATAATTTATTATTTTTAATTTCCCCCTTTAATTTGCCACTGGTACCTTGACCTTGTGGGCTTCCTTCACTCCAAGAACCATACACTTTATTACCTTTTGGGATAAACGAAAATTGTCCCATGGATTCATAATCGCACCCAATAATATGATATTCCCAATTTCCTCCAAAATTTAATGATTGAGCATATACTGTATGTGGTAATAAACCAAATAAAAATAAGTACTCAATAATTTTTTTAATAGTAATATCCTTATTGTACTTCCTGCGAAATAATAATCCCAATTTTTTAAAACACGCTCAATTACAGGATTTAGCAAAATTCTAAAACCTAGAAAAATTGTGGTTTCGCAGAAAGTACAATATAAACGCTTTTTTGGGTAAACGTCAATTTTTTTACCAATTATTTATTTTATTAATTCATTAAAATATCTTCAGGCTGCCTGAAAATCAAATGACCGCCACACCATTTTCCATCAACGCCGACACCAGCCAAAAAATAGGCAAGCCAATCAATGCATTTGGGTCAGAGCCATCTATCCGCACCAACAACGCTGCACCTAAACCCTCACTTTTCGCCGCACCTGCACAAAAAATCGCATCGGGTTCACGCGCCAAATAACGCGTAATTTGTTCGCTGGACAATTCACGCATTTGTACCACCGTTTTATCCACATGGGTTTTCAGGCTGCCTGAAAACGTGTTCAGCAAACAAATTGCGCTATAAAATTCAATTTGTTGTCCCGACAATTCTGCCAGCATGATTTGCGCTTTCGCCACACTCATTGGCTTGCCCAACTGCTTGCCGCCACACCATGCCACTTGGTCCGCACCAATAATCAAATGCTGCGGATAAACCTGCGCCAATGATTGTGCCTTACCCACCGCCAAACGAAACGCCGTATGTGCTGCCGATTCATCAGCCAGTGGCGTTTCATCAAATATGGGTTTGGCAGCGATAAAATTGATGCCTAATGTGCTAAGTTGCTGTTGTCTGAAAACCGAAGTGGAAGCCAAAATAATCCCTAAACTCATCTGAAAACCCCTGAAAAAATATTGACGGAATTACAAGAAAATTATATCATGCGCCACCTATGTTAAACCGAACATTGATTGATCCACAAGCGTTTGCCACACAAGCAGAAACACTGCAAGGTACAGTTTCTTTGCAAGATTTAGACAAACGCACTTGGTCGCCCGACATTGCCGATACAGCCACCGACATTCATTACGCCATCACAGGCGGTATGGATAGGTGGCAACGTCTGTTTTTGGATTTGACGGTTTCAGGCAGCCTGAAATTAAATTGTCAGCGATGTATGCAACCTACCGAATTTTTACTTGATGAACAAGTACGCATTATCTTATTTCATCGTGAACAAGATTTGGATGATGCCATGATTGTCGATGAAGAATTGGAAGGCATGGTGCTGGAAAATGAGCTGGATGTATTCACTTTGCTGGAAGACCAAATTCTAATGGCGTTACCCATTTCACCTAAACACGACCAATGTGGTAACAACCATTTAGACAAAATCAATCAAGACAAACCCAATCCTTTTGCGGTGTTGGCTGGTTTGAAAAAAAGTTAAAATTTTCTTTTATTTTTAGGAGTTTGAAATGGCTGTTCAACAAAACAAAAAATCCCCATCACGCCGTGGTATGCACCGTTCACACGATGCGCTAACTGCGCCTGCATTATCTATTGACAGTGCAACTGGCGAAGTTCATCGCCCACACCACATCTCTCCAAACGGTATGTACCGTGGTCGCAAAGTGATGAAAGCCAAAGGCGAGTAATTTTTAGCGAATAGAAGAGTTAAAGCCAGCAGCGATTGCGCGTTTGCAATATCGGCTGGCTTTTGTCGTATGTGAAATTGAGGATAATAAAATGTCTGTGAAAAAAGTTTGGTATACCTATGATAATATTCACGAAACCGTGAAACATATTGCCGAACAAATTCAACATTCTGGTGTGAAATACGATGCCATGATTGCCATTGGTGGTGGTGGTTTTATTCCTGCACGTATGCTGCGCTGCTTTTTGGGCATTCCGATTTATACGGTGAGTACAGCTTATTATTTGAATGAATCCTGTGGCAAAACCGCAAACGAAATCCAAAAAACCCAATGGCTTAACCCAATTCCAGACCAAATTGAAGGCAAAAATATTTTGGTGGTGGACGAAGTAGACGACAGTCGCGTTACCGCCGAATTTGTATTGCGCGAATTACAAAAAGAAAATTTTGGTGAAATTGGTTTCGCGGTACTACACAACAAATTAAAAGAAAAACGTGGCACAATCCCCGAAAATATTCATTATTTTTCAGGTATTGAAGTGGAAGATTGGTGGATTAATTATCCTTGGGACGCAGTGGACATTAATGCCCACAATCATTTGGCAAATCAATCATAAATATAGTTGTTTTAAATTAAGAACCTGTGTTCATAATCTCAATAGCTTGCTTTTATCACCACTTCATGCGCCTATCACGTTGGCTTAAAAAGCCGCCTTGTATTTGCAAGAATTACCAATAAAATCAAGTTATCAATCTTATGAACACGGGTTCTAAAATGCAGCGTTTTGCAAAAGTTTCAAATTACAAATTACCCAAAATAATGCGTAACACGCGGCGAATCGGTTCAGCCGCACCCCACAATAATTGGTCGCCTACGGTAAATGCGCTAATGTATTCACCGCCCATTGCCAATTTGCGAATACGCCCAACGGGTGTCGTCAACGTGCCTGTTACGGCGGCTGGTGTGAGTTCGTGAATCGACGCTTCTTTGGTATTGGGTACAACTTTCGTCCAATCATTGGCGCGTGCGATGATTTGCTCAATCTCATTAACAGGAAAATCTTGTTTCAATTTCAGCGTAATCGCTTGGCTGTGGCAACGCATCGCCCCCACACGAATACACAGACCCTCCACAATCACAGGTTGTTGATTACCCAAAATTTTATTGGTTTCCACACCGCCTTTCCATTCTTCTTTGGATTGACCATTACCCAAATCTGCGTCAATCCATGGAATCAGGCTGCCTGCAAGTGGCACACCAAAATTTTCTTTGGGATACGCATCCGAACGCAAAAAGTCCGAAACTTTACGATCAATATTCAAAATCGCGCTGGCTGGATCGGCTAATTCTGCCGCTACTTGGCTGTGAACCGCGCCCATGCCTGAAATCAATTCGCGCATATTTTTTGCACCTGCCCCCGATGCTGCCTGATAAGTCATGCTGCTCGCCCATTCCACCAAACCATCTTGGAACAAACCACCCAACGCCATCAACATCAAAGACACCGTGCAATTGCCGCCCACATAATTTTTTACGCCATTTTTTAAACCTGCGTCAATCACGTTACGATTCACAGGGTCAAGCACAATGATGGCATCATCTTTCATGCGTAATGTGGACGCGGCATCTACCCAATAACCATTCCAGCCACTTGCTCGCAAGGGTTCAAAAATGGCTTTGGTATAATCGCCACCTTGACAGGTAACAATAATATCCATTTTGGCCAATTCATCAAGATTATTGGCATCAAGCAAAGTTTTGGCGGCTTGACCAAAATCAGGAGCCGCACCACCTGCATTAGACGTGGTAAAAAAATACGCTTCAGGAATATGCGCAAAATCATTTTCTTCACGCATACGTTGCATCAACACAGAACCCACCATGCCACGCCAACCAACAAAACCAACTTTTTTCATCGTTATCTCCGATTTAGTTTAAGGAAAAAGTTCTCTTTTAACCATTTCATTCGTAAAAGTAAAGAATTTTATATGCAAATAAAGACCTTTGCAAAACCCAATATTCATCAATTAAATGACACACACAAAAAATATAAATTACCCATTAAATTAATTGATTTTATTGAATATTTAATTTTCAGGCTGCCTGAAAACGCGAATCAAATGTATATTTTCATGATTGAATGTATATTTGGTTATATAATTTCATTTTTTATCATTATCTTTAAATCGCATCATTATGGCTCATTCAATATTAGAACGCGTATTCAAATTATCCGAAAACCAAACCAATGTCCGCACGGAAATTTTGGCAGGTTTTACCACTTTTTTGACCATGTGCTACATCGTTATCGTGAACCCAGCCATTTTGTCCATCACGGGCATGGATTTTGGCGCAGTATTTGTGGCAACGTGCATTTCTGCTGCAATCGGTTGTTTCATAATGGGTTTCTTGGCAAATTATCCAATTGCGCTCGCCCCTGGTATGGGCTTGAACGCGTATTTTACGTTTAGTGTAGTCAAAGGCATGGGCGTAAGTTGGCAAATTGCGTTGGCGGCGGTGTTTGTGTCGGGCGTGATTTTTATTTTGTTTAGTTTCTTTAAAATCCGTGAAATGCTGGTAAATGCATTGCCTATGAGTTTAAAAATGGCGATTGCGGCTGGGATTGGTTTGTTTTTGGCATTAATTGCGCTCAAAGGCTCGGGGGTGGTTATTGCCAGCGAAGCCACATTATTGAAAATGAACAATTTATACGAAATTAAAGACGGCATCAAAACCCCTAATTTACCTGTCATTTTTGCGTTATTGGGCTTTTTTATGATGGTGTCGTTGGATTATTTTCGGGTACGCGGTGCGATGATTATCAGCATTTTGCTGATTACCGTGTTGGCGGCAATGTGTGGTTTAACACAATTTGACGGGGTGGTATCGGCTGTGCCGTCTCTTACGCCAACTATGATGCAATTGGATTTCAATGGGTTATTTTCAGGCAGCATGATTGCGGTCATTTTTGTGTTTTTCTTGGTAGATTTGTTTGACAGCACAGGAACGCTGGTGGGCGTGGCGCATCGGGCAGGATTGTTGGACAATAATGGACATTTACCACGCTTGAAAAAAGTCTTATTCGCAGACAGTACAGCCATTGTAACAGGTGCACTTTTGGGAACATCGTCTACCACACCCTATGTGGAGAGTGCCTCTGGTGTGGCAGCTGGCGGACGGACGGGTTTGACGGCGATAACGGTGGGGGTATTGATGCTGGCGTGTTTGTGGTTTTCGCCATTGGCAAAGGCCGTGCCTGCATTTGCGACTGCACCAGCATTGTTGTACATTGGCGTGCAAATGTTGCGCTCGGCAACTGAAATTGACTGGCACGACATGACTGAAGCCGCACCCGCATTTATCACGATTGCAGGAATGCCATTCACTTATTCGATTGCAGATGGGATTGCGTTAGGATTTATTAGCTATGCAGCGATTAAATTGTGTTGTGGGCGACGCAAAGACGTACCACCCATGGTTTGGTTAGTGGCGGTGTGTTGGTTGGCAAAATTTTGGTTTTTGGGTGCATGATGGATTGAATTGTTGCCGAATGATTTCTTATAAACAAAATTTCGCACAACTCATGCAATTTATTTACAAAATAATTAAAGCGGTTAAGAAGCACAAAAGCGAGTTAAAGTATCATTTGACACCTGTCCAAAATAAAAAAACTTGGGCATAATTCATTTCATCGCAACACAGCGACATTTAACAAATCCTTGGAGAAACATCATGAAAAAACAATTAGCCGTGTTTATTTTGAGTACTTTAATTCCAGCCGCAGCGATGGCAGCAGACACATTCACTGGCGCATCTGTTGGCACAAACATTGAAACCACCAAATACAAAATCAAAAACAGCATCTCTGGTGAAAACACACGTAACGCTGTATTAAAAGGCGATGTGGGCTTTGATATGGGTAACAATTTGGTCGGCGCAGTGGAAGCCAAAGCTAATTTGAACAAATCTGATGCATTTGATACCAATGGCGTGAAAATTTCACAAAAAGATAAGTACAGTATTGGCTATCAACAAGGTTATCGCGTAACCAAAGATTTGATGCCATATGCCAAAGCCGAATACATCAACAGCAAATTTGATGACGCTCGTGCAAATGGTTATGGTGTAGGTATGGGCGCAAAATATGCTGTTACCGATAATGTTGAATTGGGTGCAGAATATGTACACAGTCGCTTAAAAGGCAGTCGCTTAAAAGGCAATGGTTCAGCTTCTGACTTAAAATTGCGTGGCAACACCGTTAGTGCAGGTGTGGCTTATCGCTTCAAATAATCCAATCTTTATTGATTAATTGATTCAACAATGAAAAGCAGCCTGAAAACCAAATCTTTGGTTTTCAGGCTGAAACCTTTGCAAAACTATCCGTCGTCATTACCGCGTAGGCGGTAATCCATTTTTAATCTTAAATAGATTTTTAATCAATCAAATAAAATCAATTATCTAAATTTTGCTATTGGATTCCCGCATTCGCGGGAATGACGAGATTTAGGTTAATTTTTGGGTTTTGCAAAGGTTTCAGGCTGTATTTATGGTCGTTTAAAGTAAAAATAGCACAGTAGCATTTTTCAATTTTTAAAGCACGATAATCACTAAATAATTGTGTTTGTCTGCTTGCACGCAGCGACAATATCCATACCAAATAAAGCATGGACATCTTGTTCATCAAATGTATATTGCTCATGGCAAAAATCACAATCCACCGTGATACTGCCTTCTTGTGCTACCACACTCCCCACTTCTTCTCCACCCAATAACAGCAACATATCACTTACCTTACCACGCGAACAAGTACACGCAAATTCCAAATTTTCTGCTGGAAATACGCGTGGCGGTGTTTCATGGAACAAGCGATACAACACGTTTTGTGCGTCTAAATTCAATAATTCAGCAGCGGTCAAAGTATCGGCTAATGTGCAAATATGTTGCCATGCATCATCATCTTGTGTTTCTTCAGGCAGCCTTTGCAACAACAAACCGCCAATTTGCTGGTCGTCCGCCGCCAACATGATGCGCGTTTCTAATTGCTCGGAACGTGCCATGTAATTCATTAACATCTCAGCAATGCTGCTGCCTTCTAGTGGTACAACACCTTGCCATGGTTCACTATTTTTTGGTTGCACTGTCAGCACAAACACACCGTCATCACCCAATAATTGCGCCAAATCTGAATCATCAGCGATGGCAGCGGTTTCGTCCCAACGTGCGGTGGCGCGGAGTGTGTGTTCGGAAGTGGCTTCCACAACCAGCATTTTCAAAATACCCCGTCCCTGAACTTGCACAATCAGCGTGCCCTCAATTTTCAAATTGCTTGACAACAAAGCCCCAGCCGCCAACAATTCCCCCAAAGCACGGCGAACGGCAACAGGATAATTTTTTCGCGCTACAATATGTTGCCAGACTTCTTGCGCTTGGACGTGCAAACCACGAATGGGCATTTGGTCAAATATAAAACGAGTTCGTTGATTCATTTAAATTGCTTTCTTTATTGATGTGTTAGGCTAGCCAATATGGTTTCATGCTGCCTGAAAATCAAGGTTTGAGATTTTAGGTAATGATTTTTATGGATTATTTTGTTAAGGCACATCGTCTGTTCAAATTGAAAATCAATGGGAATCTTCTCGTACCATTGCCAAAGCCTCCAACAACAATTCAGCGCGATTTGATTTCAATAAATCAGCATCGGACAACATGCGCCGCCACGTTCGCGCCCCATGCAAACCGTGCATCAATCCCAAATAATGTCGCGCCATATGTCGCAATATTGTGCCGCGATTAGCAGCTAATTGAATTTTTGCATAATCGTATAAACGATTTATCAATTCATCATACGTGATTTCAGGCGTAGTATCGCCATAAAATTGCGCATCCCAAGATTTCATCAGCATCGGATTGTGATATGCTTCACGCCCTACCATTACACCATCAACATATTGTAAATGTTGATGAATTTGTTCGTTAGTGGTAATTCCGCCGTTAATGATGATTTCTAAATCAACAAACTCTTGTTTTAATTGATAAACATAATCATAGCGCAGCGGCGGCACATCGCGATTTTCTTTCGGTGACAAACCGTCTAACCACGCATTTCGCGCATGAACAATAAACGTGCGACAATTTGTGCTTCGTGCCAATTCACCAACAAAATCTGCAAGTGGCTGATATTCCGTTTGTTTATCCAAACCAATGCGGTGTTTAATCGTGATGTCGCAATTGGGAGCAGCGTCTTGTATGGCGTTCAGGCAGCCTGAAACCAAATTCACTTCATTCATCAAACACGCACCAAACGCTCCTTTTTGCACACGCGGACTGGGACAGCCACAATTTAAATTGATTTCATCATAACCATATTGTGCGGCTTTGGCGGCGGCTTTGGCTAAATCGGCAGAATCGCTGCCACCAAGTTGGAGTGCGATGGGATTTTCGCATTCATTTTTCAATAAAAATCGGTTTGGGTCGCCGTGAATAATGGCACCTGCGTTTATCATTTCGGTGTAAAGCCATGTATTTTTTGTAATTTGTCGTGCCATATAGCGGTAATGGCGGTCAGTCCAATCCAACATCGGGGCAATGGATAGCGTGCGTTTGGGCAACATAAAGCAAATTCCGTATAAAATAATGATTTTAACATTTTTCAGGCTGCCTGCATGATGCTGAACATTCAAAATTGGCTAGAAAAACATCAAAATCAACGTATTATAGTCGGATTCAGTGGTGGATTGGATTCGGTAGTGTTGTTGCATTTGCTGGCGATGGCACGAACACAATATGTATTTGATTTATCAGCCATTCATGTACATCACAATTTGAGCCAAAACGCAGACAAATGGGCTGATTTTTGCTTGGATTTTTGCGAAAATTGGAAAATTCCATTGACAATCAAATATGTGCAAGTAAACTCTGAAAAATTGGGCGTAGAAGCAGCCGCACGAGCAGCGCGTTACGCGGTGTTTCGTGAATATGCTGGCGACGTGTTGGCGTTGGCGCATCATCGCGATGACCAAGTAGAGACATTTTTTTTGGCGGCGTTGCGTGGTTCGGGGATTCGCGGTTTGGCGGCGATGGCGGAGAATCAGTTTTCAGGCAGCCTGAAAATTGCGCGTCCGTTACTGCATTTTTCTCGCCATCAAATAGAACAATATGCACAACACAATCAACTCACCCACATCACAGACGACAGCAACGACAATCCCATTTTTTTACGAAATTGGTTACGCCACAATGGATTACCCAATATTCGCCAACGCCTGCCTCACACCGACCAACACATTATCGCCGCCATCGCCAACCTGCAAGATGAATTGGCGTTAATCAACGAAATCACCGAATCTGACTATCAACATATTTATCAAAATCAAAAATTTAACATTTTCCATTGGCGCGAACTGAGTCCAGCCAGAAGACGGCAACAGCTTGTTTTATTTGCGAAACAATTTGAATTAGGCACGCCACGCCGCGTCAGCGTGATGAATTTTGAGTCCATTTTGTTGCATCATGACCGCGCAGAATGGACATTACCGCAAGGCGTGGCGGTGGCGTATGGCGGTGTGTTGTTTGCGCTGCCACGCGATTGGCAAAACCAGTTTGCGTGGCACAAACCGCTTTCAGGCTGCCTGAAAGACATCGCAGCGCATTGCGAAATCACATTTCAGCCAGATAAAATGGGGCTGCCAACCAATATATTTACGCAAAATTTAACAATTCGTGCTACGCAATCAGGCGATGTGTTGCCAATGAAATCGGGCAATAAATCCGTGAAAAAATTGCTGCAAGAACATCATATTCCGCCATTTTTACGCGCGGATTATCCTGTGTTGATTGATGAGAATGGGACGTGTTTGGCGGTGGTGGGATTGGCGGTGAATCAGCGCATGACGGTAGCCAATGGCGTGATGCCTGTGTGTGAAAAGTTGGGGCAGTTTCTGATATAGTCGTTTAAAATCAAAAATACTGTTGCGTTATCAGTTTCCTTAGTTACCAGAGGTACGTGGAGGTTGCAGTTGTCTTCTTCTACCTTTATTTTAAATGACTATACAATTTGATGATATAAGAACCTGTATTCACAGCCAAGCGCGATGTCTTTTTGCCCTATTTAGCACGTCTGCTGCGTTGAATTCCACGCTAATAGGAACGCTATTAGCATGAAATTCGCCTGACGGTCGTACCACTGGAACAAAAATCCATTTCACGTTGGCTATGAATACAGGTTCTAAATGTCGATGAACTGATTTTTCTTTCGTGTACTGAAATGCAGCCTGAAACCTTGTTTTTATGGTAAAATCGTGCGTTTTTTTAATTATTCGGAAGCCGCAACATGAGCAGCGAAATTGACCAACAATTTGCCAAAGAAACCATTGCCGTTAGCCTTGAAGACGAGATGAAAAAGTCCTATTTGGACTACGCCATGTCCGTGATTGTGGGGCGTGCGCTGCCCGATGTGCGCGATGGCTTGAAACCTGTGCATCGCCGCGTGTTGTATGCCATGCACGAGCTAAAAAATAACTGGAACAGCGCGTATAAAAAATCAGCACGCGTGGTCGGCGATGTGATTGGTAAATATCACCCACACGGCGACAGCGCGGTTTATCAAACCATTGTCCGTATGGCGCAACCGTTTTCTATGCGTTATATGTTGGTAGATGGTCAAGGCAACTTCGGTTCGGTAGATGGCGATGCGGCGGCGGCCATGCGTTATACCGAAATTCGCATGGCGAAAATCGCCCACGAAATGCTTGCCGATATTGAAGAAGATACCGTTAATTTTGGCGATAACTACGATGGCAGTGAACGTGAACCGCTTGTTTTGCCAACGCGTTTTCCTGCACTGCTGGTAAACGGCTCGGAAGGGATTGCGGTTGGCATGGCGACCAGTATCCCGCCACACAATTTGCGCGATACGCTTTCAGGCTGCCTGAAACTTTTGCGCGAACCCGAAACCGACATCAACGATTTAATTGACATCATCAAAGCCCCCGACTTTCCTACTGGCGCAACCATTTACGGCTTAACTGGCATTCGCGCAGGTTATCAAACGGGGCGCGGTCGTGTCGTAATCCGTTCCAAAACGCACATTGAACCGATTGGCAAAAATAGCGAAGCCATCATTGTGGACGAAATCCCGTATCAAGTGAATAAATCCAAACTCGTTGAAAAAATTGGCGAATTGATGCGTGAGAAAACCGTGGAAGGCATCGCCGAATTGCGCGATGAATCCGACAAAGACGGCACGCGCATTGTGATTGAGTTAAAACGCAACGAAAATGCAGAAGTTATTTTAAATCAATTATATAAACTCACACAGTTACAAGATTCATTCAGCATCAATATGGTGGCATTGGTGGATGGTCAGCCGCGTTTGCTGAATTTGAAACAAATCTTGAGCGAATTTTTACGCCATCGCCGCGAAGTGGTTACACGCAGGACGTTGTATCGTTTGAAAAAAGCGCGTGCAGAAGGACACATCGCAGAAGGCAAAGCGGTTGCTCTATCCAATATTGATGAAATGATTGCGCTGATTAAACAATCGGTTGATGTGGATTCGGCGCGTGAGGCGTTGTTGAGTCGTGCTTGGCAATCGGATTTGGTCAGTGAAATGTTAAATCGCAGCGATTTGGATTTGACGATGGCGCGACCAGAATGGCTGCCTGAAAACCGTGGTTTGCAATCGGACGGTTATTGGTTGTCTGATGAGCAGGCGCGTGCGATTTTGCGCATGAGTTTGCGAAATTTGACGGGGCTTGACCAAGACGAAATCATCAAAGAATACAAAGAATTGATGGCGATTATTGTGGATTTGTTGGATATTTTGGCTAAACCCGAGCGCGTACGACAAATCATTGACGATGAATTGGTGGCGATGCAAACGCAGTTTGGCGATGAAAGACGCAGCGAAATCAATACGTTTGGTGGTGGCGACATTGCTGATGAAGATTTGATTCCGCCACGTGAAATGGTGGTTACGCTCACGCATGGTGGCTACATTAAAACGCGGCCAACCAGCGATTATCAAGCGCAAAAACGTGGTGGTCGTGGCAAACAAGCGGCGGCTACGAAAGATGAAGATTTTATTGAAACGCTGTTTGTGGCGAACACGCACGATTATTTGATGTGTTTCACGAATTTGGGGCGTTGCCATTGGATTAAGGTGTACAGGCTGCCTGAAGGTGGTCGTCAGTCGCGCGGTCGTCCGATTAACAATGTGATTCAGTTGGAAGAAAACGAAAAAGTGAGTGCGATTTTGCCTGTTCGTGATTTCCCTGAAGATGAATATGTGTTCTTCGCGACGGCGTTGGGCGTAGTGAAAAAAGTTCAGCTTTCTGCGTTCAAAAATGTGAGCGTGAAAGGCATTAAGGCGATTGCGTTGAAAGACGGCGACAGCTTGGTGGGCGTGGCGAAAACATCGGGTTCGTCTGACATTATGTTGTTTAGCAATTTGGGTAAGGCGATTCGTTTCAATGAATTTTACAATCCAACGAGCAACGATGATGATGAAAGCGAAGACGTTTCAGGCAGCCTGAATGATGATTCGGACGATGAAAATAGCGACGAATTTAATTTGCTGACGAATAAAGGTATTCGACCAAGTGGTCGCGGTTCGGGCGGTTTGCGCGGTATGCGTTTGCCTGAAAATGGTCGTATTGTGAGTTTGTTGGTGGCGGAATTGGGTAGCGATTTGCAAGTTTTGACGGCAACGCAAAATGGCTACGGCAAACGCACGCCAATTGAAAATTATTCGCGCAAAGGCAAAGGTGGGCAAGGGATTATTGCGATTGATACAGGCGAACGCAATGGTGAATTGGTGGGCGCGGCGTTGGTGTCGCCTAGCGATGATTTGATGTTGATTACGAGCGGCGGCGTGTTAATCCGCACCAAAGTGGAACAAGTCCGCGAAACGGGTCGCGCAGCACAAGGCGTTCGCTTAATCAATTTGGATGAAGGCACAACACTAGTAAGCATTGAGCGCGTTGCCGAAGAAAATAGCGATGAAGAAGCTGAGCTGGTTGAATTAATGGACAATACCAGCGAAGTAGACACCAGCAATGAGGCGTAAATGATGGGTTTCAGGTTTTGCAGATATGAGGACAGTTGGTGAGCGTGGTTATTTGTATTCAACAGTCAGTGCAAATTCTGCCAAATTTTTCGTACATAACCGTGTGCGGTGGCTATTGTATCGGGCTTATCGCTTGGTGCGTGATGTTTTTTCAGAAAGCGAGTTAAACAGATACGCATTTCACTTAAGTTAGATTAAAAATATGAATAGAACGGCTTTAATTAAACTGTGTCGCCCACATCAATACATCAAAAATTCGTTTGTGCTGATTGGATTTATTTTTTCGCATCAATGGAATGTGAGCACATTTTTTCAGGCTGCTTGGGCATTTTGTGCGTTTTCGGCGGCTGCCAGTGCGGTTTATATTTTGAATGATATTGTTGATGTTGCTGCGGACCGTACACACCCAATCAAATGTGCGCGTCCGATTGCTAGTGGTGCGGTGAGTTTGGGGGAGGCGAAAAAGTTATGTGCGATGTTATTGGTTGGCGCATTGTTGCCATCATTATTGGTGGGGCAGTTTGGGTTGATGGCTATTATTTTGACGTATATTGTGATAAATATTGCCTATTCATTTAAATTAAAACACGTTGTTTTAATTGATGTTTGTGTAATTTCCATGGGGTTTATGTTGCGAATTTTAGCTGGGACAATAGGATTGGGTATTGAACCATCTGAATGGTTATTATTGTGCAGTATGATGTTGACGTTATTTTTGGGTTTTTCTAAACGCACATCTGAATTGATGCAATCCGCACAATCTGATGATGCATTTGGACAAAATTCACGCAAAGTATTAAACGAGTACACCCCTATTTTATTAACGCAACTCACATCTATTACGGCAGCCTGTACAATAATTAGTTATGGTTTATACACGGTTTCCAGCCATATTATTGTATTACATGGCACAAATAATTTGATTTATACTTTAATATTTGTGATTTATGGCATTTTTCGCTATTTGTATCTTACTCAACGCCACGCCAAAGGTACGGATACTGCCCAAGATTTATTATCTGATAAACATTTATTAATTTCGGCAATTTTGTGGGTTATCACTGTATTGAGTATGGTCGCATGAAAAAAAATCAAGGTTTAAAGTGGCAATGGCACGCCATGTTCATCTCGATTGTGATAACGGTGGTGATTTATGTTGCATTGTCGTTGTATGCAGGCTGGCACGACATCAGTAAAATTTTGATGCAAATTGGTTGGTGGGGTTTGATGATTGCATTGATTTTGTCGTTATTGAATTATTTTTTGAGATTTATTCGTTGGCAATATTATTTGTATTATTTGGGTTATTCAATTGCATATGGTGTGAGTTGGCGTATTTATTTGAGTGGTTTTGCGCTGACCACTACACCAGGTAAGGCAGGAGAAATGGTACGCAGTATTTTTCTCACTCAAAAAGGCATACCTGCATCGGTATCTGTAGCAGCGTTTATCAGTGAACGGTTATCGGATTTAATTGCGATTGTATTGATTTCGTGTATTGGATTATTGGCATACCCCAGCATGAGAATCCCGATTTTAATTTCTATTATTTTAATATTAATTTGTTGGGCAGGCTTAATGTATCCACCCATCACGCAATTACTCTGTCAAATTGCCCAGCGTCAAACGAATGTATTTGGCAAATTATTGGAAAAAATCATTGGTATTCTTACACAAATAAAAAAATGTCATAATATCAAAATATTGAGTTTAACTACGATTTTGAGTGTGGTGGCATGGAGCATGGAAGCGTGGGCGTTTTATTGGTTGTTACACTGGTGTGATGTGAATGTGAATTATCAATTTGCGTTTTTTGTGTATGCTGTTTCTATGCTGGTGGGTGCATTGAGTTTTTTGCCTGGGGGATTGGGTGGAGCGGAAGCGACAATGATTTCTTTGTTGGTGTATCATGGTGTGGACACGCATACCGCTTTAGCGATTACTCTATTTATTCGCCTGACAACTTTGTGGTTTGCTGTGGTGTTGGGTAGTATTGCGTTTGTGCGACAATCACGTGATAAGATATGAATAAATTTATTTTAAAAATATATAGTTAAAAAATAATTAAATTTTTTTTTGCCAAAGCGCTTGCAAGACATCGTAGAATTTGGTTTAATACGGTCTTTCGCTGCTGCGGCAGATGAAAAAAGTAAGATGGGTGATTAGCTCAGTTGGTAGAGCGTCTGCCTTACAAGCAGAATGTCGGCGGTTCGACTCCGTCATCACCCACCATTTTTTTGGTTATTTGATTTTTAATTGAGTCAGGTAATCATGCGCGGTGGTAGCTCAGTTGGTTAGAGTACTGGCCTGTCACGCCAGTGGTCGCGGGTTCGAGCCCCGTCCACCGCGCCAAAATACAATCCCTTGAATAAATATCAAGGGATTTTTTGCGTTTGTTCTTTGCCCTAATTCAATTATGCGTTATGATGTTGTACCTGATTATGTATTTCGCTAAGGAATCATCATGCAAATTCGTTTACTTTTGATTGGCGCAACAGCAATTTTGTTAGCAGCCTGTCAAGAATCCACCACACAATCTCCAACAAATAATACACCTTCTGCACCAGCTGCCAGCAACACCATTGCATCCGCAAGCTCTTCAGGCAGCCTGAAAAGCGTGGACATTCGCAAAGATGATATCGGCGGCGATTTCACACTTACTGATGGCAACGGCAAGCCCTTTTCACTCAGCAGCCTGAAAGGTAAAGTGGTCATTTTGTCATTCGGTTTTACCAATTGCCCAGATGTTTGTCCAACAGAATTATTTACTTACAGCGAAGCCATCAAACAATTAGGCGAACAGGGCAAAGATGTTGCCGTGGTGTTTGTCAGCGTGGATCCAGAGCGCGACACCCCCGATTTAATCGGACGCTACACCAAACAATTCAACCCAAATTTCATCGGGTTAACCGATACCAACCAAGGCGCAGACATCGCAGTCGTGAAACAACAATATCGTATCGTTTCTGCTAAAACTGAAGTTAAATCGGATACTTTGTATAATGTAGACCATTCATCTGGTGCATATCTTATTGATAAAAAAGGAGAAGCTGCTTTATTTGTGCCGTATGGTACGGAAAGTCCACAAATTGCGGCTGATGTGAAAAAATTATTGGACGAATGATTTTTTTAGGCTGCTTTTTGTCTGTTTTATAGTCGTTTAAAATTAAAAATACGATTGCATTGTCTAAGTCAGATGTACACAGTGGTCGCGATTACTTTATCTTATTTTTATTTTAAACGACCATCATTAAATTAAAAGGCAGCCTAATAAGCAATTTCATCTGGTCTCATTTTAGGAGAATAATATGTCTTACTTATTGATTGATTTAGAAAAATCAGCTACTAAATTGCATCAAATCTCGCCCGAAGCTGGTGCGGTTTATGTGTTTACCAAACGTAAACGCAGTCAAAAATTGGCGCAACAATTTGCTAAGCAACATCGTGCTGTCAAAGTGATTCATACCGCTAAAAATGAGAAATTATCCGACAATTTAGCCAAAAAATTGCGCAAAATCCTAAAAAAAGATCCTTGTGCAGGTATTGTGGTGGTATCCAGTCGTCAAAAAGTGGCAAAATTGATGGATAAATTGTTGAATCGTTATCTTGAAGCCGAAATGATTTTATTAGATAAAGAACAAAAAAATCAATCTGTTGTAGTGGATAATGTACCTAAATTATTGGAAAAACCTGTAGATTTGCCGTTGTTGGTTGCGCCTCACGATGAACCTTGCCAGCAGCCTGAAACAGAAAATTTGGCAACAACTGAATTGGCATATTTATCAATCAATGCACTGAATTTACTGAAAAAAAATCAACCTAAGAAAAAAAATGCTTTGATGCAAATTTTGCGTGAATCTTTGCGTTTAGATGATGCACAAGTGGCTAAACTAATTGAAGAATTATTGCTAGAAGGTGAAATCCAAATTGATGCGGCGGAAAACGTCAAATATCGCTAAAAAATATTCAGGCAGCCTGAAACCTTTGCAAAATCCTATCTTTAGTAAATTTATTTGCGATGCTCTTTTGACAGGTTCTAAAGTTTTGCAAAGGTTTCAGGCCGCCTGAATATGTTTATTTAATTTGAAAAATCAATGCTTTTCTTTCTTTTGACAATTACCACACACACCATACATATACAAAGCATGATCCACAACGCGATAACCGTTTTCTTTGGCGATTTTGTCTTGTAAAGCTTCAATTTCGGGGTTGTGGAATTCGGTAATGGTGTTACATTTCACGCAAACCAAATGGTCATGGTGTTCGCCTTTGTTTAATTCGTAAACCGCTTTTCCGCTTTCAAAATAATGACGTAGCAAAATACCCGCCTGTTCAAATTGCGTCAAAACTCGGTAAATGGTCGCTACGCCAATTTCAATGCCATCTTCCAATAAAATGCGGTATACATCTTCAGCACTTAAATGCTCTTCGGAATGCGTTTCAAATAAATCCAAAATCTTTAAACGCGGGCCGGTAACTTTTAAACCATTGTCTTTTAATTGAGTAATATTATTCATAAAAAACCTTTGTGTATATTCTATCCGCCAAAACAAGCCGTTAGGCGTAACTGTTGAAAGTCGCTATAATACGCATTTTTTACGCACTTGCACACGTCTAAATAGTAAAAATTTCTAATTAGCCTGTTTGTATAGTCCATTCACCTTTTTGACGAAAGGCAAATTCACATGAAAACTTGGTTCATGATAACCGCCGCCGCCTTGAGTTTGGCAGCCTGTACCCCCAGCGTGGTGGAAAAATTACCTTATTACAAAATGCCCGTGGTACAAGGCATGCCATTAGATGCCGATGCGGTCATGTCGCTGCAAACGGGCATGACTCGCGAACAAGTGGAATTAACTTTGGGCAAACCTTTGCTGCGTCCAGCTTTTCGTGATAATCAATGGGTTTACGATTATGCCATCACGCATGGTGGCAAAATCAAAGAAAAACGCGATTTGACCGTGTATTTTAATGGCGACCGTGTTGCACGCATTTCAGGCAGCGCATTGGATTACGCTCGCGAAGCAATCTTGAAAAAACATAATTCTATTCAAAAATAAATGGTTAGGAAATGATTATGACGCAAACAACCAAAATCGCCATCGCAGGCGTAAACGGACGCATGGGCAAAGTGTTGGTGCAAGCGGTACACGCTAATCCGCACGCCACATTGGTCGGAGCATTGGAACACGCAGAATCAGACGTGCTGGGTTTAGATGCTGGCTATGCGGTGGGCATCAAAACAGGGATTAACATCACATCGGATTTTCAGGCTGCCTTATCCGATGCCGACGTGGTAATTGATTTTACACGCCCTGAAGCATCGTTGCCTTTGATTGCGGAATGTGAATCGCGTGGTATCAAAATGGTTATTGGTACAACGGGTTACAATGATGCTGGTAAAAATCGCATTCAGGCAGCCGCGCAAAAAAACGCGATTGTTTTTTCTGCCAATTACAGTGTAGGTGTGAATTTGACGTTTCACATTTTGGACACGGTGGCGCGAGTGTTGAACGAAGGTTATGATATTGAAATCATAGAAGCACATCATCGCCACAAAGTTGATGCGCCCAGTGGCACGGCATTGCGAATGGGCGAAGTGATTGCCAATGCGTTGGGGCGCGATTTGAAACAATGTGCGGTGTATGGGCGCGAAGGGCACACAGGCGCGCGCGACCCAAATACGATTGGTTTTGCGACTGTTCGCGCTGGAGACATTGTGGGCGATCACACAGCGTTGTTTGCAACCGATGGCGAGCGCGTGGAGATTACACATAAAGCCAGCAGTCGCATGACATTTGCGGCGGGTGCGGTACGAGCGGCGGTGTGGTTGAGCGAACGCGAAGTGGGTTTATTTGATATGCAAGATGTATTGGATTTGCGAACCAATTGATTAAAAAATAATTTTCAGTCTGCCTATTTTATTTAGGCAGCCTGAAAACATAAATGTAAATGAGAGGCAAAAAAATCCTGAAACCAAAGATTTCAGGATTTATATTTGGCGGAGTAAGAGGGATTCGAACCCTCGATCCAGGTTATAGCCCAGATGCACCCTTAGCAGGGGTGTGCCTTCAGCCTCTCAGCCATTACTCCAAATTCGTTAAGCTGTGGATTATGCAATAAGCTGCCTTTGATGTCAAGGTATAAAATCTTTTGTTCAAAAAAAATAATTTAATTATTTGAAATATTAGTTTATTTTGTTAATATATAGTTGAAATTTAATTTACCAATAAATTTAAAATACGCTTACGTAGCAATAATTTGTTATACTTATGTAATTTTATAATCAATCGTTTGCGTGATATTTAGCTTAATGCAAAAATAATGATGCTAAATAAAAACTTAAAGTTGTTAAAGAAAGAATTTCAAGATGAAGTTAAACGAAATAGTGAACGCGCTCGCCAAACTGGGAGGCGTGATTGCAGCCGCCATTGTGGATTATGAAAGTGGTATGATGATGGCATCGGCAATAAATCAAACCGATTTTGATTTAGAAGTGGTCGCCGCAAGTGGTTGTGAAATCATTCGTGCTAAAAAACACACGATTGAATTGCTGGAAAATGATGATTTTATTCATGATATTGTGATTAGCATGACTTCGCAATACCATTTGCTTTGCCCATGCAGTAAACAAGATAATATATTTATTTATCTTGTGCTTGACCGTCAAGTCGCTAATTTATCTACTTGTAGACGTGCATTATTTCAAGCAGAAAAAAAAATAATTGAATAATAAAGAGATTTCCTTTTGAAAGCATACTGTATGATGCAGCTATGCTTTTTTCCGTTTCAGGCTGCCTGAAATACGGTAAAATTTGATTTTTTACTTTAAATACATTTTGGATAAACCCATGCAAGTAACCTTACCCATTGAAGCAAAAGACATTCAGAAATTAATCCCACACCGCTATCCATTTATGCTACTTGACCGAATCATGGCATTTGAAAGCGGTAAGTCATTGACTGCAATAAAAAATATCAGCATGAATGAACCTCAATTCATGGGGCATTTTCCCGATTTTCCCGTGATGCCTGGAGTATTGATTATTGAAGCGATGGCGCAGGCTTGTGGCGCATTGGCGATTTTAACCGAAGGCGGTCGTAACCACGATGAAATCTACTTTTTCGCAGGTATTGACAATGCGCGTTTCAAACGTCAAGTCATTCCAGGCGATCAATTGACTTTCCAAATTCAATTGCTGCAAAGCAAACGCGGTATCGGTAAATTCGCCGCTCAAGCGTTTGTGGGCGATGAGTTGGCAGTGGAAGCCGAAATCATGTGCGCTAAACGCAAAGTACAAGCATGATTGTTTTTTTAGGCAGCCTGAAACCATATTGACGAAGGAAATTCATCATGACCGAACCATTCATTCATCCCACTGCCATCATTGATTCCAAAGCACAATTAGACAGCAGCGTCAAAGTAGGTGCTTACAGCATTATTGGTGCAAATGTGCAAATTGGCGCAGACACAGAAATTGGACCACACGTTGTGATTGAAGGACACACAACCATCGGAAATAACAACCAAATTTTCCAATTTGCTAGCTTGGGCGCACAACCGCAAGACAAAAAATACCGTGATGAGCCCACCAAACTTATTATTGGTAACCGCAATACCATTCGTGAATTTACCACTTTCAATACAGGTACAGTAACGGGCATTGGTGAGACGCGTTTGGGTGATGATAATTGGATTATGGCGTATTGCCATTTGGCGCATGATTGCGTAGTGGGTAACCACACCATTTTTGCCAATAATGCCAGTTTGGCAGGACACGTTGAAATTGGCGATTATGTCGTGTTGGGTGGCTATACGTTGATTTTCCAATTTTGCCGCATTGGCAATTACGCCATGACTGCATTTGCCGCCGGTGTACACAAAGACGTACCACCTTATTTTATGGCATCGGGTTATCGTGCTGAACCTGCTGGATTGAATAGCGAAGGTATGCGTCGCAATGGTTTTACCGCCGAACAAATCAGCAATGTTAAAAAAGCCTATAAAGCCATTTATATGCAAGATTTAAGTCTCAATGATGCTAAAACTAAAATTGCTGAAATGCCACAAGAAAGCAATGAGTTAGAGATTTTACGTGATTTTATTGAATCGTCAAAACGTGGAATTATTCGTTAATTAATCAAATCTCTTTTCAGGCAGAAATCTACCTACTAAGAATTTGGTGAGTGGATGACTCGTTCGCTATTTCAGGCAGCCTGAAATCTTTTCAACATATTATTGTTTGTGTGTTTTATCGTGATGTGCTTCGTGTTTTGATGATTGATGAAGTTAGAAATTTGGGTATGTTAATTTGATAATCGTAACGCGAAAGTACACGCCACCACACATCAGCTAACAGGCAGCCTGAAACCGCATCAGCGATGTGATGTGCTTGAATGGCTACCGTGCTGATGACCACCGCCCATGCGTAAATCCACGCCAGCAGTCGCATTGTCCATTTTTCGTGTTGCCATGCCAATGCCAATGTCCACGCGAACGCTGCGTGTAAAGATGGCAAATAATTATGTGTCATGCCAATAATATGCGCGATACGAACCGCATCTGTTGCTTGTGCGTGAAACGATAATTTCATGGGAAACAATAAAAAAATCAGGCAGCCTGAAAACAGTTCGCCACACAAGACTACAAAAAATCGCCATTTTTCGTACCACCCTAATCGCCAAATAGTTACCATTAACGCGACAGGTAATGAAAAGTAAACCCACACCCATTGTCCGTGAATGGGTAAATATTGTTCAAAATCTAAGGCTGGCGAAAATGTTTCGCGTGGAAATAAGGTGTTGATTAAGCTGCTTCCTCCGTAACATATTGTAAATAATAGTGTAAATAATAAAATTAATTTAATGGTAAACGCTGATGATTGGGTCATGGGCATGATTCCAAAAAAATTAAGGCTGCTTGAAAGATTTTGCATTACTTTTACAACATTTGGATAAATGTAATAGTGGTTATTGTGATGTCAATTATTTGAATTTACAAGTTTTAGGTATACCCAATTTTAACTAAGAAAAAGTATCTAAATAATATCAAGCATTCAAGCATGATATAATTAACAATTCTTTTTGTTTATATATTTATAGTGCTTTATAGTGCTTTCAATTCAAATAAATACAGCGTTGCTAATGTTCTTATGTATCAAGTTTATACGGCGGATATTATCGCCTTGTTCCTTTGAATTTAGAACACCGTATATGGTTTTGCCTAGAATTTCTCAATTAACAAAAAGCGAAGTTTTATGGTTTTATTATGTATAAGAATTTGAAATATGGCTATTTATTCTCGTTATTCACGCAATTCCAATCAAACCACACAATCTGCTCCATCCCCCATGAATTTTAGCGATGATGAAATTGATTTAATGCAAGTATTTGGTGTGTTGTGGTTTCAAAAATGGAAAATCATTGCCATTGCGGTGTTGATAACTGTATTGGGTGCGGGGTATGCCATAACCAGTACACCGATTTATCAAGCCAATGGCATGGTCGAATTTACCAACAGCAAAAACCAAGTGCTGGGTGATTTGAGTGATATTGTTGGGGGGATACAGAAAACGCCTGCCGATTCTGAAGTAGACATGATTAAATCGCGTCGCGTGTTGGGTAAAACGGTGCGAGATTTAAACTTGCATATTGGTATAATGCCTGAGATTTCGCATTGGGTAAAACTCAAACAGTTCATTAGCCGTACCGAAAGTCCCAACATCAATATGATGCAGCCTGAAGTGGTGGTGGCACAATTCAGGCTGCCTGAATACTTATACGATAAATCATTTAAATTGCGCGTTTTATCGCCGACTACGTTCTCGTTACTGACACCTACCAAACAAAATTACACGGGCAGCGTTGGTGTTCCGCTTAAAATCGGACAAGACGGCGAATTAATCGTTGAGAAAATCGTTGCTGAACCGAATCAAGAATTTGATTTAACGCATTATTCTGGTTTAACAAGCATTGAGAATATCAATAAAAATCTAAACGTTGCGCCAAAAAGCAAAAACAGTCCCATGATAGGTTTGACACTAAACGGTACCAATCCCACGCTTATTCAAACCATTTTGAATCAAATCATGCAAAATTATGCGGCTGAAAATCGCAATAAAGATATTCAGGCTGCCTCAAATGGTTTGCGTTTTATTGATGAAGAATTACCGCGTTTAAAAAATGTGTTGCAAGAAGCGGAAAATGCGTTGAATGCATATCGCGCCCAAAGTGGCTCGGTTGATGTGCCTCAAGAAGCCAAAGGCGTGCTGGAAAGTTTGAATAAAATTGAAATGCAACTGGTTGATTTGCGTACTGAACAGGCTGTATTAAATGAAGTTTACACGCGTGAACACCCATCGCAAAAAGCTTTGCGAGACAAAATTCAAATTTTGAATGAATCCAAAGCCAAATTAAATAATCAAATCACCAAAATGCCTTCTATGCAGCAAGACATTATTCGCCTGACGCGAAATGTGGAAATCAATCAGGGCATTTATGTGCAATTATTAAGCAAACAACAAGAATTGAATATTCTGAAAGCCAGCTCGGAAGGCAATGTGCGGATTATTGATTCTGCCGCCACGCCTCCTAAACCGATTAAACCGAAAAAATTGATTATTGTGTTGTTGGCGGGGGTGATTGGGTTGTTGTTTGGTTCGGGATTTTATTTAATTAAATCATTTATAAATCAAGGTATTCATGATGAAGATGAAATTGAAGCATTGGGATTGGACGTGATTGTTAGCATTCCAATATCGCATTCACAACAAAAACGCGACAGTGCGTTGAAACGTTTCAGTAAGAAAAAATACGTTCGTTCTAACAGTATGCTGGTGTTGAAAGACCCGACCGATATTGCGGTGGAGGCTTTACGCGCTTTGCGTACCAATTTGTTTTTCAGCAGCATGAGTGCAGTAAACAAAGTCATCATGATTTCGGGTGCGACTCCGGAAGTAGGGAAATCGTTTGTAGCGGCGAATTTGGCGGTATTGATGGCGCAAGCGGGTAAAAAAGTGTTGTTAATTGATGGAGATATGCGTAAAGGTTATATGCATCATTTATTATCCATGCCATCTAGCGAAGGTTTTGCGGAAATTTTGGCGAGCAGTGATACTCAGTACACCCATAATATTTGGAAAACCAATCTAGCTGGTTTGCATTTTGTTAGTGGTGGCAATACGCCTAAAAATCCATCAGAGTTATTATTAAACAAAAAAATAGAAAAATTTTTGGTATGGGCAGATGCACATTATGATTATGTGGTTTTGGATACCCCACCGATTTTAGCGGTAACCGATGCTGCTGTGATGGGGCAATATGCTGGCATCAGATTGTTGGTGAGTCGTTTTGGGCGAACCAGTTTGCGTGAATTAGATGCGTGTGTGTCGCGTTTTGAAGCGGGTAACGTGCGAATTAATGGCGTGATTTTGAATGGCGTGGAACGTAGCGCAAAAAATTATTACAGCTACGATGCTTATAATGAAAAATATGGTAAATACGGTGTTCATCAAAAATCTCAACGCATCAGTTAAATTTTGGTTTTTACAGTACCGACATCAATATTTCAGGCAGCCTGAAAAAGATTTTATGACACCCAAGACGGTATTTTGCAAAGGTATATAAAATCGGTTAAAATTCGCCGTTTTAACCATTTTCCAACTTTTTTATTGAAAGATTATTCTCATGAAAACCGCTCAAGAATTACGCGCTGGTAATGTATTTATGATTGGTAACGACCCTATGGTTGTGCAAAAAACCGAATACATCAAAGGTGGGCGCTCTTCTGCTAAAGTGTCTATGAAATTGAAAAATTTGCTCACTGGCGCAGCATCTGAAACCATCGTTAAAGCCGATGATAAATTTGATGTGATTGTATTATCACGTAAAAATTGCAAATACAGTTATTTCGCTGACCCCATGTATGTGTTTATGGACGAAGAGTTTAATCAATACGAAATTGAAGCCGAAAACATTGGCGATGCTTTACCATTCATTGTGGACGGCATGGAAGACGATTGCGAAGTAACTTTCTACGAAGGCAATCCAATTTCTGTTGAATTGCCAACCATTATCGTGCGCGAAGTGGAATACACCGAGCCTGCTGTCAAAGGCGATACGTCTGGTAAAGTGATGAAAACCGCTCGTTTGGTGGGTGGCACTGAAATTCAAGTGATGTCTTACGTTGAAAATGGCGACAAAATTGAAATTGATACGCGTACTGGCGAATTCCGCAAACGTGCTTAATTAATTTATTTATGAAATAAAACTGCTTGAATGGCTTGGGTATTCAAGCAGTTTTTTTGTTTGTTGCTTGTGTTAGAATAATATTTATTTTATTTGATTTTTTCAGGCAGCCTGAAGAGTAAATAATAATTTACTTATATTACTTTGATTTTAAAGTTTAAAATAATCAATTGTTGTGTATATTGAAGGCAGCCTGAAGATTTTATTTTGTGAATTTGTCTCGTTGGGCAATCATTATAGCCACATACCACGTCTTTATTTTACAAGAAGAAATATCATGTTCCATCGTTCTACTGCCCTAATTAATACCGAAAATTATCAAAAATATGCCCACGAGCATTATCCCGATTTATGCCAGCCACGTCCCGAAATCAGTCATAAAGGGACATTTGGTACGGTCGGTGTGATTGGCGGTAACAAAGGCATGGTCGGTGCTGCGATGTTGGCAAGTTCGGCGGCGTTGTATTCGGGCTGCGGTAAAGTGCTGACAGGTTTATTGAATCAAGCGCACAATACACCTGCTGTGTTTCATCAATATCCTGAAATTATGGTGGATTATGCGGTGGACATGGTAACGCATTATCATCAACAAGTGGATACTTGGATTATTGGTTGTGGCATGAGTCAAAATGATGTTGCCATTCAAATTTTAAAAGCATTGTGGAATAGCTCGATATCGCAATTGGTGGTAGATGCGGGCGCGTTGCCGATTTTAGCCGACTATTCGGAATTTTTTCCACACCAAGTCAAACGCACCGACTTGGTTTTAACGCCACACCCTGGGGAAGCAGCACGTTTGTTGAATGTGAGTGTAGAGCGTATTGAAGCCAGTCGCGATTGGGCGGCGCGTGAATTGGCATCGCGCTATCGGGCATGGGTGATTTTGAAAGGGCATGATACGTTGATTTCATCGGCGCGTGGTTTTTTATTGGTCAATCCGACTGGTAATGCAGGTTTGGCGACAGCTGGTTCAGGTGATGTATTGGCTGGTGTGGTGGGGAGTTTATTGGCGCAAGGCATTCCCGCAGAGCAAGCCGTACCTGCCGCGGTGTGGTTACATGGTGCGGCATCGGATATTTTGGCGCAATTGCATATTGGTCCGATTGGTTTGGTGGCGAGTGAATTGGCTGATGCGATTCGTTGGTTGCGTAACCAATTGGTTTATCACAATGATTTACCTGAATCACCGTATTCTCATTACGACAAAGATTATCTTTAAAAAAATGGTTTCAGGCTGCCTGAATGATTAGGCAGCCTGAAACCGTTGTGAAAACTTATCTTTTGTTGGATTTGTTTAATTAAGATGCCATTGCTTAAGTTTATTTATTAAAAATATGATATGACAACTCGTTACGTTCTCACGCTCGCCTACAATGGCAGCGCATTCTATGGCTGGCAAAAACAAACCGCTGATGTTCCTACTGTTCAGTCGGCGTTGGAACATGCTTTGTCTGTTATTGCCCAGCAACCGATTAAAGTAACCGCCGCAGGGCGTACCGATACTGGTGTTCACGCGACGGCGCAAGTGGTGCATTTTGATAGCGATGCGAATCGTCCCATCAGTGCGTGGGTTCGCGGCGTGAATGCGCATTTGCCAAACGATGTAGCGGTGTTGCACGCCCAAGCGGTTGCGTCTGAATTTCATGCGCGATTTGATGCGTTTGCGCGGCGATATCGGTATGTGCTGCAATTTGCACCTGTGCGCTCGCCGCTTTTGGTGGGACGAGCTGGTTGGACACATTATAATTTAGATATAAATAATATTCAGGCTGCCTGTCAATTTTTACTGGGTGAACATGATTTTTCCAGTTTTCGGGCGGCAGAATGTCAAGCGAAATCGCCAATTAAAACCATGTATTCTATTGATATTCAAGCGATGGGTGATTTAATTAAATTGGATTTTCATGCCAATGCGTTTTTGCATCACATGATACGCAATATTGTGGGTGCATTGGTGTATGTGGGAAGTGGTCGTTTGAGTGTGAATGAGTTTGCGGAATTGATTGAAAAACGCAGTCGTTTAGATGCGCCTCCCACGTTTATGCCAGATGGGTTGTATTTTGCGGGTGCGGATTATCCAGAACATTTTGGGTTGATGCGCGTGCCTTTGCCTGTATGGTTATAGTGCTGTTTTTATGTATTTTATTTGTGAATGAAACATTATTTAACACAATATCTGATACAATGCGAAGCCGTTTTATTGATTGTTTTCAGGCAGCCTGAAAAAATATTTTGTGAATTTGATTGGCTGGACGTGTAGTCCTTTCATTATTTAGGGGATAGATTTGTCATTACTTCAAACCATTTTAGCGTTTTTATTTGCTATTTTATTGTTGGTTAGCGTACACGAATTGGGGCATCTATTGGTGGCACGTTGGTGTGGGATTAAGGTGTTGCGTTTTTCGGTGGGATTTGGTTCGCCGTTTTACACGAAAAAATGGCGCAATATTGAATGGTGTCTTGCGCCGATACCGTTGGGCGGTTATGTGAAAATGGCGGACACACGTGAAAGCGAGGTTGCTCCTGAAGATTTGCCTTATGCTTTTGATAAGCAACATCCTTTGAAGCGGATTGCGGTGGTGGTCGCAGGTCCATTAACCAATTTGATTTTGGCGGTGGTGTTGTATGCATTGGCGTTTGACATGGGGGGCGTAACTGAAATTCGTCCGTATGTGGGGACGGTGCATTCGCCATCAATTGCTGCCAGTGCAGGTTTTCAGGCAGGCGACCAAATCATCAGTGTGAATGGCAAACCCGTGCAAAATATGGCAGACGCACAAACCGAGATGGTGTTGAATTTGGAAGCAGGCAGCGTTCGCGTTTACGTCAAAAATGCACAAGGGCAAACCGTTGAACGTATCATAGACGCAGCTGGCACACCCGAAGCCGAACTGGTTGCCAAACGTCAAGCCAGTTTGGGCATCAGCGCGTATCAATTAATTAATCAAATTGGCATGGTACAACCACACAGTGCAGCCGCCAAAGCAGGCTTGAAAGTGGGCGACCAAATTATTGCGGTAAATGGTATCGCCACACCTAAATGGGAAGATTGGAGCAAAGTTGTCCGTGAAAATGCGGGGCGAAATTTGAAAATTGCCTATGTTCGTCAGAATCATACTTTTCAAACGACACTGCTGCCTGAAAGCGTAGAATTGCCAAATCGCGGTCAAATTATTGGACGTGCCGGCGTGGCAGCAGCTACCGATAAAGCATGGGAAGACAAAGTGCGTCATCATTATGATGTGAGCGTGGCGGAATCTTTGAAATTGGGCTGGGAGCGTACGGTTAAATATTCCACCATGACTTTGCAATTTTTCGGTAAATTGGTGCTGGGACAAGCATCATTGAGCCATATTTCTGGGCCTTTGACCATTGCAGACGTGGCAGGTCAAACCGTACAAATTGGTTGGCAGCCTTATGTGGAGTTTTTGGCATTGGTGAGCATCAGTTTGGGTGTGATGAATTTATTGCCTATCCCTGTGTTGGACGGTGGGCATTTAGTCTATTATACTGTCGAATTTTTATGCGGCAGACCATTGAGTAAGCGTATCCAAGAACTTGGTTTGCGTTTTGGGCTTGCCATCATGTTGATGATGATGATGCTTGCATTCTTCAATGATATTACTCGCTTATTTGGATAATAATATGAATTTAAAGAAAATTCCTTTTGCACTTCTGGCTATGGGTGCATTTGCACCTGTTTACGCAGATAGCTTTCGCATTGAAGAAATGCGAATTGAAGGCGAACAACACACATCAGAAGACACCATTCGCGCTTTGATGCCAGTCAAAGAAGGCGATATGTACACCGATGAAATAGGCGAGAAAATTGTCCGTGATTTACACGCCAGTGGTTTTTACGAAAGTGTATTGTTGGAACAAAACGGCAATATGCTTATCGCCACTGTGAAAGAACGCCCAATCATCAGCGATGTAACCATTAAAGGTTCTAAAACGTTATCTAATGATGCGATTTTGAAGCGTATTTCTGAGATACGCGGACGCGTGGCGAAAAGTGATGATGAATTAGTCAGCCAATCGAGCGCGAAACAATCTAAACAATCGTATGATGAAAAAATGGCAGCATTTGATAAATCAAATGATGAAGAAAATGCCACTGATGCTTTATCTGCTACAGGTTTGGGTAAAGGCGATTTTTTCAGCCAAGAAGCCTTAATTTTGGCTTTGCGTTCACTCAATGCAGCCTACAAAGAACAAGGCAAAAACAACGTCAAAATTACCCCCGAAATTCAACCACTTTCCAATAATCGTGTGGCGATTACCATTGATGTTGATGAAGGTGAGACCACTCGCGTTAAACACATTGAATTTGAAGGCAATGAACATTTTAGCGATGCCACGTTGTCGCGCCAAATTGGTCTGACCGATGGCACTTTGTTTTCTTGGTTAAGCAAAAGCAACGTTTTCTCATGGGAAAAAGCACGCCAAGACAAAGCGCGTTTGGAATCATTTTATCACCGCAAAGGTTTCTACGATTTCAGCATGGATTTGGACGATATTGAACGCCAATTGAATGATGACAAAACTCGTGAAACCATTACCATCAAAGTGAACGAAGGTAAACGTTACCGTTGGGGTAAATTTGAATTGGGTGGCGATTACAAAGAAGTACCCGCCGAACAATTATTGAAACACGTTGCCAAATTAAAAGCAGGCAAAATCAGTAATTTTGATGACCTGAAAGTTGCCATGTCTGCAATGAAATTGGATATGCAATCAGCAGGTTATGCTTATGCTGATGTGCAGGCCGAATCGCAACGCGTTGATGATGTTGTGAATGTGCGTTTGAATGTGTCTTCTGGTCCACGCGTGGCGGTTCGCGAAATCAACATCACAGGCAACACCAAAACGCGTGATGAAGTTTTGCGCCGTGAAATGCGCCAAATGGAATCCGCTACCTATGACCAACGCAAAATCAATCGTTCTGCTCAGCGTTTGCGCCAATTGGGTTATTTTGAAAATGTAGAAGTGAAAAGTAAGCCCACTTCAGAAGATGAACGTCAAGTGGATTTAGACGTTGTCGTTAAGGAACGCGATACAGGCAGCCTGAACGCCTCCGCAGGTTGGTCGCAAGACGATGGTATGGTGTTGGCAGGCAGTGTTTCACAAGCCAATTTATTTGGTACGGGTAAATCGGGTTCGTTGAGCGTCTCTCGTAGCAAAGTGCGTCAAAGCGCAAATATGTCGTTCTCCGACCCTTATTTTACGCCCGATGGTGCGAGTATGAGTTACAGTTTATTCGGTAATAATTATAATCCGTATAAACAAAACAATAGTCCACGCAGCTATAAAATTACCCGATTTGGTGGACAAGCTGTGATGGGTATTCCGATTACCGAATACGACCGTGTGAATTTGGGTTTGGGCGTGGAACATATTAAAGTGGGTTTGTTCTCGCAATCGCCTGCACGCTATCGCCGCTATGTAGATGAACATGGTGCAAGCAATTGGATTTACAAAGGTATTTTGAGTTGGTATCGCGATACCACAGACGATGCATATTGGCCTACCAAAGGCTACAGCATCAGCTTGAATGCTGAATCTGCTTTACCTGGAAGTGGTTTGGAATATTATCAAGCCAGCCATCAACAAACTTGGTATTTCCCATTAAACCGTAATTTCACGTTGATGTTAAATGGGCAATTGGGCTACAGCGGACGCTACGGCAAAACCCGAAATGTGCCATTTATTTATGCACAAACAGGTGGGGGATTGGGTTCGGTACGCGGCTTTGAAACAGGGTCATTGGGTCCGAAAGCCTATGATTATGATATACAAGGCTATCGCACCACCGAAACTTATGGCGGTAATTATGTTGCCAATTTGAATGCTGAATTGTTGTTCCCATTCCCAGGTATGAAAGACAACAAATCTGTTCGTTTGAGTATGTTCGCAGATGCAGGCAGCGTGTGGGACGGCAAAACTTACACCTCCAGCACATACGACCCCAATACCAATCCCTATTCACATGGCGGCTACTACGGTACAGGAACACACAAATCTAGCTTTAAAGAAGAATTGCGTTACTCTGCTGGTGTTGCTTTGACATGGATTTCGCCAATGGGCCCCATTAAATTGAGTTACGCATATCCAATCAAGAAAAAAGATGGTGATGAGGTTCAACGCTTCCAGTTCCAATTGGGTACAGTATTCTAATTCTAAGGATTGAAATATGACACATCGCTTGAGTCAAGTATTGACCAGTGTGTTGCTGCTTTCAGGCAGCCTGAATGCGATGGCGGAAAACATGAAATTTGGTTATGTGAATGCGGCTCGTGTGTACAGCGAGTCGCAAACCGCACAACAAATTGAACAAAATCTGCAAAAAGAATTCGCCAATCAGCAACAAAAAATCAATGCATTGCAACAAGAAAATAATCAAATTCGCGAAAAATTGGTTTCAGGCAGCCTGAAAGCCAACGATAAGCAAAAATTGGAAACCAAATTGGTACAAAATCGTATGGCGGTTGCTAAATTCTTGGAAGATTATAATTTGCGCCGCAACGAAGAATTTGCTGCGTTGCAGCAAAATGCAAATGCGATTGTTCGCCGTTTGGCAGAGCAGGAACATTTTGATTTAATTGTACAAGAAGCGGTTTTTGTTCGCGCACAGTATGACATTACCGAACGTGTGATTAAATTATTAGACGGGCGCTAAATTTTTTAATAACCTGTATTCATTGGTGGTTTCGTGGGTACAGGTTTTGTGTCATTTTTTTCAGGCTGCCTGAAAAATAGGGTAGATTCATTCGGATTTTTCAATATAAGGAATAAATATGCTGACTTTACAACAAATTATCTATGAGTTGGGTGGTGAATTGCGTGGTAATAATGTATACATTAAATCCATTGCCCCAGCCGAACAAGCACTCGCTAACAACATCACTTTTCTCGCCAACCCCAAATACAAACAAGAAGTTTTGGAGAGTAAAGCAGGTGCAATTATTGTGTCTGAAAAGTCAGCGGAATTATTTCCAAATAGAAATTTAATTGTTGTATCAGACCCTTATCTTTATTTTGCACAAGTGGCGCGATTGTTCCACCCCATTGTGGTTGCCACGGCAGGTGTCCATCCTACCGCCGTGATTGAAGACAGCGCACACGTCCCCGAAAGCTGCGAAATCGGTGCAAATGTGTATATTGGCGCACACACCGTTTTGGGCGAACGTTGCCGAATTTTAGCCAATTCGGTTGTGGAACACGGTTGCTGTGTGGGCGATGATACCGTGTTGCACCCTAATGTTACTGTGTATCACGGTTGTACATTGGGTAAACGTGTGGAAATTCATTCGGGCGCAGTGATTGGCGCGGACGGATTCGGCTTGGCATTCACAGGCAAGGACTGGTTCAAAATTCCGCAAACAGGCGCGGTTACATTGGGTGATGATGTGGAAGTGGGCGCAAACACCACTATTGACCGTGGTGCGTTGTCTGATACCAAAGTGGGTAATGGCAGCAAAATTGACAACCAAATCCAGCTCGCCCACAACTGCGAAGTTGGCGAACATACTGTGATTGCGGCGATGACTGGCATTTCAGGCAGCACCAAAATTGGCAATTATTGCGTGATTGGTGGTGGTGTTGGCACAGTCGGACACATTGAAATCGCCGATAAAACCACTATCGGTGGCGGTACAGCACTCACGCACAGCATCACCGAAAGCGAGCAACACATCGCCAGCATTTTCCCCCCAATGAATTATCGTGAATGGGCGAAAAATGCGGTTCACATCAAACATTTAAATGAAATGAGTAAAAAAATTAAAGAATTAGAAAAAAAACTGAATCAACTTGATGGTTAATATTTTCAGGCTGTATTTCGGTTGAATTGTGGCCAACTTATTTTTTGTCGTGTACTATAACATAAGGATTTTTAAAAATGAAAATCACCAGCCAATGGGTAGATGGACGCTGTTTTGTCGCTAGCAATGAACGCGGCAATTCCATTGTAATAGACGGCACATCACCAGATGAAGGCACCAAACGCGGTGCAAGTCCGATGGAATTATTGTTGATGGGCGTGGCAGGCTGTTCCAGTATTGATGTGGTGGACATCGCCAAAAAGCAACGTCAAAACGTGGTGGATTGCATTACCACAGTTGAAGCCGAACGCGCTGACACGATTCCGCGTGTATTCACGAAAATCCACATTCATTTCAAAGTGATTGGGCATGATTTACAAGAAGAATCTATTGGCAAAGCGGTGGCTTTGTCGGCAGAAAAATATTGTTCTGCGTCTATTATGTTGAGCAAAGCGGCGGAAGTATCGCACAGTTTTGAAATTGCAACTGCTTAATTATAGTCGTTTAAAATTAAGAACCTGTATTCACAGCCAAGCGTGGTGTTTTTTTGCCCTATAATTTAGCACGCCTGCTGCGTTGGATTTTATGCCAATAGATGAACAACACTATTGGCATAAAATTCGCCTTGCATTCGCGTCAACTGGGACAAAAATCCATTTTACGTTGACTATGAACACAGGTTCTTAGATTTGAGTGCAGTTCAGAGCAATTATGCATTGCGAAGAAACTGTAAGGACGCGCCAGCTTTTGCATTGCGAAGAAATAAAAAATGCACCTGCTTTTGCATCAACAGCATTTTAACATCTGCACCTAGCTCCAAACTGGGTGTTTATTTTTTTGATGCATAATATCTACCATCTACCAAACCGTTTCAAAGCACATAATTATGATTTGAAACGGTTTTTTATTTTCAGGCAGCCTGAAATTTGTAAATCATATTATCTTCGTAATGCGCTGTTTTATTCATTGTAATGTGAACGCTAATTTTTTGATAATCCTGTAAATTTTGCCAACCTTCTGCCTTTTCATTCACAATCAAATCCAAATAATCAAGCAGTTCACTCCGTGTTGATGAGAAGAGCACAAACGGCAGTCGCACCAATCTCATCAAGCGTAAAAATTCCACCATGCCAAAATAGCCAGCTTTGCGATACGCGCCTTGTGCGGTGCTAACATAGGGTGGGTCAAGCACGAGTAAAGCCTTTGAATTATCTTGAAATTCAGGCAATAATTCATGATACGATTTACTCACCACTTCCACGCCGTCTAAATAGTCGTCCGCGCTGGGATAATCACTCAATCGCACATTATTAAAATTAAGTATGATTGTATATTAAATCATTTAAATCAGTCGTTTGCCGACCTCTAAACAACAGCCAACTCGCCATGCAATCCAAATCAATATAGCCGCCAAATGTTTGTAAGGTAGCCTGAATGGTCTTTTTCAGCGTTTCAGGCAGCTTTTGATTGCGCGGATAATGTGCCAGTAAATCGGCAATAATGGTGCGTAATTGATTGGTATCATTGATGTTTTGCAAACGCTCGGCATAGCCGTCAAAATCATTGTAAATCACACGCGCTTTTGGTAAAACTTGTTTTGCGGTGTGAGCCAATAATCCCGAGCCACCAAAGGCATCAACAATCGTCCAGCCATCGCCATCATTCGGAATTTGCTGTTTTAAAAGCGTTTTAAAGTGGTTTAAAAATCGGCGTTTTTGCCCTGTAAAGGGTAAGGGGGCTTGTGTGTAATTCATGCGTACTCCAAAGAAAACGGTGCGTGTGCTTGTTTAAAACACACGCACCGTTGGTTAGGCACGCTCGGTGCGCGAAAAAACTTACTTGGATTCAAACGTATTGCGCGTTTTACAACGGCGACATTGAATGATAATATGACGCCATTCTCAACACCCAATTAACCCAGCAAATTGAGTAATTGGGTGTTGAATTTGTTGATTCAGTAAACAGCAAAAATTATGCGATAAAATTTTCCGAATAAAACGGTTAGATTGGTGAAACAGATTTTTTGTACGAACTATTTCCATGTTAAATCTCTCTGTTAATTGACCAATAACTGTTTCAATCATACGGCGACTATTTTTTAGCCATTTGAGAAATTGAGGACTTCTGTCATCTTTCATATTGCTACGATAAGGTGTTTGTAAATTAATATGGCTTTGTTTCATTTCATCTTTTAATTCAGAACTTAAATACCCTTTGTCCGCACCAACAAACCCTGTTTTGCCTTCTAAAAGTTCAGGTAATACCTGCCGTTCATCAACATTGGCAGCTGTAAAAGTAAAGGCTTTAATCATACCTGAGCGAGTAATCAAAAGATGACCTTTAAAACCATAATAGGTCTCTTTTTTGGAAGCGCAATAACCGAACGTCGCATATGCACGAAAATTTTGATGGCGTTTAGCTCGGGCAAATTTACAGACTGCAATAGGAAAGGCATCTGCATAATACTCTGTTTGCTCACACCAATTTGCAGTGATTTTTTGATGCATTTGTTGTTTAACCCAATACAAATTGGCACATTGTTTGGCAAAATTAGGGTAAGAGCCTAAATTGGGAAACCAATTTTGCCAATGTTGTTTGAAATATTGCCAAATTTTTTTATCGGTATCCATACCGAGAAATTCGCCAACAATTTCCATACAAATCAGTTCACAATCTGAAAGTTTGGGTGCAAAGCCACCTTGTCTTAATGGTTTTTGAACGAGCTGATTGTATAAAGCATCTACCATTAGATACGTTTTAATGATAAATTCGTCTTGGGGCATAACTGTCTCTCTTTCGGATTATCTTGACGGGTATCTTTAAGAGTGGGGTTATGCCCCTTTTTATTCAATTGCCATATCTTAATTAGATAGAGTTGAGAATGGCGTAATATGGTAATTTGTACCCATGACTTCACCAATTTTTCTTTTACAATGAATATTTTGATATTTTAATGATTTCAGCATTTTGCGCTATCCTATATACAAATGATACAATCGTGCCGCCTAGCTAGGTGGCGGCTATTATTGGCGTTGTTGTTCGGCTTCACGCTCTGCTTGGGCTTGGTAAGCGGCTTGTTGGGCAGCAATGGCAGCCGCGTAATCGTCTTGCGCTTGGCGGTTGCCTGTTTTTTGCGCTTGGGCTTGTTTTCGCTTGAGCGCATTTAGTTTCTCTTGTTGCTCTAATTTTTGCACATCGCCATCACGACCTTGTGCGCGGAGCAATTCTTTCTCGGCTTCTTTGCGTGCGTTGGCGGCTTCGTCTGCCAGTTGTTGCATTTTTTGACGCGCTTTATCAATCGCTTGGTGTAAATTATTCAACGTGGTTTTGTCTAATTTTCTAGCGTTATTGGCTGCCATGAGTTCGGCGCGTGCCAAATGTTCGGCGATGTTGCCGCCGTTTTCGGTTTCTTCGTTCAAACGTTGGACGGTTTGATTGATGTTGATGTACATATCCTGTACGCTACGCAGCGTGTTAGCCCACGAAGCCGTGCCAAACGTGGCATACGCCCCCATTTTCTTAAGCGTTTCATGGACTTTTGAGCCTAAATCCGACATTTTATGCTGGCTGAATTCGGCTGCCTTGCCCACGTTTTCCACATTTTCCACAGCTGCTTTGGCGGCTTGGCTTTGCGCTTGTGCGGATTCGGTCGCCGCTTGGGTAACTTGTTGATGTGCTTGAATTTGCGTATCGGCTGCTTGTTGGGTTTGCGCGGCTGCCTGAAGACTGGCTTTGCCTGTCGCATCAACCGTTACCGCATAGTTGTAGGCAGCGGCTTGTGATTGAACCCATGCTTGTTGTTGGGCATCGCCACTTGCCAGCATGGATTGCGCGGTTTTGGCAAAGGCAGCCTGAATATCCGCCGCCGTAGCCTGACCGCTGTTTTTGACCAATTCAAATGCTTGGCGGCTCTCTTCGCCAGCCAAGCGCAAACTTTCACGCGTTTGAATACCCAATGATTCAAAAGCTTGTGCGGTGGGGTCGGTATTTTGTTTCAATTGATTCAATTTTTGGTCGGCTGCCAAAATAGCGCGTTCCACGTCTTGCATGGACAGTTTGCCTGTCTCACCCAATTGATTGATTTTAAATTTCAACGCGTCAATATCGCCTTCAGACTGCGCGGTATCGGTTAGTTTGCTCAAACTTTCGCGTAACACCATGCCTGTGTTGATACCGTTTTGTTTCAAGCCGTCCAGTTGCGCGGTTAGTTTGTCAAAATGACCCAGTGCAGTGGTCATTGCGCCTGTTGTGCCTAACAACAAGGCATTCTCTAAACTCACACCCAGCGCGGTGGCGGCGGCTTCGGCATCGCCCAACGGTTTGCTGATTTGCGCCAAACCCAGTCCCACTTGTGGCGCAAGGGCAGCGATTTGATTAATCTCATCAGCGGTTAAACCTGCTTTTGCGCCTGCTTCGGACAGGCTATTTTTGAGCGCGAACAAGGCTTCGGGCGAGTCCATTTTTTCTACGGCTGCCTGAAACACGGTTGCCATTTGCTCGGCATGATTGCCAATACTGGCAGCTGCGGTGGCAAAATCAGCAATACTTGCGCTGGCTGCTTTGGATAGATTGCCTGAAAGCTGCTCCGCTGTTACGCCTAGATTGTTTAAAGCTGCTTGAGTTTGTGCGGTGTTGGCGGTGTTGTTGTCGCTGAAGTCTTTAAGTGCCAGTTGGCTTTGCATCAATTTGCCAGCCAGCAAGGCTTGTTCGGCAGATAGGTCGCGATAGGCTTGGGTATTGGCTTTGCCATCATCTACCATTTTTTTCAGGTTGCCTGAAACTTCATCGTATTTTTGCTGAATTTTGCTGTATTCTGCGCGTAATTCGGCTAATTTGGCTTTTTGTGCTTCAGCCGCTTGGGCTTCAGTGGCTTTGCGTTTTTCAGCTGCTTGGGCGGCGGCTTTTTGATTTTTTTCTAATTCACGTGCTAATTCGTTGGTGGTGCGAAATTCACGGTTCACATCTTCAAACGTACGGTCGGTTACCATCGCGTCCATATACGCAATGACTTTTGCCATGTTGTCGCCTAAATTTTGCGCAAACCCAACATTTTCATACAACCAAGTCCCCATGCCATGCCCAACTTCAAACGCTGCAAAGGCTTCAGCAGCAATGGCTGCCATTTCTTTGAGGCTGCCTGAAAGTTTTTTGATGGCGTTGTTATTATTGGACATATCGTCTAAATTGCCTTTGACTGCGTTTTTAATGTCGCGTCCGACTTCTTTAGCGGCTTGTGCTGCGTCTTTCAACTCTTTTTTGAGTTCGGATAATGATTTTTTGGTGTTGCCAAAACTGGTCTCACTGTCCACGCCCAACAGTTTCAAGGACGCACTCAAGCCCTCACTCGCCATTTTCGCGCCCAAAAACAACACCGCCATTTGACTCAAAACGGGATATTGCTCTGATACTGACGTAACCGCTTTGGCGACATCGCCTATGACATTCGCAGTCAATTGAATAATCGGCAGCAAGGTATTACCCAACTCAATGGCGGCACTGGCAATTTCGGCTTTGGCTTGATTCATTTTGCCTTCGGTGGTGTTGAGTGCAGCGTCGGCTTCTCGTTGCATTGCGCCAAAATTTTTGGTGTGGTCGGTGGCAGTGGCGACCGCTTCGGTATAGGTTTTCAGGCTGCCTGTGAGCAACGCCAAATCATCAGAATATTCCGCACCAAACATCTGCCCTAAAATCTCACTACGCGCTTGTTTGTCTAATTTATCAAGACGTTGCAAAAAATCATCTAGGGCGCGTTGTGGGTTGGTGGCGATGTTGGCAGCCATTTCTTCAGCCGATAAACCCAACGCGTTCAAACCGTCTTTGAAGTCATTCGTGCCGATTTTGGCGTTCTGCAATTTAGACAATAACGCATTAATTGCCGTGCCAGCCTCTTCGGGCGATTTGCCTAAGCTGACAAAAGTCGCCGCCAACGCCGCCGCTTCTTCTTTGAGCAAGCCAAATTGCTTGGCATTACCGCCCATTCGCATCAACACTTCGCCAATTTCTTTTTCTTTGGCGGCAGTGGTGTTGCCCAGTGCATTGATGGCATCGCCCAACTCTGCCATTTCGTTGATTTGCAAGCCGTATACATTGCTGATTTTAGCGGACATTTCGCCAGCCGCGTCCGCGCTGATGCCAAAGGCATTTGCCATTTGCGCGGTCATTTGGGTAAACTGCGGCAGCTTGTCAAACGCCAAACCCATTTGCCCACCAGCCGCCGCGATTTGCGCCAATTCATCGGGCATCATGCCCAATTGTCCTGCCATTTCTTTGAGGCTGCCTGAAAGCGCGTTAATTTGCTCGGGCGTGGCATCGGTTACTTTTTTGACTTGCGCCATTGCGCTTTCAAATTTAATCGCTTCGTTGGTTACATACGCCAAACCACCGCCAGCCCCCACCAAACCTTGAATGCCATTGGTCATATCAGCTAATGATGGCTTGGTTCTTTTCAAACTTTGCTCTAATTCGCCCACTTTTTGCGCGTGCAATTGAGCAGCACGCGCCAATTCGGCTTGCGATAAGCCACCGCTGCGCTTCAAATCATCAAATGCTTTGTCTAATTTTTGAATTTCTGCGCGTGCATGGTCGTCCACGTCCAAGCCCAGTGTGGTTTTGGCTGCGGCGATGCGCTGCATTTCTTGTACTTGTTCGCTGGCATCATCAACCGCTTGACTCAAATTGTTGATTTCTTGAATACCGTCCACGTTCGCGGTAATCTGAATACCTGCTGTGATATTGGATTGCGACATGATTTTTCTCTGAAAATAATTTTGCGGCAGTTATTTAAGGCAGCCTGAAACCCAGTTACCCAGTTTTCAGGCTGCCTGAAACGCCTATTTAAGCGTTAAACTCTTGATAAGAATATGGTACTTTGTTGCCATCTACGAGTACCGCCGTTCCTGTGAATTCGGCTTTGGCGAAATCATCGCTTAACCAGTCAATTTCACTGTTTGGCGCAACCACCATGCTGGGAATGTGTAAAATGAAGTTTTTTTGACTGGCGGCGTTGTAGCCGTCTAACCAAAATTCAAAGTCATAATCCGTTTCGGTGCTGGCTTCAATCTGAATCCCACCGCCTGCACGGGTTTTGTACGACACTTTAATCTCTTCGCCCACATTAATTGAATCGGCTTCAGGCGACACTTTAATCCAACCCAAATTATCTTTTAATTCAATGTATTCAGATTTAACGGCTTGTCCTGCTGCGTTTTTGACTTTCACGCTGTCGCGGTCAATATTCTGTTTTGCCAAATCCAGCCATGCGTCCTTAGCGGTTACGCGCACCACTTCATCGGCTACGTTGGCGGCTGCCGTGTCCAATTCAATGGATTTACCCGACAAAGCCATCCCCAAAGTCAATTTGTTGAACGTGTCCGAACCGAACGCAATTTCGGTTGCATCTTTGATGGTTACGCTGTCCAATGCGTTGCCTGCGCTTTCTTTCATGCGCGATTTGCGGACTTTGGTTTCAGCTTTACTGGTTAATTTCAATGAAATCAAGTTGCCAATTTGCTCTTTCATGCTGCCCAAAATGCGGCGGTTACGAACATAGCCCGTCCCGACCAGCAGCAAACCATTATCATTGTCTTGTTTTGTCATGTGTTAATCCTTTGAATAATTAATTAAAATTTCTGTCTCAAAACGCAACGGATACAACGCAAAATTGTCATAATACAGCGGCTCAACCGCCTGAACTTCATCAAACGGCGTAATCGTCATGGGGCGTTGGTCGGCGGTTTCAGGCTGCCAACCTTGCAAACTCGCGCAAATTCGGTGCAACATCTCGCCTGTGGCGATGTCCTCATGCGGCACGTCAACCGCACCATAAAATTGTTTAGCTAAAATCACACTAAAACTTAAGCGTTTCTTTTTCATGCGTTTGTTGCCAGCCGTTTGGTTAATCGGCGCGTAGCCGTCCAAACCCACGTATAACGCGTTGTCTATTGGCTGAATGTCGCGTTGCTCCAACAATTGCGCCAATTCTTGAATGGATTGAACCGTGTGAACATCAGGCAAATCCGCCAGCCGCGCCTTGAGTAATGGCAAAACAGCAAATAAATTCATCAACTTTGCTCCCATTGTTCGCGTACAAAATCGTGCAATAAATCCACAATATCCGCGCTATCTTGCGCCGACAGCCCAAACATCGGACGCGCCACCATGCGTTTTGTGCCAAATTGATGATGCGGCGCGTACACCACATTTGTCCCCACTTGCGCCAAATTGGCTGTGGCATGGCGCGTCAAACTACGCAACAAACGCGATGAATCACGCATTAACCGTTCTTTAGAACGCGGTTTGAGTGCCGCAACATAGCGTTTTTTGTTGCGTTGGCGGTAAATCGGTTTGGCGTAAGCGCGTTGGGTACTGGGTGTCCAGTTTGCCCAACGTGAGCCATCGGGCGCGGTTTTGGTTTCAAAGCGTTTACGCGTAGAGTTTTCCAGTAGCGTGGCAATACCGCGCATCAACGGACGCGTGTTTTTCAGGCTGCCTGAAAGCTGGCGCAACGCTTGTCCGACGTTCCCTAAATCGTCAGAAGTGATTGTTAACATCTTTCCAGTCCTTTAATTCATTCGGGATAACAGCCATGCCACCACTTGCCTTGACTTCTTCCACGCCGTCTGCATCAAAACCCAAAATAGACGGATTTTTTATCAGCAACTTAAACCACGCTATCGCGTTGTCATAACGCTTTTGCACCACATCAGGAATGCCGTTTTCATACAAATACCAACGACATACATCGCACGTTTTAACCACCAACGCGTAAGGAACTGGCGCAAAAGGCTGCCTGAAACCTGCTGCTCGCAAATAGCCGTTGACTTCCGCTTCAGCATCGTTGAGGGCTTTTTGCAGCACGTCAGGTACGATTTCGCGCTTGGCGGTGCGGTCGGTTAAATTAACCAGCTCACGCTCGCCAAAGCGTTGGACTAAATCGGCTTGAGTAATCAGGCTGCCTGAAACCGCATTCATCATCACACCGTCAAAATACGAATCAAATCAGGACGCAACGCAATCGGCAACGGATTAGACTGGCTACGCAAACTCACACCTAAATCATGGTTACCGCCCAATTTGTCCATCGTTGAGTAATAAGGCAAAGCTTTAGTATTGACAGCCGCCGCCATGTCCGCAGGCGCGAAATATTCCAGATACAATTTTTTGCCCACAGGAATCAAAATCGCCTGATTGGTGGCAATTTTCGCGCCTTTGCTACCAAAATTCCCTGTGTATTCAATGAATTTAACGCCATTGTGTTCAAATTCAATCGGATTAATGCCGTTGCTCTCGCGATACACCGCACCATCACGAAAGCGCGTGTACAACGGTTCAATGCTTTTGTGATACTTGAGTTCAGTTAAAAATTTTGAACCACACAAAGCCACAAACCCCGTAACCGCCGCTCCTTTGAATCCTTGACGCAATTCCGATAGCATGGTGTCCATTTTTAAGCCCACTTTCGTGTCATCTTTGCTCAAGTCAAAAGAGATTTCAGCAGGACGCTTCAAGCCAAATTTGTCATATAAATCATGAATAACCGTGCCATCTTTGTCTAAAATTTTGCCTTGCAACGCGCCCAGCATTAAATGCTCACGTGTCATTTCTAATTTCAATTTGGCATTGTTTTGGTATTCGGTGATGACGTTTTTAAAATTGGTTAATTCGTTGCCGCCAAACTCGCGAACATCTTGATAATCTTCTGCTAAGATGTTGTCCGTTACCGTCAAATGCGTGGCTTCAAAATATTCGGCTTTTCGTTGAGACGCGTCGGTTGCCTCGCCGCCCAATTTGCCACGTGCCGAATTTTTAACAATAGACAAACCGCTTTCTTTGTATTCAATCATCGCCACTTTTTTCGTGCCGTAGTACGGCTCAAAAATCCCCAATTCGCGAATTTGCGTAGGAGTCGGCTCAATTTGATTGATGGCTGCGGTTAAATTTTGGGTGCTAAATGCACTGTTATGGGTTACACTCATTGTATTGATTTCCTTTGAAATTAAGAACCTGTATTCATAGCCAACGTGAAATGGATTTTTGTTCCAGTTGGTACGACTGTCAGGCGAATTTCATGCTAATAGCGTTCCTATTAGCGTGAAATTCAACGCAACAGGCGTGCTAAATGGCGCAAAAAGACATCGCGCTTGGCTGTGAATGCAGGTTCTAAGGTCTTGGCGTGCCACGATACATCACGCCGTAGTTATCGCCAGCTTTTTGCAAAGCCTCAAGCGCATCGTGATTGCCAACAGACATCACATTGCCCTCTACGTCAGAGTGCGCCTCAACAGCAAAGGCTGCCTGAATCTCACTCATCGGCGTATATGCCAAATTGATGATGCAATTGTGCGGTTGAATTTGTACCGTGCCATTACGCTCATCAGTCAGCGCAACCAATTTTTGACCACGCAACGGATAATCCACCAGTTGACCAGCTTTTAAACCTGTTGTGGCTGGTACTTCAATTCGCGTGATAGATGAGACTTCCGCAATCAAAATATCACTGACTTTCAAACCTAAAACTTCCATGTTTAAACCCTTTTTAAATTCACATTAAAAATCAAACCATCGGATAACCGCCCAAAGCTGTGGGTTTGGTTTCGGCGGATAACTTCAGGCTGCCTGAAGAGTCGGGTTGATGCTTGTCTGCGGTCAAAGATTCGGGCAATGACGGCTTAGTGGACGGTGCAGTCAATTTCAAATCGCCCACCAACGCATCCAGTGCTGCATCATCATTCAACGACAACAACACGTTGTACGTCTGCTTGGTAATGCCAGCAAAACCATGCTCGGCTGCCTGAAAACCAGCCGCTGATAATTTTTTATCGACTTGGTTTTTCTTGAGAACTTTGGCTAATTCGGCTTTGGTTTCCGCCAATTCTTTTTTCAAATCATCAAATTGTTTTTGTTCTTCGGGAGTCATGTTGGGTGCATCCTTTGTTTGAGTAGGAGGATTTTTGGAATCAGATAAATGCAAATTAGGCGAAAATTCCGTGCCGTCCGACAACATCAAGGCAGACGTATAGGCATCTGCACCCACCGCCACAAACGACACTTCACGCACCATGCAATCACGCAACACCACAATTGGCGTGGCAAGAGTTTGTCCGTTGACGACAATTTCGCCTGACGTGATTTTTTCTTGTCGGGCGGATTGGATTCGGGCGGACATTTCCCATGGATAGCCTTCGCTGGCGGTTTGTGCGACATGGTTGCCATGTTCGGTTGACAATAAGGTTCCTGTGATGTGCAAGCCCGATGTCCCTAAATTAAGGCTTGCCACACCTGTTTTGCGGTCGGAGTCGTGTTCCAATAGGACACCGATTGGGTTACGGTATTGGATATTGGACAAGTCCACCACATAACGCTCGCCATATTTGCTAAAAGGCTGTCCTGAATGCGCTACGCCTGTGAATTGGCGTGGCTTTTCGGTTGATGACGGCTCCGCGAATGTGGCGGATTCGGGTACGGATAATTGCAGTTGGACAATTGCCATAAAATGACTTTCTGATTGAAATGAAATAGTTGAAGTCATCATTTAATCACAGCCAAGTCAAATAGTTTTCTTGATTGATTTCAAACAGGCAGCCTGAAAACAAATAGACACAAAAAAACCGCCCAAAATCGCATTTTTGACACGATGGGCGGTGTGAGGATTTGTCAAACATCACAGCACCCCTGTTTAAAACCTGTTTAAAATCGCTTCAGATTTTGACGAATGGGGGAAGTGGTTGTTTGGTTGTTTTAAATTTCAATCGCGCTAAATTGCGCTAAAAACGCGATAAGTGATTTGGGTAGGTTTGGATATGAAAAAGTTTTTAGATGCGCTCAAACGCTTTAAAAAGTGCTTTAACGGCGATTTTTGAAATAGACAAACAAAATCCCACTTGAATTTCATGTTTCAAGTGGGAGTTTTGGGGTTCAGGCTGCCTGAAAATCAGTTGGTGGTTAATAACACTTTCTTAACTTAAAAGGAGGTGGGTCTTCAGCTAAAAGTTGCTTATCCTTTTCTCTTTGCTCTTTTTGTGCTTGAGCAGTATATGGATACAACACCATCGGCACATCAAATCCAGCCTGTTCCAATACCGTAACCATTTCATCAATATAATTCAATGGGTCATGTATAACAGCACGGCAAGGACGTGGATATGCACCTTCCCATTCTTCTTGAATAGCTAATTCAATGGCATCTTGTAATTGTTTAACGGCATTTTTATCGCCTTGTAATGCGCCATTACCATCATCTCCACCACAAAACCAAGTAATCTGACCAATTGCTTGATTTTTTCGGGACAAAATAAATGTAAAATTGTTCATGGTTTAAATCTCACCAATAAAGCTAAACCAAAATACAAAAAATCGGGTTTACGCTCAATTTCCTTAAAATCTTTGATATTACCACCCAATAACGCCTGAAAAGTCATGGTCAGCATTTCCAATGCTTGTGGGTCTTTGCGACTTTTGTTGTACATTTTACCATAATATTCATTGGGAAAATCATCGCGCAAACCTCTTTCATCATCATCATACCAATCTTTTCCAATCATTTCATTGAGTTTTTGAATTTTGTCTTTGGTCGTCCGCTCTTTAAATAATCGGTCAAAATAGGTTTCCAATTCGGGCATCACTTCTTGTAAACGATGCCCAAATTCGTGTAAATGTGTAATCAGGCGGTATTTACGCGATATTTTTGGGGCAACATTCGCTAAAATCAAACTATCCCCATCTTGCACCATATTTTCTTTAAAAGCGCGTTTAAATGATTGATAATCAAGAGAACTAGTATTTTTAAACCAATCAAAATCGCGTTGAGATTTCAATATTGGTTTGACATGAAAAGCCCGTAAATTATCTGTTTCCAACACAATTGCACCCACTTCATTGGATTTTTCCACCCACGATTTTGGATAGGTTTTTATCACTTCAATAAATTCTTGCAAAATGGCTTCATCGTGCCCTTTAACACGCACTTCGCCACCCAGCTCCACACCTTCACGCCGCATGATTTCTATAATACCCTCGTGCGGTTTACCCTGCCTAATTGCCTCATTCATGACAGCAATATGGGTTTCGTAAAGCAATCTGCCCTCATTAATCAAATTGGCACTGCTGGCAAACACACCACCTTCAGTTAATTCAAGGGGCTGTCTTCTTCTTTTTAAATAAGTAATTAAAGTATCAGCCAATTCACGGATAAAACCCTTGCCATGCCTTTGCTCGGCGAGTGTTTGCACATCTGCCAAACGTGCAGCATGATTGTGTGCAAAAGTCGGCGTAACATCAAACGGAATTTTGACGGTTTGACCTGTGCGCGGATTGGTAAAATCCACCCACTGAATATCGTCCGTGCCATCATCAAGCACACCGTTTTGGGCATTGATTTTTTGCTGTTCGGTAAAACGTTCAGGCTGCCTGTTGATGTCTTCATTGCGTTCGCGTAGGGCTTGCTTTTTGGTTAATTGGCGCACCGTGCATTGACAACCGTAGCCATTGGGCGGAAAAATGCTCTGCCAAATCGGGTCGTCTGCTGCCCAAATTTTGCCGTAGTAAGTCATGTGGGACTGGCGTTTATGCTCGGCGGTGCTGGCAATGTATTTTAGGTATGGGAACATCTGTTTGTCTTCCTGAATCCGCGCCCATTGCCCTGCTGCGTAAGCCGTTGCTAAATTGGTCTGAAAAATCACGCGCAAACGCCGCGTACTGCCCAGCTGCACCGTTTTGGCGACACCGTCCACAGGGTCAAGCATCACTTGCTCGCCCCACCAGCCTTTTGCCATCAAATACGGCTTCAAACGGTTTTTGAAATCTCTAAAATCCGTGCCGTTTTCCAATGCCGATACCACTGCTGACTTGGTTTCTGCCAACAAATCCATGTCCATCATCTTGGCAACCGTAAAACCCACCGAATGCTCATACAACCACACATCGTAGTGGCTGAAACTGGGCAACAACGTTTTGTTTTGCAGATGTTCAAATGCCGCACGGTCTAGCAAACTACTAAAGTGAATCAATGGTTTAGTCATTGCGAACCTTTCAGGCTGCCTGCGCCGTCCAACCATGCTTGTGAATTTTGCCAAACCAATTTGTCAATCAAGATTTGGTCGCCTACCGACAAATCCAAATTATTTAATTTCTCATTGAATTCATTGAAATTTTCTGAACTGGCAAGCGCGGATAAAATCGCGTGGATTTTCGGTTGCATAATTTGTTGGTCGGCGGATAATTGGCTTTCAGGCTGCTTGAAATCATTTTGATTACCCGACAAATTCAACGATAAAGTTGTATCAGCTTTTACACTATCTTGATTTTGCTTGATTTTAAAATGCTCGGGTTCAAAGCCTAAAATATCCGTGTAATACTGCTCGGTCAATTCCAAATTGCCACTTTCCAAGTATTTTTTATCACGCTCGGCGCGGTTGGTGTCGGGTTTGATTTCGGTTTCGTATTCAAACCACAATGCGCCTTTCACTTTAATCGGTTGATGATAAACGGCATTCAAATCCATCAACGCATCAACAACCTTTTGTACAGCGTCCGCCAACAACAGCAAATACGCACCAATGCGATTTTTCTCACTTTCGCTTTCCACCTGTTGCGCGGAGCGACTGCCTGTTTGCAGCTCGCTGGTTTTGACGCGTCCCAAAATGGATTTCTGAATCCGCGCATTTGCCATTTGTTCCAGCTGCCTGAAAAACGCGCCGTCCGCCGTGTTTTGCAGCAACTTCATCTCTTCTTCAATGCCAATGGCTGCTGCACCACCATTTTTGACGGTGTGGGTTTTACGCGCGGCTTCGTTTTTGTCGCCATCGGTTTTGGTGATGAGCATGGGCTGGGCGTAGCGTTGTGCAAATTGGTAAGCGTAACGCCAGCCTTCTTTGCGTAACATCACGGCTGGGTAAATCCGCACCATAGCCATTTCGCCAGCTGGATTTTTGGACGTGGCTTTATTGTTTAAAAACAAATGAGTATAAGTAGTTTCGGTTTCTTCTTCGCCGTTTTGACCGTTGTAGATGAGTTTGCCGAATTTGGGTGTGTATTTGTCCAATTCATCATGACGGCTAATCACTTGTTTTAATGAGATAAAACCGTCCTCATCTTGCGCATAAACCAAACGCGCCACCGCATAACCGCACAATTTCGCCACCACCACCTGCTCGGCAATGCTAGGCAAATTGCGCCGCACGCACTGATAAAGTTTGTCCATTTGTGTGTCATCGGTTTCTGCACCAAACAAACGCCAGTTGCTTGAAAGCAAAGCAGAAACAATGTCTTCACGACACGAATCCACTTCATCGTCCGACATCACAGCTGAATAAACCTGTTGGCGCGACAAACCCAATAAATTCAATAACTCATCTGTACCACTGCTTGAAAAGGCATTGAGCGCGTAAGCGGTGTCTTGAACAAGCTGCTCCATCTGAATCGCTTGAATGGGCTGTTTGTGTTTTTTGTCTTTTTTAGCCATTTTAAACTCGTTTTAAATGAGGTTTAAACGTTTCAGGCTGCCTGAAACCGCTTAAAATCAATAGGGACAATTGTCATACATGGAGATTGGCTCAATGCTGCTGCCTGCGCTGTTGCTGGTCGCCAGTTTCCACAACATTTCCAGCGCGTCTGCACCGTCATCGTGGTCGTGATTGGGGAAATGGCGTAACTGGGCAATCAATTCGCGCTGTTCAGGCAATAATTTAATGAAACCGTTTTCAAAATGCGGTTGCAAACTCTCAATGCGCAATTCTTTTTCCGTATTCGGTTTCACGCCTTTGGCTGGGACGTGTGCGCTTTGTTTCGCAGATTCTTTGACCAATTCATCTTTGAAAAACTCTTGAAATTGCACGGTTTCCACCGCCCAAAGCTGGCAGTTGTATTCTTTTTGTAATTTAATCACATCTTGAATAATCAAACTGGGAACACGCTTTTTAATTTTGGCTTCAACCACATACAAAATGCCCGTGCTTTTTTGATAGCCACCAACCAAAATTGCGCTCGGGTCTTTGCCTTTGCCTTTTTTGCCCAATGATGGGTCTACCGCGCCATAAAACACCACATCATGTGGCAAAGTGCGGTAGTAACTTTGGTCAATGCAGCCTGAAAAGATTTCGCTTTCAGGGTCGCTCGGTTCGTTTTGATACTCGCATTGAAACGCCGCCAAGCCATCTCGCGCACGGATTTTCATTAAAGTCAGTAATGGGCGTTTAACCCAACTCACTTTGCTACCACGCAACATTTCCGCTTCGTTTTTCAGATAAAAAGCATGGGCGGCTTTTTCGTTTTGTTGATTGATTTTAGGGGTGTTGCGATAGATGTTTTCCCATTCTTCCCACAAATCCATGCGCTCGGGGTATTTCACAATCGCGCTAAACAGCACGCTGCGCCAAAACGGATTTTTCATAATCCGCGCTAACACGCTGTCTTTACATAAAATTGTACCAACATAAATGATGTCAATTTTGCTGCCCGCTTCGCCAAGTGGCTGAATCACACGCGCAATCCATTTTTCTAATTTGTCGCGCAAACGCGGATTTTCGGCATGGTCTTCATTTTCCAAATCGTCCAAATAAACCGCATCGGGGCGTTTATTTTTCTTTTTCGCACCACGAATTTTCTGACCCGAACCATAGGCTTTGAATTTATTGCCTTGTCGGGTCAAAATTTCGCCAATGCGCCAACGCGCACCTTGTCCACATATTTCGGGAAAATCCAAGCGCAACATGGGATTATCGGTCAATTCGGTTTTAATTGTTTCAATGATTTCATCGGATTGCTCTTCCGTGTCCGACACAATAACTGTATTGTGTTTCACATTGCGAACTTCATTGAACAAACTGTTCGCCTGAACCACCTGCGTGGTTTTGGCTTCGCCACGCGGTGCAGCAACCGATTGTGAAATGGCTTCAGGCTCTGCGGTCATTTCAGGCAGCGTTTTGTACGCCCACGCATGAAACAGCGATTCCGTGCCATCGGGAAAATGGTGCGGCAAATACGTTTTGCAGAAAAAACGAAACGCCGTTTCATCGCCTTTCAAGACAATGGCACGGCGTTTGGCGATTTCGGCTGGGTCGTTGGACAGCTCAATTTCATGCAATTCAATGCGTTGTAGGGCTTCTTCGCGCACCTGCGCCATTCGTTTTTTCAGTTCGGTTAAACTGATTTTTTCGCTGAATTTAGCCACCGAATTTCCTTTCAATGACAGTCCCAAAAGTTTGTAAAATCAAGGCAAAATCTTGTAATTTATCGGGATAAACTTCGCTGATGTGATTCAATAATGCTTCCACGACCAGCACAGCCACAGCAGCAGCCTGCGTTTCGGGTAGCATTTTTTTGGTTGCATTGATGACTTTGAGGTATGAATCGGTCAAACTGGCTAATGCTTTGGATTTTTCAATTGGGGCAATGTTTTCTGCTTTTTCCAAATCTTCAAAAGTAGATTGATATTGCACCAAAAAACCAGCCAGCATGGTTTGCCCAACTGTTTCAATGCCGCCACCTGCAAACAAATGAGCAGAACGCGCTTTATCCCAATCATCGCCTTGTTCTTTGGCGGCGTATTTCCATGTCCGAGCGGTCGCCAATGGCACGCCTGAAAAAGTCGCTGCCAATTCTAATGGTTGATTTTCAAAGACATACTTACGGCGAACCAAATCGCGTTTTTCTTTTGGGTGCGCCATTGTGTCTCCTAAATGCCAAATTTCGCTTTGATTAAAGTGATGCCCGTTGCCACCAAACCACCCGACACCGCACCTGCTACCGCGCCATTGGTACGCGCGGTTTTTTTGCAATCATCGTGGATTTGCTTGATGTGTTTTTCCAAATCGTCTTGTTTGGCAATGGTTACATCTTGTTTTGCCTGAATTTCTTTTAAGGCTTGCAATATTGGGTCTTGGTTTACGAGCATGATTTATCTGCCTTTTGATTGATTTGGTTGCTGACTTCTTTCACATCATCTTTGATTTCTTTGAGCAATCTTTTGATTTCTTCGCTTTCGCGTCGGGCATCGTCTTTGCTTTGGTAGCTTTTTTCCACTTCGTACAATTTTGTGGTTAAGTGCTTAATATCACGCGCTAATTCTTTGTCTATTTCGGCTTGCGAATTGACATAACGCCACAAAGACGTAATCGCAATACTAATAACCAAGCCAAACGCCCATTCAATTGTGAGAAATTGTTGTGCGTTTATGGCATTGCCTCCAGTCGGATAATCACTTGAATTTCAGGTATATTCGGATTGCACATGACCCATTCCGCGCCGTCTTCTTCCACCCAAAAATGCGGAAACAAACTTTTCAGGCTGCCTGAAAAACCATTCAAGTAAAAAATCACATCAAAATCATCGTTTACAAAGCGGTCGTGGCGAACATGGTTTTTGTACAACACACTTTCCACCCATTCCACAAACCGCTCTTGTCGCTTGGCTTGCGCTTTGCCCATTTCCATTTTGGCGCGATGTTTGGTAAGTACGCGATTGACTTGTTGCCAGTAGGTCATGGTTTGCGCTCCATAGCCCAGTCAATCCAGCCACGCAATTGATTTTCCAAATTTTTCACGTAACGCCCAAATGCCACCGCGTGAGTCAAAATCGCTTCTTGTGAGCCGTTTTGTGGCGGTTCGGGACGTTGTGGCATCACGAGCAAGGCTTGTGGCACAGGTTTACTCGTAACCGAGTGATTTTTTGTAGTGCTGCAAGCTGTACTCGCCAAAAGTGCAATCATGAGTGCCGTTAGCGCGGTCTTTTGCAATAACATTTTGAATTTCCTTTTTCAATTCATTGGCTTGAATTTCGCTTTGCTTTTGAAATTCAAGCTGTTGTTGGCTGATTTGTTCGGCTTGTTTGAGCCAAACTGATTGTTTTGCTTGATGTTCTTGCGCTTGTTTGAGCAGGATTTGTTGATAGTGATGTTCTGTTTTCAGGCTGCCAAAATGGTAGCCCAGTCCCATCAATGCACTCACACAAACAGATACAAGCAAAATAATCAGCAAATCTGTTCGGTATTTTTTTAATAAAAACAAAAGCATTATTTCTCTTTCTTTTCAGAAGTTTGCTGTACTGCTGCAATCGCTCGCCGTGCCAGCCCATAGCCGCCAACCATGCCCCCATACGCCCACCATTGCCATTCGGCAGGTGTGCCTGTGGCAAACTGATACGTCATCACGCCAGCCGCCACGTTTGCCCACACTTTGTCATGCGACAATGCGCCTGTAGTCGGATTGTTGACCATTCCGCCGAGCCATTTTTTCAGGCTGCCTGAAACAGTCTCGGACTGTACGGTTTGTGGCGCGATTTGGGGACTTTGTGGCGGTAAAACCGTGTGCGAGCGATATTGGGGGGCAGGTGGTGGTAGGTTTGCGCCACCTTGTTTGAAATTTTCCATAGCTTTTAAACTGGCTTTAAACCGCGTTTAAAGCGGTTTCAAAAATCCGTGCATAGCCAGCAATCAAATCTGCTTTGTCGGTACCGTTCACGATGCGGCGAGCAGCGACATAATCGCAACGGCTATCAGTAATGTAATCTGCCAACCGTTTACCTGTGAACCAACCTTCTGCCATGCCACAAGCAATGATTTTGGCGGCGGTTTCGGGCTGTGTGGCTAGGTCAGGTTGCGTGACTAAATCTGCACCCACTTTTGCGCCTGCTTTGGCGTAATTGTTGCGCCAAGTTAGCTGCACAAAACCGCGCCCATAAAACAAATGCGGACACTCGTCCTGCGTGTAAACCGAACTGCGCGAGCCATCTTTGAAACAATATTTCACGCCATTGCTGTTGATTTGCCATTTGCCGTAATCGTAGTTTTTGCCTTTGCCATATTCCTCCAAAGGCTTGATGGTTCGGGCGGTTTCGTGGTAAGCGGTTGCCAACACATACGCGATTTGTTGCAAATTTAAGCCTTGTTCCACCGATGAAAGCACCAGTAAATTTAAGCCGTCTACCTGACTTTGATTCAGGCTGCCTGAAAACAATTTTTCACGGATATGCGCGAAAAATGCGCTGTTTGCCAGCGTTTGCGCGATGGACTGTTGGGCGAGTTGAGTTTCATTCATATTTATCAATCCAGTTGTTTAATTTTGCAGTCATTTTGTCATGAAAAACAGCCAAACCGTTCTAATAACACTTCAATTCAGCCACACAAAAAAAGCAGCCTGAAACCAGTTTCCCAGTTTCAGGCTGCCTTTCCATCAACAACAAGCCATTATCACACTTCAGATTTTTGATATTGTTGCAATAATCTCCATTTTTCCAACGGCATATCGCGGTGGCTGGTTTTATCTGTTTCTGTTAGCCACATTCGTACCGTTCGCGTTTGCACACCTAAATATTCAGCCGTTTGCGCTTGTGTTAAGCCGTGCTGCTCAATCCAATGCCGCAAATTGGCAGGCGTGTACCCAATTTCGGGGTAAGTCATGTCAATACCCACCACAATAACAAAGCAATCAAGGTAAACTGCACCAGCCAAATTTTAAAGCGGTATTTAACCACCCAGTCCATTCGCTTACTTAGCTTGTTCCATTCTGCATCAATTTGTTTTTTTTCTTGATAATATGCACTTTTTTTCATGTTTCATTCAGCCCCTTTCGAGGCTGCTCCTATTATTTATTTAGATAATTTTTGATGATTGCCACCAAAGCCGTCATTGCACCCACCGCACCGAATAAAATTTGACTGAATGATAAACGCATATCATAGTTCATTTTTTTGCGTTCTTGTTGGATTTTTAACAAGGTTTCTGCTTTAATTCGCCTGTCTATTTTGCTGTTTAGGATATTTTCTAGTTTTTGTACTGTATCCCAATCCTTACGCTGAGTGGCACGTCTTAATTCTTTGTGAATCATATTGTTTCCTGTTGGTTTGTTGTTGATGCGTAAATTATAGGTTCTATTTGTTCCTTTATCAAATCTTTTTTTGATTTTTGCACCACAAAAAAAAGCAGCCTGAAACCAGTTTCCCAGTTTCAGGCTGCCTGAAAATTAGCTACGAAAATAAGCTCTGCTGCATGGTTTCGCCACTATTGACAATATTCCATATTTGGCGCGCACTCAAATGGTATTCACGCGCCAAATTATTAACAGCGCAAACGCCTGTCATTGGATAATTCGGGCGTGTGGTTAACTCATCAAATTGTCGGCGAATTTCACGATTTCTGCACGTTAACAGCGCAGCTTGGCACTTGGGGACATAAAGTTCGCGCTGCCCATTTAATGCAATTTCAATTTTATCGGCATTGTCTTCGCCGATGATTTCCGCCAAAAGATGATGTAACACTTTGCCTTGATTGGTTTTGTTTTTGCCAATTGGGAACGTTGTTCCGCCGAATTTTTCCACCAATTCAAACGCCATAGCCAAACCAATCACCTCAACTAAGCCAGCAAAACTTGGCGGCAGCAGGTGCTTCAAATCAACAAAATCATCTTGATTTAATTGCATTTTATACTCCTTTTTGGGTACGGCACAATTGAGGCAAATCTTGTTCAAAAAAATAAAGGTTTTTCATGGTCGGCTTTCTTTCTGATAAGTTTATGATATAATTTGATTTAGTTTAAATTTTTACCGTCCGCCGACCATGTTGTTTGGCGGATTTTTTTATGCTTTTTTTGCTTGTTTCGCCTGCACTTTCAAATAATGATAATTTAACGCCGCAATTAATTTGCGTAATTCCGCCGCATTTAATTGATTGACGTTGTCTTTTTGGAACATTTGTTTGCCATACCATTGGCGTATGCCCATGATTTTTCGGTTAATTGCAATAATTTACCCAATTTCGCCATTAAATCAGATACATCAGTAAAATGCAATGGCTTGCGCCCAATGGATTTTTTGGTCGGTTTAAAAGCCCAAACGCTCCATTTCCGCCATCACGCGCTGCAATTCTTGCAAGTTCATTTCTGCACAACTGGATTTTGCCGTAACGCGCTGCAAAATGGCACGGTAATTGTCATCGTCCAGCGCAAGCTGTGTTTTGGCAACGTGGATTTTGGCGATTAAGCCTTGTCGCCTTTGTTCGTAAGTCATTCTTGCCATGATATTTTTTCCTTTGTTTTTAGGCAATGTGTTTTCAGGCTGCCTGAAAATACATTGCCTATTTTGATTAAAAAATTAAGCAACTGCGTCTTTTAACGTTTTGCCTGCTTTGAATTTCGCCACGCAAGTGGCAGGAATCATGACAGGTTTGCTCGTTTTCGGATTGCGCCCCATACGTTCAGCACGTTCAGCCACATAAAAGCGACCGAAACCGACAATATTCACTTCGCCACCAATAGACAATTCATCAATTACGACTTTGCACAATGCGTTTAACGCATCATTGGCTTGCGTTTGGGTTAAGCCGCTTTCAGTAGCGATGGTTTTGATTAATTCAGCTTTATTCATGGTTTTAAACTCCAATTAAACAAGATTTAATGAATTGTCTGCAATGTGGCATCTTTATTGCTGTGAATGTCCTGCATAATGCTCAACAAGGCTTGCAATCCCAGCGTTTGCACCATATTCAGGTGTTCCAATGACGGTGGGTCTTCCCAACGCATTAATTTGTCAACAATATCGCGGTCAATACCTTCTACTCTCACACCAATGCCATATTCCAGTTGAATTAATTGAATGGTTACCGTTGTCATGCTTTTGCTCCCACTTCATCAAAATTCGTTCAATCACAAAATCCTCTTCGCCGCGTTTGATTTTGATGCCTAAAATCTGATTATCTTCAAACATTTCAGGATATTGCAAAATCAATTCACGATTAACTTCCAGTTTTTCACGCACAAAGCGTTTGTAATTTGGGTTTTGCAACAGACGGTCAATCACTTCCGCACCATTTTTTTGCGAAATACTGACGCTCGGATTTTTGATGCGCCACTTCACCACACCTGTGGACAAATCCGCGAATTTCACGCGATGGTTGTCGGTCAATTCGGCGCGGTTGGCTTCACACCAAATGTGGCAACTTTCGGATAACACATTGATTTGCGCTTGTAATTTGGCGACTTTTTCATCACACGCTTGTTTGAGTGGTGTGATTTGGTCGTTCAATTCGGCGTTCAGGCGCAAAATTTCGCGTTGCAATGCGCCCATTTGGGCGATGTTGTCCACCACTTCGGCGCGAGATTGCGCGGACATAATGGCTTGGGTTTTGATTTTTTTACTCATGGTTCTTTCTTTCAAAATCAGGAAAAAATTTTACAATTCAATTTCTTAATCATGCTTTGATTTAATTCATGTCGCGCTTGCTTTTGTTCGGGGCTAGGCGAGATAAACGGTTCGGGCGGTTCACGCGCCACCGCAGACGGCGCGACAATCGGTGCTGTTTCGGCTGTCGATTCGGATTCAGTATTTTGAAATGACTGGACAATTTCCAGCGCCTCCAGCAACAAATCATGCGAATCAAGCGGTGTTTTCAGGCTGCCTGAAACTTTGTCCGACAACAATTTTTGCACCGCTTTTTGCCAAAATTCGGCTGGGTAATCTGCCCAAAAATTCGCCGTTTCCACCAAAATCTCAAAGGTTTCTTCCAGCGATAAGGGCTTATCTTTACTGGAAAATAACTTAATGTATTCAAGCAATAAGCGCGTATGTTCGCCACCCATTTGGGCGATTTGGGCAATGGCACGTTTGGCGAATTTCAGCTCGGTTTCACTCATTTTTTACCCATTTTGCTAAAATCATTTAAAATTGACATTTTTCAATTTCCCATTTAGGTAAAACTTATGGAAAAATATGAAACATCATCTTATTTAAGCGTGGCACTCAACTACGATTTGGCGCGTGATTGGTGGGATTTGAGTGATGAGCAACACCATTTTGTGTATGAATTTGTGCTTCACGATTGGGACAATTTTGAAAATTGGCTTGCCGAACATAAACAGTCATTTGAAGACTATAAAAGCGGTGGCAAATCACGGCAAAAAGCCATAAAAGCTTACCCCGAACACTATCCCCTTTTTGTTTATGCACATTGGCTGCACTTGCAAAACGGCGCGCTGCTAAATAGCTTGCTTTCACAATACGGCTATGCAGAGAGTTGTTCAAGAAAGGGCGCGTATGAAGAAGCAGCCGATTTTTTTGAGCTTCTGTTGGGCGAATACCGAAAACTCCATATTTTGCCGCCAAGCGTGTTTGATGCTGGCGCAGAAGCTGCTGCTTTACGCAAGGCTGCTCAACCGATAAATGATGATTAAATTGGGATTGTTTCATTTTTAAAATTCCATAAAATCAAATAGTTAATAAAAACAATAGGCAAAAAAATATTATGCGGTCTGTTTTTCAGCAGGCTGCTTGCCGCGTTTGGGCTGAATATTGTTGGGCAATTTTGGCACTTTCAGGCTGCCTGAAAACAGTTTCAGCGAAAAGCCAACCAGTGCGCAAACCGTCAAAATAAACAACACAGGCAAAAGCAATTTCAACCACACCAAAACAGCCTGCAAAAACGTTAAATTCAAATACCAATCTAAAAAGCTCATGATTTTTCTCCACATTCGGGTTTGTTTGGGCAACGCTGGCAAGCTCGCCATTGCTGCATTTTTAGAGGATTGTGCGTAGGGGCAGACGATGTTGCCAATGCCACGCATTCGCTCATGACAATTACTTGATTTTGATGAGGACAATGCACTTGTGCGTAAATCGCAAGCACTTTATCGCGCACACGGTCGGTTTTACCTTTGTATTTTCGATTGATTATCAAGCTCAAAGTGGTTTTGCTGTAATTCAATTCATCTGCCACTACTCGCATGGTTTTTGTGGTAATCTGTTTCATTAACAACTCAAACCATTGTTCAGACATATAATCTTGCTCAATCATATTGCACGCCTTTCCTAAAAATCGGTGCGCTGGCAGGTGCAGATGGTGTCATACGCAGGCTGCCTTTACGTAAAGCATACTGCCCACCCCCACCCGAATGCTTCACAAAACCCAGCTCAATTACATTGTTCAAATAACGGCTCAACCGTCTGTCGGTGCAAGGGTGCGTCATATTGATGTGTGCCAACAAAGTGTCATAATCGCAACGGCGCAAAATCTTCAAAGTGCGCCACATCACGGCTTCAATCGGCTGTTCTTTCATGGTTTCGCTCCACGTTTTGGTACTTCGCCTTGATAAAACTCAAAGCCTTGCATTTTGCTCACGCTGGCTAAATTCGCATAATCATAACCATTCAAATCAGCCGCTTGCACCAAATTAACCAAATTCACGGTAACGCGCCTCACCGAGCCGTTCGCCATGTCCACAATTTGTTTCAACAAATCTGCTTCAATCCGCAAATTCGGCGCGTACACGCTCGCCAAAATTTCCGCGTCCGCTTGGCTAACTGGCTGCGCTGGAATCCACGACAACACGCGACCGTGAAACCGTTCAAACTTCTTCAATTTATTCGGCAACTGCTCTTCGCCTACCAACATAATCGGTGCTTGGCTGCCTTCATAAATATCGCGGACTAACTCAACCATGCCGTTTTTGTTCAACAAATAATCAGCTTCGTCCAAAATCAAAGGGCGTTGGCTGGCTGCCATTTGCTCACAAATCGCGTCCAAACACGCTGCTGCGTTTTTCGCAATTGGCAAACCCATTTCAAAACAAATCTTTTCCAGCAGCGTTTTCTTGCTCCACGCGCTGCGAATTTGCACATAATAGGATTGCGTACTGTTTGCGACCGCAATCGTGGCAGTCGTTTTGCCGTAGCCACTGGGTCCATACAACACGCCCAAAGCGGGCAAATCGTCCAAACGATTCGTCAAACGTTCCATTGCGACTTTAACCAAAGTCAAATTTGTAATTTCTGCAAATTTCATGGTAGAATACTCCACAAGTTGTTTAAAAAAGTTTTAGGGAACAGTCCAAACGCTACATTTGGACTGTTTTTTTCGTTTCAGGCTACCTGAAAACAGAGCAGCAACATCAAGCCACTTGTTTATTCATGACTTTAAATTCAGGCGTGCGCGTATAGCTTACCAACCAGCGTTGCGCCCGTTCAGGTTCGCGCAACAAATCCGCTTCCGACAAAGCCGCCAAGCGCGACCACTCTGCCCATCGTCCAGCTTCCGTATTCGGTAAATGCCAGCCTTCCGCGTCCAGTACTTCCACCGTTTTCGGCTCGGGCTTGATTTCAGCGCGTGGCAACAAAACCGCTTCTGTCTCACGCTTGGCTTGCGCCAAATCCACCACCAAACCACCCAAATTCACGCTGCTTTGATGTTCCAAAAGCACAGGTTTCCGCTCCGCTAAAACCTTATCTTTTTGTGCTTCAATGCGTTTGAGACGTGTTTCATCGCGTTTATCTTTGGCTTGTTCGCGTACCGATTTGGGGAAATAATCGGTGCTGTTGCCATGCCATTCAGCTTTACAGATAAAGCGTTGATTGTCATCAAATATCCACACAAATTCAGCGTCTTGCACATCATAGCCCACAATCACTTCCAAACCGTGAAACTCAGTTAAATCATGGCTAAAATAAACATTGTTAAACAATTTCACTTTGCCACGTTCCACAGTGCGAACAATTTGTGGTCTAAACAAATAAGCCACTTCATCTTCTGCCACTTTAATTGGTGGCTCGGACATTTCCGCCAATTTCATTTCCCAAAATTCATTGGGCGACAAATGCCGTTTCAGGCTGCCGTCTTTGGGCAAACTGCGGTGCGGTTTAGCGTTATAATCAGCAATCAGTTGTTCAATAAAACCTTTGAACTCGTCCCAAGTCGGTACAGGCGAATTGATGATATGCCCCTGCAACTTGATTTCCTTGCGCGTTTGCAAGAACATTTGCCGTTTGGCTTCGCCGTCCATGTCTTTGCCAATGTAAGTGGCAAACATCTTTGCCGCATGGGTAAACAACTGGTGCGACCGTTCAATAGCACCTTTGGCTTGTGCGTTGTAGGCAATGGAATGTTTCATCGTAATGCCCAATCGGTTCATCAAACCCACCGTTTCATCAGTCATCATGATGTTTTCAAATCCCTTGCCCCAGTCCACATACCAAATCGCAGGTATGGCAGTTAAACTGGAATGGCTCAATGCTTCCAACACCGTAAACCGACTTTCCGCAAACCCCACGCTCCAACCCACAATTTTGCGTGTTCCCACGTCCATAACCGTTGTGATTTCAGGGCGAAATGGCAAACCACTCAATGGATTCAACACTTCCCAATCCACCTGATGACCGTCTGCCGAATAAACTTCGGCAGGTTCAAGATGCCAAAAATCACGCACTTTATGGGGCAGAATGTTTTTCAACTCTTTTGCGCCTTTTCTGCCACGCTCACGTTTCACCACGCCCATTTTGCTTAACAAGCGTCTGGCTTGATGAATACTGGGCATCTCACCACCTTGCAGACGCCATTGTGCTTCAAACATTTTGAACGCCAAAGCCACACTGGGCTGGCTGGGCAAGTTGTAAAAACGGTAAAACACATCAAACCAAGTAGGGGCAACCATGTTTTTCTGTGGTACTTTGGGCATTAAACTTTCTGCCGTTTCGCGTTTGGCAAACCAGCGATAAATCGTGCGTTTATCAGGTAATTTGCCACCACCGCCGCGCTTATCACACGCCATCAGCATGGTTTTTGCCAACACTTCATATTCACCGCTTTTTGCCAAAGTAATTGCAGTAATAATGGCTTCTTCACGGCTAATGGGCTGATTTTGACTTTTGTGTTTTGCCACCAAATCATCAATCGCTTCCAACACCGCTTCACGCGCATCAGCTTGTTGCCGTTGTTTTTGGGTGCTGCCTGAAAGTGCTTCCTTGTGCGGTGTTGTTTCAGACAATTTAGGCAGGGGAATGGGGACATGAGCCATAACGTGCGCTTTATACAACTCACGAATTTGCTGCATGATTTCAGGCGGTGGGGCATATTCACGGCGTTTACCGCCTTTGCCGCCTTGACACGCTACTTCGCAAAATTGCCAGTTTTCTTTGGTTGCCTTGTAATGCCAGCCTTGTATGGTTGAAGGCACATTGTGTAGCCCCATTGCCAAAAGCTCTGTTAAAGCATAATGTGATTTCAATTCCATTTTCAGGCTGCCTCTTCATATAAATGACGATAACGTGGGCGAATGCGCTGACCATCTTTTGTCCAACGCTCAGGGAATAATTCATGTAATGGCTTTTGCATAACTGTTGCAATCGCTTTTTCGCCCGATAAACTTGGCTTCCTTAAAGCCAAACGAACTGCTGATGCGTCCACATTTGTCATTCTTGCTACGTCTGCCAATGTGTAACCTGCCATACGCAGCCTTGCTTTAATCATTTCAGGGTGCATAGGTTTCCTTTCACTTCAAAAAACACTCAATCGGCAGTCCGTACGTCTCATAACCATACAGACTGCCTGTTCAATGTTTTTCATCATTATTCCTAACCATAAGGGATAAATTCAGCCCTTATTTCTGATGCTTTCCAAGTTGTTAAAGAACAAAATCAACAAATCAGGTAAAATGGTTTACATTTCACGTTTGCGAGATGTAAACATTATAGCTTTAAAGAAAAAACTTTCAAGCTATTTATTGGGGAAATTGGACTATTTTTAATTAAATATTTGATTTCTATTTAAATTAACTTTCAAAATAACTTTAAAGATTACTTTAAAGTTAAATTCAAGAGCTTTAAAGTTAGCAAGAGCGTAAAAATGAGCAGTAAATACAAAAAAAGTGCAGCCGAATTGGTTGAGTTGGCAAAAGATTTAAACGAACAAGGTAGTGAATTGCGCTTGCCTAAAACACCAGCAGGTATTCAATATCGCGCCGACAAAGAAAAATGGGATTATGATGAAGTCCCTACACAAGGTGGAAAAAACGGATTAAAAAAAATTTACAACTTACCAAGTTATCTGATTGATGAATTAGAGAAAAAAGGCTTATCCCATTTGCTGAAAATGGGTAATGATGCACCTGCCGTGGTTGCACCCAAAGCGGTTCAGCCCATTCAGCCAACCCAGCCTGTACCCGATTTCATGCGCCAAATGGTGTCAGAATACGATGAGTGGGCAAAATCGCAAGACATCAGCGCCATCGTCCCCGTGCGTTACCACACCAACGTGTTTGGCAGCGCAGGCAACGGCTACGCCATGCTGGACAACGTCAATACCGAATCCATGTGGTTTCGCGCATCATTTTTTGATGTGCTGGGCGTACCGCCATCACGTTGTTTCTGCACGCGCGTCAAAGGCGACAGCATGCACCCCACCATCATAGACAGAGGGACAGTCATGTGGGCAATGCAAAGTGTTTACACATCAGAAGGCATTTATTTATTTAGACAAGTCAATGAATTGCGAATTAAACGTTTGCAGCGCGTAAACAGCCACACCTACCGCATCATCAGCGACAACAAAGCGTTTTATCCAGTAGAAACATTGGACTTACGCGAAATGGAAAGCCACGAATTTGAGATTTACGGACGTTACCTGTGGGATTGTGCAATACGCCCGTAATCATTCCTGATAATTCCCTGATAGTTTAATGACAAAAATCGCGCAAAATTGATTGGAATTTAATCATTTTTGCGCGAAATTTTGCATTTTGATTTTGGGGCGTGATGTGGTCTTGTGTGTTGATTTGTTTGCGATTTAGCATGGCGAAAATCCAATCCCACCCATGACAAAACTATCACTACCCCATACTGGTAATTATGACTTGATTATTACTGCAACCGATAGTGGTGGTTTAAGTAATTCTATTAATTGGAAAGTTCATGTAGAAAATACTAATCGTGTGCCCACGGTTTCAGGCAGCCTGAATACACAATCATTGGAAGTAGATGAAAATTGGACTTATCACTTACCAGTTACATTTAGTGATGCCGATACCAACGAAACTGAATCGTTGAAATTCCATTTGGAAATGGCAAATGGAGAATCCGTTCCTGCTTGGTTGCAATACGATGCCAATACTCAGACTTTGAGCGGTACTGCTGACCTTTCAGGCAGCCTGAACCTCAATATTGTGGCAACGGATATTCATCAAGCATCAGTTATGTTACCGCTTACACTCAATATTGCTGATGCTGCTCCTAGCAATATCATTGGTTCAACCTTGTATGGCAAACCTTTTGCCAATGACACGCTAGTGGGTGGTATCAACAATGATAAATTAATTGGTGGCATCGGAGATGACATCCTTGATGGTGGACGAGGGAACGATAAACTTTTCGGTGGCATTGGCAATGATACCCTTTATGGTGGCAAGGGAAATGACAAACTCTCAGGCGAAAGTGGCGATGATGTGCTTTATGGCGGTCAAGGCAATGATGAGCTTATAGGTGGCATTGGTAACGATACTTACATCTTTGATTTGGGTCATGGTAAAGACCAAATTTACGATAGCTTTGGCAATGATACGTTGGAATTTGGTCGTGGCATTGATAAGCAAAATTTGTGGTTTAGCAGACAAGACAATAACTTAAACATTCAGGTTTTAGACCGTAATGATAGTATTGTCATTAAAGGCTGGTATAACATTATTCCGCGCAGTATTGAAACAATTCAAACTTCAGATGGTTATGAATTGGATATTTCAGCAGTGCAGAAATTGGTACAAGCCATGTCCACATTCCAGCCGCAAGTAACTAGTGGAAACGTATCACAACAAATGCACCAATTTATGCAACAAATTCAGGCTTCTTCGTATTGGCAGCAGTCTGAAAACGCTGGTATCTTGTAAACCGAAACCTTTGCAAAACCCCAAAACAAGTAAATTGTTTTGGGGTTTTGCAAAGGTTTCAGCCTGAAAAATACTATAACCAGTTGAATCTAATCGAAATAGTACAAGATAACTACTTTATTTCACGGTAAGTCAATCATCAATTACAAAGGCAACAAACCCACACCAAACGCCGAAATACCCGAGTGTGCCGTAACCACGGGGCTAATTGGATACGCTGGCAAACCGCTTAAATTATTGTATTCCGCCAATACATCTACAAATTCTTGATGAATTTCCATATCACCAGAATACAGCGTAAACACATAATAATCACGTGATGCCGTAATTTGACGAATGCGATCGGAAATCGCCAACATTGTACGGCGTGTGGTCATGATTTTTTCTGCAACCACAGCGCGTCCGTCTCTATCCACATTAATTAATGGTTTGATTTTAAATAAATTAGCGAAAAACTGTGAAGCAAATGACAAACGACCATTTTTTACCAAATAAGTCAAATCATCTACACCAAACATCACATGAGTCAAACGGCGAATTTCTTCCAATCGATTCAAAACCTGTTGAATACTATGACCTTTTTTCAACATTTTATCGGCTTCCAAAGCCATCAGACCTTCGGTAAATGTACCCGAACGGCTGTTGAAAACGTGTACACGCATCTTACCTTGTAATAATGGAATAATATCAATAACCTGTTGATACGTTTTACTCAATTCTGATGACATCGTAATCACCAAGACATCTTCATAGCCTTCATCAAGCAATCCTAAGAAAAATTTTCTCAATTCCAAACTAGATGGTGGCGCAGATTTTGGCAATTTGTCGGGATTATTGTTGACCCAAGCAATAAATTTATCATGATCAATAAATTCAGGCGAATCAACGTAAGTCTCATCACCCAAAATTACTCTCAAGCGTAAAATACGAATATCGTGTTCAAACGGATAATAGTCCAAGCCAGATGTGGACATGGCTACAACAACAGATTTACTCATTCAGGATTCCTTTTAGGGGCAATTACTCAAAATTTTTAAAAGTGTATTTTACGTTTTTTTGCAAAGCCTTGCCAGTAATTCTCTATTTTCTCTACACAGCGTGTATTTCTTGCTGCAATTTTTGTAAAAAACGACCTTGTCGCACCAATTCAGCAGCTTTTTCTAAGTGGTTTTCGGAAAAGGCAACCTGAAGATTTCGGTGCAATTCGGTTTGTGCTTGGTTGATGGTTTGCGCAAGTTCGGTTAAGGCAGCGGCGTTATTTTCCAATTTTGCATCCATCAACGTTTCACGCCACGCCATTTGCTGCATAAGAAATTCAGGCTCAAAATGCGTGTGTTCGGGAGAGTCTGCATCAATATTATTTAATTTCAATAAATAAGCAGCACGCTCAATGACATCTCGCAACACGCGATGGGCTTCATTAAGTGTCGCAGTCATCATCACGGCTTGCTTTTGCTCAAAACCAGAGGCAGCGGCAAATTTATCAGGATGAAATTGAGCGGCGAGTGTGCGATAACGTTGTTCTAAAATTTGATTGTCTAATTCAAATGTTTCAGGCAGCCTGAAAAGGGAAAAATGTGTATTCATGATATTTTTCGTTGCAAAATTTGCATTTTAATACAGTGGCAAAATTTCGGGGCAAATGACTTGAAGTTTAGTGAATAAAAAAACAGCTTTCTGTATAGACAAAAAGCTGTTTTATTTGATTTGATTCAAAAATTAATCTTGAATTTTCACTTCAACGCGACGACCTTCGGCGTTATTACCTTTTGCGCCTACGCTGCTTTCTGGTTTACGCAACACCATGCTGTCTTTTTTTACACCTTGTTTAATCAAGTATGCTTGAACTGCTTGGGCGCGATTTTTAGACAATTTCTCATTAGCAACTGCATTACCTGTGCTGTCAGTAAAACCGCTAATAACCAATTTTTTACCTGCTTTAGCTGCTTTAACTACTTCTCCAGTGGCTTTTTCAGCATTGGCTGCAATCGCGCTTTTGCCAACAGCAAAATAGAACTTGACTACGCCATTTTCCACACGAACTTCAGCTTTATCCGCAGCAGGTGCAGCCTGCACTTCAGATGCAGCCACCACAGGTGTAGGTTCGCTAGCCGCAACAGCAGGCGCAGAAACCGCTACCACAGGTGCTGATGCTGCTGGTTCAGCTGCTTTTTTAGGCTCTTCTGCAGTTGGAATACCGCCAACATAATCTTTGGTATCTTGTGGGTAGCCTTTGTAATCAGGGTGAGATTTACCCCATACATAAGCCGTCAGCAAATGGATTTTGTCATCAGTCAAAAAGCCTTTCCAAGCAGGCATTTGACCATGACGACCACCTGTAATGGTTTCAATAATGGCTTTTTCCGTACCACCCCACAACCAAATATTATCAGTCAAATTAGGGGCAGTTGCCATATTGCCTTGACCTTTATCGCCATGACAAACCACGCAGTTTGCTTTGAAAATTTCTTGACCACGTGCAGCACGCTCTTCATTATGCTGCATTTTAGACAATGACATCACATAGTTAGCCACGTCTTTTACGCGTTCCTCACCACCCAAAGCCACGCCCCAAGGAGCCATGGTTGCCACGCGACCATCGGTAATGGTCTCTTTAATTTTTTCAGGTGTACCACCCCACAACCAGTCTTTGTCAGTCAAGTTAGGGAAACCTTTCGCGCCTTGTGCATCAGAACCATGGCATTGAATACAGTAAATACCAAATAAATTAGCACCAACTGCCATTGCATTAGGATCTTTTGCCACTTCTTCCACACTCATGGTAGCGAATTTACCATAGTTTTGGTGAAAATCGGCGTTACCTTTTTCCATTTCGGCTTCATATTGGTTGTGGCTTGTCCAAGGTTTACCATTAAAACCAATGCCTTTGAAATCGCCTAAACCAGGATAAAGTGCCAAATAACCAATTGCAAATGCAATCGTCATCCAAAACATGTAAAACCACCAACGCGGCAATGGGTTATTGTATTCTTCAATACCATCCCATGAATGCCCTGTGGTTTTCACATCTTCGTCTTTTTTGTGTTTGACTACGTTTTGCGACCAAAGCAGATAGCTAACCCAAAGGATACTACACACCACAATGATAACAATATAGTAATGCCAAAAGGGGCTTGTAAATTGTGATTGTTCCATTATTTTGCTCCATTATCAGGATTTGAATGGACATTTTCAGCAGGAGTATCAGGGTCATCAATGATGCTCTGCCCTACTTCTTGATAGCCTGATTTATTGCGCTTGTGATACACAATATAAAGCATCAAAACGAAAAAATTAAATACCAATAAAGTAAATAATACCCTAGCCCAAGTCAAATCCATGATTGATTACCTTTTGTTTTTCAATGCCAAACCCAAACCTTGCAAATAAGCAATAACCGCATCTAGTTCAGATTTATTTTTCAATTCATCTGGGGCTTTTGCCAATTCTTCATCGGTATAAGGTGTGCCGAGTTTACGCAATGTCTTCATATGACTCACAATTTCTTCTGGATTGACTTTATTTTTCGCCAACCATGGGAATGCAGGCATATTGGATTCAGGTACCACATCGCGTGGATTTAATAAATGTGCGCGATGCCATTCGTCAGAATAACGTCCGCCAACACGAGCCAAATCAGGACCTGTGCGTTTTGAACCCCATTGGAATGGACGGTCATACACAGACTCTCCTGCTACAGAATAATGCCCATAACGTTCGGTTTCTGCACGAAACGGACGAATCATTTGTGAATGGCAATTGTAACAACCTTCGCGCACAAAAATATCACGCCCCGCGACTTGTAAAGCATTGTAAGGTTTTACACCAGCAATCGGATTAATCACTTCTTTGGAAAATGCCAAAGGCACAACTTGCACCAGCAAACCCACACTAATCACGATGGTCGTAAAAACAATCAGAAAGCCAACTTTTTCTTCAATTAAATGTTGCATTTTCATTTTCAGGCTGCCTTTCTTAGTGGTTCGCACTTTGTGGTAATGCTGGAATATCCGCATCAACAGGTTTGCCACTAATTACGGTACGGTAAACGTTATAAGCCATCATTACCATACCACTCAAATAGAATAAACCACCAATGGTACGAATTAAGTAGTACGGCATGGTACGACTCACAACTGATACAAATTGTGGATAAGCCAAAGTACCGTCAGGATTCAATTCGCCTAACAATAAACCTTGCATCACGCCCGCTACCCACATTGATGAAATGTATAACACCACACCAATGGTAGCGATCCAAAAGTGCATTTCCACCAATTTGGTGCTATACATCTCTTTACGACCGTATAAACGTGGAATCAAATAATACAAAGAACCAATGGTTACAAAACCTACCCAGCCCAATGCACCAGAGTGAACGTGTCCTACTGTCCATTCAGTATAGTGGCTCAACGCGTTTACTGATTTAATAGACATCATCGGACCTTCAAATGTGGACATACCATAGAACGACAATGACACAATCAAGAATTTTAAAATCGGGTCAGTACGCAATTTATTCCACGCGCCAGACAACGTCATGATCCCGTTAATCATACCGCCCCAAGATGGCGCAAACAAAATCAATGACAACACCATACCCAAAGATTGCGTCCAATCAGGCAATGCGGTGTAATGCAAATGGTGTGGACCTGCCCACATATAGGTAAAAATCAACGCCCAAAAGTGAACCACAGACAAACGGTAAGAATACACAGGACGACCCGCTTGTTTTGGCACAAAATAATACATCATGCCCAAAAATGCCGCTGTCAAGAAGAAGCCCACCGCATTGTGTCCGTACCACCACTGCACCATCGCATCAATCGCACCATAGTAAGCAGAATAGGATTTCATGAAGCTTGTTGGTAATGCCATGCTATTGACAATGTGCAACAACGCTACCGCCAAAATAAAACCGCCATAAAACCAATTTGCCACATAAATGTGCTTGATTTTACGTTTGGCAATTGTGCCGAAGAACACCACCGCATACGCTACCCAAACCAGCGCAATCAAAATATCAATGGGCCACTCTAATTCGGCGTATTCTTTACCTTGCGTGTAACCCAAAGGTAAAGTAATTACCGCCGCAACAATCACCGCTTGCCAACCCCAAAAAGTGAAAGCAGGCAGCCAATTGCCCCCAAATAATCGCGCATAACAAGTACGCTGTACAACATAATAAGACGTAGCAAATAAGCCACACCCACCAAATGCAAAAATCACCGCATTGGTGTGCAAGGGACGAATACGTCCGAAGTGAAACCAAGGTGCAATCTCTGACAAATTTAATTCGGGCCAACGTAATTGGGCGGCTGCAATCACACCGACCAACATTCCTACGATACCCCAAACCACTGTCATGATGGCAAACTGGCGAACTACTTTGTAGTTATAGGTTTGCGTTTCCATGAAAAACTCCATTAATATGGCAATAAAACAGTATTGAATCATTGCAGGCAGCCTGAAAAGCCACCTTATGACCCAATTTTTTCTTAATTTAACACTTTGCTACAACTTATTTTAACAACAAGTACGCAACAAAAGTTACTTAACTTGGTATTTTAAAGCAATACAGGCTTTTCTACCAAGTAAATTAGTGGTAAAACGGCTTTTATTTACAGTGTGTGATGCAAAAATACCCATTTTCCTTATCGGTTTTCGTGAATTCGCTTAACCTAACTTCACAATTACATTCATTAAATTTGAATCTTTTTTACATTTTTACATTTAATCTAACAAGGTAACCATCATGTTTCAATACACCATTTCGCCGCAAGCCCACACGCATTTATGGTTAATTACATTATCCTATGAACATCTTTCAGGCAGCCTGAACCAAATTAAATTGGCAAATTGGGTCGCAGGCAGCTATATGATTCGCGATTTTTCGCGCCACATTGTTCATATTGAAGCCACTCGCAATGGTGAACCCATTCATATTGTTCAAATTAATAAAAACACTTGGCAACTCCCTGAAACAAATGGCGTATATCAAATCCACTACACCATCTATGCCAATGATTTATCTGTGCGCGCCAGTTTGCTGGATACACAACGCGGTTTCATTGACGGTGCGTGCCTATTTTTATATCAGCCCAATCGCTGCAACGAACCTTGCCACGTCCAATTTTTCAGGCTGCCTGAAAGCTGGCAAGTCCACACCACGTTGCCCCGTTTAAGCGAAACCAGTTTTCAGGCAGCCAATTATGCGGAATTAATCGACCACCCATTTGAATTGGGGGCAAATTTAGAAGTTTTGTCGTTCAATGCAAATGGTATTACGCATCGCATGGTATTGAGTGGTTATTATCCTGATTTTGACCGCGAACGCCTGATTACAGATTGCATCAAAATTTGTGAATACGAATTGCAATTTTTCCCAAACCCTGCGCCATTCCAAGAATATTTATTTTTATTACACTTGGGTGACCACATTTACGGTGGATTGGAACACATCAGCAGCACCGCCCTACACGCCGACCGCCACGCCCTACCCAAAAAAGGCATGGCCGATGCCAACGCCGCCTACACAGAATTACTCGGACTCATTGCCCACGAATATTTTCACGCGTGGAACGTTAAATCCATCAAACCAACTAAATTTCAACCCTATGATTTAGAAAAAGAAATTTATACCGAACAATTATGGGCATACGAAGGCATCACGTCATATTATGATGATTTGATTTTGGTGCGCAGTGGTGTGATTTCGGTCAGCAATTATTTGAATCTTCTCGCCAACAACATCACACGCGTCCACCGCAACGCGGGGCGAAAACGCCAAACATTGGCGCAATCGAGCTTTTGCGCGTGGCACAAATATTACAAACAAGACGAAAACAGCCCGAATGCCATTACCAGTTATTATCAACAAGGCGCATTGTTTGCCTTGTGCTTGGACATCATTATCCGCGCCAACAGCGAACACAATTTGGACAGCATCATGAAAGCCTTGTATCAATATTATGTGAATACAGGCAAAGGCACAGATGAAGGCGAATGGCAAAAATTTGCAATTGAAATCACAGGATTAAATTTGACTGATTTTTTCCAATTGGGTTTATATTCCACACAAGATTTGCCACTGGAAGCGTGTTTAGAAAGCGTGGGCGTAGAATTACAATGGCTACCTGAAAACCGCAGCGCAGGAAATGGCAAATTAGTAACCGAATTTCCCGAAATTGCCCCACAACCAGAATTGGGCTGCCGCTATCAACAACAAGCCGATGGCGCAGTGATTTCACAGGTTTTTAGCAATGGTTCGGCGGAATTTGCTACGCTCAAGCCGAATGATAAAGTGATTGCGGTAGATGGATTTGCGTGTACCGATTTTGCCGCGCAAACACAAACAGCAGTCGGCGATTTACACACGCTGCATTTTTTCCGTCAAGGCGTATTGCTGCAAACCGATTTAACTGTACAAGCCGCGCCAGCCAATACCGCATACTTAAAAATGACCGATACAGAGTTATTAAAAAAATGGTTATTTAATCAATAAACCAATCTAATAAAATTTCAGGCTGCCTTAAATATAATTTATTTTAAGGCAGCCTGAAAACTGATTATTCTAATGAATATTCGCCATCTCACTCATTGTCTTCTTGAGAATTTTGACGTAAATTTTGTTTTTCTTCTTGCGACAATACTTCACGATTCAGGTAACCATCAAACATATAGCCTTTCACACCGCTATCTAATTGCACTTTGACCCAACAACCATCAATATTCCCAATGACTTCGCATTTATTGGTTTTGGCAATCACAGTGACTTCATTACCATCATAAACTTTCCCCACTTCCAAACCTTTGGTTGATGCTTCACCACGCAACGACAAGTCGCCATACCCCGACTGCGTTACCACTGTGGCTGGATAACGGACTATTTTTTCTGTCATTTTAGGAGTGGCTTTTTGCTGGGCGGCTTTTTGTTGCTGAATGGCTTTTTGTTGGGCGGCTTTTTCTTCGGCTTCCATTTTCAGTTGTGCTCTAACAGATTCTTCAGCTTCTTGGCGAATTTGTTCTTCACGCTCTTGTTGTTCTTGCTGTTGTTTTTGTTCATTTTCTTGCGCTTGGCGTTGGGCTTTTTCGGCTTTTTCGGCATCTAGCTGTGCTTGAAGTTGAGCAATTTGTTGTTTGGTTTCACGGTCATCGTGATTATTGCAACCCGAAAGTAAGGCAACAGCAGTTAAACTGGCTAAACTGATTGAAATCCATTTATTCATGATGTTATCCTTTCATAATAAACAAAAATTGAGTAATATTTACCATTTTAAATTTAATTTATTTTCATGAACACAAACAAAAAGTGGTTTTTTTCTACCCAAAAAGTGAGATAAATAATGAAATCCCATGAAAAAATTCGCAAAATACGCGAAGAAAAAAAATGGTCACAAGAAGAATTAGCCAATAAATTAGGTTTATCTACAAATGGTTATGCCAAAATAGAACGCGGGGAAACACGTTTGACTTTATCAAGATTATTTCAATTAGCTGAAATTTTTAAATTGGATATTTTTGAATTAATACAAGGAGATATTCAATATATGGGCGAACGGGTCGCCAGCCATATAAATCATGAGTGCGACTTAGTTGTTTACAGTGCAACCGAACATCAAAACTTGATTCAAGAGATTGAAAAACTAAAATTAATTATTCAATATCAAGAAACATTATTAGCACAACAAACACGTGAATTGAATTTGGCGCAAAAAATATTGGCAATATATGAACAAAATATAATGGATTAAAATAAAAATCCCCTAAAGCGATGACATCTGCCCTGTACGAATAGTACATCCTGTACGAATAGTACATAAAGACGTGGCAACGCTAGAAATTGCAATTTTAGAACCTGTATTCACCATAAAATCACAACCAAATGATTTTCAGGCTGCCTGAATAATCAAGCAGCCCGAAAATTATTGATTAATCAATAGATAAATCAGAAAATCAATGCCAAAATCCCCACCACCAATACCGCATACACCGCCGCAATCACATCATCTAACATCACACCCAAACCACCGTTAACTTTGCTGTCTGCCCAACTAATCGGTTGCGGTTTGACAATATCAAAAAAACGAAACGCCGCAAAACCAATTATCCACCAAAAAAATCCCTGTGGAATCAAAGAAAAAACAAATAACATTGCCACAATTTCGTCCCATACAATCCCGCTGTAGTCATGCACACGCCCCAACGCCAACTCCGTTTCGTGGCAAATCCCAATCCCCACCACAAATGCGACCACCGCCAATAAAAATAACCACAGTTTGCCCACGCCAATCCCCAACAATAAACCCGCCAACAGCATACCCATCAATGACCCCCATGTCCCCGGTGCTTTCGCAGGCAGCCCCGAACCAAAGCCAAAACCCACAAAAGCAATTTTATTTTCCATCAACCATTTCCAAGTTGGTGTAAAAGTCGGTTTGGTTTTCTCCATGATGACAACTCCTCAATTGTACAGTTAAATTTTGATTGTAAATATTTTTTGTGAATTGTTGCAAGTTTTTCGCCTAATCTCTACTTTCAGGCTGCCTGAAAATTTTTGTCTAAACAAAATTTAACATTAAAACCATGCCGAAAACGATATAATCGTTGACATGATTCATTTACTACAATTTATTTCATCATGAACACGCCCATCCTCGACTCCATTCAATTACCACATAACTTACGCGATTTACCTCTAGAACAATTACCACAACTTGCCAGCGAGTTACGCACATTTCTATTAGACAGTGTCGGTAAAACTGGGGGACACTTTGCCAGCAATTTGGGCGTGATTGAATTAACCATCGCTTTACACTACGTTTACAATACACCAATTGACCATTTGGTTTGGGACGTGGGACATCAATCTTATCCACACAAAATCTTAACAGGACGCAAAAATCGCATGAGCAGCATTCGCCAATACGGCGGTCTGGCAGGTTTCCCCAAACGCAGCGAAAGCCAATATGATGATTTTGGTGTGGGACACTCTTCCACTTCCATTGGCGCGGCGTTGGGCATGGCTGTGGCAGACAAATTGTTAGGCAACGATGCACGAAGCGTGGCAATCATTGGCGATGGCGCCATGACAGCTGGTCAGGCTTTTGAAGCCTTAAATTGTGCAGGCGACATGGACGCTAATTTATTGGTTATTTTAAATGATAACGAAATGTCTATTTCACCCAATGTGGGCGCATTGCCCAAGTATTTGGCAAGCCATGTGATGCGCGATATGCGCGGAATGTTGCATGAAATCAAACAACATTCTAATAAAGTTCTGGATAAATTACCTGCGGTCAAAGAAATCGCCGAAAAAGCCGAAACCAAATTCAAAGCCATCGCCAACGAAGGCAGTCATATCAAACAATCTTTATCATTGTTTGAAAATTTTGGTTTTGATTATACAGGTGCGGTTAATGGTCATGATGTGATACAACTGGTTGAAATTTTACGCGAATTACGTAACCGCAAAGGGGCGCAATTGCTGCACATCATCACGAAAAAAGGACATGGCTACAAACTCGCCGAAAATGACCCCGTTAAATACCACGCCATCGGCAAAACCCCAACCCCCGAAAACATTTCAGGCAGCCTGAAAACCGAAAACAAACCCAAACCCACTTACACCCAAATTTTCGGACAATGGCTATGCGACCAAGCCGCCGCTGATGAAAAATTAGTCGCCATTACACCCGCCATGCGCGAAGGCAGTGGCTTGGTGGAATTTGAACAGCAATTCCCAACCCGTTATTTTGATGTAGGTATTGCTGAACAACACGCGATTACATTTGCAGCAGGTTTGGCGTGCCAAGGTGTCAAACCTGTGGTGGCGATTTATTCCACATTTTTACAACGTGGCTACGATCAATTGTTGCATGATGTTGCCTTACAAAATTTGCCAGTATTATTCGCGATTGACCGTGCGGGTATTGTGGGGGCAGATGGTCCGACTCACGCGGGTGCGTATGATTTGAGCTATTTGCGCTGTGTGCCAAATATGGTCATCGCCACACCGTCTGATGAAAACGAATGTCGTTTATTATTATCAACGTGTTATCAATTAAATCAGCCATCTGCGGTGCGTTATCCGCGTGGCAGTGGTTGTGGGGCGGAAGTTTCAGGCAGCCTGAAAACCGTGGAATTAGGCAAAGGCGTAATTCGCAAACAAGGCGAAAAAATTGCGTTGGTTGCGTTTGGCAGTATGGTTCAACCAGCCTTGCGCGTGGCAGAAACATTGAATGCAACCGTTGCCGATATGCGTTTTGTGAAACCGATTGACGTAGACTTGATACGCCAATTAGCACAACCTCATGATTTTATTGTATGTTTAGAAGAAAATGCGGAAATGGGTGGCGCAGGAAGCGCGGTCTTGGAAACAATGGCGCAACAAGGCTGCCTGAAACCAACTTTGTTGTGCGGCATTCCCGATGTGGTTACAGAACACGGCGACAGCGCGAAAATTTTGGATAATTTGGATTTGAGTGCGGAAAAATTATTGGTAAAAATTCAAAATTGGCAAAAACTCAATTAACAATCAAACCAATACACCATAATGCTTTAAATTCAAATAAATACAGCACAACTAACGTCCTGATGTACCACGTGTACACCAGGACGTTATTGCTTTGTCTTATTGAATTTAACAGACTGTATTTTATCAATAAATTAACGCAGTTCCAGAATATCGCGCCAACCTTGACTGGTTTTCACTAAGGTAGCGGTTTGAGTGGTGGTTTCTTTGCCCAAATTTTCGTAGGGGGTATCGTCCAACAAATTATTCGCCCATTTTTCAGGCTGCAATTTGGCTTGATACGAAACATTGGTAACAATCAAACCGTCCATGGTAGTCGGCTCGGTGTAATAATTGATTTTTTTGGCTTTTTGTTTACCGACACACAATAATGTGCCTTGTGGTGTTAAGTGGATTTCTCCGCGTCCGCGTTCGGTTAATGTGAAAACAGCGTAATGTAAAGCGGTTTCGCCAGTGCCAATGCGCTCTTCTTTTTCGGCTTTATACAAACCTGCGCGAACCAATGATTCCATTTGTTTGAAAGCGCGTTCATTGGCACGTTTACCGCTTTCTAAACGTTTGAGTAATTTGATAACAGGTTCACCCAATGTGGTTTGGTGTGGATTTTCGTTACTCAAACGGTTTTGCACGTTCAATTGAAAAGGCAGACACACGTTGCGGAATTTCACTCCTTCATTAATGGCTTCTTTCAAATTGCGGTCGGACATTTCATTGCCACAAGCAGCCAGCAGGAAAGTTGCGCCTAAAATCCATAGTTTCTTCATATGTTAATTCCTATCTTATTAATTTAATTAAATTAATCTCAAATTAAAAATTTTAAAGTCAACAAGAATAACGCCAAAATCCAAACACGACAAGACAAAAATTCACGAATTATCGTACAATAGCCATATTTTTTACAATTTGGTAACAAAATGATTGAATTATATGGCATCGCCAATTGCACCACCGTCAAAAAAGCGCGTGTCTGGTTAGCAGAAAATCAGCACGATTACCAATTTCACGATTTCAAAAAATCGCCTCCCAGCCCCGAATGGCTTTCAGGCTGCCTGAAACAAGTTGAATTGGATAAGCTATTGAATAAAAAAGGCACAACTTGGCGAAAACTCACGCCCGAACAGCAAGCGCAAGCTCAAACCCCAGATGGCGCCATTGAATTAATGTGCGCCTACCCCAGTGTCATCAAACGCCCCATTTTGGTACATAACCAACAAATTTTAGTTGGTTTTTCACCCGAAATGTATGCTGATGCTTTTCAGGCAGCCTGAAACCATGCAAACCTTATTTATTGCTGATTTACATTTGTCCGACCACACGCCCGATTTGACCGCATTGTGCGTGCAATTTTTGCGCGACCATGCGGCAAGTGCGGCTGCGTTGTACATTTTGGGCGATTTATTTGAAGCGTGGACGGGCGATGACGACGACAGCCACACAGCACAACAAATTGCCAATGAAATCAAAATATTCAGTCAAAATGCGCCTGTGTATTTTGTCGCGGGTAATCGTGATTTTTTGTTGGGAAATGCGTACGCATCGCGTGCCAATATGCAAATTTTGCCCGAACAAAGCATTATCTCATTGAATCAAAAAAATGTCTTAATTACACATGGTGATGAAATGTGTACTGATGACCAAGCTTATCAACGTTTTCGCAAGATTATACGCAATCGCTGGTTAGATAATATATTGTTGTCTTTGCCTTTTACTTGGAGAAAGCGCATCGCCCAAAAAATGCGCCAAACCAGTCAACAACGCAAACAACATACTTACCATTACGCTTTATCAGATGTTACTGAATCGGGCGTTCAGGCTGCTTTTGAAAAATATTCTAATATTAATATGATTATTCATGGGCATACTCATCGTCCAAATATTCATATTCATCAATTAGATAATCATCAAATTATACGTTACGTCTTACCTGATTGGAAAAATGGTCAAGGTGGTTATTTAGCAGTTGATGAAACAGGTTTTCAGTTTTTCAGGCTGCCTGAATAAACAACAGCAATTTATCTTAATACCAATTGATGCAAAATAAATTAACCACTTTTCATTTATAAATACATTGAAATAATAGAATTGAATCAATCACATGACACACCCTTTTCGCCGTAATCGTTTTTTTCGCAACACGCTGCCTGAAGCCAATATTTCAGAGCTGGGCAACATTCGCTCGCTGCATCTTGGCACGCCGACCATTCAAAGCTCCATGAATATTCATAATCCGCCTGAATTGGTGCTGTCGTACAGTCGGGCGATGATGGCGTGGCTGCTGTTTGCCGATGAATTGCCCAAACACATCACGCAAATTGGTTTGGGAGGCGGTTCGTTTGCGCGTTGGCTGCATCATTGGCTGCCTGAAAGTCATCAAGTGGCAGTGGAAATTAATCCGCAAGTCATTCAAATTGCAAGAAACTCATTTTGTTTGGACTTTGAAGGCAATCATTTTGACATTATTGAAGCCGATGGCGCGGAATACATTCAAATTCTGCAAAATCAAGTAGATGTGATAATGGTAGATGGATTTGATGGCGTACAGATTATTGATGAATTGGTTGGTGAGCCGTTTTTTCATGATTGTCGTGTTGCGCTGCGCGAGAATGGTATTTTTGTCACGAATTGGTGGAGTGGCGATAAGCGTTACCCATTGTTTATACAGCGTTTGCGCACAATTTTTGATAACCGCGTGTTGGAAGTACCTGCCACAACGCATGGTAATATAGCAGTGCTGGCGTTTCAAAATAAACCCGAATTGAATATTGAGAAATTGAAAAAACGTGCAGGCAAATTGTCCGACCATTATGATTTGGATTTTTTCCGTATGCTCATGGATATGAAAGGAAAAAATCGCCACAATGACAAAAATTTTCTATTTTAAATCATTCAGGCAGCCTGAAACAAATTGGACAATTTGTCCAATAAAGTTTATTTTGTCCAATTTATCTCAAACTTTCTTGCGGATTTTGTCCAAAAAGTCTAAAATCCGTACTTTAATTTCACGCTAAAATATAAAAAGAGAACATCATGGCACAAACCCTTTACGACAAACTTTGGAATAGCCACATCGTCCGCGAAGAAGACGACGGTACAGTCCTATTGTATATTGACCGCCATCTGGTGCATGAAGTAACCAGCCCACAAGCATTTGAAGGTTTGAAAATGGCAGGACGCAAATTGTGGCGCATGGATAGCGTGGTTTCTACCGCCGACCACAACACACCTACCAGCGATTGGGATAAAGGCATTCAAGACCCTATTTCTAAATTACAAGTGGACACTTTGGACAAAAATATCCACGAATTTGGCGCGTTGGCGTATTTTCCATTTATGGACAAAGGACAAGGGATTGTCCACGTAATGGGCCCAGAACAAGGCGCAACTTTGCCCGGAATGACTGTGGTTTGTGGCGACTCACACACGTCTACACACGGCGCATTCGGTGCATTGGCGCACGGCATTGGCACCAGCGAAGTAGAACACACAATGGCAACCCAATGTATTACCGCAAAAAAATCCAAATCCATGTTAATTGACGTTTCAGGCAGCCTGAAAGCGGGCGTAACCGCAAAAGACATCGCTTTATACATTATTGGACAAATTGGCACGGCAGGCGGCACGGGTTACGCGATTGAATTTGGTGGCTCGGCAATCCGCAGCTTAAGCATGGAAGGACGCATGACCTTGTGTAATATGGCAATTGAAGCAGGGGCGCGTTCAGGATTGGTGGCAGTGGACGAAACAACAATTGATTATGTAAAAGACAAACCTCTTGCACCCAAAGGCGAAAATTGGAACAAAGCCGTTGAATATTGGAAAACACTCGTATCAGACGAAGGGGCGAAATTTGATAAAGAATATCACTTTAAAGCCGAAGACATTGAACCGCAAGTCACTTGGGGAACATCGCCCGAAATGGTATTGGACATCAACGCCGTTGTCCCCAATCCCGCAGACGAAAGCGATGCTGTGAAACGCGCTGGCATGGAACGCGCTTTAGAGTACATGGGTTTAACGGCTGGCACGCCTTTGAATGAAATTCCTGTTGATGTTGTGTTTATTGGTTCTTGCACCAACAGCCGCATTGAAGATTTGCGCGAAGCTGCGACAGTCGCGAAAGGACGCAAAAAAGCCAATAATGTGCAACGTGTATTGATTGTTCCTGGTTCGGGTTTGGTTAAAGAGCAAGCAGAAAAAGAAGGCTTGGACAAAATTTTCATTGATGCAGGATTTGAATGGCGCGAACCAGGTTGTTCTATGTGTTTGGCGATGAATGCCGACCGTTTAGAACCGCAACAACGTTGCGCATCCACGTCCAACCGCAATTTTGAAGGGCGACAAGGCAATGGTGGACGCACGCATCTGGTTAGCCCTGCAATGGCAGCAGCAGCAGCGGTTACTGGACATTTTGTTGATGTGCGCCAAATGGCGTAACCTTTTTCAGGCTGCCTGAAAGATTATTTTGCAAATAAATTAACTGAATTTGTCCGTTTAGCCAATCAAATTCAGTTACAAAATTCAATTGTTTTTTTGAAACAAAATTGCTATGATTGGCACGCGTTGGCGCATATTTAAGTAATTACAAGAAATAACCGCCGAATAAATTTTCTACTCACATGAAAGAATTAAATCATGAAAATCAAAACATTATCAATAGTTTTATTGACTTTGGGTTTAAGCGCGTGTGCCAGTACTTGGGACGGCATCAAAGATGACGCGTCTCGTAACAGCAATAAAGCCGAAGCCAACTTGAAAGAAACGGGCGATGCCATTGAACGCCAATGGGATAGAACCAAAGAAGGTACCCAAAAACGTTTGGATAGTACAGGCAATGCCATCAAAGAAGGTTGGCAAAAATTAACCGATTAATTAGGATTGATACGATGAAACAATGGATTGTATGCGCCATCATGTTGGCTTGTGTGGCAGCGTGTGCCGATACGCGCAATCATGTCAACAACAATGCCACCACTTGGGAAAAAGTCCGCTATCAAAACAGCGATGCCAATTCTCAATAATAAAATGATTCAGGCTGCCTGAAAAATTTTTGGGCAGCCTTTTAATTAACCAAATAATTTAGGTGTCAAAAATGAAAGCCTTTACACAAATCACCGCGCTGGTTGCCCCACTTGACCGCAGCAATGTGGACACCGATGCAATTATACCCAAACAGTTTCTCAAATCCATCAAACGCAGTGGTTTTGGTGTCAATTGCTTTGATGAATGGCGTTATCTTGACCACGGAGAACCTGGAATGGATAACAGCAAACGCCCTCTCAACCCCGAGTTTTCACTCAATCAACCACGTTATCAAGGCGCACAAATTTTATTGACACGCAAAAATTTCGGTTGCGGTTCAAGTCGTGAACACGCGCCTTGGGCATTGGATGATTACGGCTTCCGTGCCGTGATTGCACCAAGTTTCGCCGATATTTTCTTTAACAATTGCTACAAAAATGGCTTGTTACCCATTGTTTTAACTGAAGAACAAGTGGATAAATTGTTCCAAGAAGTCTCCGCCAACGAAGGCTACCAATTAACCATCGATTTAGCGAAACAAGAATTGACCACACCCAGTGGCGAAGTATTTAAATTTGATATCACAGAACACCGTAAACATTGTTTACTCAATGGGTTAGATGAAATCGGTTTGACGTTGCAGCACAAAGCCGATATCAAAGCCTTTGAAGAAAAACGCAAACAAACCCAACCTTGGTTGTTTAATGCGGTTTAAATTGATTTTCAGGCTGCCTGAAAGACAGCATATGGATTTTTTTAAATGGATTCTCAAAATATGAAAAATAATATTCTTGCATTAACTTGTCTCTTGATTTTGGCGGCGTGTGGTAATGATGCGCCAGCAACACAAATCTCAAATAATCAACCCGTTGAATCTGTATCTGCGCCTAAAAAATTAGAACGTTATGTCGTGGGAACAGATGCCACTTATCCTCCGTTTGATTTTAAAGATGAACATGGTCAATTAACAGGCTTTGATGCGGATTTGTTAAAAGCAATTGCCGATAATCAAAACTTCTCGATAGAATTTATTCCTACAGCTCGATCACAATTATTTCCCGGTTTAAATGAAGGGTATTACCAAATTTTGGCAGCGTGCTTGGGCATAAATGCTGAACGTTTGGCACAATCTGAAATGTCTGAGCCTTACGCGTTTGCACCGAATGTGATTATGGGTAAAACTGGTAATAACGTACAGACATTGGCACAATTGGGTAACAGCAGTGTGGCAGTACAACAAGATTCTTATACGCATAAAGTACTAACAGATTCAGGTATTAAAAATATCATTACTGAAAAAACACCATATGAAGCATATGTTGACTTTGTTTCAGGTAGAGCCGATTATGTGGTCGGTGATGCTGGTGTATTAAATTATTATCATAAAAATAATAAAGACACTCATAAACCACAAACTTATTCAGCTGTTTACAATAAAACAGAAGATGTGCGTGTGGCGTTTGCCGTGAAAAAAGGCAATACAGAATTAATCAATAAAATCAATGAAGGTTTGAAAAACATTAAAGCCAACGGTACTTACGATAAAATTTACGCCAAATGGTTTGGTACGGATAACAGTTTACGTGTACCAGAAGAAAATAATAAATAATAATATATTATTTAAAAATTCAAAAGGCAGCCTGAAAAAAGAGGCTGCCGACTTTTTTATTCATTTTTTAAGGATACCCAAAAATGGCGCATTTAGAGCAACAGACTTCCTCAACCGACTTGGTTTATCAATTAGAAGATAAACCACCTTTTACCAATTCTCTGGTGAGTGCGGTAACGCATTTGTTGGCAATTTTTGTTCCGATGATTACTCCAGCATTGATTGTGGGTAACGTGTTGAAATTGCCAGTAGAAATGACTGCATATTTGGTGTCTATGGCGATGGTGGCGTCGGGGATTGGTACGTTTTTGCAAGTCAATCGATTTGGTGTGGTCGGTTCGGGAATGCTGTCGATTCAGTCGGTGAATTTTTCGTTTGTGGGCGTGATGATTTCGCTTGGTTTATCCATGAAAGACAAAGGATTAGATGAAAACACCATGATTTCCACATTATTGGGTGTGTCGTTTGCGGGGGCATTTTTGGTGTGTGGTGCAGCGTGGGGATTGCCCTATTTAAAACGCGTGATTACGCCAACCGTGAGCGGTGTCGTGGTATTACTGATTGGTTTGAGTTTGATTGATGTGGGGATTACAAATTTTGGTGGCGGATTTCATTTAAAAGGTACACCTGAATTTGGCAGCCTGAAAAATGTGGGTTTGGCGGCTTTTGTATTGGCGGTGGTGCTAATATTCAATTGCATCAAAAAACCATTGTTGCGAATGAGTGGCGTAGCAATAGGACTGATTTCAGGTTACGTAGTGGCATTGGCATTGGGTATGGTAGATTTTTCGGTTTTGCAAAACACGCCTATTTTTACCATGCCAATGCCGTTTAAATATGGCTTTCATTTTGATTTTTCGGCTTTTTTGGTAGCTGGAACAATTTATTTATTGAGTGTATTTGAAGCGGTGGGTGATTTGACTGCCACAGCGATGGTATCGGGACAACCCTACGAAGGCGAAACTTTCCAACAGCGTTTACGTGGTGGCGTATTTGCTGATGGTTTAGTATCGGTGGTGGCGACTGCACTGGGTTCATTGCCGCTGACCACATTCGCGCAAAACAATGGTGTGATTCAGATGACTGGTGTGGCTTCGCGTCATGTGGGGAAATTCATTGCGGTGATGTTGGTTGTGGCTGGACTGTTCCCGATTGTGGGACGTTTGTTTACCACGATTCCGAATCCTGTTTTGGGTGGTGCGATGGTGTTGATGTTTGGACTGATTGCGATAGCTGGCGTGCGGATTATCATGACCAATGGCATCAATCGCCGTGAAGCCGTGATTGCAGCAACGGCAGTGGGCGTGGGTTTGGGTGTGGCGTTTGAGCCTGACGTATTCAAATTGCTGCCTGAAGTATTTCGCAATGCGATTGCGGCTGGGGGAATTTCAGCAGTGGTATTGAATTTGATTTTGCCACGCGATGTACATGATAAATCGATTTATTTGTCAGATAAGAAAGATTAGAATCATGATGTGAATTCATATGCATCATGATTTTCAGGCAGCCTGCAAAATGATTTTCTCAATAAAATTAAGTGAGCATGATTCTTTGAGGCTGCCTATTTTGATTCAGTTGCATACTTGATGATTATTTTGACGCAAAAATAACCGCCAAATGAATTGCCAATTGTGCCTAACATATTTTAAAAAAACCTTATTTCTGCTAACATTCTTAGCATCTTTCCCCTAAAATAAAGCGAGAAAATCATGATTAAAAGTATGACAGGTTTTGCCCACGTTTCTGGCGAATTTGGTAATAAACGCATTGATTTGGAAATCCGCAGCGTGAATCACCGCTTTTTGGACGTGCAATTCAAAATGCCTGAAGATTTGCGTTATTTGGAAAGCACGATGCGTGAAATTATTGCCCAACACGTTACGCGTGGAAAATTAGAATGTCGCATTCAAATCAATAATTTAGTAGATAATTCAGGCAGCCTGCACATCAACCATGAATTGGTAAACGAATTGGCGGTACTCAACAGCCAATGGCGCAAACAACATGAAGATTTAGGTAAATTAACCGTAGCCGAAATTTTAAATTTTCCGAATGTCATCATCAGTGTGGAAAAAGACCACGAAGCCTTGGCGACAGGTGTGCAGACTTTATTGAATAATGCATTATTGGATTTTGTGGAAACACGCAAGCGCGAAGGCTTAAAATTGCAGACGCATTTATTGGAACGCCTTGAATTAATGGACGATATTATTACCGCATTGGAAAGCCTGTTTCCAGGATTACTCAAAACGCATATGCAACGTGTTCGTGCGCGTTTGGTGGAAGCAGTTGCCAGCGTTGACGAAGACCGCCTGAAACAAGAATTTGCATTATTCATGCAAAAAGCCGATGTAGATGAAGAATTTAGCCGTCTGCGTACTCATATCGCCGAAGTTCGTCGCATTATCACGGAGCACAAAGGTTCAGTTGGTAAACGTTTGGACTTTTTGATGCAAGAATTGAATCGTGAAGCCAACACATTGGGCAGCAAGTCGATTGCCAGCGAATGTACGCAAGTGTCGGTAGAATTAAAAGTATTAATTGAACAAATGCGTGAGCAAGTGCAAAATATTGAATAAAATCTTTCAGGCAGCCTGAAATCTTTGCAAAACCCAAAAATTAACCTAAATCTCGTCATTCCCGCGAATGCGGGAATCCAATAGCAAAATTTAGATAATTGATTTTATTTGATTGATTAAAAATCTATTTAAGATTAAAAATGGATTACCGCCTGCGCGGTAATGACGATGGATAGTTTTGCAAAGGTTTCAGCCTGAAAATAAAATAACCGCTATCTGAAAATCATCAAATAGCGGTTTTATAGTGAATTAAAATTGCAACGCTAGGGGGTTTTTATTTTAATCCACTATATCATTAATAATTAATGATTAACGTTTTTTACCTGTAACGGTTGCTACAGCCAAATTGCTGTTACGTTTCAAGGCAATGCTTTGCACACCTTCTGGATAAACAAAATCAGACAAGTGCAAGATATCGCCAGCGACTACTTTCGCGCAATCCAATTCCAAAGCAGCAGGAATATTTTTTGGATCAACCAAGCAATCCACCACCGTTACCAACAAAGAAACGCGACCTGCTTGCATTTTCACAGCATGAGAAATTTCAGCATTTTTGATATGGATAGGCAATTTGATGCGAACAGGCTGGTTGATATCAATTGCTTGGAAATCAATGTGTTGCACTTGGCGTTTTACTGGGTGCATTTGGTAATCGCGCACAATCACATCTTGTTCTTTGCCATCAATGTTCAATTTCAAAACTTGCGTGAAGAAAGATTCTTTTTGCAAAGCATAGAACATTTCTTTGTGATCCACTGTAATGGCTTTGGTTTCACCCAAACCATATACCACGGCTGGTACTTTGCTATCATGACGCAGGCGGCGGCTCGCACCCGTACCTTGCTCTGAACGAATAGTTGCTTGAATAACTGTCATGTTAATTCCTTAAAAAGATTAAATTAAAAAATGTCGCTGCCAAGCTGCGACCAACTCTGCGACAAAGGAACAAGCTGCCTGAAAATTGCTTTCAGGCAGCCTGAAATTTATAAATCGCGTATTTTACAACAAAATAAATGAATTAGGGTGAACTAAATCTTCATTAAATAAATAAGATACTGATTCTTCATTAGAAATTCGGCGAATAGTTTCAGCGAACAAACCCGCAATAGACACTTGACGAATACGCGGGCTGTTTTTCGCCTCATCTGATAATGGAATCGTGTCAGTAATCACAACTTGGTCAATATCAGATGAATTCAAACGCTCCACCGCACCACCTGAAAACACCGCGTGAGTCGCATACGCCAACACGCGTTCTGCGCCACGTTCTTTCAGTGCAGAGGCAGCTTTACACAACGTATTGGCCGTGTCAATCATGTCATCAATCAATAAACACGTTTTGCCAGAGACATCGCCAATAATATTCATCACTTCAGCTACATTGGCTTTGGGGCGGCGTTTGTCAATAATTGCCAAATCGCTGTTGAGCATTTTCGCCACCGCACGCGCGCGCACCACGCCACCAATATCAGGGCTAACAACCATCAAATTTTCAATACGTTGTTGCATAATATCGTGCGTCAAAATGGGTGTGGCGTAAATATTGTCAACAGGCACATTAAAAAAACCTTGAATTTGGTCGGCGTGCAAATCCACCGTTAAAACGCGGTCAATCCCACCCGCTTCCAGCATATTGGCAACCAGTTTGGCAGAAATCGGCACACGCGCAGAACGCGGACGACGGTCTTGACGCGCATAACCAAAATAAGGAATGGCAGCAGTAATGCGTCCAGCCGATGCACGTTTGAAAGCATCTGCCATCGTCAAAATTTCCATTAAATTATCGTTGGTTGGTGCACAAGTGGGCTGCAAAATGAACACATCGCGTCCACGCACATTCTCCAGTAATTCAATGGCAATTTCGCCATCAGAGAATTTTTTGACAGACGCATTACCCAAAGTTGTATCCAAATGTTTGGCAACTCGTTGCGCCATTTCGGGGTTGGCGTTGCCTGTGAACACCATTAAGCTATCAAAAGCCATTTCTTCTTCACCTGATTGATTTTGTTTGATTTTGAGATTGGGAAACATATGTTACCCTTTCGCGTTGGGGGTAAATAATTGCCTGATTGGGCAATTAGAATTATACGTGATTGTGAATTTTGGTTAAAGCGTATTGTTTTGTTAGCGACAATTTTTCAGGCTGCAACAGTCATTAGGCAGCCTGAAAAGTGCAATACAATTAATTACAACTGATTGAACGCATCCACAAACACCTCCGAACGATGCGCGTAACCTTTGAACATATCAAAACTCGCGCACGCAGGACTCAACAACACAATATCACCCGATTTTGCTTGTGAATAAGCGCGTTGCACGGCTTCAGGCAGCGTGTCGCAGAAAATCAAATCCACGCCACAATTATCCAAATCTCGCGCAATTTTCGGCGCATCCACGCCAATCAGAAACACCGCGCCAACCTTGCCGCGCAACACACCGCGCAACGGCGTGAAATCCTGCCCCTTGCCCATACCGCCCGCAATCAACCAAATTTTTTCAGGTAGCCCCACAATAGCCGCCACAGTTGCTCCCACGTTGGTGCCTTTGCTGTCGTCAATGAAAATGACGCCATTTTTTTCGCCAACTTTCTCTACACGATGAGGTAACCCTTTGAATACCCGAATATATTTAAGTAAATCTGCTCGCGCCAAGCCCACACTCTCACACAATGCCAACGCCGCCAGCACATTCGCCACATTATGACTGCCCTGCAAAGGAATGTCCGTTTGTGGCATCAAATCTGCACCTTGATGCTTCAGGCTGCCTGAAACAGAATCCAAATAATAATCAATAGATTGACTCAATGAAAAATAATGAATAGGACGATTCTCACGTTTCATCGCACAACAAAACGCATCATCTGCATTCAATACTTGAATTGCTTTTCCATTGAAAATCATGTCTTTGGTGCGTGCATAATCTAATAAATCATCGTAACGATCCAAATGGTCTTCCGAAATATTCAAGCAAGTCGCTGCGTCTGCATCAAGATAATCTGTTGTTTCCAATTGAAAACTAGACAACTCCAACACCCAAACATCGGCCGATTTTCCGCCACGTACCAACCACGCTTCCAGCACAGGCATACCAATATTGCCCGCCACAACCGTGTCCAAACCACTTTGTTCACACAAATAGCCCACCAAACTGGTGGTAGTGGTTTTGCCATTGCTGCCCGTGATGGCGATGATTTTATCAGATTGATTTTTCAATAAATCTGCCAAAATAGCCACATCACCAATCACTTTACCTCCACGCTCTTCAAATTCGCGGATTTCAGGCTGCCTGCGCGTCATACCCGGACTCAACACCAGCACATCATAATCCACCAAAACCGTTTTCAGGCTGCCTGAAAATAAGGGAAATTGTGGAAATTTTTTCGTTAAATCAGCTTCTTGATTATCAGACAAATGCGCATCATAACCAGCCGCCTGCACACCCACATGAGCGCAATATGCCAACACCGATACACCCGTGCTACCTAATCCCGCAACCAATACTTTTTTATTGTGTAACATAATTATTCCAATTTATTACTTTTTGGTCAAAATGTTAGAACCTGTATTCCCAGTTGATACGAATTTCATGCTAATAGCGTTCGGCGTGCTAAATGAGACAAAAAGACATCACGCTTGACCATGAATACGGATTCTTATTTCTTAAATTCTTTAAATTCATACGAAATCACGCCCGTTTGTTCTGGCAATGAATCAGATGATGGCGAATTATTTTCAGGCTGCCTGAAAGCATCATTATTCAGTTGATTTGAATAGAATAAATCATCTGTATTATCATCTATTTTATCTATTTTCAAATCGGTAACAGGCTCAATCGGAATCGCGGGTATGGGTTGTGGAATCGTCAAATTCATACCTGCGGTAGGGTCTGCAAAATCAGGGGGCGGCGCACTGCTGGACACCGTGCTGGCAACACGATTGCTGGGCGTGGTATCTGCCGCCACACGCCAATCATTGCCCGTTTGTGTGAGATAAACACCTTGACTGGTTTGTGTGTATTCGGCGTTTTCGTTGTCGCCATTACTCACGGAAATAATCTGCACCAACACGCGCCGACTGCTGGCACGGCGCACGTTTTCATTTTGCCACAAATCGCCCGATACAGGCACAGAAACCACCGTATCTTCTTCAGGCAAAAGCGGTTTGTTAAACAAAATGGGCACACCAACCGCATTGGCTACGGCTTCTTTCGCATCATCAAGAAACAACGACAAACTCACTGCCGCCGAACTGATGGCAAAACCGCCACGATTGTGCAACGCGATACGTATCACAGGTTGACTATATTGATAAGCAAATTCGCCTGCTTTGATTTCCAAATCATCACCCATGCTCGTGCCGTCATGATTGATTGCCATTCTGATTTGATGATTACTGGGCAAAGGAATGGAATCTTGAAAGTGAGAAAAATCCAAATCTTTGCCTTTATTAAACGAAGGCTCTTGATTGATGCCAGATGCGCTGCGTTCGGCTTCAACAATAAAGCGGTAGCCCAAATAAGCCGTTGCACCAAACAAAACCAGCGCAATGCCTAACACAATGATTTTAAAATTTGAATCTGGGTTAAAATCGCCTGACATCATAATCCAATCACGAACGAAAAAGCATTATTTTAGCACGAGATGAATGTATAAAAATGATTTTCAGCGAAATCTAAACCAGTGCAATTTTGAATCAAACAAACCAAATATTTTCAGGCAGCCTGAAATCATTAAAAGCGATGGCACAGATAATATGAAAATATTTTTAATCATTAGAGAATGATATAATTCAAGTTATTTTTGAATGGAGCAACCCATGAACTATCAACGCACCACACGCGCCGCTAACGAATTGCGTGAGATAACAATTCAACCCAATTTTCTGCCACATGCAGACGGTTCTGTATTAATTAGTTGCGGTAACACCAAAGTCATTTGCACCGCCACCATTGACCAAAACGTCCCTTCTTTTTTACGCGGAAAAGGTGAAGGTTGGGTAACCGCCGAATACGGAATGTTGCCTGCATCCACCCAATCTCGCATGAAACGCGAAGCCGCATCAGGCAAACAATCAGGACGCACCCAAGAAATTCAACGCCTTATCGGCAGAAGTTTACGCGCTTGCGTGGACATGAAAAAATTAGGCGAACGTCAAATTTTGATTGATTGTGATGTGATTCAAGCCGATGGTGGCACACGCACGACCAGTATTACAGGCGCATTTGTGGCATTGAAAATGGCCATTCAAAAAATGTTAAATGATGGCAGGCTGCCTGAAACACCATTAATTGGTAGTGTAGCGGCAGTCTCTGTGGGCGTAGTGGGTGGTGTACCGCTTTTGGATTTGGATTATCCCGAAGATTCTAACTGCGACAGCGATGTGAATTTAGTGATGTTGAATGCAGATAAAATCATTGAAATTCAAGGAACAGCAGAAGGTGCAGCATTTAGTTTAGCGGAATTGCAAACATTGATTGCGTTGGGACAAAAAGGGATTACGCAATTGGCACAGTTGCAGCAAAAAGCGTTGCGCACTATCTAATATGACAAAGAAATTAAGAAACTGTATTCACAAAAAAGTATCAAGACAGCTTCTGCTGCACATGATAAGGGTTTTGATGAGGGTAAAAAATCAAAGGTCGTAAGCGACATATGGTTGTTGATACGTTGGGTAATCTGTTGTTATGTTGTGGTTCATGCAGCCAATATTCATGACAAAAAAGCATTTGAGACTTAAATGCACTAAAGATGAGATTTTGCAAAGGTTTCAGGCTGCCTGAAAAATTATTTCATCATATCATTTCAAAAATCAGACACTTTTCATTTAGTTGGCATGATAAAGAATTAATCAATTAGATAAAAAACGCATTTCAGGTTAGAATAAACCATCATATTCTTTTCCATTTTTTTACACAATATGAAAACACGTTTAACTCTAATTGCATTAGCCGTGAGCAGCGCACACGTTCATGCAAACAACACATTCAGTGAAAGTTATTTTTTTGGCGACAGCCAAACCGATAGCGGTTATTTTGCCGCTGCCACCACACGAATTGCCAATCCATCTGGTAAATTTACCACCAATCCCGACAAAGTTTGGTCAGAAAATGTGGCGGAACATTATGGTACGTCAGCCAAATCCGTTAGCCAAAATGGCACGAATTACGCAGTGAGTGGCGCATTGGCTGGTACGGATACCACTAACGCTGCATTGGGTAACGTGCCTGTTCTTTCTACGCAAACTCAAGTCGCTAACTACCTCAAAAAACATAATGGTCAAGCCGATGGTAATGCGTTGTATGGCATGACTTCTGGCGCGAATAATTTGCTTGCCGCTCAAGCCGACCCAGCTAACGCCACCGCATTATTAACCACCGCCGCCAAACAAACCGCTACTGCCATTAGCCAATTAGCCGATGCGGGTGCAAATTATATTATTGTGCCGAATGTGCCTGATGTGGGTTTGTCGCCAGCAATGGTCGCGAAAGGTGCCACCGCACAAAAAGTCGCCACCACCGCCACCGCAGGTTACAACACTTTATTATACACGGAATTAACACAATCTCATGCTAATGTGATTCCCATCAATATGTTTACATTGATGCAGGAAGTCGCAGCGAATCCCAGTCAGTATGGTTTTGATAATATCCATCAGGCAGCCTGCACCACCAGCAACGCTTTATTGTGTAACACCAATACATTAACCACAGAAAATGCCAATAAAACCTATTTTTTCGCCGACAGCTTGCACCCATCGGGTGGCGGTCATGCGTTGATTGGTGATCATGCTATTTCGGTTTTGGAAGCCCCCACGCAAATTGGGCGTGTGGTTGACGGTTTGGCGCAACAAAGTGTGCAAAAACAAAATGATTTATATCGTAAAATGAACACGCTGCCTGAAAATGAACATGGATTTTGGGTAGATAGCACCACACATAGATACAACAATTTGGTCAGCGATGGCGAAAGTTTGCCGACTTTGTCATTGGGAACAAGTTTTAGTCATGGTAATGGGCACACGGGTGTGTATGTAGAAGGTGGCGTACAAAAACACAATTGGGACAATGATGCAGGCAGCCACGAAGTACAAAGCGTCGGGGGAGGTGTGTTTCATCGCCAAAATTTTGGTAAAGCGCGTGTGAACGCACAATTTGGTTATGAGCATTTAAAATTAGACACATCGCGTACCGTGAAATTGGGTACCGCCACACGCCGTCATCAAGCCAATGCCGATGGCTACCGCATGAGTGTAGGGGTACGTGGCGGTTATCGTTTTTCTGCTTTGAACGACAAATTGGCATTTGAACCGTATTTGGGCGCAAACGCGCAACGCCTACAAATCGAACAATTGAGCGAAGATCAATCATCACTTTCTACTGCGATGTTATTCAGTAAAATCAAACGCGAATCCGTAAATGGTGAAGTGGGTGTGAATGCAGAATGGCGTTTTTTGCCTAACACTTCGTTTTCAGGCAGCCTGAATTTTAGCCACAATTTTTTGAAGCCTGAAAAAAATGTGTCGGCGCGATTGAGTACGATGCCACTGTTGGTGTTTGATGTGCCTGCGGACAAAGTGGGACGCAACTTAACCAGTGCCAGCTTGGGTGTGAAACAAGTGTTTGCAGGTGGCAATTTGAATGTAGGTGTGTCGGGTTATCGTGGCAGCAACAAAACCAAAGGCATGAATTTGTATATGGGCGTAACACACACATTCTAAATGTTCGTTTGATTTCAGGCAGCCTTAGGATATGATATAAAAATCAAATGAATACATTTTTATTATGTTGCAAAGGTTTTTGCCTGAAAAATCAAATTATTATTTTATTTTCATTCAATTCCATATATTATGAAATCCACGCCACGACAAGTTGCACAACAAAAATTGCAACAAGAAATCAATTTCTTATTTAAAAACCCCAATCTCATTCAACAAGCCTTAACCCATCGCAGTTACAGTTCGCAAAATTATGAACGATTGGAATTTATTGGCGACAGTATTTTGAATTATGTGGTGGCAAAAATGTTGTATGAAGCGTTTCCGAAATTGCCCGAAGGTCGCCTATCGCCACTTCGCGCTCAACTGGTGAAAGAAGCCACGCTTGCTGACATTGCGCGCCAATTACACATCGGTGATGCGCTCTTTTTGGGTGTGGGGGAACTGAAAAGCGGTGGACACGACCGTGCATCTATTTTGGCTGATGCATTGGAAGCGTTGTTTGCTGCCATCAGTTTGGATTCAGATTTTGCCACATCCGAAAAAATTATTAGAAAGATATTTTCTCAAAAAATCAAAGAATTAGATACAAGTCAGTCCGCCAAAGATGCCAAAACCTCGTTGCAAGAATTGTTGCAGGGACAAAAATTAACGTTGCCCAAATACCGCATTGACAAACAAACTGGTGAAGGCAACGATGCAATTTTTGATGTGTCTTGTGATTTGGGTGAGTTAGGTAAAATTTTTTACGCACAAGCCTCCAGTCGCCGCACTGCCGAACAAGAATGTGCAAAACAAGCTATTGTTTGGTTAGAGAAATATTTGAAAAAAGGCAAATAAAAATTTCAGTCTGAATAAGGGGCGTTCGCTGTTTCAGGCAGCTTGAAAAAGCAAAACGCGTGGTGGCGAGTCATCGCCTGATGTCTGAAAATCACACTTTTTGTCCAAACATCGCCCACACACGCAAACGGCGAAACGTTTCCGAATCCAACATATCAGGCAACACCACTTGCCACATCACGCGCTCATCAACTTGCCATTGCAAAAAACAGCCCCAACGGTGAATTAGGCTGCCTGAAAGCAATTGTGCTTGATGCCAATCTGATTGATTGTTCAGTAAAATCCATGCTTGAAATTCATCGTCAATTCGCAAATATTGTACTGTGTTCGGTTCGCGCCACGACCACGCCACCGCTGCCAATACACCAGTCAGCAAACACCAACGCGTTGTCCCAAAAAAATACACCCAAACGCTCCACGAACTGATTAAAAATAAACATAAAATCAAAGCCTTTCGTATTTTAGAAGCACGAAAGGCTACCTGAAAATCATTCAGCATTATTCGCCAACCACGCGCGAATTATGTAAATCCACTTCTTCCAAATCCAACACCGTGTCATGAACTTCCAATTCAAAGAAATTCATAAACATTTCAAAATCCCGATTCGGTGGCAATTCGTTGTCATCGCCCACCCAGCCCGATAATTCTGCGTCAAAAATCGCTTGATAACGTTCACTAATATAGGCAACTGCTTGTTCTGGTTCATCAAATTGAGGAATCAAAAATGTGGTGCAATTACTGCGAATTTGATTCAATGTCAAATCGGGCATGTCGTCCGAATTGGTTTGGTTAAGCCAATCTAAAAAATCTTGTGTGGGTTTTAATACAACCACGCTTCTGTCTACAAAATACATATATTTTCTCCAAAATAGTTTTCAGGCTGCCTGAAAATTAAACCAAAACAATATCATATTGTTCTTGTGAATAATATCTATCGGTTTCCAATGAAATGGGTTTGCCAATAAAATCAATCAACATCGCCAATGATTGCGCTTCTTCGTCCAAAAATAAATCAATCACAGGTTGCGAAGCGATAATCCTAAATTGTTTGACATCAAATCGCCGACTTTCGCGTACAATTTCGCGTTGAATTTCATAGCAGACGGTTTGCGCGGTTTTCAGTCTGCCGCGCCCTTCGCATACGGGACAGAATTCACACAAAACGTGATTCAAATTTTCGCGCGTTCGTTTACGCGTCAATTCCACCAAACCCAAGCTGGTAAAACCATTGAGGGTAACGCGTGTGCGGTCAAGACTCAAGGCTTTGGCAAACTCTTGCAACACGGCTTCACGGTGTTCAGGTAGCGTCATGTCTATGAAATCAATCAGAATCATGCCCCCCAAATTCCGTAAACGCAACTCACGCGCAATCGCATAACACGCTTCTAAATTGGTTTTGAAAATGGTCTCATCAAAATTTCGCAAACCGACAAATCCGCCAGTATTCACGTCAATTGTGGTCATGGCTTCAGTGGACTCAATAATCAAATAGCTGCCAAAATTCAAATTAACACGCGGTTTAAGTGCTTGATTAATAGCACTTTCTACGCCATAGGTTTCAAATAATGGGCGTTCGCCTTGGAATAATCGTAATTTATCTGCCGCACCTTGCACATAAAGTTGGGCAAATTGCGCCATTTTTTCGTAATTCAATTTAGAATCTGCCAAAATTTGCACCGTATTGTCATTAAACATATCACGCAACATACGCAAACTCAATGGCAAATCTTGATATAACAAACTTTCAGGAAGACACGTTTTGGCTTGTTTTTGAATGTTTTCCCACACTTTGGTTAAATAATCAATATCGGCTTGCAATTCGTGGTCGGTGGCGGTTTCTGCGCTGGTGCGAATGATGTAACCATGACACGCATTTTCAGGTAGCAGAGCGTTGAGTCGTTCACGCAAACTATCGCGTTCTTCTTCATTTTCAATACGTTGGGAGATGCCGATGTGTTCATCTTGTGGCAAATGTACTAAAAATCGTCCTGCCAACGAAATTTGCGTGGACAAACGCGCACCTTTGCTGTTAATTGGGTCTTTGATGACTTGCACCAGTAACGTTTGCCCTTCAAACAGCATATGTTCAATGCGTTGCGTTTCATCTGGATTTTGTTTTTGTTCCAGCATATCAACGATGTGCAAGAATGCAGCGCGTTCCAAACCAATGTCTACAAACGCGCTTTGCATACCTGGTAAAACACGCCGCACCACGCCCAAATAAATATTTCCCACAAAACCGTGTCCTGAATTGCGTTCGATATGCAATTCACAAATATTGTTTTCTTCTAAAATCGCTACACGCGTTTCTTGTGGCGTGATGTTCACCAACACGGTTTCTGGCGGACGCTTGATGTCTTTAGGCAAAGGAATGGTATCGGGAATCATAAGGTTCTCAAAATTTCAAAATATTTTGCACTATTCGCTTTCAGGCTGCCTGAAAATGAATACGGCAAAATATTCTGGCAAATAAAATGCGCGATTATAGAACGTTTCTTATGTAAACAAAATAAGAACCTGTCTTCATAGTCAACGTGAAATGGATTTTTGTCCCATTTGATGCGAATATCAGGCGAATTTTTCATACCAATTTTCCCTATTGGTATGAAATTCAACGCAGCAGGCTTACCAAATGGAACAATAAAGACATCGCTCTTGGCTGTGAATACAGGTTCTAAGACAGCCTGAAAATTTATAGTGGCATAAAATTTCAATGTTATATTTTTTCAGGCTGTCTTCATGACAATACAGTTAATTTTTCAATTGCCAAAATATACGGCGGACAATTCGCTTGATTGACAAATTCATAACGCAATACGCGAAACGCATTTTGCGGTAATTGCTCGACAAAATGATTGATGGCGTGGCTTTCCAATTTGCCCATTTCGTGTCCATGATACACTACTAAAACAAGCAATCCATTGATTTTTAATAAATTTAAAGCTGATTGAATCGCCTGTAAACTGGTTTCAGGCAGCGTGGTAATCGCGTGGTTGCCACGCGGCAAATAGCCAAAATTGAACACCGCCGCCGCCACATTCTGCGGAACATATTGTGCCAAATTTTCGTGCCCCACTTGAATCAACGAAACACGCGTCAACACATCAGCTTCACGTAACCGCCGTTCAGTTGCCAGCAGCGCGGCAGCTTGAATGTCAAACGCATACACTTTGCCTGTTTCGCCAACGAGTTGCGCAAGAAAAAGTGTGTCGTTGCCATTGCCCATTGTGCCATCAACGGCGATGTCGCCTGTTTTCAGGCAGCCTGAAAGCAATGAATGAGCAAACGGTAAAATGCCTTGTAATTGCATTATTCTGCTTTAAAAACAGACATATCGGTTTGCACAATAGCCGTGATTTCGGGCTGCGTTTGTGCTTTAGCGATGGCATCAGCTTCGGCTTGCAAACGTTTTTTCTCGTTTAAATAACGCGTGATTTGCTGAATCAATTCTTGCGTGCCTTCGTGTGTTAATGCACTGATTTTAAATAATCTTGGCGTATTCATGTCAAATTCAAAACGGTCATCAGGCGCAGGATAATCCCAACCAATCGCGTTCAAAAAATCATTGGCGCGTTGTTCAGCCTCTTCATCGTCCAGCATATCCAATTTATTCAACACCAACCAGCGCGGTTTGTCGTACAAATTTTCATCGTATTTACGCAATTCGTGGATAATCGCCAAGGCTTCGCCAGCTGTGTCGGTTGTCTCATCAAAGGGTGCTAAATCAACCACATGCAACAATAAACCTGTACGCGATAAATGTTTCAAAAAGCGATGCCCCAAACCCGCGCCCTCTGCCGCGCCTTCAATCAGTCCGGGAATATCCGCCATGACAAAACTGTTGTTTTCGTCTGTGCGAACCACGCCTAAATTTGGGTGTAAAGTGGTAAACGGATAATCTGCCACTTTCGGACGCGCTGCCGACACCGCACGAATTAACGTGGATTTGCCTGCATTTGGCATGCCGAGCAAACCCACGTCTGCCAATACTTTCAGTTCTAATTGCAAAGTACGCGCTTCACCATCTTCTCCAGGTGTGGATTGTTTAGGCGCACGGTTCACGGACGATTTGAAGTGAATATTGCCCAGACCGCCTTTGCCGCCACGTGCTACGCATACGCGCTGTCCGTGATAAGTCAAATCCGCCACAATTTCATCGGTGTCCACATCGCGAATCAGCGTGCCAACTGGCATATGCAATTCAATATCGTCTGCGCCTGCGCCATAGCGGTCTGCGCCGTGTCCTTTTTCACCGTTTTTCGCTTGGTATTTTTTCACGAAACGGTATTCCACCAACGTGTTCACATTTTCATCAGCAACCGCAAACACGCTGCCACCGCGTCCGCCATCGCCACCGTCTGGCCCGCCACGCGGTACGAATTTTTCACGGCGGAAACTGGCTGCGCCATTGCCGCCTTTACCGCCGACTACTTCAATTTTGGCTTCGTCAATAAATTTCATATTTTCAATTACTTTCGTTGTACTTTCAGGCAGCCTGAAGATATTTTTCAGGCTGCCTGAAAAGAATAAGAGTTAAAAAATTGAGGCGTATTATAAAAGACTTGCTATTTTTTGTCTGAATTTTCAGGCTACCTAAAAAATTTTTAACAAATTGATGATAATTTGCACCAATTTGACAAGATGGTCAGTGAATTTATTTGTTATGATGCGATTTTCGTTTATATTTTTGATTTTCAACCAGAGGTAATTTCTATGAATAAGCAATCTATTGTGGCTTTAGCAGGCGCGTTGTCATTGTCATTAACTGCGTGCAATCAAGCAGCTGCGCAAAAACCAGCCACTAAATCAACCAAGCAAACCACTGTACAAAGTAGCCAAAACGCCACTAAAGCCGCCAGCGGTGCGCCTGTTAACCTTGCGCCTAACTCGTCTAAAGCAGCCGAAGCCACTTGTGGTGCAGCAGGCAAATCAGGCGAAGCAGGTTGTGGCGCAGCGCCAAGTAAAACAACTGAAGCCAGTTGTGGTGCAGCCACCAAATCCAGCGAAGGTGGTTGTGGCGGCGCAAAATAAATAATCAAATCAAGGCGACAGAATAATTTTTTTTGTCGCCTTTTTTATGGTGAATTTAAACGACTATAATTTACCGTATTTTCAGGCAGCCTGAAAGGAATATTGATGCTAACAGGTTCAGGATTGGGCTATCGCCGTGCATTGGCGACAGATTTACTATCACAACCACATGATACACCAATACATTTTATTGAAGCCGCCCCAGAAAATTGGCTGAAAATGGGCGGCATACTGCGCCATCAATTTGACCAAGCAGCCGAACGTTATCCGCTTGCGTTGCATGGTTTATCGTTGTCACTGGGTGGATTTGCGCCGCTAGATTTTGAGTTACTTAAACAAATCAAACAGATGATGCAACAGTATCACACATCATTTTTCTCCGAACACATTAGCTTCAGTCAAGACAATGCGCATTTATACGATTTATTGCCCGTGCCGTTTACAGAAGATATGGTACACCACATTGCTAAACGTATTTGCCAAGTGCAGGATTTTTTAGGTGAAAAAATTGCTGTTGAAAACACATCGTATTATTTTCATTCGCCGCTTGCCGAGATGAATGAAGTTCAATTTCTCAATGCCATCACCCAAGAAGCTGATTGTTATATTCACTTAGACGTAAATAATATTTATGTTAATGCCATCAATCATCAGTTGTTGCCCGCCAAGCAATTTATTGATAATGTGGATAAAAATCGCGTCAAATACATTCACATCGCAGGACACAACGCCGATAATCCGCAAATTTTGATTGACACGCACGGCGAAACCGTCCACGAAAATGTGTGGGATTTGCTGGATTATGCTTACGCGCAATTGCCGCAAATTCCGCCGACTTTGTTGGAACGCGATTTTCATTTTCCGACATTTGATGAATTATTAAATGAAGTACAACATATTGAAAATTTACAGAAAAAATATAAGAAAGAAATTTGATGCAGCCTGAAAACCCATCGCAAAATCATCTGCAAAAATTGGCGCAAGCCGTCCGTCATCCAAATTTGCCACACGATTTCCCAGCAGATCGCATTGCAATTTATGCGCAATTGGTTCGCAATAATTTGTTTCATTTTTTGGACAAATGTTTTACCGAAACACCAAAATATTTACAAAATAATCAATGGTTTGAATTAGAAGAACAATTTATCCAACAAGGCGCAGCGCACAGCCCATTTTTTCAAGATATTCCGCAGCAATTTTATGATTTTTTACGCAAAAACAATCAATTGCCTGATTATTTGTTCCATTTAATGGATTTGGAGTTGGCGCAATTGGCAGCGGAAACGGCAACAGATGGCGATTATTCGCAAAATGCAGATGCGTACACACTTGCGCCCAGTGTTCAAATTCGCGAATATCCAATTGAATACGCTAATTTTTTTGAAAATTCAACGGTTGCGCCAGTAGGAAATATGGTCATTTGGCGCAATGCTCAAGCGCAAGTAATGACGAAAAACACCAGTGCGGTTGAATGGATTTTGCTGAATTTGGTGGCGGAGCAGCCAATGAATTTGGCACAAATTTTGGCAGAATTAGCGGCGTTGATGCCTGCTGATTTGGCGTGGCAAGACGAAATTAGCCGAATTTGGCAGCAATTTTTAGCAGAAAATATTTTTCAGGCAGCTTGAAAAAATAAGCATGTATGAATAAAAACATACATGCTTCATTATTTGGCTGGGGAGGAAGGATTCGAACCTTCGCATGCTGGAATCAAAATCCAGTGTCTTAACCGCTTGACGACTCCCCAAAATTGGGTTTTATTTGGCTGGGGAGGAAGGATTCGAACCTTCGCATGCTGGAATCAAAATCCAGTGTCTTAACCGCTTGACGACTCCCCAACTAACCGACTTGGTATCGGTTAGAAAGCGCGTATTATGCAGATATTTTTAGCCTGCGTCAAGCTCATTAACTCAAATATCTTTTATGTATTTGATAATAATTGAAACAAAGGATGCGGATTGATGTTTTTTACACACCAACTTTGTAAATCTTCAGGCAACTTTTGTTGAATTTGCGTGGCTTGGATTTCGCTATCGCACGGCAAAAATAAGCATGACCCCGAACCCGTCATGCGCGGTGTACCAAATTGTCGCAAAATGTCAAAGGCTGCCTGAACTTTAGGATAATTTTGTAAAACAACAGCTTGCATATCATTGCGTAGCGGTTGCAAATTTTGGTAGCTGGGATTTGGGTTGCTGGGGCTGTTGCGTGGCAAATCGGGGTGGGCGAAAATTTTCGGTGTGGCAACGTGTTCATCTGGGCGTACCAAAACGTAATATTGCTTAGGTACTTCAATGGGTTGCAAATCTTCACCAACACCACGCGCAAACGCCGTTTGCCCAAAAATAAAAAATGGCACATCTGCCCCCAACCGTAAACCAATGTCCAATAATTGTTGCATGGTGCAGCGGCATTTCCATAATTTATTCAGTACCATCAATACAGTAGCTGCATTTGAACTGCCACCACCTAAGCCGCCACCCATTGGAATTTGTTTGTCTAACCAAATGTCCGCACCTTTCAGGCTGCCTGAAGCCAATGGTTGTAAGGCTTGGGCGGCACGAACAGTCAAATCTTGGTCGGGTGCAACGCCTTGCGTGGGGGTATGGAGCATGATTTGCGTGTCGTGTCTTGGCGTGATACAAATCGTATCTTGCAGATTAATTAGGGTAAAAATACTTTCTAGGGCATGGTAGCCATTGGGCAGTTTACCGATGATGCGTAAATCCAAATTGAGCTTGGCTGGCGATGGATAGTGAATAATATTTTCAGGCAACATATTTATTTTAAATAAAAAATAATGAAATAAATTTTCAGGCAGCCTGAAAATATGCGTTCAGGCTGCCTGAAAAAGGGGAGATTATTGTTCTACGAATGCGCGTTCAATTAAATAATCGCCGCGAACCCCTGTTTTGGGTGATGCCACCAAGCCGAAATTGTTCAAAATCGCGGCGGTGTCTGCGTTCATGGGCATACTGCCACACAACATGGCGCGGTCGTCTTTAGGATTGATGGGGGGCAGACCGATGTCTTTAAAAATTTTACCCGATTTGAGTAAATCGGTTAAACGTCCTTGATGTTCAAAAGGTTCACGCGAAACGACTGGATAATAAATCAATTTTTCGCGTACCATTTCACCTAAAAATTCATGATTGGGTAAATCTTTGGTGAAATGGTCGTAGTATGCCAAATCTTCTTTTTTGCGCACACCGTGTACCAAAATTACTTTTTCAAATTGTTCGTAAATGTCGGGGTCGCGAGTTACGCTTAAAAATGGAGCTAAACCTGTACCAGTTGATAGCAAATACAAATGCTTAGCACCTTCATTTAAATCGCTGGCAATCAGTGTGCCTGTTGATTTTTTGCTGACGAGAACGTCATCGCCAACTTTTAAATGCTGTAATTTACTGGTTAATGGTCCGTCTTGGACTTTGATGCTGAAAAATTCTAAATGTTCTTCCCAATTTGCGCTGGCAATACTGTAAGCGCGCATGATGGGTTTGTCGTTATCACCCATTAAACCAATCATGACAAATTGTCCGTTTTCAAAGCGTAGGCTTTCATCGCGTGTACAAGTAAATGAAAAATAAGCGTCCGTCCAGTGATGTACGGATAACACTTTTTGGGTGTTGTATGCTGCCATTTTGTTGTCTTTCTGTAGATGGAATACTTTCAGGCTGCCTGAAAATGAGATTCTAGAATAAAAACGCGATTATAACATATTGCGAATAATTTTCAGGTAGCCATCCTAATCATTATTTTGTCAACCAGCGTGGGGAGCGAAAGAGTGGGTATGGCGGCGATACGCCATGTTTTTTAATTTAAATAAAATTTTGTTTCAATCTGCCTCAAAACACACCCATTACCATTCGCCACGCTTGACGCGGTCTAATTGGCGGCGGTCGCGTTTGGTTGGGCGACCGTCTGGGTAGGCGGCGGTAATGCGACTGGCTTGGTCTAAGGCTTTTTGGGCTTCGCGTTTAGCGATGGTTTGGGTATCTTCGGCGTAAAGCAGACGAGCTTCGGGTGCGGGGCGGCGTTGATGATTGAGTGCCAATACGGTTAATTTGTAGGGCAATGAATTGAGCGTTAAATCAATTACATCGCCCACCACAATGTATTTGCTGGTTTTCACTTTTACGCCATTGACCGACACGCGTCCTAAATCAATTTGGCGACTGGCAAGGCTGCGTGTTTTGAAAAATCGCGCCGCCCACAGCCATTTGTCTAGACGCATGGTGTCATCACGTTCGTCTTTATTCTCTTGTTTACTCATTATTTTTTCCTTGATATTTTGTTTTCAGGCTGCCTGAACGTTTCAGAACTCGTGTTCGTAAGATTGATAACTTGATTTTATTGATGATTTTTTGCGAATCCACTGAAAATTATAATGATTTACTCAACTGAATAAACGCATACGCTTTACGGTAATCGTACATAAAATGATTACTGTCATTACGATAATACACACCTACCAAACGTGGCGTAATGCCCCACAATTGCACTTTTTTATGCCAAACCGATAGCGTAGCAGAATATTCTTTGTCTTTGCGAACAATATTAAAAAAATCATTGGTATCGTATTCGCGCTGCCCATAATTTGCCGTCAAAGTTGTCCCCAAACCACTGCGTTTCCACGACCGCGACCAACTCGCCCGAATCCCCTGACGGCGATACGAATCACTGCTATCTTGCGCGGATTTACGCGAAAAATCCGTCCCCAACGTGAAATATTGCTGATTACTCGGTGTGTGTAACCAAGTAACCGATAAATTACTGACACGTCCATTGAGAAATTTGCGCGTATCATAAGTATCGCGCCCAACTTCGGCTGCGACTAAAGCTTGATGTCGTGGCGTAATCCAATGCGATGATTCTAAACGTATGCCTTTTTCAGTGGCATATTTCTCCGTACCAAACCAACGGCGTTCATAATAAGGCAACACCGCCATCTCACTTCGCGCATTTTGATACGCCACACCCACACTGGCACGCGTACTCAAATCGTCATATTTGTGGTTATCCCAATAAAATTTACCCCACAAATCCGCATTGGTACGAAACGTGTAATTTTTGAATAATGGTGTATCTTTACCCACACCCGCACGATAAGAAATTCCTTGTGCCGATTCAGGTTCAGGCAAATACCACGCGCCATTTCGGGTATGAATAACGCGCTCTTTGGGTGAGTTGTTAACATTATTGTTGCGTGTGTAATTTGCATGAGCATACGCATTCATTCTGCTGCGTTTTTTAAGTATTTTGCGGTAACTTTGCGTTAAATCGCGTACATTATTGGGCAATTCAGTTTCTGATTGAATTTGTTCAAATAATTTATCTGATTCACGATTTTGGTGATCTTCAAATAAGACTTGCGCCAAATTCAATCGCACCAAATCCATATTAGGATTTTTTTCCAACGCTTTTTGGTAATGTTTCGCGGCCTTGCCTGCATTGCCATCATCACGCGCAATCATGCCTTCAGACAAATCAATCAATAATTCATCTTTAGGTTGTTGCGTTTGTTCTTGATAGATGGGCAGCAATGTCCGCACGCCTTCCACATTTCGCAGCAAAATTGAAGACGACAATGCGCGATATAATAATTCAGGCTGCTTTGCCAATTCGTCTTTACTCAAGCGTAAACGTTTGCTGCCATCAGATTGTGTGGTTTCAGGTATGGATTCGGGCTGTTGATTTTCGGTTTTACGTTGTTGATTTTGAGTAATATCAAAATCTGTTTCAGGCTCGGGCGGCGCGACAGGTGGCGTATCGGGTATGGGTTCGGACGGCGGCGCATCATTGGACACATCAGCCGCATACGCCCACATCGGCGCAAATAATGATAATGTATAAACCGTGAGTATTTGATAAGCGCGTTTCATGAATTATCTTTCAATTGAATCATCATATTTTTCAGGTAATCCAATTAATGTGGTATTAAAAAAAATTTGGCATTTTATTCAAAATTTACAGTCGATTTCAATAAATTTTTGCCCAAAAGCCATCTGCGATGATTTCTATTTTCTTGATTTTACGAAAATTTATTTCAGGCACATTCGCCGTTTCATATTGAACCATGATTTTCATTTCACGATTGGATTTTTCCACCTCGGCAACACGCAGCACATATTCCGTAGAAACAAATTCTGCTGACGATTTTTGGAAAATTTCGGTAAATAAACGCTCAAACATACTCAAATTTACGATTAATAAATATAAACTTATATATTCTAAACAATTTTTACATTATTCGCCACTGCCATTTGTGCAATCCTGTATTTTTGTCTCATCACAAATTTCACTATACAATTCACGCATCTTTAATTTTTCAGGCAGCCTGAAACCATGTTTTTTGAAGATAATACCCCTGACTTACTCCGACATTTAAATCCACAACAAGCCCAAGCTGTTGAATGTAATCCCAAAACTTCCGCATTGATTTTGGCAGGTGCAGGCAGTGGCAAAACTCGCGTTTTGACCACACGCATCGCATGGCTGTTGCAAAATCAACACGCTGGTGTCCACAACATCATGGCGGTAACCTTTACCAACAAAGCCGCCAAAGAAATGCAAACGCGCCTATCTGCCATGTTGCCATACAATTTACGCGCCATGTGGCTTGGTACATTTCACGGCATTTGCAACCGATTTTTAAGGCTGCATTACCGTGATGCAGGCTTGCCACAAACATTCCAAATTTTAGACAGCAGCGACCAAGCGTCTATTATTAAACGTTTGTTAAAACAATTAAATATTGACGAAAAGAGCCTTGCACCACGCACGCTACAGGGTTTCATCAATGCGCAAAAAGAAGCAGGTTTACGCGCAAACGTTTTGGACGCGCCCGACCCATTCACGCAACGATTAATCAAATGTTACGCCGAATACGAACAATTATGCCAACGCGAAGGTGTGGTGGATTTCGCGGAATTATTATTGCGAAGTTATGAAATTTTAAACGCCAATCCTGCACTTTTAGCGCATTATCAAAGCCGTTTCACACATATTTTGGTTGACGAATTTCAAGATACAAATAAACTACAATACGCTTGGCTAAAATTATTGGCAGACGGTGGCGCAGCGGTGTTTGCGGTAGGCGATGACGACCAAAGTATTTATCGCTTTCGTGGTGCAAATGTCGGTAATATGACGCAGTTTTTACGCGATTTCCAAATTAATCAGCCAATTAAGTTGGAACAAAATTACCGTTCAGTAGGCAATATTTTGGCAGCTGCTAACGCTGTGATTCAAAATAATACCGATCGTTTGGGCAAAAATTTGCGTACTGATGCTGAAGCTGGTGAAAAAATTAGTTTCTTTGCTGCCTACAATGATATCGCAGAAGCAGATTTTATTGTAAATGAAATCAAAGAATTGAAACGAGAAAATTGGCAATTAAATCAAATCGCCCTACTCTATCGTAGCAACGCACAATCTCGCGTGTTGGAACAAGCTTTGTTTCAGGCTGCCATCTCGTACAAAATTTACGGTGGTTTGCGCTTTTACGAACGCTTGGAAGTCAAACATGCGCTGGCTTATTTACGTTTGGCGATTAATCCAAATGATGATAATGCTTTGTTACGCGTGATTAATTTTCCACCACGTGGCATCGGAACGCGCAGCATTGAAAATATTCAGGCTGCTGCACAACAACAAAATAGCAGCCTGTGGCAAGCCGCACAAGGTATGGGCAAGAAAATTGCGCCATTTATTGAATTAGTGGAACAATTACGCGGACAAGTAGGTGTGGTCTCACTGGCTGAACTGGTCAAAAGCGTGTTGGATTTGAGTGGATTAATCAAGCATTATCAAAATCAAAAGCAAATTTCAGAACAAGAACGCGTGGAAAACTTAGAAGAATTGGTCAATGCCGCTACAGGTTTTCGCGTAGAAGACGTGCAATTGGATATGCTGCCTGAAAATTTGGCAGACAATCCAGCCTTGCCAGTGATTGCCTTTTTGAGTAATGCCGCGTTGGAAAGTGGCGAAAATCAAGCAGGGAGTGGCGACCAAGCTGTCCAATTAATGACGGTTCATGCCGCTAAAGGTCTTGAATTTGATGCAGTTTTTATTTCAGGAATGGAGGAAGGACGTTTCCCTAGCGAATTGAGCATGAATGAAGCTGGCGGTTTGGCAGAAGAGCGGCGATTGATGTATGTTGCCATCACACGCGCCCGCAAGCGGCTGTACATCAGCATGGCACAACAGCGAATGTTGCATGGACAAATGCAATATGGCGTACCATCACGTTTTGTGGATGAAATTCCCGATTCACTGTTGCATCATTTATCACCACCAAGCAAATCTAGAAATCTAAATGACAACAGCCATTTGATTTTTAATCAAACTGCACCCGCCATTTCACGCACCGAATTACCACGTGAATTTGATGGCTTTTTGATTGGCGAAAATGTGCGACATGAAAAATTTGGTGTGGGTGTGATTATTGATGCCAGCGACAAAGGCAACGGTTCAGCCAATTTAACCATCAATTTTGGCGCACAAGGTGTGAAAGAACTAAATACCGCCTTTGCCAAATTAACAAAAATTTAAAACATGCATTTACAGCCAAATGCGCGCTGACAAGAGAAAGTTAGCGTATGGAGAAATTCTTTCAGTTGCGACTTAATACAGGACAATGTAATAACGGAATACATTATCAACCCAAGCCATTTGCCAACGCCACGCGCATTCTCAAACCCCAATAACTCGCCAATCCAGTGGTACTATGCACCACTTTTCCATTTTTAATCAATACAATGGTCGGTGTAACGCGCACTGCCCATTGTTGTGATAAAGTGCCTTTTTCGTCATTGATGGTGTCAAATTGGAGTTGATTTCGCTGCATATAATTTTGCACATCTTTCAGGCTGCCTGAACGCAAAGCCACCCCCAAAACAGGTACACCATTTTTCTGTAAGTCATTGATAACAGGCGAAGTATATTGACAAATCCCACACCAACTTCCCCAAAAATACAACACCACCGTTTGATTTTGACTCAATTGCGCCAACGTTTGTGGTTGCGATTGTTTCAATGTTACAAAAGGCGCAGTGGCTGCATTCATAGGTGCGTTCGGTTTGCGCCAGTAATCCACCGCCACACTAATAATGAATATCAAACCCAATGTTTGTACAGTTTGAATCAATATATTTTTCCAGTTTAATTTCATCTTACTACCTTTTTTCAGGCTGCCTTGCAGCACACAACAATTCTTCCGAATCTACCTATTTTTGTCGCGTACTGCAAGGCAGCCTGAAATATTTTTGAACATATTATTGACAATAAAATCAAGTTACCAATCTTACGAACACAGGTTCTAAACAATTACAATTTTACAAAGCACGCCTGAAACTGACAGCACGTAAAACATGGGCGCGTTCCACCGTTTCATCGCCCGATAAATCTGCCAATGTTCGTGCTACACGCAAAATTCTGTGGTAACTTCTTGCAGATAAAGATAATTTATCCAACATTTGCGCCAAAGATTGTTTCGCATCGTCCGAAATATTCGCCAACGTGTCCAATTCATGAGAAGTGAGTTTGGCATTGATTTTATTCTGTCTTTTTTGCTGATATTCACGTGCCGCCAACACACGTTGCAACACGTCTGCACTGCTTTCACCCGCTTGCGTTTGCGTCAAATCAGACGTAGAAAGCGCAGGTACTTCTATTGTTAAATCAATTCGATCCAACAAAGGACCCGAAATTTTATCGCGATACCGTTTCACACTATCAGGCGTACACCGACATGGTTTGGTCGCGTGTCCAAAATAACCGCACGGACACGGATTCATCGCTGCAACCAATTGAAATTTAGCAGGATATGTTACTTGGCGTGCCACACGTGAAATATGAATCACGCCACTTTCCAACGGATCGCGTAACATCTCCAATACTTTTCGGTCAAATTCAGGCAATTCATCTAAAAACAAAACACCATGATTTGCCAACGAAATTTCCCCTGGACGTGGGTCAGAACCACCGCCCACCAACGCCGCTGAACTGCTGGAATTATGCACCTGGCGAAACGGTCGTTGTGTGCTGAAATCCTGCATATATTGCGGTAGCAACGAACGCAACGCCCACACTTCAATTTGTTCATCTGCGCTCAATGGCGGCAAAATGCTCGGTAACCGTTGCGCCAACATGGATTTACCCGTCCCTGGCGGCCCAATCATCAACAAACTGTGCCCGCCAGCCGCCGCAATCTCCAAAGCCAAACGTGCTGTATGTTGCCCTTTAACATCTTTTAAATCAGGCGATTGCATATTTTCAGGCTGCCTGAAAACCACAGGCGTAGCACGTGGCAAATTTTCCATACCATTTAAATGCGAAACAATCGCCGCCAAACTGTCTGCACCATACGCTTCAATGTGCGACATAATCGCCACTTGTTGGGCATTTTCATTTGGCAAAACAAACGCATGACCTGCTTGTTGTCCTTGCCAAGCCATCGCAAATGCACCACGAATGGGACGCAATTTACCTGACAAAGCCAATTCGCCAGCAAATTCATATTGTTCAAGATTATTTGCCAAAATTTGCCCTGATGCCACCAAAATCCCAATCGCAATCGGCAAATCAAAACGCCCTGACTCTTTTGGTAAATCAGCAGGCGCAAGATTCACGGTGATTTTTTGCGTGGGAAATTCAAACCCACTTTGAATAATTGCGGCACGAACACGGTCGCGGCTTTCTTTCACTTCGGTATCGGGCAAACCTACGATGTTAAATTGCGGCAATCCATTGGCCAAGTGTGTCTCAACTTCCACAAGTGGTGCATCCATACCACTTAAAGCGCGGCTATTAATTACAGAAAATGTCATAATTTTTCAAATTTCAAAATAAAAAAAATTGAATTCAATGGTTAGTTAAATTATATTAAATATAAATTAAATCAAATACAAATATTAGGGATTGATTTCATTATATGATTTGACCAGTCATTTTATTGTTTTTTTGTGTCATGCACTCACCCCAAAAATCTGTATATAAGCTGGTTTAATCCCTGAAAAGATTTTGTTACAATATCAGAATATTGCATTTCAGGCAGCCTGAAATATTTTGCGCCTTGTCGCCAAGCATTGCCCTGATTATCCATCATTTTCATTTTAAAGGTAAAATATGTCTCGTAAACACACGCACGCCTATGCAAGATTTCAGCTTGGCAAAGGCTTGGTCGGCTTTTTAGCTGGTTTGGTGCTTGCCACCATGATTATTATCGCGGTTTTGCTGATGCTCAACAGCAACAGTAAGCGTGATTTTAAACAGCCCACCACACCCAATAATGTAGTTGATACGCCAACCATCACGCCCAGTCAACCTGCCAGCAATCCACAGATTGACACTGCCAGCGATACCGCGATACAAACCGTGGAACCTATTGACGATAATGGTAAAGCAGCATCGCAGCCTGAAAATACCAATATCAATACGCAACCATCTGTGAATACAGATAATACCGCGCCTGTTGATGATAATGGTAACAACACCGAACCATTACAACCCAACGATAATCCCATCACAGATAAACCCATTAACGAAATTCCACCAATTGACAACACGCCACCTATTCGCGTGAAGCCATCTCATGGTAATCAATCAGGCAGTAACGCGAATCATACCACACCATCGCGTAACAATAATTTAGGCAACTTGAAAAATGAAGATTTGAATATCCCCGAAGTAGATAAGCCTAAAAAAATCACGCCTAAACCACCCGTGATTGAAAAACCACCAGTGAATGCCGTGCGTCCACCGAAAACCACAACCACACCGACTGAACCAACTAAACAACCCAGTAAACCAGCCGTAACCAAAGAACCAACCCAAACCACACAGCCAACAACACCACCCAAAGAGCCTGTTAAAAAACCCACAACCACACAACCGCCGAAAAAAGATGCCGATGTAAAACCCACCGCGCAACAAATTTTGGACAGTGGCAATATTGAAAAAGCGCGTGAATTGGCACGTAAACAAGCCAGCACGAAAAATACGCCAAAATCTACCGATTCTTCTGCCAACAAAAAACGTGGTGCAGTCGTGATTCAGGCAGGTGCATTTGGTTCGCGTAGTGCTGCTGAAAGCCAACGCGCACGCTTGGCATTATTGGGTGTACAAGCCAAAGTCGTGGAAGCCAGTGTGAACGGTCAAACAACTTATCGTGTACAAACCAATCGCATGGACAATTCTCAAGCCAGCAATACGCGTAGTGTGTTACAACGCAACGGTGTTTCTACTTTAGAGCGCAGCGCTGATTAATCAACACGTGGACATTTCAAATATCAATGAAATGTCCAAAATCCATTTTTTTAGGAAAATCAATATGAAAAAATTGTTATTGGCAACTTTATTGGGCGTGACTTTGAGCAGTCCAGCTTTCGCATTAACCGAAGGCAAAGACTATGAAATTTTAAAAAAACCCATGCCGCAAATAGAAAAAGACAAAATTGAAGTTTTAGAATTTTTTGGGTATTTTTGTATTCATTGTAAAAATTTAGACCCCATTTTATTGAAAAAAGTCAAAACATTTCCAAGCGATACCTATTTCCATACCGATCATGTGGTTTGGGATCATGATGCACACTTGGGTTTTGCACGTTTGGCGGCTGCTGTGAATCAGTCTGGTACAAAACAACAAGCTAATCCCGCGATTTTCTCTGCTGTTTTTGACCAACAAATTGATTTGAATGACCCCGCTACCACCACTAAATGGTTATCAGAACAAACTGTTTTTGATGGCAAAAAAGTTTTAGCAGCATACAACTCATTTAGCAACCAAACCCAAGCACAACAAATGGCACAACGTACTTCAGATTTTGGCGTGGAAAGTACCCCAACCATGATTGTGGGTGGTAAATATAAATTGTTGTTCCCTAATGGTTTTGAAGCTGGCATGACCACTTTGGACGAATTAATTGAAAAAGTTCGTCAAGAACGCGGTATGAAAAATCCTGCCCCCAAAGCAGCAGTCAAAACCCCAAAAAGCAAAGGCGGTTCATTTGCGGTGCAAGCTGCCAAATAATTAAGAACCTGTATTTTTAGGCTGCCTTTTTTTCAGGCAGCCTGAAATTCATTTTTTGAATAAATGAAAAATTAAGCCACGACTCATTTTTCTCTGATTTAATCTCATTTCGTCAAATGCTGAATCCGTCATTGTCTTGATTGGTTTTAGAGTCTCTCTTTATAATGCTGTTTTTTTGCAAACTGAAAAATTAATTATGGATATGATACTAGTACTTAAAGCTTTGATTTTAGGCTTTATTGAAGGTTTAACCGAGTTTTTGCCCATTTCCAGCACGGGGCATTTGATTGTGTTCGGCAGCTTATTGGATTTCCACAGCACGGGAAAAGTATTTGAAATTGCGATTCAATTGGGCGCGGTATTGGCAGTGGTGTTTGAATATCGCTCGCGTTTTACCAATGTGATTTTGAATTTTGGACGCGACCGCGAAGTGAATCGTTTTGTGGTCAATTTGGCGATTGCATTTGTGCCTGCGGCGGTAATGGGCTTGCTGTTTAGCAAAATGATTAAAACATATTTATTCAATCCTGTGAGTGTGGCGATGGCGCTGGTGATTGGCGGTTTTTTGATTTTGTGGATTGAAAAACGCACACAAAGCCGCCCTGCCAAAGTTTTAACAGTAGAAAGTATGCGACCGCGTGATGCGTTGATGGTGGGTTTAGCACAAGTTTTGGCGTTGATTCCAGGGACTTCGCGTTCAGGCAGCACGATTATGGGCGGTATGCTGTGGGGTTTGGAACGCAAAGTAGCAACTGAATTTTCATTTTTCTTGGCTGTACCGATGATGATTGCCGCGACTTTTTACGATATTATCAAACACCGTGATTTATTTACCATGGCAGATGCGGGCTTAATTGGTGTGGGTTTTGTGGCGGCGTTTGTGGCTGGTTTAGTAACGGTTCGCGCATTATTGCGATTTGTTTCGCGTAAAAATTATGTCCCATTTGCTTATTATCGGATTATTTTTGGTGGCATTATTTTACTGACTTGGGTGATGAATTGGGTTAATTGGTCTGAATAATTTTTTAAGGAAAATCATATGGCTACTCCACACATTTCCGCGCCATCAGGTGCGTTTGCCGAAACGGTTTTGATGCCAGGTGATCCTTTACGCGCTCAATACATTGCAGAAAATTTCTTGCAAAACGCGCAACAGGTTACGGCTGTTCGTAATATGTTTGGTTACACAGGCACTTATCAAGGCAAACGCCTTTCTGTGATGGGGCATGGTATGGGCATTCCGTCTTGCTCCATTTACGCCAAAGAGTTAATAACCGAATACAGCGTAAAAAATTTGATTCGCGTGGGTTCGTGTGGTGCGGTTTTGGACGATGTGTATGTACGCGATGTTGTGATTGGCATGGGCGCGTGTACCGACAGCAAAGTGAATCGTATGCGTTTCCGCGACCACGATTTTGCTGCCATCGCCGATTTTGGCATCACGCAAGCCTTGTTTCAGGCTGCCCAAAAACGCAGTATTCACGCCAAAGTTGGCAATTTATTCTCATCAGATTTATTCTATCACCCCGACACGCAACTTACTGAAACCTTAAGAAAATATGGCATTTTAGGTGTAGAAATGGAAGCGGCTGGCATTTATGGTGTGGCGGCAGAATTTGGCGCAAAGGCAGCAACCATTTGCACGGTTTCCGATCACATTGTCCGCAAAGAATACACCTCGTCCGCAGAACGCCAAAATACATTTAACGATATGATTTATATCGCTTTAGATGCAGCAATTTCATTGTAATCAAAGAAACAAAACACTTTCAGACAAATCAGAGACAATTGACAATTCATTTTATGGTTATTTTCCTGAAATTGAATCATTTTTCCTGCAAAACTCACTTCATAAATAAATCATCAGTTGTCTCTCATTTTAAAAGGCTGCCTGAAAATTGTTTATTCGCTGGACACATCATCCGCATCTTGCCACGCTAAATTTAAGGCTTGCTGAATGATGTCGTAACCAAAACCACGATACAATAAAAAACGCGTTTGTCTTTGTTTTTCATTGATATTTTTTGCAGGCTGCCTAAATTTTTTACGTAATACTTCGCAAGCGTGCGCCAATTCTTCTTCTGCATTAGGCAAATATTCGGCGATGATGTCCGCATCCACGCCTTTTTGCGTCAAGGCTTGTTGCAACCGCATTCGCCCATGTTTGCGCGATTTGCTGTTCATAAACGACTCGGTAAATCGTTCATCTGATTGCCAATTCAAATCCGCAAATTCCGCCAGTACTGCATCAATTTCTGCTTCGTCTTCGGCGTAAGGCGCAAGTTTACGTTTTAATTCCAACTTACTCATTTCACGGCGCGATAAATATTCCAACGCACGGCTTTTTAATGATTTTTCGGCTTTGGGCATGGTTAATCTTTCGGCTGGCTTGGACGCAAATTTTCATAAATTTCAGGCAATTTATTCACAATCAAATCGGGACGAGTCGCATCATCACACGCCAATTGCGCCATGTTACCGTATCCAAATGTTACACCAACACTCAAACAACCTGCTGCTTTAGCAGCCAAAAGATCGTTATGCGAATCGCCCACCATCAACATATTTTCAGGCGCAACGCCCAAAATTTCCGCCACATACCACAATGGCTCTGGAGACGGTTTGCGTTCAGGCAGCGTGTCGCCACCCACAACAATACTGAAATAATCCAATAAATTTAATTCTTTCAATAATTTAACTGCCAACATTTCGCTTTTATTCGTTACCACCGCCAAAGGCAAATGCAACGTTTTGAGTAAACCCAAACCCGCTTCGGTTTCGGGATACGGACGCGTGGCATTGGCAATATGATGCGCGTAGTGGCGCATGAAAACAGGGAAACCACGTTCCAACAAATTCGCATTTACCTTACCATGATAATCGCCACTCAACGCACGATGCACCAACGCATTGATACCATCGCCCACATAACTTTGCACGGTTTCGCGTGGCAGTTCAGCCAATCCCAGCTCCACGCGCATCGCGTTTGCCGATGCCGCCAAATCAGGAATCGAATCCACCAATGTGCCGTCCAAATCAAACGCCACCGCTTGAATATTTTTTAACATTTTTATTTACCAATCAATTAATTAAATAACCATGCCCACACATTGCGCCCCTCACTTTGTACCATCGCCAACGTGCGACACGCCGCCGCCGTGTTCATACATTCTACACCCACGCCATGTTGCGACAATTGTGCCTGCACAATAAAAGGCAGAAATTGATGCTGCGTACCTGTTCCAATGATAATCAGCGTTGCGCCTGCATTCAAGGCAGCCTGAAAACTTTCTAGGGTCAAATCAGCGACTTGTTTTTCAGGCAGCCTAAAAATTTGCTTACCCAAAATAATTGGATAATTATATGATTTTCCATCAATTTCAAATACCGATTCACGATACGATTGCACCGTTAAAACTTGACTCAAATCTTGTTCTACAAAATCCATGATGTTTTTCTTACTTTTATTTTTCAGGCTGCCTTTTATTCATGTTAAATTCAAAAGGCAGCCTGAAAATACTTATAATTTATTGATTATTTGCTAGAATTTGCTACACAACTCAAAACAACTTCATTCAAACCATCTTGGAAATTGGCCTGCAATGAAATGGTTTGTTTTTTGATGTCATTAACTTTACCACCTGCTTTTTTGGTAGCGATTCGGGCTTCTTCCAACGTTTCAAATGGGCCAGGCAGTGCATCACTGGTGGCAGGAATATTCGCATAATACAGCGTTTGTGGCGCAGGCGCAGCATTCGCCAACACCGATTTAATGGTGCTGTAATCACCCTGAATCGCCAGACTGGGCGTTTGCCAACCAATTGGCGTGGTGGCAGTGGATTTGGTGGCGATATTAACCGCCAAAGCCGAAAGCGGTAATTGCTGGAACGCCGCATTCTGCAATGGCATCACATAATGCACAATTTGCGAACCGTCTTCGGCGGCACTAACTTGCACCGACACGCGACCTAAACTTTGTTGATACGGATGAGGCAAACTCGGCGCAAACCGCATCGCATCTTGCTGCACACACGCACTGTCAATTTGCCCATTGTCGCGCATACATTTGGCAAACGGAAAATCCATTTTCATCGCCAATAAATTCAGCGATGAATGAGGCGCACACATCGTGCTGACCAAATCACTCCAATCGATTGCATTTGAATTGGTAGTGGCGGACGCGCTGGCTTCGGCGGACGCGGCATCGTTGGTGCTGTTGCCACCACTACTTTTGACGATGCCCAACGTGATTAAAATCCCCACCAACATTCCCGACACAAACAAAATACCACCTTTGATGATACCGCGTTGGCGTTCAACAGGTAGGGCTTTAAAACGAGCGTGTGCTAATTTTATTATTTTTATCAACATATTGGGAATAATTTTGAGTTTTTCCACAATCATTTTGATGTCTATTTTATTTAATTTCATGTGTGATTCCTTTTTCAGGCTGCCTGAAAAAATAAGCTGCCTAAGAACAATTGAAAAAATGCCAACATTCTGATTTTGCAAAATCATTGGCATTTATTTTAATTTATTTCACTAATTTATCCATACACATTTTATCACGTTGAATAAATGCGTCTTTGCCACCGAGTAAATTCAATTGCTCTTCTTGCGAAATTTTAGCAAACGATTGAATTTGCTTCACACCCAGTTTTTGCAATGGGTCATTCCACATACACACGCAATAATCTGCTGCCATATGTTCGCCACCGTCCACCAAATTGCGTACTTTTAACGCATTTTGCCATTGTGGCGAAAAAGGGACGTTTTTGATGCAACTTTCCATAATCGCTATTTTCGCGTCCGATTTGCTCATAGCGCATTTACTCAAAAAGAAAAACGCCGCAAACATCAACGCAATCACGCGTAACCAAATAATCAGTACACGACGTTTTTTGGATTTAAAACCAGTGGTTTGATAATCTTTCAGGCTGCCTGAATTAGGGTTTTCGGGTGTTTCAGGCTGCTGCTTGTCTAAATCAACCATTTAAACTTTCCATACGAATCAAAATAATTGGCTCTCGCACACATTCTTGCGATTCAATGGCTTCAATGGCATTTTTGACATTTTTCTCAATGGTATGATGCGTCAAAATCACAATTTCCGCTTGATGGTTGTCCAAAACCGCTTTTTGAATCAAAGCTTCAATCGACACGCCTTCTCTTGCTAACAACGTGGCGATTGTGCCTAACACGCCTGCTTGGTCATCTGCACGGACACGCAAATAATAACTGCTGCTGATTTCATCCATGCTAACAAAATTGGCTTGTTGCACATCACTCGGCTGGAACGCCAAATAAGGCACACGATTCTCCCTATCAGCAGAAATCAGACGACAAATATCCACCAAATCCGCCACCACCGCACTCGCTGTCGGCAAAGAACCTGCACCAGCACCATAATATAAGGTCTCGCCTACCATGTCCGCATTCACACGCACCGCATTCATCACACCATTCACATTGGCTAATAAATATGATTCGGGAATCAAAGTTGGGTGAACGCGCAATTCAATGCCTTTTTCGGTTTTACGCGTGATGCCCAACAATTTGATGCGATAGCCCAATTCTTCAGCATATTTAATGTCGCGGCTGTCTAATTGGCTGATGCCTTCCAAGTAACACGCACCAAAATTCACGGGTGTACCAAACGCCAATGCAGACATAATCGTGATTTTGTGTCCTGCATCATGTCCTTCAATATCAAAAGTGGGGTCGGCTTCGGCGTAGCCCAATTTTTGCGCTTCAGCTAATACATCTTTGAATGTACTGCCTTTTTCACGCATTTCTGTCAAAATAAAATTGCTTGTACCGTTAATAATGCCTGCAATGGATTGAATTTTGTTCGCCGCCAAACCTTCGCGTAACGCCTTAATCACAGGAATACCACCTGCCACCGATGCTTCAAATTGCACCATCACATTATGTTTGCCTGCCAACGCAAAAATCTCATTACCGTATTCAGCCAATAATTTTTTATTTGCTGTAACAATGTGTTTGCCCGATTCAATCGCTTTGAGTACCACGTCTTTTGCCACGCCCGTACCGCCAAACAATTCCACCACAATATCCACATCATCGCGCTGCACCAACTCCATGGGATTGGCAACCAAAGTTGCTTGCGGACACCATTGTGCAGCACGTTCGGCACGTGAATCACACACCGCAGAAATACGAACTTCACGCCCCAAACGACGAGCAATCTCCGCACCATTATCACGTAATACCTGAGCCACACCACTGCCCACCGTACCTAATCCCAACAGACCAATATTAATTGTTTGCATGAGTTATCCTAGTTATTTAATTTAACACTTTATTTAATCAATACACATATTGTTTTCAGGCAGCCTGAAAACCAACTTTATTCAAAATATGAATTCAAAAAAGTGCGTTATTTTAGCCGATTTTGATTGAATTTGTGCATCAACTTGAAAATGCACTGAAAAATACCATCAAAAATGGCGCAACCACATTCACAATAAACCCAAAACTAATCGCTACAGGCACCGCCAACAAACCACCCGATTTTTGAATCAATGGCAACATAAAATCCAAACTGGCCGCACCACCTATTCCAATCGCCGTACTCGGATAACGCCGCATCAAAATTGGAATAAACACCAACGCCGCAAATTCTCTCAATAAATCATTAAGTAATGCCACACTGCCCCAAGTCGCACCATACGCTTGCGTCATCACAATCCCCGATAACGAATACCAACCATAACCCGATGATAATGCTAAACCTTTCGTCCAACTCACATCAGGCAACACCAGCGCAAACAACAAACCCGCCACCGCACACGACACCATAAACCACATGCTCAACCACAAACCATGCCGATTCAAAAATACTTGTCGCAACGCAATTCCATATCCGCGCATCTGCAAACCCACCACAAAAATCAACAACATCAACGCGTAAAAACTCAATTTTTCAGATGATAAATGATGTTCAGGCAGCATTCGCCCGAGCAAAATGCCCACAAATAAAATCATCAATTGTTTGACACTGTCGGCTACACCGATTTTTTGCCGCTTAATTTGATTAACTTCAAATGGGTGATGCTGCCTGAAAAACATTCGGTCAAACCAAATCATCACCACACAATTACACACCGCCAAACAAATAAACAACCCTATTGCATACGTTGCTACCTTACTTAATTCATTGCTTAAATTGGGTGTTTTGGCAAATCCCATGCCAATCAGACATAAAATCACATACACCAAAATCATCAATAATTTATCTAATATTTTTAACATAAATTGGGGCAATTTGAACCCAAATCCGACAAACAACGGCAACAAAATTACCAACACACTTTGCAAATGAACCAACATCTCACATTCCATGATGAAAACAAACTGAATATTATAGGGGCAATTGACCATTAGATTAAAACCTTTGCACAACCTCAGATTTAAGCACAGTTCAAAGCGATAGAATCATATAACACACAGATAATATTGAAATATTTTTAAAAACCAAAGAAATACATCACGAAGAAATATACCAAAGATAGGGTTTTGCAAAGGTTTCAGATTAATCGATTTTCAGGTATAGTAAAAATATTTTAACTCATTCAAACTCAAGAAAGGCAATTTCATCATGATGAACAAACCAGAAGAAGTGATTATGGCGTGTTTGGCGGTATTATGGGTGGTCATCACTTATGTATTGATACGATTCACAGGGGCGCAATGGTCGTATGTATTGATGGTTACGGGATTTACGGCGGTATGGGCGTTTGTAGCGTTTGTGCTGTGGCAAGCTGGACGAATTGAGAAAATTTATCCTTTGTTAATTGGCGCATTGGTAGCTTGTTGGTGGCCTTTACTGGACTGGTTTTCGGTGCGTGGCGTGGTCGCAACGCCCACATCAGAAGTTGTTATGTTGGTGAAACCTTGGTATGCATCATGGTGGTTTAAATTGGTATTGGCGGTTGCACCAGTGGTGTCTGGTTATGTGCGTATGTGGCGCAAAATGCAAAAGCCAAAATTTTAATTTGAAAAAATATGGTTTCAGGCTGCCTGAAAAAAACATGGCGCGTGCAAAGCCCGCTACTTCAAGTCAATTTTATTTGAGAATGCGCAGAGATAATATTGAAATATTTCAAGCCTTAGAAAAGCGCATCGCGAAGAAATGCACCCAATATAATATGGAGTTTTGCAAAGGTTTCAGGCAGCCTGAAAATCTCTTTATCTAATCTTTAAATCAATTTTTCTTCAATTTACTCTCAAAATCATTCATGAAATTGTTTGTGATGCGCCAGTTTGGTATAAAATTCACACATCTTTATTTTTTTATTTCATGGATGAATACCATGCCATTATTGAAACATTCATCACACAAAATTGCTACTTTGCTGACTTTAACTTTTTCAGGCTGCCTGTTTGCCGCCAATTCGTCCGATAATCCCACACTCCAATCACCCGAAATCAAACGTGTTTCCGATGCAACTCAAAGAGTGATGCGCGAGCAAATCATTGAAGATGCACAAAATACATTCACGCTACTTGGTGCAGAACTTGCCGCCGAACGTGGAGACACCACACTGGCTTTAAATACCTATCTGCGCATTTTAGCCAACACCCAAGACCCCGAAGTCGCAGAACGCGCCATAGAATTGGCAACCAGTACAGGCAATTTTCTCTTATCAGAACAAATTTTCCAAATCTGGCAAAAAATTGAACCCAACGCCAGCCCCGCACAACGCCGTATTGCATGGGCGCGCGCGTTGGGGCAAGGCGATGTCAATCACACTTTTGGACAACTTAACACCATTTTGAACGAAGCATCCAATGAACAAATTAAGCGCATTTTCTTGTTGTTGGCACAAGTGAGTCTGCACAATCCTGATATGCTCCGAACTGGTAATAAACAAGTACATCAATTGGTTATGCGTTACCCTAATATGCTGGAAGCCAATATTTTGGATTTGGTGTTCAGTACTGGTAATCGCGAAAAATCACGCATTTTGTCAGCGTTAAAAAAATTGAGTCAAATTGATGAAAATTTGAGTTTGCCATCGCGTTCGGCACTGTCGTTTGTGGTGCATGAACAGCCCGATACATTAAGCGATTTTTTTGATAAAAATGACAGCCTGAAATTATCCCCAACTTGGCAAGAATTGGAAATTGAAAATTTGATTCAAAATAAACAATACAAAAAAGCCAGCACCCGTTTACAAACTCTGCTTACCAAAAAACCACAGGCCAATTTGTATTTTTTAGCCGCCGCTCAATCGTTTGAGCATAATAAAAATAGCGACAACAACCAAGTCAAACAATATTTAGAACAAGCCTATAACATCGGTACACCTGAACAAAAATCACGTGCCGCCACCATGATGATGTTGAATTTTCTCAATGAAAAAAATTGGGTACAAAGCGCAAATTGGTTGAAAAAAATTGAATCGTCTGATTATGCATTTGTTAAAAATGTGTTGGAAATGTCGCTCTCTAGCGCACAAAATAATTGGGAAAAAACCATCGCGCTTTACAACAATCAGCGTTCACTTACCCCTAATTTACAAACGCATTTTTTTGACAATGTTCAACGCGAACAAATATATCTATCTGCCATGATGCAAGTGCGTAAACCTGCTATTGTATTAAATGAAATCAATCAGTTAATCAAAAAAGCACAACAGCAAGGTAATGCCGCACGTTTAAACAATTTAATTTATCAACGCGGTATTTTGTATTCCGATAAAATGCACCGCCCACACGATGCGATTAAAGATTTACGCGCGTTTTTGATATTAAATCCAGACAATGCACACGCGCAAAATTCACTCGGTTACACCTTGCTTTCGCAACCCGAAACCATGAATGAAGGTTTTGATTTAATCACCAAAGCCTATCAAGCGCAGCCTGAAAGTGCCGCCATCAACGACAGCATGGGTTGGGCGTATTTCCAAAAAGGTGATTACGAAACCGCCAAAATATATCTAGAATACGCCTACAAAAATGAACCCACTAATGCCGAAATCGCCGCACATTTGGGTGAATTGTATTGGAAATTAGGCGACACCGAACAAGCCAAAAAAATTTGGAAAGAAAGTTGGTTGCAAAATAAAAATGACTTTATCTTACAAAAAACATTGAAAAATTATCAAATTAGATTCTAGCCTATATTTTGATTTCAGGCAGCCTCAAAACAACAAGACAAAAGTTTCAGGCTGCCTGAACATTTATTTGCTGGTAAAACGCATTTCATCGCCAGATTGATTAAACAAGACCAACGTATCCATACTTTCCACACGATATCCCGTCATTTTCGGTAATACAGTCGCAAACGTATTCTCCAATTTCATCGAATCAGGACACATCATACGCGTGGCAGTGATGCCCGAAACATTCAGGCTGCCTCTTCCATCAATAACTGCTTGAAAACGCATATTATTGCAACCCATATCCGCGTAAGCAGACGGTAAAGTCGTCCAATCCATCAATGTATTTTGCAATTGATTAGGCGCAAAACCTGTCAATTGACTCAATCGCCATACGCGTTTGACCGATGGTGCCGCAACGCTGGCAGAGGCGGTTTGTGGCAATGTTGATGCAGCTGACGATGATGTCGGTGGCACAGTTTGACACGCCGCTAAAATAAAAGCAGTCGCTAAAATCAATGTGTGTTTCATGTTTTTTCCTTTGAAATTAACCCATTAAATTTAGACAGCCTGAAAAATGATTGGGTCAATTTAATTCGCTAAACGCATTGTCTTTCAGGCTGCCTGTTTCATTAAAATTCGCTGTCGGTATTGAAATTCAAATTAGAATTATCAATAAAATTAAATTCTTGCATCGGCTTTAATGCTGCCAAATTCAATGCGTTTGGATTGAGAGTCGGATAACCGCTAAACGTGATGGAATAACCGCCCCCCGTACCACGCAAACTTGCTTTTGCACCCAACGGAAAAGTCGTTTTCTGCGCAACATGCCCAAACGGAAAGCCCGTATAAACAGGAATATTCGCCGCGCGTGAAATATTTTGTGCCACAGCCGCCAAATTAAAACTGCTGTCGTAAGTGTCCCGAATATTGCCCATGCGAAAATCACCCAATACAATCGCTTGTTGCTGTTTCAAAATACCTGCTAAATGCAAAGTGTACAACATCCGTTCAATGCGGTACGGCTGCTCAGCGACATCTTCCAAAAACAAAATACCACCTTGAATTCTAGGCATAAATGGCGTTCCCACCAACGATGCCAATACGCTCAAATTACCTCCCCACAAAATCCCATCAACATTGCGCACATTGCGGCTTTGAAATTCAGTTACAAACACAGTGCTTTGATTATTTGTGGTATTTTGCGTGAAATTGTCCATAGTGTAACTGTCGGGAGACGGTTTGCCAAATTCACTGTACAACATCGGTCCCACAAAACTTGGCATGGCACCTTGCGCCAACAAAGCCATTTGAATTGCGGTTACATCACTGAATCCAAACAATAAAGTTTGTGCCTCACGCATACGCGCACCCAAACTCGCCCAATCTACATTCGCCAAAATTCGCGCCGCACCATAACCACCACGCACCCCCATCAACACCTTAGGCGTAGGAACGCGCCCCGTTGCCACATCTTGAAAATCGTTAATTCGTTCGGCATCGCTGCCTGCAAATCGCTGATAACGCCGATACGCAGCATTATGATTGGTAATCGCAAAACCCGCCGCAAACAGTCTATCCAAACCTGTTTGAATACGGTTAGCATCTTCCGCAAAACCCGATGACGCAAACAAACGCATGGTATTTTGACTACTGGCTTGCACATGGCGTACCACTGGTTGAGTTTGAGGACGATTCACGGTTGAATTCACGGTAGGACGGCTTTCTGTATTAGGTTTATTGGAGTTTTTTTGATTTTGAACTGATGAGTTGCTGCCACCACACGCAGTCAAAATACCACTTCCAGTCGCCACCAATGCGCCTTGCAACAAACGGCGGCGTGATAAAAAAGAATTCATTAATCATATTCCTTTGATAAAATTAAATAATATTTTTCAGGCAGCCTGAAAATACGAAATCAATTTTTGTTGCACTTGTTGCACCCAATTTTCAGGCAGCCTTAAAGCCGATTCGCGTACCGCATTTGCCCAAATTGGCGCAGGAAAACACGCATCTTCCGTAAAACGCGCAATAATATGCCAATGTAAATGCGGTACAACATTCCCCAAACTCGCCAAATTGATTTTAGCAGGCTGCAACACTTCACGCATTGCGGTTTCCACTGCGTACACTGCATTCATGAATTCGGTGCGTTCATCGGGCGACAAATCGGTCATTTCCGCCACATGATTGTGCCAAATCACGCGACAAAATGCAGGAGCTTTGACATCATCATGAACTACAATAATTCGCCAATGATTTGTTTTAAATAAAACTTCTTCGCCAAATTCGGCACACAATACACAATCAGACATCATGATTTTCCTAATCAAATAATCGCCCTATTCTAAATCAAATCAATCGCCCCAAACACTATTTTCATATTTTTACCAATGAATTTGGTATGATGCCAACACGTTTCAGACAGCCTGAAAAATACAGTCGTTTAAAATAAAATTTGCAAAAATTATCAATAAAATCAAGTTATCAGCCTTATAAACATAAGTTCTTAATTTTAAACGACTATAATCATAGAAAATACAGCCAAATTCCCTTAGAATGACGCTTTTAGACTTGATATACGATAACACCATGAAGAACACGCAACCCAATTCCAATCAACACTACTTTACCATTTGGCGATGGCATTTTTACGCAGGCATCTTGATTGCGCCACTTTTGATGCTACTGGCGGCCACTGGCTTGGCGATGCTGTTGCTTGCCAAGACCATTGGCAAAGAAAATCAATACATTAACGTCATACCACAAGCCCAAACTCAACCCGTTTCCCAGCAAGCTCAAGCAGCACTTGATGCGGTGGACAAAGAACATGGCGCGGTCATCCAATATATCTCGCCACAATCACCCGATACTGTTGCGGTTTTTCGCGTCAACGATGGCGATGGCAAAGCCACAATGGTTGCAGTAAACCCCTACACCGCTCAAGTGGTACAAACCTTTGAACGCAATCAAAATTTGTATCACTTGATGGACGAATTACATGGCGATTTACTGATGGGAAAATTCGGTGACTATTTGCTTGAAACGACGGCATCTTTAACCGTATTGATGATTTTGACGGGCTGGTATTTGTGGTGGTGCGCACGCCAACGCCATATCAGTCAAATGTTCTCTACTGGTAAATTGGGTGCAGGACGCTCTGGCTGGCGTGGTGTACACGGCGCATTAGGAACATATATTTCACTGATATTATTGTTATTTTGCTTATCTGGTATGGCATGGGCTGGCATTTGGGGGGGCAAAATGGTACAAGCGTGGTCGCAATTTCCTGCGGGAAAATGGGGCGTTGCGCCCAACCCTGAATCTACGTTGTTACACGGTGATTTAAATGACGGAAAAACCAAAGAAATTCCATGGATTTTGGAATTAACCCCAATGCCCATTTCAGGCAGCACTTTGGGCGAAAACGGCATTAATCCAAACGAACCCATGACGTTTGACACCGTAGACAGATTCGCTCGGGAACAAGGTTTCGCCACCAACGGACGCTACCAAATCTATTTCCCCAAAGGCGAAAAAGGTGTATGGACAATTAACCAAGATTCAATGAGTTATGACAGCCCCAACCCCACAGCCGACCGAACCATGCACATAGACCGTTATTCAGGCAAAATTTTGGCAGATATTAACTTTAAAGATTACAACTGGTTTGGCAAGTTTATGGTGGTAAGCATCGCTTTTCATATGGGAACAATGGGTTGGTGGTCAATTGCACTGAATGTCGTGTTTTGTTTGGCGGTCATTTTAATGGGGGTCAGTGGTTATGTGATGTGGTGGAAACGCCGCCCACGTGCTTCGGGTTTGTGTCCGCCAGCACAAGGGCGTGAAGTGGCAAATTGGCGAGCAGCAGCGATCATTTTGTGTGTGGTTGCGTTGATTTTTCCGACCGCAGCGATGGCAATTTTATTTGTGTATTTATTAGATAAACTTTTAATTTCACGTACAAAATTCTTCACAAAATTATTAAAATAACGCTTTCAAAAATAACCACAACTTGATTTAGGGTACGTTTTGCTGTGTATTAAAACATACCCTACAAAAAATCGTAATCCGAGCAAACCGACATGATACAAAATATTTTAAATTTGGTTGGCAAAAACAGTTTAATTGGCAACTTGATTGTATCGGCACGACAGCTGAATTTAGAATTTAATGTTACTAATTCCGATGATGGTAAGCAGTATATTGCCAGTTTAACTGAAATTTTTGAATTTGGCATGAGTCTGCGCCCAGAAGTGGGATTCTGCTATCTCAATGAAAAAGAAGCAAGAAATTATACATTTGATAATCAAGGTAAATTTATTTCTATTTTAATGGAAATCAGTCAAACCATGCAGCCACTGTGTTTGTTCAATCACATTGATGAACGTCAATGGACTTATGTTTTTGTATTAATGAATTCAGCTGATATTATCCCATTGTTTCAACAAGCAAAACCAAACGACTATTTTTTATCCAACACTCAAGGGCAGTTGATGTTGGCGGCAAATTGGCACGATTTCAGCTATATCACGCAAAGCAGTTAAAAAATAAGTTGTACCATTACCTACTTAGAACCTGTATTCATAGCCAACGTGAAGTGGATTTTGTCCCAGTTAGTGCGAATGTCAAAAGACACCGCGCTTGGCTGTGAATACAGGCAATAGTTGAAACAACAAATCAATTAAAAATTTTCAGGCTGCCTGAACTTAAAAACATCAAGGCAGCCTGAAAACTTATTTCCCTTCTTCGCTATCTAAGAAACTTTTCAGCTTATCCGAACGCGTTGGGTGGCGTAATTTACGTAATGCTTTGGCTTCAATTTGGCGAATACGCTCGCGTGTTACATCAAATTGTTTACCGACTTCTTCCAGCGTATGATCTGTGTTCATGTCAATACCGAAACGCATACGCAACACTTTGGCCTCGCGTGGTGTCAGGCTTTCTAGTACATCTTTGGTTACTTCGCGCAAGCTAGAATACATCGCCGCATCGGACGGCGCAACATTGTTCGCATCTTCAATAAAATCACCCAAATGCGAATCCTCATCATCACCAATTGGCGTTTCCATAGAAATGGGTTCTTTGGCGATTTTCATGATTTTGCGAATTTTATCTTCTGGCATTTCCATTAATTCAGCCAATTTAGCGGAATCGGGTTCTTCGCCAGTTTCTTGCAGATATTGGCGCGAAATACGATTCATTTTATTAATGGTTTCAATCATATGCACAGGAATACGAATGGTTCGAGCTTGGTCGGCGATGGAACGCGTGATGGCTTGGCGAATCCACCAAGTTGCATAAGTAGAGAATTTATAGCCACGACGATACTCAAATTTATCCACCGCTTTCATCAAGCCAATATTACCTTCTTGAATTAAATCAAGGAATTGCAAACCGCGATTGGTGTATTTTTTCGCAATGGAAATCACCAAACGCAAATTTGCCTGAATCATTTCTTGTTTGGCTGCTGCGGTTTCTTTTTCACTAACAACCATGTTTTTGCTGATTTCTTTCAATTCCTCAATGGAAATACGCGCATGGGCTTCCAAATTTGACATTTCGGTTTGTTTTTCTAAGATATCATGTTTAAAGCGTTGTAAAGTTTCGCTCCAAACGCGATTTTTGTTAATTTCGTCTTCAATCCAATTCAAATTGGTGGCGTTAGGCAAAAAGCTGCTAATGAAGTAATCTTTATCCATGCGTACTCGGTCTAAGCAAATATCGCGGATTTCGCGTTCTAATTTGCGAATCAAATCCACACGACCGCGCAAACTTTCACTCAATTTTTCAATTTGGCGAGTAGAAAAACGCACTTCTAACAATTTGCTGGCAATGGCATCGCGATGCTCTAAATATTTAGTGTGTTTGCTATCGTATTTCTCCAAAGCCTTAATCATTAAGCCGTAGCTTTTTCCAATTTGTTTAAAGTGTTCAATAACTTGAGCTTTTAATTCTTCTAAATTCTGCCCTTCCAGGTTACTACCTGAAGCATCTTCTTCGTCTTCTTCGTCGTCATCGGCATCGTCTGACTCACTGGAAGTGTCATCTTCTGACGCACCATTTTCCAAATGCGACAAACCCAATTCGTTCAACAACACTTCATTTGGGTCAATAATGGCTTCCACCACCTCATCAACGCGAATTTCATCTTTTTTGATTTGGTCAATCAACGCCAAAATCTCGCCCACCGAACCTGGACAAGCAGAAATAGCTTGAATCATGTTTTTCAAGGCATTTTCAATTTTTTTGGCAATAATAATTTCATCAGCACGGGTTAGTAATTCCACCTGCCCCATTTCACGCATATACATACGCACAGGGTCGGTGGTTCGTCCGAATTCGGAATCGGCTTGAGATAAAGCGGCTTCGGCTTCAGCAACTGCGTCTTCATCAGCAACTGCCGCGCTGTTATCACTCATCAACAAGGTTTCGGCATCGGGTGCTTCTTCGGTTACCTGAATACCAAGCCCTTGAATCATATTAACAATATTATCAATTTGTTCTGCATCCGACATATCGTCGGGCAAGGTATCATTGATTTCAGCATAGGTAATGTAGCCACGTTCTTTGCCAAAAATAATCAGTTGGCGCAAACGAGCGCGTTGTTCTTCGGGTGTGAGTGGGCGATTATCAGATAATTGTTCTTCGTTATCGGAATCGTGGTCATGAAAATGGGTATTGTTGGGTAACATAATAATAATCCATTGATTTAATTTGTGATTTAATTTACCACTGCAAAGATTTTAGCCATTCTGTCCATAAAATGAATGGGGTAACAAGGTTGCACAAATCACGAAAATGATGTCTGCGATAGCCAAAAATTTGACTTTCAGACCAATGAGTTTCAATTTATTGTTGTACATATAGTGCAAACAGCGCAAATTACAAGCGATTAAACGCATGAATTTGCGCGATTGTAACCAAAATGGCGCATATTATAGCAAAAATAGTTGAATTTATTTGACTTTTACAATTAAATGAATTGATTGATGATTTTTCAGGCAGCCTGAAAAAAACATGTGTCCAACAAATCATACACATAACGCACTTTATAGCCAAATTATCCATCTCACCTACTGCGTTGCCGACACACTTAATGTATAGTCATTTAAAATTAAAATGTTGCTTGCCTCTTATGTTAAGATACCAAATGTACACGGCACTCGCCTTGTCCTTTTGAAAAATTGTATTTTCAGGCTGACTGAAAGGATTGTTTATGTTAACCGCACAACATTGCGATGTATTTAATCGTCCATTTTTTCAATTTTCTCAATTAAAACAATATGCCCCCGACACCATTCCCCAATTAAAAACCGATTACAAAATCGCATGGGAAGATTGGAAAAGCGTCATCAATCAAGTTTATACACAACTAATTGAAATAAATCCACAATTTCAACCACCACATATTGAACGTTGGTGCAATGGTTGGCAGGTTCGGGCTCATTTTTTTGCGTATTTTAAATATGCCATTTACAATCAATCGGCAGCGATTTTATCTATTTTATTGAATCGTAAGCGTTTAACAGTATCACTGGACTGGCATTGTTATAAAGCAAATGTGTCGGCAATTTCCTTACCCGATTACAATCAATGGTTAGATAATTTGGACGTAGCACGTTATGCAGATTTTGATGTGTGGCATGATAATGAAAACGAATATTCAGATTATTTAAAATTAAATCAACAAAATAATTTAATTTTACAGTCATCTGATGATTTTTTTTGTATTGGTAAACACATTGACCGCGACCACTTGGCGCAAACCAATTGCGTGAATTGGATTGGCGAAACCGTATTGGCATTAACGCCATTGTATGAAAAATGTTTTGCTCATTTGCCAACAAATTCAAACGAAATCGCCCCATAATGTTTGCATGGCTGCAATGGCCGCTAGGCTGGCAGTTTCCGTCCGCAAAACGCGCTTACCCAATACAACTGCTTGGCAATTAGCAGAAAATGCAGCATTTTCTTCGGCTTGCGTCCAACCTCCCTCCGCACCAATCATCAACGTTACACGCGTAGGCGTAGGTAAATCTTTCAGACTTCGTGCTTGGCGTAAACTCATCAAAATGTGCAATTCATCGGATTTTTGTCGCAAATATTGTTCAAATGAAACAATCGGTAAAATATCGGGAATCGTATTGCGTCCACATTGTTCGCACGCTGAAATCGCAATTTCCTGCCAACGTTGTACCCGTTTATCCGCACGTTCGCCACTCAAACGCACCACACTGCGCTCACTCATCACAGGCTGAATCGCCACCACACCCAACTCCACCGATTTTTGGATGGTAAAATCCATGCGCTCGCCACTGGAAATGGCTTGTACCAGTTTGATTGATAATGGGCTTTCGGTATTTTCAGGCTGCCTGAATAATACACGACACGTTGCGTGGCGTTTTTCTAATTGCAATAATTGTGCCGAATACGCTGCACCATCGCCATTAAATAGCGTGATTTGCTCGCCCACGCGTAAACGTAAAACGTGAATGTGGCGCACCAAATTATCCGGCAATGTCCATTCAGAATCAGGAATCAAATTAACAGGAAAATAGAAACGTGGCATAATGTTTGACTCAAATAAAAGAATAACAAAATACAGCGAAATAAACGCAATGGTACAACGTTGTCCACGAACTTATGATGCTGGTTTATTCCGCTGTTATTTTCAGACTACCTGAAAAAGGAAGTTTTCCATTCTAACAAAATTTATTCCACTACGCCCACAATGCAATCACTTGAATCATTAAAGAAACTTGTACAACTCATTGCGATACAAGAAATTATGCCCCGTTTTCTCAACACGGCTGTGCAGCAAAAACCCGATGGCAGTTTGCTATCGGAAGCGGATATTGCGGCACAAAACGCGTTCAGTCAAAGGCTGCCTGAAATCATCGCTGCGCCTGTTTTAGGCGAAGAAATGTCGCCAAAAGCACAACATGAATTGTGGAAAAATCATGCAAAATCAGGATTATGGGTACTCGATCCGATTGATGGGACAACCAATTTTGCCAATGGCTTGCCACATTTTGCCGTATCGGTGGCGTTTATTCAGCAAGGCGTGGCACAAATTGGTGTGATTTACAATCCTGTTTCACAAGAACTTTTTTCCGCCAAACTTGGACACGGCGCATATTTAAATCAAACCCAATTGCCACTTCGCCAATCGTCCAATCGTTTGTATGATGCGGTGGCGGGCGCAGAAGTGAAGCATTTGTGTTCTGGAAAATTATCCAGTAGAATCCATATGTTAGCTCCTGTCCGCAGCATTCGTAGCATGGGTTGCAGCACATTGGATTGGTGTTATTTGGCATCGGGACGATATGATGTTTATGTACATGGTGGGCAAAATCTCTGGGATTATGCGGCTGGTGCGTTGATTTTTACCGAAGCTGGCGGGCAACTTGCCACATTGGAAGGTGATGAATTTTGGAGTGGGAAACACACGTTTAAGCGTTCGGTAATTGCGGCGATTCAGCCCGAATTATTCCAAACTTGGCGCAAATGGATTCAAGAAAATCAATAAAATCAACAAAATTTCAGGTTACTTGAAGCATAGGAACCATTCATAATTAATTCATTTGTACAGTTAATTTTTTGGGTAAAAACGAATAAATTAAATGCAATTCTTTTCAGGCAGCCTGAAAGCGAGTAAAATCGCTCAAATATCTAACCTACGTTTACTTAATCTTAAGTATATATATTAGATTAATCATTAAACGTATTGTCCCAATAACTGTTATTTAATAGGAGCATTATCATCGCACAGCAAGAACGCGAAGCACGAATTAACGGCGAAATTACTGCCAAAGAAGTGCGTTTAATCAGTGGAGACGGCGAACAACTCGGCGTTGTGAGCCTGAAAGAAGCCTTGGCAATGTCAGAAGAACAAGATGTTGATTTGGTGGAAATTTCCCCTACCGCCAAACCACCTGTCTGCAAATTGATGGATTTCGGTAAATACAAATACGAACAATCCAAAAAGCGAGACGAAGCCAAGAAAAAGCAAAAGCAAGTGCAAATCAAAGAAATCAAATTCCGCCCTGGAACCGATGACGGCGATTACAACATTAAAATGCGCAAAATCAAAGAGTTTTTGTCAGGTGGCGACAAAGTCAAAGTTACTTTACGTTTCCGTGGTCGTGAAATGGCGCACCAAGAAATTGGCGCACAATTGCTTGAACGCATCAAAACTGAGTTAGTTGAGGACGGTCAAATTGAACAATTTCCAAAAATGGAAGGTCGTCAAATGGTTATGATGGTTGCACCCAAAAAAAAATAAAGCTATAATCTCGCGCTTTCCTGATGAAACGCTGCGTCAGGAAAGTGTTTTATTGTGCAGCGAAAAACCGTGGCTTTGGGTTTCAAGTATTTATTAATGTTTCATTAATAAATCGCCTTCAGCCTTATCTAAAACATTTGGAGCTTACTATGCCTAAAATGAAAACCAAGTCTAGCGCGAAAAAACGCTTTAAAGTCTTGGGCAACGGTGGTGTAAAACGCGCTCATGCGTTCAAACGCCATATCTTGACCAAAAAAACCACAAAAAATAAACGCCAATTACGTGGCACTTCTATGGTGCATGAACGCGATTTGGCTTCTGTTGCTAAAATGTTGCCCTACGCTTAAAGGAGTTAAATTATGCCACGCGTAAAACGCGGTGTTACCGCTCGTGCTCGTCACAAAAAAGTGATTGCGTTAGCTACTGGCTATCGTGGTCGTCGCAAAAATGTCTATCGCATCGCTAAACAAGCGGTGATGAAAGCTGGTCAATATGCATATCGCGACCGTCGTCAACGCAAACGCCAATTCCGTCAATTGTGGATTGCTCGTATCAATGCAGGTGCTCGCCAAAACGGTTTGTCTTACAGCAAATTCATGAACGGTTTGAAACGCGCTGCAATTGAATTAGACCGTAAAGTATTGGCTGATTTGGCTGTATTTGATAAAGCTGCGTTTGCTCAATTGGTTGAAAAAGCAAAAGCTGCTTTGGCTTAATCCATTAAAAATCATGGCAGTTTGAATTTTTTGAATATTCAGGCTGCCTTTTATTTTAGCGGGTGTCGTCTAATGGTAAGACATTAGCTTCCCAAGCTATTGACGTGGGTTCAATTCCCATCACCCGCTCCACCAAATTCAGGCAGCCTGAAAACGTTTGGTATAGTGAAATAAAATTTACTTTTGTATTTTATCTCACTATTATTTATCAACGTTTTCAGGCTGCATTTTTTTATTTATGATAAAGGTTTGTAATCATGGCGGTTTCTTCTTTAAAACGTCGCTTGATTGTGCCACTGGGCGCAGGCTTTACCATTATTTGGCTGGCGGCGTGCATCGGTGGCGCAATCAATATTGTCAGCGAAATCAATGATGCAGAAGACAGCCGTATGCAACAACTCGCACACACATTAATGCTTATCAGCGACCGCCTGCCCCAATATACCAATGCCATCACACACGATGATGACGATAATGGTTTTGCCATTTGGCATCATGATAAATTGTTACTCGCTGATTCTGAAGGCGAGCACATTCCTTTTCAGGCTGCATCTACAACGAAAGACAGCCATCAATGGTGGCAACCAAATGCTTGGCGATACATTTATTTGCATGATGCACAAACTCATTTTACCGTAGCCGTGTCGCAACGCTGGGAAGAACGGTATGAAAGCATGTATGACAATATTTGGTTACAATTCATATTGTTATTGATTGCATTGCCGATTATTCTTGGCTTAATTTGGCACAGCATTTACCGCGGTTTGCAACCACTGAATTTGCTCGCCAAACAATTACAACAACGACAAGGCAATCATCTCACACCCATCAGCGAAAATGTGCCAGCTGAAACTTTACCATTGGTTCAATCATTTAACCGATTGTTGGAACGTGCCAGCATCGCCATGCAACGCGAACGCCGTTTCAGCGCAGACGCCGCACACGAATTACGCAGCCCACTGGCAGCACTCAAAATTCAAACCGAAGTATTGGCAATGTCAGAAACCGCCGAAGAACGTGAACATCATATTCAACAAATTATCAATAGCTTAGAACGTGCCAGCCACCTAACCGACCAATTACTCATCTTGTCGCGACTTGACCCAATGGACACGCTGCCTGAAACCGAACCCCTAAATTGGGACAATTTAGCACGGCAAAGTTTGTCATTGGTTAATCCTTCAGCACGTGAAAAACACATTCGTTTGAAATACGAAGCGCATTCAGGCAGCCTAAAATTACCCAAATTTGGTAGCCCCCTACTCGTCCAACTCATGCTCCGCAATTTGCTGGATAACGCCATCAAATACAGCCCTGAATATACCACCGTTACGCTGCAAATCCATGAAACCGCCATCAGCATTACCGATGAAGGCAAGGGCATCGCCATCGAACACATGTCGCATATCCGCGACCGATTCTATCGTCCAGCGGGACAAACACAAAATGGTAGCGGTTTAGGCTTATCCATCGTGGAAACCGCCGCCACATTACATAATATGTCTTTAAATTTAAAAAATTTACCTACTCACGGCTTGTGTGCTGAATTGACTTTATTAATGCCATAAAATTTTCAGGCTGCCTGAAAAATAAGCAGCCTAAAATCATAATAATTGCGCCAAACGCGTTCCACTTGTCCGTACCGCCAACACCACGCCAAACACCTATATTTTTATCGTCAAATCCATTCCCTAAATGATTAAAAAGCCCTATCATAACCATGTTTTTGTTAAAAAATGGTAAAATAACGCCATTCTCAACTCTATCTAATTAAGATATGGCAATTGAATAAAAAGGGGCATAACCCCACTCTTAAAGATACCCGTCAAGATAATCCGAAAGAGAGACAGTTATGCCCCAAGACGAATTTATCATTAAAACGTATCTAATGGTAGATGCTTTATACAATCAGCTCGTTCAAAAACCATTAAGACAAGGTGGCTTTGCACCCAAACTTTCAGATTGTGAACTGATTTGTATGGAAATTGTTGGCGAATTTCTCGGTATGGATACCGATAAAAAAATTTGGCAATATTTCAAACAACATTGGCAAAATTGGTTTCCCAATTTAGGCTCTTACCCTAATTTTGCCAAACAATGTGCCAATTTGTATTGGGTTAAACAACAAATGCATCAAAAAATCACTGCAAATTGGTGTGAGCAAACAGAGTATTATGCAGATGCCTTTCCTATTGCAGTCTGTAAATTTGCCCGAGCTAAACGCCATCAAAATTTTCGTGCATATGCGACGTTCGGTTATTGCGCTTCCAAAAAAGAGACCTATTATGGTTTTAAAGGTCATCTTTTGATTACTCGCTCAGGTATGATTAAAGCCTTTACTTTTACAGCTGCCAATGTTGATGAACGGCAGGTATTACCTGAACTTTTAGAAGGCAAAACAGGGTTTGTTGGTGCGGACAAAGGGTATTTAAGTTCTGAATTAAAAGATGAAATGAAACAAAGCCATATTAATTTACAAACACCTTATCGTAGCAATATGAAAGATGACAGAAGTCCTCAATTTCTCAAATGGCTAAAAAATAGTCGCCGTATGATTGAAACAGTTATTGGTCAATTAACAGAGAGATTTAACATGGAAATAGTTCGTACAAAAAATCTGTTTCACCAATCTAACCGTTTTATTCGGAAAATTTTATCGCATAATTTTTGCTGTTTACTGAATCAACAAATTCAACACCCAATTACTCAATTTGCTGGGTTAATTGGGTGTTGAGAATGGCGTTAAAATATGCAAACTTGTCCTTGTCAATCGCAACAACCATATGAAAATTGCTGCCAACCTTATCACGAACAATCAAAACAGCCCAAAACAGCAGAACAATTAATGCGGTCGCGTTACGCAGCATATGTACTACAACAAATTGATTATATTATTAAAACAACTGTGCCAGCACAACAAGCATTATTGGATAAAACCAGTATTACCCAATGGTCATACAACGCGCAATGGCTCGGTTTAACGGTACATCAACACATCACCAACATTCGTCCGCATCATGCGCAAGTGGCGTTTACCGTGTATTTTATGGAACATGGAAAAATGCTACAACATGATGAATTATCAGCGTTTGTACAAATTTCAGGTAACTGGTATTTCATCGACCCAACTGTGCCATTGCCCAGCATGAAATCAACGTGTTTTTGTGGTTCGGGGCGCAAATTTAAAGCATGTTGCGGACAATTTTTTAAATAAATTTAGGCAACCTTAAGGGTAATTTTGTCAACCAACTGATTCCTTATCCCAAAGAGAGGGAAAAAGTATGGTAAATTAAATTGCAGTAACACAAAATTTTTATCCTGTAAGGCAGCTTAAAATCTCAACAGGAGAAAATTTTATGCCAATTTGGTTTTATTGGGCAGCAGCATCTGCTGTTTTTGCAGCATTAACGGCAATTTTTGCAAAACTTGGCTTACAAGGCATCAATTCGGATTTTGCCACATTTATTCGCACGATTGTGATTATGATGGCGTTGGTGGCGTTTTTGTCGTACACGAAAAAATGGCAACCGTTAAGCAGTTTAACGGGGAAAAACTGGCTATTTTTGATTTTATCGGGCTTGGCAACAGGGGCATCATGGGTGGCGTATTTCAAAGCCTTGCAATTGGGCAATGCTTCACAAGTCGCACCAATTGACAAATTCAGCTTGGTTTTGGTAACGATTTTTGCAGTCATTTTTTTAGGCGAACGCCCGAATTCACAAGAATGGTTGGGTATTGGTTTGGTGGCAGCTGGCGTGTTGGTTTTGGCGTTTAAACGTTAATTTTTTAGATTGTTATCGTTCAGGCAGCCTGAAAACCATTTGATTCATTCGCTTAATATAAATTTTTATGATAAATCAATTTGTTGTTGATGAAATTGCGTTAATGTATTGCGATGTCCAATGCTGACAATCATGCTTTCAGGCAGCCTTTCACGAATCAATTGATACAAATGCGCCTCAGTGTTTTCGTCCAATGCAGAAGTAGCTTCATCCAGCAAAATAAGCTGGGGTTTTGCCAATAAAATCCTTGCAAAAGCAATGCGTTGTAACTCACCCAACGACAAAATATGTTGCCAATCTTGCTTTTCAGGCAACAACGCCGACAAATGTGTTAAATGGCAATCTTGTAAAACCGCTGATAATTCATCATGTTGAACATTTTGTTGCGGATAACAAATCGCATCATGCAACGTGCCTTGTGGCATATAAGCACGTTGTGGCACAAATAAAATATCTGATAAATCAGGCGCATATAAACTACCCGAACCGCCAAACACCCACAATCCAGCCATGCTGCGAAGCAATGACGTTTTACCGCAACCCGATTTGCCTTTCAATAACAAACTCTCACCTTGCTTTAAAGATAAATTAATATTTTTCAACAGAATTTTGCCATTTGGGTGTAACAAATTTGCATCAACCAGTTTCAGGCTGCCTGAAACGGTTTCGCGCGTTAATGCCGCCACTTGATGCTTGTCGCTCAAACCATCTAAAAATCCACTTAAACGCGCTAAACGCGCACGATATGCCGTAAATTGCTTATAAAATAAACGAAAAAACGACAAAGCTTTTTGTAATCGCGCAAAAACCTGTATCGTTTGTTGCACATCACCAACTTTGATTTCTTTAGCAAAAACGCGTGGAGCTTGCAAAATCGCAGGCAGCAACTGTACACCTTGACTGGATATATCATTGAATCCACTTAAAAAAACGCTTTGTTTAGCAATCTGCCAACGGTTACGGATAATTGCCTGAAAATTCAACGCCAAATATTTTTGTTCACGCGCCTCACCAGCATAAAATGCAATGCTCTCTGCATGATCACGTACCCGAATCAACGAATAACGATAATCCCCATTAAGTCTTTCATTTTCATAATGATATTCAATCAATGGTTGACCAATCCACATCGCTAACCCAGTCGCCAACAACACAAATAAAAACACCACAAAAACCAGTCCCTTAGGAATTTCAACCCCAAAAACCAACAATATCCCAGACAACCCCCATAACACAATCGCAAATTCCATAGACGAAATCACTGAATCCAACATTCCACGTATAAATTGAATGGTATCGCCGATAAAATCTTGTGCATCTTGTTGAATACGTTGGTCAATATTATCAGGAATCATTTTTTGCATTTGCATCGTATAATAATTTTTATGCGTCAACCAACCCACTACCAATACCCGATTCAGACGCTCCGCCCACTTAATCGCCAACGCTTGGTCAAAAAAATCATTAATCGCCCCATTCAACGTCCGCAACAACACCACAGATGCATTCATGCCAACAAATAGCCAAAATGCCGACACATTCATATCCTGCAACGCATTAAGCAGCCCTGCCGTCATAAATGTACTTAACACATTCAAGCGGATTTCAGTCAGCAATAAAATCATCATAATGACCAATAATATAATCATTTTAAAATAACTTTTTCTATCCAAACACGGCGCAAGCACTTGTTTAAATTGTTTACCAAATTGGGTTTTGCTGACCCAAAACACCGTCAGCAGCACCGCCAATAACACGCCCATGAATGTTTGCAACAACCACATCGGCGTGGCATTCAATTCTATTTGCCATTTTTGCATGATTCTTTATCCCAAAAATCCATAAAGTTAGGCAGCCCAAAACTTTCAGGCTGCCTGAAACCAATTATAAGTGATAACTTTTTGCAACAACAGTAGGCAAATTTAACAATTTGATTGACAAGCAAAAAGAAATTGACGCATTTTTTCAGGCGACTTAACGCCAGCCGATTCTTCCACCCCACTGGACACATCAACCGACAATGCGCCTGTTTCGTGTAATGCTTGCGCCACATTATCGGGATTCAATCCACCCGACAAAATCCAATGCCCAGCCATTTTTTCAGGCAGCATTTTCCAATCAAAACAATGACCTGTTCCACCATATTCGCCATCAACATACGCATCAAACAAAATTGCACGTGCATCAGGATAACGCGCGAACGCGTGCAACATATCATCTGTGGATTGCACGCGAACCGCTTTTAAATACGGGCGATGGAACTGTTGACAAAATGTAGGCGATTCATCACCATGAAATTGTAACAACGTTAATGGCACAGTCGCCAAAATTTTTTGGACATTTTCCGCTGACTCATTGACAAAAAGTCCAACCGTCTGCACAAATGGTGGCAAGTTTTGGATAATTCGTCTGGCATTTTCAGGTTGAATAAATCGTTTGCTGCCTGAAAAAAACACAAATCCCAATGCATCTGCACCATATGCCACTGCGCTAAGCGCATCTTCTAGGCGTGTGATTCCACAAATTTTTGCTTGAATTTTCATCTTATTAAATCTCATTTTTAAATTGATTTATCATAAATGTCCGCCCCCTATTCTGCACAATGGAGAAAAATTTGTTATCATTTTACCCCAATCTCATGATAGAAAGGTTCACATGAAACACGCTATTTTGCTGACTTCGCTGCTGATTACCATGCTGCTGCCAAGCTGTGCCAGTAATACCAACCCACAACCACGCCAAGCTTGCGCCCATGCACCAGCAGGACAATATTGCGTTCAATCGGGCGATACATTAACACGCTTATCGCAACGATTTGGCGTGAGCGTAGCTGATTTAAAACGCTGGAATCAATTATCAAGCGAAACCATTCACGTTGGCGATGACCTATTGATTCGTGAGCCTTTTAATAATGGAAAAATTTCTGTTGGCAACAACAAGCACACAGTCAACGCATTTCGTCTGCAAATGCCCGTCGATGGCAAAATCATCATACCTTATAGCAATCAAAACAAAGGCATAGATATTGCTGCTAATCGTGGCGAATTTGTTCACGCGGCATCCGATGGCGTGGTCATTTATTCAGGCAACAACATTGCACAATACGGCAAAATGGTTCTCCTCCGACACAGCGCAACCACGATAACAGCTTATGCCAACAACGAAAATATTCTTGTCCCCATGAATGCACGTGTGAAAGCAGGACAAATCATCGCTGAAGTTGGCAGCAGTGGTAGGCGTGATGGCAAAACTGCTTTACATTTTGAATTACGTGTTAATGGAAAACCAACTAACCCGATGAATTATTTTCGTTAATTTTTTGTATGCTGCCTTCGTTAAATACAAGCAGCCTGAAAAATATTTGGACTATTTTTGACTGATTTTTTGCCATGCTGATTTTTCACACTGCCGACTGGCATTTAGGCGCACAACTCGCCAACCACCGCCGCGCCCCCGAACACCAAGCCTTTTTGCGATGGTTATTGCAACAAATAGCCAACCACCAAGCCAACGCACTCATCATTGCTGGCGACGTGTTTGATACCACCACGCCCCCCACTTACGCGCAAGAAACCTACTTCCATTTTTTAAGCCAACTTGCTGATTTACCACATTTTCGTCATGCGATTATCGTTGCTGGCAACCACGATAGCCCCAGTTTTTTAGATGCACCCGCGCCGATGTTGTCGCATTTGAATATCCACGTTATTGGTTCTACCAAAGCCAACCCAGCCGATGAAGTCCTTGTATTAAAAAATGAATTTGGCGAAGATGAATTGATTGTCTGCGCTGTCCCATATTTGCGTGAGCGCGATGTCCGCACCAGTCAAGCTGGCGAAAGTCAAAGCGATAAAAATCAAAAAGTCATACAAGGCACTGCCAAACATTACGCCGAAACCTTTCAGGCTGCGTGTGCCATTCGTGGCGAACGTCAAATTCCAATTGTTGGAACAGGGCATTTGTTTTGCACATCAACCAAAAATAGCAATATAGAACAAGGTGATGGCGTGAGAGAGTTATATGTTGGTACACTCAATCGCTTTCCTGTAGAATTATTCCCAGCATTTGATTATTTGGCATTGGGACATTTACATATTCCACAAAATATTCATTCAAATCAATTAATTCGCTATTCAGGCAGCCCTATTCAAATGGGTTTTGGCGAATGCACGCAACAAAAATCCATTACCACAATTCAATTTGAACGAACTACACCAAAATTGGACACTTTGTCTATTCCTGTTTTCCAACGATTGGCAAAACTTTCAGGCTGCCTGAAAGAAATTCAGCAGCAAATAGCTGATTTACCTGATGAATGTGTTTGGTTGGAGATTCATTATACAGGCGCGGAACACATCGCCGATTTACGCACGACACTGGAAAGCTGCCTGAAAAATACACCACATTACATTCTCAAAATTCGCAATCATCATCAACGTGAACACACGTTGTCGCAACAAAATGAAACCGAAAGTTTAGAAAATTTAGATATTTATCAAGTATTTGAACGTTGCTTAGATGCCAATCACATTCCACTCGAGCAACGTCCCGAACTGCAACATCGCTATCACGATGCCGTAAAAACATATCAAGAATCCGAATTCCATCAATCCTGAATCAAGTCATCAATATGCGTATCATTTCATTACAATTCAAAAACTTAAATTCATTAATAGGCGAATGGAAAATTGATTTCAATGCGCCCGAATTTCGCGATGATGGTATTTTTGCCATCACAGGCGCAACAGGTTCAGGCAAAACCACCTTATTGGACGCGATTTGTGTTGCACTTTACGGCTGCACGCCACGCTTAACCGTATCCAAAACTCAAAACGAATTAATGAGCCGCAAAACAGGCGAATGCTATTCAGAAATTACTTTTGAAATCAATGAGAAAGAATATCGTAGTCATTGGTCGCAAAAACGCGCCCACAACAAACCAGATGGCAATTTACAAAATGTGAAACATTATTTATATGATCATACAACTGGCGCGGTTTTAAGTGAAAAATCAAATCAAACAGCAGATTATATTGAAAAACTAACTGGTATGAATTTTGTGCAGTTCACGCGTACCGTGCTGTTGGCGCAAGGCAATTTTGCGGCTTTTTTACACGCTAAATCTGACGAACGCGCCCTTATTTTGGAAAAAATTACAGGCACAGAAATTTATCAACACATTTCAGCAACCGTGTTTCAGCGCACCAAAACAGAAAAAGAAAAATTAGATAAATTGTCTGAAATTGCAGGCAGACTGAATTATTTATCACCTGAATCATTGGCTTTATTGCAAGAAAATTTAGCTAAAAATCAATTGGCTATTGAAGAAAAGCAACAACAGCAACAATATTGGCAAACATTGGCACAACAACATCAAACCCTTAGCCAATATCGCCAACAAGCCTTACAAATCAGCCAAAATATCCAACAAAACCAAATCCAACAAACCGCATTCCAGCCGCAAGCACAACGCATCATTTCCGCACAAAATGCTCATTTATTAGATAATGTGTACAATATTTGGCAACATCAATATTCAAATTATATTGATTCTGAACAACTATTTAATCAATTAAATGAAACTTTGCCACAAAAAGAACAAGCGCATAAAAATGCTCAAAATCAATTCATTCAAGAAAAAAATAACTTTGAACATGCCGAACAATTTTTGGCTCAATTGCGTTTCAGGCTGCCTGAAATTCGCCGTTTAGATGAAAATATCCGTATTCTTGCCGATCGTATCCAACACGCACAAACGGATTATTTGGCTGCACAAAATGAAAAACAACTCATTGATTCACAAATTGAAATTAGACAAACTACCATTGCAAAATGGCAAAAAAAACAAACTGAATTAGCTGAATTTCTTAGACAAAATGTCCAAAATGCTACATTAAATCAGCATCTATCTGTGTGGGCGCAACAAATCAAGCAATTTGAAGCCATTTTAGAACAATGGCAAATGCTACAAAATAAACAAGAAAAATATAAAAATCAACTAATTAAATATCAAGAAACAGCTAAACAACAACAAAACCTTTATCAGCAAGCACAAACCAAACACAGTAACTTGAAAGATGAATTGTACCATTTGCAGCAACAACGCGAACAACAACCTGAAACCGATAAATTGTTCAAACAACAGATTGATTTAACAAAATATATCGAACAGAAAGCGTATCTCGTTACAGAAGAAGAAGAACTGCGCTATATAGAAATTCAACTTCAGCAGCAACGTGATGCAGTAACCGTGTGCGATGCAAATATTCTTCAATTAAATCATAAAATTGAAGAAATTAACCAGCGTTTAAATGTTGCTGAGCAACAGCATCAATTATCACAAAAAATCATGCAGTTATCTGATTATCGGGTACATTTGCATGATGGCGAGCCTTGTCCGTTGTGTGGTGCAACCGAACACCCTTTTGCTAATGAAGTACTTGAATTAAATGATGAATTAGCCAATCAAATTCATGAATTAAAACAAGAACTCAATCAACAAGAAAAAAATCTGCGTACCAATGAAAAAACACTGGTAATCACATATGAAAAAATAGAAACACTTAAATTTCAAAAAGATAAATCTAGGCAAAATATTACCGATATCCAACAGAAAATAGCGAATTGGGCAACTTATTCTCATCAAGATTTGCATGATTTGCAAGCCGAATTAAAAAAAATAGATGAACAAATTCATTTAATTAAAAAATTAGACCAACAAATTAAATCCACACAAAAAAATGTACAGCTCGCTGAAACACAAACCCAAATTACCCACGAACAATGGCAAAATGCCCAGCAAAACGCACAAGAATACCACATTCATTGTAAATATCATAAAGAACAAATTTCTTTAAAAAATAAAGAATTATCGGATTATTTAACGCAATGGCAAACCACTTTGGTTACTTGGGCAGATGATGTTTGGATTAATGACGATTTTCAGGCTGCCTTACAACGTATTCAAGAAATTTGGACAAATTGTCAAATTAAAAATCAAGATTATCAGAAAAATTTACAACAAAAAAATCAATTAGATAATGATTTAGTCACCGAACAAGCACAATTGGCACAAGAAATACGTCAAGCACAAAAATATCAGCAATTATGTGAAGAATTAGATATTTTATTAAACAACACACGGGCAGAACATCAACAACATCTTACCCAAAGGCAACAAATATTTGGGGAGCAATTGCCTGATATCGCCGAAAACAATGCCATTCAACTTGTTGAATCTACAAAAAATAATTGGAAAAAAGCACAACAAATTGCCCATTCTACTGAACTCGAATTGACACAATGGCGCGAAAAAATTGCCACGAAACAAACAGAATTAGACAAATTATCTATAAATTGTGCTCGGGCACAACAAGATTTTCTTCAAGCGTGTGAGGCACGTGGTTTTATTGATGAACACGCATTTCTCGCAGCAAGGCTGCCCGAAAATGAATTGTCCAATTTATTAATACAGCAACAACAACTCAATCAGGTAGCTGAACATTTGCATATTCAAGCTCAGCACATAGCACAAGAAATTGAAAAATTTGAATCTATTTTGAAAAATCAAGCCAATGAAAACGAAACTCAACAGCAACTTATACAATGTCAAACACAATTAGATGCACTCAAAGAAGATTCAGGCAGCCTGAAAGCGCAATTGTCCGTACACCAGCAAGCCATGACACAACACATTAATTTAATGGAAAAAATTCGCTTGCAAGACGCTGAATATCAACAATGGAAAATTTTGGACAATTTAATAGGATCACAAAAGGGTGATAAATTCAAAAAATTCGCTCAAGGCTTAACTTTTGATGTGATGATTGCCCATGCTAATCGTGAATTACAATACATTAATGACCGCTATTTATTAAAACGAAGTAATGAAAATTCTTTGGAAATTAATGTGATAGATAATTGGCAAGGTGGCGAAGAACGAACTGGCAAAAATTTATCAGGTGGCGAAAGTTTTTTAATTAGTTTAGCATTGGCATTAGGATTGTCCAAAATGCACAGTAAAAATATGCGAATTGACACCCTATTTTTAGATGAAGGTTTCGGAACACTGGACTCGGACACATTGGAAACCGTATTGGACGCTTTGTCTAATTTAAAAAATGAAGGCAAACTCATTGGCGTTATTTCACATATTCCATCGCTCAATGAACGCATCCACGCCCAAATTCAAGTCATTCCAAAGCATAATGGTACCAGCCAAATTGTGGGTGCTGGTTGTGAAAAAATCACGTCTTCGCTTTCAGGCAGCCTGAAAGGAAAATAAATGATTGAATTAATTGATAAATTATTAGAACATCTGTGGCTACAAGAACGTTTGGCACATAATACATTGGAAGCCTACCGCCGCGACTTGTCCAAATTGGCACAACGTTTGGACACGCAACACGCAGATTTTTGGACAGCTGATGCGGTTGCGTTGGCAAGTGCCATTTACGTATCAGACGAGCAGCCACGTTCGCAAGCGCGTTCGTTGTCGGCGTGTAAACGATTGTATGCTTGGCTAGTGGAAACTGGGCAGCGCGAAGATGACCCAACGCGCGATTTAAAGGCCACCAAATTACCACATACTCTGCCAAAAATCATTACAGAACAACAAATTGAAAATTTACTCAATATGCCAGATTGCGATACGCCACACGGTTTGCGTGATAAAGCCTTATTGGAATTGATGTATGCGACAGGCTTGCGCGTTACTGAAGCAGTCAAATTGCGCATGAATGAAATCAATCTAAATCACGGTTTGGTTAATACCATCGGTAAAGGTGATAAACAACGAATTGTCCCATTGGGTGAAGAAGCTGTGCATTGGATTGGACAATATGTCCAATTTTCGCGCCCGCAATTACTCAAAGGACGGCGATGTGATGAATTATTCGTTAGCCAAAAAAAGAGCGGTATGACGCGCCAATTAGCATGGTTGATTGTCAAGCAATATGCTGATTTAGTTGGCATAAAATCATTGTCGCCACACAGTTTACGCCATGCATTCGCCACCCATTTAGTCAATCACGGCGCAGATTTGCGAACCGTCCAAATGCTGCTTGGACACGCCGACATCGCCACCACCCAAATTTACACCCATGTCGCCAACGAACGACTCAAATCCATTGTCCAACAACATCACCCACGCGCGTAATTTCTTTCAGGCAGCCTGAAAACACACGATTGTACCTATTTTATCAAAATATTTTCATTTTAAATTCAGTTAATTATAAATGAGAAAATTTCCTTTTTATTAAACAATTTTTTAGGCTGCCATTTTTTTTATTTGCAAACATTAATTTATGTAAATAATATTACATCTCACTACTTTTATTATCCCACTCAATTTAATATATTTTTTTACAAAAGGACTACACAAGGACTGGAAAACAGGGTAAATTAGTAAACTGTGTAAATCTTTTGAGTTGTGATTGATGACTTAATTGATTTGCATAAATTTCATTTATCTTAGAAAAAAACAGTTGCGCCTATCGCGATTTTTTCAGGCAGCCTGAAAAAACAGATTCAAGCGCAAGAGGAATCATTATGCAAACCGAAAAATTACACTCTGGCAAAAAACGCCCCGTGTATTTGGATATGCCTACGATTATCAAGCATTTACCTATGCCTGCCATCGTGTCCATTTTGCACCGTGCCACTGGCGTTGCGTTGTTTTTGTTGTTGCCGTTTTTGTTGGCATTGTTAAGCGGCTCGCGCTCTAGCGGCGAAGATTTTGAATACTACAAAGCGTGGGCAGATAATTGGTTTATCAAACTGATTTTGTGGGGCGTTTTGTGGGCGTTTATTCATCATCTATTTGCGGGCATCCGCTTTTTGATTATTGACGCACACATTGGCACAGATTTGCAAACTGCGCGCAAATCAGCGCGTATTGTTTTGATTGCAGCCGCCGTTACGGCTTTTGTATTGGGAATTGCATTATGGTAAAACGCAAATTAACAGGCGCGCATTATGGTTTGCGCGATTGGGCAATGCAACGTGCTACGGCTGTTGTGATGGTGTTGTACACCGTGTTATTTTTCTTCTTTTTGCTTGGCATGATTGGCGCAAACGATTACACCGAATGGCAAGCCTTATTCAATAAAACTTGGGTCAAAGTATTCACGCAGGTTACTTTCATCGCCCTATTCTTACACGCTTGGGTAGGCATTCGCGATTTGTGGATGGATTATATTAAGCCATTCTATTTGCGTTTATTCTTACAATGCGCCACTGTGGTTTGGTTGGTTGGTTGTACTGTTTACTCATTCTTTGCCATTTGGGGCTAAAAAATCATGACTTATCCTATTCGTAAATTTGATGCCGTTGTAGTCGGCGCAGGTGGTGCGGGTTTACGCGCCGCGTTGCAATTATCTAAAGCAGGTGTACACACGGCTGTTTTATCTAAAGTTTTCCCAACCCGTTCACACACCGTAGCTGCACAAGGTGGTATTTCTGCATCTTTGGGCAATGTGCAAGAAGACAACTGGGAATGGCATATGTATGACACCGTAAAAGGTTCAGACTGGTTGGGCGACCAAGATGCCATTGAATTCATGACGCGCAATGCAGTTGATGCAGTAGTGGAATTAGAGCATATGGGTATGCCCTTTGACCGCGTGGAAAGTGGCAAAATTTACCAACGCCCATTCGGTGGACACACCGCCGAACACGGTAAACGTGCTGTAGAACGCGCTTGTGCCGTAGCTGACCGTACAGGTCATGCCATGTTGCACACCCTGTATCAACAAAACGTCCGTGCCAATACCCAATTTTTCGTAGAATGGACAGCATTGGATTTAATCCGCGATGATAATGGCGATGTGGTCGGCGTTACTGCCATGGAAATGGAAAGCGGCGAAGTGTATATTTTCCATGCCAAAGCCGTATTATTTGCGACAGGTGGCGCAGGACGAATTTACGCATCATCAACCAACGCTTTTATGAACACTGGCGATGGCTTGGGTATTTGCGCTCGCGCTGGCATTCCATTAGAAGACATGGAGTTTTGGCAATTCCACCCAACAGGCGTGGCAGGTGCAGGCGTGTTGATTACCGAAGGTGTACGCGGCGAAGGCGGTATCTTGTTGAATGCACAAGGCGAACGCTTCATGGAACGCTACGCACCAACGGTAAAAGATTTGGCATCGCGTGATGTGGTGTCTCGTGCGATGGCAATGGAAATTTACGAAGGTCGTGGTTGTGGTCCAAATAAAGACCATGTGTTGTTGAAAATTGACCACATTGGCGCGGAAAAAATCATGTCTAAATTACCAGGCATTCGTGAAATTTCCATTCAATTTGCTGGTATTGACCCAATTAAAGACCCGATTCCCGTTGTGCCAACCACACACTACATGATGGGCGGTATCCCAACCAATTATCACGGCGAAGTGGTTGTCCCTGAAGGCGATAACCCTGAAAAAGTAGTCGGTGGTTTGTATGCGGCTGGCGAATGTGCTTGCGCGTCTGTTCATGGTGCAAATCGCTTGGGGACAAATTCATTGTTGGATTTGGTGGTATTTGGTAAATCGGCTGGCGACAGCATGATTCAATATATTCAAAACCACGATTTCAAAACGCTGCCTGAAAACGCTGGTGAATTCACCAAACAACGTTTAGAACGTTTGAATAATCAAACAGGCGGCGAAAACGTGGACGCATTACGCAACGAATTACAACGTACCGTCCAATTACACGCAGGTGTATTCCGCACAGATGCCATTTTGAAAGAAGGCGTGGAAAAAGTATTGGCACTGTATGAACGCGCCAAACGCACCGAAATCGGCGATAAAAGCTTGGTGTGGAACACTGCACGTATTGAAGCGTTGGAATTGGACAATTTGATGGAAGTGGCTAAAGCGACTTTGGTTTCTGCCGAAGCACGCAAAGAATCACGTGGCGCACACGCATCTGATGACCACACCGAACGCGATGATGTCAATTGGATGAAACATACCTTGTTCTATTCTGCTGACAATCGTTTGGCGTACAAACCCGTACACACCAAACCTTTGACACACGAATACATTGAACCCGCCAAACGCGTTTATTAAGAAAAAAACCATTCAGGCAGCCTGAAAAATCATTCAACCCATTTTTTGAATATTCAGGCAGCCTGAAAACCAACAAAGGAACACCCACAATGGAAAAAATCCGCTTTCAAGTGTACCGCTACAATCCCGATCGCGATGCAGCACCGTACATGCAAGATTATGAATTAGAAATTCAGCCCACTGATGTAAAATTACTTGATGCGATTGTCAAACTCAAAGCGCAAGATGACACGTTGTCTTTCCGCCGTTCATGCCGTGAAGGGATTTGCGGTTCTGATGGTATGAATATTAATGGTAAAAATGGTTTGGCTTGTTTGACTGATATTCGTAGTTTGCAACAACCAATTGTGCTGCGTCCATTACCGGGGTTGCCTGTGATTCGTGATTTAATCGTGGACATGACACAATTTTTCAAGCAATATCATTCTATTAAACCTTATGTGGTAAACGATACCCCTGCACCACAACGCGAACGCCTACAATCACAAGAGGAACGCGCTGAATTAGACGGTTTATATGAATGTATTTTATGTGCATGCTGCTCTACTTCTTGCCCATCGTTTTGGTGGAATCCTGATAAATTCGTTGGCCCATCTGGTTTATTGAATGCGTACCGCTTCATTGCCGACAGCCGCGACACCATTACCAATGAGCGTTTGGACGATTTGAATGACCCATATCGTTTATTCCGTTGCCACACAATTATGAATTGCGTGGACGTATGTCCAAAACATTTGAATCCGACTCGAGCCATCGGGAAAATCAAAGAAATTATGTTGGAGCGTGCGATTTAATTTTTCAGGCAGCCTGAAAAATGATTTTTATCTTTCAGGCTGCCTGAAAACAGTCAAACGAATCGCCCCATCAAAAATACAAAAAAAACATTCACAAGTGAAAAATTTATGGCACAATTTGATGACACCGCCAAACGGCGCATACGCTTTCAAACCAGACGCGGTTTATTAGAATTAGACATTGTTTTAAAACGTTTTATGGCGACTGAATTTGACCAATTAAGCGATGAAGAATTAGCCATTTTTGTGGATATTTTGGCGTTGGAAGACCAAGAATTTCTCGCCCTTGTTAATCAAGTTGAATCACCCAAACGCACTGATTTTGAACCATTGTTAGCCAAAATTCGCCACAACAAATAGTAGAGATTAAAGATTTTCCCATTCAGGCAGCCTGAAAATTTTAACTGCTTGAATTTTAAATGTAATAAGTAAAATATTTTAACCCCAAACTAGGAGCCAGAGATGTCCAATAAAACTGTAAAATTGCAAGGCGAAGGTTTTGACACAGAATTGCCAGTCTTAACAGGCACATTCGGCAATGAAGTAATTGATGTCCGCACCTTAAACAAAACCACTGGTATGTTCACGCTAGACCCCGGATTTGTGTCTACCGCAAGCTGTGAATCCAAAATTACTTTCATTGATGGCGATAAGGGCTTGCTCTACTATCGCGGCTATCCGATTGAACAATTAGCAGAACACAGCGATTATTTAGAAGTGTGCTATTTGCTGATTTACGGTGAATTGCCCACCGCAGAACAAAAAGCCAAATTCGTAAAAACCGTGAAAGAACACACCATGGTTCATGAACAATTGACTTGGTTCTTCCGTGGTTTCCGCCGTGATGCACACCCGATGGCAATGATGGTTGGCGTAGTGGGTGCGTTGTCTGCATTCTACCAAGACAGTTTGGAAATTTCTGACCCACGTCATCGCGAGGTGGCTATTTTCCGCTTGCTCTCCAAAGTACCGACCATCGCCGCAATGTGCTACCGCTACTCAATGGGCTTGCCGTTCAATTATCCACGCAACGACTTGAATTATGCTGCCAATTTCATGCACATGATGTTTGCAACACCTTGCGAAAAATATGAACCCAATCCCGTATTGGTTCGCGCATTAGACCGCATTTTCATCTTACACGCCGACCACGAACAAAATGCGTCTACTTCAACCGTGCGTTTAGCTGGCTCTTCGGGTGCGAATCCATTTGCATGTATTGCGTCTGGTATTTCCAGTTTGTGGGGACCTTCACACGGTGGCGCAAACGAAGCAGTGTTGAATATGTTGGACGAAATCGGCGATGTGTCTCATGTGGCAGAATTCATGGAAGGCGTAAAACAGAAAAAATACAAACTCATGGGATTCGGTCATCGCGTCTACCGCAACATGGATCCACGCGCTGCCATCATGAAAAAAACATGTTACGAAGTTTTGAGCGAATTGGGTTTACAAGACAGCCCCAAATTCAAATTGGCAATGGAATTGGAACAAATTGCATTGAACGACTCGTATTTTGTTGAACGCAAATTGTATCCAAATGTGGACTTCTATTCAGGTATCGTGTTGAGTGCATTGAATATTCCAACGTCAATGTTTACCGTGATTTTTGCATTATCTCGTACAGTCGGCTGGATTTCTCATTGGAATGAAATGATTAGCGACCCTAACCAAAAAATCGGTCGTCCACGTCAACTGTACACAGGCGCACCATATCGCGATTTTGTCCCAACCGATAAACGTTAATTGATGCTTTCAGGCAGCCTGAAAACTGGGAAACTGGTTTTCAGGCTGCCTTTCAGTCTTTTTTATTATTTCAATCACGTAAAATATGGAATCACTCAAACTTGCCGTAGTCGGACACACCAATACAGGCAAAACTTCTTTAATGCGAACGCTGCTGCGTGATACGCAATTTGGCGAAGTCAAAAACGCCGCCGCCACCACACGTCATGTCGAAGAAGCCTTGATTGGCGAATTCGTCCGACTCTACGATACCCCTGGATTAGAAGATGCTGGCGGTATTTTGGATTGGCTAGACAATGAAACACCCAATAAATTAGATGGCATTGAACGCCTAAATTTGTTTCTTGCCAGCCTCGCCGCGCAAACTGAATTCTCCCAAGAAGCCAAAGTGTTACGCCAATTATTACAAAGCGATTGTGCGTTGTATGTGGTTGATGCGCGAGAACCTGTGTTGCCAAAATACAGAGACGAGCTGACCGTACTGTCGTGGTGTGCCAAACCAATTATGCCCGTATTTAACTTTACCGCTGGGCGTGATTTGAGCGAATGGCAAACCATGCTGGCACGGCGAACTTTGCACGTTTCCAGCAGTTTTGATACGGTCGCATTTGATTTTGAAGGCGAAATACGTTTATGGGAAAATTTGGCAACCATGCTGCCTGAACGCCAAATTTTGGATAATCTCATGCGCCATCGTCGCCAAGAATGGCAACGTTTGAATCAAGAAGCGCGTTTATTCATTGCTCATTTTTTATTGAATGTGGCAGCGTTTCGCCAAACGTTTGCCACAGAAGCCGTATTGACCGAAAAACAAGCCGAAATGCAAACCACTATTCGCCAAGCCGAACACCAATTGCATAAACAATTGCTTGATTTATATAAATTTTATAATAATGAATGGCAGAGCAGTGATTGGGCGATTCAAGCGTTTAGTCAAGACCCATTTGACAGCGATTTGCTGATGCACTATGGCATTCGCACAAGCAAAGGTTTGGCGACTGGCGCGGTGGTGGGTTTGGGATTAGACGCGCTGACGTTGGGGACTTCATTGGGTTTGGGGACGGCGATTGGTGGTTTGTTGGGCGGTATTTTATCCAATTGGGAAACATTGTCTGATAAAATTACAGGCACGCAAACTTTGTTGATTGACGCACCCACGTTGACCGTATTGGCTGCCAGAGCGCGTGAAATGTTGGCAAAATTGCAAGCGCGTGGACACGCATCGCAAGACGCTTTCGCTTTAACGGGCGAACTCGCACCGTGGGCAGCCGACAAATTGCCCGAAGAACTTACCCAAGCTAGACGCGAAAAAAATTGGTCATCATTCAATGGTGAAAACGCCACCGATGCCGCCAGACGCCGTGAAAGCACAGCACAAAAATTGGCAGAAAAATTGAAGTTTTGAGGTTTCAGGCAGCCTGAAAAACAATTTGAGTTACAATCAAAACCACGATATAAAATTTTTTTGATGATGTGCTGTTTTTTAGAACCTCTGTGTTCGCAAGATTGATAACTTGATTCTATTGACCATTTTTGCGAATACAAGGCAGCTTTTTAAGCAAACGCAGCAGGTTCTTAGATTTCAACACATAGCAATTTTGGTAAACCAAAATAATATAGAGTGCGCCCCGCGCACCATTTCAAATTAATGACGCGGTGCGCGGGGCGCACCCTGCAAGGATAATTGACATGACCAAACAAATCGCCATTTTATGTGGAGACGGCATCGGACCTGAAATCATCGCTCAAGCCGTGCGCGTGTTGGACAAATTAATTGCACAAGGATTGGACGTAGCCTATGAATATGCACCACTGGGCGGCGAAGCATATGACCAATTTGGTGTCCCGTATCCCGAATTTACGCAAAATGTGTGTCGCAAAGCAGACGCAGTATTATTGGGTGCAGTCGGTTCGCCACAATACGACCAATTAGACCGCCCATTGCGCCCAGAACGTGGCTTATTAGCAATTCGCAAAGATTTGAATTTATTTGCTAATTTACGTCCTGCAGTTTTGTATAAAGAATTGGCGAACGCGTCCACTTTAAAACCCGAAGTCGTGGCAGGTTTGGACATTTTGATTGTTCGTGAATTGACTGGCGACATCTATTTTGGCGAACCGCGTGGCATTCGCACGCTGGAAAATGGCGAACGCGAAGGCTTCAACACCATGAAATATTCAGAAAGCGAAATCCGCCGCATCGCCAAAGTATCATTTGAAGCAGCACAAAAACGCAATAAAAAATTATGCAGCGTGGATAAAGCCAATGTGTTGGAAACCACTGAATTATGGAAAGAAATTTTCAATGAAATGGCGAAAGATTACCCCGACGTGCAATTGAGCCATATGTATGTGGATAACGCCGCCATGCAGCTTGTACGCGCACCCAAACAATTTGACGTGATTGCGACAGGCAATATTTTTGGCGATATCTTATCCGACCAAGCATCTATGTTGACGGGTTCAATTGGTATGCTGCCGTCTGCCTCGCTGAACGAAACAGGCAAAGGTTTGTACGAACCATCACACGGTTCTGCGCCTGATATTGCGGGACAAAACAAAGCCAATCCACTTGCCACCATTTTGTCGCTGGCAATGCTGGTGCGTTACAGCTTGAACGATGAAAATCGTGCCAAACAAATTGAAAATGCCGTACAAAAAGTGTTGGAACAAGGTTTGCGTACTGGCGATATTTTTGAAGACGGTTGCAAACTTGTGTCGTGCAGTGAAATGGGTGATGCGGTTTTGGCTGCGATGTAAGAACCTGTGTTCGTAAAATTGATGACTCGATTTTATTGACAATTTTTGCAAATATAAAGCGGTCGCTGTGTACATCTCGTATATAAGAAAGCAGACAAGGCAATTATATTTTTAATTTCAAACGACTATATTTGATACAAAAGCAGATTTATTATTTAAAATCTGCTTTTTGCGCTTTTTAGGCTTTCAGGCTGCCTGAAAAATGGTTATAGTGGCAAAATATTTATTCACAGATTAATTCAAAGGTTTCAAAATGAAAAAAACAGTTTTAGTGATTTGTGTGGCAATGGCATTGAGCGCGTGCAACCTGAAATCTAAACCGAACACCACGACCGCCAGCATTCCAACTCAAGCCAAATTACTCGCCACCCAAGCGAATGCCGCTAGCCACAAAATGAAATCCAGCAAAGAAAACACCATCGTTTATTTCAACCCAAATGGAGAAGTGCAAACCACCCCTCAAGTTGGCGGATTTTATCGCAAATTGCTTGGCAAAAATCGCGCAGGTCAAGCCATCGTGCAAGATTTCTACCAAGACAGCAACACCAAACAAACCAATCCCATGATATTGTTAGACATGAAAAATTTTGATAATTTTGATTCTGCCGTTATGCAAGGTCGCGTGATTTGGTATAACCCAGCAGGCGAAATTACCCAATTTTTGGATTATCAAAATGGTTTGGTGCAACGCGGCGGTTATTATAACCAAGCTGGTACGCTCGTTTTGGAAACCGAAGGAGACAACCATTTGAATCCAAATGCACCCGTGAAAATTCGTGGTTATTATGATAATGGTCAGATTTTATTTGAAAATAATCAAGCAAATGATAAATCTGAAAGCGTTTTTTATTATGATAATGGACAAAAAATGTGGCACGGAATGTCCAGCACCGAAACCATTCATGCTTGGAATCGCGATGGACAACCCGTTGAATTAAGTGAAATTGCAGATGACATCGCCGCCGCTGAAAAACGGGCATCACAATTGACCAATCAATATATGAGTAATAATTAAACAATCATTCAAATAAGAACCTGTGTTCGTAAGCAGGTTCTAAAACATTTTCAGGCTACCTATTGATTCAGGCAGCCTGAAAATCTATTTGTGTAGTCGTTTAAAATGATGCGTAGTACGCTCACTTATATACGAGATGTACACGGCGATCGCCTTGTTTGATGTGTGTTTGAAACGTATACATAAACATATGAATATATTAACCGTAACGTTTTTGGAAATCCTGCATAAATTCAATCAACGCGTCTACACCCGCCATGGGCATCGCATTGTAAATGCTGGCACGCATTCCACCAACCGCCTTGTAACCGCGTAATAATTGCAAACCATTCAATACCGATTCTTGAATAAATTTTTCATCTAATTCAATATCTTGTGTGCGAAATACCACATTCATTTGTGAACGCGCATCGGGATAAATATCATTTTGGTAGAAACCACCGCTTTGGTCAATCGCATCGTATAATTTCTTCGCTTTTAATTCATTGATTTTTTGAATGCTTTCTACACCACCTTGCGCTTGCAACCAACGAAATACCAACCCTGCCATGTAAATTGGATAAGTCGCTGGCGTATTGTACATTCCCTGACGCTGCACATGAGATTGGTAATTCCACACATCAGGCACATGACTGCTGCAACGTTCCAACAAATCTTCACGAATAATGACCACGGTTGCACCTGCAGGTCCAATGTTTTTCTGTGCGCCTGCATAAATCACGCCAAAATCCGCCACATTCACTTGACGCGACAAAATTTCAGACGACATATCACAAATTAACGGTGGCAAATCCGCCGACCATTGTGGCACATCACGATATTGCAAACCATGAACCGTTTCATTAATCACAAAATGAACAAACGCCGCATCACGATGAATGTCCCAAGATGCCACAGGTGGCACGTTTTTGTATTGAAAATCACGTTTACCATCAGCAGCCAAATGAATGTGAGTTTGAGTCAATTTGGCCATTTGTTTGTAGGCGATTTCCGACCAATTACCCGACACCACTGCATCAACACATTCAAATCCATGCGCGAAATTCAACACAATTTGACTGAACTGTGCTGATGCACCACCTTGTAAAAACAAGACTTTATAATTATTTGGGATATTCATCAACTGTCGCAAATCTTGTTCCGCGTGATGCAAAATACTGGCAAACGCATCGCCACGATGCGACATAGTCATCACAGAAATGCCCGTACCATTGTAATCCAACATTTCATTTTGTGCGGTACGCAAAACGCTTTCAGGCAGCACAGCAGGGCCAGCAGAAAAATTGTAAATCGGAAATGGCTGCATCAAAATGTTTCCTTATAAATGATTTTCAGGCTGCCTTTTTTCAGGCTGCCTGAAATGGGTTATCTAAAAATAAACGCAAGTATTTTATGCTTGTTAAGCGTAAATGACAATTGATTCAGGTAGCCTAAAAGACTGACGTTTTAGTAGTACTTTGGGTTTTAAACGACCATCACTTGAATTTAAAGCACTGTATTTTCATTTAGCTAAGCCGCCAAAAATCCTTCCCGACTGCCCAACCATCGTTCCAAATGCCGTGCCACCACGTCAGGCTCATGCGCGACCAAATCTGCCGCCGCTTGTCGTGCCTGTTCCAGCAACACCATATCTGTTTGCAAATCCGCAAAACGCAACATCGGCGCACCACTTTGCCGCGCCCCTAAAAATTCGCCTGGTCCACGAATTTCCAAATCTTGTCGTGCAATTTCAAAGCCATCGGTATGTTCATGAATCACTTTGAGTCGCGCCTTGCTGACCTGACCAAGTGGTTCTGCGAACAACAACACACAAGTACTGGCAACCGCACCACGCCCTACTCGCCCACGCAATTGATGCAATTGCGCCAACCCCATGCGCTCGGCATGCTCAATAACCATTAGACTGGCATTAGGCACATCCACACCCACTTCAATCACGGTCGTGGCGACCAAAACATTCAGGCTGCCTGAAATAAATTCGGACATCACAGCGGCTTTTTCGGCAGCTTTCATACGTCCATGAACTAACCCTATGTTTAAACTGGGTAAATGGTTTTGTAATTCGGCTAACGTGTCGGTAGCAGTTTGTAATTGCAGCGTTTCGCTTTCTTCAATCAACGGACAAACCCAATACGCTTGTTGTCCTTTTTGGCAGGTGCTTAATACAAAACCTTCCACATCATTTCTACGTAACTGATTGACTAATTTAGTTTTAATAGGTGTTCTATTGGGGGGTAATTCGTCAATAGACGACACGTCCAAATCTGCCAAAAAACTCATCGCCAACGTGCGCGGAATAGGTGTGGCGGACATCATTAATTGATGAACATCTTGCCCTTTATTTTTCAATGCCAACCGTTGTGCCACACCAAAACGGTGCTGCTCATCTACAATCACCAAGCCTAAATTATCAAATAAAACATCATCTTGAAACAGCGCATGTGTCCCCACCACCACCCGAATTTCGCCATTTGCCAATGCTGCTTTTGCTTCATCTTTCGCCTTTTTTTTCAGGCTGCCTGAAAGCCACGCCACGCGAATACCTAAAGTTTCAAACCATTGTTTAAATTTGATAAAATGCTGCTCTGCCAAAATTTCGGTTGGTGCCATAATCGCCACTTGCACGCCCTCACATTCCAATGCCACCAAAGCCGACAAAGCCGCCACAATCGTTTTACCACTACCGACATCGCCTTGCAACAAGCGATGCATAGGAACATGATTTGCCAAATCTGCTCGAATCTCATCGCAAACGCGCTGCTGTGCATGGGTCAAACGAAATGGTAAATTTGCCAACAATTTTTTTGACAAAACCCCATTGCCAATCAAAGGTTTGGCATTACCTGATTTTCGCCGTTGCCGAGCCAAACGCATAGACAATTGTTGCGCCAATAATTCATCAAATTTCAGGCGTTGCCAAGCAGGAAACGCGCCATCTGCCAGCGTTTGCATGGACAATTCAGGCGGTGGATTATGCAATGTCCGCAAGCTCTCCGCCAAAGACGGTAATTTCAATGATTTCAATAACTTTTCAGGCAGTACTTCTGTCAAATCCACCGCATCTAAGGCAGCCTGAACCGCTTTACGCAAAGTGGGTTGATTCAAACCATTGGTTGTGGGATAAATTGGTGTAAGACTTTGAGCCAATTTATTATTTTCAGGAGATTTTAATTTTGGATGAATCATTTCATCGCCATAAAATCCACGCTTGATTTCACCCAAAGCGCGTACAGTTGCACCTTGTGCCAATTGCTTTTGATGATTAGGATAAAAATGAATGAAACGCAAATTCAGACACGCCCCCGAATCATCTTTAATGCGTGCAATTAATTGTTTTCGTGGCTTAAATTGTATTTCCTGATGCAATACCACGCCCTCCACCTGACAAATTTCCCCAATGGGTGCAGCAGCAATCGGGATAATTTGTGTTTCGTCTTCGTAACGCAATGGTAAATGCAAAGCCAAATCCCAAGCACTATGTAAATGCAATTTTTCCAATTTATTGGCGATATTATCGGTTAATTTCAATAATTGACGTGTTTCAGGCTGCATTATAATTATCCAAAAAACAAAATATAAACAACATTATAACCGTTTCAGACAGCAAAAACAAAACGCCACAGAACATTCATTCTGTGGCGTTGAATTAATCAATAATTAAATAAATTCAATTATTTAGCAGAAATATCTACACGTTCACGCAATTCTTTACCAGGTTTGAAATGTGGAACACGTTTTGCAGGAACTTCCACACGTTCGCCTGTTTTTGGATTACGACCCACACGAGCGGGGCGATCATTCAAATCAAAGCTACCAAAACCGCGAATTTCAATACGCTGACCTTTTGCCAACGATCGAGTCATGGTATCCACCAAAACTTTCACACTGTATTCGATGTCTTTGGTTTGCAATTCGGTGTCGCTGTTTTTCTCAACGAATACCTCCGCCAAGCGAGTCATTAATTCAGATTTAGTCATCTGGTTTACCTATTTTAGTTTTTGCTTAAAGACGCCTTCAGCAAATCACCCAAACTAGTTGTGCCAGCATTAGCAGGAGCAACTGTTTGAACTGCTTTCAATGCTTCGTCATTTGCTTTTGCATCTTTGGCTTTCACAGACAATTTGATGTTGCGGTTTTTGCGATCAACAGTAACGATAATCGCTTCCACTTCATCACCTTCTTTTAATTTAGTGGTTAAATCTTCAACGCGTTCGCTGTCAAATTCAGACGCTGGCAAATAGGCTTCTACTTCATCAGCCAAAACAACAGTTGCACCTTTGGCTTCAACGGCTTTCACGGTACCTTTAACCAAAGCACCTTTATCATTTACAGACAAGAAGTTATTAAATGGATCGCCTTCCAATTGTTTGATGCCCAAGCTGATGCGTTCTTTTTCCACATCAATTGCCAACACAACAGCTTCCACTTCTTCGCCTTTTTTGTATTTGCGAACAGCTTCTTCGCCAGCTTCAGTCCAAGACAAATCAGACAAATGAACCAAACCATCAATGTTGCCAGGCAAACCAACAAATACGCCAAAATCAGTAATAGATTTCACTGCACCTTTAATTTTATCGCCTTTGGTGTAATTGGCTTCAAAATCTTGCCATGGATTTGATTGACATTGTTTCATGCCCAAAGAAATACGGCGTTTGTCTTCGTCAATATCCAAAATCATCACTTCCACTTCATCGCCCAATTGAACGACTTTGCTTGGGTGAACATTTTTGTTAGTCCAATCCATTTCAGAAACGTGAACCAAACCCTCAATACCTTGTTCAATTTCAACAAACGCACCATAATCAGTCAAGTTAGATACTTTACCGAACAAACGAGTACCTTGTGGATAGCGACGAGCCAAACCGTCCCAAGGATCTTCACCCAACTGTTTCAAGCCCAAAGATACACGTTGTTTATCTTGGTCAAAGCGCAATACTTTGGCTTCCACTTCTTGACCCACTTCCAAAACTTCGCTTGGGTGTTTCACACGACGCCAAGCCAAATCTGTGATGTGCAACAAGCCATCAATACCACCCAAATCAACAAATGCACCATAATCAGTGATGTTTTTCACGATACCTTTAACAATGGTGTCTTCTTGCAAGTTCTCCATCAAGGCTTTGCGCTCTTCGCCCAAAGTAGCTTCCAATACAGCGCGACGTGAAACCACTACATTATTGCGTTTTTTGTCCAATTTGATGACTTTAAATTCAATCTCTTTACCCTCAAAATGAGAAGTATCTTTGATTGGGCGAACATCTACCAATGAACCAGGCAAGAAAGCGCGAATGCTGTTAATCATCACAGTCAAGCCGCCTTTCACTTTACCATTAATCACGCCTGACAAGATTTCGCCATCTTCCATGGCTTCTTCCAAAGTAATCCAGTCAGCAGCACGTTTGGCTTTTTCGCGAGACAACTTGGTTTCGCCAAAACCGTTTTCTACAGATTCAATGGTAACGGTAACAAAATCACCAACTTTTACTTCTAAATCGCCATGAGCGTTTTTGAACTCATTGATATCAATCAAAGATTCTGATTTTAAACCAGCGTTCACAATTACAAATTTATCAGTAATATCCACTACTTCAGCAGTGATTACTTCGCCGTAGGTCATTTCTTGGGTAGCTGAAAACTCTTCAAGCAGTTGAGCAAAATTTTCCATATTTTGGTTTGCTTTCATGCACCGCCAAGGGGTGCGGGGTGTGGGGTTTATCAAACAATTTTGTCCTTGGCGCAAAATTGCGATGGAATTAACAAATTGATTTTGTTCAGAAAACCTTTTTCAGGCTGCCTGAACCTTAAGGAATCAGTATTATACTGATAAATTATTTTTTTTGCTATACCAATCAAGCACTTTTTTTACAGATTCTTCAATTGTCAAATCAGATGTATCCAATAATAAAGTATCGGGCAACCGTTGAAGCGGTGCAACTGCACGATTACGGTCGGCCTCATCACGCGCTTGAATATCAGCCAAAATTTTTTCAAACTCAACGCCTTGAAGTGAAATATTAATTTGCTTAGCACGACGTTGGGCGCGAATTTCGGGCGGTGCCGTCAGAAAAATTTTTAAGCACGCATCAGGAAAAACCACCGACCCCATATCGCGCCCATCTGCCACCAATCCACGTTCCGTCAAAAAATCGCGCTGGCGTTGCAGCAAAGCCAAACGAACACCAGGCAACTTTGCAACTTCAGATGCCCCCATACCAATCGCTTCTATTCTGATTTCATTAGTAACATCTTTTTGATTTAAAAATATTTTTTGACCATCAAATTGCACTGGCAATCGCGCTGCCAATTTTGCCAATTCAGCTTCATTATTCCATGCAATTTGTTGATTTTTAGCGAAAAGAGCAGTTAAACGATACAACGCCCCCGAATCCAAATACGCCCACCCCAAATGTGCCGCCACGCGTGCCGCCACCGTGCCTTTGCCCGATGCCGATGGACCATCTATCGTAATCACTTTTTGCATCATTTTTCCTTTATATTAAATTAATGACAATATTTTTCAGGCTGCCTGAAAAAATTTAATTGATTCATTTATTGCTTTTAAAAATTTAATTCTGTACGTAATTTTGCTGCATCATCATCAATCATATCCAAAAAATGAATCATTTGAACACGGCTATTTTGATGGAACGTTTCCAAAACCACCGTTTCTTGTTCAATCAATTTTTCCAGCGCATAACGGTCAGTGCTAGGCAATGTGGCTTGTTCGGCAAACTCATTTTCCAAGTGTTTGATTTTTAATAATTGTGGCGCAGAATCTTGCATCATTTGACTGAACGTAAATTCGGTCTCCGATGCCAAATAAAAACGACTGTGAATCACAATATCACGAAATTCCTTAAAATAATGATAATAACGTTTCGCAGTCAAACCATTTTCAGACAAACTCTGCTGCTCGGTTATCATCTCATTTTTCAAATTTACCAAAGTTTGATATACCAAAATTTTTTGTTCCAATAAACTGCTTTTCAGGCTGCCTGAAGACGTTGGCGCAATCACAGAAGATTGTGTAACTTGCTGATTTTGCTGTTTCCATTCCTTTTTCAAATCCAACAAAAAGCGACGATTTTGTCGCACAATTTGACTTTTTAATATCCAAATTAACAAAACCAATATAATAGCTGTTAAAATAACGATATTCGCACGAATCAATGGCAAAATGGATTGCACATAATTCATGATTTCAGTTAGTTGCAGTTGCACAATATTCTCCATTTCGGATAATTAATTTGATTGAGGTTGAATTTTATCATATCGATGCTGAATTTATGGCTGTAAACTGATTTTCAGATTGCCTAAAGATGTGAATCTGTTTGAAAAAAAGGTTTATTTAAAATGCAATTAACCAATATTTTTAGTAACTTAGCTTTAAATTTTCAGCTGGAACTGCTCCATACTGTTTTACTGATTCCCAGCATTGTTTTTCTGCGTTGGTTGTGGTTACGGTTTTATTTTTATCGCCATCCTAATTTGGAGTTAGAATTTAAACGCCGCGCCATTGTGATGAGTCGTAATTTTTCACTATTGGTTGGCGTGATTGCGTTGGCAGCGGTTTGGGCGACCCAATTGCAGCATTTTGCGTTGTCTATGGTGGCATTGGCAGCGGCGACTGTGTTGGCGACCAAAGAATTGATTATGTGCTTGCTTGGCAGCATGATGCGCATGATTACCAACCAATATTCCATCGGTGATTATGTGGAAATTTCCAATATTCGTGGGCGCGTGGTAGATATTAATATGTTTAACACGCTCGTGATTCAAACGGGTACAAATAATCAACTGGGTGATTTATCAGGAAAAACTGTTTCATTTCCAAATAGTTTACTGTTAAGCGTGCCACTGTCGCGTGATAATGTGATTGGCAAATATGTTGTGCATACATTTGAGATTCCCGTACCGATTCGCTTAGATTCTGATGCGATTGTGCCACGTTTGGAGTGGGTGTTGCGTGATTATTGTGCGCGTTATGTATTGGATATTGCACAATATTTTGAAGAAGTGAAAATGCAAAAAATGTTCGTAACCCCTGCAGCTGACCCGACCATCAGCCGTATGCCGCGCGATAACAGTATGTATTGTTTGGTGGTACGATTTGCATCACCGTTGTCTAAACGATTGATGATTCAACAAGCTATTTTAGATGAATTCATTCGCATTCAATATTTATTGATGACCAATGATGAATAATTCTTCAATAAAAAATTAGGCAACCTGAAAGCATTTTTTCAAGCTGCCTTTATTTTTATTTTAGAACCAATAACATGACTGTTCTGACACAAATGCATCAACCCGACAATCGTGCGCCTCATGTGGCAAAGCATCAATCTGCTGACACGCAAATCCCACCGCAATTTTTTTCGGCTGCACAATATGACGAGTCTGCGCCAAAGTCGCATCATAATAACCGCCCCCCTGCCCCAAACGATACCCCATTTTGTCAATGCCAACAATCGGCAAAATCAACGTATTGAGCCGATGCACACGAATTTTCTTACCTGCAAATTGTGGAACTTTCAGGCTGCCTGAACCGCGTAAACGTTCTGATTTGCCAGTAGAATACGGTGTAAACCACAAACGCAATTGGCGCGGTTCAATATAAGGCAAATAAATTTTTGCGCCACGTTTTTGTGCGGTGCGGACAAATTCGTCCAAACGCATTTCACTGCCAATCGGAAAATACACAGCAATATTTTTGCCCCGTTTAATGCAAAATTTAAGTACACGATTGGCACGTAACGTGGCAATTTGGCGCATTTGGTGTGGTAAAGATTGACGATTTTGCCGACAGATTTTTCGTAATACTTTCTTATTTAACATGATTTTCTCATTTATTATTGAGTCTCAATTTCTCTTTTACAACCACCTGATTCAATGCTAAATCAGCCAATGGAAAATCACCCAATTTATCGCCAAAATATGAAACCTGTGGCAAATCACGCAATAAATCATCAACATCTTGTGCAGTCAAAAATTTCCCATGCAAATCCCAGCCCACATTTAAAATTCGCCCCTGAACTTTTGCTACACGCTCATGAGTATGTCCATGCAAATGATACCAACCCTTATGGCAACCATCCCATTCTTGAATCGGATAATGAAATAAAATCAAAATATTATTGATTTCAGGCAGCTTTAATTTCAAATAATTTTGTGCGCTGGTAATCATCGGCAAACCATCGTGTTTCATATTTTTTTGCAAACGGTCAATATGTTGCTCAATTTGTCCATCATGGTTGCCATAAATCAAGTGATGCGTGCCATTTAGGCGATACAATATATTTTCTACTTGTTTGAAATCTTTAGAAAAAGATAAATCACCCAAATTGTAAACCACATCATCAATACCAACTGTTTCATTCCAACGCGCAATCATAAATTCATCTAATTCCGTAGGATTGCTGGTTTTTGGACGAAAAGTCGGACAAAACTTCACAATATTGCGGTGCGAAAAATGCACATCCGATGTAAAAAAGATTTTTCTCATTTTTAATTTTTTCCTAGAAATTCTTGAATAAATTTAATTTTATCCAATTGCGTCAATTGATTAAATGTTTGTTTATGTGTAATTTAAACTAACGTTGTTTATAATAATCAACGAAAATACTATAATGAAAATCCACAAAAGAACCAAACTCCTGCTGCATCATCGTCAAGCCATTTAAACTGCATACACCCAAGATAAAGAAAGCATTACTTCGCTTGCTAGATGATTCATAGTCAGCCGTTAAACCATCTACAATGTGCTTAAATCACTACCCGAACAGCACTACAGGGACGCTTTTGAGAGGTTGGATTTGAATCCATTATTGATTTTTCCCACATTGCTGGAAATGAAACTTAGAACCTGTATTTACAGCCAACGTAAAATAGATTTTTGTCCCAGTTGGTGCGAATGTAAGGCGAATTTTATCCCAATATCGCTCCTATTGGCATGAAATTCAACGCAGCAGGCATGCTAAATGGGGCAAAAAGACATCGCACTTGACTGTGAATACAAATTCTAATGATAATTTTCAGGCAGCCTGAAAAACTTGTTTGATTGCCACCGCGATTTCATACGCCAATTGAACGGGAACAGCATTGCCAATCATTTTATAGCCATCATCAATTTTTTGATAGATAAGTTTAAAATTATCGGGAAAACCTTGTAATCTTGCTACTTCACGCACCGTCATGCGGCGGTATAAATGCTCTTGACCTGTTACAAAACGGAAATCGTTTTCGCCATACTTAACCATTTTGGGGGCTTGAGGGTGTAATTGGCATTGTCGCCCTGATGCCTGAACAGTAAAACCTTGTTCATTCCATGCTTTAACACGGTTTCGGCTCATAAAAATGGTGGAAAAGCTACCTGTGAAATATTCATTATTGTTAATAGCTTGTGGATTGGCATAATTTTTTTCGCTAGCAGGGACAGCCGTTTTTTGTAAATCAGCCATCACATCTTTTAATGTGAGTTTGTGTTTATCATCAGCCGTTGAACCTTGTGGGAATTGGAATTTAATATTTAAATCTTTACGAAAACCAATATAAAATACCCGTTTACGTTCTTGTGCGACACCATAATTTTTGGCATTAACCAAGGTTAGCGAAACGTCATAACCGCATTCATCAAACATTTTGAGTAAATTTTGTACGGCTTGCGAATGGCGATTGGCAAGCATTCCGCTGACATTTTCCGCTAAAAAGAATTTGGGTTGTTTGCTTTTTAAAATGCGAATGTAATCAAAAAATAATTGTCCACGTGCATCATCAATACCGCGCAACGCACCTGCTTCTGACCAAGATTGGCACGGTGGTCCACCAATGATTCCATCAATTTCATCAGGAAAATTAATTTCTTGAATATGACGAATATCACCTTCAATCAATTGGGTTTTAGGGTGATTGGCTTTATAGGTTGCCCAAATGGTTTTGTCGTATTCATTGGCAACAGGAATTTCAAAACCTGCACGTTCAAAACCTAAATCCAAACCACCACAACCTGAAAATAAACTAATAACCTTCATCTTTATTTCTGTTATTTTATCTTTTAAATGTAATCAATTTTGCTGGTTTTAGTTGAGCAGGATTATTGGGATTTTTAATCATCACATCGGCGATTGAAAAATCAGGAACTTGCCCAACTAATTGTTCAATGTCTTCTGTATTATTAAATGACTGATATTTTTCCAAATTGATGAGACACATCAAATTAAATGGTCTTTCAAAATCCCTTTGATAAAGATAATTAAATACTTTGAATGGGTTAGCAATAGACCACATTCCACGAACACGCAAATCGGTAATGCCCAAAGGGTCAATTTTTTTGACTTTGGCTAATTCGTTGGTTTCAGTAAATTCCACATCGGGAATTTGTTGGATGCCTGTGACAATTGTATGGCGAATACGCTCGTAAATCATGTGATTGGCTGCGTAATCTACACCATAAACCATACACAAACTTTGTAAAGGCTGATTTTTTGGCACGACACCCACCACATAAATGATGTCTTTCTCTCTCCAATTTGGCTCGCAATTTCTGCATTCTTGTGTGAGTAAGGGCGAACTTGCCAACAATTTATCTTTTGGATAAGAACTATTTAATGCTAAAGTGGCATCTTTTCCAATCACTTTTTTGACTTCAATCGCATCGCCATTTTTCAAAATCATATCAGGTGGATTATTTTGATTACCCAAATAGGAAAAAGTTTCTGAGAGTCGGGCTAGGCGTTGTTGTTCGTTTTGAGTGTGTAACGTATTAGCAAATAAATCTTTAACCCACTCTTCCAACGCTTCACCCATTTGATTAGCACGATTTAAACCATGATTTTCACGGTTAAAGTTGTTTTCAAAATCAGTAACTAAATTGTAAATCGCATTAATAATATTACTCATGTTTTCTCCAAAAATGTTTACAGGCTGCCTGAAAACTTACTGAAAACTTAATCCCCCATCGCTGCCAACAATTCTGCTTGATGTTCGGCAATCAGCGCGGACGTGATTTCTTCCATATCGCCGTCCATGACAAAATCCAATTTGTGCAAAGTCAAATTGATACGGTGGTCAGTAACGCGTCCTTGTGGATAATTGTAGGTGCGAATGCGTTCGCTTCTGTCGCCGCTACCGATGAGCGATTTGCGTTCGGCGGCTTCTTTGGCTTGGGCTTCGCGTTTTTGTTTGTCATTCAAACGTGCGGCTAACACTTTCATGGCTTGGGCTTTATTGGCGTGTTGGCTGCGACCGTCTTGACATTCTACGACCATGCCAGTGGGTAAATGCGTGATGCGAATAGCAGAATCGGTTTTGTTGATGTGTTGACCGCCTGCGCCCGATGCACGAAAGGTGTCAATGCGCAAGTCGTTGGGATTTAATTGGATTTCTTCTAATTCGTCTGCTTCTGGCATCACGGCAACGGTGCAAGCGGATGTGTGAATGCGTCCTTGGCTTTCGGTGGTGGGGACGCGCTGTACACGGTGTCCGCCACTTTCAAATTTTAATTTGCTGTACGCACCCAAACCAATTAAACGCACAATCACTTCTTTATAACCACCTAAATCGCTCTCGCTGGCGGATACGATTTCAGTTTGCCAACGATTGCGTTCGGCAAAACGTGAATACATGCGCAACAAATCGCCTGCAAATAAAGCAGCTTCATCGCCGCCCGTGCCTGCGCGAATTTCAATGAAAATATTTTTGTCATCGTCTGCATCTTTGGGCAAAAGCAATTTTTGTAATTCAAAATCAAGCTGTTCAATTTGGGTTTTGGCATGTTCAATTTCTTCTGCGGCGAAATCTTTCATTTCAGGGTCGGACAACATTTCTTGCGCATCCGCCAAATCGCTTTCGGCTTGACGGTATTGCTGATAGGTCTCAACAATCGGCGTGAGTTCGGCGTGTTCTTGGTTGAGTTTGCGGTAGTTGTCCATATTAGCGGTGGCTTCGGGCGAGCCGAGCAGCGCGGTAACTTCTTCAAGGCGGTGCGCCAAATTTTGTAGTTTATCTAATAATGATGGTTTCATAATGTCAAAAAAAAGATTTTCAGGCTGCCTGAAAGTAAAAATAATGAAAAATGTGAGAATGATAATAGTAAAACACGGCTTCAGGCAGCCTGAAACCGTGTTCCATGAAAATAAGGCGACCCCACAAAGAAAGGGTTGGCGGAATCTTTGTAGGGTCTAAGTCCAGTCGCTGGTGTATGGGCGAGGTGGCGACTGAACCTATCCCGAATTATACGCGTATCATTTTGTTTGTGCAAATGGAATATTTAATTTGTTGCTGAATGATTACAAAATAACGCTAATTGGCTGCTTTGAGTTTGTGAATTGTCAATTGGTTAAAAATTTTTCAATTAGTCATTTTTTGGAAACAAGATACGGTCTGCCCACCAAATCAGACCCAGAACTGGCACGCCTAATAATGCGGTAAGCATGAAAAATCCCGTGTACTCAATACGCTCTACAATGCTGCCTGAATATCCACCTAATACTTTTGGAAACAACATCATCAGTGAACTGAACAGCGCATATTGTACCGCCGTGAACCGAATATTTGTCAGCGAAGATAAAAATGCCACAAAAACCGTTCCAGCCAAACCCGCTGCGAAGTTATCCAAACCAACGGCGGTGTACATCAAATGGACATCGTGTCCACGTGTCGCCAGTAATACAAACAACAAATTAGTCGCTGCCGCCGCAATTGCCCCCAACATCATCATATTCATAATGCGAAATTTTTGTGCCAACGCCCCTCCAGCAAATCCACCAAAAATTGACATGATGACTCCAAAAGTTTTTACCGCGTATGCAATTTCTTCTTTGCTAAAATCCATCTGTTTATAGAATACACTCGAAATGACACCAGAAACAATGTCTGAAATGCGATATAAGCCAATTAGTGCCAATAAAATCAATGCTTTTTTACCATATCGTTGGAAAAAATCACGAATCGGGTCTACCCACGTTTGTACGGCAATCTGTTTGTTAGCCACCCCCATGCGTACTGACAACCAACCTGCTACAGCCGCTACCAGCAATGATAAAATTAAATGTAATGTTTCGTAAATAAATTGTAATAATGGCGAGGTTTCTTTGTCGGGAAATAGGCTGCCTGAAAATTTAAATGTTGCCACAAACACCACAATCACCAATACGAACATCGCCAATAATCGTAAATTATCACGCGTGGAAATATTGCTTGTATTTGTTTGATTATATTCTGGTTCTTTTATCATTAGGGTCGTTAAAACGCCCAGCCCCATCAAACCAGCCATCACCAAATACGTCATGCACCATGCTTCGTAAACATAATGTCCTGTTGTTGAACCTAATTTCGCCGCTAAAATCAACGAACCTGCACCAGATGCAATCATGCCGATGCGATAACCAGCAGTGTAACTGGCAGATAATATTGATTGCATTGCGGAATTATTTGGTGAAATTTCAATGCGATAAGCATCAATAACTACGTCTTGTGTCGCAGCAGCAAAACCCAACAGCACCGAACCTGCTGCCATGATATTCAGGCTGCTTGAAAATGCAGGATTCGGATTAGCAAATGCCATCAACAAGACTGCTGCAATCATTAAACCTTGCGCTAATAATAACCATGACCGCCTTTTGCCTAAAATTCGGGACAATATAGGTAGTTGTAGCGAATCAATCAACGGCGACCACACAAATTTAAATGAATAGCCCAAAGCCGCCCAGCTAAACATGGTAACGGTGCTAAGCTCTACGCCTGCTTCCATCAACCATAATGACAACGTGGAAAAAATCAATGATAAAGGTAAGCCCGCCGAAAAGCCCAGCATGACCAAAGTGATAACTTGAGCGGGGGCGTGTGAGATGGTACGCGTTTTGGCGAGATAAGTGATGTAAATCGGGGTCATAATCAAAATAGGTGTGAATATTAAATTGGACGCGATTATAACGAGATTGTTTTTATAGAGTAATATGCTTATTTAAAATGCAATTTTCTGTAAAATACAAAATTTTGTTGCAAAAATGAAACGCTTATTTTTGAGAAAAAATGATTAATTGATTTTGCAATAAAAGTTATTTTCAGGCTGCCTGAATTGGACTTTTATTGGCAATTTGCTGACAAGTGAATCCGCTTGAGTTACCATTTAGCATGGTTGTCTTTACAAAATTTATCATACTATTGTGGGTTTTTAGGCTGCTTTTTGTTGTGTTGTTGCCAATATTTTACGTGATGCTTGACGTGTTTTAACATAAGCGCACACTTCTATATTGTATTAATCAGGTAGCCTGAATGAAGATAAATTCAACCAATATTTCTATTATCAATTTGAAGGGATTTCAATGAAGCCATTGCCTACGCTTACCACTGTTGATTTAGGTTCAAACAGTTTTCGTTTGCAAATTTGCCAAAACAACGGCGGACAACCACAAGTGATTGAGAACATCAAACAAATGGTTAGATTAGCTGGCGGATTAGACGCACAAAAAAATTTAAATGAAGCCAGTCAACGGCGTGCTTTGGAATGTTTGGCGCAATTTGGCGAACGCTTGCGCGGTTTTCAGCCCGAAAATGTCCGCGCTGTTGCCACCAACACATTTCGTGTCGCCAAAAACATCAAACAATTTTTGCCCCAAGCCGAAGCAGCGTTGGGTTTTCCCATTGAAATCATTGCAGGTCGCGAGGAAGCACGTTTGATTTACACAGGCGTGGTGCATACCTATCCCAATCATGGGCGAGCCATGCTGGTTATTGATATCGGTGGTGGTTCAACTGAATTTATCATCGGTAGTGGCGCACAACCTGTGGTGATGGAAAGCCTGCCGTTGGGTTGTGTTACTTATTCTAATAGATTTTTCTCTAATAAAATCAGCGATAAAGATTTTCAGGCTGCCATCACCGCAGCGCGTAGCGAAATTCAACGCATCAGCAAAATTTACAAACGACAAGGTTGGGACATTACATTAGGTACATCAGGCACAGCAAAAGCCATCGCCAATGTCATCGCAGAAGAAAAATTAGCCGAACAAGGCATCACATTAACCCACATGCGCGAACTCGCCAAATGCATCGTTGATGCAGGCAGCACCAAAAAAGCCAAATTAAATGGTTTAAAACCAGAGCGTTTGGACGTGTTTGCAGGTGGTTTGGCGGTGATGATGGCAGCATTTGAAGAATTGGCTATCCAAGAAATGCAGTTCACAGATGCGGCGTTACGAGATGGTTTATTCTTTGATTTTATTGAACGAAATTTAGATACTGATATGCGTGAAGAAACCGCCATTCAATTTCAAGAGCGGTATCATGTCAGCAAAAATCAAGCCAAACGCGTAGGCGAATTGTCGGTAAAATTTTTAGCAGATTTATCTAAAAATTTCAAGGTATTGGAATTAGAAACGTGGTCAAATTATGTACGTTGGGCGGCGATGTTGCACGAAATTGGTATTGACATTGCGCATTCTGGCTACCACAAACACACGGCATATATTTTAGCAAATGCGGATATGTCGGGTTTTTCACGCGCTGAACAAGATTTGTTGGCAAACATCACGCTTGGACAACGTGGCGATTTGAAAAAAATGGCAGACACGCTGCCTGAAAAACCGATGTTGTGGCATGCGGTATTGGCACTGCGTTTGGCGGTGTTGTTATGTCGGGCGCGTGTGGACTTCAGGCTGCCTGAAAATACAATTTTGGGTGTTCAAAATCATGATTTCTATTTAAAAATTTCGCAAAATTGGTTGAATGAAAATCCACTGACGTCCGCCGCGTTGGCTGCAGAAAGCGAAGAATGGAAAAAAACGCATTATACATTTCGTGTTCAAGCGATTTGATTTTGATTGGATTTGAATTTTCAGTCTGAAAGTGTTTGTAATTAAGATTTAGATTGTAACAAAATGTGATGTAACCCTTGAAAATCGGGCTTTCAGGCTGCCTGAAAGATTATTTTTCATAAAAAATAACTGACAAACTCTTAACAAAAATAGTAAAATAAAGGCATTTGCATAGGGTTACTCCCCCTCCGCACACCGACCAACAACATTTATTAAAACAAAGGCACGGCCATGATGGACGAAAAACTTAATTTTTCCTACTTATTCGGCTCAAACGCTCCTTATATTGAAGAGCTGTACGAAAACTTCTTAAGCGACCCTAATTCTGTAGATGAACATTGGAAACAATACTTTAGCGATTTAGCACAACAAGCTGGCTTCATTCCAAAAGATGTGGCACATCATCCGATTCAAGAAGCATTTGTGAAATTGGCAAAACAACATCGCCCTACAGCAGCCGTTGCGTCAGGTGTGGTAGATGAAGAATTGCTGCAAAAACAAATTGCTGTGTTGCGTTTAATTTCAGCGTATCGCATTCAAGGCGCAGACGCTGCCGATTTAGACCCACTAAAATTGAAACAACCGCGTAATTTAGACGGTTTGTCTTTAGAAGCTCATGGCTTAAGCAATGCAGATTTAACATTAAAATTTGGTTTGGGTCGTGGCGATTTTTCTACTTCAGACAATAAATTGCCTTTGTCTGAAATCATTAATAAATTAAAACAAACGTATTGTGGGCATATTGGTATTGAATATATGCACATCGCCAATCGCGAAGAGCGTTTATGGATTCGTGACCGTTTTGAACGCGACTTGTCTACCCCAAATTTTTCCGCAGACGAAAAACGCGAAATCTTAAAACAAGTTACCGCCGCCGAAACGCTCGAACGCTATTTGCATACCAAATATGTCGGACAAAAACGTTTTTCCGTTGAAGGCGGAGAAAGTGTGATTGCTGGCTTGAATTATTTGATTCAGAACGCGGGCAAAGATGGCGTGGAAGAAATCGTTATCGGCATGGCGCACCGCGGTCGTTTGAATGTGTTGGTAAATACATTAGGCAAGAAACCTGCTGATTTATTTGCAGAATTTGAAGGAAAACAAGAAATCAAATTCCCAAGCGGCGATGTGAAATATCACAACGGTTTTAGTTCCGACATCATGACCAAACAAGGTGCAATGCACGTTACTTTGGCGTTCAACCCATCGCATTTGGAAATTGTGAATCCAGTGGTGGAAGGTTCTGTACGTGCCAAACAAAATCGCCGTGGTGCAGACGGTCGTACTCAAGTGATGCCTGTATTGATTCATGGCGATAGCGCATTTATTGGTTTAGGCGTGAATCAGGCAACATTCAATATGTCACGTACACGCGGTTACACAACTGGCGGCACAGTGCATATCGTGGTAAATAACCAAATTGGTTTTACCACATCAGATACACGCGATACTCGTTCAACCGTGTATTGTACCGACATCGCTAAAATGGTTGATGCTCCGATTTTTCATGTGAATGGTGATGACCCTGAAGCGGTGTGCTACGTTATTCAGGCTGCCTTAGATTATCGCAAACAATTCCATAAAGATGTGGTTATTGATGTGGTGTGTTTCCGTAAATTGGGACACAACGAAGGCGATGACCCAACTTTGACACAACCTTTGATGTATCGTGCTGTGTCGCAGCATAAAGGTACACGTGCGGTTTATGCGGATAAATTGATTTCCGAAAATGTGATTACTGCAGCTGATGCAGATGGTTACGTACAAGCTTATCGTGATGCGCTGGACAAAGGTGAACACGTTGAGCGTACTCGTTTGACCGATTATGAACGCAAACACCGCGTAAACTGGGAAAAATACAACGGCAATGATTGGCGTGAAAAAGTAGAAAGTGGTTTGCCTGCTGCTGACATTGCTAGGCTGGCTGAAAAATTCACGGCCATCCCCGAAGATTTTGGTTTGCACAAAACCGCCAAACGCGTGATTCAACAGCGTCAAGACATGGCAGCGGGTGCGCAAAATGTGGATTGGGGAATGGCAGAAACCATCGCTTACGCCAGCATGGTAACCAATGGTACAGGTGTTCGTATTTCAGGCGAAGACTCTGGACGCGGTACATTCTCACATCGCCATGCAGTGTTGCACGACACCAATCGCAAAGAGCAGCAATCTGACAAGGGGTTGTATATTCCATTGCAGCATATGGCTGAAAATCAAGCCAATTTTACTGTGATTGATTCCATTTTGAACGAAGAAGCCGTGATGGCTTACGAGTATGGCTACGCATGTTCTGCACCTGATTATTTGACAATTTGGGAAGCACAATTTGGTGATTTTGCCAATGGCGCACAAGTGGTTATTGATCAATTTATTTCATCTGGCGAAACCAAATGGGGGCGTTTGTGTGGTTTAACCACTATTTTGCCGCATGGTTATGATGGTCAAGGTCCAGAACATTCATCAGCACGTTTGGAACGCTGGCTGCAATTGTGCTCAGAACACAATATGCAAGTGATTATGCCATCTGAAGCCGCACAAATGTTCCATGTTCTGCGTCGTCAAACTTTACGTTCGTATCGTAAACCGCTGGTTATTTTCATGTCTAAACGCTTGTTGCGTTTCAAAGAAGCTACCAGCCCATTGTCTGACTTTTTGGAAAGCACAACTTTCCGCCCAGTGATTGGCGATGTGGCGGAACGTGAAAATCATGACAATGTGAAACGTGTGATTTTGTGTGCGGGTCAAGTGTACTATGATTTAGCCAAAGCACGTCAAGAGCGTGAATTGAGTGATGAAATCGCGATTGTGCGTGTGGAACAATTGTATCCGTTCCCTTATGCAGAAGCGGAAACAGAATTGGCAAAATATCCCAATGCAACCGAATTGGTATGGGCGCAAGAAGAACCGAAAAATCAAGGTGCTTGGTATCAAACACGCCATCGTTTGGAAGCATTGGCAAAAGATGGGCAAAAAGTATTGTATGCAGGTCGTCCAGCTAGCGCATCACCTGCGGTGGGTTATGCTAGCAAACACAATGCTCAATTGGCACAGTTAATTAACGATGCCTTAGATATTAGTAGCACCCCTACAAAAACTGTTCAGGCAGCCGTTAAGATTGAAGTGGCAGAAACCATTGAAGTGAATCCTGCACCAGAGACCAAAGTGGAAGCTGAGGAAACCATCATGGCGGATTCTACACCAACTGTAAAAATTGAAGTGATTGATGCCAAAGTAACAAAAAAGCCTGAAGCGCAAGTTCATGTTGCGCCAAGCATTGTTGATACTTCTGTTGTTGATGCGGAAATTGTTGTGGAGGCATCTGAACCACAAAATACCGCTGATGAGGGCGTGGGTATTTTGAATGCCAGCACGCATATTCCTGAAAATATTGAAATTAGCATTGTTTCTGATGACGCTGATTCTTCTGCAGAATCAGACAATGCCAAAGTAGCCCCTGAAACCGCAAACACCGAAAAGAAAAATAGTTTTTCTAGTGGAAATGCAAACTTTGTTTGGAGAATCAAATGATTGTAGAAGTAAACGTTCCTGTATTTGCTGAAAGTATTACTGAAGGCACTTTATTATCATGGCACAAAAAAGTGGGCGATTCTGTGGCTCGCGATGAAGTATTGGTGGATATTGAAACCGATAAAGTGGTGTTGGAAGTGCCTGCGCCACAAGCTGGTGTGTTGGTGGAAATCATCGTTAAAGATGGTGAAGTGGTTACAACACAACAATTATTGGCAAAAATTGATACAGCAGCCACCGCATCTGCCGCTGCACCGCAAGCTGTAGCGCAAGCCGCTGCCACTCAACCGCAATCTACCGCCAGCAACAACGTTGCTATGCCTGCTGCTGCTAAATTGGCAGCCGAAAAAGGCGTAGATTTAAATAACGTACAAGGTTCGGGTCGTGATGGTCGTGTGTTGAAAGAAGATGTTCAGGCTGCCTCTGTGGCTGCGCCTACTCAATCTGCGCCTACTGTAGCCAAAATTGCGACAGGTAACCGCGTAGAAGAACGTGTGCCGATGAGTCGTTTGCGCGCACGCGTGGCAGAACGCTTGTTAGCATCACAACAAGAAAATGCCATTTTGACCACGTTCAACGAATTGAACATGAAACCCATTATGGATTTACGCGCCAAATATAAAGAAAAATTTGAAAAAGAACATGGCATCAAATTGGGCTTTATGTCTTTCTTTGTGAAAGCTGCAGTGGCTGCGTTGAAAAAATTCCCTGTTGTTAATGCGTCTGTTGATGGCAACGACATTGTTTATCATGGTTATTTTGATATTGGTATTGCGATTGGTTCGCCACGCGGTTTGGTTGTGCCAATCTTGCGCGATGCTGACCAAATGAGTCTTGCTGATATTGAAAAAGCCATTGCTGATTATGCCAAAAAAGCCAAAGATGGCAAAATTGCCATTGAAGATTTGACGGGTGGCACATTTAGCATCACCAATGGCGGTACATTTGGTTCAATGATGTCCACGCCAATCATCAATCCGCCACAATCTGCTATTTTGGGTATGCACGCTACTAAAGAGCGCGCTGTTGTGGAAAATGGTGAAATCGTCATTCGCCCAATGATGTACTTGGCGTTGTCATACGATCACCGCATTATTGATGGTCGTGAAGCTGTATTGACCTTGGTAACAATCAAAGACTTACTGGAAGATCCAGCACGTTTATTATTGGACGTATAATGAATTAATCAATAAAATAAAGGCTGCCTGAAAAGAGAATTTCTGTTTTCAGGCAGCCTTTATCGCTTGAAAAGGAATTTAACATGAAACAACCTATTATTTTGGCAACATTTTTATTAACAGCATCATTGTCCGCTTGGGCGTTGAATCAGGAGAATTTTTACGGCGAATGGCGTTACGATGCTGCCGCACCTGCATCCGAACGTCTTCCAGAGACAATTGACATTGAGGAACGCGATGGTACACAACGTCCTCATTCGCGCTGTGGTAAATTTGAGACACTCACATTTTCGGAAGCGACAGGCAGCGAGATTGCTGAAGATTTAGCCGAACAAATGCCCGAAGTATTGGGGTTTAGCCAAGAGCCTGAATTTATTGATTATGCAGATTTTTCGCGCAGTGCTGCCAAGTGGTTCAAGCCGAATCAAACCTATCAGATTGCGGCATGGAATTGTGGCGATGTGGGTGGAAATTATTATTTTGTGGATACGAAACGCGGCGTGGTTACGTCTGCAGGAGTGGAAGATAAAGATACATTTGTTATGGAAATTTCACGGTAGATTCAGTCATTCATTTTCAGTCAAGACCTTTGTCAAGCTTTCAAAAATGGAAATTTTTAAAATTTTATCTAATTGATATATAATAATTTTAATTTCTTGTTTTAGCTGAAAATAGGTTTTTTACAAAGGTTTTGACCTACATAAATCAACTTACTTCGGCAAAAAGCATCAAAATGTAAAAAAACAACAAAATTATTGATATATATTAATATATTGTTTTTTATATAGAATAAATTGATTTAGCTAAATAGAGATACAGAATTAATAAATTTGGGCTATTCAATTGATGTAATATTCGGTTAAAATAAAGCTATTCTTCTAAACACATGAAAGTAACAAGCATGAAAGCCATAAAAATTCTATCAACTGTCGCTGTTTTAAGCGCATTATTTGTATCAATGACTGCTAAAGCAGATATGGTTACTGACGCGCACGGTAACGTGGGTTACGACACGGCAGCCGAGTGTGATGCTGCCGTTGCTTCGGGGACTGCTCGTTTCTACACGCCATTCACACATAAAGCTCCTTTGAAACGCAAAGGCGAGGTCAAAGTACAAACCGCCACTTTAAAAGACATGGGCGAACAATATGCGCGTGGTGCTTGTGATGTGGGCGTGGGTCGACGCATGGGTCGTGAAGGTGTTTCCACTGTTTTGCAAGGCAAATTCATTCCATTTAGCCCTGAAATGCCTGTGAATGTGTACACAGATAAATCAGGCAGTGCGGTTCGTATTACCATGGCACAATGTGATAACTGGTTCTCTGGTAGCGCACCACGTCCAGTAGCATTGGTAAGTGCACCCGTTGCATCTGCGCCAGTTTCTACAGTTGAAGAAGAAGTTGCACCTGTTGTTGCGCCTGCTGCGCCTGCATTTGCTGCGAAACCATATGTATTCGGTACATTAGGTGCATTGCGTGCAGGTACGAAAGCAACTTATGCAGGTCCACAAAATATTTATGGCGTATCTAATGATAATGATACACGTTTTGCTGGTCAAGTAGGTTTTGGTACTCAGTTTAATGACTGGTTGGGTGCTGAATTATTCTATACTGGCTCTGCTCCACACAAATTTGATTCTACTGCTTATTTGGGTAATACAACTAATTCAGATTTAAAAACAGCTGTTGATAAAGGTTGGATTGCTGGTACACAAAATTATGTGAATGAGACTCAACAGCACACCTACGGTGCACGTTTAACTTTGGGTAAAAATTTGACTGATAAATTCCGCTTATTTGCCAAAGGTGGCGTTGCTGGTACAACCATGAAAATTGAAGAAGTAACAGGTGGTCAAAGCAGCAATAGTTCGCCAAATCTCATTAATTCAACAGTGCAATCTGGTTTGAATAGTGTAAATGGTGCAGTTAAAAACAAATTAAAAGGTCAAAAAGGTACGTTTGCTCGTGCTACTGCTGGTATTGGTGCGACTTATAACCTGAATGATAAATTAGCGGTTCGTGGTGATTACGACCATTATTTCAAGAAAAATTACGATCACAATGGTCATACGTACACTGCTAAAGGTAAACACTACGTTGGTGTGGGTATACAATACAATTTCCGTTAATTAATTGAATAGACAAATATTGAAATAATTAATAACAGGCAGCCTGAAGTGACTTTAGGCTGCCTGATTTACTAGGAAATTTTTTCCATATTCATCCAAATTTGTATCAAAACCTTTTTATGATAGCATTATCAGCTTGCTTAGGCAGTCTCGGTCGTATTATCCTGAAACGACTATATTTTTCAGGCAGCCTGAACTTTAAAAGACATCAAAAACAGAAAGATGAAAATGCAAAAATTTATTTTATTACGTGGACATCAAGGCTCTGGAAAATCCACATTCGCCAGCGAAAAAATTGCTGAATTCCAAAATGCTTATCCGCAAGCAAAAATTTATCATATTGAAAACGATAAAGAATTAACTGATGCAAATGGTATGTACCAATTTAACACCGAAAAACTAGCCGCTGCACAACAAAAAGGCATGGCAACGCTAAAAAATGCACTGAAATTCGGACAACAGAACCAAACAACCAACATTTTAATCATCAATTCCAACACCAACCAAAAAGCCAATGCTTGTCGAACATTATTGGATTTGGCAAATAAATATGGTTTTAAAACAGAAGTTTATCGTTTACACAATTTTTATCCGAATTTGCATCGTGTGCCAGAACACGAAGTTTTGGCGGCGTATCATCGTTTAAATCAAAATCGTGTGAGAAATGAAATTCATGTTCCAGCCACTTGCCCAATTTCTGCCGAACAGCAAGCCGAAATTGATGAAATGGAAAAATTTCAGGCTGCCTGAAAACCACCCAAGCTATGGAGCAGATTTTGACGGTAAAACGCTGTTTTCCACCACAGGTTCACTGGACAGCGATTTTGCAAAAATGGTAGAAACTCATTGTTTTAAATATGAAAATATTTTTCATGATTATCCCAATCATACATTTTTATTTGAGATTTGTGATCCATCTGATGTGCATATTATCCGCGAAAATTTCGGTAAAACGTTGATTGGCGTAGTGGAAGTGGCGACAACATAAACAAACGTTTAATCAATTGACGCAATTGGATAAAATTAAATTTATTCAAGCATTTCTACGGAAAAATTAAAAATGGGGAAAATCTTTTTTACATCGGATTTGCATTTTTCGCACCGCAATATTGTGAAGTTTTGTCCGACTTTTCGTCCAAAAACCACATTCTGCTTTGGATAAGAAAAAACTCTTTACGCCACACGAATGGCTTGAGGATTGTTTTTTCAATAAATGTGTAAACAACACTTGTGATTCTTAGAACCTGTATTCACAGCTTCGCACCAACTGAAACAAAAATCCATTTCACGTTGGCTGTGAATACAGGTTCTTACAAAAATACTTCACGCTCTTCAGGCAACCTACCTGCCCAATCGCAAGCAAATTGGTATGCCGTCCGCCCCGAACGACTACCACGCATCTGCGCCCAATTCAACGCCGCATGACGCGCTTTTTCATCTAACGGCAATTTGAAATCCGCCAACCAATTCTCGACCGCCGCCAAATAATCATTTTGGTCAAAAGGATAAAAACTTAACCACAAACCAAATCGGTCGGACAACGACACTTTTTCTTCCACCGCTTCTTTTGGATGAACTTCGCCAGCGTTGCCAACATTGTCCGCCATGTATTCGGGCATCAGGTGGCGGCGATTGGAAGTCGCGTACACCAGCACATTATCCGCACGGCGCGACAAACTGCCATCTAATGCGGTTTTCAAAGCTTTGTAACCATCTTCGCCATCTTCAAAAGACAAATCATCACAAAACACAATGAATTTTTCCGAACGCTCTGCTAACAAAATCAATAACACTGGTAAAGTCGCTAAATCGTGTTTGTCTACTTCAATCAGGCGCAAACCACGTTCCGCATATTCGTGCAATAATGCTTTGATAAGTGAAGATTTTCCTGTACCACGCGCCCCTGTCAATAGCACATTATTAGCTGGTCGCCCCGACAAAAATTGTTCGGTATTGCGAATTAATTTATCCATTTGCGTACCCACCGCCGCCAAACGTGATAACGGAAACGTGTGCGGACGTGGTAAACCTTGCAATACACCCGCATTGCCCATTTTTTGCCAACGAAACGCAATGCTGTTCGCCCAATCAGGTTCGGTTAATTCAGGAGGCAAAATCGCGTCCAAGCGTCTTAACACGGATAAAGCTTGTTTAACTAATTTTCTAATATATTGAATTTTCATGATTTTTATTCCTTACCACCTATTTTCTATCCTATTTTGCCAACGTAAATTTGCCCTGAACCATTGACTGAATGCGTTTCAAAATCGGTGGTAAAACTACGCTCCAATTCATCATTTTGTTCAATGAGTTGCCATGTCGAAAAACGGTTTTCAGGCTGCATATCGTCCAAATCATAGCGATAATAATCTTGCGCTGGCAACAGTGTTTCACGGGCAAACGGTACTTCTGGCAAATCTTGTGCCACAATTCTACCCAATGTAATCAATACCTTATTTGGTTCAGCATCATGGTATTGATAAACACAATACACCGTCAACGTGAATGATGGCAAACGTGCCGCCTTGTCGTCCACCCAACGCGTCCATAAATTCGCCAAAGTCCCGTGAACGTCTACTAAATCACATTTTGCTTGAATACCCATGATTCGCATGGGTGCATGTAACGTACTGATTGTTTTCATCATCATTCCTATTTTATGATTAATGAGATTGTCCCCAAATTTCACGGACTTGCTTAGCTTCGGCAAAATAGCGGTAGAGTTTTTCCACATCTTGATTATGTAAACACGTTTGCAAATACGCAAGTTGCGCCAAATGTTCAGATAATAATTTCAATAAATTATCCCGATTTTCCAAAGTAATATCCGTCCACATTTGTGGATGGCTGGCAGCAATACGTGTGAAATCTCGAAACCCCGAACCCGCAAATTGCAAATATCCTGCCCCCTGTGGGTTGTCCAGCATTTGATGCACATACGCAAACGCAAATAAATGTGGCAAATGCGACACCGCCGCCATCACTTTATCATGTTCTTCTGCTGATAATTCATACACTTGCGCACCAACTGCTTGCCACAAAGTCTCCATCTTTTTCAGGCTGCCTGAAGATTGATTGTTGTGAGGACATAAAATTACTTTTTTCTGTTTAAACAAGCCAGTATGGGCGGAAACTGCCCCACTTTTGTCTGAACCCGCAATCGGGTGTGCTGCGACACAATGTGCCAAATGATTGGGTAGAAATTGCATAAATGCAGACATTGCCGACATTTTTGTGCTGCCAACATCGCTAATAATCACTTCAGACGGTAAAAATTGCGCCAACTGCCGACAAATTTCAGGCAGCGTTGCCACAGGCGTCGCCAACAAAACCAAATCCGCATCGCCCACCGATTGTGCGCTAATTTTAGATTCCGCGCGGTCAATCACGCCTAACGCCAACGCATCACGCAAATTTTGTGCATTCACGTCCACACCCACCACCGTTTGCACCAAACCGCGTTGCTTCAAATCCAACACAAATGAGCCGCCAATCAGTCCGACACCAATCAAAGTTAATTGTTTTATCATGATTATTTTGCTAATTATGTTTTCAGGCTGCCTGAAATAATCAATCGCCTTCCCATGCTTCTAAAAACTCTGCCCAATGCGGTTTGTCATCGGCAATGTCAAATAAATGCTGGCGTAATTTTTCCACTTCGTTATCATATTCAGGACGCGTGATTGCGCCACTCATCAAACGAAAACGCAGAAACATCAAATAAGTATTCGCCACGTCCGTTTCGCAATAATCGCGAATTTCACCAATTTTGCCTTCTTGATATGCAGACCAAACTTGACTGCCGTCCATGCCCAATTTACCCGGAAAACCACAAATTTTGGACAATTCGTCTAATGGTGCATTGGCGCGTCCCGTGTACAACGCCAACAAATCCATCAAATCGCAATGGCGGTTATGGTAGCGGCTGATGTAATTATTCCATTTAAAATCTTTGCTGTCGAGGAAATCGCCTTCGCCCATGTCCCAATAGCGTGCTGCCTGAATACCATGTACCAAAGCGCGATAATGCAACACAGGTAAATCAAAGCCACCACCATTCCAACTGACTAATTGCGGTGTGTATTTGTCAATTAATTTGAAGAAATCGTCAATCATATCGGCTTCATTGCTGTCGGATTTGCACAGCGTGCCAATGTGGATTTTGTCGCCCCAACGCAAACAACACGAAATCGCCACCACTTGATGCAAATGATGAGGCATGAAATCGTTGCCTGTTTTAGCGCGGCGTTGTTGGGCGGCATACTCCACTACTTCGGCATTGGTTAGCGTTTCGGGCAATTGATTTAAAACGCGAATAGCTCGCGCATCAGGAATGGTTTCAATATCAAAAGCTAAAATTGGCGTCATGGCAAAGTTCACATTTTTTAGTCAAAAGACTATTTTAACAAAATTAACAAAATTCAGGCAGCCTAAAAAATTCCCTAGAATTTCAGGCTGCCTGAAAAAATGATGTGGATTATTTTACGGCTGAGGCAGTTGATGCGGCTTCCGCGACTGCGCTAGCGGCGGCATTTTCGCCCCAAACGGCTGGATATTTATAGCCCGCAAATTTGGTTTTCGCATACGATTTGAATTCATCTGAATTATAAGCATCTGTAACGTCTTTAACCCATTTACTGTCTTTGTCGGCAGTACGCACGGCAGACCAGTTCACATAAGCAAAACTAGGCTCTTGGAACAATGTTTCGGTTAATTTCATGCCACTTGACATCGCATAATTACCATTTACAATCGCAAAATCCACGTCTTGGCGACTACGCGGTAAATTTGCCGCTTCCATTTCTACCAATTTGATGTTTTTTGTGTTTTCTGCAATATCGGCTTTACTCGCTTTCAAGGGATCTACATCGCCTTTTAATTTAATCCAGCCCAATTCATTTAACATCACTAACGCGCGCGCAAAATTAGATGGATCATTTGGGACAGACACGGTAGAACCGTTTTTCACTTGGTCAAGCGCAGTCAATTTGCCACCATACAAACCCAATGGCGCGGTTGGCACTTGAAATACTTCGGTCAAATCCAATTTATGTTCGGCTTTGAAACCATCTAAATATGGTTTGTGTTGGAAAATATTGATATCAATCGCATTTTCTGCTAAGGCTTTATTAGGGGTAACATAATCAGGGTATTCGGTAATGGTTACTTTATAGCCTTTTTTCTCCAACATGGGTTGAATTTGGTCGCGTACCATGTCGCCAAAATCACCAGGAGTCGTACCAAAACGAATTTCCGCTTTTTCCACCACAGGTGCAGTACCTGACGCAGGTGTGGTTTCTGGCGTAGGTTTGGCGGCTTCTTGCTGACCACCACAAGCCGATAACGCCAACGCAATCACACCAGCCAAAGATAATTTAAATACTGAATTCATGTTATTCTCCAAAAAAACAAAAATAAAAAAGATTTTTTCAGGCTGAAAATTTACCGCTTATTCAATTTTGCCGACAACGTATTGCCAATGGTTTGAATCACGACCACCATCACCGTCAAAATCACCACCACCACCGCCATCACATCAGGCATATAACGTTGATGTCCGTAACGAATGCCCAAATCCCCAATACCACCACCGCCAATCAAACCCGCCGCCGCACTTTCACCGAGCAACGCAATCATCAAAATGGTAATGCTCAACACTAACCCCGAACGCGCCTCACTTAATAATACATTGAAAATAATAGTTTTAGGTGATGCACCCATGGCTTGCGCAGCTTCTACGACACCGCGTGGGACTTCTTTCAAATTTTGCTCCACCAGTCGCGCAAAATAAAAACTGCCGGCCGTACTCAACGCGACGCACGCCGCCCCCCAACCAAACGAAGTCCCGACAATCAAGCGCGTTACAGGCATCAACACAATCATCAAAATCACAAACGGGAACGAACGCATAAAGCTAACCAGTGAACTCATCACACGATTCATCAATGCGTTTTCAAAAATTTGTCCGCGTCCACTGGTGTACAACCACACGCCCAACAATCCGCCCAAAATCACACTAATCAGCGAAGACACACTGACCATCATCAACGTTTCGCCAATGGCTTGATAAAAATCAGATTTTAATTTAATAATGTTTTCAAAATTCATGGTGTTATTTCTTTAAAAATACTTTCAGGCTGCCTGAACACGTCAAATCAATATCAATCATCACGTAATAATTCTTGTCCAATTTCGGATTGTGCCAAAATCACGCCATTTTTTACGTCCGCCACTTCTAGCAATTTTCCTTGATGCAACAAAGCAGTACGATGACACAATTTACGAATCACGCTCATTTCATGCGTTACAATTACAATGGTAACCTTGAAACGCTCGTTAATTTCTTTCAGGCAGGACAATACGCTACGCGTGGTAATCGGGTCAAGCGCGGAAGTTGGCTCGTCCGCCAAAATCACTTGCGGATTAGGTGCCAGCGCACGCGCAATGCCGACACGCTGCTTTTGTCCGCCTGACAATTGCGCGGGATAATGATTGGCGCGTTCGGTCAAATCCACGATTTCCAAGCACTCCGCCACACGTGCATCAATTTTCGCCTTATCCCAGCCCGCAATTTCCAACGGAAATGCCACATTTTGTGCTACTGTGCGATTGGATAACAAATTAAATTGTTGAAAAACCATGCCAATTTTTTGTCGCGCTTGACGCAATTGGGCTTCGGACATGGCAGTTAAATTTTGCCCATTAATTAACACGCTGCCTGAATCAGGTCGTTCCAACACATTGATTAAACGCAACAATGTGGATTTTCCTGCACCCGAGTAGCCCATTAAGCCGAAAATTTCGCCTTGTTCAATGGTTAAACTGGTTGGTTCTACGGCGGTAAACCATTTTTTATCGCGCGTTTGAAATTTTTTGCTAACTTGTTCTAATGTAATCATTTTATTTAAAATAATAAAGCCCGATGCGCGGACACAACGGGCGGAAAATCAAATCGCTTAGCTGTAACCCGCAAACGTTGAAATCGGTCTGTCTCAGTAAATCAGTAAAAGCGCGATTTAACGCTATTAGTTAAAAAGTGTCAAGACACTTTCATTCTATATGATATAGCTTTCAGATTGAAACCGTTATAAATTCCTATCTTTGGTGCATTTTTCTAACGCTTTAAAATATTTCAGGCTGCCTGAAAAATCAGGCACCCAAATTTCTAGAACAAAAAAAACCCTTGACTAAAAAAGTCAAGGGAGTAAATGTAAAAAGGATTATCAATGAATGAATTTGGCGCGGTGGACGGGGCTCGAACCCGCGACCACTGGCGTGACAGGCCAGTACTCTAACCAACTGAGCTACCACCGCTCAACCAATCGCCGTTAAAGCGACTGACGAAAATGGTGGGTGATGACGGAGTCGAACCGCCGACATTCTGCTTGTAAGGCAGACGCTCTACCAACTGAGCTAATCACCCAAATTCACTTCGCTGCATCAGCGAAGACCGTATTAAACCAAATTTACCCAAACTGCACAAGTGTTTTCTTCAATTTTTTTTACTTATTTTGATAATTTTTTGTTTTATTATGAAATTTATTTACGCTATTTTTCGGACTGAATACAAGTTAATAAAATGATGAGTTATGTAATTCTGATTTTAGGTAAATCAAAATTATGTAAATTGTAAAGATAAAATTCATTTAATATTAATTAATTGCAACTTGTAGTTTGGCTACTCAATCTTGGTTCACCACTAAAAATCGGTTATGATGCACACCATTCTAAATTTGAGAGACGATGCGATTTAATATGAAAAAATTAATTAAATCATTAATTATTATTGCCATTATTGGCGGGGCAGCTTGGTTCGGTTATGGCAAAATGAAACCCAAAAACGAAGTTTCTTACATTACTGAACCCGTGCAACGCGGCAAAATCAGCCAAACCGTTTCCGCTACTGGCGAAATTTCCGCCACCAATTTAGTGGATGTCGGCGCGCAAGTTTCGGGACAAATTAAACGAATGCACGTCAAAATTGGCGATGAAGTCAAAACTGGTGATTTAATTGCCGAAATTGATAATGTTACGCAAGTGAATGAAGTTAATACAAAAAAAGCACAATTGGAAACGTATCAAGCACAATTGGCTTCCGCAGAAGTCGCCGTAAAAATCGCACAACGCAAATATGACCGCTACAAAGGCTTATTACAACAAGGTGCTGTTTCTCAAGAAGAATTTGAAACAATTGAAGACACGCTGGTAACCAACCGCGCCAAAATCAAAGAATTACAATCGTCTATTCGTCAAACGCAAATCGCTATTAATACCGCTGAAAAAGATTTAGGCTACACACGCATCACAGCACCGTCTGACGGTACAGTCGTGGCTCTGGTCGTGGAACAAGGACAAACCATTAATGCCAGCCAAACTTCACCAACAGTCGTACAAATCGCCAATTTAACCAGCATGACCAATAAAATGCAAATTGCAGAAGGCGATGCAACCAAAGTCAAGGCAGGACAAAATCTCAGCTTTACCATTTTATCCGAACCTGATGCGCCGATTAGCGCAACTTTGGACAGTATTGACCCCGGTTTAACCACCATGTCGCAAGGTTCGTACAGCAAATCCACCGACACTACGTCTAACGCAATTTACTATTATGCGCGTGCGATTGTACCCAATCCTGAACGCAAATTATCCATTGGTATGACCACGCAAAATACCATTGAAATCGCATCTGCTGAAAATGTCTTAACCGTGCCAACTGTAACAATTAAATCACGTGATGGTAAAAAATTCGTTCGCGTTTTAGGTGCAGACAATAAACCTATTGAAAAAGAAGTTCAAACTGGCTTAAAAGATGATATGAATACCGAAATCAAATCAGGTTTAGCAGAAGGCGATAAAGTCATTATGTCGGAAATGGGTGCAGCAGAAAAAGCCGAACAAAACAATCAAAATATGGGACCTCCACGTATGTAATTTTTCAGGCAGCCTGAAAAATGGTAGATGCGCTACCCACAATCCAACGTATTTTCCGATAACCGAATTTAAAGATGTCTGCCATGAATCTCAAATTATTTTTACCAATTTTATTAACCACGTTGACCGCTTGCCAAAGCATTTCAGGCAGCCTGAAAACAGTCGATGTATACCGCTCTGATAATGCACGCCAATGCGAAAAAAATTCAGGCATCACCCCCGAAACCATGCGACGCGATTTGGGCGATATTCACGTTTATCAAATGCGTAAAGATTATTTGCGCGGCATGATGTTCCCGACCGTTTGTGGCGGTGCAACAGGCAGCGTGAACGTTTATACAATTGATGGGGATAAAGTTCAGGCAGCACAAGCTCGTGGATTCGGTGTTTTTCAGAATAAAAAATAGTTTCAGGCTGCCTGAAAAATCAGAGTAAAAAATATGTCATTAATAGAATGCAAAAACATTAACCGCTATTTTGGTGAAGGCGAAAACCGAGTTCACATTCTCAAAAACATCAATTTGACGATACAAAAAGGTGATTTTGTCGCCATCATCGGGCAATCGGGCTCGGGGAAGTCTACTTTGATGAATATTTTGGGTTTACTGGACACACCCACAAGCGGAACCTATTCCATTGCTGGCACGGAAACCTCCAAAATGTCAGTAGACGAATTGGCAGCCATGCGCCGTAAACGATTTGGCTTTATTTTTCAACGATATAATTTATTAAGCTCCATTTCAGCGCGAGACAACGTGGCGTTGCCTTCTGTGTACGCAGGTTTAAGTCATGCAGAACGCAATGCCCGTGCAGATTTATTGTTGGACAAATTGGGGTTGAAAGGCAAAGAAAAAAACAAACCCAGCGCGTTATCAGGTGGTCAGCAACAACGTGTTTCCATCGCCCGAGCGTTAATGAACGGCGGCGAAATCATTTTCGCGGACGAACCCACTGGCGCACTGGATTCAGGCAGCGGCGAAACCGTGATGCAAATTATTCACGAGCTTTACGCCGAAGGACACACCATTATCATGGTTACACACGACCCCCAAATCGCCGCACAAGCCAATCGCGTTATTGAAATCAAAGACGGCGAAATCATTTCCGACACCAGCAAAACCACCGAAATCAACCCCAGCAACGTCCAAGCCATTCAAGAAAAACACGGTTTGAGTTTTTACAAAGACCAATTTTCTGAAGCGTGCAAAATGTCTGTACAAGCGATTGTGGCGCATAAAATGCGCTCTTTATTGACCATGCTTGGCATTATTATCGGTATTGCGGCGGTGGTTTCCGTTGTGGCGTTGGGCAAAGGTTCGCAAGAAAAAATTCTTGCCGACATCAACAGCATGGGGACAAATACCATCAGCATTTACCCCGGTAAAGGTTTTGGCGACAGGCGTTCAGGCAAGATTAAAACGCTGACGGTTGCCGACAGCCAAGCCATTTCAAAATTAAATTATGTCGAAAGTACCACACCATCTGTCAACTCCAGTGGCACATTGACGTATCGCAACACAGATTTATCCGCCAGTATGAACGGTGCAGGCAGCCAATATTTTGATGTGCGCGGTTTGAAATTAGACAAAGGACGCTTATTTAATGATGAAGATGTACAAGAAAATGCACAAGTCGTTGTTATTGATGATAATACTGCGAAAAAATTGTTTACCGATGGTCAAAATCCATTAGGTAAAGTCGTGTTATTCAAAAAACGCCCCCTAACCGTGATTGGCGTATTGAAAAAAGATGATAATCCATTTGGCGGTTCAGACAGCCTGAATTTGTACACGCCCTATACCACTTTGATGAACCAAATTTCAGGCAGCAAATTCATCAGTGGCATTTCAGTGAAAGTCAAAGACAATATTGATTCGCAAATCGCCGAAAAAGGCATCAAAGAACTGCTGCTATCGCGCCACGGAACGGAAGACTTTTTCATGTTTAACAGCGATAGCATCAAGCAAACCGTTGAATCCACAACAGGTACCATGACCATGCTGATTTCATCTATTGCATTGATTTCATTGGTAGTCGGTGGTATTGGCGTAATGAACATTATGCTGGTATCGGTTACCGAACGCACAAAAGAAATCGGCGTTCGCATGGCAATTGGCGCACGTCAAAACAATATTTTGCAACAATTTTTGATTGAAGCGATTTTATTGTGTGTCATTGGTGGCATTTCGGGTGTGTTGATTTCGTTTGGGATTGGTGTAATTTTTGATTATTTTGTCAAAGATTTTGCGATGTCATTTTCAACAGGCTCAATTGTTGGTGCGGTATTGTGTTCTACAGCAATTGGGGTGGTGTTTGGCTATATGCCTGCGAAAAATGCCTCCAAACTCAATCCAATTGATGCGTTAGCGCACGATTAATTTTCAGGCAGCCTGAAAAATAAACGCTATTTTAATCTTATTCATAAATTAAATATTTTTTCAGGCTGCCTGAAAAATAAAATAAAATCACTATGCAACTCAATCAAATCGCCAAACACGACCAGCAGCTCTGTCATTTATTACAGCAAGCACAATATTTTCAATCTATTAATCAAAAAGTGAAACGATTATTGCCACCGAATATTGCGCCACATTTTCGTGTGGTGTGCATTCGCGATGGCAAGTTAATTCTGCACGCCTCCAGCAGCATGGCAGCAACGCGCCTAAAAATGTTGCTACCTGCATTATTGATTCAATTGCAGAATTTGGATAATCAAATTTTAGATTATCAAATTAAAGTATTACCTGAAAACCCACCTAATTCACATGAAAAAAATTTTCATATTCCTGAATCTGCTTTAGTGGCATTCAGCCAAACTGCACAACAAATGGCGCATCACCCTGCGCTACACGATGCTATTTGTAATTTAGTTAAACATCATAAAAAATAGAATCTGAAACCTTTACAAAACCTTAGAACCAGTGTTCGTAAGGTTGATAACTTGACTTTATTGATAATTTTTGCGAATACAGTATAGTTTAAAGCAATATCATCACTTGTCATTAAGTTAATAAATAAATTTTCTTGATTTGCATTAACAGAAAGGTGTATGATTCCTACATATTACCCGATAGGTAATGATGTTAATCCATTTGAATATTTCTTGATAGGAAAAAATGATGAAAACCTATTTAGCTCTGATTACTGCAACCGCTTTGGCTTTAACTGCTTGTAATAATGAAAAACCCGCTGCACCTGTTGCAGAAACTGCGGCGGTGGCTGCATCTAACGTAGCAACTGCGACTGCAACCGCTGCATCTGCTGTTACTGAAGCAGCCAGTAACGTGGCGACAGCTGTTGCATCTGCAAGCGATGAATGTGCAGTAACCATCAACAGCGATGATAAAATGACATTTGATACCAAAGAATTAAACGTCAAATCAACTTGTACCAATTTCACTTTGACTTTGAAACACACAGGTACACAACCTAAGGCAGGTATGGGTCATAACGTTGTGATTACCAAAGCTGCTGATAAAGATGCGGTTTTGGCTGATGGTGCTGCTGCTGGTGCAGATAAAGATTACATCAAACCTGATGATGCTCGTGTGGTGGCAGCAACCAAATTAATCGGTGGCGGCGAAAGTGATACCATCACATTCCCTGTAAACAAATTGGCAAAAGGCGAAAGCTATGTGTTCTTCTGCTCTTTCCCTGGTCACGTTGCCATGATGAGTGGTAAAGTGAATTTGGTTGATTAAGCAAAGTCATTTCTGTTAACTGCATTAAAGTAATTAGATAGACTTCTGACAAAACCTTTGAGCCGTATTGGGTCAAAATTTTGTGAGAAGTCTCGTTTTTTCTGTGATTGGGCAAAATATAATCGTTTAAATTTAATTCGCCATCATAAAAAATTATTCCCGACGACTGTTACCCAAAATGCCTCCACAAATCAGCATCGCCATCACATAATGTGCTGTAATACATACTACCTGACTATTGCCACTTTAAAAAACTTTGGTTAGCATAATCTCACATTCCATATATACAAAAAATTATCTGTATAATTGTCTATTTTACCTTATTTCTGCAATATTTTTCAGGCAGCCTGAAACATGAAAATCCTAAAAGACAGTGCAATTTATCTATTTGGCGAATTATTTGCCAAAGCCCTACCCTTTTTATTGTTGCCCTATTTAACGCGCAAATTAGGCGCGGCGGGTTTTGGTGAAATGTCGTATTACCAAACCATTTTGTCCTTGTGTGCGCTGGCGTTTGGTTTGAGCCAAGACGGTGCATTGGCACGCTATTTTTATTTTTACGGCAAACGCAATATGCCCAATGTGATGGTAACAGGATATCTATACACATTCACGCTGACGGCAATCAGTTTGCTGTTTGCGTGGTATCAACAATCGTGGATTTTGGCGATTGTGATTTTGGCGGCAAGTAGTCAAACACTGCTGGGTACGCAGTTGGCGTGGCGGCAATGCCAGAAACGTGCGTTTGCTTACACATTGATTCAAATTGGCAGTGGCGCATTAGGCGCGGTGCTTACCATTGTGCTGTTAGAATGGATGTCTAATCAAATGATTTTATGGCGATTTATGGCGTTATTATTGGCAAATGCGGTGGTGGTATGCGTGGCGTATGGCTTGACACGTCATGAAGCACGTCCGCGTTTGAGTTGGCGAAAATGCCAATTGTCGGCGCGTTATATTTTCGCATTTGGTTTACCGCTTTTAATGCACCACGCAAGCGGATTTATAAAAGGTCAATTGGACAGAATTTTGATTTATCAACAATATTCTGCTGAACAATTAGGTGTCTACGCTGCTGCCTTGCAAATTGCAAGCATTTTGAGTGTGCTGTTGATGTCTGTGAATAAAGCCACTATACCTTATTATTATCAATCACTTAAAAAAGGCAGCCTGAATTCTACCAAAGTCCGGAAATACGCGCTAACCAGTTTGTTGATTGCGCCGATGCCTGCTGGTTTTGCGTTTATGCTGCCCGAAAAATTCATCACATGGTTACTGGGTGCTGGTTACGTGGGAACGCATCATTATTTATGTCTGTTTTTGTTGGGTTTTGGCTTAACGATTCCTTATTTCTTACTCGTTAATTATTTGTTTTATTATGGAAAAAATAAACTCATTGCCAGTATTTCTCTCCTATCTACAAGCGCGTATCTGATTGCTTTATTCACAGCGAATCAGTTTGGTCTCAAATGGATACCATTGGCGATGATTACGGGCAACATTGCCATTTTGCCCATTTTGTATTATTTTGTGCGCGATTCTCGCCATGTTTCAATAAATCATTAACATGCTATATTTTCAGGCTGCCTGAAAATAGGGTAGGTAATTTGTCCAATTGATTATCATGAAAAATTTATTCATCTGCTTAACACCATTACAATCACTGATTGCTCAATCACTTATCCGCAAAACCGCGCCTACGCCAGCCGATTTATTGATGATTTGCTACGCCGAAACCGACAACGCTAAATTCCGCCATTATTACCAAGAAACCGCTCAATTATGCCAATATGCACAATTTATTCGCATACCACAAAATACATGGTTACGCGAAATTACATTGCCATTCATTACTAAAAATTTATCAAAACAATATGATACCATTTACGCCGCCAGCATAGACAACCCAAATGTCCAATATCCACTCAGTCATTTATCTTTTAAAAAATTAGAAACTTTTGACGATGGAACTGCCAATCTTTACCCCGATAGCATACTTTATCAAAATCAAAAATATGGAAAAAAATCAAAAATAATCAGAAAATTACAAGGTATTTGCTACACCACCGAAGACTTGCGCAAACTATCCAGCGCACACCACACACTCTACCCCACACAAAAAAACATCGTCAGTCCCACCATTGCACTAAAATTGTGGCAAAATAGCGCGTTTTTGTCCGATTCAGGCAGCCTGAAAACCCAAAAAATCTTGCTCGGACAACCATTATTTGACGAAACCGCAGACAACATCAGCCTATTCCAATCGCTATTACAATGCACCCAAGCTGATGCCTATTTCCCCCACCCACGCGAGTCGTATCGCTTATTGAATGCTAATTATATTGATACTCCATTGATTTTTGAAGATTATTTATTAAAACGAATTCAGCAAGAACCACACACCAAATTCCACATTTACCACGTTGCCAGTACCGCCGCGCTTAACGTTGTCGGATTTCCGCACACCCAAATTCACGCTATCCGCCCACCACACGCTTTATTTCAACGCGAAAGTTTTAATTATCTATATGATTTAATGGCAAAAATGAATATTGAAATCCAAACATGATGACCGCCACTTTATCCATTATTATTCCTTGCTACAACGTTGAAGATTACGTTCAGGCAGCCTTACAATCCATTTTAGACAATACGTCTAAAAAATATCATAACCGCTTGCAATTACTGATTATTAATGACGGTTCAACCGACCAGACATGGGATAAAATTCAAGAATGGCTAATAAATTTAGATAATTTGTCTATTTCTTATCAATTAATTAATCAACCAAACGCAGGTTTATCCGCCGCACGTAATGCAGGCATGGCACAAGCCACAGGCAACTACTGGTTATTTTTGGACAGTGATGATATTTTTATCAATCAAGCCATTGATAAAATTATTAATATTCTTGATGAACACGCGCCCGATATTGTGGAATTTGACACCACCAAATTCACAAAAAATACATTTGAAAACCAAACAATGTATGCAAATTATTTTGCTAAAATCGCGCATTTGGATTTTACTCGCCATCGTTTGGCGGCATTTGAAGAAAATCGTTGGTATGTTTGGACACGCTGTTATCATAGAAAATTATTTGAAAATCAAGAATTTGAGTCAGGAAAACTATTCGAAGACATGATGACCATTCCCTACTGCTATTTAGCCGCCACCAATATTTTCAAGCTGCCTGAAAGCCTAATTGGTTATCGCCAACGCGCCACCAGCATTTTGGCAACACTTTCACATCGCCATTTAAGCGATTTGTATTGGGGTGTAGAAAAGGCCATCGCTGCCGAAAAAAATTATCCTACATTTAAAACTGAACTCACTGTTTTACAATTAAAAAATTGGCGATTAATTGTAGCGGAAAGCATCAAAATTTTCTTACGGACACACAAATTAGCATATTTACGTCATGTCCAAAATTTCCGTACACAAATGCGACAAAAACATCAGCGCGATTTTGGTTGGCAATTGTGCTATTTTGGTAGCATTATGATTAAAAGATTATTAAAAAAACCATTATATTAATCACTTACGTTTTTCAAAAATAAAATGAATAGAAAAAATATGAATCACGCTTATTTGATTTTGTGCCACACGCCGCCTTACCATATCGCTACACTTGCAGCAAGAAATCCAACACATCATTACTATATTCATTATGATTTAAAATCACCAATAATAAAGTTGAATTTTTTGCATAATCATTCAAATGTACATATTTTACCGAATCGTGTGGCGATTCATTGGGGCGGATTTAGCATGATTTTGGCGACTTTGAATTTGTTTCAGGCAGCCTTAGCGCAACCAAAAAACCAATATTTTCATTTAATGAGTGGTGATTGTATCCCATTGATTTCATCAGAAAAACTAAGTAATGCGTTTGCCAATAAACCTGATGGCACGTTATTTTTACAATGTGAAAATGTACCACGTTTGCGCCACCGAATGCGCTTTAATGCCCCCCATGCCGATACTCATTGGCAACGCAGTATTTTCGGAAGAATTATCACAAAAATCATACAATTAGCTGACTACATCATACCCAGTGAACTCATTGGCTGGCGTGGTAGCCAATGGTTTTCGGCTGACCGTGTTGCATTACAAAATTTATTTGATGAAAGTTTGGGTGATTCCTCTGATTATTTTGCAAAAAAATTGGTTCCAGATGAACATTTTTTTCAATATATTGTGAAAAGGCTGCCTGAAAAATTTAATTTAATTGAAGATGATCATCGATTTATTCGATTTAATGACACAGCTAATCATCCTGATTTTTTATCGTTAGATGATTTGTGGGCAGCGCAAAGAAGTGGTGCGTGGTTTGCGCGTAAAGTATCGCCACAAAATGCTGCTCGTTTTTTAGAATATGAGACTGAAATTTAAATGAAATTTTCCGTTTTAATGTCTTTGTATCACGCGGAACAACCTGCTTTTTTGCGTGAATGTTTAACCAGTTTGCAAGCCCAAACGCGGCGTGCAGATGAAATTGTGATGGTATTTGATGGCGCAATTTCGTCTGAATTGGAACAAATTGTTTTGGATTTTCAGGCTGCCTTAAATATTCATATTTTCAGGCTGCCTGAAAACGTGGGCTTGGGAAAAGCCTTAAATTATGGAATAACTCATTGTTCATACGAATATATTTTTCGTATGGACACTGATGATGTTGCCATGCCTAATCGCTTTGAAGCACAATGTCGCTACTTAGAAACCTACCCTGAAATTGGTTTGCTAGGTACACAAATTGCGGAATTTGACCATAATCCCTACCACACACAAACATCACGCAATGTGCCACTCAATCATCATCAAATCATTGAATTTTCAAAGAAGCGTAATCCATTTAATCACATGACAGTTGCGTATCAAAAATCAGCCGTGCAGCAAGCAGGTGGTTATCAACATCATGTTTTTATGGAGGATTATAATTTATGGCTGCGAATGTTAGCAAATGGTGTTCAGGCAGCCAATTTGCCTGAAACGTTGGTTTTAGCACGAACAGGAATGAGCATGCTGGAACGGAGGCGCGGATGGGCATATATTCGCAGTGAATGGCAATTATATAACCTAAAAAAGCAGTTAGGAATTACTAATATTTTCATTTCATTATATTATTTTATAATACGTAGCTTTGTTCGCCTGTTACCCTTAAGTATATTAAAGAAACTCTATATATCTATTAGATCGCCACGCAAAATGAAACAAATCACATTAAATCTAAGATACAGTATAATTGGTTTAATTTTAACCAGCATCGTATTATCACTTTATCTTTCGCAAAAAGACATTCATTTTACTGATATTAAAATTATTAACAGTTTCAGTATTTCCTATATTTCATATTTATTGACCACTATTTCATTGTATAAATTGCGTACTTTTCCAGGTAACCAAAGTTGGCTACACGTTTTGCCAACAGTTGGTATCACATACAGTATTGTTTTTGGTATTGTTGGTATATTTTTTGTTACATTTTCCAATAGTTTTGTTTTTGCCAGTGGTATATTTTCTGCATTATTTTTCAGTTTTGATTTTTGGCGACAGCAACAAAATACACCGTCTATTGCTTATATTCCATTAGGAGAAGCCGAGCAAGCTGCGCATTTACCGAATGCCACTTGGATTAAACTGGCGCAACCCATGCTGCCTGCAACACCTATTCAGGCAGTAGTTGCAGATTTGCATAGCATTGAATTAAGTAAAGATTGGCAGAAATTTTTGGCAAATTGCACACTTTTACAAATCCCTGTATATAATATACGACAAATTGAGGAATCTTTAACAGGTAGAGTCAAAATTCGGCATATGCACGAAAATGATTTGGGTTCATTATTGCCTTCGCCTATTTATATAGTAATAAAACGTTGGTTGGATATCTTATTGGTTTGTATTTCGTTACCAATTACTCTTCCAATTATGATATTTACCGCCATTATCATTTATCGTGAAGACAAAGGAAAAATTTTATTCACACAAAAACGAATTGGACAAGGTGGAAAAGAGTTTACTATCTATAAATTCCGTAGTATGGTTAGCGATTCTGAAAAAGATGGCGCAAAATTCGCTCAAACCAATGACGAACGCATTACAAAAATTGGTAAGTTCATTAGAAAAACCAGAATTGATGAGTTACCGCAATTTTTTAATATTTTAAAAGGTGATATGAGTTTAATTGGACCACGTCCTGAACAAAAAGTTTTCGTAGAACAATTTGAACAAGCCATTCCATTTTATAATTATCGTCATATTGTTAAACCGGGGTTATCGGGTTGGGCACAAGTAACACAGGGTTACGCCAGCGATACTGAAGAAACACAAGTAAAAATTGAATATGATTTTTACTATATTAAGAATTTTTCATTTTTATTGGATTTGGTTACCATTGCCAAAACAATTAGAATTATTATGACGGGATTTGGGGCTAGATAGAATTTGATAAATAATAGAAGGAATAATAACACAATGAGAAAAAAGGTTATTTTTATTGGTGCAGGAGGATATGCTAAGTCTGCTTTAGATTCTCTAGATTCTGATGTATACCAATTATGTGGATTTATTGATAATATTAAACCGATTCATTCTCTACATCTTGGCTATCCTATTGTTGCTGATTCAATAGAAAACTTTTTACCATATCAGGATTATGAATATTTTATCAGTATTGGTAATAATATACATCGTTATGATAAATTTAGAAAATTACAAGATTTAAATTGTAAAATTATTAGTATTATTGATAAAACTGCTTTAGTTTCCATTCATGCTGAAATTGGCATTGGAACTTTTATAGGCAAAATGGCGATTGTCAATAGTGGTGCTAAAATTGGGAATAATGTCATTATTAATACTCGAGCATTAATTGAACACGGTTGCCAAATACAAAATCACTGTAATATTTCTACTAATACAACCCTTAATGGTGATGTTCTTGTGAAAGATTTTTGTTTTATTGGTAGTTCTAGCGTTGTTAATGGGCAATTGCATATAGGCCAGCATTCAGTTATTGGTGCTGGAGCAGTTGTTATTAAAAATGTTGAGCCACATACTATTGTAGCAGGTGTACCTGCAAAATTTATTAAGGAAAACAAATGACCAATCATGTTTTTATTGTTGCTGAAATCGGTTGCAATCATAATGGCGACCCAGAATTAGCGAAAAAAATGGTAGATGTTGCGAAATCTTGTGGTGTAGATGCTGTAAAATTTCAAACCTTTAAGGCGGATAAGCTAATTTCTAAGTATGCCCCTAAAGCTGAATATCAAAAAGAAACCACTGGTACTGCTGATTCGCAATTAGAAATGACGCGCAAATTAGAATTACCTTACAATGAATTTCGTAAATTAGAGCAGTATGCACGTTCTTTAGGTTTAGAAGTTTTTTCTACACCTTTTGATATGGAATCCATTGATTTTTTAGCAGGTGAGAAACAGAAAATTTGGAAAATTCCATCTGGTGAATTAACTAACCTCCCCTATTTAGAAAAAATTGCTCGTTTACCGATTGATGGGAAAAACATTGTTATTTCAACAGGTATGGCAACGATTGAAGAAATTCAGGCAGCCTTAAATGTATTGGAAAGCAATGGTATGGCAAAAAAAGATATTACTATATTGCATTGTAATACAGAATATCCAACACCTTATGAGGATGTCAATTTAAATGCATTCCATCAATTAAAAAATATTTTTGCTGATTATAGTTTGGGTTTTTCAGACCATTCAGTAGGTTATTTTGCTGGTATTGCTGCAGTTACTTATGGTATTACTTTTATTGAAAAGCATTTTACACTGGATAAAAATTTTGAAGGGCCAGACCATAAAGCATCAGTTACCCCTGAAGAATTGGCTTTATTATGTCAAGGTATTCGTGCAGTAGAAAAATCATTAGGTTCATCTGAAAAAATTGTTACTCAATCAGAAGCAAAAAATAAGATTGTTGCGCGTAAGTCTATTATCGCATCACGCCCAATAAAAAAAGGGGAAATCTTTACTGTAGAAAACTTAACTACCAAACGTCCAGGAAATGGTATTAGCCCGATGTGTTGGTACGATATTCTAGGTAAAGAAGCTCAAGCTGATTTTGAAGAAGACGAATTGATCTCAGATAATCGATTTGAAAATCAACCAGTATAAATAAAGATTGAAATATGAAAAAAATTGCCATTATCACTGCTCGTTCTGGATCAAAAGGTTTGCCTAATAAAAATGTTTTATTAGTAAATGGTAAACCTTTGATGGCGTATTCCATTGAGGCTGCATTAGAAAGTCAATTATTTGATAAAGTTATTGTTAGCACAGATTCTCAAGAATATATTGATTTACTCAATCATTATCCGATTGAGTTTATTAAACGTGCAGAACATTTAGCCAGTGATACGGCAAGTTCATTTGTTGTTTTAGAAGATGTGTTAACTCGTTATTCAAATTATGATTATTTCGTCTTATTGCAGCCTACTTCTCCACTACGAACAGCGCAACATATTCAGGAAGCCTGTTCCAAATTTGAAGAACAAAGTGAACAATTTGATTTTTTGGTTTCAGTAACCAAGAGCGATAAATCTACAGCACTGATTAAACCAATTGAAGCAGATGGTAGTCTGAAACATTTTCAATTAGATTATTCCAATTACGCACGACAAAAGCATTTAACAGAATATGCCCCAAATGGTGCAATTTTTATTGCTAAACCTGCTGCCTATTTAAAACAAAAGCATTTTTTTGGTGCTAAATCTTTGGCTTATATGATGGAAAAATCTGTTTCTATTGACATTGATGACTCACAAGATTTTGAATATTTTTATTTTTTAATGCAGCAAAAAAATAAAGATAGCTTGCTTCTAGAAAATATAAAAAAAGATATTTTATATAAACGCTATGTTTTAACTAAAAATCATGACATTGGTCTAATTGGTCATTCTATTTTTGCTCAATGGGATATTGAACATCTGAATAATCAATCTATAGGAAATTTTGCTATTTCAGGAATAACAATACAGCAATATAATGACTATGTTTTAACGCAAAAAATAAAAATACCCAATAAAATCCTTATTTTTTTGGGTATCAATGACTTAAGAAAAAATAATTATCATTTACAAAAAATAATAAATAACCTTGAACAATTAATTGAAAATATTAGAGTTCAAAACCCCGTAGCTCAACTGTATTTTTTAGAATGTTTACATACAGCATTTAGAATAGATTGTCATACAGATTTAATTAATGAATTTAATTCAGCAATTCGACCAATTTTACAAATAAATAATATTATATTTATTCAATTAAATCGATATTTTACCAATCAATACGGTAAATTAGATTTAAAATACAGTTATGATGGCTTACATCTAAATGAACAAGGTTATCAATTATTAACTGAAATTTTAGAAAAAGAATTATCATGAAAAAAAAGATTGCATACATTACAGGTTCACGCGCCGAATATGGTATTGTAAAACGTTTGCTTGCAAAATTACAAGCCGATGAAACGTTAGAATTTTCACTTATCGTTACCGCTATGCACCTTGCGCCGCAATATGGCAATACTGTAAAAATAATTGAAAAAGATGGTTTTCATATTGCAGCTAAAATTCCACTCACATTAAATAGTCAAAATAATCAAACCATTATTTACTCTATGGCCGAATGTCTAGATGCTTTCGGTACACATTTCCAACAAAACCATTATGATGCAATTATGGTATTGGGCGACAGATATGAAATGATGGCAGTTGCCACAGCTGCTGCTATGCATAATATTCCTATTATTCATCTGCATGGTGGAGAACAAACATTAGGTAATTATGATGAATTTATCCGCCATTGCATTACTAAAATGAGTCGCTTACATTTAACTGCAACCGAAGAATATCGCAATCGCGTCATTCAACTAGGAGAACACCCCGATACCGTGTATAATATCGGCTCATTGGGTGCGGAGAATGGTTTATGTTTGAGATTGCCTGAAAAACAGGAACTTGCCCAAACAATTGGCTTGCTGGATAAACCATATTTTATGGTGGTTTTTCACCCAGAAACACTTAATCATTATTCAGTGATTGATCAAGTAAATACCTTACTGGAAGCATTGGATAATTTCAAAGCCGATTACGATTTTATTTTTATTGGTTCAAATTCTGATACACATTCAGATAAAATATTTTTGCGTATACAAGAATATACCCAAGAAAATCAATTTCGCTTTTTTACCTCTGTAACACCTGAGAATTATTTAGCATTAATTAAATATTCACAAGGCATTATTGGTAATAGCTCTTCGGGTTTGTTGGAAGCACCTTCTTTTCATGTTGGTACGATTAATATCGGTAATCGCCAACAAGGGCGTGTGCGTGGAGAAAGTGTGATTGATGTACCAATTAATACCAGCAGTATCATTTTTGCAATTAATCAATTGTTATCAGCTGACTTTCAGCTCAGGCTGCCTGAAATGAGTAATCCGTATTATCAAAATAACACGATGGAACAATCTTATCAGGTAATTAAACAATTTTTAGATGATGGTTTAAAAAATATTGAACCTAAGTCTTTTTTTGATATTATTTTTGATATTATATTTTAATTATGAATTTGATTATTTGTTGTACACCATTGCAAATGCTTATAGCTGAGGCAATCATTAGACAGTCTAATGAGAAATATATATTATTAGTATTATCTTTATCAAAAAGTAATAAATATACATATTATTTAAATAATTTAAGAAAACATACGATTGATAGTTATTTTTTTGAGATATCTCAAAAAAATAAGATATTACAGTTGATTAATTTTATTAAATTTAGATATTTTGTCATATCCGAAATATTAAATAAAGACGTAAAAATAAAATCAGTCTATATTGCAAGTATAGATTCTGTCTATTTACACTCCGCATTAAGTTTACTTAAGTATAGAAACAGTCGTTTATGTATTTATACATTTGATGATGGAACTGCTAACATAGACGAAAATAGTCAATTTTATATAGAAAACAGAAGTAAATATGGGAAAATTTTTTATTTTTTACTTGGAAATAGATACAACCTATCAATAGTAAAAAAGGAATCATCCTTGCATTATACAATATATAAGAATATGAAAAATATTATTTACAATACTGAATACATAGATATAGTTCATTTTTATCAAAATAAAAATGATGCTACATCTGAGAAAAATCAAATATCTCCGCCCAAATGTATATCGATTCTGTTAGGGCAGCCCCTATCCCCAATGACAAAGAAAGACTATATACATTTAATTGAGAAAATTCATAACAATTTCAATATTGATTTTTACTTCCCTCACCCTAGAGAAGAGTATTCAATTAACATCATTGATAATATTAATTGTGATTTTATTTTTGAAGAATATATTATTTCTGAATTAAAGAAAAATAATTATATATATCATATATTTACTTTTTTCAGTAGTGCAGCATTAAATATAAATAATCTTTCAGAAAGAATAAGCATATTTTCAATATACTCAAATTTGATACCTACGACCTATAATAATGCATACAATATCTTTAAGAAGCAAAATGTGCAAATTATAACTATAGATTAATCTTACCTCCTGTTTTGACTTAAACTTATTTAAAAACAAAAAAAGGAATGATGATATATTATGAAGAAAAAAATTTGTTTTCTAATTGGAAATTTAGATAATTATGGTGGAACCGAACGTGTAACTAGTATCATTGCTAATGAATTAATTAAATTCAAAGAATATGAAATTCATATACTTAGTTTAAGAAATGGTTTAAATCCTTTCTTTGATTTGAACCCATTGATTCGGATTAATACATTATATACTGATGATGTATCTATGAAGATTCATTTTATTGAAACAATTTATAAAATCCGTAAATTTATTAAATTTTATTCAATAAACACTCTTATTGTTGTTGATAGCATTAGTTGTATATTTACAGTCCCTGCTTTGTTAGGTTTAAAAGTTAATCATATTTGTTGGGAACATTTTAATTTTAAAGTTAATCTTGGTACAAAATTTAGAGATTTAGGTAGGATATTAGCAGCAAAATATTGTAATCATATTGTAACATTAACACAAAAAGATAAAGAATTTTGGGAAAAGCATTTATCTTTTGTAAAAATCAATAAAATTACTCCCATTCACAATCCAATAATTAATAGAGAAAAATGTTTTGATTTAGAACATAAACAAAATTATAAAAATATTTTAGCCATTGGACGTTTGAGTTATGAAAAAGGATTTGATTTATTATTAGAAGCATGGGCTTTAGTATGTAAAGAAAATTTAAATTGGAATCTACGTATTATTGGTAGTGGAGATTGTGAATTTGCATTAAAAAAACTGGCTAAAGACTTACAAATTGAATCCTATGTGGAATTTATTCCCCATACAAAAAATATTAATTATTACTATGAAACAAGTTCTATATACTGCCTAAGTTCGCGTTTTGAAGGTTTTCCTATGGTTCTATTGGAGGCATTGTCGTTTGACTTACCAATTGTTTCATTTGATTGTGACACAGGCCCTAGGGGCTAATGACATTTTAGCTATAATTTCAACCAAATCAAAGCACAAGCTAATGATACAGTACTTTCATAATTACGTTTTAATTTATCGTACCGTGTTGCCAGCGCACGAAAATGCTTTAATCGTGCAAAAGCGTTTTCTACCAAGTGCCTGATTTTATATAAATACCAATCTGTGCCCACATTAAGATGTTCTCTATTTTTCTTATATGGAATATTGGCTTTACTTTGTTTAGACTGAATTAACCGACGAAAAGTATCACTGTCAAAACCCCTATCAGCACACACGGTTTCATTATCACTTAAATCCAATTGTGCCAATAAATCAGGCGCAACAACAATATCATTTACATTACCAGCTGTAATGATAAATTCAATTGGATTACCACAAGCATCAACCGCTAAATGAATTTTAGACGTATGACCACCGATACTCTTACCAACAGCTTGATGCGTAATGGATTGTTTACCCATACCGTGTTGATGAACGCGGATATGGCTACCGTCCATAAAGACCCATTCCATATCGGGTGTATCTACCAAATGTTTGAATAATCGGGTAAAAATACCGCGTTTAGACCAGCGATTGAAACTTTGGTAAAGGCTGTTTGCTTTACCAAAATAACTAGGTATATCAGCCCATTGGCAGCCTGTACGTAAGCGAAATAGGATACCTTCTACTGTTTTGCGTAAATTTTTCTTGCGATAAATGCCAAGCTGTTTCAAAATAGGCAACAGTCTTGACCATGTTTCATTTGTAAGCGTGTTTCGGGACATGGCAAAGGTTTGGGATGGTTGCGTGGAAACAATATCTTAAATCCTTTGCCTCTTTTTTTGAATTGTCAATAGCCCCTAGTGAAATGGTTCAACATAATGAAAATGGTTTATTGGTATCTCCATTAAATATTTATGAACTTAAAAATAGTTTACTAAAAATAATGATGATGCCTGCAGATAAATATAAAGAATACTGTATTAACAGTCAAAAAATAAAAAATACTTTTTATATTGAGAATATTATTACTAAATGGACATCTATTTTATGAAAATAAAAATACAACAAATTTATTTTTATATTTTCTCATGTTTGTATACTCTTTTATTTTTATTTTTATTATTTGAGGTCGATTGGTTTAAATTTTCATTTTTGCGAACTGAATCTGATATATTTAATTATAATAATATATTAACTTCAGGTGGATATGAATTAAATACTACTTCACTCTCATGGGAAATGATCTTTAATGAACCTCTATGGGCTTTAATTATTTCAAATATAAGTAACTATTTTTCTAACGAGAATAGCATATATATATTCTCAGTATTACTACCAACTATAATATCAATACTGTATATTTTATTTATATATAAAAATACAAGGATGTATTATTCAATTTTTATGTTACTAAATCCATTGGCCACAATGTTTTATTTAAACCAATTACGTTTAGCTTTTTCTGTTTCTATACTATATATAGTATTAGATATCTTATATGATAAAAAAAATAATGTTTTACATATCTATAAATTGCTATTTTTTACTGCTCCATTAATCTTAATACATACATCAAGCATAATTTATATACTATTAATTCTTTCTTATTATTTCATTAGTACGCGGTTATTATCAAAATCGTTTATTATTATACATATTATATTGGTATTTATAGGTTTTCTTCTTAGTTATATGACAAGTTCTCTTTTATCAGATATCTTAACTATAATTGGAGATGAGCGGCGAGCCAGTGTTTATGCTACTACTCAATGGCAAACATCCTTTTTGACTTCTATTTACTGTTTTTTCCTTTATATTAATATAGCATTATCATCAAAATCAAAAATAAAAAATGGTTGTATAAATTATTTATCATGTTATGATTACATATCTATAATAATTTTATTAATGGTACTTTTTTCTCCATTATTTACAGGTGGGTACCCATTAAGATTTTTATCAGCTATCATCCCAGTACTAATATTATGTATTTTAGAACAGAAATTTATTTACAAAATACTAAGTATAGTATATTGGCTAATAATTAGTTTGTATATCGGTTTTAGTACACTAAATTGGAGTTATTTTTTTATATGAAAATTTTATATGTAATCACAGGGTTAGGTCTTGGTGGTGCTGAACGAGTTACCATAAACTTGGCGGATGAAATGCAAAAAAATGGGCATGAAGTAAAAATTGCATATTTGGCAGGCAATATTCAAGTTACTCCAAAATCAGAAAAAATTGAGTTAATATATTTAGGGTTGGAAAGTATTTATTCTTTTCCAATGAGTTGTTACAAATACTGTAAACTAATATCACATTATCAACCTGATATTATTCATGCCCATATGGTGCATGCAAATATATTTACACGCTTAAATCGTTTGTGGTGCAAAACCCTTAATACTAATAAATTAATTTCTACAGCTCATAATTCTGATGAGGGTGGTAAATTGCGAATGATGGCATATAGATTAACTCATTCCCTAGCCAACGTTACTACTAACGTCAGCCAAGAAGCTAGTCAAGCATTCATTGATAAAAGAGCAGTAAAAAATCAGGAAATAATAACAGTTTATAACGGCATTAATACTAATATATATGCTCCAGCAATAATTGATAAAAAGTTTTATAAAACTGAATTTGATGTCAATCATGAAACAATATTTCTTTCAGTTGGTAGATTGCATGAACAAAAAGACTACCCTAACTTAATTAAAGCTATTTACATTTTAGAACAACAAGGATTTTTTAATAAATTCCCTGCAAAATTTCTTATTGCAGGTGATGGTGATTTGTTGGATAAATTAAAAGGGTTAATTTCATATTATAAACTTAACCATTTACTTATATTACTAGGTGTAAGAACTGATATTTCTCGTCTGATGAATATGGCTGATTTTTTTGTATTATCATCTAAATATGAAGGGTTTGGGCTGGTAGTAGCTGAAGCAATGGCATGCAATACTTTTGTAATTGCTACTGATTGTGGTGGTGTTTCCGAAGTTATGGGAAATACTGGTATTTTAGTTCCCAAACAAAACACGGAACTACTTGCAAATGCAATAAAAAAAGCTTTACAACTGCCTGAACAAATAATTGATGAAAATAATTTGAAAGCAAGACAGCGTGTTGAAAAGTTATTTTCTTTAGAAACTAGCGTAAAAAGATGGTTAGAAATATATGAATCAAAATAAAAAAATCCTGATTATTGGCGGTGATGCCACAACTTTATTAAATTTTAGAAAAGAATTAATTATAGAATTAGTTCGTAAAAACTATACTGTTTATTGTTGTGCATCTAATTATACATCCACACAAATGCAAATAATTAAAGAATGGGATGCCATTCCCATTTCTCATGAATTGAATCACAAAGGAATGAATTTATTCGGTGATTTTAACATAATGTTATCATTAAAAAAACAAATAGTTGATATAAAGCCAAATATTGTTTTCTCTTATTTTGTTAAACCCGTTATTTTTGGTACATGGGCAGCAAAATTAGCCAAAGTACCTAAAATTATTGGTATGGTTGAGGGATTAGGTAATGCTTTCACTCCCTACCAGCAAGGTTTTACAAATAAAGCGAGAATCATTCAAATTGCACAAATTATTTTATATTGGTGTTCAGTCCCATTATTAAATAAATTAATTGTACTCAATCCAGATGATAAAAAAGATTTGATTGATAGATTCCATATTCCATCAAAAGAAACAATTATTTTAGGCGGCATTGGTGTAGATTTAGAAAAATTCACTTATCAACCAATAAGTTCAATTAAAATAATTCGATTTATCTTTATTGCACGACTATTACAAGCAAAAGGTATTTTTGAATATTTGGAAGCGGCTAAACTGGTAAAAGAAAAATATTCAAACTGTGAATTCGTTATTTTAGGCGGATTTGATGAAAATAATCCATTTGCTTTGACAAAAGAACAATTACAACCTTTTATTGACAATGGTTTAGTAGTACATCTTGGTCATGTTGATAATGTTGCAGAAGAAATTACTAAATCTTCAATATTTGTACAGCCCTCTTTTCGTGAAGGTGTCCCTAGAAGTACGCAAGAAGCTATGGCTATCGGTCGTCCTATTATTACCACAGATGTGGCTGGTTGTAGAGAAACCGTTATAAATTGGAAAAATGGCTTTTTAATTCCTCCTTATAATGCTAACATATTGGCAGAAAAAATGATATTTTTTATAGATAATCCTGAACAAATTTCCATAATGGGCAAAGAAAGCAGAAAAATAGCCGAAGAAAAATTCAATGTTCATATTATCAATCATCGACTTATTGATATTTTAGAAAACTAGTATATAATGTCTACATTTACATCCTTTAAAACACGCCTATGGCTAGGTACACTTGCTAGCACGCTACTTCCCTATGTGCTAATTCTGCCATGGTCATACAACTACAATGGTTACGCCTATATTGTCAGTATGCTGGCTGTGGCATTTACTCATTTTGTCAATGCTCATTCCATTTATGCAATTACCAACCATCCAGGGCATAAATCTGCATTTAGCATTATTCCTACGGCATTTCTTTGCTTTTTTTGTGCGTGGATAGCATTAAAAATATTGGGGTTGCCTTATTCAATTGTATATTTGGAGTTAGGTTTTTTGGTTTCATGTATATACAATTACTATAGCTTTAAATTGCGCACACGAACTAAATCTACTTTTGCGTATATTCCAATAGGCGATGCTATTGATGCTTATCTGTTACCTGAAATAAAATGGCTCAAACAAGTTAATCCACAAATTCAATTAAATGAAAAAATTCAAGGCTATGTTGCTGATTTACAAAGCAATGATTTAACTTCTGAATGGCAAAATTTTCTAGCAATGAAAACTTTGAAAGGGATTCCCGTTTATCATATTCGGTATGTGGAAGAAATGCTAACTGGACGTGTCAAAATTAAGCATATGTATGAAAATAATTTAGGCTCATTACTACCATCTTCTATTTATATGAATATTAAACATTTTTTAGAATGTCTATTAATTATTTTGTCATTTCCGATTACTTTGCCTGTGGTATTTATTACTGCTTTACTTATCAAATTAGAAGATGGTGGTTCAATTATTTATACTCAACCGCGTGTTGGCTATCGTGGTCAAACTATTATTGTGTATAAATTACGCAGCATGAAAGAAAATAATCAAGAAAGTGCCACAATCTCTAATGATGACAGGATTACCAAAATTGGTAAATTTATTCGTAAAACACGAATTGATGAATTACCACAATTTATCAATGTATTAAAAGGTGAAATGAGCCTAATTGGTCCGCGAGCTGAATTCAAGCCATTCGCTGATGAATTGGAAAAACAAGTTCCATTCTATAATTATCGCCATATTGTCAAACCAGGTATTTCAGGTTGGGCGCAAGTTATGCATGGCTACGCTACAGGAGCAGAAGAAACTCAAATAAAATTAGAACATGATTTTTATTATATTAAGCATTTTTCTTTTTCTCTTGATGTTATAATTTTTTTTAAAACAATCAAAACAATGCTTACAGGTTTCGGAGCTAGATAGCATAAAATAAAAAGGCAGCCTAAAAAGTTTTCAGGCTGCCTAGATATTTTATTCGTGTTACCCTCTAAATATGCAATTCACGCACATGACCCACTTCTTCCGCACTGCCTAACACCACTGCCACACGCTGATGCAATCCAGTCGGTTGAATTTCCAGCATATTTTCACGCGAATTGGTAATTTTACCACCAGCTTGCTCCACCACTAACCCCAACGGATTAGCTTCGTACATTAAACGTAATTTCCCTGCTTTGCTTGGATCGCGATTGTCTTTCGGATACAAAAATACACCACCACGCATCAAAATCCGATGCACTTCGGCCACCATACTCGCCACCCATCGCATATTATAATTTTTTTCACGCACTCCATCTTCACCAGCCAATAATTCATTAATATATTTCTGAATTGGTTGTTCCCAATGACGCTGATTAGATGCATTAATCGCAAATTCTGCTGTCTGTTCAGGGATTTGTGGCAAAGATTTCGTCTCAATAAATTCACCTTGCTCATTCAAAGTAAATACGTGCACACCATGCTTAAACGTCAAAACCAGCAAAGTTTGCACGCCATACAACACATAACCAGCCGCAACTTGCTCACTGCCCTTTTGCAAAAAACTTTCTGTTTTCAGGCTGCCCGAAGGTTTCAACAACACCGAAAAAATCGTGCCAATTGAAATATTAACATCAATATTAGACGAGCCGTCCAATGGATCAAACAACACCAAATAACCACCCTGCTCATTGGCAGCGACAAAATTGTCCTCTTCCTCGCTCGCCAAACCTGCCACATTCGGATTGGTACGCAATGTATCAATCAAAATCTGATTAGCAATCACGTCTAATTTTTTTTGCGCCTCACCTTGAATATTACCTGTACCAGCCTCACCCAGCACACCTGATAATGCCCCTAAACGTACATTACGGCTAATTTGTTTACAAGCAATAATAATGCTTTCTACTGTGCTAATTAATTCTTTTGGAATATGATTTTCTTGAGAATGTACCATCAAATATTGCGAAAATGTTTTCATCAAAATAATCTCCATCACGTTGATAATTAATACTACATTTTACTACATTTTCTCTTTTTCAGGCAGCCTGAAAAATATTTCTAACGAATTTTATATTCTAAAACAACCTTTGCCCCATCATCTTGCATTAATATTTTTCCCAATTTTGGTAATGTGTTATGCAGTATTTCAGGCAGCGTGTAAGGCGGATTAATCACAAACATACCACTTCCATGCATACCCAATCCATTAGCTCGTGGTGCATGAACATACAATTCAGCTCGTAAATAATTGTCTGGATATAATTTTTTTAATTTTTCAGGTAACTCCTGACTCTCAACACGACTCAAACACGGATACCAAATCATGTAACAACCTTGCTCAAATCGTTTCAACACATCTTTTAACGTTTGCACCACACGCGTATAGTCTTGTTTTTGTTCATAAGGTGGGTCAATCAGCACCACTGCACGGCGAGTTACAGGCGGTAACAAAGCAATCAAACCAGCAAAACCATCTTCTTGCTTGATGATGCCACGTCTGCCCAATTTTGCTTCACGCATATTATTGATTAAATGTTGAAAATCAGTCGGATGTAGCTCAAATAAACGCAATTTATCTGCTTCACGCAACATACTTTGCGCCAACCACGGCGAACCACCATACAAATTTTCATCATCTAAATTATCCAGTAAATGCGTAACAAAATCATGCAATTGCGTAGGTAATGTTTCAGCCGCCAACAATCGCGCCACACCATCAGCAAATTCACCAACTTTCTGCGCCTGCTCGCCACGCAAATCGTAAATCCCTGCGCCACTGTGTGTATCAATATACCAATACGCCTTATCCTTTTGATTATAATAATCTAATACCAAATACAACAAAAAATGTTTCAACACATCAGCATGATTGCCCGCGTGAAAAGCATGACGGTAACTTAACATATTTATTCCTATCTAAATACTTTCAGGCTGCCTAAATTGACATATTTAAGGCAGCCTGAAAATCTATTTCTGATTTTTTTTCGGTTGTTTTGTCCAATCGGGTTGCTTAAAATCAAAACGCAACAACACGCGCCTATCGGCTGGATTTTCGGTTGGACTGGCATCGTTTTCGCCGCGCCCGACTGCGGTCATTTTGGCAAGCAATTCGGCTTTATGTGGAAAATCAGGCATTTGTGTATCAATATATGACAACACCGCATTGGCACGTTCCGTACTCAGCTGCATATTGGACGCATAACTGCCCACGCTATCCGTATGCCCCTCCACAATCAAACGCGTAATTTCTTCCTGCTGCTCACCCGATAATTCATCAAAAACCGCTTTCGCAAACACAGGCATCAGCTGATCCAAAATCGCTTTGCCTTCAGGTTTTAACACCGCTTTACCCGATTCAAAAGCAAAATCTGCTGCAATATTCATATCACCCGTACGTGGATCGGTTTCAATTTCCAAACCACTTTTTTTGAGTGCTTGCTGCACATCTTGCACAATTTCATCACGTTGTGCATTTTGATTAACCAAAATCGCAATACTCAAAGTCAAAAAAATCGCCATCAGTCCTGTCATTAAATCAGACAAAGCAATCCAAGTAGTTGATTCATCTTCATTTTCAACAACAGGCTCATCATACATTTGCAACATATTCATTTACCTATTTTCAGGCAGCCTGAAAAATAAATTATAAAAATTTATTAGAAAACAATTTCTTATTTTCATTACTCAATTCTTCCAATTCTTGCTCCAATTTTTTGAATGGGTCAAGTGCGCTGCTGGTGGTCGTAATGGGTTTATCGGGCGCAGGAAGTGGCGATTGCGGTACATGATTAATCTGCCATTTTTCAATTATTTGTCTATTTAATTGATTTTGTTCAGTTAACTGATGACTGATTTTTGCCAATAATTGCGTTTGCGCATCCATTTTTTCATGAAACATACTCATCATATGGTCATGAAATTCAGCACTATAATTTGTCATTGGAATCAATAATTTAGAGATAGTTTTATTCAATGTCTCCTGAATACCACTCAATTCTGCCAAATGTGGTGCAAATTGTGCTTGTTGCGCCAAATAATGTTGCATTTCTGCCGATACACCGATGGGATTGGCAGCAGGCACAGAATTTTGACCAATATTTTGATTTTGAAGTGTTTTATTAATTTGATTGGTGGCATTCAATTGCGCCGACAAAAATTGTAAAACTGCTTCATTATTTTGTTGAACTTGTTTATTTTGTTGTTTATACTGTTGAATAGCTTTATTTTTTTCAATTTGAGAACGATGATGATAAATGGCATTAACCGCCACATTCAATACCATAAAAATCGCCGCGGAAGCAATCCCCAAAATGGAATACACAAATACCGATTTCAATTCATTGACAAATAATTGAATTTGTTCAATTTCTGTACCAAAACCACGCAAAGAATCCGTTAAACCATAAAACGTGCCAAACAAACCCAATGCCGTCATAATACTAGGAGCTTGTTTCAGAATATTTCTACCCCATTGATTTAACATACGAAATTTTTCAGGCAGCATCGCCCAAATAAATGAAGCGAAAAAAATCACCGCCGCCAACATCATTAAATTAAAAACGTTAGGCAAATGACTCCGCGCAATAATAAGAATACCGTCTGAATTCATATAGTTATCCTGCAAATATATTTGTTCTTTATTTTCAAAACAGTGATTATAAAGTAAAACACAACACAAATAGAATCCAAATGCTGCGATTAACATAAAAATTGTGGTTAAAATGAGCGACAAAATTAACAATAAAATTAAAGTGAACACTCAAGCTACAAGGCAGCCTGAAAATAGCGTACAATGTTATTTTTTCATTTTCAGGCTGCCTGAATATCTATTTATTAATAGAAAAAACAATATGGTACAACGCTCTAAATCTTCTACCACATGGATGAATGAACATGTGAATGACCCCTACGTACAACGCGCCCAAAAAGATGGTTATCGCGCTCGTGCTGCCTACAAATTATTGGAAATAAATGAAAAAGATAAAATCATTAAACCCAATACCGTGTTGGCAGATTTGGGCAGCGCACCTGGTAGCTGGTCGCAAGTTGCCATTAAACTGGTGGGCAAACAAGGCAAAGTATTCGCACTGGACATTTTACCAATGGAACATATTGACGGTGTGCAGTTTATTCAAGGCGATTTTCGTGAAGCCGATGTGTTGGCGCAATTTGAATCGCTGTTGGAAAATCGCCCACTGGATCTTGTAATTTGCGATATGGCACCCAATATGTCTGGCAACGCTGTGATGGACCAAGCGCGGAGCTATTATTTGTGTGAATTGGCGTTGGATTTTTCACAAAATCATTTAAAAACAGGTGGTTGTTTTTTGGTTAAGGTATTCCAAGGTTCTGGGTATCAAGAATATTTAACCGCCATGCGCGAAACCTTTACTGTGGTGCAAACGCGAAAACCTGATGCATCACGTAATCGCTCCAGTGAAATTTATCTATTAGGCAAAAATAAACGCTGACAACTTTATTGATGGTGTTTTACAATCTCTCTCACTTAATTATTATAGGAGTTTGTTTCTGTGGGAAACAATTTTAAAAATATACTGGTTTGGGGTGCGCTGTTTTTGGCCATCGGTTTTGGCGTGAATGCCATGCAGGAGAAAAAATCAGATAATCAACAAATTGAGTATTCACAATTTATTAAACAAGTTAAATCAGGTGAAGTCAATAATGTTAATTTGACGGGTTCGCCTGTTGGCTATGTCATTCAAGGTGAACGCAACGATACCAGTAATTCCAGCTTTACCACTAATGCACCATTAGACGATAAATTAATTCAAACGCTTGAAGAAAATAACGTTCGCGTCAAAGTAACACCTGAAGAAAAACCAGGTATAATCAGTGGGTTATTAACAAGTTTATTGCCTGTATTACTGTTAATTGGTGTGTGGATTTATTTCATGCGTGCACAAACAGGCGGTGGCAAAGGTGGGGCGTTTTCATTTGGTAAAAGTCGTGCGCGTTTGCTGGATAAAGATGCCAACACCGTCAAATTCGCTGACGTGGCTGGTTGCGATGAAGCCAAAGAAGAAGTACAAGAAATTGTAGACTACTTAAAAGCACCTAATCGCTATCAATCTTTAGGCGGACGTGTGCCGCGCGGTATTTTATTAGCAGGTTCTCCAGGTACGGGTAAGACCTTGTTAGCAAAAGCGATTGCGGGTGAAGCAGGTGTACCGTTTTTCAGTATTTCAGGTTCGGATTTCGTGGAAATGTTTGTCGGTGTCGGGGCGAGTCGTGTACGCGATATGTTTGAACAAGCAAAGAAAAATGCGCCGTGCATTATTTTCATTGACGAAATTGACGCAGTAGGTCGCCAACGCGGTGCAGGTTTGGGGGGGGGCAATGATGAACGCGAACAAACTTTGAATCAATTATTGGTAGAAATGGACGGTTTTGAAAGCAATCAAACCGTTATCGTGATTGCCGCAACTAACCGCCCTGACGTATTAGACCCAGCTTTACAACGTCCTGGACGTTTTGACCGCCAAGTGGTTGTGCCATTGCCTGATATTAAAGGTCGCGAGCAAATTTTGAATGTCCATGCGAAAAAAGTTCCTTTGGACGAGAGTGTGGATTTGAAAACTTTGGCGCGTGGTACACCAGGATTTTCAGGTGCAGATTTGGCAAATTTGGTCAACGAAGCTGCCCTATTCGCAGGTCGCCGTAACAAAACCAAAGTGGACATGAGCGATTTTGAAGACGCCAAAGACAAAATTTATATGGGTCCAGAACGTCGCAGCATGGTCATGCACGAAGATGAAAAACGTGCCACCGCTTATCACGAAGCTGGACACGCAATTGTAGCAGAAAGTTTGCCATTTACTGATCCCGTCCACAAAGTAACGATTATGCCACGTGGACGCGCGTTAGGCTTGACTTGGCAGCTGCCTGAACGCGACCGCATTTCCATGTACAAAGACCAAATGTTGAGTCAATTGGCGATTTTATTCGGTGGACGTATCGCGGAAGATTTGTATGTGGGACGCATTTCTACAGGGGCATCAAATGACTTTGAACGTGCTACCCAAATTGCACGTGAAATGGTAACGCGTTTTGGTATGAGCGAAAAAATGGGCGTGATGGTGTATGCAGAAAACGAAGGTGAAGTCTTTTTAGGACGCAGCGTAACACGTTCGCAACACATTTCCGAAAAAACCATGCAGGAAGTAGATGCCGAAGTCCGCCGTATTTTGGACGAACAATACAATGTGGCGTACCGAATTTTGAGCGAAAATCGCGATAAAATGGAAACCATGTGCAAAGCCTTAATGGATTGGGAAACCATTGACCGCGATCAAGTAATTGAAATTATGGAAGGAAAACAACCCAGTCCACCAAAAGATTACAGTTACAATTTACGTAAAGAAGGCGAAGAAGATGCACAATTGGCACAGCCAACTACACAGTCTGAACCTGCAAAATCGGACGAAGTGTCAACCAATTTAACGCAGCCTGAACACGATTCCAAACCAGAAGATAATAAATAATCACTTTAAAGGCTGCCTGAAAACTATTTTCTTTGTTTTCAGGCAGCATTTTTATTAGGACAACATCATGTTTTGGCAAACCAAACGCTTTCAAATTGATTTAACCACGCCCAAAATCATGGGCATTTTAAATATAACACCCGATTCATTTTCAGACGGCGGTACGTATTCAGGCAGCCTGAAAACCACGCTCGCCCACGCCGAAAAATTACTCCAAGATGGCGCAGATATTTTGGATATTGGCGGCGAATCCACGCGCCCAAACGCGATGGCAGTGTCTCCCGAATTGGAATGGCAGCGCGTTCAACCTGTGTTAGCAGAAATTTCGCGCTGGAATGTGCCAATTAGTTTGGACACGCGCCGTGCTAGCGTGATGAAATTAGCATTAGATTTTGATTTTGTGGATATAATTAATGACGTACAAGGTTTAGAAGACGAAAACGCTGTGAATTTAATCGCACAATCTCAAGTCGGTGTGTGTGTAATGCACATGAAAGGCTTGCCTGAAAATATGCAAAATAACCCAAATTATCAAAATGTTGTTACTGAAGTCGCTCAATATTTGCAGCAACGCGCTGACGTGTGCATTCAAGCTGGCATCGTACCCGAAAGAATTGTGTTAGATGCTGGTTTTGGTTTTGGTAAAACACTGACACATAATATTATGTTAATGAAAAATTTGGATAAATTAACCACCAGTTATCATTTACCGCATTTAGTTGGCGTATCGCGTAAACGCATGATTGGCGAAATTACAGGGCAAGAAATCCCTACCGAACGCATTTCAGGCAGCGTATCAGCCGCCCTATTCTCGCTCACGCAAGGCGCGAAAATTGTGCGCGTTCACGATGTACGTGAAACAGTTGATGCGTGGAAAGTTTGGCAAACTTTTCAGGCTGCCTGAAATAATCATTATCTTAAAAATCAATAAATTAAATATCAAAAATAAAACAAGACGACTGCCGTATACATCTCGTACATTAAGGGAACGGACAACGCAGTCGTATTTTTCATTTTAAACGACCATATATTTGACCACACCATAAGCGTCATCTTTTCAGGCTACCTTTAAATTTTCTGTTAGAATATCGTACTTTAACTTTTTCAGGCTGCCTGAAAACGCATCAATTATTTTCAGGTAGCCATATTTTTATTTTATTATTGAATTCAACAACATGAAAAATATCCGAAATTTCTCCATTATTGCCCACATTGACCACGGAAAATCCACACTTGCCGACCGTTTTATTCAACATTGCGGTGGTTTAGATTTGCGCGAAATGAGTACACAAGTTCTTGATTCTATGGATATTGAAAAAGAACGTGGGATTACCATCAAAGCGCAAACAGCTGCCTTAAACTACAAAGCACGTAATGGCGAAATCTATCAACTCAACTTGATTGACACCCCAGGACACGTGGACTTTTCCTACGAAGTTTCACGTTCGCTTTCGGCCTGTGAAGGCGCATTGCTGGTAGTAGACGCATCGCAAGGCGTGGAAGCCCAAACCGTTGCCAACTGCTACACCGCGATTGATTTAGGCGTGGAAGTCGTGCCTGTGCTGAACAAAATTGACTTGCCTGCCGCCGACCCCGACCGCGTGGCACAAGAAATTGAAGACATCATCGGTATTGATGCGGTGGGTGCGGTAACGTGTTCTGCTAAATCAGGTTTGGGCGTGGAAGATGTGTTGGAAGAAATTGTCGCGAAAATTCCTGCACCTGAAGGCGACCCTACTGCGCCATTGCAAGCCGTGATTATTGATTCATGGTTTGACAATTATGTTGGCGTGGTGATGTTAATTCGCGTGAAAAATGGCACGATTAAACTGAAAGACAAAGTGCGTTTCATGTCCACTAAAGCCGAAACGCAAGTAGAACAACTGGGCATATTTACCCCAAAATCCATACAAAAACAACAATTAAGTGCGGGCGAAGTGGGCTTTTTGATTACTGGCGTGAAAGAACTCGGTTCAGCAAAAGTGGGCGACACGGTTACGCTTGCCGCCAATCCTGCTGCCGAACCGTTGGCAGGTTTCAAAGAAGTGCAATCACAGGTATTCGCGGGTTTGTATCCGGTGGAAAGCCACGATTATGAAAACTTACGCGATGCGCTGGAAAAACTGCAACTCAATGATGCATCATTGAAATTTGAACCCGAAGTATCGCAAGCGTTGGGATTTGGTTTCCGATGTGGCTTTTTGGGCTTGTTGCATTTGGAGATTGTGCAAGAGCGTTTGGAACGCGAATTTGACATGGATTTAATTACCACCGCGCCGACTGTGGTTTATGAAGTCATCATGAAAAATGGCGACAAAATTGAAGTAGAAAATCCATCCAAATTGCCTGATATTGCCACGATTGACACAATTTTAGAACCCATTATTACCGCCACCATTCTTGTTCCACAAGATTATGTCGGCAATGTGATGACTTTGTGCAATCAAAAACGCGGCGTGCAACGCAATATGCAATACCTCGGTCGTCAAGTGATGCTGACTTACGATTTGCCAATGAATGAAGTGGTGATGGATTTCTTTGACAAACTGAAATCCACTTCGCGCGGTTATGCTTCGTTGGATTATGAATTTAAGGAATTTCAGCCGTCTGATTTGGTAAAATTGGACATTATGGTGAATGGCGATAAAGTGGACGCGTTGAGTTTGATTGTACATCGTCAAACTTCGGTGCAGCGTGGGCGTGAATTGGCAAGCAAAATGCGTGAATTGATTCCGCGCCAAATGTTTGATATTGCGGTTCAGGCTGCCATCGGTGGTCAAATTATTGCGCGTGAAAACGTGAAAGCCTTGCGTAAAAACGTATTGGCAAAATGTTACGGTGGCGACATTACGCGTAAGAAAAAATTACTGGAAAAACAAAAAGCAGGTAAAAAACGCATGAAACAAGTGGGCAATGTAGAAATCCCACAAAGCGCATTTTTGGCGATTTTGGAGATTGGGGACAAATAATTTTCAGGCTGCCTGGAAGTAGAATATGCCATCTGAAAAGGATAGAAAATGAATTTATGGACACAAAGAAGCATTGATTTAGCAGCACAAAGTAATTATTTAGACCAACTTTATCGCGTCTATCCCATGTCGGTTAATTTGCGCCGCGAATTGGCAGAACAAACACAAACAGATATTCGCACACATTTAGAAAACAGAGATGGAAGAAACTTATTAGAAGTTTTGTTGAAACAAGAGATTTTTCCGATTAAAGACAGCTACGTTGCTTATTTGAAACGCGACAAAACTGCTCTTGAACGCAACCCTGGTACTGTTAGCCATTTAGCAGGTATATTGATAGAAATGGGCTTTGATGAAATTTTGGATAAAACCACAGTACCCAAAGAAACCAATCGCCAAATTGGGCCGTTATTTAAAAATTGGATAAATAGCGGTGCCTTAGGTGTGCCTGTTACCAATGATGCTGATGAATTTTTGAATTATCAAGGCAATATCGTGTTTAATGCTGGCGATAAAGCAATGGAATATTTCGCCAAAACACATTTGGGTTATCAACACAATAAGGGCCTAGATTTTATTGCTAAATTCAATCAAACCATCATCATTGGTGAAGCAAAATTTTTAACGGATTTTGGCGGACATCAAAATGCACAATTCAATGATACTATTGCCACCATGAAATCTGTATTAGCAGCAAGTCAATATACTGTTAAAACAATTGCTATTTTAGATGGCGTTTTATACATCAAGGGTAAAAATAAAATGTTCAGTGATTTGGCAACATTTGCTGATGATGAAGTTATTATTTCAGCTGTTTTATTGCGTGATTATTTGTTTTCGGTGTGATTATGCAGCTCATTTATTCTAATAAGCAGCCTGAAAGTCAAATTTTGACACAATCAAAAAAATCCAATCAATTGAATTAGATAAAACGCTGCCTATTTTATTTTCAGGTGATAATTTCCACGCATTGTCGGTTTTATTAAATAGTGGTTATCATGGAAAAATTGATTTAATTTACATTGACCCTCCTTATAACACACAACAAATTTTTACTATTTCTGATGAACGAATCAGTACCATTAGCAGAACCAATCATGGCATAACCGCTTATGAAGACAATCGCAGTATGGCAAATTATTTGGAATTTATGCGCGAACGATTGATTTTAATGCGTGAATTATTATCCTCATGCGGTTCAATTTATGTGCATATTGATAGTAAGGTTGGGCATTATTTAAAAATTATCATGGACGAAGTGTTTGGCGCAGATAATTTTAAAAATGATATTGCGCGGATTAAATCTAATCCGAAAAATTTTTCGCGCCGTGCTTTTGGGAATGAAAAAGATATGGTGCTTTTTTATGCTAAAAATGCAAAAAAAAATATCTTTAATAATATTACTATCCCCTTGACAGATGAAGATAAAATAGAGATGTTTCAAAAGGTTGATGAACAAGGACGGAGATATAATACCGTTCCTATTCATGCACCAGGAGAAACGCAAAATGGTGAAACAGGCTCAATGTGGCGTGGTATGATGCCACCAAAAGGGCGGCATTGGCGCAGTTCGCCAGATGATTTAGATGAATTAGATAAACATGGTTTATTGGAATGGTCTAAAAACGGTGTTCCGCGTATTAAAAAATTTGCTGATGACCATAAGGGTAAGAAAATTCAAGATATTTGGCGGTATAAAGACCCAGCTTATCCGATTTATCCTACTGAAAAAAACGCCGAAATGTTGCAGATGATTATTGGACAGTCATCTAATCCCGATTCTATTGTATTGGATTGTTTTGCAGGAAGTGGTTCTACGTTATGGGCAGCACATTGTTTACAGCGAAGATGGATTGGCATAGATGCTTCTGATGTCGCTATTACGACTATTCAGCAACGATTTGGCTTGTTTCCTATCCAATTTATTGAATATTAGGAAGCCAAATGCTTTCAGGCAGCCTGAAACAAAAATCATGGAAACCGATATTCAAAAAACCGAACGTTTAATCCGAAAAATCAACCGCATACACGTGCAATATTCGCAGGATTATTTTGAAACAGGCAAGGTGCAAAAAATCAGTTTATCGCACACTCACGCGTGGCATTGATTTCTTCTACCGCGTGAACACCAGTATCCCATAAACCATTTTCAGGCTGCCTGAAAATTAATTTGAACAAACATTGTTCCAATTTTGGGATTCACTGTTATAATTTTCAGGCAGCCTGAAACTCATGCGCTGCTGTTTTATTTTAATAATCAATCATTAGGACAAAAAGTGGAATTGAATCAAATCACATACGCAGCCATCGGCGCATTGATTGCTGGAGCAATCATGCTGTTTTCGGGCAGTAAACAGCGTACCGCAGAAGGCGAATGGAGCAGCGCGTTGCAATGGGGCTACCTGCTGTTGATGGTGGGGATTTTCGGTGTTTTATCATCGGGTCTGGCGTGGAGTTTTACTGCCATTTTACTGCTGTTCACGGTTTTGACTGGTACAGTGTGGACGTGGTCAAAATGGGGTCGGCAAAATAAAAATAGCTTGGATAACAATCATTTTCGTGATTACATGGCGAGTATTTTTCCGATTATTGGCGTGGTGTTTGTGTTGCGGACTTTTATCGCTGAACCATTCCAAATTCCGTCTAGTTCCATGCGTCCTGGATTGGAAAAGGGCGATTTTATTTTGGTTAATAAATTCACTTATGGCATTCGTGTACCTGTATTAAATAATGTATTGATTCCTATTGGAAAAGTAGCACGTGGCGATGTAGCAGTGTTTAATTTTCCAGTGGATACCAAAGTCAATTACATCAAACGTATTGTGGGTGTACCTGGCGATATTATTGAATACAAAGATAAAATTTTAACCGTCAATGGTATCGTAGAACACGATAAATCCATCGGCGAATACCGTTATCCCGATGATAACGACAACCAACAAACCCAAACCGCTGAACATTTTCAGGCTGCCTTTGATGGCAAAAGTTTTGGTGTTTTGAAAGTAGAAGATGTGCCATCAGTTGATGTTCGCACGTTTAATGCGTATCAAAACCGCATGAATGAATTGGATTTTGCTAGCGGATTGGCAGAAAATTGTGAATATTCAGAGGACGGCAGCAGCTTCAAATGCCATGTTCCCGAAGGTAAATATTTTGCCATGGGCGATAATCGCGACAACAGCGCAGACAGCCGTTATTGGGGATTTGTAGACGACCGATTAATTGTCGGCAAAGCATTTTTTATTTGGATGAATGCAGGCAACATGAAACGCATCGGCAACAGCATTCAATAATCTATTATTAATCTCATTCAGGCAGCCTGAAACCGTTTTCAGGCTGCCTTTATTGTCGGATTTTTGCTACATTTTTAAGCAACGATAGATTGAATGATTTCAATGTTATGAATATAACATATTGAATTAAATGAATAAAAAATATCCCTTTGGTGTGAATAGCTTAGTTTTGTCAAGCCTGTTCAGGCTGCCTGAAAAATCGTATGATGCGCCCCACTATATTTTTGCCACCGCAATAACGGCTCACGCATTTTAACAATTTGGACAAGATAATGAACACCAGCACACTCAAAGTTACAAAACGAAACGGTCAATTAGAACCCATCAATTTAGATAAAATTCATCGCGTATTAGATTGGGCGGCAGAAGGTTTGAACAATGTATCGGTGTCGCAGGTGGAACTAAAATCCCATATCCAATTTTATAATGGCATTCACACCAAAGATATTCACGAAACCATCATCAAATCTGCAGCAGACTTAATTTCAGAAGAAACTCCAGATTATCAATACCTTGCAGCACGTTTGGCGATTTTCCATTTGCGTAAAATCGCATACGGAGACTACACACCGCCGCATTTATTTGACCATGTTAACAAATTGGTGGCATCGGGCAAATACGACAAACATTTGTTATCTGATTACACAGAATCCGAATTTAATGAATTAAATCAGTATATTGACCATGAACGTGATTTAAATTTCTCTTACGCCGCAGTGAAACAATTGGAAGGCAAATATTTGGTACAAAATCGCGTTACCAAACAAATTTATGAAAGCCCACAATTTTTATATATTTTGGTAGCGATGTGTTTATTTGCCAAATATCCGCAAACCACACGTTTGGATTATGTGAAACGCTTTTATGACGCGGTATCGCAATTCAAAATTTCTCTGCCTACGCCCATTATGGCTGGTGTGCGTACGCCCACACGCCAATTCAGTTCATGCGTGTTGATTGAATGCGATGATAATTTAGACAGCATCAACGCCACAACATCCGCTATTGTCAAATATGTTTCGCAACGCGCAGGTATCGGCATCAATGCAGGACACATTCGCGGTTTGGGTAGCGAAATTCGTGGCGGTGAAGCACAACACACAGGCTGTATTCCATTTTTCAAAATGTTTCAGGCAGCCGTCAAATCTTGCTCTCAAGGCGGTGTACGTGGTGGTGCAGCGACTTTGTTCTATCCGTTATGGCACATTGAGGCGGAAAGTTTATTGGTGCTGAAAAATAATCGTGGCGTGGAAGAAAACCGCGTACGTCATTTAGATTATGGTGTGCAAATCAATCGCTTGTTGTACACACGTTTAATTAAAAATCAAAATATTACGCTATTTTCTCCCAACGAAGTTCCTGGATTATACGAAGCATTTTTCGCCGACCAAGACGAATTTGAACGCTTATATACCCAATACGAACAAACCGAGTCCATTCGCAAACGCACAGTAGCAGCATCGGATTTATTCTCCATTTTGATGCAGGAACGCGCAGGTACAGGACGCATTTACATTCAAAACGTGGATCACTGCAACACGCACAGCCCATTTGACCCGAAAGTTGCACCTGTTCGCCAATCTAATTTGTGTTTGGAAATCGCTTTACCAACTAAGCCATTGAATAATATCAATGATGAAAATGGTGAGATTGCGTTGTGTACACTGTCGGCGTTTAATTTAGGCGCGATTACTGATGTGAACGAATTTGAACCGTTGGCAGATTTGGCTGTACGCGCATTGGACGCATTATTGGATTATCAGGATTATCCTGTGCTTGCCGCGAAAAAAGCCACCATGAATCGCCGCACTTTGGGCATTGGTGTGATTAATTACGCGTATTATTTGGCAAAAAATGGCGTGAAATACAGCGATGGCAGCGCAATTAGCTTGACTCACCGCACCTTTGAAGCAATGCAATATTATTTACTCAAAGCGTCTATGAATTTAGCGAAAGAATACGGTGCGTGTCCCCTATTCAACGAAACGACTTACGCACAAGGCATTTTGCCAATTGATACTTATAAAGCAGACTTAGACAAATTCTGTGATGAACCATTGCATTTGGATTGGGAAACTTTACGCGCTGATATTGTCAAATATGGTTTACGAAACAGCACACTAACCGCATTAATGCCATCAGAAACCAGCTCGCAAATTGCTAACGCGACAAATGGCATTGAGCCGCCACGTGGTTTGGTAACCGTCAAAGCGTCCAAAGATGGCATTTTGAAACAAGTCGTACCCGAATTTGAACGCCTGAAAGGTCAGTACGAAACCTTATGGCAAATGGGCAGCAATGATGGTTATCTAAAATTGGTTGGCGTCATGCAAAAATTCATTGACCAAGCCATTTCCGCAAACACCAGCTACGATCCTAAACGTTTTGAAGGTGGGCGTGTGCCAATGAATCAGATGTTGAAAGATTTATTATCAGCGTATAAATATGGTGTCAAAACATTGTATTATCATAATACGCGAGATGGCGCAGAAGACGTTCAGCAAGATTTACAAGACGATGGTTGCGCAGGTGGAGCGTGTAAAATTTGATTTTTTGTAGTCGTTCGCCATGTGCATCTCGTAACAGTCGTATTTTCATTTAGACGACCATCATTTCATCGTAAAATTTTCAGGCTGCCTGAAAAGAATTACGTCAAAATTACCAACTTTTACGTTAATGAAAAATACTCGCCAAGTATCCAACTTGACGAGTATTTTTTCTTCTAGCAAACAGCTAATTGTTTACGACAACCTAACAACAACGTCCGCCATTGGCACCACAACGGCGTTTGCGGCAATAGTCTTGGAATTGCTGCTCGGTCATAACAGGCGCATTGGGATTATGCTTACGCTGTTGGGCAACATAATTCGCATAATCAGGCACGCCAGCCATTAAATGGGCAGTTAATTTAGCGGTTTTCCACCAACTCGCCAAACGCGTTTTTACGTGAATATTAGGCTTCATGATTAACTCCAGAAGGTGCTTGTGTGCCATCGCGGTATACGGCTGGCACTTCTTTTGCGGTACTCCACGCGATTTTCCGCGCTTTCATTGCCACACGAATACCATAAAATGCCACAATAACCACCACTGCCAAAAACAATACAGTCAAACCAGAATTAATATAATCATTCAAAATAATACGCGACATTTCTTCGGCTGTTTTAGCAGGTTTAAGGATTTCGCCATTGTTTAAGGCTGCCTGATATTTGTTGGCGTGCGCCATAAAACTGATTTTCGCATCAGAATGCAACACTTTTTGCAAACCCGCGTAACACGTTACAAATAACACACCACACGCAGGTATCAACGTTACCCACACATATTTGTCGCGTTTCATTTTGACCAAAACCACAGTACACATAATCAACGCCACACCCGCCAACATCTGGTTTGCAATACCAAATAAAGGCCAAAGTGAATTAATGCCACCCAATGGGTCGGTTACGCCTGTGTACAAGAAATAACCCCACAACGCCACCGCCATAAAAGTCGCAATCAAATTGGCTGGCAAGCTGTCCGTATTACCAAACGGTTTGTAAAACACGCTGCCCAAGTCTTGAATCATAAAACGCGCCACGCGTGTACCTGCATCTACTGCAGTCAAAATAAACAAGGCTTCAAACAACAACGCAAAGTGATACCAAAATGCCATCATGCCTTCGCCAGCAATCAATTGGCTCATGATATTTGCCATGCCAACCGCCAAAGTAGGCGCACCACCAGCACGCGATAAAATTGTGTTTTCACCAACATTTTTTGCCATATCCAGCAAAGCGGCTTCGGTAACAGGAAAGCCGATTTTATCGGTGATGACTTGCGCAGCATTGGCAGCGTCTGTGCCAATTAAAGCGGCTGGGCTGTTCATCGCAAAATACACACCAGGGTCAAGCGAACTGGCTGCCGCCAATGCCATAATTGCCACGAAACTCTCCATAATCATGCCACCGTAACCAATCATGCGAACATGGGTTTCGTTTTCCACCATTTTGGGTGTTGTTCCCGATGAAATCAACGCATGGAATCCCGATACCGCACCACAAGCAATGGTAATAAACAAAAACGGAAACAGGCTGCCTGAAAACACAGGTCCCGTACCATCAATAAATTTGGTTACTGCGGGCATATGCAAAGTCGGACCCACGATCACAATACCAATTGCCAACGCCACAATCGTCCCAATTTTCAAAAAGGTAGATAAATAATCGCGCGGTGTCAGCAATAACCACACAGGCAATACAGCAGCAATAAAGCCGTAAATCATAATTGCCCAAGTCAATTGAATGCCATCTAAATCAAATAAATGACCAAATGAACTGTGTGCCACGTCATCACCGAAAATAATCGCCAACATCAGTAAAATAAAACCCACAACAGAAATTTCGCCAATTTTGCCTACCCGAATGTAGCGCGTGTAAATTCCCATAAATAAAGCAATTGGAATTGTAGCCGCAATGGTAAATGTCCCCCAAGGACTGTGTACCAACGCCTTCACCACAATCAGAGCCAACACCGCCATAATGATGACCATAATCATCAAAATACCGATAGACGCAATCACACCAGCAACCGTACCCAATTCCTGTTTCACTATATCGCCCAAAGACTTACCGTCTCGGCGCATGGATACAAATAAAACCATCATATCCTGCACCGCACCCGCAAACACCACGCCAAAAATAATCCACAGCGTACCAGGTAAATAGCCCATTTGAGCCGCCAACACAGGCCCTACCAATGGACCTGCGCCCGCAATCGCTGCAAAATGGTGTCCGAACAACACGCCCTTATGCGTGGGAACGTAGTCCAAGCCATCGTTATGGCGTTCGGCTGGAGTCAAGCGATTGGGGTCAAGCTGCATCACATTGTTAGCGATGTACAAACTGTAATAACGATACGCTACTGCGTAAGTGGAAATAGCTGCCGTAACAATCCAAATCGCGCTAATTTGCTCGCCGCGACTGACCGCCAGTGTGGCAAACGACACCACCCCCACCAGTACAACAATCGCCCAAATAATCATCTGTTTGAGTTTATTCATTTGATTGCGTCCTAAAAAGTTAATCAAAATTTTATGTGTAGTGCCGTGTAATGACCAGCACGCCTTGTATATTATACCAATTTGTAACGCCATTCTCAACACCCAATTAACCCAGCAAATTGAGTAATTGGGTGTTGAATTTGTTGATTCAGTAAACAGCAAAAATTATGCGATAAAATTTTCCGAATAAAACGGTTAGATTGGTGAAACAGATTTTTTGTACGAACTATTTCCATGTTAAATCTCTCTGTTAATTGACCAATAACTGTTTCAATCATACGGCGACTATTTTTTAGCCATTTGAGAAATTGAGGACTTCTGTCATCTTTCATATTGCTACGATAAGGTGTTTGTAAATTAATATGGCTTTGTTTCATTTCATCTTTTAATTCAGAACTTAAATACCCTTTGTCCGCACCAACAAACCCTGTTTTGCCTTCTAAAAGTTCAGGTAATACCTGCCGTTCATCAACATTGGCAGCTGTAAAAGTAAAGGCTTTAATCATACCTGAGCGAGTAATCAAAAGATGACCTTTAAAACCATAATAGGTCTCTTTTTTGGAAGCGCAATAACCGAACGTCGCATATGCACGAAAATTTTGATGGCGTTTAGCTCGGGCAAATTTACAGACTGCAATAGGAAAGGCATCTGCATAATACTCTGTTTGCTCACACCAATTTGCAGTGATTTTTTGATGCATTTGTTGTTTAACCCAATACAAATTGGCACATTGTTTGGCAAAATTAGGGTAAGAGCCTAAATTGGGAAACCAATTTTGCCAATGTTGTTTGAAATATTGCCAAATTTTTTTATCGGTATCCATACCGAGAAATTCGCCAACAATTTCCATACAAATCAGTTCACAATCTGAAAGTTTGGGTGCAAAGCCACCTTGTCTTAATGGTTTTTGAACGAGCTGATTGTATAAAGCATCTACCATTAGATACGTTTTAATGATAAATTCGTCTTGGGGCATAACTGTCTCTCTTTCGGATTATCTTGACGGGTATCTTTAAGAGTGGGGTTATGCCCCTTTTTATTCAATTGCCATATCTTAATTAGATAGAGTTGAGAATGGCGTAATTTGTAAACTTTCGCTAACTTATTTTAACAAGAACAACACGCCCCAAAATCAAACAAAATCACCTTTCAGGCTGCCTGAAAATCTCACAAACCAAATAAGCTCACATCGCCTCGCCCCTGTCGCACCAATTCCACACCATCGGTCATGTCAATCACGGTAGTGGGTTCAGTGCCACACCATCCACCATCTATAATTAAATCAACAGCATAATCTAAACGATCGCGAATTTCGTAGGGGTCGGTTAGTGGTTCATTGTCTTCAGGCAGTATCAGGGTGCAAGATAACATCGGTTCACCCAATTCTTTCAGTAAGGCTAGGGCAATTTGATTATCTGGCACACGCAAACCAATGGTTTTGCGTTTTGGATGCAAAGTGCGATTGGGGACTTCTTTGGTCGCTTGCAAAATAAAAGTGTAGCTACCGGGGGTAGCGGCTTTGAGTTGACGAAATTGGCTGTTATCCACTTTGGCGTAAGTACCCAACTCGCTCAAATCGGCGCACATCAATGTAAAATGGTGTTTCAAATTCATTTGCCTGATGGCTAAAATGCGCTCCATGGCGGCTTTATCGCCCAAACGGCAACCCAGCGCATAACATGAATCTGTCGGATAAATCACCACACCACCTTTATTAATTGTTTCAACGGCTTGTTTGATTAATCGGTCTTGTGGATTATCGGGATGAATGGTTAAAAATTGTGCCATATTAAACTCCTATAATTTGTTTAGGCAGCCTGAAAAAAATTGCTATAAAATTGAATTATATCAACAAAGGGATTACACCATGAACGCAAAATTCATCAGCTTAGACGGCATTGACGGCGCAGGCAAAACCACACAATTAAATGTGATTAAACAATGGTTTGAAAAACAAAATTTACCCGTCCAATTCACACGCGAACCAGGAGGAACGCCGTTGGGCGAAAAATTACGCGATATTTTGCTCAATCCCACCAGCCAAATTAACTTACGCACCGAAACTTTATTGATGTTTGCGGCGCGACAACAGCACTTAGACGATATTATTTTACCTACATTAAATCAAAATATTAGCATAGTTTCCGACCGTTTTACCGATGCCACTTTTGCTTATCAAGGCGGGGGACGCGGTTTACCAGAATCCGATATCGCACAACTGGAAAATTGGGTACAAGGCAGCCTGCGTCCTGACTTGACCATTTTATTAGACGTGCCACTGGAAATTGCCATTCAACGCATTGAAAATTCAAGAGAAAAAGACCGTTTTGAACGTGAAAACAGCACATTTTTCAACCAAGTTCGCACGGCTTATTTAAACCGCGCCGCCGCCAATCCCAAGCGTTACGCCATCATTGACAGCAGCCACGACAAAGAAAGCACCAAAGCGCAAATTGAACACGCATTGAATCAACTTTTTCATGTCAAATAATTTATTTAACTAAGGTTTAGTATTTTCAGGCAGCCTGAAAATTTTGTTTTCTGATTATAATGTGCTTTTTAGCAAGAGAATCACACCATGAAATTACCCGAAATCCACACCGAATATGCCAACTATTTACGAGACTTTGAAAGTAAAATCCTGCAAAATCACAGCAAAATTGAAACATGGTTTCGCCAACAATGGAAACAACATCAACCACCTTTTTATGGCTCGGTAGATATTCGCAACGCGGGCTACAAAATGGCAAGCATTGACATGAATCTTTTTCCAGGTGGATTTAACAATTTGAATCCAAACTTTATTCCGCTTGCCACCATTGCCGCGCAAGATGCCGTAGAACGCGCTTGCGAAACCGCCAAATCCGTGCTGTTGATTCCTGAAAATCACACGCGCAACACGTTTTATTTGCAAAATGTATATGCATTGGCGAATATTTTGCGTAACGCGGGTTTTGACGTTCGCATCGGCTCCTTCAATCCCGAATTGACGCAAGCAACTGAATTTGAAACGGCTTTGGGCGATAAAGTGTTGATTGAACCTTTATTGCGAACGCGTGAACGTATTCATTTAGCAGATGGATTTTCTCCATGTTTTATTTTAATAAACAATGATTTATCTGCTGGCGTACCCGATATTTTGCGAGGCGTGTCGCAAACCGTGTTGCCGCCACTACACGGCGGTTGGACAACGCGCCGCAAAACGCATCATTTTGAAGCTTACAATCAGATTGCCAAACAATTTGCTGATTTAATTCAAATTGATGAATGGCAAATTAATCCGTATTTTGAACAAATTAGCGGCTTAAATTTCCAAGAACGTGAAGGCGAAGACGCGTTGGCAGACGCAGTAGAACGTATGTTGACAAAAATTCAAGCCAAATATGACGAAAAAGGCATTACCGACAAGCCTTTTGTGATTGTCAAAGCCGATGCTGGCACTTACGGTATGGGCGTAATGAGCGTGAAATCAGCCGATGAAATGCGCGGTTTAAATCGCAAAAATCGCAACAAAATGGCAAAAGTCAAAGAAGGTTTGGAAGTGTCAGAAGTCATTGTTCAGGAAGGAATTTACACTTACGAAACCTTAAATGGCGCAGTGTCCGAACCTGTGGTTTATATGATGGATAGGTTTGTGATTGGCGGCTTTTTCCGTGTCCACGAAGGACGCAAAAACGATGAAAACTTAAACGCTGGAGGCATGGTATTTGTACCATTAAATCAAAGCATTCCGAATGCTGGCAGCGCACAAGATGTGGAAACAGAAACCGAATCCAAACGCATTTTTGCACAGTGGGACGAAATGGGCATGGCGCGCCCGAATGCGGATAATCCTGATTGTTCGTCCAATCGTTTATATGTTTATGGCGTGATGGCGCGATTATCGTTATTGGCGGCAGCGATTGAATTGAAAGAGACGGCATAGGTTTTTCAGGCTGCCTGAATGCATATTTTTCCTGAATTTTGTGAAAACACGCGCCAAATTTCAACCTAAAAATCTGCTAAAATCCCCCTTTCTCATACAAGGCAGCCTGAAAATGAATTTACCCGAAGAAATCCGACTCAATTCCGAACACGATTTACTCAAAATTCGTTATGTCAATCAAGAATATCATCTACCAGCTGAATTTTTACGTGTGTATTCACCCAGCGCAGAAGTACGCGGACACGGCATCGGGCAAGAAACGCTACAAACAGGCAAACGCACCGTAACCATCACCGATTTGGAAGCAGTTGGCAATTATGCACTCAAAATTGTATTTTCAGACGGACACGATAGCGGTCTGTATGGTTGGGCTTATTTACAATATTTGAGTGAAAATCAAGACGCTTTGTGGCAAGATTATTTAAAACGCCTTGCCATCGCAGGTGAAACACGTGAATTTGACAGTACACCGAAAAAATCATCGGGTTGTGGCAGTGGCGGTTGTCATCATAAATAATGGCTACAGGCTGCCTGAAAATTTCTAGAAAGCATCTAATCAAATGAATTTAATTGAATTAATTCCAATATTTATCATCATTATTACTTGTATAACCAGTTTGATGGCATTCAACAACAATGCGCTGTTTCAGCGTTACGCGTTCAATGTAGGTGCAATCACGCGCGACAAACAATATTATCGTTTTATCACGTCTGCATTTTTGCACGCGGACATGATGCATTTGTTTTTTAATATGTTTACGCTGTATTTTTTCTCGCGTGTGATTGCGGCGGTGTATGGCGTGTGGCTATTTTTGGGCTTGTATTTGGCATCGGTGTTGGCTGGCAATGCGTTTTCATTTTGGCTCTACCAAAAACGCCCAAGTTACACCGCAATTGGGGCATCAGGTGGGGTATCTGGGGTGTTGTTTGCCACGGTTGCGCTTGCGCCTTTACAAACAATTTACTTGTATTTTATTCCTGTAACATCTTGGATTTTCGCGACTTTATATTTTGCCTATTCGGTAGCGATGATGCTCAAACCACGTCAAGGCGATAATACGGGACATTCGGCGCATTTAGGCGGCGCAATGTGTGGCATGATTTTTGTGGCAATTTTTACGCCAATAGCCTATTTATTACAAAATAAATTGTATATTGGCATTATGTTGCTGCCTTTATTGTATTTGGCTTATGAAATTTTAATTAACAAAAAGGGACGTTAATCTCATGAAAAAATTAATTTTAATCAGCGTGTTGTTATCATTAACTGCTTGTTTTGACAAAAAACAAGAAGAACCCAAATCCACATCATCAATTCGCCAAAATTTTACCAAAGCTTGCGTACAATCAGCGTTAGGCGACAAACCTGCCAGCCCCGAAAAACAGCAATTTGCACAACAAACTTGCGATTGTGTATACGATGAAGGCATTAAAGCTTATGGTAGCCAAAACGAATGGGAAAATGCCATCAAAGATTTTGACAAGAGCGTCAATGACCCAAAATTACAACAAGTTAGCAATGACACCATCAACATTTGCATAGCAAAATTTACGTCAAATCAAGCCACTGCCAGCGCATCATCAGCCAGTCCAGCCAAATAATTCACTCAATATTTTTTCAGGCAGCCTTTTTTAGGCAGCCTGAAATCACATGGAAATCAAATCATGAACGAACAAGATAAACAAACTCACTTCGGCTTTCAAACCGTAAATGAAAGTGAAAAAGCCAACAAAGTTGCCCAAGTATTTCATTCTGTTGCAAAAAATTATGACATCATGAATGACGTGATGTCGGGTGGTTTGCATCGTGTGTGGAAGCATTTTACCGTTCACACGGCGCGCGTCCCTAAAGGCGGTAAAGTGCTGGACATCGCAGGCGGCACAGGCGATTTGTCACGCGGTTGGGCGAAACGTGTAGGCAAAACAGGAGAAGTGTGGCTAACCGACATCAACTCATCTATGCTGACAGTCGGACGAGACCGCTTGATGAACGAAGGCATGATTTTGCCCGTTGCTGTGTGTGATGCAGAAAAATTACCCTTTCCAGATAATTACTTTGATTTGGTTTCCGTGTCATTTGGTCTGCGAAACATGACCCATAAAGATGTGGCATTGAGTGAAATGTATCGCGTACTCAAACCAGGTGGCACGCTGTTGGTGTTAGAATTTTCTAAAGTATATGAACCAATTGCACCAGTATACGATTTTTATTCATTTAAATTTTTGCCTATAATGGGCAAATTGATTGCGAAAGATGCCGATAGTTATCAATATCTTGCCGAATCCATTCGTATGCACCCCGACCAAGACACACTCAAACAAATGATGTTGGACGTAGGTTTTGACCAAGTGGATTATCACAATTTGACGGCTGGCGTGGTGGCGTTGCACAAGGGCGTGAAATATTAATACTGAATCAAGGATTACGCCATGACTACCATTCAATAAATTAATTTTTAAACAGAAAATAATTTTTTGCAACAATTATTCTGATGAAAATTTGAATCGTAGCATGGCAAGCGCATCATATAACCACAATCAAATCACACAAAATTTCAGCCACCACTTGATTAATGATATCACGTTGATTATTATATTGAAATTTAGAATAAAACTTTGTATCTGCCTGATATTTTGATTCTTATGAAAAAAACTTTATCACAATGGCTTGCCACACAAATTTTGCCACGCAACGAATCTCGAATGCTGTTGCAACACATTACGGGCTACACTCGCGCCCAACTCATCACGCATGACCAAGAAATCTTAACTGAACAACAAATTAACCAGCTAAACACACTCGCCAAACGCCGTGAACAAGGTGAGCCAATGGCATACCTTTTGGGAACACGTGAATTTTATGGACGCGAATTTACGGTGTCGCCAGCCGTGTTGATTCCACGTCCCGAAACCGAACATTTATTGGAAGCCGCACTTTTGAGGCTGCCTGAAAATGGTGTGTTGTGGGATTTGGGTACGGGGAGCGGTATTTTGGGCATTTCTACCAAACTGGAACGCAAAGATAGTCTTGTTTTTGCAAGTGATTTGAGTGCAGATGCGTTGCAAGTGGCACAACAAAACGCGCAACATTTGGGCGCGGACGTGGCATTTGCACAAGGCTCATGGTTTGATGCAGCGCGTGTTTTCAGGCTGCCTGAAAATAGCGTTGATGTCTTGGTATCCAATCCACCTTATATTAAAAACAATGATTTACATTTAAATCAAGGTGATTTGCGTTTTGAGCCACAAACCGCATTAACCGATTTTTCCGATGGTTTGGCACATATCAGAATTTTGATTAAAAATGGAAAAATTTATTTAAAACCAAATGGTTGGCTATTATTGGAACATGGCTACAATCAAGCAGTGGCGATTCGCCAATTATTCACGCAACACGGCTACCAAATGATTGAAACACAACCAGATTTAGCAGGGTTAGACCGAATTACATTCGGGCAAATGCCATCAAATTGATACAAAATTTTTCACAAACCTAAATTAACCAAAAGAAAACCACTTAAACAATTGTTTAAGTGGTTTTAAATTTGGTGGGTCGGGTGGGGTTCGAACCCACGACCAAGGGATTATGAGTCCCCTGCTCTAACCCCTGAGCTACCAACCCATAGGCAGGAAATGAATTGGCAATTCTACACATATTTTCTTCAATCATCAAGCATTCAATCGCCACACTCTAAATTTAACAATGCCTGTTTTCGCGCCAAACCGCCTGCGTAACCTGTCAATTTTCCATTGCTGCCAATCACGCGATGACACGGTACGATAATGGAAATTTTATTTTTTCCATTCGCACTGGCAACCGCTCGCACCGCTTTTGGATTCGCCAAAATATGCGCCTGTTCAAGATAACTAATTGTTTTACCATATGGAATAGTTTGCAAAATACGCCAAACCGATTGCTGAAACGGCGTACCGACAAAATCCACAGGTACAGAAAAATCTTTCAGGCTGCCTGAAAAATATTCGCGCAATTCTTCGCGTAAAATAGACAAATGTGCATTGTCTTGCCAAACCAAATGGGCGCGTTTGGCATTTTGCACAGCAACACATTCTTTTTCGAAACCTTTTTCGTCCAAAAACGCCAACAGGCACACACCAGCATCACTGCTCATTGCCAACATTTCACCCAATGGCGTTGGCAAATAAGCAGCATATACTGGATGACTAAATGATGAATTTTCTACAAAATTCATGATTCTTGCTCATTTGGGTCAAGCGCAGCGGTGGCTTCGCGAATCCGCGCCCACGCAATGCGTTGAAAATCACAAAATGCGTTCCACACCGCATCTTCATTCATCACGCTTAAATTACCATTTGTTTTTAAATCAAACTCTTCTCCATCTTCCATGACTTCGTAAATATGCAAAAAATCATCGGCAGCGAAATTTTCCAATTCGCGAATCAGCATCACGGCACGTTGAAATCGCACCAAATCGGCTTCTAATTCGGGCAACAATTCACACAATTCATCATATTTCTTTTGTGTTTCATTGATTTTATTTTGTAATTTATTCATGTCATTATCCTTAACTTAAATGGAATAATAGCCTTTTAGGCTGCCTGAAAACACAACCATCCTCCAAATGTCCTGATTGAATGATGAACTGCGATATTTTGGCTAATTTATTCGCGTCATATTGTGCCATAATACCAAATATATTCAAGCAGGCAGCCTGAAAACTTTTTTAATCACCTTAGTATACGATAATTTTTTGTCATCTAAAATAAGCCGTTTAAAATTAAAAATACCAATGCGTTGTCCCCTCGATTATGGGTCAGATGTACACAGCACTTTGCCCTATTTTTATTTTAAACGACTATGATTTTCAGGCAGCCTGAAAATTTTTTTGTCGTATACTAAAATCAAATTGAAAGTTAATACATTATGAAGAAAAAATGGTATTCGTGGCTCTGTGCCGTGATGTTGTTTGGCACGACTCAAGCCATTGCGGCAGTGAATCCCGATGATTTACTCCCACCAGAACAAGCATTTATACCAACAGTGGAAGTCAATGCACAAGGCGTGAAAACTACGTTTCAAGTTGCTGATGGCTATTATATGTATCAAAGCAAAATTGAAGCCGTTACCGACCCTGCCGCATTGTTGTCCGCCCCCACCATGAGTGCTGGAGAAGAAAAAGAAGATGAATTTTTTGGCAAACAAACCGTTTACCATAAAACCGCTCAATTCAACTGGAAATACGCCAAACCCATTAACCAACCTTATAAAATTACTTTGCATTATCAAGGATGTGCTGAAGCTGGCGTGTGTTATCCACCTGTTGAAACCAGTTTTGATATTCAAGGCGAAGGCGTTTACAACACCCAAGTTGCCAACAACAACCCCGCGAACACTTTCCTAAAAAAGCCATCGGGCGCGCCGAATCCTACGAGCCAACCAACAACGGTTGCGCCAAATTCGTCCGCGCCTGCTGATGCTGGAAAATTAACTTTATCGCGTGATACTTTACTGACCAATTTATTTTGGTTTTTTGTGGCTGGTTTAGGTTTAAGTTTCACGGCGTGTATGTATCCACTTTTGCCAATTGTGTCATCTATTATTGTGGGCGATAAATCAGGTAGCAAAAAACGAGCGTTTGTATTGTCATTTGTGTATGTGCAAGGTTTGGCTTTGACTTACACGTTGGTGGGTGTATTAGCAGGTGTTACAGGCGCATTACTGACAGTTTGGCTACAACAAGCTTGGGTGGTGCTCACTGCGGCGGGCTTGATGGTGGCGTTGGCATTGTCCATGTTTGGCTTGTTTAATATTCAATTGCCCAATGCGATACAATCCTATTTTCAAAATAAAAGCAATCAGTTATCTGGTGGAAAATTGATTTCAGTATTTGTGATGGGTATGTTATCGGCACTGATTGTGGGGCCATGTGTTGCACCACCATTGGCGGCGGCGTTGGGCTACATTGGCAAAACAGGTGATGCGGTTTTGGGTGGTGCGGTGTTGTACGCGATGGCATTGGGTACAGGGGTTCCATTGATGCTGATTGGCACGTTTGGCGGACACATTTTACCACGCGCAGGCAATTGGATGAACGGCATTAAATACGCGTTTGGGGTAATTTTGTTGGCGGTGGCGGTGTATCTGGCAACACCTTTTTTACCTTACGCGCTGACCGTGGGTTTATACACGGTGTTATTGGTTGCGCCAGCATTATTCATGATGTGGAAATTAAAAAGTTTTTCAGGCAGCCTGAAAACATTTACAGCAATTTTATCGGCATTTTTGGTCATGAGTGGGCTGTGGTTTGGCGTACAAAGTGTGCGTGGTAAAGAAACGGCGTTGCATGAATTTTTGACGTTGCACAAGCCATCAAACGCCGATTTCCACGCGCAAAAATTTACCGATGTGGCACAACTCAAATCTGCTATAAACGCTGCTTTGCAAGCAGATGCGAATACGCCTGTTTTGTTGGATTTTTACGCAGATTGGTGCGTATCGTGCAAGGAAATGGAAGCGAAAACATTTGGACATGAACGCGTTCAGGCTGCCGTACCGATGGCGCGATTGTTTCAAATTGACGTAACCGCTAACACACCCGAACATCAAGCCTTATTAAAGGAATATGGTTTGTTTGGTCCGCCTGGATTATTTGTGTTGAAAGCAAACGGTAAACGCAGCGAAGGTTTGATAGGCTACGCACCTGTTGATGAATTTATTGCGTGGTATCAAACACATCAATAAAATTTTCAAGATATATAAAGGTTGAGAAAATTTAGAACCTGTGTTCATAAGATTGATAACTTAATTTTATTGACCATTTTTGCGAATACAAGGCATCTTTTTAAGCCAACGTAGTGGGCGCATGAAGCGGCGATAAAAGCAAGCTATTAAGATTATGAACACAGGTTCTTAAATTTAGGAAACATGGCGTATCGCCGCCATACCCACTCTTATCGCATACGTTAGCTGGCAACATGATTATTTTGTTGAACACATGATTTTTTCAGGCAGCTTGAAAAGCGTGGCATGATGCAATAAAAGTACCCGAATACAAATTGTTAGCTGAAATTTTATGATATTTATCCTGATTCAGGCAGCTTAAGTTTTTATTTTTATTATTGAAAAATAAAGATTTTTTTCAAAATTTGCAGATATTTTTTAGTATTCACTTGATTTATAATAAACAATTCAGCATAATTCGCTCCTTGAATTTGATAAACATAGAGGTAAACTCAACATGACCCTGACCAAAGCAGAACTCGCCGACATTTTGGTTGAAAAAGTGAGCAGCGTAAGCAAAAACGATGCCAAAGAAATTGTAGAACTGTTTTTTGAAGAAATCCGCACCACTTTGGAAAGCGGCGAAGAAATCAAAATTTCAGGTTTTGGCAACTTCCAATTACGTGATAAACCGCAACGTCCTGGACGTAACCCCAAAACAGGCGAAGAAGTCCCTATTACAGCACGTCGTGTGGTAACGTTCCACGCCAGCCAAAAATTAAAAGGCATGGTGGAGCATTATTATGACAAACAACGTTGATTTGCCAACCATCCCCACTAAGCGGTATTTCAATTTGCAAGAAGTTTGTGAGTTGGCACAAGTAAAACCCGAGCAACTCGTGCAGTGGCAAAAACAAGAAGGTCGCTTAATTGGCAAAGGCGGTAATCATTTTACACGCCTTGATGTGATTAAAATTCGTCAATTGCATCATGGTATTTCCGATGCCACACAAAATATGTTAGATGAATGGGGTAATCCCATCATCAGCAACCAAGAGATGCGCGATGAATTGAAAAAAATGCTGAGCAATATTGAGAAAACACTTGCTATCTAAAAGTGAAATCTTTATAATGACTCGTTCATGAATCGGAGTGTGGCGCAGCCTGGTAGCGCACTTGCATGGGGTGCAAGGGGTCGAAGGTTCGAATCCTTTCACTCCGACCAACAAATTCAAGGACTTAACTTTTAATAAGTTAAGTCCTTTCTTTATTTAATGAATAAATTCCAAAAAATTACTCGTCCAAATATAGAATCGCGCTCATTTTGTCACAATGCAGCACATTTTTTGTCATAACAAAACGAATGCAAAAATTAAAAACAAACCCACACCCTTTCGCATGGACTTTGTCATTTTACAAATAGTGAAATTTTAGACAGCCGTTTATTACGACCGATGTCCTTACGTGTCAAAGCCTTTGCTCGATTCGCCTGACACATGTGATACCACCTTTTATAAATGATTGGCATCAGCCACATTAACAGAGAACATGTGAATTTGTTCCACAAAAAAGCCTTCTTCATCGATACGCATATGCAATTTGCCCCCCAAATGCCAACGTTATATTTTTAATCGTCATTTTATAAAACTACCTTGACAAAAATAACAAATTTTAATAGACTAAAGAGAAGTATTATGATATCTATTCTTAAATTAAGTATTTAAGTATGTATTTAAGCTTCAGCATAATAGTAGAGCAATTTTGCCAAGATTTCCTCCTGATTGGTAATTTAAGAACTTGTATTGGTAAAAATTATAAACAAAATCAATCTATTAATTTTACGAACACAGGTTCTAAGAAATTAGTTTGGCGGCTAGGAGAGTTAGATGTAATTAAAATATAGAATAGATTTTAGTTGTATTGGAAATTCAAATAAATTGTTAAAAAGGTTAAGTTATGGACTTTGTGACTATGAAACCAGAAACATTAAAATGGATAATAATTGGATTTTTTATGTTATTTGCATTTGTTTCTATGCATTTTAATTGGTTGAAAGCTCCTAACAATCATGAAGAGATAAAACCTTCTGGCTATGTTTGGTTTGGTTTTATATTATTTTATTTGTTCTTTTTTTGAATTTGGACATTTAACCTGAATCTTGCCAGTTAAGATTAAATAGCTATGATTTTTCTACTCTTCCGCAAGGCTTTCTTATCGCAAATGGTATCAAGCTAAATGTTAATGCAAGCAGTGTAAAAATTTTAATGATTTTGGTTGATAAATACATGATATCCCTAGCTAAAATACTATTGTTGTTTAGTATTTGGTGAACAAGGAAATGTTAAGAGATTAATTTGACAATTATGTTTATTTAGATGTCATTCAACTTATGAGGTAATCAATGAATGCTTTATTAAATAACACAAAATTTTTAATCAATATATCATCAATCTCTTTCATTTTATTGAACGCATATATTATATACAGTAGGGTTAGATTTGATTTATCAACCATACTTTTTGTAAATTATGTTTCTATATTAATAGCATCTTTGTTTACAATTTCAACATTACTTTCAATTTATAAAATGGTAAGCTTTGCACGAGGGATAACTAAAAATTGCACAAATAAAATAGAATATATAAAAATATGTTCTTTTTATTTTATGGTTATTTTGTATATTTCCTTAATAGCTCACGCCATTCTCAACTCTATCTAAATTAAGATATGGCAATTGAATAAAAAGGGGCATAACCCCACTCTTAAAGATACCCGTCAAGATAATCCGAAAGAGAGACAGTTATGCCCCAAGACGAATTTATCATTAAAACGTATCTAATGGTAGATGCTTTATACAATCAGCTCGTTCAAAAACCATTAAGACAAGGTGGCTTTGCACCCAAACTTTCAGATTGTGAACTGATTTGTATGGAAATTGTTGGCGAATTTCTCGGTATGGATACCGATAAAAAAATTTGGCAATATTTCAAACAACATTGGCAAAATTGGTTTCCCAATTTAGGCTCTTACCCTAATTTTGCCAAACAATGTGCCAATTTGTATTGGGTTAAACAACAAATGCATCAAAAAATCACTGCAAATTGGTGTGAGCAAACAGAGTATTATGCAGATGCCTTTCCTATTGCAGTCTGTAAATTTGCCCGAGCTAAACGCCATCAAAATTTTCGTGCATATGCGACGTTCGGTTATTGCGCTTCCAAAAAAGAGACCTATTATGGTTTTAAAGGTCATCTTTTGATTACTCGCTCAGGTATGATTAAAGCCTTTACTTTTACAGCTGCCAATGTTGATGAACGGCAGGTATTACCTGAACTTTTAGAAGGCAAAACAGGGTTTGTTGGTGCGGACAAAGGGTATTTAAGTTCTGAATTAAAAGATGAAATGAAACAAAGCCATATTAATTTACAAACACCTTATCGTAGCAATATGAAAGATGACAGAAGTCCTCAATTTCTCAAATGGCTAAAAAATAGTCGCCGTATGATTGAAACAGTTATTGGTCAATTAACAGAGAGATTTAACATGGAAATAGTTCGTACAAAAAATCTGTTTCACCAATCTAACCGTTTTATTCGGAAAATTTTATCGCATAATTTTTGCTGTTTACTGAATCAACAAATTCAACACCCAATTACTCAATTTGCTGGGTTAATTGGGTGTTGAGAATGGCGTAATACATCTCAGCCAAGAACGCATCAATCTGATGCTTATACAGCAGGAACCAGAGGTGCTTTATACAATAATGGTAACTCTCAACCTAATATGACTAAAGTAGTCCCAAATGAATTAGCTATTCGTAACACAACACCAAAGCAAAGGAATAATGATGAAACACTTGGATAAAATGACTAAATTTTGTTTTGCAGGCTACTTATTAACCCTATCTACATTCACACTTGCCTGCAATCCTGGGCAAGGTAGCGGGCAATGTGGCTATTATGATAATTCAGGCTATCATAATGCGCCAATAGGTAGTTATAGTGGAAATAATTATAAACAGCCAACTCGTGTTATTAAACTTCCTAGCCGATATGGTGCAGTTGCTTGGTCTGAAGGAGGTGGGTCAGGTATGTCCCACAATAGATTGTCAGAGAAAGAAGCTGCTGAAGCTGCGATGCAGTATTGTAAAAATGCTGGTGGTTTAAAGTGCGTTATCGCAGCAGAAGTAAGGAATAGTTGTATTGCTATCTCTACGGGTCAAGCAAAAAATGGTTCTGGTCCTTATGGTAACGTAGCGACAGGTCAGCCTGAAGATACAGCCATTCAAAATGCTATTAATAAATGTAAAGCTTCGGGGTTTTCAGATTGTAAAATTCTAGACGTATCTTGTTCTATCCCCACACTTCCGTAATAATTTTAATTTCAGGCAGCCTGAAACCTTTGCAAAACCTCATTTTTTTAATGGTTATAAAAAATAAATTCCTAATATTTCAATTGGTTATTTTTTTGAAATTTGTGAATTCAGAGGTTTTGCAAAGGTTTCAAACTGTTTATTCGCCAGCCCTCCTTTTGATGATGATTGAAAAATACTGTCTGAAAATATCTCATAATATTTTCAATCAGTATTTTTTGTATTATATAGTACTTCAAATTAATACAGCATTACCAATATCCTTACCCACCCAAGCGTATACGGCGGACGCTATTGCCTTGACTTAATTCGCATTTGATTATATTAAAACCTTTGCAAGACCAATCTTTAATATAGCCGTTTAATTTTAAACGACTACAATAAGGTCTGCCTCTCCTTTTCATCGCATTGTAATCAATTGCATCAACAATTTCATTTCTTGCGCATTTAGATTACCCTTTTGTTTTAATTGTTCAATTTGTTCATTTTTCAATTGTTGTGACAATTTGATGATACCATCAATAAAATCTTGTTGCGCCGCATCGCTGTTGTCGTCCCAATCCGTTATGTGGCGAAACACAAATGCCAACACATTCGCATATGGCGTATTACGGAAAAACTCCAATGCTTGTGCCGTACCCATATAAAGATTATGTTGATGATTTTGATAAAATTTTGCCAATGCCAACAAAGCATTTAAATCACCCGACAACGGTAAATAATCAGGAAATACAACATATTGCGCCCATTGCGGGTTCAATAACAACGCCCGAATTTGTTTTTGCACCAACGTCAACGTTTCAGGCTGCCTGAAACTTTCAGGCGGCAATTGGTATGATTTGGCTTCCACATGTCGGCGTGGCGCGGCTTGCCCCATCAAATACGCTAAATTACTGGGGTCAATGCCCGTTTTGGTACTCAATTCCTGTTTCAACAAATACGCCAACGCAGGCGCTTGCGTCATTTGATTCAACAATGGTGCGGCAGATTTAACCAATTCCGCCTTACCTTCCTGATGCGAAATGTCTACATTTTCTGTCAATGCGTCCCAAAAATAGACCGAAAGTGGTTTACTTTCATGTAACAAGGCTTCTTCAAAGCGTTTTCGCCCAAATGCACGGACAAAACTATCAGGGTCATGATTTTCAGGTAAAAATAAAAAATTCAAAGACTTATCATCTTTTAATTGTGGCAATGCGTTTTCCAGCGCACGCCAAGCCGCTTTACGCCCTGCTCCATCGCCATCAAAACAAAAATACACGCTATCTGTTTGACGAAACAATATTTTGATGTGTTCCGCAGTTGTTGCCGTCCCCAACGCAGCCACCGCGTAACCCACGCCAAATTGCGCCAACGCCACAACATCCATGTAGCCTTCTACCACCAAAATTCGCCCAGCATCTTTAATGGCTTGACGTGCTTCGTATAAGCCGTATAAATTTTTTCCTTTATCAAATAATGGGGTATCAGGCGAATTCAAATATTTGGGTTTGCTGTCGTCCAACACTCGCCCACCAAAACCAATCACTTGTCCACTCACATTGCGAATCGGAAACATTAAACGATGACGAAAACGGTCATAATGTTTACCTTCGTTGTCCAGCACCATGCCACTCTCTACCAATGACACAGATGGGTACGGCTGAAAAATCTGCGCCAACGGTTGCCAACCATCGGGTGCATAACCAATACCATAATGCGTAATAATGTCGGATGTTAAACCACGCTTATTTGTATAATCAATAGCTTGTGAATTTAATGGTAACTGTTGATGATAAAATTCACAGGCAGCCTGAACCGTATTTTCCAGTGTTTGTTGTTGCTGTTTTTTAGCAGCGCGATGAGCAGCGGAATCTTCGTTGTTGCCGCGCACATTTGGGACAACCATGCCCACACGGTCTGCCAAAAGCTGCACCGCCTCCACAAATCCAAGCCCCTGATATTTCATTACAAAAGCAATAGCCGAACCGTGTTCGCCACAACTAAAACAATGATAAAACTGTTTACTTGGGCTAACCGAAAAACTGGGCGATTTTTCTTTGTGAAATGGGCAACACGCCATATAATTCGCACCACTTTTTTTCAACGGCACATATTGGTCAATTAAATCAACAATATCAGTTCGGGCGATTAAATCATCTATAAAATCTTGGGGAATCATGGCACAACCATATGATAAAAAAAGGTTTCAGGCTGCCTTTATCACATTTTGGGAACGTAAAAAAGGCAGCCTGAAAAAATTATACTTCAGTTTGATAAGCACTTTGTGCTTCGCGTTCGCGTTTGGTGGTTTGGCGCATCATCAAATAATTAATTGCCAACACTAAAGTCCCCACAATACCAATCATAATGGTCGCCAATACATTCATCTCTGGATTTAAACCCAAACGAATGCGAGAAAATACCACTTGCGGCAACGTAGAAGAACCTGGTCCAGACATAAATGATGTAATCACCAAATCATCTAATGACAACGTAATGCCCAGCAAAAATCCAGACGCAATCGCTGGCGCAATCAGCGGCAATGTAATCACAAAAAAGATTTTCGCAGGACGTGCACCTAAATCCATCGCTGCTTCTTCAAGCGATTGATCCAGCTCCATCAATCGCGCCCGAATCACCACAGTAATATACGCCATGCACAACGTGGCATGTCCCAAAAAAATCGTGAAAAATCCACGGTCTAGCCAGTCTGCATTACCACCAATTTGCTGAATTAAACCTTGTACTTGAATAATCAACAGCAACATAGACAAACCCGTAATCACATCAGGCATCACCATCGGCGCAGACACCATACCACCAAATAACATTGCCCCACGAAAACGCTTAATTCGCGCCAACGCATACCCCGCCATGGTTCCCAATGCCACCGCCGCCAATGATGACGCAGCCGCAATTTTTAAGGACAACCAAACCGCACTTAAAATTTCTTCGTCTTGGAATAATTCAGGATACCATCGGGTTGAAAAACCACCCCACACAGTAACCAATTTTGAATCATTAAATGAATAAATAACTAAAATAATCAATGGAATATACAGAAACGCCAATCCCAGTAATAATGCTAATTTCAAAAACCATGACATTTTATTGCCTTGCATTATTTGTCTCCTTCCAATTCGCGTTCTTCAAAATGCTGAAACATTGCCATTGGCACGACCAACAAAATCACCATCAATACTGCTACCGCCGCTGCCAAAGGCCAGTTATTTTGGTCAAAGAAAGCTTGCCATAATACTTTACCAATCATTAAGTTATCAGGCCCCCCCACCAACTCGGGAATCACATATTCACCCACTGCAGGAATAAACACCAACATGCTGCCTGCAATAATCCCCGATTTGGACAACGGCAAAGTGATTTGGAAAAATGCTTTAATCGGGTGTGCGCCCAAATCAGCCGCCGCTTCCAATAAACGATGATCCAGTTTTACCAATTGCGTGTAAAGTGGCAAAATCATAAACGGTAAATACGCATACACCATAACCAAATTTAATGAAAATGTGTTGTAAAACAAATTCAAAGGTTCAGAAATCACACCCCATTTCATCAAATAATTGTTGATGATGCCATTTTGCCCCAATAAGCCCATCCACGCATACACACGCAATAAAAACGATGTCCAAAACGGTAACATAATCGCTAACAACAAACCATTGCGAATAGACGGATGCGCCCGAGAAATCGCGTATGCCATCGGATAACCGATTAACAAACAAATTAATGTAGTCGTCAAAGCCGTTTTAATGGAAAGCCAATAAGTGAGCAAATAAATATTATCACCTTGATTGCCACCATCAAATGGATTAAGCAATGCACCTAATGATGAACCCAAATTCGCAAAAATATCTTTATAATTTTGCAATGAAACTTGTAAAGCTCCTGTTTCCTCATTAAATAAAGGCGTAAATGGCGGAATAGACAAAGCTTGTTCCGCAAAACTAATTTTCAAAATAATGAAAAATGGCACCAAAAACAGCAACAGCAACCACACAAAGGGTACGCCAATCACCAATTTTCCGCCCCACGTTTTTCTAGTGGATAATTTAGACATTTTCAGGCTGCCTTTCTTAGCGCGTTAAAGGTGTAGGCTGATTTTCGGGCCAATCCAAATACACTTCATCGCCCCAAGTGGGCGGTTCAATGCCACGTACATACCAATATGGCGCAGGCACTTGGCTTTTAATAATGCGACCGTTTTCCATTTGCACATGATAAATCGCAAAACTACCCAAATATGCAATTTCTTTCACTTTGCCTTTTGCCCAATTGTGCGTATCGCGATGTGCTGGTTTTTCTTTGTGCAAATCAATATCTTCTGGGCGAATGGAAACCCAAATGGTTTGACCATTTTCGGCTTCAAGTTTTTGATCGGTATAAACTTTACTAGGCAATTCAGGGCAATCAATCAGCGCATGTGCATCGTCTTTATGCACCAATTTACCTTCAAAAATATTGGTTTCACCAATAAACTCTGCAACAAACGTACTTTCTGGATAATCATACACATCGGCTGGCGTACCCACTTGTTGTAATTCACCATGCGACATAATCGCCACGCGACTTGCCATGGTCATGGCTTCTTCTTGATCGTGCGTAACCATGATGCAAGTAACGCCCACTTTTTCCAAAGTGTTCACCAATTCAAATTGTGTTTGTTGGCGTAATTTTTTGTCCAATGCGCCAAGTGGTTCATCTAACAACAATAATTTAGGGCGTTTTGCCAAACTACGCGCCAATGCCACACGTTGTTGCTGACCACCCGATAATTGATGCGGTTTGCGTTTGGCAAATTGTGGCATTTGCACCAAACGCAACATTTCATCAACGCGTGCCGCAATTTCATCTTTGGGTAATTTGTCTTGTTTCAGACCAAATGCGATGTTGTCCGCCACCGTCATGTGTGGAAACAGCGCGTAACTTTGAAACATCATATTGATGGGACGGTCATACGGTGCAAGTTTTGTAATATCTTGACCATCAAGAATAATTTGACCTTCTGAAGGAATTTCCATGCCAGCGAGCATGCGCAGCAAAGTCGACTTACCACTGCCTGAACTGCCCAGCAACGCAAAAATTTCGTGTTGATTGATTTCTAAATTGAGTGGCTTAACCGCGAGATTATCACCATATTTTTTTGCTAATCCTTTGATTTGCAAATAAGGTTTTGTGTCAGTCATATTGGGTACTCCAATGAAATGAAAACAGAGCTGTTTTGATTGCTTTGGACAGATAATCTTTTTGATTTATATAGCGAATCCAAATTTAAATGTTACTGCATTACCCAAGCCTTGACGTACAACTCGTACACAGTATGCATGGTAGCTTTGTATCATTTGTATTTTAATCCACTATGCTTGAAAAATCTCTAGGGCTGTTTAACGGCTTTCAGGCAGCATGAAAATTTTAAAGCGCGTGATTTTATTAGACAAAAGCCTGTGGAGCAAGAAAAAATACATGATTTTTCCAAAAATACCACATGGGCATCAACTTACAAACAATAAAGCTATATGTTAAGATTGTATCAATAAAACTTTCCAAGCTCACAATAATATTATTTAATTTCAATAAATTAAATTAAAAATATTTTTATATTATATCATATTATAACTAGCAAAATTAAAAATACTACCGCATTGCTCGCTCCCTTATGTACTTAGATATACACGGTAATCGCCTTGTCCTATTTTGATTTTAAACGACTATAAATATGAAGATTATAAATAATATCAAATAAATACAATAAATTAAATTCTATTCAATTTTTATCAAACGAAAAAACCCCAAAACAAGCAATTATTTTGGGGTTCTGCAAAGGTTTCTGTTTTTAAGAAAATTTTTACATCAAAAAATATTAAACTTTAGCAGCAGCCGCCACTTCAGCAGCGTAATCTACAGCTTTTTTCTCAATGCCATCGCCTACTTTGTAACGAACGAATGATAAAATTTCAGTGTTGTTTTCTTTAGCGAATTGGGCAACAGTTTGATCTGGATTCATGACAAATGCTTGACCATTCAAGGATACTTCTGCCAAGAATTTTTTGATGCGACCTTCAACCATTTTCGCTGCAATTTCAGCAGGCTTACCAGATGCCACGGCTTGTTCAGTGTAGATATGGCGTTCTTTTTCTACTGTTGCAGCATCAACTTGGTCTTCGCGTACACATTGCGGTTTAGCAGCAACGATGTGCATACCGATTTTACGCGCAACATCTTCAGAACCTGTGTACTCAACCAATACACCTTCAGTTGCCAAAGAACCATGAATGTAAGCCACTAAATTTCCAGAAGTTTCAATTAATTGGAAACGGCGCACAGACATATTTTCGCCTAATTTAGCAATGACTGCTTTGCGTTCGTCTTCAACCAATGCAGACAATTCTTCAACGGTTGCAGGTTTTTGAGTTGCAGCTGTTTTTGCCACAGATTGAGCAAATGCCACAAAGCCAGCATCTTTTGCCACGAAGTCAGTTTCACAGTTCACTTCTACCAATGCGCCAGTTTTGCCTTCAATGGCGCATGCCAAAACGCCTTCAGCGGCCGTACGACCCGCTAATTTACCTGCTTTTGCACCTGATTTGATTCGCAAAATTTCTTCAGCTTTTTCCATATTGCCTTCTGCTTCAACCAATGCTTTTTTACATTCCATCATGCCCAAGCCAGTTGATGCGCGCAAATCAGCTACCATTTTTGCAGTAATTTCTGCCATGTTATTCTCCAAAATTCAATTAATTCAATTCAAAATAAGCTGCCTGAATGGTTTTTCAGGCAGCCTGAAATACACGCTGTATTATTCAGCAGCAGCTTGTGCAGCAGCTACGGTTTCAGCAATCGCTTGGTTTTTGCCTTCCAACACTGCATCAGCAATACCACGGCAGTACAAGCGAATGGCTTTGGCAGAATCATCGTTACCAGGAATAACGTGTTTAACCAAATCGGGGCTGTTGTTAGAATCCACAACGGCAATCACTGGAATACCCAATTTAGCTGCCTCAACCAAAGTACCATGTTGGTAACCTGTGTCAATTACAAAAATCGCATCTGGCAAACCTTTCATGTCTTTGATACCGCCTAAAGAACGTTCCAGTTTTTCCACTTCACGTGTCATGTCCAACAATTCTTTTTTGTTGTAACCACTGGCTTCAGCGTTTGCCAAAACAGTAGATTTTTCTTCCAAGCGTTTGATGGATTGTTTGACGGTTTTGTAGTTTGTCAGCATACCACCCAACCAGCGATGGTCAACGTATGGCATACCTGCGCGTTCTGCTTCTTCTTTGATGATGTCGCGTGCTTGGCGTTTGGTGCCTACGAATAATACGGTACCTTTGTTGGCAACCAAGCGGCGCACCACGTCTTGTGCTTCTTGGAACAAGGGAACGGTTTTTTCTAAGTTGATGATGTGAATTTTATTACGTGCACCAAAAATGTATTGTGCCATTTTTGGATTCCAGTAACGAGTTTGATGACCGAAGTGTACGCCAGCTTCAATCATTTGGCGCATAGTAATTTGAGAAGACATTGAGTTTCCTAAAAAATATAAGGGTTAAAAAGCATACATATTTCTGCAAGAACCTTTCTCAGGCAACCTGAAAAAAGCACCCTTAATGCGAAATATGCTCTGCGTAAAATAAAAAACGTCCACACAAGGCGAACTCATCCATTATACAAAAAATCCAGTGTATTATGCAAGTCAGTATACTTTTTATTCAGAACCTGTATTCATCGCGCTTGGCTGTGAATACAGATTCTCACTTATCAATCAACGAAAAGTGAAACCTTTGTAAAACTCTAATCTTTAGGACATATTGCTTCGCGATGCGCTTTTCTTTTGCACAGATTTCGTCTGGTGTTTGGCGTGAGCTTCGTTAGAAACAAAACATACTTTGTAAGTATGCGAGTCTTTTTGTCTTTTCAGGCAGCCTGAAAACCGCATAATCAAGCAGAAAAATGCGTTTTCGGGTATAATTTCACCTTATTTTTCAGGCAGCCTGAAATCAAAGAATTTCATTTTAATCAAAAAAGTAATCAATATGACAGAACAAATTCAACAAGAATACGGCGCAGACAGCATTCAAGTATTAGAAGGTTTGGAAGCGGTTCGCAAACGTCCAGGTATGTACATCGGCGACACGCAAGACGGCTCAGGCTTGCATCACATGGTATTTGAAGTGCTGGACAACGCGATTGACGAAGCCCTAGCAGGGCATTGCGATAATATTACCGTTGCCATTAATGCAGACGAGTCCATCACCATTGAAGACAACGGGCGCGGTATTCCTACAGGCATTCACCCAAAAGAAGGACGTTCCGCCGCTGAAGTCATCATGACGATTTTGCACGCGGGTGGCAAGTTTGATAATAATAGCTACAAGGTGTCGGGGGGTTTACATGGCGTGGGTGTGTCTGTTGTCAATGCGTTGTCGGATTGGTTGCGTTTGACGATTTGGCGCGAGGGCAAAGAACATTTTGTGGCATTTAAACGTGGCGAAACAGTTGAACCATTAAAAGTCGTGGGCGAATGCGATCCGAATAAACATGGCACGCGCGTGCAATTTTTAGCGAGTGAAGAAACATTTGGCACGGTGCAATACAAATTTGAAACGCTTGCCAAACGCATTCGTGAATTGTCATTTTTAAACAATGGCGTAAAAATTGAATTATTTGATAAACGCGATGGAAAATACGAAAATTTTGCTGAATCAGGTGGCGTAACAGGTTTCGTAGAATATACTCGTGGCAGTAAAAAACCATTGCACGATAAGATTTTCTATGCTTTGGGCGAAAAAGACGGCATGACCGTAGAGTGCGCCATGCAGTGGAACGACAGCTATCAAGAATCGGTGCAATGTTTCACGAACAATATTCCGCAACGCGATGGCGGTACACATTTGACGGCTTTGCGTCAAGTGATGACGCGTACCATTAATCAATATATTGAAGCCAATGAAATTATTAAAAAATCATCTAAAAATAATAAATTAGATGTGAGCGGTGATGATATGCGCGAAGGTTTGACCTGCATTTTGTCGGTTAAACTACCTGATCCAAAATTTTCATCACAAACCAAAGATAAACTGGTTTCCAGTGAAATTGCGCCCGTGATTAGTGAAGTATTGAATGAACACTTGAAAAATTTCTTAGAAGAAAATCCGAAAATCGCCAAAATCATTACCGATAAAATTATTTTGGCAGCCACAGCGCGTGAAGCAGCACGAAAAGCACGTGAAAATATTCAACGCAAAAACGTGTTTGAAGGTTTGAATTTACCAGGAAAACTCGCGGACTGCCAAGAAAAAGATCCAGCATTATCAGAATTGTATCTTGTGGAGGGTGATTCTGCGGGTGGTTCAGCGAAGCAGGGGCGAGACCGAAAATTCCAAGCGATTTTGCCACTCAAAGGCAAAATTTTGAATGTAGAACGTGCGCGTTTTGACAAGGTTTTGGATAATCAGGAAATTTCTGCGCTGTTCGCTGCCTTGGGTATCAGTTTTGGCAAAAAAACCGATGATGACAGCAATACCCCAAAAATTAATTTGGAAAAATTGCGTTATCATCGCGTGATTATTATGACCGATGCGGATGTGGACGGCGCACATATTCGCACGTTGTTATTGACCTTTTTCTATCGCCAAATGCCTGAATTGCTGGAGCGTGGCTACGTTTATATCGCGCAACCGCCTCTTTATAAAGCCAAACATGGTAAAACCGAGCGTTATTTGAAAGATGAACAGGAAAAAGATGAATTTTTGCTCGGTTTGGCAGTGGACAAAGCACGTTTGGTTTCAGGCAGCCGTGTTTTAGAAGGTGCGGAATTGACGAAAGTGGCGAAACAGTTTTTGCGTGCGCGTAACACGATTGCTGAAGAAAGTCGCGTGATGGATGCTGATGTGTTGCGTGCTTTAATTGATGTTGATGCAATTGATTTATCAAATGAAAACTCAACCAAACGCGCCATTGAAATGCTTTCAGGCAGCCTGAAAAATCAAGAAATCGCGTTGGAATACGTGGCAGGAAATGATGACAATCATTTCATTAAAATGACGCGCCAATTGCATGGTAACGTGATGATTTCCTACCTTGACCAAAAATTTGTGGATAGCAAAGCCTACCAAATTTTGCTGAAAACCGCCGAACAACAACGAGGTTTGTTGGACGCAGCAGGTGCAGAATTATTCAAAGGCGATGGTGATGCACAAACTGTGAAATCATTTGAAGAAGCCTTGGATATTTTGCTGGCTGGCGCACAAAAAGGCATGATGATTCAACGATATAAAGGTTTAGGTGAGATGAATCCTGAACAACTTTGGGAAACCACCATGAATCCAGATGTTCGCCGTTTACTGAAAGTTCGCATTGAAGATGCCATTGCGGCAGACAAAACGTTTGTTACGCTAATGGGCGATGAAGTTGAACCACGACGCGCTTTCATTGAAAACAACGCTTTGATTGCACAAAATATTGATGCGTAAATATTTTTGCTAATCAATAAGTTAAAACCTTTGCAATACCCCAAAACAATAACTTGTTTTGGATTTGCAAAGGTTTTAACCTGAAAACTACCAAGTCGCCATGATTGCTCTATGGTCAGAATCACCCCACTGTAACGCATACGTCTGCGCCAACACATTTCGCGTTAAAACATGGTCAATATGCAAACCAAATAATCGCCAAGTCGGCATATAATTAGGCATTTGGCTCACAACATTGGCATCTGAAACAAATTGGCGAAAAACAGGCGAAAAGGGTGTCGCGTTCAAATCACCCACGACCACCACATTTTTAGGTTCTTTGCTAATTTTCTTTGCTAATTCAATAAGATAATTTTGACGAAGGCTTGCCAAATTACCAGAAATAGGCGGTGGCGGATGCAGCGCATAAATGGCTGTATTATCTGCTAATTCGGCGCGAATCCACGCCACACCATCAACAAAATTCACACGACAATCACGTAAAGGCTCACGCGCCCACACCGCCAATGCAAAGGGGCTGTCTTCCTGATGGATGCAGCCATGCGGATAATGCGTTTGCAAATCTTGCCAACGCGCATCATTCAAATCAATTTCCGCTAATGCCAATACATCGGGTTTGGCTTGTAAAATTTGCGTGGTTTCGGCTTCGGGATTGGGATTATCCAAATTCACGTTGTACCACAATAAGTTATATTGATTAATTTTGCTGACGGCAATTTGCCAAGGTAACCACAGCCAAATCATCAACCCCAATGCGCACAGTCCCCAAATCAAACGCTTTCGCCATGATTGCGCCCAAATGGTTGCCAAAACAAAAATAACAGCGTACCACAGCACAAAATGACTGAATAATTCAGCAAACCACCACCATTGCCCCAATACTTGCCCCAAAATCAAAGCAAATAAAGAAATCATTGCCAAAAATTGAATTCTTTTGACTAAAAATAAGTTAATTTTATTCATTTTTAGAAATAAATCGCTTATTAATACGGATTCGTTCACCACGTCCTAATTTTTTGATTTCTAACCAATCATCATAAATTGAGTGAATTAATTCGCGTGTATTATCAAAACCATATTGCGTTGCTTGAATGTGCAACTCCAAATATTTCAGCACTTCGCCCAACCGCGCCCAACCTTTCGGGTCGGCACAGGCATCAATGGCATTTTGCACAATCGGAATGATTTTGCTGAAATTCGGCTTATTATTCTTCAGGCTGCCTGAAGTGTTTTTTTCAGGGTTTTCAGATGATTGCACGTTATTTGAATCTTTCAGGCTGCCTGAAGATTCGGAATTTGAGTTTTGTGGTACATTATTGGGATGATTTTTTGCAGATTTCCTTTTCAGGCTACCTGAAGTATTTTTTTCTGAATTTTCAAAAGATTGTACATTATTTGAATCTTTCAGGCTGCCTGAAGATTCGGAATTTGAGCTTTGTGGCGCATGATTGGGCTTGTTTTTTGCGGATTTCTTTTTCAGGCTGCCTGAAGTATTTTTTTCTGAATTTTCAGATGATTGCACGTTATTTGAATCTTTTTGGCTGCTTGAAGATTCAAAATGGGATTGTTTGGGCGACTCATCAGTTAGCACACGTTGTGTTTCATTTTTGTTAAGGCGGCGGACTTGTAGCTGATTATTATCGGTACGATGTTCAAATAAATCCAATGACTTAATCAAATCCGACAATTTGCTAAATCCATACAAACGCGAATCAAAATCAGGATTTACTTTATTAATATAGCTGCCAATCGGAGCCAAATTCGCCCAACCCAAATCGTCAGCTGTTTCTTTGACAGCACGTTTGATTAAATTTATAAGCTCTTGATTATTATTTGATTTATTATTTTGATTGGGTGCATTTTTTTGTTTAGGCAAATTTTTCTCAGGACGGAAAATTTCCACATACACAAATTTATCACACGCACGGCGAAATGATTCAGGCGTTTTTTTCTCGCCAAAACCATAAACCGTCAAACCACTTTCTCGCAAACGCGATGCCAAGCGCGTAAAATCGCTGTCGCTGGACACAATGCAAAAGCCATCAAAATTACCACTATACAACAAATCCATCGCATCAATCACCAATGCCATATCAGTGGCGTTCTTACCTTTGGTGTAGGCAAATTGCTGCACAGGGATAATGGCATGAGGCAGCAGCGTGGCTTTCCATTTACTCAAGCCATGACTCCAATCGCCATAAATTCGTTTTACGCTGGCAACGCCATATTTGGCGATTTCTTCCAACATTTCGTCAATAATATCGGCTGGCGCATTGTCAGCATCAATCAGAACGGCTAATTTTTTGTTACTGGTAGACATTGTTTTTTCCTGTGTTAGAATCAGTCAATATTATTAACAAGGATTAACAAAAATGGCAATTTATTTTTTAGGTGGCGGCAACATGGCAAGCGCAATTATCGCTGGATTACGCGCCCAGTCATCTGATGATAACATCATTGTCGCCAACCGAAGTGCAGATAAAAATCAGATTTTAGAACAAAAATTTGCCGTACAAACCGCTTTCAGGCTGCCTGAAAATATTAACGCAAATGATGTCGTGATTTTAGCTGTCAAACCACAAGATATGCGCAACGCATTAACCGATGTACAAACGCATGGCGCGTTAATTTTGTCATTGGCGGCGGGACTTGAAGTGGCGACTTTATCTCATTGGCTGAACAGCAATCGGATTATTCGTGTGATGCCCAATACACCTTGCGCGGTGGGTTTGGGAATATCAGGATTGTTTGCAGCGACTGGCGCAAGCGATGCTGACAAGGTTGTAGCGGAAAAAATCATGTCCGCATGTGGCGTAACCATTTGGGTGGAAAATGAAAATATGATGCATGCCATTACCGCAATTTCGGGTAGTGGGTCAGCGTATGCATTTTATTTGATGAATGCACTCAAACAAGCAGCAACAGATTTTGGTTTTACAGACAAGCAAGCACATGAATTGGCATTGCAGACGTTTCGTGGAGCGGTAACATTGGCGGCGCAATCTGGTGAAGATTTTGCAGTTTTACAACAGAAAGTTACATCCAAAGGTGGCACAACATTTGCAGCATTAACCAAATTTGATGAATGCGGCGTGGCATCGGGTGTGCAACAAGGCGCACAAGCGGCAGCAGCGCGTTCAATGGAATTGGCACAGATGTTAAAATAAGAACCTGTGTTCGTAAGATGATGAACACAGGTTCTAAGTTTCAGGCAGCCTGAAAACATAATATATTATTAATTAAAATGAGATAGTCATGATAGGTTTATTGATTATTACGCATGAAACTTTGGGGGCGGCTTACACGCAATTAGCCAAACATTTCTTCCCACAATTTAATTTTGACCACATTGCCATTTTGAATGTGGAAGTTACGGACGACCACGAACGCATTATTTCACGTGCCAAAATGATGCTGCCACGTTTGAATCGTGGCAATGGCGTATTGATTTTAACCGATATTTTTGGCGCAACACCTTGCAATGCGGCGATGAAATTGATTCAGTCGTCTGATTCGGCAATGATTAGCGGTTTGAATGCACCGATGTTGATTAAAGCGGTTAATTATTCGGTTCAATCAGAAAATTTAAATGAATTCACGCAATTAGCAAAAGATGCAGGGATTCAAGGTATTATGGCATTTACGGAATAAAGGCAGCCTGAAAATATATTGCTCACATTTACTCAATAGGATTGCACATTATGCAAACTCAAACAGTCAAAATTATCAATAAATTAGGTTTACATGCACGCGCGTCCAGCAAATTTACTCAAACCGCATCTCCTTTTCAAAGTGAAATTTGGGTATCACGCAACGGCAAACGCGTTAATGGCAAAAGCATCATGGGTTTGATGATGCTTGCTGCTGCACAAGGCACTGAAATCACAATAGAAACCGATGGCACAGACGAGATAGCAGCCATGCAAGCCCTAGTGAGTTTAATAAACGATTATTTCGGCGAAGGGGAATAATCATGATTGTGCTGCACGGCTATGCTGCTGGACGTGGCATTGCAATTGGACGCGCTCATTTGGTGGTACGCGGCATTTCACAAGTGCCACAATATCATCTAAAAGATGATGAAATTCCCAATGAAATCAGTCGTTTTGAAGCCGCCATTAAATCCACACGCAAACAATTGGAACAGATTCGCAGTGCCATTCCTGAAAATGCACCAACTGAATTGGGGGCATTTATTTCATTGCATTTGATGTTACTGACCGATGTAACGTTGTCGCGTGAACCCATTGATATTCTGCAAGAACAAGCCATTAATGCTGAATGGGCGTTAAAAATTCAAACCGACCATTTGAGTTTACAATTTGATGAAATTGACGATGAATATTTGCGTCAGCGTAAACAAGATATGCTGCAAGTCGTTGAGCGAATCCAAAAAAATTTAGCTGGACAAAGCCCCGAAATCAATTTAGAAACCAATTTGCTAGAAGATACTGTGTTGATTGCACACGATTTGTCGCCAGCGGATACGGTATTCTTCAAGGACCAACGTATTGAGGGTTTTGTTACCGACATGGGAGGACCAACCAGTCACACCGCGATTTTGGGACGCAGCCTGAATATTCCATCTGTAGTCGGACTGGGCAACGCACGGCAACTGATTAGCGAAAATGAATATGTGATTGTAGACGGCATCGGCGGTGTACTGATTATTGACCCTGATGAATTGGTGTTGGCGGAATATCGCCGCCGTTTGAAAGATTACCGCGACCATCAAAAATCACTGAAAAAATTGAAAAAAACCGCCACCACTACCGAAGATGGTGAAGAAATTGACTTACTGGCGAATATTGAAAGCGCGGAAGACATCAAAATACTGCACAACATAGGTGCAGACGGTGTGGGTTTGTTACGCAGTGAATTTTCTTATTTGAATCGCGACACGCTTCCTGAAGAAGATGAATTATATCAAATATATAGCGATATTGCTAAAAAATTAAAAGGCAAACCTTTAACCATTCGCACAGTAGATTTGGGTGTGGATAAAAATCCGCGTTGGTTTGGTAATAATGGCACGCCTAATGCGGCGTTAAATCCAGCGTTGGGGCTGACGGGTATTCGTTTGTGCCATGCTGAACCGATGATGTTTCGTACCCAAATACGTGCAATTTTACGGGCGGCAGTGCATGGTAATGTGAAAATGATGTTTCCGATGATTGCCAGCGTGTCGGAATTGAAACAAAGTCTGATTCATTTAGAAACTGCAAAAAAACAACTCACGGAACGCGGTGAAACGTTTGGAAAAATAGAAGTGGGCTGCATGATTGAAATTCCATCTGCGGCTTTAACGGTTTCTAGTTTATTGAAATTAATAGATTTTGTTTCAATAGGGACAAATGATTTGATTCAATACACTTTATCAGTAGACAGAAGCGATGATTCGGTAAGTTATTTGTATCAACCAGCACACCCAGCAATTATTAAATTATTATCGCATATTATTCGGACGGCGAATCGTGCAGGTAAAGGCGTGTCGGTGTGCGGTGAAATGGCGGGTGATGCGGTGTATACTCGTTTATTATTGGGGTTAGGATTACGGAAATTCTCTATGACTAGCAATAACTTACTAGCCATAAAAGACATAATTGTCCGAAGCAATACTGTGAATTTGGTCAATGATGTCGCCAAAATCATTCGCAATGAAGACCCAGACAAAGTTGATGATTTGCTAAAAAAATTAAATCAAATTTAAATATTAATATTTTTCAGGCTACCTATTGTTCAGGCAGCCTGAATATGAATTTAGTCAATGCCACACAATTTGTGTGTCTGAATACTCAATTGCCAATGTGGCTGATTAGGACGCGCATTGAGTTTGCCTAATAATGTAATGGTCGCCAAAATATTCATCTCACCATTTTGCTCACACGGAGACAGATAATAGCGTTTTGCACGTATTTTTTGTTCAATTATTTCACAAAAACTAAAAATATCATCACTATCCACCACGATTCGTACTTCATCTGCGGCAGATAAACACGTTTTATCGTAGGCATTTGCATATAAACGCTTAGGACTGGTGGCGATGTAATCAATTTGCTCAGGAACAGCCCTCAAACCATTGGTTTCAATTGCAATAAAATAACCTTCTGATTTCAATCGGTTTAATAAAATTTCCAATTGTGGTTGAATCGTGGGTTCACCACCCGTAATAATGATATTTTTCGCTGAATAATCATAAACTTGGTCCATAATTTGCGTTAAAGTCATCATCTCAAATTGCTGATAATTTGTATCACACCAATGGCACGCCAAATTGCATTTGCCAAACCGAATGAACACGCTCGGCATTCCCGTGTTATAGCCTTCGCCCTGCAAAGTCTCAAAAATTTCCACAATTCTAAAAATCGGTTCACTCATTCTGAATACTCACAATAAGAAGAAGGGGTTTCCCATAGGCGTACCAAGCTAATGGGGATATGTTCTTGTAATATTTGGAAAATATGGCGAGCCATTTCTTCGGCAGTACTGCGGGTATTGATACCATAAGTTTTTGAGTTTAATTGATTTAATAAATCAGCAACTTGGGTTTCACGCTGACTGCTGGTATCGTAGATAAAAGCGTGATCCATTTTGTCCAAAATATGTGTTTTCACGATGTTTTTCAAATCAGAAAAATCCATGACCATGCCTTTTTTTGCACCTGATTCTTTCAGGCTGCCTGAAATTTCCACTTGCAAAATATAGGTATGTCCATGTAAATTTTGACATTTGCCATCATGCCCATCAAGCATATGTGCCATATCAAATGTAAATTCTTTGGCGGTTTTAAACATATTTTTCTCAAAAATAATTTTCAGGCAGCCTGAAACATAATAAAACCGTTATCCAATGAAATGGCAATAACGGTTTTATTTTCATATTTAAATTAAAAACAAATTAATTTTCACCAGAATCGCTGCCATCTTGATTAAAATGATAGCTCAACAAACCATCGTCAATTGCGGTAATTAATTGATTTTCTTCTAAACGCACAACAATCAATTCAGCCAATTCGGTTTGTGAATCTGAATGCAACTCAGGTTCACTTTGTGCCACAAAACGGCGGATATTCGCAACTAAATTGCGGCGGCGACGTGGATGATACGCATCTTTTTGACTCATCGCATTTAAAATATTGGGATAATATTTATCCACCAATTCGCTGTTATTTGCATTTTTAACTACTTGTTCTGAAGAGTTATTTTGCGAAATTGTCGTTGTTGTTTTCATTGGTGCTAATTTATGCGCTGGCTGAACCAATGATGCAAAAGGAGAATTGTTGGCATCTTTAGTAGGCTCATGAAACGCATTGATGTCTCGCGAACGTTGTTGCAATTCAGCCAAGCTGGAAACACGTGAAATGTGTTTCGCCTGCAAACTTTGTTGAACGTGTTCCACTAAAACATCATAGCCACTGTCTTGCGACAAAATACCAATAATCGCAGCTGGATCATGGTCAATGATTTTACCCAAATAAAAACTCAAGTAAAAATCCAATGCTGTTGGTGCATTATTATGTACGTGAACAAAATGAACTTTTTTCCCAAATCGGCACAAAGACTCACACAAACGCAAAGGAATGGTTTCCTGTTGCTCAGTGCCTAAAAATAACCAAACGTGTACGCTATCGGGATCAAGGCAATCCAAATCAGCAGGTTGCACTTTCTCAAAGTCAATCATTAAATGTTGCATTATTTATATTCCTTGCAAATGTGTTTAATCAAAATATTCTGTAATTTCAAAAATTAGAAGCCATTTTCCATAATAATTTGTCCCGCTAATTTATTGCGGTGCATGGTAAAACCCAAATCCAGCAAAGCCTGAAAGGTATCTCGCACCATATTGGGATTTCCACAAATCATAAAACGGCTATGTGTTTGTTCAAATGGCAGATTCATGGCTTGAGATAATGTGCCATTGCGTAAACTTTCAGGCAGCCTGAAATGTAGATGTTGGTCATCATATTCACGCGTGGTCATGCCAATAAACCGTAATTTTGCCACAAATTCGCCCACTAAAGGGTGTTTTGATAACTTATCAATTTGTTGATTAAAAATCAAATCGTTATTATATGATACGCAATGAGCCAACGCCAGTGTTTCAAAACGTTGCCAAATTTCAGGTTGTTGCAAAATAGACAAAAATGGTGCAATTCCCGAACCTGTAGACAACATAATCAAATCACGCCCATCAGGAAAACGCTGTGGAATAAAAAAACCTTGCGCAACTTTATCCAGCAAAATGGCATCATTTTCTTGTAAACGATTTAAATAGGCGGACATCGCGCCACCTTCAATCAATACAGCAAAAAAAATCAATTCTTCTGCGTATTCAGCCGAAACAATGGAGTACGCACGCCAAATATAACCCTCGCCTTCACGAAAACCAAGCCGTGCAAATTGCCCAGCCGTAAAACGATAATTTTCAGGACGCGTGATGGCAAAAGTCATGAGTTTGGGTGTGTGATGTTTGACCCAAAGTACGGTTTCTTCAGTAAATTTTTGTTCCATTCTTTTTAGGCAGCCTGAGAATGAGCATCACCCAAAATCATGCTGCCAATCCCTTCATCGGTAAAAATTTCCAATAACAAAACATTCGGGATACGCCCATCAATGATGTGGGCGGCTTTCACATCATTTTGCGCCAATTCAAAAGCAGATGTCATTTTCGGCAACATACCGCCCGATAATGTACCATTGGCATCATCACGTAGATGTCTTGTGTGGTTAAGTTGATGTAATTTGGTGAATAATTCGTCCTTTGATTTATCACACCAAAAGATTGGTTATAAAAACCAATTTCTCCGCGCCCAATTCAGTTACCAAATGACTCACAACCAAATCAACATTCATATATTATAAACGCTTGCTTCTTTATTTCAGGCAGCCTGAAAAAATTTAGGCTGAAACAAAAACATCACACATCATCATAAATATGAATAACGATTTTTTTCAGCCTTACTGAACATACTGATTTAATGAGAAATTTCATTCAACACTAAACGGCGTTGTTCATCTGCCAATGAATTAGATTGCGTTTCATCAAATACTTTTGCCAGCGCCAAACGTGCACGAGTAGTGGGTTTAATCGCAACGCTGGCTTCCAAATAACCTTGTGCTTTACCCCATAACTGCTTGTTAATACACAACTCTCCCAAACAAATCAGCAATTCAGCATCTTTGGGTTGACTTTTGAGCCAACCATCGGCGATATCAATCGATTTGCGTTGTTCACTGTCATTCAAATAACGCATACTATTTGCAAAAATAGGCAACAAATCAACATAATGCGTATGTGGATAGTAGCTACGAACCCAAGCAGTGGCATCTTGATATAAACCCAAATGTTGATATTGCGTGGCAATTGATACACACAACTCGCCCGACTTGACTTCATCGGGAATACGGCGCAATGCTGCTTTCAACTGACTGGCATTGGCGGCATTTGCAACCAAACTACGATATGCCACATTACGATAATTTAATACTTCTTCATTGCTTAATTGCGATGCTTTTTGCAATTTATCTACACTTTCTAGAATTTCCAAAGGATTATCTTTGGCAATCGCTAAACGAAGTTGCATTTGCAACAATTCGGGTAAATTGCGATCTAGTTGGGCGGCTGCAGATAAATTTTCTTCAGCCGTAACATAATCTTGGCGCAACATGGCACTTTCTGCCAATAATAAATAACGTGGTAATTGTGCTTTAGCAGGCAAAACTTGTTCCATGTCTCTCAAATACGAATCGCGCTTAGTCAAATTGCCAATTTTTTGACTGGATTGGGCGGCAATCATCAATGCCAACACACGATTATTACCAGCATGATTATTGGCTAAGACTTTGGCGGCTTCCTGTTCAGCTTTTTGATAGCGACCTTCAAAATATGCCACACCTGCATCATTTAAGGCTGCAATCGCTTTACGGCTTTTGCGTGAACTGCCAAAACGGCTCATTTTGCCTGGTGTTGCCAAAATACCAAAGACAAATTTAATCAAGAAATACAACACCACCATGCTTAACAATAAGCCGATGATAAACAAGCGCAAATTCATGCGTAACATATAATTGCCGACATGGGCATACACATCACCAGGGAAGTGCTGAATCAACAATGCTGCGCCCACAGCGATAGCAAATAAAACAATAATCCAAATCAAACCCTTCATTGTGGGCTCCTATTTTGTGACGTTTACTCAACATGAAATCTTATACAAATTATCATGTTTCAAGAAAATATTTCAATAAAAATAATAATTTAATTTGATTTTTTACGATCACTTTTATTTTTATTTTTATCACGTTCAGACTTGGCTTTGGGTTTATCAGCTTTGTCTTTGGTAATAGATTTTTTATCATCTTTTTTGGCTTCATCGGTTTTGGTATCCGCCATTTTGTCGGATAACGCTTTGGCCAAAGGCACAGCCGCCAAACCTGTTGTAGCAGCCGCTACCGTACCACTGGAAACACCACTGGCTACTTTGGTTTCGGTACTGTCGGTTTTATTTTCCGCTTTAATTTCAGATTTGGTTTCAGGCTGCGTGGTCTTTTCAGTAGCAGATTTTTCAATTGGTGCTGCCACTTTGGAAGCTGCCACAACAGGTGCAGAGGCTGCCTGAATAGTTGACGCGACAGAACCAACCACTTGGCTTGCTGATTTATTTTCCACTTTACTGTCAACACTGTTCGTAGCGATTGTAGGCAAAACAACATCCGAACGTGCTGGAATATCATTCATAGAAATGGGTTGTTTTTCTACTTCAGCTTGGTTTTGATAATTGCGAATCGCGGTTTGGCTACGACTTAATGCGGTATCAGAAACAATTTGTAGATTTTGCTGACTCAATTCGTCCAAAGTTTTCAGCCATTCTTGAGTGGTTGGTGCACTGGTATCAAAATATTGCATGACTGCCAATTTCACTTCGTCCAAATTTTTCTTATAAATTTCATTATTATGCTGCAATAATGCCAAACGCGCATCTAATAAACGCAAACGCAAATTGGCACGAACAAAATAAATTTGCTCGGGCGACAATAACATTGCATCATTACTGTCTAATTTACGAATTTCCACCATGCCCTTAAGCATACCCAAAGTTTTCTCCCAAGTACGTGTCCAAAAATCGGCATCGGTTGCGGTGGGCGCGGCTTCATTTTTCACGGGTTGCAGCGTACTGTCTACCAATAACGGCAAACTTGCCACGCTTTTTTCCAAGCTATCCACTTTTAATGAAGTACTGGAAACGTCCAAATAATGTCCGCCTTGCGCTTTCAAATCGCTTAAATCATCAGAAATAGCTTTTTTGATGGGAATTAATTCAGCTTGGTCAAAACGTTTCAAGCGTTGCTCAATCGTATTGAGTGTGGAAATCGCCACAGGCACATTGCCAGACAACAACAATTGTTGTGCAGCAACATTCAACATCACTTCGGTTTCATCTACCAACCAATTCACACGCCCTTTGAGTAATTCATTGTAGCTGCGCTGCATATTGGCAAGATGTTGATGGTCTTCGTTTTGGTCTTTAGACAAACCCATCAAGCTTTGATTTAACTTGTCCTGTTGTTCTAATGCGATTTTTAGACTTTGGGCATTATCAGTTTCGCCTAAAGCCGCATCTTTAAGTGCATTTTGTACGGAGTTTTCCTGCTGCTTCAGAATATTTTGTCCTTCCACAAACAGAAAACCGCTCGCCCCCAACGCCAGCAAAGACAAGACCAACGCACCTGTTGCTGCACCACGACCGCCTTTTCTTTCAATTACAATAGGTTGTTGATTGTAATTAGATTGGTTAGCAAAATGGTTTGATTCTACTATAGAAGGTTTTGCCAACGTAACTGGCTGATTATTCTCTGTTGATTCAATATGTTGATTATCAGACATGATGTGTTGTACCTGCATTTTGGAGTTGGAAAAGATGCTGCCCACATACCGTGCAACAGCCAAAGCCAATAATCAAATTATCGGCTTCAAACATAAAAACAAAAAATCATTTTTCAGGCTGCCTGAAAAACAAGTAAAAGTAAATTTAAAATTAATCAATGGATTGCGCACTGTATTTTTGCAAGGCTTCGGTCAAATTTTTCACTATTCTAATTTGTCCCACACCATGTTGTCGCAGCGCATCTGCAATCCGTTGATGATGTGTAAAGTATATCAAGGATTTTAGCGTTTGCGTTAATGAGATGGGGGCTTGTTTGAAAACTATATTCACCATTTGTGCAGAAGTAACCCATGCAAAATACGGACGATGCTCTTTAAATGCTAACCAATCAAGCACTTGCTCTTCACGATGATAAATTTTCATGTTGCTAACATGGTAACCACGTTGTACCAATTGTTGTGCTAAATAGTTACGCCCCCCCGTGCCATTCACAATCAAAATTTCGCCACCGATGGGTAACTTTTCCCAAATCGGCAATTCTAAAACCGCTTCGCTGTCGTTGCCTGTGCTGGGATACCACACCCAAGCCGCCCCAAATTCACGCAAAGCTTTTGATGTGCTGTATCCCACAGCGATATGAGGTTTCAGGCTGCCTGAAAGATTCAGACCCGCCACTTCCACAGCAGTAGGACTAACCCAAAACACTGCATCAGATTCTTCAATTCTTTCAGGAAGATGGTCAATTCTTTCGTGATGTGGCACGATATTAAGTGGCGGAAACGGAATATATTGCCAACCAAATTGTCGACAAGTAGCGACATCCTCAGGTAAACGATTGGCGGGGCGAATCAATAATATGGTAGGCATAATGCTCACATTAACAAAAAAATAAATTAATCAATGAGATTTTTCAGGCTGCCTGAAACAAAAAGGCAGCCTGAAAATTATTTTTGCATATCAAATTGATACATCGCAAAACCTTGCCCGTCTGTGCCAGACCAAATGTACGGATGCACGGCATTTTGTTCAATATAGTTTTTGGCGCGTTCGGTAGGCGATGTTTCAAAATAGGCATTGGCAGCGACTGGTGCAAATCGCCAATTTTGGTCAGCTTGCGCGATGACTGCGCCATTTTGTTCTGTTTGAGTGTAAATATAATGGCTGATAACTTGGCGATTTTCCACAGATGAATCCAACACCACTTTATTTTTACCTGTACCCGCAAATTTACCGCCAAAAGCGCGGTAATTATTGGTGGCGACAATAAATTCTGCTTGTGGATGAACGGGTTTGCCATTAAATGTTAATTGGCGAATGCGTTGAGATTTTGGATTGACTAACAAACAATCGCCGTTATAACGTGCAGGTTTAGACACGTCAATTTGATAAGATACGCCATCAATCACATCAAAGTTGTAAGTATGAAAACCTGCCCAATTAACAAGCGGTTGTACATCACTGCTGCCTGATTGAAGATGCTGGAACACACTGGCAGAACATTCCAGCCATTCTTTTAATTCTGCACCATTAACTTTAACTGCCGCCACCGTACTGGGAGACGGATACAAATTGACAACATCGCGATACGTTAAGTTGCCTTGAGAAATATCAGTATAGGCTGTTGGGTCATTGTGGCGACCACCTGCACGCAACGGCGCAGCAGCACTCAAAATCGGTAATTTTGCCAATGCAGGCAGCCCTGCTAATTCACGTTGCACATAATCGGTTTGTGCATTGTTAATTAATTGAATAGTCGGGTCATCTTGTACCAAAGACAAATAATTTGCCATAGGTGCAGCACCATTACCCACAGGTTGTGCAACAAATTTTCGGGTGGCTTTTTCATAGGGACGCATTGCCCATTTTAATCGCCAATTATTTGAAACCAATGGTTTTTGTGTTTTCTCGTCAAAAATAGGACGCAATTGAGCAGATTTATTAATAACGCGCCATTTACCCGAATCATTGTTCAATATCAAATCAATCACGCCAATATGATTAGCAAATTGTCCTGGCATGGTGGCCGCTGCTTGGTTTAACGTACCTTGGTTCACGTCAACACCAGCAACATGAGCAAAATTTTCACTGGGGAATAAATCGTGTTCGTGTCCAAATGCAATCGCATCAATACCTTCAATTTTACTTAATGCCAATGTGGTATTTTCTTGATTAATATCAGTTTTACCATCGCCTAATCCGCTATGATTCAGCGCAATAATCACATCTGCACCCAAATATTTTAGCAAAGGAACATATTTTTTTGCAGTCAAAACAATATCGCTAACCAAGATTTTACCGTCCAAATGGCGTTTATCCCATTGCAAAACTTGCGGCGGCGTGAAACCAATGAACGCCACATTAACACGATGTTTTTGTCCCTGTTCATCTTTCAACATCATGATTTTAAATAAATATGGTTTAAAATAAGGTGCTTTGGTTTTTGCATCAAACACATTGGCACTCAAAATGGGAACGCTGGTATTGGCAATGGCGCGGTTTAAATAATCCAAGCCATAATTAAATTCATGACTGCCCACCACACTAGCGGTGGCATTCAGTTTTTCCAATGCCAAATAACTGGGATGTTTTTCATTCTCTGCCAAGCCCTTAGCTGCCATGTAATCACCTAACATCGAACCTTGAAGCACATCACCATTGTCAACATACACGCTGTTTTTCACTTCGCGCCGTGCCTGTTTAATCAGATTAGCAGCACGCGTTAAGCCGATTTTCGGATTGGTTTGATTTTGGTTGTAATCAAAATCCGTCAAATGCGCATGGACATCGCTGGTTTCAATAATACGCAGTTGCAAATTGGCAGCCATCACAGGCAAAGCCATGAAAGCACTTAATACAACAACCGTCAATCTAGAAAAGGGAAACATAAAACACATCATAAAATTAAATAAAAGATAATGAATTATATCAAAGAAATGCTTTTCAGGCAGCCTGAAAATATAAAATAAACACTCAAATAATCGGATATAATTCATAAAATTATTCGCCCAGCATTTGCCAAATTGTGTAAAATAACGCTAACTTTGGTTTATGAAAAGTAGGGTAAGCAGCAACCGCAAAATTGACGCGGAGTTTGCCGATTCCAATGATTGCATCTTGCCAAGTCGCAAGATTTTACTCAAGCGCAACATTTGATTAATCCCCTAGTTTAATAAATTTAGACAGACTAAAAAATATTTTCATATTGATTTAGAAAGGTTATTTATATGAACGGCTCTTTTTTATTGATGGCATTTGTGATTGGCTTTTGGTGCATTTGGTCATCAAATCGCGAACCAAACTCTTTGTTGGAAGGATTGACATTGACCATTATCGCCATTATTGCTAAAGCCACTATGGAATGGTCGGGTATGCCAAATTTCACACCACAGTTATTGACTACTTGGGGCGTTTTGTATGTCTTCACGGTAGCGGTGCTGGAAATCATCACGCGCTATTCGGTGAGTATGGGTGTAAATTTAGCGATTGCAGTGGGAGGTGCAGTTGGTTGGTTTTTCTTGGCGCAATATTTATTCAGTAAACCCGGTATGGATTTTATTGCAGGTTTTGTGGGTTAGTTAACCACACGAAAACTTGTTCTGGCTGCCTGAAAATGGGAAAATCCGTTTTTCAGGCAGCCTTTTTGATGATACCATAACCAAATTATCTAAAATAAAATAAGTATGTTAGCCAAAAGAATTGGCGCTTGTTTAAATAATGGAATTATCAAAAAAAATCATTTTATTAAATTTAATTATGATGCAAATGGCTTGTACATCTGTGGTGTGGAATGGTGGCATTTACGATGCAGACCGCGCAATTGACACGCAAACCATTATCACGCAAATCGCCCATGACCAAATTCACGCGCTTGGACGAATGCCGATTCAACCCAATCAACCACTTTCAGGCAGCCTTGTGATGATGGGAAAAAAATATTGGTATGTGATTCAATCAGATACAGCACAGCAAATCGCTGCACCACTCATGAAAAATTTACCTAAACGCTATCAAATGACCGCGCCTTATAGTGGCGCAAAATTAGATGCTTTGCCTGTAACCATAATTGATGGCAATCATTTTTACAGTGAATTTTGTTTGGATTATTTAGCTGAAAATCATCAACAAAATCAAATTTTGACACAATTAAAATTTCAACAGCAAGCGAATCCGCAGCATTATCGGCAATGTTATGCAACAACAGGCACGATTTACATGAAACCTCATTATTTTAAAGAAGATTATCGCTTTCATGAATACATTCCAATCAAATTAACACTGAAACAAAAAACCACAAATATTCAAACAAATAAATTAGCACGAAATTTATTACTCACACCATTGGCACTTGCTATGGACGCGATGAGTGGTATGGTGATGCTGCCTGTTTTGTTGATTGGGGATTTGTTTGATTAAATTAAAAATGAATAACACAATGAAATTTAAAATTAATTTTTCTCTTAAAACTATTTGGATAATTTGGCTGGCGTTGGCACTCATCACGACCAGTGTTTTTACATTAATTGATATGGCAATTTATGCGCCTGAATTACCAGTAAAATTGGTTTCAGGCAGCCAGCATACTTGGCGCGTATGGCGACCGTTTGCAACTGAAAACACGCAATTTGAAATGGCATATCATCGTGATGCAAAAGGTGATTTGCGTTTAAATGTACTGGGGGACAAAAATAATGGCATAGTGGGCGAACCTGTGGTCATTCGTTTAACAGTGAATGGGCAGAGTTGCGAAACACTACAAGATGATGTCAATAGCTGGAATAATTGGGTATTTAGACCCATGAAATCCATTCAGGCTGCCTGCAAATTACCCGAACAATCAGGCATTAACGAGTGGACAGCGCAGATTACACAAGTTAGCCCGAGTCTAGCCGATGAAAACACGCGCTTAGGCATGATTTCACCTGCTGGTACAATCAAAAATCGTGCAGATAATATTTATGGCGTGATGGCGGAGATTTTGTTTTGGGGCGAATTGATTTGGTTGCCATTTTTCTTGTTTATGAGCTTGCCATTGCTAATTGATGGCTTTAATCGGTTGATTCGCAAGTATGATTTAGATATAAAACTCAAGCGAAGTTACCAAAAAATTGCATGGAATTTACGCAATAAATGGTAGGTGCGATGGATAATTTGTTTTGCAAAATTGATTTACAGGAAAATAATCAAATTATCAATCTTACGAATACAGGTTCTTATTTTTTCAGACCGAAAGATATTATCAAATAAATGGATTTGAAAATGGATACCATCATTGAATTACGCCATTTGCGCACTCTGATTGCATTAGAAGAAACGGGCAGTGTATCACTTGCCGCGCAACGTGTTTTCTTAACGCAATCGGCGTTATCACACCAAATTCGTTTGCTGGAAAATCATTTTGATACCCCACTTTTTGAACGCAAATCCACACCATTACGATTCACACCAGCAGGCGAACGATTATTGAAATTGGCGCATGAATTGTTGCCACGAGTCGCTCATGCCGAACGTGATTTAATTCAAATTATTCAAGGTGAAGCAGGTGAATTGCGCGTGGCGGTGGAATGCCACACTTGTTTTGATTGGCTGATGCCCGCGATGGGCGTATTTCGTCCACAATGGCAGCAAGTGGAATTGGACATTGTATCGGGATTTCAGGCTGATCCCGTGGGTTTACTGCTGAATCATCGGGCGGATTTGGCGATTGTTTCGGAAACCAACCCCGTATCTGGAATCAGTTATCAACCATTATTTGCATATGAAATGGTGGGTATTTGCGCGCCTGACCATACGTTGTCAGAAAAAAAAATTTGGCAAGCCAGCGATTTTATTGAAGAAACGCTGATTACTTATCCTGTGCCAGATGATATGTTGGATTTACTGAAAAAAGTGCTTTTGCCACAAGGTATTAATCCAATGCGTCGCCACAGTGAATTGACGATTGCCATTATTCAACTGGTGGCAAGCAAACGCGGAATTGCCGCCCTACCCTACTGGACAGTGATGCCATATTTAGAGAAAAATTATGTGGTGGCACGACAAATTGGCGACACACCATTACGCAGCGAATTGTACGCCGCCATGCGAAGTGAAGATGTATCATGTGGTTATATTCAAGATTTTTGTAATATTGTGCGCAATGAGAGCTTTGCGAATCTATCGGGGTTACACCCTTTGGATTTTCAGGCAGCCTGAAAAAAAGCCGAATACAAATGAATATATTCGGCTTTCTTGATTATGAAAACAAACTAGATTTTGGCTAATTATTGAGCTGGAACAACGATTTGTTTTTCAATTTGACGCGTTACAACAGAATTTACGCGGATATCTACGCGACGGTCTGGCTCGATACAAGCAATCAGAGCAGCACGTTTTTTCGCAGCAGATACTTTTTTACCCATACGAGCCACTTCAGCTTGACAAGAAGCAGTCATACGCGCTTGAGATTCGCCATAACCCACAGCAGAGATTTTGCCAGCAGGTACGCCTTGATTTGCCAAATAGTTAGCCACTACATTGGCACGGCGTTCAGACAACGCTTGGTTGTAAGTATCTTTACCCATGAAGTCAGTATGACCTTCAACGCGTACAGATTGTACTTCAGTACCACGCAATTTAGCAGCGGTTTCATTCAATTTAGCCACAGCTTCAGAACGCAAAGTAGATTTATCAAAACCAAACAAGAAGTTAGATTGGAATGAAATTACTTCTTCTTTATTTTCAGTAATGGTTTCTACGGTTGGCTCAGGAGCTGGAGCAGGTTTGCCGCCACATTCTGTCAAACTATTGTTTGCTTTGTCCAAATAAGTGTTTTGCCAGCATTCGCCGTAATTGTTGCGTACCACTGAACCAGATTGTTCGCTGGTGGTGTAACCATGTACGCCTTGAGCCATCGCGCCAGTTGATGCCAATAAAGCAACCATCATTGCGCTTAATTTAAGCTGTTTAGTCATGTTATTCCCTCATCAAAAAAATGATTGGCAGACGCTTTTTTATGTGCTTGCTGCCACGTTACGAGATTTAGATTGCCATAGACGGCAGAAACCTAAATTTTTCAGCATTCACTATAAAAAGCTAGGCTGTTTCTGTCAATAGATGAGCTGGATTTTTATATTTGCCCATTTAAGGATAAATAACACATAACTTATTATTATTATTTAGATATTTTATGAGATTACGGATAACAAATTTTATATAACTGTTGTGCAAATACAACTACAATTTAACTCAATCGCAGCAATTTGTTTTCAGGGATAATTGACCATTCATTTGCGAAGTGAGTTTTAACGGAATTTTGTGTGAAAAGCTGGCTTATGTTACATTGTTAAATTTTGTTTACTTGGAAAGTCTGTCATGAAATTGCAACAATTGCGTTACGCAGTGGAAACTTTTCGGTGTAACTTAAACGTCTCCGAAGCCGCAGAGCGATTATTCACGTCTCAACCTGGCGTTTCCAAACAAATTCGTTTGCTAGAAGAAGAATTAGGAGTGCAAATTTTTATTCGCAGTGGCAAACGCATGGTAGCAGTTACCCCCGCAGGTCGCGCTGTTCTGGAAATCGCCGAACGCATTTTGCGTGATACCCAACAAATCAAACAAATCGGACACGAATTTACCCACACCAACAAAGGTGAATTAACCATCGCCACCACCCCAACTTTGGCACGTTTCAGGCTGCCTGAAAGTGTCATGCAATTTTTACACGCACATTCTGATGTTAAATTCAGCGTCAAACAAGGCGCACCCAATGACATCACCGATATGGTATTACGCGGTGATGCCGATGTGGCAATCAGCAGCCAAGCCACCACGCAATCTTTTGGTTTAGAATTAAAAAGATTGATTTGCGAACACTGGGGCTACGCCATTTTATTGCCCCAATCGCACCCATTAGCCAAGCTGCCTGAAATAGAATTGGCGGACATTATCGCCGAACCTTTGCTTACCTATGAATATATGTTACAAAACGATGCGCCTTTGGGACGAGCATTGGCGCGGACAGACGTGAAAGATTGTCGGATTGCGTTGGCGGCGAACGATTATGAATTGCTGCAAACTTATGTAAAAATGGGTTTGGGTGTGGGATTGGTTGATGCGGCGGTTACTCAAGCAATTGATGATGAATTAATTTTGCGTGATGTCTCACATTTATTCACGCCCGATTCGGTACAACTTATTGTGCGACAAGATTTATTGCTTAGTAATTATATTTATGACTTTTTTGAATGTTTTTCACCTAATTTAACGCGAGAACGTGTCAATAAATTATTGTATGCACCACCTGTTGATGATTTTTCTATTTAGCTAATTTAAATTGAGAAACATTCACACTTCCTGAAAATGAATCCATTATGAAAAAGAAAATCCATTATTCAATCAATGATTACATTGGTTTTGCCAAATTTTTATGGAAACGATTTGATGAAGAAATTCACGTATTACAAGTAGCAAGCAGTTTGACTTACACATCATTGCTGACACTTGTGCCGCTTCTGACCGTGATTTTAGTGGCATTGGCAATGTTTCCGATGTTTGGCAACGTTAGCGAACAATTTATTGATTTTATTAATCAAAATATTGTTCCGAGTGGCGCATCTGCTATTGCACAATATCTGAATGACTTCCGAAATGCTGCCAGTCAATTGACAGCAATGAGTATTTTTATGATGTTACTCACATCATTATCATTGGTACAAACCATTGACCAAACGTTTAACCGCATTTTTCGTGTCCAAGAAACACGCCCAATGTGGATTCAATATCCGATTTATTGGTTGGTATTGATGGGCGTACCAATGCTGGTGGGTGTAAGTATGTTATTGATGTCAGAAGTCAATATGTTATTGCACATTCCCAGTGTGTGGAAATGGACTTCACAACTTTTGTGGGATATTGCGTTGTTGTACATTTTATATCGCATGATGCCCAATCGCCACGTGCCTTACGAACACGCGTTGATTGGTGCGATTTTTACGGCAATTTTGTTTGAATCGTGCAAATGGGGTTTTGGCATTTATGTAAAAAATTTCAATAGTTACACTTTGATTTATGGCGCTTTTGCGGCAATTCCTGTATTTTTGGTTTGGTTGCAGCTGTTGTGGGTCATTCTGTTGACGGGTGCGGTTTTAACAGCGAGTTTGGCGTATTTTCGTGATGATGGCTATTTGCGAAAACCAAACGTACCATCAAAGCTTTACGATATTATTCGTATATTATTAAAATTAGATGAAAGCCGTATTCAAAGTAAAGTACTAAGCGTGGAAGATTTACGCCAAGTCGTGAACATGGACTACGATTCACTAGATAATATATTGTTACAATTGAAAAAATATGGTTTCATCAAATCGCACAAAAATTATTGGCTACTGAAAAAATTGCCAACTGAAATTACTATTTTGGAATTAATGAGTTATTTTATTTATCGCCCAATCAATAATGATGAAAGTGTTAATACGATGCTTGCGCATTTGATGGAGCCAAGTTTGCATTTGATGGAAATGAATTTGGAAGAATTCCACCAAAAAATCTTGCAATATGAAAATAGTAGAGCATATTTAGACAGTTATTAATTTAATGATTCAGGCAGCCTGAAAGAAATATTTTCAGGCTGCCCAATATTTTATATCAACATAAATCTTTGAATTTCATGAAAATAACCATCAGGTCTCTGCACCACTTCAGCAATCAATCCCGATTGTTCACCTATTTTATCCCAATCCACCACCAGACTGCATGAAACACGCGCAGGCGCAAGAAATTGATTTTTCGGTAAACGATAAAATTTTTTATTTTTAAAATCAATTTGCTGAAGATGATTCAACAACACACCAGTCCAAGCATTCTCCGCATAACGCACATTTTTTAAGCTGCCTGAATGGCTAAAACCCATGCCACGCACAACACTCACGCACTGAACCTCCGCCGCATTCACACCCAAATTCGCCAACGCCTGTTGCCCTGCTGGATTTTGAGAATAATTCAGTTGCTGATTTAATTTATCAATTTTATTCAGTAAGTTATCTTGCGAATTTAGCCCCACCATGTTTTCAGGCTGCCCATCATACGCACCAAAATATTTACACGCCAATTCAATATGATAAATTCGCCCATTCAATTGCGCAACAAAATCTAACTCGCCAACCAATTGATTTTTTAAATTAAATAACTGAACATTACGCCCTAACAATCGGCTATGCGGTGCATTTGCCAACCAAAACGCTAATAAATTTTCTGCATATTTCCCCAGTAAAGGATTTCCCACGTTTTCAGGCAGCCTGAAAGATTTATTATCATCTAAATCAAGTAGATAACGAAAACCACGTTCGCCCAGTAATTCACGTACCGACAATTCTCGCCCTGTTCGCCACAACGCAGGCGCAACCAACACGCTCGCCAACGCCCGAATATGCGGATTACTCAAACGCCACCAAATCGCATCTAATGCAAAATTCATGCTGCATCCTCCATGTCAATTACATCGTTAGTATGTTGAATAAAAACAAAAATATCGCCAAACGCATCATCTTGCCGTAAGCGAACCAAGCCTTCTTTAACCAATTCCAACAACGCGATAAACGTTACCACCAAATGTGTAATGCCGTGTTCTAATTCAAATAATTGACTGAACTTAGCTTCGCCATCATTCTCATTTAAATAACGTAAAACCGCCGTCATGCGTTCGCGCACAGAAATGGCTTCTTGTACCACTTCATGGCTACGAGTGTGTTTGGCACGAGACAAAATATTTAACCAAGCTTGTGTTAAATCAATTAGATAAACATCTGGCAAACGCTCCACTGCCACAATTTCCAAAGGCAAATACGCCCACGCAAATTCACGTCCAGCACGTGGCAAAGCGTCTAAATTTTGCGCTGCTAATTTCATTTGTTCATAAGCTAATAATCGGCGAACCAATTCGGCGCGTGGGTCTAATTCTTCATCTTCGCCTGATGATTCAGGCACAGGCAGCAACAAACGCGATTTGATTTCAATCAATACTGCTGCCATCAATAAATATTCTGCAACTAAATCAAGTTGTTGAGAATCCATTTGTGTAATGTAACTGAGATATTGTTCGGTAATTTTAACCATTGGAATATCCAGTACATCAATATTTTGCTTACGAATCAAATATAAAAGTAAATCCAGCGGGCCTTCAAAACTATGCAACACCACTTTCAACGCATCAGGCGGAATAAATAAATCTTGCGGAATATCGGTTACGGGCTGTCCAAAAATATAGGCTATTGTTTTGTTTTTATTCATATTATTATTTTATTTACTTTTCAGGCAGCCTGAAAAGTATTTGGCTGAATTGAAAATTGAAAAATGATAAAAGGCAACCACTCCAATCATGATGCGAAAGGGTATTGCAATTTCAATTCGCTATAATGTGTTCAATGGCAGCAGTGGCGCAATGCAGCCCAAAACTCGCCGTAACCAACATACTCGCCCCATAACCTGCACACGACAAACCTTGTGGCGATGTGGTTTCCATATCACAGGCAGCCTGAATTTGTGGCGGCGTAATTTGCTCACGCGAATACACACACGGCACACGCATTCTGCCTTCGCGTGGAAAACCATGTTTTTTCCGTAAGTTATATCGCACATTGGACAACAAGGGGTCATGTGTGGTTTGCGACAAATCGGTGGTTTGAATCAACGCTGGATTACGCTGCCCACCTGCGCCACCACTTAAAATAAATGCTTGTTTATGTTTAACAAAATAATTTACCATTGCCACTTTAACGCGCATTTGGTCAATCGCATCAATCACAAAATCGTAAGGCTGCCCGAAAAAATCAGCCACATTATTTTCATCAACAAAATCTTCAATTTCAATGAGTTGACAACATGGATTAATTTGCAAAACGCGTTCGTGTAATGCACGGACTTTGGCTTGACCAAAAGCAGGTGTCAATGCGTGTAACTGCCTATTGACATTGGAAACCGCAACATTATCCAAATCAATCAACGTCAATTTGCCCACACCCGAGCGCGCCAATGCTTCCACCGCCCACGAACCCACACCGCCCACGCCGACCACGCAAACATGTGCGTTCTGCAATGCCACCAAACCCTTGTCGCCATATAATCGCGCAATCCCCCCAAAACGGCGCAAATAGTCCGATTCACTCATCATAAAAATCCTATTCAATAATTCGTATAATTGGATTATACTTGTTCTGTAAACATTCGTTTACTATAGTGAAATAAAATACGCTCTTATTTTGTTTTATTTGACTATGCGTTCTCATCAAGGAGATTTGATTATGTATAAACATTTGGTTGTCGCTGTAGATGGCAGCATGAGTTCACTCAACGCCTTGCAACACGCCGCAAGTTTGGCACTACAAAGCAACAGCGAATTGACATTGGTCAACGTGGCAAATCCCACAGAATACATGACACTCGCCCCCGAATTTTTGCAACATGAAAGCTACGAAGAAGCCGCCATCGCCAACAGCAATCAAGTGCTGCAAGAAGCAGTGGCAGCAGCAAAAGCGGCTGGCGTTACCAATGTGAAAACGCATTTGCTGATTGCCGTAAAAGGCGCAAAAGACATGGCACAAGAATTGGTAAATTACGCCGACCAACAAGGTGCAGATTTAATTGTAATGGGAACACACGGACGTGGCGGTTTGATGCACTTGCTGATGGGCAGTTTTGCGGAAACCGTGATGCGTCAAAGTCATTTGCCATTATTGGTTATTCGCAGTCAAACTGATGAGTTTGAATAATTCTGTCAATTTGTTTGATGTGTCCAGCGAATCCATTCACGTATCAATCATTTTCAGGCTGCCTGAAAGATTGTTTTGTGAGTTTTTATTTCACTGAATACATAATCTAAAAGTGAATGTATCTTAGAACCTGTCTTCACAGCCAAACGCGATGTCTTTTTGCCCCATTTGGCACGCCTGCTGCGTTGAATTTCACGCCAGAATTAGCATGAAATTCTCACCAACTGGGACAGAAATCCATTTCTCGTTGGCTATGAATAGAGGTTCTTATTTTTGCTCTTTGGCTAAACGTTCTTTACGCTCTGCCAACCAATGTTCCAAATAATGAATACTTGTACCGCCTGTTACGAAATCCTTATCACAAAACAATTCACGATGTAAAGGCGCATTGGTTTTGATGCCTGTAATGGCTAACTCATTGAGTGCAACCAACATTTTCGCGATTGCCTGTGGGCGCGTTTTCGCATGAACGCACACCTTACCAATCAAGCTATCGTAATTAGACGGCACGCGGTAACTTTGATAAATGTGGCTGTCCACGCGCACCCCAAATCCTCCAGGTAAATGGCACGATTCAATGACACCAGGACTCGGAATAAAGGTGTACGGATCTTCCGCATTGATGCGACATTCAAACGCATGACCTTCAATTTGAATATCTTTTTGTTCATATTGTAACGACAAGCCAGCCGCCACGCGCAATTGTTCCTGCACAATATCCACACCCGTAATTAATTCGGTGATTGGATGCTCCACTTGCACCCGCGTATTCATTTCAATAAAGAAAAACTCGCCGTCTTCGTATAAAAATTCAAATGTACCCGCACCACGATAACCAATGCGCTTACATGCCTCCGCACAAGCCATACCGATTTTGGCACGTTCTTCGGGCGTAATAAAAGGCGCAGGGGCTTCCTCAATGATTTTTTGATGGCGGCGTTGCATAGAGCAATCGCGTTCACCCAAATAAATCGCATTGCCATGCTCATCTGCCAATATCTGAATTTCAATGTGGCGTGGACGTTGCAAAAAGCGTTCCATATAAACCATGGGATTACCAAATGCGGCTTGCGCTTCGGCTTTAGTCATTTCAACCGATTGAATCAAATCTTCTTTTTTTTCAACCACACGCATACCACGACCACCACCACCACCCGATGCTTTCACAATCACAGGAAAACCAACTTTTTCCGCGATTTTCAGAATCTCATCAGAATCATCAGGCAATGCCCCATCTGAACCAGGTACGCATGGCACGCCAGATGCAATCATGGCTTTTTTCGCGGAAACTTTGTCGCCCATCAAGCGAATGGTATCGGCTTTGGGTCCAATGAAAATAAAGCCAGATTGTTCTACTTGTTCGGCAAAATTGGCATTTTCTGCTAAAAATCCATATCCAGGGTGAATGGCATCTGCACCTGTTACTTCGGCAGCGGCAATCAGTGCAGGAATTTGCAAATAGCTTTGTGGCGATGGCGCAGGTCCAATACAAACGCTTTCATCTGCTAATTTAACATGCAAACTCTCGCGGTCGGCTTCGGAATGCACGGCGACTGTGGCGATGCCCATTTCACGACAAGCACGCAAAATGCGTAAAGCGATTTCGCCACGATTGGCGATTAAAACTTTTTTTAACATAATATGTTACTCTTTAATTTTTCAGGCAGCCTGAAACGCCAAAATCTGTTTTCAGGCTGCCTGAAAATCGATTATTCAATCACAAACAGAGGTTCGCCATATTCCACAGGCTGACCGTTTTCCACCAAAATCGCTTTAACCACGCCCGATTTTTCGGCTTCAATTTCATTCATCAATTTCATTGCTTCAATGATGCACAACGTTTGCCCTTCTTTCACAGTTTGACCGACTTCCACAAATGCAGGTGCGCTGGGACTGGGCGAGCGATAGAATGTACCGACCATAGGGGATTTTTGTGCGTTGTCGGTGTTGCTGGTGGCGGCGACAGTAGAAACGGGCGCAGCATTAGGTTCTGCTGGTGCAGCTTGCGGCGTAACTGGTGCCGCCATTGGTGCAGCTGCATAAACGGTTTGAACCGTAGGCGCAGCCACTGAACGTGTAATGCGAACTTTTTCTTCACCTTCGGTTACTTCAATTTCAGCAATTCCTGATTCTTCAACCAAATCAATCAGTTTCTTTAATTTGCGTAAATCCATTTGTGTGATTCCTAATTGTAAGTAGACATGTTTTGATTTCGGTTAGCGTATTCATCAAAACGCATATGCGAAAAACACGATTTTCGCGAAATTAACCGCAAAAGTCTAGCAAATTATCCGAAAATCGCCACAAATTCGCGTAAAAACACATTTACACAAATATGAAAGTTTCTTGTTAATTGATTGAATTAGTATTTTTATTCCATATTTTCAAATTGCCTGAAATAGGGTTTGTTAACTTTATTGTGATAAAATCCACGCCATTATTTTAACCATTATTTTTGGCGAAAACATCATGCAACAAGACAAAATTCTCATCTTAGATTTCGGTTCACAAGTTACCCAATTGATTGCGCGGCGTGTGCGTGAAGCCCATGTTTATTGCGAATTACATTCGTTTGATATGCCTTTGGACGATATTAAAGCATTTAATCCTAAAGGGATTATTTTATCAGGTGGACCCAATTCGGTATATGAATCAGATTATCAAGCAGATGTTGGTTTGTTTGAATTAGGCGTACCTGTGTTGGGAATTTGCTATGGAATGCAATTTATGGCACACCATTTGGGCGGCGAAGTGTCAGCAGGCAATCAGCGCGAATTTGGTTACGCACAAGTCAACACGTTTGACAGCGAACTCACTCGCGGCATTGAAGATGCGCCAAACTCGTTAGATGTTTGGATGAGTCATGGCGACAAAGTTTCAAAATTACCTCATCATTTCAAAATCATTGGTGAAACACCATCTTGTCCAATTGCAATGATGGCAAATGAAAACAAACATTTCTACGGTATTCAATTTCACCCCGAAGTTACCCACACCAAACAAGGTAAAGCGTTGTTGAACCGTTTCGTATTGGATATTTGCGGCGCGAAACCATCTTGGACAATGCCCAATTATATTGACGAAGCCGTAGCAAAAATCCGCGAACAAGTCGGCAGTGATGAAGTCATTTTGGGCTTATCGGGCGGCGTGGACAGTTCAGTGGCGGCGGCGTTGATTCATCGCGCGATTGGCGACCAATTAACTTGCGTATTTGTTGACCACGGTTTATTGCGCCTGAACGAAGCGGATAACGTCATGCAAATGTTCGCCAACAATTTGGGCGTGAAAGTCATTCACGTGGATGCAAGCGAGCAATTTATGGCGAAATTGGCAGGCGTTACCGACCCCGAACAAAAACGCAAAATCATCGGCGCGGAATTTATTGAAGTCTTTGATGCTGAAGAGAAAAAACTCACTAACGCCAAATGGTTGGCTCAAGGCACAATTTATCCTGATGTGATTGAATCCGCAGGCGCAAAAACCAAAAAAGCCCACGCCATTAAATCTCACCACAATGTTGGCGGGCTGCCTGAAAACATGAAATTGAAATTGCTTGAACCGTTGCGCGATTTGTTCAAAGACGAAGTGCGCGAATTGGGCGTAGCGTTAGGTTTACCACGTGAAATGGTGTATCGCCACCCCTTCCCTGGTCCGGGTTTGGGCGTGCGCATTTTGGGCGAAGTCAAACGCGAATACGCGGATTTATTGCGCCGTGCGGACGATATTTTCATTGAAGAATTGCGCCAATTTAAAGATGAAAATGGGACTTCTTGGTACGATTTGACCAGTCAAGCATTCGCAGTATTTTTGCCTGTGAAATCAGTAGGCGTGATGGGCGATGGGCGGACATATGATTATGTCGTTGCGTTACGAGCGGTGGTTACCAGCGATTTTATGACAGCGCATTGGGCAGAATTGCCATACGCATTGCTCGGTAAAGTTTCCAATCGTATTATTAATGAAATCAAAGGTATTAACCGCGTAGTTTATGACGTAAGCGGTAAACCACCTGCCACGATTGAGTGGGAATAATTTCAGACCATTTATCGCAATTATGGGCAGCAAACATAATTAATTGCGAAAACTGATTTTCAGGCTGCCTGAAAATATCAAAAGCTCTGTTTCAAAACAAACAGAGCTTTGTTATACAGATTAGAAAGTTCACAATGACTCATACTATTATCCTATTAATTGCCACGCTGATTTGCATCACACTTGCAGCGGTGGCTTGCAAGTACCTCTTCAGGCAGCCTGAAAATCCGCATGCCCATGCGCGTAGCCATCAACTTGACGGTTTACGTGGTATGCTGGCTTGTGCCGTGATAAGCCATCATTTTTATTATACTTATGGTTGGCGCGAGTTGGGCGGCTGGGGCAAAAACGGTACGTTGATGATTGTGAATTTAGGCGCGATTTCTGTGTCGCTGTTTTTTCTGATGAGTGCGTATTTGCATTTGCTGAAAATTTGCCGTTCGCCCGAAATAAATTGGCTGGAATTTTATATCGCGCGTATCAAACGCATTTATCCGCTTTATATTGCTGTGTTTTTATTGGTTTTGGCGATTGGTTTTTTGACCAAACCCATTCACGTTCAGGATACAACGGCATTTTTAAATTTTATAATCAAATGGTTGTTATTTCAAAATGTTAATTTTCAAAATATTACGCATTTAATGATTGCAGGTGTGCAATGGACGTTAGTGTACGAATGGGCTGTATATGCAATTTTACCGCTTATCCACATGATTTATCATCGTAAAATCAACTTTCAGGCTGCCGCATGGATAGCAATTGGGCTGGCATACTGGGTTATCGGTTACCACTCTGATTTACAATATTATTGGTTGTTTATTTTGGCAATACCTGCGCTGATTTTAGCCAAACCGATTCAAGGCTGCCTGAAGCATTATCCTGTGATTGTTCACATCATTATGTTGCCACTGACTTATTATTTATTTTTTAAAACAATCGGTTATTCTTGGGAGCAGCGCATTTTGTTGGCGATTTGGTTTGCGTTTGTGGCACACGGATACAATTTTGCAAATTTATTGAATCATAAAGGTTTAGTCAAACTAGGGGATTTAAGTTACGCGATTTATTTGGTACATGGCTTGGTGTTGTTTATGTGGTTTGGCGTGTTGGAAATGTTTATATTTAAACAGGGAAATTTTGTCGGCTATGTGTGGCATTTACCTGTGATTTATGTGATGGCAATCACTTTGGCGTATTTGGGTAATCGGTTTATTGAAATACCATTTGCCCGCAAGAAATAGGGTTTCAGGCTGCCTGAAAAGGTTGTATTGTCATTTAAAATAAAAACACAAGCAAAAGGTACAAAAACAAATAAAAATAATTTAGATATTGCAATTTCACGCCAACTGTCCGAAAATACATTTGCGTCAAATCATTTGGCGTGGCATTTGCCCATTTATTTTTATCAAGGAGCTGTATGATGAATTTACATATCAATGGTTTACATCTTGAAATTACCGACTCATTGCGCGATTACATTACCACCAAATTGGCGCGTATCAATCGCCACAGTGATGACATCATTTCTGCTACCATCACACTGTCCACCGAAAAAGTGAATCATAAAGCCGCTGCACAAATCCATTTATCTGGTAAAGATGTTTATGTAGAAACAGTGGAAAAAGATATGTACGCCGCAATTGATACCTTAATGGATAAATTGGATCGTACCATTTTACAGCACAAAGAAAAATCTAACCGACATTAATTAACTGATATGATTCAGGCAGCCGATTGCTTTCAGGCTGCCTGAATTCTTTTAGGAAATTTTATGAATCAAAAAACATTATCTGATAAACAAATGGCAATATTATTGGCTATTATGGTCGCTATTATGCCATTTTCGGTGGACGCGTATTTACCTGCAATCAAAAATATTGCTGTAGATTTGCATACAGATATTCATCTGATTGAGCGCAGTTTAAGTACATTTATTTTGGGTGTGTCGGCTGGGCAATTGCTCGGCGGTTCGTTGTCGGACATCAAAGGGCGCAAAAACATCGCGCTAACAGGGTTATTAATTTACATTGTAGCATCTATCATATTGATTTTTGTGAATTCTGCTAATCAATTGATGGTACTACGCCTGCTACAAGCCTTAGGTGGGGGTATGACAGCGGTAACGGTCGGTGCCATTATCCGCGACAATTACGATGGCAAATATGCGGCACAAATGTTTGCTTTAATTGGGATTATTATGATGGGTGCGCCGTTGGCTGCGCCGATGCTGGGGGCGGTACTGCAAAATTTGGGTGGTTGGCGCAGTATTTTTGCGTTTCTGTGTTTTTATGGTGCGAGTGTGTTTGCGCTGTTATGGCGTTTTTTACCCAAACGCAAACAAGCCGAACCATTCACACGCCATATTTTCCATAATATTTTAATGCGTTATCGCCGTGTATTGGGTCAAAAACAGGCATTGGGTTTTTTATTTTTTCAGGCTACCTCATTTTCATCAATGATGGTTTTTTTAACTGAATCACCATTTGTTTACATGGAATTATATGGATTGACACCACAACAATATGCGTGGGCATTTGGCTGTAATATCATTACCATGGCAACGTTTAACCGCATCACCGCATGGCGATTAAAACGCGACAGCAGCACACAAGATATTTTACTATGGGGCATAGTGATTCAATTATTAACAAATTTAATTTTGGGTGCAAGTGTATTGATAATGGGATTGCCACCCTTTGCGGTAGTAGTATTGTGCGTGATGTTATCCGTGGGAACACAAGGTTTGGTGGTTGCCAACACACAGGCTTTGTTTATGCAACACTTTCGTGAAGACAGCGGCAGTGCAAACGCTTTATTATCTGCTAATCAATCGCTTACTGGTGCAATGGTCGGTTTTTTGGCAACGGTATTGCATAACGGCACAGCACAAATTTTGGCGTGGCTGATGCCTACTTGCACCATAGTTGGCGTGATTTTGTTGTGGCATTTTTCACGTAGCCAGTGGAAACGTTAAGAAATTATTTGTAAGCGTAATTTCGCGTTATTGCCCTATTGAAATAAAAAAACTTCGGTTATAGTTGTGCTTGCTGAAATATTTTTTCAGGCAGCCTGAAAAGAAATTCACATAATTCATTTTTTGTATCCACTTAATTCTTCATTCACAAAGGAATCCATATTATGACAATGATGAAACAAATCACTCTGGCAACAACTTTGGCAGCATTGGGCTTGAGCGGCTGCGTAACCAACGCAACCACTGGCGAAAAACAAGCCAGCAAAACCGCTGTTTATGGCATGGGTGCTGCCGTAACTTGCGGTATCATTGGTGCCATCACACACGGCAGCAAAGGTGCACGTAATTCAGCCGCTGCTTGTGGTGCTTTGGGTATGGGTGTGGGTGGTTACATGGACTACCAAGAAAAAAAATTACGCGAACAATTGGCTGATACTGGTGTAGAAGTACAGCGTGAGGGCAACCAAATCAAATTGACCATGCCTGAAAACGTAACTTTCGCCACTGGTCGCTACGATTTATCTGTTAACGCACAAAATTCTTTGAATGGTGCTGCACAGACTTTGGCAACTTACAACGAAACCACCATCAGCATCATCGGTCATACCGACAGTACAGGTAACGACAGCATCAATATCCCATTGTCGCAAAACCGTGCCAATGCAGTGGCACAATATTTGATTAGCAAAGGCGTGTCATCTAGCCGTATCAGCACAGCAGGTCATGGTGCCAGCCAACCCATCGCTAGTAACAGCACTGCTGAAGGTCGCGCACAAAACCGCCGCGTGGAAATCTTGATTAATCCACAAGCAAAATAATCATTTTATAAAATTGAGTGAATAAAAGAAAGAATATCAGTATGTAATGAGATATTAGGACACGCCATTTAAGCAAACTTCCAGTCCGTCATGCCCTAACCCACCGCCTGTTAGACGGTGGTTATTTGAATGAATTGAATTAATTATTCTTGAATTAATTATCCAATGTAATGACTTCTTCGGTAACGGTTTCCACTTGTTGCAAGGCTGGACGACTGGCGGTTTTACCATCGTGCTGTAAACTCACAGAACGCGCTGGCACAATGGTAGAAATGGCGTGCTTGTATACCATTTGAGTTACGGAAGTATTGCGCAACAACACAACGTATTGGTCAAACGATTCCACTTGACCTTGTAATTTGATGCCATTGACCAAATAAATGGAAACCGGCACATGCTCTTTGCGTAACGCATTCAAAAAAGGATCTTGTAATAATTGTCCTTTAGTATTCATAATTGGAAAAGCTCCGTATTTATTGTTATTCAAAAAAACCGTTCGGGAATTGTAGCCGTAAATGCGCCGTGATACCAATCTTTTTTTAACAATTGTATGCAAATTTCTCCATTTTATTGACTTTCAGATTTTTCACATGATTCATTGGCATTTAAATCGGGCAAAACCAGTTCGCCTAATTCGGTTAGCGGCGGCAAATCAGTCAAACTATTCAATTGAAAATCCGATAAAAATTGATCGGTAGTCGCCCATAAAGACGGTTTACCAATGCTGTCGCGTTGCCCAATCACTTCAATCCAGCCGCGTTCTTGCAGCGTTTGAATCACGGTTTGCGACACGGTAACACCACGAATTGATTCAATATCACCACGCGTAACAGGTTGCTGATAAGCGATAATCGCAAGCGTTTCCATCACAGCACGAGAATAACGCGGTGTGCGCTGTTCGTGCAAATTACCCAGCCATTCAAACGCCGCAGACGCAATTTGAAATCGCCAACCTAATGGCGTGTGAACCAATTGTAAAGCGCGATTCTGCCAACGTTGGCGCAACAAATCCATGGCTTCTGCCAATTCGTCTTCGGAAAGCGGAGGGTCTGCGAGTCGGCGGAGCGTGAGTTCGGAAACGGCTTCAGGCTGCGTTAAAAGCGCGGCTTCAATGAGTGCATCTGTATTCATTTTTTATTTCACTGTATTTATTTTTGCGCAATTTGATTTTTTCAGGCTGCCTGAAAAAAATATTTTGCCAATTTATTCACTAATTAAAATTCAAAAATATTCTTTTTTTTGCGTGTGTGAAATTGCCATTTTTCGATTTTGTCTTGATTATTTTGACGATATGCAAACTCAACGCGATAATCTTTATCAAATTCAAGCGATTTCATCGGGAACAACGCAAATTCGGTTTCCGCCAATAACCGATTTATATCGTTGCTGGCAGTCAAAATTTTCACATCATTTATGGGTTGATTATCTTGAAATAATTTAAATGAAATCATTTGAATGGGTTGAGTTTCACCATAAAAAGCAATGCTAATTGGATTACCTGTTTTGTCGGCTTGTGGCATGGGATTGGGTTGTTCTTTGCCATCATAACTGGGTTCAATTTGACTACCAATTGGGTATTTAACCGCCATCTTTTGCATAATAGGTGCTTGATTTACATGAATTTCCACTTTTTTATTATGACATATCATGGTTAAAATATATTTGGCTTGTACCGAATGATTTTGTTCACATAATTGACGGTCTTGACTGCTACCTGATTCCAACACAAACGCGCTGTTTTTGCCACGCGCCCACGCCACACCTACTTCATCTTGGTCGGGATTGAGCAGCGAAAGCCGATGGTAGAGTGCAGTCATCAAACTGTCCACGCTGCGTTTGCCTGAACGCGCAAAATGACTGATGGTCAAATTTTCAGATACGGCAGCTGGATAACCTGCAGCGTTGGCGCGTTCTTGTGGGTCTGCACCTGTAAAATGGGGGTTACTGCGATTGCGTTCATCGTGTCCATCTGGATTGTGGGTCAAATATTGGGCGTGTTTTTGCGCGGCTTGTTCCAGTGCTGCTTGACGTTCTAACACGGGCAAACCAGCTTGCCTACGCCAAAAATTCAGGCGTTGCAAACCGTATTGCGCTTCTTTTTGAGCATCGTAATGCGTTTGCGACAGATACAAAAACACCCCAATAACCACCATAATGGGCAACCAAAACATCACCAAACGGCGAACAATAGGCGATTGATTTTCTAACATAATAAATTGATTTCCCAATCATTAAAATGGCAAAACTTCTTCCCAATGTTCCACGTAAAGTTGCAAATCCACACGGTTGCCCCACTCATTAACCACAGGACGATACACCACACGAATCTCATCGGGCAATTCATCTGCACAACGCCAAAACACGGCTTCAAATTCGTGATGATCTTTGCGTAACCATGCTTTTTTATGCTGTTTGTCTTTACCGATAAATTCTTGACGTAACAAGATAAAATCATCACAGAAAGTCGGCTGCGGAAAACCTTGCCCCCATACTTGGCTATTGAGCATTTGGGCGCATTCTAACGTGAGATATTCGGTTTTCAGGCTACCATCGGTTAAAAAAGTTTGCGACAAAATTTCTTTGTTGACCACATCGCGCACCGCTTCTTCAAAGGCTGCCTGAAAAATTACCAAACCATCACCACGCATCGTCAAACCTGCCGCCATGGCGTGTCCGCCAAATTTACTAATTAAATCAGGGTATTTTTTCGCCACCACATCCACCACATCACGTAAATGCACGCCTTCAATAGACCGCCCCGAACCACGCAAATCGCCATTGTCGTCAGGCGCAAACACGAAAGTTGGGCGGTAAAATTTGTCTTTCAAACGACTGGCAACAATCCCCACCACGCCTTGATGAAAATCATCACGGTAGGCGGTTAATGTGGTTTGATTTTCAGGCAGCGTATCGGGAAATTCGCCCAAAATATTTTGCAACATATCTTGTTCAATTTCTTGACGCGTTTGATTTAATTGATTTAATTCATTGGCTAGCTGTTGTGCGGTTTCCAAATTATCCGACAGCAAACAGGCAATCCCCACCGACATATCGTCCAGTCGTCCAGCCGCATTGAGGCGCGGCGCAACTTTAAAACCAATATCAACAGGTTGTGCTTTATGAAAATCAAATCGGGCAACCTGAAACAAAGCCTGTATACCTGCACGTGTTTTACCAGCTCGAATGCGTTTTAAACCTTGCGACACGAGGATACGGTTATTGTGGTCAAGTGGTACGACATCGGCAACCGTCCCCACCGCCACCAAATCCAACAAATCACCCAAATTCGGCTCTTTCAGGCTGCCTGAAAACCAACCACGTCCTCGTAAAAGCACGCGCAATGCCATTAATACATAAAAAATCACGCCCACACCAGCCAAATTTTTACTTGGAAAATCACAACCTTGCTGATTTGGATTCACAATAATACAATCAGGCACATATCGTCCCGCCACATGGTGATCGGTTACCACCACGTCCATGCCCAATTCTTTGGCACGCGCCACGCCTTCGCAACTGGAAATGCCATTATCTACCGTAATGATGAGTTTCGCGCCTTTTTCAGCTGCAATATCGGCAAGTTCGGGAGTTAAGCCATAACCGTGCTCAAAGCGATTAGGGACGAAAAAATCCACCACCGCACCCATTGCGCCCAAACCTTTCATGCCTACAGAACAAGCGGTTGCGCCATCGGCATCATAATCGGCGATAATCAAAATTTTTTCTTGTTGTTCAATGGATTGGGCAATGCGTTCGGCGGCGACTTCGCAATAGCTAAGCCGTTGATAGGGAATCAATAAATTAAGTTGATCGGATAATTCGTCTGCTGAAAACACGGCACGCGCAGCATAAAGTTGAGCAATGAGTGGATTTGCGCCTGACTGCATGAGTGTGTTGACGTATTGCGGATTAACGGTTCGAGTAGCGATTTTTTTGCGGAGCGACATTTTGTTTCAGGCTGCCTGAAGAAAAAAGCGTCATTTTAGCACCATAATAGTCAAATAAAATAAAAATGTTACATCAATGCACGACAATGCCGTGAGGACAATTTATAGTGCTTTTAGGAACGCTATTAGCATGAAATTCGCCTGACATTCATATCAACTGGGACAAAAATCCATTTCACGTTGGCTATAAATACAGGTTCTTAATTTTGTCTTAAGTTTTCTATTTTATGATGTCTTCCGTAGTCAATAATTTTCAACACATTTTAAGGAAAAACATATGAAACAATTGAATATCTTCACAAAATCTGTATTGCTTGCCGCTTTGGCTGTTGCCGTAACACCTGCTTTGGCAGACGATGACGACCGCATCTATGCACAAAATCATGCTCAATACATCACTCATCAGGCAGCTGGCGAGAAAGCCTTACAACAAGTGGGAGGTGGTTATGTGAAAGACGTGGAATTTGAATACCACGACTTTTCCAAAAAAGAATATTTTGATGTAGAAGTAATTGATAAAAAAGGACAAGAATTTGATGTGCGTTTAGATGCCCGAACAGGCAAAGTGATTCGTGTCAAACGTGATGATTAATTCGCTTGAGAATTGAATAAGTTAAGCAACCACCGTTTCAGGACGATGGTTGCTTTATTTATCATAATCAAACATTAAAATGATTTATCTAATTCAATATAAGTAATATTTTTATCATATGAATAGATAGGAATATTACTTTTTGTTTTTTGATAATTAAAAGTCAAACGCGGTGTAACACCATAAAAATGAACCGCTTTATGCCATAAAGACACATTAGCATTCCATTCTTTATCACTACGGCGCACAATACCAAGCCAAGGAGCTTGATATTTTCGTTTTGCCAAACTTAGGCTGGCTTGTGTTGCAAAACCTTTGGGCCACTCCTGTCCCCAAAATACTCGCCCACCATAACGTTTATACGAATTCGTTTCAGTACCCACATCACGGCGCATTAAATCCAAACTTGAACCAAAATACTGTTTTGTACCGCGTAAATACAATAACGATGTACCCACACTTTTAATATTTCCGCCGTAGCGTTTATCCATATTATCATTAGCATAAGTTTCATGCGAATAGTTGGCGTAGGTTGAGTGTTTCAAAGTGGGTGTCAACCATGCCGCCAAAGAAGTTGATATCCCTAGTGAGTGGGTATAAGATTTTAATTTATCTGAATCATTACTGCCACCGCCAGCATACCAACGTTTCATATAATAAGGCGTTGCTTTCATTTCAATATTAGAATTGGCATAACCATAACTTGTACCAATATAGCCAGTTAATTCATTAAATTTATGATTATTCCAGTAGTATTTTAAATTGCCACTACCTGCTAGTCCGATATATTGCCCATTTTGTAAGGACCATCTTTTTTCTGTATTGACACCAAAATTGAAACCTGTTCCTGATTCTTTGGGGGTAATTTGTGTGAAAGTAGCGCCATTAGGTAATGTCATCACGGTTCCTTCGGCAGCCATTTCAGTTAAGTTTTTATCTCTTAACAATGAAGTTCCCAATGAAAAATGCCACTTATCTTTATTTTCAATCGCTGTCAAATATTTATCAAATACTCCCATGTCTTTTTCTGTCATTTGTGGTGATGCACGGAGTTTTTGAAATTGCCCTTTTGCTGCGTCAAATTCTTGATTTTGATAAAGCAATGCAGCTAATTGAAAACGAATAAAATCATTATCAGGAAATTTACCCAGCAAAATACGATATTCATGGATAGATTGCCTTAGATTGGTTTGTGTCAAACGCATGGCGTGTGCCCATTCAATTAATGAATCATCGCGTGTATTCGCTGGCAATAAACCATATAATTCAGGTAGATTATTCAGATGATTAACTTGATTAGTCGCCAGTAAGAATAATAATGTTTGCTGTAATTTTGTGGGGTTAGCGCGCCATTCTGTTTCGGTTAAATCCATTTTTTTTGCTGGCTGAACATCAGTACTGATTTTTTGACCGCGTAATTTATCATCATCAGATGGCGTAGTGGATTGAGTAACTACTGGCGTTGTCTCCGATTCCAAGTAATGATTGTTAATATCTGGCGATTTCTCAGCAGCATACGTTATTGATTGTGCAGACAAAATCACTGCACACAATAACGAGCTAAATTTTTTCATATTTAAATCCTTACATTAAGTAAAAAACCTTTCAGGCTACCTGAACCATTTTTCCATTATTAATTTATCAACATGACCATCAAAAATCAATATGAATATGAAAAACTTGATACAGCACAAATTAATCACCTAATTTGCGCCGTATCAAGTAAGAGTTGATAACCTAACTAATCAGCATAAAACCGTTCTTATCTAGTAACATTACCAGAACTATTAATACTTGGTTCATCAGCAGGCTTAACCGGATCAGCAGGAGTTCCTGTTTTAGCAGGTACAACAGTTTCGCGACCTGTCAACTGAGCACCAAATACAGCACCCCATTTATTTCCTGCTGTATGGTCATTAGATGAAACCACACCGCCCATTTCTGTTGCCTCTTTATTTAAAGATGCACCAAATAAACCACCAGTATTATCGATGTTGTTATGCGATGTACCAGCAATATTACCATTCTCAGACATAGAACCAGTAAAATCTACTAAACGAACATCTTTAACGCCTTTCAACGCACCATCATACCATTTATTGTACAAGTTACCTTCTACAGCATTGGTATTCAAGTTAATTTTAGCAGTAACATGTGTACCACTCACTAAACCTGAGTCAGCTGCTTTCTCAGCAGCCACAATGGCTGTAGGTACACTATTGACTTTGGCTTTAGCTGGACCAACCCAGCTATTATCAATACCATAAGTTACCGCATGACCATCGTATTTCAACACTGTGTTTGGATTATCATTTTTAAGTTTTTTCAATCCAGCTACATCCATGTTATTCTCATTTAAACGGTAGAAGTAATTATCTTCAGTACCTAGAGTGCCAGTGTAACCATACTTAGCAATTTTAGTATCCACCTCGTCCCCATTTTCTAATGTTGAAATATCTTGGGCATGTAAAGCAGAAGTCAAACTACCATACTGAACATTCTTATAAGGTTTTTGGGTAAATGGCGCATTTGTTTCTTCACCATCTTCTTTAACATTAGTGATTTTCGCACCGTACATTTGACCAACAATCGAAGTATTATCAGATTTAGGTTTACGGAGTTCATTACCAGCTGATGCATCTTCACCCTTAGCGTTCAAAACTTTAAGTTTAGACTTAGGGGCTAATGACATTTTAGCTATAATTTCAACCAAATCAAAGCACAAGCTAATGATACAGTACTTTCATAATTACGTTTTAATTTATCGTACCGTGTTGCCAGCGCACGAAAATGCTTTAATCGTGCAAAAGCGTTTTCTACCAAGTGCCTGATTTTATATAAATACCAATCTGTGCCCACATTAAGATGTTCTCTATTTTTCTTATATGGAATATTGGCTTTACTTTGTTTAGACTGAATTAACCGACGAAAAGTATCACTGTCAAAACCCCTATCAGCACACACGGTTTCATTATCACTTAAATCCAATTGTGCCAATAAATCAGGCGCAACAACAATATCATTTACATTACCAGCTGTAATGATAAATTCAATTGGATTACCACAAGCATCAACCGCTAAATGAATTTTAGACGTATGACCACCGATACTCTTACCAACAGCTTGATGCGTAATGGATTGTTTACCCATACCGTGTTGATGAACGCGGATATGGCTACCGTCCATAAAGACCCATTCCATATCGGGTGTATCTACCAAATGTTTGAATAATCGGGTAAAAATACCGCGTTTAGACCAGCGATTGAAACTTTGGTAAAGGCTGTTTGCTTTACCAAAATAACTAGGTATATCAGCCCATTGGCAGCCTGTACGTAAGCGAAATAGGATACCTTCTACTGTTTTGCGTAAATTTTTCTTGCGATAAATGCCAAGCTGTTTCAAAATAGGCAACAGTCTTGACCATGTTTCATTTGTAAGCGTGTTTCGGGACATGGCAAAGGTTTGGGATGGTTGCGTGGAAACAATATCTTAAATCCTTTGCCTCTTTTTTTGAATTGTCAATAGCCCCTAGGATCATCACCATCACCATAGTTTTCAGTATAATTTTTACGTCCTGCTTGTACGGTATATACATATACAGATACGGTAGCTTTATCATCTTTAGCTTTATCATCTTTAGCTTTATCATCTTTAGCTTTATCATCTTTAGCTTTATCATCTTTAGCTTTATCATCTTTAGCTTTATCATCTTTAGCTTTATCATCTTTTTTAGCTTTAACAGCAGCCTCGAATGTTAATTTACCGTCTGTAGGTGCCGCCTTTGATAAGTTTTCCAAACCAGCTAAATAAGCAACCTTCACTGTACCTTTGTTATCTGGAGCCTGACCCACTACTAAAGTTTTTAAATCTTTATCGGGAGATTGTACATTCATTAATTCTGGCGTATTAGATGTAGAATCCGTATTAGAACTGTAGTTAGTAGTTAAATTAGAATTATTTTTTACTACATTTTTTGCGCCTACACTAGATTTTTCCAATAAATCAGAACCTGTTGGGGTAGGACGTAACACAGCATTATCGGCTTTACGATCTGAATTTTCAGCAGCCAATGCGGCAGCAGCCTTTTTAGCAGCAGCCTCATCCGCAGCTTTTTTAGCAGCAGCAGCTTGGTCAGCAGCTTTTTTAGCAGCAGCAGCTTCATCAGCAGCTTTTTTAGCAGCCGCTTGTGCTGCTGTTGTACTCGCTGTTGAATTAGTAGATGGGCTATCGCTACCACCACTGCTACCACAAGCCGCCAATACCATAGCAGCGATGATTGTTAAACTAAATTTCGCCAAAGAGTTTGTTTTCATGGTTGAAAATCCTTATACAAAAAAATGCAAAAATTGAACTACCTTCCTCAAAGTTAAATTAACAATCAAACAATATTTAATATCATTTAACTGAAAATTAACGTTATTTGGTATTGTATTTTCTTTTTTTTATTTCATCAACATTCTTATTTCACAAAATATAATTAATTTCAAAATAATATAACTTTTATTATTAATAATAAAAACCTATTTAATTGAATTTAAATATTTTTTAAAATTTAAAATGATTTAACATTCTCAATTAAGCATTGTGTTCAATTTACGCAACAAAAATAACCAATCTTAATGATATTTACTTCTACTGTTATTAACCATTAGAATAAACGACCTGATCTTTTTTACATTACCCAATTAATATGAGAAAATATTCGTCTATACAATGCTTTACAGGTGGTGGAACACGATTTGGCTACTACTTGGGCAGTTATGCTGCATGGTCTGCTCATCAGCCCGCACCATCTGCTATTTTTGCCACTTGCGGTGGCAGTATTGCTGCGTGGTTGATATCACAAGCACCTGATTCTAAAAAATTATATGAAATCGCCACATCGCCTATTTTGCACCAAACTTTGTGTCAATTGGCACAACCTCGTCAGCCAAAACACATGTTTACCCCTATTCTTCAAGCAGCCTTGCGTTATTGGCAAACCCGTTCAGAAGCACGACTACAACGTGTGCATGAGCGCGATACTTTCCATTCACTGCTGCACGAATTAAAAAAATATGCTTTATTTCAACCAATTAAACAACCTAATTCATGGCTGCAACCCGTTGCCGACTTTGCTGCATCGCTGCCTAATCCACAGCTACATCACACGCCTGATATTTTAATTGGTGCAAGTCGTTTGCTGCCTCAATCAACGCGCTGGCAATATATTGTTTTCTCATCAAAAAAACAACATTTCAGGCAGCCTGAAAATATCGCCGCCTACCACGCACCGCATCGCCAAGACCGTCAAATTCAACCTATTTTTACTCCCAATCTTCAGGCTGCCGTAGCTGCATCTGTGGCAGATATGTATTATCAAGAACCTGTTTTCATTGATAATATTGGATTTTGCATGGGAGGTGTGATGGATTTACTGCCACTAGAATGGCTCGCCACGCTTGCCGACAATGTAATAACCGAACAAAAATCTTTTTATAACAAATATTTATCCGAACCAGCCATTTTGCGCATTTTTGGTACGCCTGCTAATTTACGCCATACCGAAATTCAACAATTTATGCAGCAACACGCACGCATTCACCCATTACCTTTTTCAGATAACCAATTGGCATTAAAAGGAAAATATGTGTCAAAATCGTATGATTGGTTTTCAGGCAGCCTGAAAGTGAATATAGGCAACCCCGACACATTCGCCGAACAAATAGACGCACAATGGCAATATGGATACAATAACACTTTGATTTATTTAAATGAAAATTTATGAAACCCAAAATTCTCATCATCGGCGGAACAAGCGGCATCGGTTTAGCATTGGCAAAAGCCCACGAACAGCAAGATTGGCAAGTCAGCGTAGTGGGCAGTTCATCATATAAAATCAATGTGTTACGTCCATTATTTCCCAATTGGCAAATCATTCAATGCGATGTCTGTGATTCTATTCAACTCAATGATTTATTAGAAAAATTATCTGAAAATGCACCGTATCAGCGCATCATTTATGCGGCAGGTTGGTATCTCAACGAAAGGCGTTTTGATTTGAATGCAGCAGACAGTCTAAAAATGTTGGCGGTTAATTTACAAGCATTTCAAACGTGTTTTGCGTGGGCGGCGCGGCATGTTCAGGCAGCCTGCGGATACACGGCAACATTGGTATGTTTGTCGTCTGTGGCGGGCTTGGTGGATTATCCCTACACCAGCGTGTACGCCCAATGCAAACGTGCCATGTGGCACACCGCCGCCGCGTATCGTTCAGCCTTGTTACCAAATAAAATCAATGTATTATGTGTTGCCAGTGGTTATGTGGATACTGAAACTTTACGACAAATTAACGGAGGCAATGCCCAACACAAACCTTTTCTAATCAGTGAAACACGCGCTGTGAATGAAATTTTAGCGGCATTGAACTCGGGTCGTGATACCGCTATTTTTCCCAAAAGAATGAAATATTTCATTCAAATTGTAAATTTATTACCCAAACCGTATCTAAATTGGCTAATGAAAAAAAATGACAAAGAGTCAAGATGATATAGTCGTTTAAAGTAAGAACCTGTATTCACAGCCAACACAGTCGTATTTTTAATTTTAACTGACTGACTATAAATAAAAAAAGGCGCATACTCTGCTAAGAATATGCGCCAAATCTACAAAGGAGAAATAGAGGAGAAATATCCAACCACTTTCGCGATTAGATGGACTGTATTATGTACTTTTATTACATTTTTGTCAAATATTTTTTGCATTATCGTATAATGGGATTGATTAATTTATTCAATCCAATAATCAACTTTTCATCTGTGAATGGTTTTTGAACAAATCCACGCGCTCCACTGTGCAACGCTTTCAGACCTGTTCTTCTATCCGACACTGCTGAAACCACCAAAATACTTACTCGCGCATCTTGTGCGATAATTTGCCTAATGGCAGTCAGGCCATCCACTTCAGGCATATTTAAATCCATCGTAATTAAATTAGGACGGTGTAATTTAAATAATTCTACTGCTTCTTTACCGTTAGCAGCAGTTGCCACCACTTCGATCATCATACCACGAACAGCGCGCTCAATGCGATTACAAATAATTTGAGAGTCATCAACTATCATCAGTTTATACATAAATTACCCCCCTTTTTAAGGCTGTTTCGGTGGGAAACTAATGGTAAAGCGTGTGTATTGCTCATAAGCAGTATTGATATTAAATTTACCACCCATTTTTTGAATGGACTGACGAATCACACCCATACCCACACCTTTTCCTGCATCTTCAGTGTTTTGCGCAGCAGTGGAAAATCCATCGCTTAGGGGCTATTGACAATTCAAAAAAAGAGGCAAAGGATTTAAGATATTGTTTCCACGCAACCATCCCAAACCTTTGCCATGTCCCGAAACACGCTTACAAATGAAACATGGTCAAGACTGTTGCCTATTTTGAAACAGCTTGGCATTTATCGCAAGAAAAATTTACGCAAAACAGTAGAAGGTATCCTATTTCGCTTACGTACAGGCTGCCAATGGGCTGATATACCTAGTTATTTTGGTAAAGCAAACAGCCTTTACCAAAGTTTCAATCGCTGGTCTAAACGCGGTATTTTTACCCGATTATTCAAACATTTGGTAGATACACCCGATATGGAATGGGTCTTTATGGACGGTAGCCATATCCGCGTTCATCAACACGGTATGGGTAAACAATCCATTACGCATCAAGCTGTTGGTAAGAGTATCGGTGGTCATACGTCTAAAATTCATTTAGCGGTTGATGCTTGTGGTAATCCAATTGAATTTATCATTACAGCTGGTAATGTAAATGATATTGTTGTTGCGCCTGATTTATTGGCACAATTGGATTTAAGTGATAATGAAACCGTGTGTGCTGATAGGGGTTTTGACAGTGATACTTTTCGTCGGTTAATTCAGTCTAAACAAAGTAAAGCCAATATTCCATATAAGAAAAATAGAGAACATCTTAATGTGGGCACAGATTGGTATTTATATAAAATCAGGCACTTGGTAGAAAACGCTTTTGCACGATTAAAGCATTTTCGTGCGCTGGCAACACGGTACGATAAATTAAAACGTAATTATGAAAGTACTGTATCATTAGCTTGTGCTTTGATTTGGTTGAAATTATAGCTAAAATGTCATTAGCCCCTAGCATTAAAGACAATAATTGTTTTTTACTCAATTGTCCCACTTCTTCTACGGTGTAACGCCCCTCCGCAACCGCTTTATTGCGAATCGCTTCAAAATCAATACCATTACCATCATCTTCTGCTAATAAATTCAATTGACCATTATCAGTGGCAGTCAAAATAAATTTAATGATGCCTGTTTCAGACTTATTGCGTTTGCGGCGTACTGACGGATATTCAATGCCATGCACCACAGAATTACGCACCAATTGCATTAAAATTTCATGTAATGTTTTGCGTTGTGCGCTGTCCATTTCGTATTCTTGAAAACCTTGCATAAGCAAACTGATTTTTTTGCCATTGCGTTCAGCCATATCTTGTGTATAAGTTTGAAGCTGTTGATTTTCTAATAAAATGGTAGATTGAATGGATTGCTCTTCAGGTTGCTCATTTTTCGGCTCCAAACGATTTTCGTAGCTGCGTAAAATATCCAGCAAACGATACAAATCCTCCAACAACACCACAATTGCAAAAAAGTCTTGCCCACTCAAACTGTTTTGACGGCGCAACATTGCCAATGAATCTTCCACAGTGCAACAAATATCCACCATACGCGATAAATTCATTGCACTGGCTTCGCCTTTTAATGTATGAATGTTACGCGCCACAAAACTGGCTTTTGCTTTTAATTCATTCAGACCAGTTTCAGGCGATTGCAAGGTTTGATTAATTTCATCTAGTCTGGCTTGACTGTTGACAATAAAATTGTTCAAGATGCGCGAATCCACGTGCAAAATGGCATTCAACATTTCCATTTCACGTTCTTCTTGTTCTTCTTGTGCTTGTAAGCTGGATTCCAATACCACGCTTTCCGTACTGTCAATCACGCTAACCAAAATACGTTCCACTTTTTCATCTTTGAAAACGCGAAAAAATTTAAAATCCAAATACTTAGGTGGCAAACCTTGTTCAGAGAATATGGCAATACGATGCAATGGGTTCAAATCTTCAATCAAATCTTCTACCACCCAAGGATTATACAATTGCTCAATAAACATTTGCGTATTAACCAATTCACTTTCAGGCAGCATGGGTGCAATCACATCAAGGAAATTTTTCCCTTTAATATCGGTTTGTCCCAACATTTCTTCTAATGGTGCAGAATGCTGTTTGCCAATCGTAAAGTCTTTTTCCACCAAAAACAAACCTTCACGAATCGCAGACATGATTTCACCGAGTTCTTCATTGGCATTTTTCAATTGCGTATCGGCAGCAATCAAACGGCGCATCGCACCAAATGCAATCGCAGCAAACAATACAAATGCCAATACCATACCCGCCAATTGCAGTGTTTGCCATGAATGAGCTTTCTTATTGATTTCATCATATAAAGCAAACGTTAATTGATTACCATCAACCAGCATGGTTTGATTATATTGGCGCACATAATTAACCAAATTATTAATATTTTGGACTTTCAGGCTGCCTGTTTTAGAATCTTGCACCAATAAATTAATTAAATTTTGGTAGTTTGTCCAATTTTGACGAATTTTTTGCAAAGCATCACGTGCAGGCGATTGATTAGGCAACGCCACAATATTCACTTCCAAACCTTCTGGTGTTAAAATTTTTCCACCTTTTTCAAAAGCTTGTAAATTACTTTCAAATTGCATGGCGTATTGTGGAATTTCTTTCATACGTGTAATGCTGTTGGCTGGCAAATTAGACAACGCAATCGTATCAGCACCCATAAATTGCCCCAAATTGTTGGCTTCTTTAAGGTATAAATCAATATCAATCACATTTTTACTGATTTGCTGCACCAGTATGCCTTGGCGCGTTGCAATATCCACGGTCTTGGTATGCGCCAACATTTGATTGGTCGTCCACATACTCAATCCCAACACCAATACCGCCAATAACATAAGCGCACTAATCAAACTTAGCAGCAGACGATACTTATTCAGGCTGCCTGAAAAAAATGGCAACCGAATTAAATTTAACAGATTGCTTAATAAAGAAGTTTTCGGCTTATCCTGCATTGAACTGCTCCTGCTTTGATGTCATTAAATTCTTGTGAATATTTGTCAATTTTCAATAAGGCTAGAATTATAAATTGAATTGCCAAAACAGCCAAGTTAATGCAAAAATAAATTGGTTTAACTCATTGAAATATTAAATCGTATGGTCAATAAATATTCTATTCAGGCAGCCTGAAACCTTTTTATTTGTCAAAATTTGCGTTAAAATCATGCATTCCAACACAGGTATTGTAATCATGACAAAATTTATTTTCGTAACTGGCGGCGTTGTCTCTTCCTTAGGGAAAGGTATCGCCGCCGCTTCTATTGCAACGATTTTAGAATCTCGTGGTTTGAATGTAACCATGTTGAAATTAGATCCTTATATTAATGTGGACCCTGGTACCATGAGTCCTTTTCAGCACGGTGAAGTGTTCGTAACCGATGACGGCGCGGAAACCGATTTGGATTTGGGACACTACGAACGTTTCATCAACGCCACTTTGTCGCGCCAAAACAGCTTCAGCACTGGGCAAGTTTATGAAAATGTGATTGCCAAAGAACGCCGTGGCGATTATTTAGGTGGCACAGTACAAGTCATTCCACACATCACCGACGAAATCAAACGCCGTATTCACGAAGGTGCAGCCGGCAAAGACGTAGCAATTGTGGAAATTGGTGGCACAGTCGGCGATATTGAATCGTTGCCATTTTTGGAAGCCATTCGCCAAATGCGCTCGCAATTGGGGCGTACCAATACGTTATTTGCGCATTTGAGTTATGTACCGTACATTGCGGCGGCTGGCGAAATCAAAACCAAACCCACACAACACACCGTTAAAGAGATGTTAAGTATTGGTTTGCAACCTGATATTTTGATTTGTCGCATGGATCGAATCATGCCCGAAGACGAACGCCGCAAAATTGCCCTATTTTGCAATGTGGAAGAACGCGCTATTGTGGGTAGTTATGATGTGAACAGCATTTATGAATGTCCAGAAATGTTGCATAATCAAGGCATTGATAATATTATTTGCGAGCAATTGCAATTGAATGTGAAACAAGCCGATTTAACTGAATGGAAAAAAATTGTTTACGCCATTCAAAATCCAAAACACACCGTTCAAATTGCCATGGTGGGAAAATATGTAGATTTAACAGAATCTTATAAATCCTTAACCGAAGCCCTAAAACACGCAGGTATTCACACGCAAACCGATGTGCAAATTACCTATATTGACAGTGAAAGCATTGAAAAAAATGGTACAGGCTGCCTGAAAAATTTTGACGCGATTTTAGTGCCTGGGGGATTCGGTTCGCGTGGTGTAGAAGGTAAAATCTCCACAGCACGTTTTGCGCGTGAAAATAATGTGCCTTACTTAGGTATTTGTTTGGGTATGCAAATTGCGTTGATTGAATACGCACGAGATGTAGCAGGTTTAGTGGGTGCCAATTCAACTGAATTTGATTTGAAAACGCCTTACCCCGTGGTCGCATTGATTGACGAATGGCAAACAGCTGATGGTAGCGTTGAAAAACGTGATGCAAATGCAGACCTAGGCGGAACAATGCGTTTGGGCGCACAAGAGGTGGAATTGAAACCCAATAGTTTGGCAGCTAAAATTTACGGCGCAACACAAATTCGCGAACGCCATCGCCATCGTTACGAAGTGAATAATCATTATATCAAGCAATTAGAAGATGCTGGTTTGGTGTTTGGTGGTGTGTCTATTGGTCGTGAGCGTTTGGTTGAGACAATTGAAATTCCAAATCATGACTGGTTTTTTGCATGTCAATTTCACCCAGAATTCACGTCTAATCCGCGTAAAGGACACAAATTATTTGAAGCTTTCGTCAAAGCAGCATTAGCACATAAAAAATAAAACTTTCAAGCTAAAACCTTTGCAAAACCTGCTAAAATGATTATTTCATAATTTTAGCTGATTGATATATTTAAATTTTACTTATTTTGGCGGAAAATAGAAGTTTGGCAGAGGTTTCAGGCTGCCTGAAACCTTTACCGTTGTTACTAACTAATCAAAAATATTCGTTTAATTATTTTTTAGGAGAAAATTAACATGATTAAAAAAACCTTTAATCGTTTAGGTCTATTAAGCGTATTTATGTGCGTATTAACCGCTTGTAATAAACAAAACGATGCAACCACCACCGAAGCTGCTGCATCTACACCTGCCACAACGGCACATTCAGGCTTACCCGTTTATCGCGTAGCCACTTTAGCTGCTTTTCCTCCTTTCGTTCAACGCGATGGAAGAGGCAACCCCATTGGGTTTGACATTGATTTACTCAATGAAATTGGCAAAGAAGAAGGTTTCCAGTTGCAATACAAAATGCAATTATGGCAAGGTATTTTGGAAGAATTGAATAGTAATCAACATGATATCGTGGCAGCAGGCGTAGTGGTCACGCCCGAACGCCAAAAATTATACGATTTTTCCGACAACTATATGGACACAAAATGGGCATTGGTATTGAAAGACAAAACAGCGGAAGGCAAGCCACCCTTTAAATCATTTAATGAAGCAGTGCGAGCCAGCAAAGTATTCACAACAGAATATGGGGCAGCAGGTCAAGCCACACTAGAAAAAATTGTTTCAGATAATCAAGCTACTATGATTAATTCTGAAACACCATATTTGGAAATCGCAAATGTGTTAAATGGCAAAGCAGATGCTGCTTACGATAACGCACGCGTTTTGGAATTTTATGTATTCACGCGTTCACAAGACCCCACAACCAAAATGTATACACTGATTGACCCCAACTCACCTGTTAACCAATTTTCATTTGCGGTAAAAAAAGGACGTAATGATGATTTGTTAAACAAAATTAATTCAGGTCTGAAAAAACTGAAAGACAACGGCAAATATCAACAAATCAGAGAAAAATGGTTTGGTAAAAGCAACTAATTGAATTAAAAAAAAGAACGGTCATTGAAGTAAAATAACAACGCTGTACCATGCTTGTTTTATTTAACTATAAATGATCGTTTTTTTCAGGCAGCCTGAAACCTTTGCAAAACCTCATTTTTTGATAGTTATAAAAAATAAATTCTTAAATTTTCAATTGGTTATTTTTTTGAAATTTGTGAATACAGGTTCTAATTTTTGCGACCACTTGCAGGTGCGATTTGCAGCAAATCACGGTATTTGGTAACGGTGCGTCTGGAGATGTTAATGCCTTGTCGCTGCAATAATTTCATTAATTCATTATCGCTATAGGGTTTATTTTTATCTTCCCCACCAATGAGTTGAACTATCATGGCCTTAATAACATTTTGGCTGATGCCCTCATCATCTTCGCCTGTTACAGCAGTTTGACTGAAGAAGTAGCGTATCGGAAAAATACCGCGCGGACAACTCAAATATTTTTGGTTGACGGCGCGTGAAATGGTGCTTTCGGCTAAATCTAAATGTTGTGCGCACTCTTTTAGCAGCATCGGCACCAAACCAATTTCACCAAAATCAAAAAAATCTTGTTGTCTATCAACTACATATTCTGCGATTCTCATAATTGTGGATTTTCGCAAAGTCAAAATATCCAATTTTTGTTTAGCTTCAACAACTTTTTCTTTCCACACACTGTCCACTTGTTCAGTTTGATTGAGTGCCTCTGTTAGCTCGGAATTAATTTCTATGCGCGGGAACATCGCATCATTACTTTGTACATACCAACCATTTTGCCCTTCTTTTACAATAACTTCTGGATTAATATACGAAGTCGGATCATCAGTCGCAAAACCGTAAGCTGGATACGGATTCAATTCGCCAATCATCTCTAAAGCTGCCTGAATGGTTTCCACATCATAATCAGGTAACTTTTTAGCAAGAAAAGTGGCATTTTGTTTATTACCTTGTTTTAATTCAGATAAATGCGATTGCACAATCTGCGCTGCACAACGCCGCTCCAAACTGGCTGGCAAACGTGCCAATTGATGCAACAAAGATTGCTCCAAATTGGCGGTTGCGATGCCTGCGGGATCAAAACTTTGTAAATTTTCAATGGCTTGTTCAATATCTTCTTCAGATAACATCCATTCCAACGGCGTATTCTCAATAATTTCATCAACAGATTCAGTAAGATAACCATGCTCATCTAAAAAATCAATTAATATATGCACATGTGCGGCCTCCACATCCGACAAAGGATGCTCGCACACTTGCGCGTGTAAATACGCATATAAATCATCTTCTTTAGCGATATTTTCCCATGAATTTTCCGCATCATCACCACCCACATTGCGATGAGTTTGCGAAATAGCAGCCGATAACCGCCCAGCCTCCAAAGGCGCATCGTCTGTGGCGACACGCTCTAAAAGGGGGTTATCTGCCAACCACTCCTCCACTTCGCGCTCAATCTCTTGTCCCGACATTTGCAATACACGCAGGGAATATTGAAGATTTTGGCTCAGTTGTTGAGTTTGTCGCAATTTTAGATGCAGATGATTTGAACTCATGAATACCTAGTCAAAAAATGGAAAAAAGGGGCGTATTTTTCAGGCTGCCTGAAAAATTCAAACAAAATTAATAAGTAAAATTATCGCCCAAATAGACTTTGCGAACTTGCTCATCGTTTACCAAGTCATCAGGTCTGCCAGATGCCAACACCATGCCATCACTGATGATGTAGGCGCGGTCGCAAATTCGCAGCGTTTCGCGCACATTGTGGTCGGTAATCAACACGCCGATACCGCGTTGTTTCAGAAATTCAATGATTTTTTGAATGTCAATGACGGCAATTGGGTCAACGCCCGCAAATGGTTCATCCAGCAAAATAAATCGCGGCTGCATCGCCAACACCCGCGCAATTTCCACGCGACGACGTTCCCCTCCCGACAACGCAGGCGCAGGACTGTGGCGCAATCGCCCAATATTCAAATCGTCTAATAACTTATTGAGTTGGCGTTCAATTTCCGTAGCATCACGCAAATTGATTTCCAAAATGGAACGGATATTGTCTTCTACCGTCATTTTGCGAAAAATAGACGCTTCTTGTGGCAAATAGCCAATGCCAGCACGCGCACGTTCGTGAATGGGAAGATGGCGCAATTCTTGTTTGTCCAGCATAATCGTACCAGCATCAGCAGCGATTAAGCCAACAATCATATAAAAACTGGTGGTTTTGCCCGCGCCATTTGGCCCCAGCAAACCAATCACTTCGCCGCTATCAATATCCAGCGAGAAATTTTTAACCACTTGGCGTTTTTTAAAAGTTTTTTGTAAACCTTGAACGTGGAGATGAGATTGTGTTGTCATATTTGATAATATTCATATTTTCAGGCAGCCTGAAAAATTATTTCTTGTTTTTATTCACGGTATTGGGCTGAATAATCACGCTAACGCGTCCATTTTTCGTGCCACTGGAAATGCCTGTCATTTTGCTGCCCATCACGGTGTACACTTCTGTACGCATATTGTAGGTAATCGCTGCACCACGCGCCACGTCGCCACCACGTTTGACCATCGCATTGCCAAATAATTTGACCAAACCCGTGGCGGAATCATATTCTACCTGATTACCCGAACCTTCAACATAACCTTTATTTTCAAGCTGTTGCCCGAAATGTACGGGATTACCTTCACCTTGAATCAGTTGGTTACCTTTGCTGTCTTGCGCCACACGCACGGCATTACCACGAAAATTCAAACTGCCTTGTTTAATCACCACATTTCCTGTAAATACAGTTACTTGATTTTTTTGGTCTAACGAACCTTGGTCGGCTTCAATAGAAATGGGTTGATTGCGATCGCTTTCCAGTGCATAAGCGTTCAGGCTGCCTGAAAATAAAATTGCGACAATTATCCATTTAATTCTTTGTTTTAACATCGTAAATTAAGGCTTTCACTTGATGTGGCAAATCCAATTTGCCTGTTTTATGGTCATAAAATGCGCCCACTGCGCTTCCACGTGATTTGCCATAAGTAAAGAAAATCGGCGCATCGGTTTGGGCGGTTTGCGCAACTGTATCCACAGTTAAATTTTCGGTTTCCACTGTAGCAGCAGGTCTTTGATTATCAGGCATTTTTTCCAATAATACTTTTTGTTCAAAATACACTTTTTTCTCTTCCAAATGATAACGCGCCGACAATCCATTCACGGTATATTGTGGTTTATCATTGAGAAATGTATGCAAATCCGCATTTTGCAAATATACATTCTGTTGGTCGGGCAATTGCCAACTTTTGTCCGCCAGCAACTCTTCTTTCAGGCTGCCTGAAACATCAAAACGATGCGCCAACATACCAGTCATGATGTATTGCGGTTTGGTGGGGTCAAGTTTCACTTCTTCCACGCTGACCGTGCTGATGCGTTCCAACCACGCCGATAATCCCCCCAAAATCAACGCCAGTGAAAATGGAAAAATTAAATTACGAAATCTCATTTAATGTATTCTTCTAATGCGGTTTGCAAGGTATTTTGCGCATGCATAATCAAATCGGTTACTTCACGCACCGCCCCTGCTCCGCCAAAATTTTGCGTGATATAAGCAGCGTGTTCTTTCACAAATGGATGAGCATTTTGCACCGCCACAGGAAAACCACAACGTATCATCACAGGCAAATCAATCACATCATCACCCACAAATGCGCATTCTAATTCAGTGAGTTGTATTTTGTGGCGAATTTGTTCATAGGCAAGTTTTTTGTTGTGCATACCTTTGAAATAATGCGTAATACCCAACTGTTCCACACGCGCGGTTACTGCTGCGTCATTTCGGGCGGTAATCACGGCGGTTTGTATGCCTGATTGTTGCAGCATTTTAATACCGATACCATCTAATGTATTGAATGATTTAAATATTTCTCCTGACTCACCAATCAGAAGTTGACCATTGGTCAATACTCCATCTACATCTAAAATCAATAACTTAATGCTTCTCACACGTTGAATGGTATCGGAGGAAATGTGTTCAAACATAAAAAGGCTGCCTGAAAATAAAATATGTATGTATTTTAACAGATTTACAAAAAACTCGGCAGCATTCACATCAGATTGTTTCAGGCTGCCTGAAAAGAAATTGGGTTACATCACACGCGCTTTCAATAAGTCATGCATATTTAATGCACCAATTAAGATGTTGTTTTTACACACCAATAATCCACTAATGCGTTTTTGCTTCATCAATTTCACGGCTTCGCTGGCCAGTTTTTCTGGTGTAATCGTGGTCGGATTGGTTTTCATAACATCATTCACAGTTAAATCGGCGAAATAATCACGCGTCTGAAACAAACGGCGCAAATCACCATCGGTCAAAATACCTTGCAGGCTGCCTGAACAATCCACCACCGCCAACATGCCCAAACCCTTTTCACTCATGGTAATCACCGCATTTTTCAACGGTGTGTATTCCATCACCGCAGGCAAATCATCGCCCGAGTGCATCACATCGCCCACCGTCAACAGCAACCGCCGCCCCAAACTGCCAGCAGGATGACTCAACGCAAAATCATCGGTCGTGAATTGACGCGCTTTGAGCAGCACAATCGCCAACGCATCGCCCAACGCTAACACCGCCGTGGTACTGGAAGTTGGTGCGAGTCCCAAAGGACAGGCTTCGTGCGAGACGGCTGCCTGAATATGAATGTCAGCGTGTTTTGCCATACTGCTGTTTGGTTTAGACGTGATGCAAATCAGTGTGATTTGACGGCGTTTGAGTGCGGGGATAATGGCTAAAATTTCATCACTTTCACCCGAATTAGACAACGCCAACACCACATCACCATCTACAATCATACCCAAATCACCATGTGCAGCTTCGGCAGGGTGAACGAAAAATGCAGGTGTGCCTGTTGATGCGAATGTGGCGGCAATTTTGCGCCCAATGTGTCCAGATTTGCCCATGCCCATCACAATGACACGTCCTGTGCAAGTTAAAATGGCGTTAGTTGCTTGTATAAATGTCTGATTAATTTGAGAAATTATTTCATCAATCGCATCAGCTTCGGTCTGCAAAGCCTGTTTTGCCCATTCTATATAATGATAAGATGTGTTCATGAATTTTCCATTTTTTAGGTAAATTAATTTTTCAGGCAGCCTTTGGGCTGCGCGAGCAATTGCCCCTATCCAAATCAAATAAAAAGGGTTAGGATTGACGTTTCTCAACCCATTTTTTAGGACGAAAAATATGGCTATTTTATCTGAAGTCAAAAAATTAGGACAACAAATCTGGTTGGACAATTTATCGCGCAGCTTGGTGAAAAGCGGCGAATTAGCCAAAATGCTGGAACAAGGCGTTTGCGGCGTAACGTCTAATCCTGCCATTTTCCAAAAAGCCTTTTCTGGCGATGATTTGTACGCTCCTGAAATTGACGCGTTGAAAAAACAAGGCAAATCCGCCAAAGAAATCTACGAGACTTTAGCGATTGCCGATGTTCAGGCTGCCTGCGATGTATGCCGTCCTGAATTTGACCAATCGGGTGGTAAAACAGGTTTTGTGAGTTTAGAAGTGTCGCCTGAATTATCACGTGATGCGGCTGGCACCATCGCCGAAGCCAAACGCTTACACGCTGCCATCAATCGCCCCAACGTGATGATTAAAGTACCGGCTACCAATGAGGGTTTAGTGGCTTTGACCGAACTCATCATCAGTGGCATCAACGTAAATTTGACCTTACTGTTCTCACGCGCCCAAACGTTGAAAGCCTATACTGCCTACACCACAGGCTTACACAAACGCTTGGAAGCAGGCGGCGACATCAATCACATTCATGTGGTGGCAAGTTTCTTTATTTCGCGTATTGACAATGCGTTAGATACCACGCTGCCTGAACATTTGCAAGGCAAAATTGCCATCGCTTTAGCCAAAGCTGCCTATCACGATTGGCAAGAATATTTTTCCACGCCTGAATTTAAGGAATTGGCTGCTAAAGGTGCAAATAAAATTTCATTGCTATGGGCATCTACTGGCGTAAAAAATCCTGATTATTCAAATACATTATATGTAGATAGTTTAATTGGCGAAGACACCGTCAATACCGTTCCCGATGCGACACTCAAAGCCTTTATGGAACATGGCACCGCCGCCAGCACTTTGACACAAAACACCGAACAAGCACTCGCACAAATTGCCGAAGCGGAAAAATTAGGCGTAGCATTTGAAACCTTAGCAACACGTTTACAAAATGATGGTTTGACGCAATTTGAAGAAGCATTTGCGAAATTGCTCGCGCCATTAATTTGATTCATTTTCAGGCAACCTGAAAAAATCCGCTTATTTGTATTCACACAAATAAGCGGATGTTTATTAACATTATTCAGATTGAATGGTTTCTACTTGAATCATTTGAATATTATTTTCTTTTGGCATCGGAATGGGCAAATCGTTGTAACGTCTGCCATACACTTTTTCAGGTTCAACACGTTGCGCGGCTTCTGCCAAAGCTTGCGAACTGGTTTGCACCAACTGCAAATGACCTAATTCAATCCCTGCAAAAATATCAATTTCTTCAATTGATTCATAAACTTGTTCAATTAACTCAACATTAGATTGTAGTGGTGCTTCCGCCACTGCCAATTCAACGGTCTCAGTATCCGCCTCCGCAACTGCCAAATTATCATCAGTTAAATCAAATAAATCACTGCTTTCTGATTCTGTATTTGCTGTATTTTCTGTAGCCAATTGCACTGAAGTTTCAGGCTGCTGCTCAATGGTCTGGGTAGACGTTTCATCATCAAAGAACTGTAACAAATCCTCACCATCTACCGTCTCAAAACCACTAAAATCCACGACTGCTGGCGTAGAATCCAATACCAAAGGTGCAGATTCGGTTGTTTCTGGCGTGGTTTCTGCGACCTCAACAGATTGTTCAGCAACAAACTCATCATCATTCACATTCACTGTAACAATACGAGCCCGATACTCCGCCACCAAGCTGCTTTCGGCTGCCAACTCAGGATATTCCTTACTCAAAACGTGCGCCACAGCTTCTTCCACGCGTTCTGCGGCATCGCCAATATGCAAATAATGCTCCATTTTTGCCGCAGACGGAATCGCACGTTTTTGCTGATTACGCTGATTTTGATTACGCGGTTTACGATTGTCTTTATTGCCCTCGCCTCCCAAATGCACAATCAATGGTTTTTGTTTATTTTGATTACGTTGTTTGTTGTTGCGTGGTTTTGGTGTTTCCGCAACAGCATCAAGCGCGTCCAAAGTCAAATTAACATTATTTTCAGGCTGCTGTTTGGCATTTTTATTTTGATTACGCTGCTTACGATTCTCGGCTTTGGCATTGTAATTTTGATTTTGCTTATCAGACGGTTTATCCTGATTTTTATTTTGACGTTGCTGTTGTTGCTTATCGTATTGCAAACGCGATTTACCAGCATCCATAACAGGTTGTTGCTGTTCGGATTGTTGTCGGCGTTGTTTATTACTTTGCTGGCGGCGATTTGGATTATTGCGTTTATTTGTTGTTTTCAGTTTTTTGCCAGTAGGTGTTTCAGGCTGCGTTTTTTCTGTTTGCCCCAATATGCCTCCCAACCAGCCTTTGAAATTATCCCACCAAGATTTTTCCAATTTCGCTTGACTTGGTGCAGGAGAAGCGTGTTTCAAACCTTTGACAGCAGGTTCTTGACGCACAACTTTTTCACCTTTTTTGTTAGCAAATGGTACGGCTTCTTTTTTTTCAGGCTGCGTTACGCGTTTGTAGCTCGGCAACACATTTTCTTCCACATCATCGGTACGAATCCGCGTGATTTCATAGTGTGGATTCTCCATATGTGGATTCGGAATCAAAAACACCGACATATCCAAACGTTCTTCCATGCCAAACAATTCAGCGCGTTTTTCGTTCAACAAGAAAGTCGCCACATCAACTGGCACTTGTGCATGAACTTCGCCCGTATTTTCTTTCATTGCGGCGTCTTGAATCAAACGCAAAACGTGTAATGCGGTGGATTCAATACTACGAATCACCCCTGTACCCGCACAACGTGGGCAAGCAATATGGCTACTTTCCGAAAGTGCAGGCTGCAAGCGTTGGCGCGACAATTCCAACAAACCAAAACGCGATAATTTACCCATTTGCACCCGCGCACGGTCTTTTTTGAGCGCGTCACGTAAAACATTTTCCACTTCACGTTGATGCTTAGCGTCTTCCATGTCAATGAAATCAATTACCACCAAGCCCCCCAAATCACGTAACCGCATTTGTCGCGCAACTTCTTCAGCCGCTTCCATATTGGTTTTGAATGCGGTTTCTTCAATGTCCGATCCACGCGTGGCACGAGCAGAGTTTACATCAATAGAAACAAGGGCTTCAGTATGATCAATCACAATTGCGCCACCACTTGGTAAGCTTACCGATCGCGCAAATGCAGTTTCAATCTGCTGCTCAATTTGCAAACGCGAAAATAAAGGTGTGTGGTCTTCGTAGAGTTTGAGACGCGACAAATTGTTTGGCATCACATAACTCATAAATTCAGAGACTTGCTCAAAAACTTCGGGATTATCCACCAAAATTTCAGCAATATCAGGGCGATAATAATCACGAATGGCGCGAATAACCAACGAGCTTTCCATAAATAACAAATAGGGTTGCTTATGCGCGGCGGCAGCTTCTTCAATTGCGTGCCATAATTGCAATAAATAATTGAAATCCCACTGTAATTCTTCTGCACTGCGCCCAATTCCTGCAGTACGCGCAATAATACTCATGCCATTAGGAACATTTAATTGCGACATGGCTTCTTTCAATTCGGCGCGGTCTTCGCCTTCAATTCGGCGCGACACGCCACCACCACGCGGATTATTGGGCATCAGCACCAAATAGCGTCCTGCCAAACTGATGAATGTGGTTAAGGCTGCGCCCTTGTTGCCACGCTCGTCTTTTTCCACTTGAACAATGACTTGCATACCTTCTTTTAGCACGTCTTGAATACGAACTTTGCCGCCTTCATAATCTTGGAAATAAGCACGAGACACTTCTTTGAATGGCAAAAAACCATGACGTTCCACGCCATAATCCACAAAACACGCTTCCAAAGATGGCTCAATGCGCGTAATCACTCCCGTGTAAATATTGCCTTTACGTTGTTCTTTACCTAGGGTTTCAATATCCAAATCCAAAAGGGTTTGTCCATCAACGATTGCCACGCGCAATTCTTCGGCTTGCGTGGCATTGAAGAGCATTCTTTTCATGTTATACCTTTATTTTCAAAAGATTAACACGTTTTCAGTTTGAGAAACTACTCGCGTGGTGGCGCGTGGTGCGCTGCGATGTGTGCAGTTTTGACGATTAATAAAGAACGTGATTGGGTTTTCAGGCTGCCTAAAAATCACGGAATAATATGATTTTAATGGCAACACAATAATTGAAAAAGCAATAAATGATTTTTCAGGCTGCCTGAAAAATAATTTTTCAGTAAACAATATATTCAGTCATCGTCTATCTTTTTGTATTCAAACAATATTTCTGTTGCTTTAGACTGACTAGCAACAAAAAGGAAAACGTGCAAAGTACTTTTTTTGTAAAATGACGACATACGGCTTTTTTAATACCATCGGCGTGCAAGTTGCCAAAATTTATTTTCTAATTAAATCAAAGCCGTATAAATTGCATCAACCGTATTTCAGGCGATAACTGTTGCCTAAAATTAATGTGGATTATAGATAAAATGCCAAAAATTAGCAAAGACTTAGTGAACCATCTGACCGTACAGGAACATGATGCCGAACAACGACTAGATAACTATTTGATTAAAATATTAAAAGGCGTACCCAAAAGCCATATTCAGCGGATTATTCGTTCGGGTGAAGTGCGCTTGAATAAAGGACGTGCCAAACCTGATTCACGCATTCAAATCGGCGATGTGGTGCGCATTCCGCCCATTCGGGTAGCAGAAAAATTGCCCCCACATTTTTCAGGCAGCCTGAAAAATATTCCTGCACGTGAATTTGACATTGTGTTTGAAGATGATGCGTTAATTGTCATCAATAAACCTGCTGGCGTAGCGGTACATGGCGGTTCTGGCGTGAGCTTTGGCGTGATTGAGCAACTGCGTCAAGCGCGACCCAACGAGTCGTATTTAGAGTTAGTGCATCGTTTGGATAAGGACACAAGCGGTTTGTTGATGATTGCAAAAAAACGCCGCGCGCTGGTTAAATTACACGAAATGTTGCGAAATGACCACCCTAAAAAAGTGTATTTGGCGTTGGGTGTGGGAACGTGGCAGCCTGAAAATCGTCATATTAAACTGCCAATTGTGAAATACACGGGCGCGGCTGGCGAAAAAATGGTGCGCGTGGGCAACGAAGAAGATGGGCAATCGGCATACACCATTTTTCGTGTGTTGAACACATTTTCAGGCAGCCTGACTCATTCGGTGGGGATTTCGGCGTTGAGTTTGGTGCAAGCCACGCTGAAAACGGGGCGAACGCATCAAATTCGTGTGCATATGCAGTCGCAAGATTGCCCGATTGCAGGCGATGAGCGTTATGGCGATTATCAGGCGAATAAACGGCTGCAGAAATTAGGGCTTAAACGTATGTTTTTACACGCATATGAATTGATTTTAGACCACCCTATTTCGGGCGAACGTTTGCATTTGAAAGCAGAATTGCCAGCAGAATTGCAAGATTTTTTGAATGATTTGAGTCAATAAAATTTTAGGCTGCCTGAAGGACTACGCGTCCAGCAAAGTAATTTAGGACTTACGCAAAACCAATAAATTTTGCGTAAGCGGACGCCATTCTCAACTCTATCTAATTAAGATATGGCAATTGAATAAAAAGGGGCATAACCCCACTCTTAAAGATACCCGTCAAGATAATCCGAAAGAGAGACAGTTATGCCCCAAGACGAATTTATCATTAAAACGTATCTAATGGTAGATGCTTTATACAATCAGCTCGTTCAAAAACCATTAAGACAAGGTGGCTTTGCACCCAAACTTTCAGATTGTGAACTGATTTGTATGGAAATTGTTGGCGAATTTCTCGGTATGGATACCGATAAAAAAATTTGGCAATATTTCAAACAACATTGGCAAAATTGGTTTCCCAATTTAGGCTCTTACCCTAATTTTGCCAAACAATGTGCCAATTTGTATTGGGTTAAACAACAAATGCATCAAAAAATCACTGCAAATTGGTGTGAGCAAGCAGAGTATTATGCAGATGCCTTTCCTATTGCAGTCTGTAAATTTGCCCGAGCTAAACGCCATCAAAATTTTCGTGCATATGCGACGTTCGGTTATTGCGCTTCCAAAAAAGAGACCTATTATGGTTTTAAAGGTCATCTTTTGATTACTCGCTCAGGTATGATTAAAGCCTTTACTTTTACAGCTGCCAATGTTGATGAACGGCAGGTATTACCTGAACTTTTAGAAGGCAAAACAGGATTTGTTGGTGCGGACAAAGGGTATTTAAGTTCTGAATTAAAAGATGAAATGAAACAAAGCCATATTAATTTACAAACACCTTATCGTAGCAATATGAAAGATGACAGAAGTCCTCAATTTCTCAAATGGCTAAAAAATAGCCGCCGTATAATTGAAACAGTTATTGGTCAATTAACAGAGAGATTTAACATGGAAATAGTTCGTACAAAAAATCTGTTTCACCAATCTAACCGTTTTATTCGGAAAATTTTATCGCATAATTTTTGCTGTTTACTGAATCAACAAATTCAACACCCAATTACTCAATTTGCTGGGTTAATTGGGTGTTGAGAATGGCGTTAAGCGGATTAAAATATAGTAGCATAAAAGGATGCAAGCAAAAGCCATCACCCGACTAGACTACTGCCAATACTTAACTTACTGGTAAGCCAAAATAACTACACGCTTACCCACTATGCCGAGCATCATCCTGAAGAAATAAGCCACGACCGCATTAATCGGTATCTTCGAGATGACAAGCTCACACCCAAGCTAGTATGGGAGAAAGTCAAACAAGACATCGTACCAGATAACGAAGGCATACTCATCTTTGACGACAGTATTTTAGACAAGAATCACAGCCATAAAATCGAACTGGTTAACCGTCAATATAGTGGCAATGCCCATCGCATCATCAAGGGCATCTGTATCGTTAACTGTATTTATGTCAACCCAAAGACGCAGCAATATTGGCTCATTGACTACCGTACCTATGACAAAAATACGGATGGCAAAAGTAAACTTGACCATTTAAAGGACATGCTAAAACACAGTATTGAACAAAAACAACTTCAATTCAAATATGTACTCATGGACACATGGTATGCTACTCAAAGACATCATGCTTTACATCGATAACTTACAAAAAATCTATTACTGTCCTTTAAAGTCAAACCGTAAAGTTGATGATTCAAAAGGCTTAAATCCTTACAAAGCGGTTAGTGACTTAAATTGGACTGACACAGAACAACAAAATGGCAAGCTGATTAAAATACATGGCTTTCCCAAAGACTACAAAGTGCAACTGTTTCGGGTTGCGGTGAATGACAACCGCACGGACTGGATTGTCGCCAATGACACCACTCAAGATTCATCAGATGACACACGAAATGTGTTTACCATCCGCTGGAAGATTGAGCAGTTTCATCGTGAAATCAAGCAATTAACTGGAATTGAAAACAATCAGTGTCGTAAAGCTCGTATTCAGCATAATCATATTTGTTGTTGTATGCTTGTTTGGGTTCAGTTAGCTAGACAAGCAAGAAAGTTAAAACAAACGTTGTATCAAGTTAAATATGGCTTACTTAGCAATTAGTTGCGAGAGCAATTGAAGTCGCCTTCGGTTGTGTTTGCGTAAGTCCTATTGATAAAAATAAACTTAAACTTCACAATTTATTAGATAAATGGTAAACATTGTTAAGTGTCAAGTTTTGTTTGTTAAAATACACTGATAATTGGTTGTAACCAATATATTAAAGGTCTGTAATAAATGAATGATAAAACATTTGTCAAATAAAATTCATTTTAAAATGTTGGGTGTTATTTTTTTGCCCAAGCTACAACCATTTTTTTAACAAGCAGGAGCAATCCCATGAAAAAACTTTCTTTAACACAATTTGCGTTATCAAGCCTATTGGCTATCGGTGCGTTTGGTGGATTGGCGGTCAGTCAATCGGCTATGGCAGGTTGTACTTGTCAAGGCGGTGTAGATTTGGGTGGCGATTTATGTGGCATACCCAACTCAGTAACTGGCAGAATGGATATGGTATTTAATAAAGTCTGTACCGCTGATAGTGGTGGTTACACCCCTTCTCGTGAACCCGACCCGACTGTTTTGCGGGGGCAAAGCGATATTGCGGTGGCGTTAAGCCCTAGCACAGGTGTGGTGGGTGTGGCTTCTTATTCATGGGACGATGCAAGTTTCAACCAATCCATGACGTGGGGCATAGATGATTTTGCCCTTGCATCTTGCCTTAACAAAATCAATCATCTGAACACCCAAAGTTATAACCATGATGTTGTAAGAAAAATCATCAAAAAATACGGCAAAAAAAGCGATTGCCAAGTCGTCAAAAAAACCGAAAATTTGGGCGAAAATTTAATTGCGATTTTGCGTGGTCAAAAAAGCAACGGTCAATACGCTGTATATTGGACAACTCGTGAAGATAAATACCATTTATTTTCACAACAGCAACCTGAATTTAAACAATTACTTGCCAAATGCCAAGCCGAAGCGACCAATTGTGAAATCATTGGGCAATATGGCGATACAACTGAGATTGATTAAGTTTTAACTTTTAACATTTTACAAAACGGATAAATTGTGATTTTATCCGTTAATTAACAAAGTAATCTTTCAGGCAGCCTGAAACCTTTGCAAAACCCAAAAATTAACCTAAATCTCGTCATTCCAGCGAATGCGGGAATCTAATAGCAAAATTTAGATAACTGATTTTATTTGATTGATTAAAAATCCATTTAAGATTGAAAATGGATTACCGCCTACGCGGTAATGACGACGGATAGTTTTGCAAAGGTTTCAGCCTGAAAAATTAGAACCTGTGTTCATACTAATAGGCGTTCCTATTGGCGTGAAATTCAACGCAGCAGGCGTGCTAAATGTGGCAAAAAGACATCGCACTTGGCTGTGAATACAGGTTCTTAGTTTTCGCAACGAACGACCATATTCACATCTTTCATATAAGCGACTTGCGAATTACCTGTTACCCCACCTACTTGATTTTTAATCACAAAACCTTTAGGACAAACTTCTTTTGCTTTTTTCAATGCCAAATCCGTACAGGCAGCACCACAATATTCAGTATTGATACTAATCAATGAACCAGCAGAACTGGATTCTATTACATTGCTAGATACACTGGGTGGCTGCACCACGCAAGCAGACAACACAAAAGTCAAGCACACGACCATTTTTTTATTCATAATATCCATACCTCAATCAATCTTTAGTAACGTTTACCACCAAATGCTGCATTCAAAGTAGAATCATTGAAATCCACAACACCAGCCGCTTCAGTTGCGCCATTACCCATTAATGTACCTCGATAAGTGCCGCCACTGTTCCACAACATAGTGGCTTGACCTGAAAATTTCGCGCCATGCAAATTGCCTTTTTCTAAGGTAACATCACGCGCCCCTGACATTTCTAATTTTCCATCAACCACTTTATTACCAAAATCAACGTTTAATCGGCTTTTGCCTGCGTTGTAAATTTCGCCCGCTCCATCCACACGCACCACATTACCATAATAAGTAGCTGTACCACTTTTTGGAATATTCGTGGCTTCATTGCCTTGATACTTTAATTCAGTCATTTGTTTGCTGTCATCAACCCACGCACCATAGAATGAATCATTCTGATTGTAACCAGTTGCGCGACCTGTACTGGTTTCAACCGTTACCCAACCTTTGGGACTGATACTCAAATTATATTTATCGCCATCGGGTGTTTCAATTACGCCAGCACCATCACCATTACTGGCGCAAGCCGCCAGAGCGCACACAATAGGTAAAATCATTAAAAATTGACGCATATCTCTCTCCGTAAAATGAAAAATCAAGTAAAGATGCTATTTTAAAATGTAAATAATTGACTAACCAGCAACAAACAATGTGCATTTTTTACCTAATTTGTGGTAAAAATCTCCTTTTTTGTGAGTATCAAAAATGAGTGTTCAAGACAATATTCGGTTATTACGCGAAAGTAATCGCTGGTCGCAAGAAGAAATGGCACAACGGCTTAATATGTCATTAAACGGTTATGCGAAAATTGAACGCGGTGAAACCAAATTGCATTTGGGAAAATTAACGCAGATTGCTCAATTATTTAACATTGATGTCGTGGAATTGATGACAACGCAAGACAAAGGCGTTGTCTTTTTTATGAATGAAAAATGTGATTACATGGGCGCAAATTATTACGGTACAACACAATATATCAATCATTTTTCAGAAATTGAAAAATTAAACCAGATTATTCAACTTAAAGATGAAATTATTGCGCAAAAAGACAATGAATTGGAAGCACTTAAAAAACTTGTTGCCATATTGGAAAAGAATCAAAAATAAGAACCTGTATTCATAGCCAACGTAAAATGGATTTTTGTTCCAGTTGGTACGAATGTCAGGCGAATTTCACGCTAATAGCGTTCCTATTAGCGTGAAATTCAACGCAGCAAGCGTGCTAAATGAGGCAAAAAGACATCGCGCTTGGCTGTGAATACAGGTTCTAATTATTCAGGCAGCCTGAAAAATTATTTGCGTTTTTGCTGAAAAAACTGCTGCAAAATGGCTTTACTCTCGTCTGCCAAAATACCCGACTTAACGGCAGTATGTGAATTTAACCGCTTGTTTGCAAAAATATTTAACACGCTGCCAGCTGCGCCCATTTTCGGTTCAGGCGCAGCAAAAATCAAACGACGAATCCGCGCCTGTACAATCGCTCCCGCACACATCGCGCACGGCTCGAGCGTTACATACAAATCGCATTCATCCAGACGGTAATTTTGCAAAATTTTCCCAGCTTGTTCAATCACTTGAATTTCCGCATGCTGGCAAACCGAATGCCCTGCCACGCAAAGATTATGTGCTTGTGCAATGATTTTTCCTTGATGCAATAAAATTGCGCCAACGGGAATCTCACCAATTTGCGCCGCCAAACGCGCTTGTGCCAACGCCACGCGCATATTTTCCGCCATGTGTTCATCGGTCGGAAACAAGGCAACAGGTGGATATGAATTTAATTTTTCTTGCCAATTGGTGCGTTGTTTAAGCGATAAATGGGCGATTTGGGTTTGTTCACACAGCGCAACCAATTGCCAAAATACGCTTTTGGTAACGGTCAAACCGCTTTGTTTGAGCAATAAAAAAGCGTGGCATGGATTTAATTCGCATAAATCTGCCACACTCAAAATACCCCATTGTGCCAATTTTTCAACCACTTTTGGCGCAAGTGGTGGTGTCGTCAATTTCATCACGCTTTAATTCTCTTCCCTAAAATCACCACGTCCGCCAGCATATTCCCCATATCGCATACTTCAGGCAGCCTGCCCCACTCCACAAAACCAAATTTCGCAAACAAATGCAAACTGGCATGATTATGCGCAAAAATCACGCCAACCACATTTTTAATGTGCAAACTCGGGGCTTTCATCAACATATATGCTAACAAATCTTTGCCCGTCCCCACACCACGACTGTCATGGCGTACATACAAACTGATTTCCGCAGTCATATCATACGCCATGCGCGCATAATAATCGCTGAAACTTGCCCAAGCCAAAACGCTATTGTCCAGCTGATTTGCTAAAACATAAATAGGACGATTTGGCTTTTGATGTGCCTGAAACCACGCTTCACGACTCGCCACGCTCACGGGTTCCAAATCAGCAGTGGACTGCCGACTCGCAACCGTACTGTTATAAATTTCAACGATTTGTGCTAAATCTTCATGTGTTGCCAAACGAATAATGTGGTTCATTGCCATCACTTTCTTCCATGCAAGGTGAAAACAATCTATTGAATTAATTTAGAAATTTCTTTAAATTTAGGGTGTTTGGCATCACCCAATAATTGAAACAAAATACTTTCAATATTCGAGACGATTGCGCCAGCCGCCTGCATCTGCTGCAAACCGTTATTTTTATTTTCCTGTGTTCGCGATGCAATGCACTCTTGTGGAATATACACATTTAAATTTTGTTCGCGTAACGCCAACACTGTTTGCAACACGCAAACGTGTGATTCACAACCCAATACAATGATATTTTTTGGTTTTTTTCTTGAAATCAACGTTTGCACTTCGGGAGTCAGTGCTGAAAACTGTGTTTTTTCAAATACCCATTCGCCAGAAAGAATTTGCACATCTGCAACCGTATTTCCCAAACCTCTGGGGTATTGTTCGGTTAAAATAACAGGAATATTCAAAATATTCAAACCCTTAATCATTTGACATGATTTATTCACAAATGTTCTACTGTTTAACATCGCAGGCACAAGGCGTTGCTGAATATCAATGACAATTGCCAATGTTTGTGTTGCATAAAACATAACTTTCTCCATCAAATCAAAAACAAAAGGCTGCCTGAAACGCTTTCAGGCAGCCTTTTTCTATGGTTAATGCACGTCTTTCCAGAATTCTTTTTTCAAGAAATATGCCAACGGCAGCATCACAGCAATCAGGAATAACAACACAAGATAGCCAATTTGCTTACGTTGTACTTGTGCAGGTTCTGCCATGTACGCCATAAAATTAGTCAAATCACGCACATATTCATCATAATCGTTGGTAATGATGTCGCCTTCTTTGGTCATGCGCGTTAATTTACCTGTGCTTTCCCACTCCAATTGAGGTGTTTTCACACCGTGTTCTTCATGCACAACAGGTTTACCATCTTTATCCAATTTCACGGCTTGCACACCTTGTTGTTCCCACAGAACGTGTGGCATCGCGGCATTTGGTAATACGGTATTATTCCAACCAGTTGGGCGCGTTGGGTCTTTGTAGAAACCGCGCAAATAAGCATAAATATAATCCGCACCACGTGAACGAGCAATCAATGTCAAATCAGGTGGCACAGTACCAAACCATTTTTTCGCATCGGCTGGAGCCATGTGTGCTTGCATGACATCGCCTACTTTATCGGTGGTAAACATCAGATTTTTCTTGATTTCATCTTCCGTCAAACCGATGTCTTGTAAACGGTTATAGCGCATCGCAGATGCTGAATGGCAAGACAAACAGTTATTCACAAAAATCTGTGCGCCACGTTGCAAGCTCACTTGGTTGCGTGGATCCAATTCAACGTGTTCATAATGTGCGGTATTGGCAACCGCCACGCCCATGGGTGCTGCCACTAATAATGCAGCAAGAGTATTTTTCAATGCTTTTTTCATTTTCAGGCTGCCTTTAAATATTGGTTGCAAACAAGTATGCGCCGATTAAAGTAATCGCAACATACACAAAGAACATGATTTTTTGTTTGTTCGTACCCATGGTTACACGTTCTGGAACGGATTTATCGCGGTCTAATTTCGTGTAAATTGGCATCAACAAGAAAAAGGCAAAGTAAATCACAGATAAAGCACGCGCTACCCAAGTACGCAAATCGGTCGCCACCATTGCACCCAAAATACCTAAACCAATGAAAGAAATAATGAATAACACCAACATGGTTTTGAAAATAGGACCGCGATAACGCACTGATTTAGTTGGTGAACGGTCAAGCCATGGCAACAATGCAATCAGTACCACCGCGCCCCCCATGCCCAATACGCCCCAAACTTGTGTACCCGCAAACGATGGAATAGCACGCAAAATCGCATAAAATGGTGTGAAATACCATACTGGCGCGATATGCGGTGGCGTAACCATTGGGTTAGCTGGGTCAAAGTTCGGTTTTTCCAAGAAATAACCGCCACCTTCAGGCGCGAAAAACATCACGCCACAGAAGAAAATCAAAAATACCACCACACCCAAAATATCTTTAACGGTGTAATAAGGATGGAACGGAATACCGTCCAATGGAATACCGTTGGAATCTTTTAGTTTTTTGATTTCCACACCATCTGGATTATTTGAACCCACTTCGTGCAAAGCAATCAAGTGTGCTGCGACCAATCCAATCAACACCAAAGGAACAGCGATAACGTGCAATGCAAAGAAACGATTTAAAGTTGCATCAGATACGTTAAAATCACCACGAATCCAAGTAGATAAGTCTGGACCAATAACAGGAATCGCACCAAACAAGTTAATAATCACTTGTGCGCCCCAAAACGACATCTGACCCCAAGGCAACAAATAGCCCATAAACGCTTCTGCCATCAATGCCAAAAAAATCAACGAACCAAATACCCACACCAATTCACGCGGTTTTTTGTATGAACCGTAAATCAATCCACGGAACATATGCAAATAAACCACAATGAAAAACGATGATGCACCTGTTGAATGCATATAGCGAATAATCCAACCACCTGATACATCACGCATAATGTATTCCACTGCTGCAAAAGCAACAGGCAGATTTTGAGCATTAGTTGTGCCATCAGGTTTGAAGTTCATGGTCAAGAAAATGCCACTCACGATTTGAATCACAAGTACCAGTAAGGCCAATGAACCAAAGAAATACCAAAAATTAAAGTTTTTTGGTGCGTAATATTGTCCAACGTGTTCGTTGTACATTTTAGTCAGGGGGAAACGTGCGTCCACCCAGTCCAGCAAGGCTTTTGCCTTATTGCAGCTTTTTTGGTTTTCCATTTATGTTCCCCTAATTAATCTTCACCGATCAACACAACGTTGTCGCTTAAATATTTATATGGTGGAATCACCAAATTAGTCGGTGCAGGCACACCCGCAAATACGCGACCTGCTAAGTCAAATTTAGAGCCATGACAAGGGCAGAAAAAACCGCCTTTCCACGCACCACCACCCAAATCTGCCGCGCCCACATCTGGACGATACGTTGGCGAGCAACCCAAGTGGGTACAAATCCCAATCGCTACCCAAATATTCTCTTTAATAGAGCGCGTAGGGTTTTTGCAGTATTCAGGCTGCTGGTCTGCTTCTGATTTGGGATCGGTTAGGCTACCGTCCAATGTTGCCAAATCTTTGACCTGCTCTGGCGTACGATTCAAAATAAAAATGGGTTTGCCACGCCATTCAGCCGTCAATAATTGACCTGCTTCCACTTTGCTGACATCAACTTCTACCGAAGCCCCTGCTGCTTTTGCTTTTTCAGACGGAAACCAACTTGCAACCAGCGGAGTTGCCACACCAGCAGCAGCCACTGCACCTGCACCTGCTGTCGCCAGTGAGAGAAAGCGGCGGCGTTCCTTATTAATTTCGTTATTATTCATTATTTACATCCTAAGTATTGTCAAATACCGAACCATCAAACAGCTTTCATTTTAACCGATTTTCAACACTTGCTTAAAATTTTTTTAAATTTGAGTAAAGTTTTTGTCAATGATTTTGAAAAAACTTCATCAAGTAAGTATTTCAATTATACTTTTCGGTTATTTTCAGGCTGCCTGAAAAATACAATTTGTTGCGTGGCTGCTGCGTTTTCAGGCTGCCTGACAAAATAATTTTATGAATTTGATGCACTGAATGCGTAATCCTTTGTAAAGTTATTTCATCAATCGCGTCGAGGAAAAATTTCCCCTATAATTCATAACCACTGTTTGCCATTGGAAAGATAACCATGAAAAAAATCGGTTTCGTTTGTTTAATACTATCACTGGCGGCGTGCAATGTATCGCACCAACCCAAGTCCAATCAATCGCCCCCACCTAAATCCAAACAATCTCATCAATCTATTGAACAATCACAGGATCATTTTTCCCTAATCAATCAAGCCATGATGCAAAGCCAAGGACGTGTCAAAGCCGTGTTAGCTGAAACACGCAAAATGACTTTAATGCAAGAAATCATCAAAGGTGGTTGCTGGGATTTTTTGGATACCGCATGGACTCGCGCAGGTGTACCACGCCAAGCTCGTCAAATCATCTACGCCAACAAAATCGGCGGTACATACGCCAACCCGAACCAGTTACAAATCGGCGACTGGATTTATTATGTGAACCATAGCTATCATGATATTGAACACAGTGGTATGTTTATTGGTTGGACAGATAAACCGCGCCACATTGGTTTGATTTTGAGTTACGCAGGTGAACATCGTGCCGAACCTGCTCGGTATCGCGAATACGATTTGTCGCACGTTTATCATATTACTCGGGCTGAATAATTTTCAGGCAGCCTGAAATTAATAACAGTGGAATAAAACAACAATTTTATGGCATTTTTTATTTTATAATAATTTATTTAATTTGGTTATTGGAATTCAATGGATATTAATTTATTAAAATTACTACGCGATGCGCGTGATGTTTTGCTGTTTCGTTTTTACCCAATAGACCATTATCGTTATGGTTTGCCTGTGATGTTGATGTTGATGGTAGCAGTGGGCGTGGTCAATGCGTTGATGCTCAAACCGATGCTTGGTAATGGGCAAAGCGTCATGATGCTGGGGTTTGTGTTTGCGCTGCTCAAATGGCTGCTGCTGACACGCGCCACAACTGGCATTTTGCAATATTTTGGTAGCCCACGCATTCCTTTTTTGGGTTATGCATTGCTGACTGAATCATTGGTGCTACCGTTACTGCTGTTACCGTATTTTCCTGAAATGGCGATGATTTTTCAGTTGTGGAATTTGTGGATATTTTGGGCGCAACTGATTGGCTTTGCCCGAATTAGCCAGCAACCGATTAGCAAAGTTTTGATTGCATACGTGGTCTATTTTATTTTGGTAATGGCATTTGGGTTGATTATGTTGGGGTTATTTAATTTGGGCGGTTGGCTAGATATAACCGAACTTCAAAAAAATATAGAAAAACTCATGAAACAATAACCACTTCACTAAACGCGTGTTTTTCAGGCTGCCTGAAAGATTATTACGTTAAAATATGTAAATTCATTTAGAATAATTTGACTAATAACATGAAAACTTTTATACTGCGTTTCATTAAGTGGTTGCATGCTACTTAATAGTTTCTCCTCTATTTCTCCTTTGTAAATAAACTTTGGCGCGTACTTCGGTACGCGCATTTTTTTTGGCTGATTTTCTGATGCAATCAACCAATCCGCGTATAATTTATTTTATTTTGTTCAATTACCCAAAGGACACAACATGAGCCGAATCGCCCAAACTTTCGCCCAACTTCATCCCCAAAAAGCCTTGATTCCCTACATTACCGTGGGCGACCCAAATTTGGACACCACTTTGGCATTAATGCACAGTATGGTGGCAAATGGCGCAGACATTTTGGAATTAGGTATCCCCTTTTCCGACCCAATGGCAGATGGTGAAGTCATTCAACGCGCAGTAGAACGCGCACTGGCAAACCACGTTTCATTGCGCGATGTATTGGCGGTGATGCAGCGTTTTCGTCAATCCAATCAACATACGCCAATCGTTTTGATGGGCTACCTGAATCCCATTCACAAAATGGGTTACGCCGAATTCGCTCAAGCTGCTGCCAATGCTGGTGTGGACGGTGTTTTAACGGTGGACAACCCCATTGAAACCATTGCACCTTTACAAGAAGCCCTAAAAGCGCGTGGCGTAGATTGCATTTTCCTGATTGCCCCCACCACCACTGAAACACGTGTACAAGCGATTGCAGAACGTGCCAGTGGTTTTGTGTACTACGTTTCGCTCAAAGGCGTAACAGGTTCAGCACAATTAAATGTGGAGACGGTAGCAGAAAAAGTAGCAATGTTACGCCGCTACATTCATATTCCGATTGGTGTGGGATTTGGGATTAGCGATGCAGCAAGCGCAGCAAAAATTGGTTCAGTGGCAGACGCTGTGATTGTGGGCAGCTGGATTGTGCGCGAAATTGAAGAACAAGGCGAACATGCAGTCATGAAAGTCGGCGAATTAGTAGGCAGCCTGAAAGCCGCTATTTTATCGTGAATTCAATTAAAATCAGTACAACGTTATCGCCTTGCCCTCATTTTAATTTAATCCACTATGAAATATTATTTTCAGGCAGCCTGAATAAGGAATTAACATGAAAACCATTAATGAATTACTCCAACATCCAGATATCTCATTCACAGAATCCCCCAACGCTATTAGCGTAACCAATCCTGCTACCCAAGAAATCATCGCATACGTCAAAAAAACCGATGCCAATCAACTTAATAACATCATCAACCGTGCCCAAACTGCCCAAAAAAATTGGGCAAGTCGCACCGCTTTAGAACGCGCTGACGTGTTGTGGCAATGGCATCACGCACTCAAACAAAACAAGGAAAATCTCGCCCGACTCATGACCATGGAACAAGGTAAACCCCTTGCAGAATCACGTGGTGAGATAGATTATGCTGCCAGTTTCATTCGCTGGTTTGCCGAAGAAGCACGGCGCATTGACGGCGATATTTTGACCAGTGTCAAAAACACACAAAAATTATTGGTTATTAAACAACCGATTGGCGTAACTGCTGCCATCACACCTTGGAATTTTCCAGCCGCCATGATTACGCGTAAAGCCGCACCTGCGTTGGCGGTGGGTTGCGCGATGATTGTAAAATCTGCTTCTCTAACGCCCTTGAGTGCCTACGCGCAAGCGGTTTTGGCGTATGAAGCGGGCGTACCCGAAGATTTATTCGTGATTGTGAATGGCAACTCGAGCGAGATTAGCGATGTGTTGACGCAAAACCCGATTATCCGCAAAATCAGTTTCACAGGTTCAACCGAAATTGGTGCAAAATTATTTGCCAACAGTGCAAATCAAATCAAAAAACTAAGTTTGGAATTGGGTGGCAATGCGCCATTTATCGTGTTTGATGATGCTGATTTAGATAAAGCCTTATCAGGCGCAATCGCCAGCAAATTCCGCAATAGCGGTCAAACCTGCGTTTGCACCAATCGCTTGTACGTACAAGCCAAAATTTACGATGAGTTTTGCGACAAAATCGCTGCCAAAGTCGCCCAATTTAAACAGGGCAACGGTTTGGACGAAGACGTGAACATTACCGCTCTAATCAACGAAAGCGCAGTTGAAAAAATAGAAAGCCACATCAGCGATGCGCTGACTAAAGGCGCAAAATGCTTGGTCGGTGGTAAACGCAGCGAATTGGGTGGTACATTTTTTCAGCCAACTGTTTTACGCGATGTATCCGCACAAATGCTTGTGGCAAAAGAAGAAACGTTTGCACCACTTTGCCCAATTTTTAAATTTGATACCGAAGATGAAGTCATCACAGCCGCCAATGACACGGAATTTGGTTTAGCCGCCTATGTCTACACCAGCAACACCGCCCGACAATGGCGTATGGGCGAAGCGTTAGAATATGGCATGGTCGGCATCAACACGGGATTAATCAGCAATGAAGTCGCGCCATTTGGTGGCATCAAACAAAGCGGTTTGGGGCGAGAAGGCAGCAAATATGGCGTTGATGAATATCTAGAAATCAAATATTTGTGTTTAAATTTAGATTAATTAAGAGATAAATATAGTGTTTTAAATTTAAATAAGGACAACAGCCTGAAAATGGGCTTTTATAGTGAGACCTTTGCAAAACCTCTGAATTTATAAATTCAAAAAAAAAAAAAAAAAAAAAAAATAACTAATTGAAACTTTAGAAATTTATTTTTTATAACTATCAAAAAAATGAAGTTTTGCAAAGGTTTCAGACTGCAACCGCCATATACATCTAGTAGTACATAAGGGAGAGAACAACGCAATCGCATTGTTAGTTTTGGTAGTGCTTCCAAAAGTATGATGCTTAAAATTTAAGCATACTTCACTATTTTTACCATCAGACTTTTTAAAGCACTACCCAAGCAACCTGAAAACTCATACTAATTCAGCCAACACATTCGCAATGTGCCACATCAATACAGGTGGAACAGCGTTGCCAATCGCCCGATATTGGCGATTATCGGATACACCTGCAAATTTAAAATCAAGTGGAAACGATTGAATATTAGCCGCTTCTCGCGGAGAAAATCGGCGATAACGTTTATTAACCATTAAAACAGGGTCAGTGCCATTTAAACTTAGAACCTGTATTCACAAAAATGATAAAATATCTTTATGACTAGAAAATCCTACCCAACAGACTTAACAGATGCCCAATGGCAAGCGATTGAGCCACATTTTAACCAGCTACGCCACTACAAATAGGATAAACGTCAATTAGTGAATGCCGTTTTGTACATTACCAAAACAGGTTGCCAATGGCGTATGCTGCCCAATGATTTTCCACCTTATTCAACCGTATGGAGTTTCTATCGCAGAGCCAATCAATGTGAACTGGATGCAAGAATCGGGCGAATTTAAAGCCTTGTCTTATCAAGCGTTTAATTTTGCGCGTATTGTGTTTGACAATGCAGCCGCACCAAACAGACAGAAAAAAGCAGTGGTGGTGGATTTGGACGAAACCATGTTGGACAACTCGGCTTATGCGGCGTGGCGCATCAAAAACAATATTCCGTTTAAACAAGCCGACTGGGCTCGCTAGGTTAATGCCCGTCAAACCACGGCAATGGCTGGCGCGGTGGAATTCAATAACTACGTTAATTCGCGTGGCGGCAAAGTGTTCTATGTGTCCAACCGCTTGGAAAAAGAAGAACAAGCAGCGACTTTGGAAAACATGAAGCGTTTGGGCTTTACAGGCGTTGATGACCAATCGTTGCTGCTCAAAACTGACCGCTCTAATAAGAGTGTGCGCTTCCAACAAGTGCAAGACCAAGGTTACGCGATTGTGGCATTTATGGGCGACAACTTGAACGATTTTGGCGATGAAACCTATCGCAAAGACAACGCCCAACGCCGTCAGTTTGTTGACCAAAACAAACAGTTGTTTGGCACAAAATTTATTGTGTTGCCCAATCCAAGCTATGGCGACTGGGAAAGCGGCATGGCAAAAGGCTATTACTCTTTAACGCCACAAGGTAAATTAGATGCGCGTAGCAAGGCGTTGCGTACTTGGGACGGTAAGTAATTGAATGATTAAAAAAGCAGCCTGCACTTTTCAATCGTAAAAGTGCAGGCTGCTTTTTTAATCCATTTTGTCATTTATATTTGACAAAATGATTTTTATCACTCTAAAATGTCATTTATACACGACAAATATCAATATTTATGAATGCAAACCAAGTTCGCCAGTATCGTCAAATTAAAGGTTGGTCGCAGCAAGAACTCGCCCAACGCATAGAAGTTGCAAGACAAACCATTAATTTAATTGAAAATAATCGCTACAACCCCACGCTTTTGTTGTGTATTAAATTAGCACACGCGCTTGATACCGACTTAAACAGCCTATTTTGGCAAGGAAATGAACATGAACAAATTACTGAATAAAATTTTCAACTGGCTCATTGGCAAAGAAGAGCAAGGCTTGGACGAGCGGCAACAGCAGCTTATTAACGCTTTTTATGCAAGGCTAGGCAAATTGGCATCAAAGCTAACTTTTTTTGCCGTTTTATTGGATACTGTTTTTTATATATTGAAAAGCATACAATTATTAGATTGGCAACCAAGTGTTCCAGCGGTGGTATTCATCATGGTTTATGGCGCATTTTTTAATCTGTATTACCCCAAAAATATTGAAGAGGAGTTGCTCAATCCTGATGATTTTACCGAAAGCAAAATGCAACAGAAAATGCGCAATATTGTCAAAAGGGCGATTGTTACGTTTATGGCAACGTGTGTTTGTTTGGTGTTTTTTTTATACATCAAAGAGCCAACGGCTCCTTTATGGTTGATGATGCCGTTTGTTTTGATGGCAGCCATTTCTGTTACATGGTTTGTTATCTCCGAAGAGCGTAAACTTTTGCAACAGCAAGCCCAAATCATACAGCAACAACAAAATCAGCATGATGAATAAAAAGCAGCCTGCACTTTAAATGAGCAAAAGTGCAGGCTGCTTTTTTACATTTCGCGCAAATATTGTATTGCCAACAACACCACTTTTTCTTGACATCCTTCCCTCCCTAAAGGGAGGGAATTCCTACTGCGGTTAGCAATGTTTTGCTGACTCGCTTCGGTAGGTTCGTGCTGCTGACAACCTGACTGCATTGTTCACTTCAAACGCGCTATGGGCACGCCCTGCCCTGATTTTCGTTTCAGGCTGCCTGAATATTTACCTTTCACGTTTTTTATCAAAATATGGAGCTAATTGCTCAGCATTTGTAATTCCATATAAAACTAAATTATCTACTAAACATAGTCTAAATGCTGGGTCATCTATTTTATGATTAGATGAGCAATCCACTCGCCATTGTTGTAATACATAGCCAAAGTTTTTACCCAGAATGGTAGAACTCAATTCTTTGGCGATAAAAATTTGGTAGATTTTTTATCTACGAATTGGTACCCACAATGGACACATACTTTAACTGTTTAAATAAGGAAGTTAATATGGCTAATACAATTAAACCAGGTCAAACTACTGGTAAAAATGGTGGTATTTATCAAGAAATTGGACCACGTGGCGGAGTAAAAAATAACTACGCAACTATTCCTGATAATCGTAAAGCTCCTCCAACACAAGGTTCTGGCAATTCTTGGACTCAAATTAAAAGAACACCAGATAGTTCTCGGTAAATAAGAAAAAGAGGAGTAGATATCAATTATCTACTCCTCTTTTAGCTTTCAGGCAGCCTGAACATCTCAAACAATCAAATCACAAGAGAACCTTCTCAATCCCCCCATTATTCGCCTTTTCTACAAATTCTGCTTGCCAATTTTCGCCCAAGATTTTGTTTGCCATTTCAATCACAATGTAATCAGCAGGCAAATTATTGTCATCTTCATAGCGACTCAAACCTTGCAGACACGCGGGGCATGAAGTCAGCATTTTCACGGGTTCGCCTTGTGGCAATTGAGTGAGATTTTTCTCAATTTCTTCTTGTTTACGGAATTTAACTTGCGTGGCAATATCGGGACGTTTAACAGCAAACATACCACTTTCACCACAACAACGGTCGCTCAACACCACATTTTGTCCCATCAACTCGCTGGCTAATTTGGTGCCATCCATCGTTTTGATTGGCGTATGGCAAGGGTTGTGATACAAGTATTGCTGCCCTTTTACACCGTCTAATTTGATGTTTTTTTCCAACAAAAATTCATGAATATCAATAATGCGACAATTCGGGAAAATATCTTCAAAACGGTATTCTGCCAGTGCGTCATAACACGTTCCACAACTGACAACCACAGTTTTAATATCTAAATAATTCAGCGTATTGGACATTCTGTGAAACAAAACGCGGTTTTCGGTTACCATGTCATTGGCTTTGGCTTTGTCTCCACTGGCGTTTTGCGGATAACCACAGCACAAATATCCTGGCGGCAACACAGTTTGCACACCAGCGTGGTACAACATCGCTTGGGTTGCCAAACCAACTTGACTGAACAATTTTTCCGACCCACAACCAGGAAAATAAAATACCGCTTCTGCATCTTCAGGCAGCGTTGGATTTCGGATAATTGGAATGGTTTTGTTGTCTTCCAAACCCAGTTGCGAACGCATGGTTTTCAGTGGCACATTACGCGGTAATGGGCGGTTAATAAAGTGAACAACTTGTTCTTTAATATTGGTTTTTTGCGTAGTGGCTTTGGGAGCGCGTTTTTGTTTACCTGCGCCAATGTGAAACTGTTTCCCCAAATCATAACCCATGTTTTGCAGCCTGAAACTGGCATCAATCACACCTGCGTGTAGCGTTTTGACGGCAATAGGATTTTTGGCGTTTAAAAATGCCATGCCTACCGCCGTCAATGGATTGAATTTTGCTTTGCCTGATTTTTTCAAAAAGGCACGAATATCCACGGTTACATCACCAAAATCAATGTTCACAGGACACGGTTTCACACAACGATGACAAACCGTGCAATGGTCGCCAATATTGCCCAATTCATCAAAATGTTTGAGTGAAACACCGCGCCGCGTTTGTTCTTCGTACAAGAATGCTTCCGCCAACAAGCCCACACCCAAAATTTTATTTCTTGGCGAATACAATAAGTTAGCGCGTGGGACGTGCGTAGAACAAACAGGTTTACATTTGCCACAACGCAAGCAATCTTTCACCGCATGGGTAATTTGCCCCAAATGTGATTGTTCCATAATCAAGCTCTCAAAACTCAATAACTCAAACGATGGCGTATAAGCATTGCGTAAATCCGAACCTTTCATCAATTTACCACGATTAAAATATCCTTTTGGGTCAATCTGTTGTTTGTAGTTCCAAAACGGTTGCAATTCTTCATCTGATAAAAATTCCAGTTTGGTAATGCCGATGCCATGTTCGCCCGAAATCACGCCATTCAGGCTGCGTGCCAGTTTCATGATTCGTGCTACGGCTTGATGTGCGGTTTGCAACATCTCATAATCATCTGAATTAACAGGAATATTGGTGTGAACATTGCCATCGCCTGCGTGCATATGCAAGGCAACAAACACCCGTCCACGAACAGTTTTAGCATGAATCTTGCCCAAACCTGCCATGATTTTGGTGTCGGCTTTGCCGCTAAAAATTTCAGCCAGCGGCTTCATCACATCTTCCTTAATGGAAACACGCAGCCTGAAATCACGAAATGCAATAAAACAACTTTCAGATGAATTGGCTTCAGGCGACACCACAATTTGATGACCATAACGCGCTTGATAAACAGATAAAGGCGCGTCCAAATTCTCCAACAGCCATTGCCAACGCGCTTGCACTTCGCTGACAAATTTCAGCGCATGATTGGCGCGTTCCCCCAGCAATTCGCTTTTAGGCAAATCGGTATCCAGTTGCTCAACGGGCAGGCTGCCTGAAAGATATTGAATCAACGCAGCGCATAATTTCAATTTATTTTGAATAGACAATTCAATATTAATGCGTTCAATGCCGTCCGAATATTCGCCCAATCGCTCCAACGGAATCACCACATCTTCATTGATTTTAAAGGCATTGGTATGTTTAGCAATCGCAGCAGTTCGGGCGCGGTCAAGCCAAAATGTTTTACGCTGTTCGGGTGAAATGGCGATAAAACCTTCACCTTCACGACATTTTGCCAAATTGACAATATGTTCTGCTGCCTGATTAACGGCGTGTTCATCGTCCGACACAATATCCGCAATCAGTACCATTTTTGGGCGACCTTTGCCAGCCGCTTTGGTAGCGTAGCCGACTGCACGAACATAACGCCAATCCAAATGCTCCAAACCCGCTAAACGCACAGATTCATGTCCCAACATAAAATCGCGGATTTCCACAATAGACGGCGTGGCGTTGGCAACCGTACCAAAAAACTCCAAACAAATGGTTCGTGTATGTGTAGGCATTTTGTGTAATACAAACGCCACACTGGTGATAATCCCGTCCGTGCCTTCTTTTTGTACGCCTGGTAAACCACTCAAGAACTTGTCGGTAACATCCTTACCCAAACCCACTTTGCGGAATTTGCTGCCTGCAATTTCCAAGCGTTTGGTATGGGCAATGGTTTTACCGTCTTCTTTTAAAGTGTGAACATCAAAAATGGCGGTTTCTTCATCGTGAATTTTGCCAAAATTATGGCGTACACGTTCAATCAACAACCATTCGCCTTGTGGATTAACCATTTTCCAATAGGCGAGATTATCCAAAGCTGTTCCCCACAACACCGCTTTTTTACCGCCTGCATTCATCGCCACATTGCCACCTACACAACTGGCATCTGCTGATGTTGGGTCTACGGCAAATACCAATTGGGCTGCGTGTGCTGTTTCCTCAACACGTCTGGTTACTACGCCCGCTCCACAATGAATGATGGGATACGAGCCTTCTAAACCTGCCAATTCCACAAATTGCACGCCATTGTGTCGGTCTAATTTTTCAGTGTTGATAACCGCAGACATCGCGTCTAAAGGCACAGCACCACCCGTGTAACCCGTGCCACCACCACGCGGAATAATGGTTAAATCCAGCTCAATTAAAGCACGAACAAGCGGCGCAATTTCGTCTTCTGTATCAGGATTAAGCACCACAAATGGATATTCCACACGCCAATCGGTTGCGTCTGTAACATGCGTAACACGCGCCAAACCGTCAAACATAATATTATGTTTTTTAGTGATTTTAGATAAACGCGACAAAATTTGTTCACGTTTTAATTTGGTCGCAGCAAAACTGTTTTCAAATTTGTTGACTGCGCTTTCGGCTGCCTGAACCAATTTCAACACGTCCGAATTATCATCACGGCGATTGTTAATTTCATTTAAACGATGTCGCATGGCTTGTACCAATGCGGCTTGACGTTTGGGGTGTTCCAACAAATCATCCACCAAATAAGGATTACGCACCACCGCCCAAATGTCGCCCAATACTTCAAACAGCATTCGAGCAGAACGTCCTGTTTTGCGTTGAGTGCGAAGCGTTTCGAGCATTTGCCAAGCAGATTCGCCCAACAAGCGCGACACAATTTCTTTATCAGAATACGATGTATAGTTATAGGGAATTTCGCGGATTCGCGGTGTGGCTGGCGTATGTGTGATTGCGGTCATGATGTGTTCCGTTATTATGAATACAGGTTCTGAATCAAAACAAAAAGAAATAGGGATTATTGTAAAGGATTTTTAACGTTACAGGCAGCCTGAAAAATTATTTGCTGAAAACTTTTTGTAATTTTGCCTGATGATTGAATTGATTAAACTGCAAATCAAATTGCCAAAACGCGCTTTTTTTGAACCAAATATCCGTCCACTGTCCTGTCAGCAAATACGCCGCCAATTGCCCAATCCAAAATTGATGCCCGACCCACACCACGCATTCATCATTTTGACAAGCTTGCAAAATTGGCAACAAATCCACTGCCAATACATCGGGATTGAGTTCAGGCAGCAACACCGTTTCACGTTGCAAATAGGCGGCAGTTTGTTGGCTGCGTGTGGCTTCGGAAACGCAAATTTTGGCGGATTTGGGGAGCATTTTGTTAATGCGATGCGCGGTGCGTTTGGCTTGCTGATGACCTTTAGCTGTGAGTGCGCGAACCAAGTCGTTACCCGTACCGATTTCGGCTTCAGCGTGTCGCCATAAAATGAATTGCATAATTATCTCCATGATAAAATTGACGGTAATCTTTCAGGCAGCCTGAAAAGAGCGTGTGAATTTATTTTATCAAAATTGTTCTAACGCTGATTCGGCTTCAGGCAAACCCAATTTAGCGGCTCGCTTGAGTAAATCCTGCGCTTTTTGGCTATTTTGTGGCACACCTTTACCGTCTTGATACAAAGCTGCCAAATTATACAAAGATTTATCATGATTTTGCATGGCAGCTTTTTCATACCATTGGGCGGCAGTACGATAATCGCCTTGTTCATCTCGCAAAGCTGCCAAATTAAATTGCGCTTCGGCATAACCCAATTTAGCGGCTTTCTCATACCACAAAGCAGCCTGAAAAATATCTTTTTTCAAATATTTACCATTTTCCGCTAACCAACCCAAACGCGTGATGGCTTGTGGATAATTCTGTTTTTCGGCTTGCTCATACCACTGGATGGCGATTTGTGGATTCGCATCAACGCCATCACCACGCTCATACATCAAACCCAAATTGAATTGTGCTTCGGCATCGTTTTGTTGTGCGGCGGCGGTATACCATTTGAGTGCGTTGGCGTAATTTTGTTTGGCGTAGTAGAGCCATGCCAAGCGTGTTTGAGCGGCAGCATAGTTTTGGTTGGCTGCTTGTTGATACAAGGCTTGTGCGGCATCATTATCATCTTGTTGTTCGTATTGTTGGGCTCGTTGGAATAATTTGGCTGGATGGTTTAAATTGGGTTGTGCATGCGCCAATACGCTGACAAAACATAAAATTAAGATTATTTTTTTCATATCATGTTGTTCCTGATAATTGACTTTTTGTTATAGCGAATACAGGTTTTTATTATTTTCAGGCAGCCTGAAAGCCAAATTTTCGCGTAAAATAGGGTTTTATTTTATTGATTTTCAGGCTGCCTGAATATTTGATTTACAGAAAATTAAAATGCTTGTACTTGGAATTGAAAGCTCTTGCGATGAAACAGGAGTCGCGTTATACGACAGCGAAAAAGGCTTAATTGCCAATCAGTTACACACACAAATGGCAATGCACGCCGAATACGGTGGCGTTGTCCCAGAACTCGCCAGCCGTGACCACATTCGCCGACTTGTCCCATTAACACACGCAGCATTACGCGAAGCGAAGGTATCGTATCAACAAATTGACGCGATTGCCTACACACAAGGGCCAGGCTTGGGCGGAGCATTGCTGGCAGGAGCAGCTTATACGAATGCGTTGGCGTTTGCGTTGAATAAACCCGTGTTGCCTGTGCATCATTTGGAAGGGCATTTGTTGTCGCCGCTTTTGGCAAAAGAACAGCCTGAATTCCCATTTGTCGCATTGCTGGTGTCGGGCGGACACACACAATTTATGGCAGTGCGTGATTTTGGCGACTACGAATTAATAGGTGAATCAGTAGATGATGCAGCTGGTGAAGCATTTGATAAAACAGGAAAATTAATTGGTTTACCGTATCCTGCGGGTGCAATTTTGTCGCAATACGCAAAATTAGGTCATCCAGACGCATTTCAATTTCCACGTCCGATGTTGCACAGTCATGATTTGCAAATGAGTTTTTCTGGTTTAAAAACAGCCGTATTGACCGCCGTAGAAAAAACCCGCGCCACACACCATTTGTCGCCACAAGACACGCTGCCTGAAAATATCCGCAATGACATTTGCCGTTGTTTTCAAGATGCGGTAGTGGATGTGTTGGTGGCAAAAGCCAAAGCAGCATTATTGCAGACGGGTTTTCGGCGTTTGGTGGTGGCAGGCGGCGTGGGGGCGAATTGGAAATTACGTGAAGAATTATCATCATTGACCGTCCAAACTGCACCCAAAAGGCAACCTGAAAATATAAAAACTTATTTTCCACCACTGGATTTGTGTACGGATAATGGGGCAATGATTGCATTTGCTGGGGCAATGCGGTTGGTTCATGGCGTACAAGATGCTGAAAAATCAGGGTCTTTTGATGTAAAACCGCGTTGGCGATTGAATGAAATTGTGCGTGATAAGATGAATTGATTGTTTTCAGGCTGCCTGAATTTCGTTTATCTGCTTAAATATGAATATAAAACCTGATAACAAACTAATTTGAAAAGATAATTCAAGCTGCCTGAAAAAACATTGTACATTTTCTAAAAAAAAATACAAAAAAACATAGTCAAATCAGCATAACACCTTTAAAATAGCGGATTTTTGGCGCGAAGCTATTCTTACGCAAAAAAGCAAATTTACGGAGCAGAACATCATGAAAAACAGAGTGAAGCATATCCATTTTGTCGGCATTGGCGGTTCAGGTATGTGCGGTATTGCCGAAGTTTTACACAATTTGGGCTTCACCGTTTCGGGTTCTGACCAAGCACAAAGCACAGCAACGCGGCACTTATCCAGCATCGGCGTACAAGTTTTTCCAGGACACACTGCCGAACACATTCAAGGCGCACAAGTGGTGGTAACTTCCACTGCTATACGAGCTGATAATCCCGAAGTTTTGGCTGCTTTAGAACAACACATTCCAGTGATTCCACGCGCCATGATGTTGGCAGAATTGATGCGCTTCAAAAATGGCATCGCCATTGCAGGCACACACGGCAAAACCACAACAACCAGCTTAACTGCATCGGTTTTGGGTGCAGCTGGCTTAGACCCGACATTTGTCATTGGTGGAAAATTAACCGCAGCAGGTACAAATGCGAAATTAGGTTCAGGTAATTACATTGTGGCAGAAGCCGATGAAAGCGACGCATCATTTTTGTATTTGTCGCCCGTATTCACCGTGGTAACCAATATTGACGAAGACCACATGGATACTTACGACCATAAAATTGATAAATTATATCAAGCATTTACTGACTTTATTCATCGCATGCCATTTTACGGTAAAGCATTTTTATGCGTGGATAGTGCACACGTACGCAATATCCTGCCTGAAATTAAACGCCCTTATTGCACTTACAGCATCAGCGATGAAACCGCGGATATTTATGCAACTAACATTTTGGCTATTGGCTCACAAATGAAGTTTACCGCCCATATTCGCCAACAAAAAAATAACGAGCCTTTAGTATTTGATGTCGTACTGAATATACCTGGTGTGCATAATGTGTGCAACGCACTGGCCAGCATTGGCGTGGCATTGGAATGCAAAGTACCTGTAGACGCGATTCAGGCAGGTTTAGCAGGGTTCAGTGGCGTGGGTCGCCGATTCCAAAGTTATGGTGAAATGAATTTACCACAAGGCGGTAAGGCTTTGGTTATTGATGACTATGGTCATCACCCAGTAGAAATGGCAGCCACTTTAGCCGCCGCGCGTGGTGCATACCCTGACAATCGTTTGGTTTTGGCATTTCAGCCGCATCGCTATACACGCACACGCGATTTAATTGATGATTTTTCTGCCATTTTAAGTACAGCAGATTTTTTAATGCTGACTGAAGTTTATGCTGCAGGTGAACAACCTATTCCTCACGCTGATGGACGTTCTCTAGCACGAATTGTCCGGGCGCGTGGTAAAGTAGAACCGATTTTTTGTGAAGACGTGAATTTAATTCCCGAAACACTGCTGCCCTTTTTGCAAGATGGCGATGTCATCTTAACCATGGGCGCAGGCAGCATCAATCGCGTCGCACAAGCACTGCTGGATTTGAGTCAGACCAGTTAATTAATCAATAAGATAACGGTGCTGCTTGTTTTTTCAGGCAGCCTGAAAGATTTTGTGAATTAGGAATAACCATGCAAGATTTTGGTAAAGTAGCTGTGTTAATGGGCGGATTTTCATCAGAACGCGAAGTCTCACTAGACAGCGGTAACGCCATTTTAACCGCACTCAAAAGCAAAGGCGTTGACGCCCACGCTTTTGACCCAGCAGAAACAGAATTATTTGAATTAAAAAATCAAGGTTTTGATATTGCATTCAATACATTGCATGGCAGTTATGGCGAAGATGGCACAGTACAAGGCGCACTGGAAGCATTGGCAATTCCTTACACAGGTTGTGGCGTGTTAGCATCAGCAATTGGCATGGATAAATATCGCAGCAAATTATTGTGGCAAGCTTTAAATTTACCTGTACCGCCTTTCGTGATTCTGACCGACACCAGCGACTTTACTGCCGTAGAAGCACAATTGGGCTTGCCCATGTTTATCAAACCCGCAGCAGAAGGTAGCAGTGTTGGCGTATACAAAATTAAAACTGTTGGTGAATTACAACAAAAATACCAAGAATTACGCGACCAACATATGCACGGTGAAATCATGGCTGAAAAATTTATGTCAGGTGGCGAATACACTTGTGGCGTGATTTATCGCAAAGCATTCCCCAGTATCAAAATTATTCCGCAAAATGAATTCTATGATTATGAAGCAAAATATAATCGTGATGATACAATCTATCTATGCCCATCGGATTTAATCCCAGCCGATGAACAATTAATGCGTGATTTGGCGTTAAAAGCCTTTGAAGCCATTGGTGGGGGCAACAATTGTGGACGCGTGGATTTTTTACGCGATGCAGACGGAAAAATTTATATTTTAGAAGCAAATACATTACCTGGTATGACCAGTCATAGCTTGATTCCAAAATCCGCTCAAGTGGCAGGCGTGGCATTTGCTGATTTGTGTATTGACATTTTAAAGACAGCTTATGAAGTATAATGAACGCCTATTAAGTGGCACAGGTTTGAAAATTCTATATAGTGTAGTGAGCATTCTCCTGTTTGCAGCGGTTATTCGTTTCAGCATGAATTTGAGTTATTTCCACATTTCTACCGTTGATATGGTAGGTGTTCGTGATGAGCAACCATTAAAATATGTCAATAAAGAACAATTATTTGAAAAACTTAAACCTTATTTGTCAGGTAGTTACTTTCATATTGATTTAGATAAAGCTCAAGAAACTGCTATGCAGACGGAATGGGTAAGTGATGTTAAAATTCAACGTATTTTACCATCTACCGTTCGCTTAACCATTAAAGAACATGAACCTGTAGCAGTATGGATTCGTGAAGGAAAAACAGCGGGTTTAGTAGACAGCGAAGGGAAAATTTTTCAGGCTGCCTATCAAGGCAAATTGCCCGAATTTGACGGCGAAGTGAATACGTTGCCACAAATGGCAACACAATTCAAAAATTTTAATGATGAACTCCATCCTTTGCGTTTAAGCATTCTGCGTTTACAATACACACCACGAGCAGCGTGGACCATGATGCTAAATAATGGAATTGAGTTGCGCTTGGGCAAGCAAGATGTGAACACACGTATGGCACGTTTTGTTACTGCATGGCAACATTCATTGCGTGAACACGCGTCAGCATTGGATTATGTAGATATGCGTTACAGTGATGGTTTTGCTACCCGAAATCGTGCAGGTGCCGTCAGTCGCCCAGTTGATGCAGATATTCACGATACACCTGAAGACACCAAACAAACCCAAAATGTGAAACAACAATAAAATTTAAATAATTCATATATTAACCGAGATGAATCAACATGGTTGAAAATAAACAATATATCAGCGCATTGGATATCGGCACATCAAAAGTCATTGCCTTAATTGGTGAATTGATTGATGATGAAATCCACATTGTCGGCATTGGTCAAGCACCGTCTCGTGGACTCAAGGCCGGTATGGTTACCAATATTGATGCCACTGCTCAAGCGATTAAACAAGCCATGTCTGAAGCTGAACACATGGCTGATTGTAAAATCACGCACTTGGTAACAGGAATTGCAGGCAATCATATACGCAGCCTGAATTCTCAAGGCGTGGTTAAAATCAAAGATGGCGAAGTTACTCAAACCGATATTGAGCGTGCTAAAGAAACCGCAAAAGCTGTCAACATTCCCCCAGACCATCAGGTTTTACACACTGTGGTGCAAGAATACATCATTGATAATCAACCTGGTGTACGTGAACCCATTGGTATGAGCGGTGTGCGTTTGGATACGCGTGTCCACATCATTACGGGTGCCGTTACTGCCATGCAAAATATCCAAAAATGCGTGCAACGTTGCAACCTAACTGTTGATGATATTATGTTGCAACCATTGGCAAGCGCATCGGCTGTATTAACCGAAGACGAAAAAGAATTAGGTGTATGCGTGATTGATATTGGTGGTGGCACAACCGATATTGCTGTCTATACCAATGGCGCGATTCGACACACCGCCGTGATTCCTGTTGCAGGTGATTTGATTACGCGCGATTTGGCACACGCATTACGGACGCCATCTAATTCAGCAGAATACATCAAAATCAATTATGGTGTGGCTTTGGCAAATATTGATGGTTTAGATGACATGGTGGAAGTACCAAGCGTAGGCGATCGCCGTTCACGCCAAATTTCGCGTCGTGTCTTGGCAAGTGTGATTCAACCGCGTGTTGAAGAAATTTTAGAATTGACTTTAAACGAATTACGCCGTTCGGGTTTCCCTGAAGAAGTTTTGACTTCTGGCATTGTCTTAACAGGCGGTGCATCGTTACTGCGTGGTATGGTAGAATTAACCGAAGAAATTTTTGATTTACCTGTACGTATTGGCGTGCCACCCGAAATGGCTGGTCTATCCGAACGCGTACGCAATCCACGCTACTCTACCGTAATTGGTTTGCTTCAGGCAGCTAAAGAACGTCATCAACAAGGGCAAAGTCAAAGCGCAGGTATTTCCAATACCAGTCGCCGAAACATTCTGAAAAAGGTCAATGTTGATATTTTTGCAACAGAAAATTCAGACGAAACCGATACGCTAGAACCCAAACGCCGTCCTGTGCAACAACCTATTCAACAACAAATTGAAGAACCGCAAATGGGTTGGTTTGCACGTTTGCGTGAATGGATTAACAAAACACTGTAATTGCATATTTCAGGCAGCCTGAAATGTGCAGTCAAACATAAAGAAGTTTTTTGCCAAGCACATTAGATTTCTTTATAATATTGAAATATTTTATTGATTTTACACATGCCCCGCCGAGGGTATGAGGAGCTTTTAAATGGACAAACCGATTTATAACTTTGTGGAAGCACCTACGGGGCCGGCGGTTATCAAAGTTATCGGCGTGGGTGGCGGTGGCTGCAATGCAATTAATAATATGATTGAAAATCCCATTCAAGGGGTGGAATACATCAGCGCAAACACCGATGCTCAATCATTGATGGACAATATTGCCCCCAATAAAATTCAATTGGGTGCGAGTCTAACGCGTGGTTTGGGTGCTGGTGCGAATCCTGAAGTGGGTCGTGCAGCAGCTATTGAGGATCGTGAAGCAATTGTAAAAGCCATTAGTGGCGCAGATATGTTATTTATTACCACAGGTATGGGCGGTGGTACGGGTACAGGGGCAGCTCCCGTTATTGCCGAAATCGCCAAAGAATTGGGGATTCTAACTGTAGCTGTGGTTACTCGCCCATTTAAACATGAAGGTAAACGCGCCAACGTCGCACAACAAGGTATTGAAACCCTAAAAAATCATGTAGATTCATTGATTGTTGTGCCAAATGACAAACTATTGGCAGCTTTAGGTAAAGGTACAACCGTACGTGAAGCGTTCCGTGCAGCTAACAATGTATTGCGTAATGGCGTTGCGGGTATTTCTGAAATTGTTACTAGCCCTGGTTTCATCAATTTAGATTTCGCTGACGTAAAAAATATGATGAGCATCGTTGGCATGGCAATGATGGGTATTGGCGAATCCAAAGGTTCTGACCGTGCACGTATCGCAATTGAACAGGCTATTTCTAGCCCATTATTAGATGATGTAAGTTTAAGCGGTGCAAAAGGTGTTTTAGTTAATATTACCACTGCACCTGATTGCTTAATTTTAGATGAATATCAAGAAATTATGTCTGTAGTTGGTGATTATGCCTCCCCTGATGCTGAGCTGAAATTTGGTACGGCTGAAGACATGAATATGCCTGAAGATGCCATTCGTGTAACCATCATTGCAACTGGCTTACGTGAGAATTCAGAACGCGGTAATGACGATATGGCACATCGACACGCAATGAACAGCGTAAATAGTCATTTACGCCAAAGCACAACTAATACAGTGCGTCAGTCTATTCCACAACCAACTATTAACCCTGATGTATTACCTGGCATGGAAGGCGTAATCCGTTCAGGTCGCAATAGTCGCGGTGTGAATTTGGTAGCTGCAGATTTTTCTAGTCAATCGGTTTTAGATGATTTTGAAATTCCTGCTATGTTACGCCGTCAAAATAACAGCAATAACAATGAAAACAGTAACTAAATAACCAAAGTCAAATACACGAGCTATCTTTTTGGATAGCTCGTTTTTGATTATTTTAGACTAAAGCCTTTGTGAAATCCCGACTTTCAACTTCAACTAGAAACAATAGTATTTTAATTTCAAATATATCAATTAGATAAAATTTTAAAGTGTTCATTTTTGATGATTCTGTAAAGGTCTGTCTCTTGAACTTGACACGTTTTTTCCATCAAAAGCGTGTTTTTGGCGAAAATAGGCAACCTGAAAACTCTACAATAGCAACTGTTTTTAATTAACACTGTGGAATCATCATGAAAACCATTCATACACAAAATTTAATTATCGGTTTTGGCAAAGCAGGTAAAACGTTGGCTGCTGACTTATCCAAACACGGTCAAGAGGTTATTTTAGTTGAACAAAATACCGAAATGTACGGAGGAACGTGTATTAACATCGGCTGCATCCCCAGCAAAAAATTATTGGTAGAAGGTGCAAAGCGCAGTTTAGAAAATGATAAAACATCGGTTTTTCAGGCTGCCATGTCTGCCAAAAATGGGCTAATTCCCAAATTGCGCACAGCAAATTTCGCCAAATTAGATAATTTGGACAATGTGCAAGTGATTCACGCAAAAGCACACTTCAAAGATGATAAAACCGTTATTTTACAATCAGATAATGATAAAACTGAAGTCAGTGCAGAACGTATTTTTATCAACACAGGCGCAGATTCTAACCGTTTAGATGTGGCTGGTGCAGATGGTAAACGCGTATTCTACAGCACCGAAATGTTATCACTAACAGAGCGTCCAAAACGTTTAATCATTGTTGGTGGTGGATACATTTCTTTGGAATTTGCGTTTATGTATAAACAATTTGGTAGCGAAGTAACTATTTTAGATAACAGCGAAACTTTCTTACCACGTGAAGACCGTGACGTAGCTGAAGAAATGTTACGCATTTTAAATAGTAAAAAAATCAATGTTGTACAAAACATGAATGTTCACGGTTTCGTGGAACATGCCCACGAAACCGTAGTTCAAACCACACAAGGCGATTTCTTAGCCGATGCAATTTTAGTGGCAGTGGGACGACATGCCAATACCCAAGGTTTGGCATTGGAACAAGCTGGTATTCAAACCGATAATCGCGGTTTTATTCAAACAGATAACTATTTGCGTGTAAAAGGAAAAGACCATATTTGGGCAATGGGCGATGTGGCTGGTAGCCCTATGTTTACTTACATTTCACTGGACGATTATCGCATTGTGCGTGAACAATTATTCGGACAAGGCATGCGCAGTCGCGATGATCGGACCATTTTCCCTACGACAACTTTTACCGAACCGCCTTTATCGCAAATCGGCATGACCGAAACCGCTGCTTTAAAAGCAGGTCGTCAAGTCAAAGTGTTAAAAATGAAAGCAGAAGCTATTCCAAAAGCCAAAGTTTTAGGGCAAACCGATGGCTTACTCAAAGCCATTGTGGACAAAGACAGTGATGAAATCTTGGGCGTTACCCTATTCTGTGCAGAAGCACATGAAATGATTAATTTATTTAAAATGGCAATGGATAATCATATTCCAGCATCTTATTTAAAAAATCAAATCTTTACACACCCAACCATGTCCGAAGGTTTAAATGATTTATTTGCTTAAATTTTCATCATTGATTTAAATAAAGGCAGCCTGAAAAATATTCAGGCTGCCTAAAATCATCATTCAATATGAAATTCGATTATCACTACATTCTCATCTTTCAGGCAGCTTGGGTAACGTAATGGCTTGGTGTGGTTCAATGTCAAAAGCAAATCTCAACCAATTGCTAAAACTATATTTTTCTTTTAATTCAGGTGGCAAAGGTTCATATGGCTGTTGCATAAATACTTTTAATGCTTCGATATTTTTTCCGTCCCAAACAAAAATATTGCTCGGTCGATAAAAATCGTAATGAACAACCGTATCATTGGTAGTAATGAGTTTTTTATCATAGCCAATCGCTTCAAATACGCGCAACGATAAACCATAATGTTTATTATTTAAAAAATCCACCAAAATGCTGGCACGTTGTACCATTTTCAGATTTTCTTTATAAGGCAGGGCTTCATCAAATGAAAAATAATGCACCCCTTCTAAACCCAATTCTTGTTTAGCGATTTCAGGCTGCTTAGCACCAATATGAAAATCAATCGGCAACCGAATTTCTTGCGCAACTTGGTAAAATAAACGAATATCATCAATACGTTGTTTTGCATGCGAACCTATGAAAAACAGGCTGCCTGAAACGGTTTTTTCTATGGGATAACAGTCAAACCAAAAACTGGTGGTCGGGACTAATTTATCGGCATATTCAGGTCGTTTTCCCATATCATAAGGATCAAAAAACATAAATTTGTCAAAATAACGAATTTTGTAAAATTCATGTTCCAAGAATTCTAAAGTTTCCCAATTATAATGCACCATCAAGCGACTTTTATCGCGCAATTGCTGCATAAATGAGCTGGGAAAAACGCCTGGCCAAATCATCAAACAATAATCAGCTTTTCCCTCAATGCTGTTCAATTTTCTCATAAAATCAGCATAATAAGGCTTAAAAAGCTGCTCTTTTTTGTATTCACGTTGTCGCAATAAATTGCGATAATACAATTTTTTCAAACGTTGCCACAAACTGATATAAACAAACTTTTTCTCTTCATAAATCAGCTCAACCACTTCAAAACCATGAAAACGCAAATTCTCTGCAATGACTTGGTAAATACTGAAAATGGGGGGCATAGCCAATATAACACTTGTTTTTTTCATTATTTTCTACTTTATTTTTCAGGTAGCCTGATGACTTGATGCGGTTCAATATTAAAAACATAGCGCAACCAATTACCAAAACTGTATTTTTCTCGAATCGCCTTGTCTAGCACATGATACGGACGTGCTAAAAATTCTAGCAAACCATCACATGACTTTCCATCCCAAATATACATATTATCAGGATGATAGAAATCATATTTGGCAACTTCGGCATTGGTGGTAATCAATTTTTTTTGATAGCCAATCGCTTCAAAAGTTCGCAACGACAAACCTTTATGGCTGCTAATCACAAAATCCGCCAATACACCACTTTGCTGGGAAAATTGTAAATTTTGTTGATACGAAATCCCTTCATGAAACTGAATATTATCAACAGGATATATTTTTTTGATATCAGGTTGTTTAGGACAAGCAATCTGAAAATTTAATTTTAAATCATTCTGTTGAGCAAATTGACAAAACTGAATCACTGCATTTTTTCGGTCTTCACGATGCGCACCTAAATAATAAATGGTATCAGGTTCGCTTGGCACAACTTCGGGTAAATGGTCAAAATAAAAACTGGTTGCAGGCAGCACCTCACCTTCAAACAACGCATAATCATCGGAATCAAATACATAATATCGGTCAAAATGAGCGATTTGTTGTTGTGCAGCTGCAAACCGTGCCACACCGTCCCATTGATAATTAACCATATTTTTCGCCCTACTCTTGACTTCCCGCAAAAACGAATCGGGATAAACATCTGAACGAATAAACAATGCGTAATCAATTTTAGGGTAATTTGCTAATGATATGGGTAACTGTTGGCGTTTCAGCATGACCATCATTTCTTTTTTGGCTTGCTTATTGCCCAACAATTTTCGCCATTGCGTTTGCAAACGCGTACGCAAATTGGGGTATTCAAAATTTAGTGAATCTAAAGAAAAATCAATCACCTCATATCCATGAAACGCCAAATTTTGCGCCACTATCTTGGCGATACCAGCATCATTTATCATGCCTAATAAAACAGTGGGTTGAGTCATAATATTGTCCTTCAATGGCTTTTGAATGATTCAAGCAGCCCAAAAACAAACTGCTCAACAATCCAATTTTAAACTATTGACGATTTCTTCCGCAGTAATTTCATTAATATGCTGCCTGAAAAATAAAATTTTAGCCTGCTCACTATTGGGATGCCAATTAGCAGAATTTTGCGGATTAACTTGATATAAACCAATGATTTTTTTATTTAAACCTTTTGCAATATGAATAATCGCCGTATCGGGCGAAATCACCGTATGTGCGTGGCGAATCAATTCAATGCTATCTTGAATGGTTTGTGTATTGGCATAAACAAAACATTGCTTAAATTCTTGGCATAAAGTTTGCAAAATCGGCGTTACTTCTGGGTAAGTCAGCAATACAAATTTTTGTTCAGGAAATGAAAACGTTAGTTGCTGCAAAATCTGGTGAATATTGACAACATCAAATCGCCGTGAATTAGCTGCACCAAAAAAATTCAACGCAATATAATCATACAATTGATTTTCTTGAATAAATTTTGAAACTTTATCCGCAGATGCAGTCTGAACAGGAATCTCGTAAGTTGTATCAATATCCGAAAATCCACATTTTTCTAATGCAATGCGATAAATATCGCTAAAATGTTGCGATTTATCCGCAATATTGAGATTAAAAATGCGCCAATCGGCTTTATCTAGCCCGATGTTGTAAGGGCAATTTAACGCGCGTAACAGCACCAAATCACGCGGACGAAACACCAAAGTTGGTTCAATTGCCACATCATATTGACCCGCCAGCGATTTTCCAACTTGATAATAGCTCACCAATGATTTGGCTTTCACCAAATGCAAGTCATCAATATACGGATTATTAGCAAAAATCACTTGATTTTTTGTACTGCAAATCACACCAATTCGGATATTTGGATTAGCCTTTTTGATTTCACGAAACGCAAACGAACTCACAATATAATCGCCAATTTTTCCATCTTGACGCAAGAAAATAACGCTTTTGACGGTATTTGGCAACAAAATCGGCAAAATATCACTATTAGGCGCACAATCTAGCCATGCTTTAGCAATACGCAAACGCCATTTTGCTGATTGCGCTTTGAGTCGTTTTAAAAATAATGGAGTTGCCATTTTTTACCCAGTGATAAAAAGCAGCCTGAAGCATATTCAGGCTGCCTGAAATATTTACTCATTCAATAAAGCAATATCCGCCACCGCATTCAATAAATTTGCCAATAAATTCAGCAAATTCAAACGATTTTGTTTCACGGCTACATCGTCTACCATAACCATCACGCCATCAAAAAATGCGTCCACTTGCGGTTTAATCGTTGCCAATTCAGACAAGGCAGCCTGAAAGTTTTGCGTGGATAAAGCAGTCTGAACTTTTGGTTGCAAGGCTTGCACCGCAGCAAACAAGGCTTTTTCTTCGTCTTGGGCTAATAAACTTGGATTGACTTCACCCAAAGCATCATCAGATTTTTTCAACAGATTTTGTACGCGTTTGTTAGCGGCCGCCAAAGCGACAGATTCGGGCAATTGCTTAAATTGTTTAACGGCTTGCAATTTCGCTTGCAAGTCATTTAGGCGGTCAGGACGTTGCGCCAATACTGCCGCCACCACGTCTTGCGGATAATCGTTTTGCAACAACACCGCCAAACGCGCTTGCATAAAGTCCGCCACTTCGCTAACAGTATTTTCAGATAACAAATCTTTGGGAAAGCTGTCAAATACAAATGTTAACAACTCATTGATTGATAAAGAATCATTCATCAGCATACGCAACACGCCCAAAGCCGAACGGCGCAACGCGTAAGGGTCTTTGTCGCCCGTTGGAATCAAGCCAATGCCCCAAATACCGACCAAAGTTTCCAATTTATCCGCCAACGCCACCGCCGTGCCAATCCTATTTTCAGGCAACGCATCGCCCGCAAAACGCGGTTGATAGTGCTGCTCAATCGCCAACGCAATTTCAGGTTGCTCGCCGTCCAATTGCGCGTAATATTTGCCCATCGTGCCTTGTAATTCGGGGAATTCACCCACCATTTCCGTAACCAAATCGGCTTTTGCTAAACGCGCGGCGCGTTCGGCAGCGGCTTTATCGGCTTTCAGGTAGCCTGCAATATGCGCGGCAATCGTTTGCAAGCGTTCCACGCGTTCGGCTTGTGAACCAATTTTATTATGATAAACAACAGATTGTAATTTTGGCAAACGGCTTTCTAAAGTTGCTTTTTGGTCTTGCTTATAGAAAAATTCTGCATCCGACAAACGCGCACGCAATACGCGTTCATTGCCCGAAATAATATGGCTCGGGTCATTGGTTTGCAAATTGGATACCAACAAAAAGCGATTCATCAACTTGCCATTTTTATCCAAAAGTGGGAAATATTTTTGATTTTGCTGCATGGTCAAAATCAAGCATTCTTGTGGCACGGCAAGGAAATGCTCTTCAAAAGCAGCTTGTAAAACAACGGGATACTCCACTAATGCGGTTACTTCGTCCAACAAGCTTTCATCAGCTGCGACAGTTGCATTTAGGCTGTTTGCTTGTTCATTTAGGGCTGCCTGAATCGCGTTTTTGCGCTCGGCAAATGACGCAATCACTTTACCTTGTTCCGCTAATTGTTTTGCATAATCATCAGCTTGAATGAATTTCACTTCGCCTTGCGACAAGAAACGGTGTCCCAATGTAAAATGGCGACTCGCCAAACCCAACACACTCACAGGCAACACGTCCGCACCATGCATCACCACCAAACCATGCACAGGGCGCACAAATGTATGCGTACTGCTGCCCCAACGCATCACTTTGGGAATCGGCAATTTTTTCACGGCAGCATTGACGATATCGCCCAATAAATCAGCTAATTTTTGCCCTGTTTGTGTGAATTCATGCGCATAAACGTCTTGTTTGCCATCGTTAATGATTTTCAGGCTGCCTTTTTCAACACCACACGAACGCGCAAAACCTTCAATTGCCTTTTCATTGGCGGTAACGGCAGGGCCTTTCTTAACGATGTGCTGGTCGGCTTGTTCAGCTTTCACGTTTTGCACTTGCACAGCGAGACGACGTGGCGATGCGTAGGCTGTGAATTGAGTTTCGCCATCAATCAACTGTGCTTTTTCCAAGCCTTCAGCAATAGATTGCGCAAAATGGTTACCTAAATTATTTAAGGCTTTTGGCGGGAGTTCTTCGGTTAAGAGTTCAATTAATAAAGTTTGAGACATTTAACTTTTCCTAAAATATAAACTGGAATAGGCTACCTAACAATAAGGCAGCCCACAAATTCCTATTTTTTCAAATCTTGGCTATATACTTTTTCCCAAAATGCACGAGAAGTCAGTTCATCTTGATGAGCCAAATAATCTGCTTTTGCAGAATCAAATTTTTCATCAATTAATTTTAAAGCAGCAAAATAATCTTTATATGCCTGCCATAAACGCTGACGATCAAATTTTACGACATAACCCGTTCTAGTTGCTTCATGTTCGTAATAAATTTCTTTAAAACGATAGGTTTGGTCTAAATTTGCACTAAAATGTTTAGGTTGGAAGACTACGCCTTTTTTCATAACACATTCAGGCATTAACAAATAATTTAATGTTAATTTACGAATCCATTTTCGCATACGGCAACGATTTTTTGACGGATGCGCAACAAATTTCAACTCATAATCTTCTCGTCTAATGGGTTTCATTTTTTCATCTTGCGGTAAAGCAGCAATTTTTGAACGTGCTTTATTCGCATCTATATCGCAAGAATATAACTTAGTACCCAACAAAGAATCTACTAAAGCGAAATAAATAGCTTTTGCAGACGTATAATTATAAGAATTAATACAACCTAAATACCATACCTTAAAATTTTGCTTTAATTCTTTTTTAGTTACGCCCGTATCGCCTAAAATATGGCAAGCTAAAAATGATCTGACCCCTAAATATCTAGTCATTGGACTTTCTTTAACCCAAAAGTCCTCTCCCCATACACCAATGCCATTTAATGTACAGACTTTAAAATTATTATATAAACTGAAAGAAATATCATCTCCTCTCACAAAAAATGGAAATGGATGATGAGAAACATCTTTAATTTTAAAAGCAAAGAACCACCATGCACCATAATTTGCTTGTAATTCATTTTGTTCAGCTAATAATAATTCATGAACATGCCTAATATCTCTACCATGATGCAAAGATGCTATTCTCTGTTTTCTGAAGCAAGCACCTTTTTCATGGATAACAGTAGGAGCTAATTCTCTTAATTGCGCTCCTGATACCGCAAATTTTTCAGTTGTTGTATATTGTAATAAAGCGTAAGCACGGCGAATACTTTCAATCTCACACGAAGCATCATCGTCCATAAACAAACAATGCGTATAATCTTTTTGGTCTTCCAAATACATCAAACCACGCGTAAATCCACCAGAACCACCCAAATTCTGGTTTGGAATCACAATTGCGCATTGCGCTTCTTCGGGTGTGATATTTTGGGAATTATCCACCACAATTAAACTGATTTTATCTTTAAAATAAGGGTCTTGTAACAAATCTTTTGAAACGCGGTCAATCGCTGGTAATACATAGTGCTTGCGATTAAAGTGAGTAATCACAATCCCTAATTTCACAGAATTCACTGGCGCTAACTCAGTATAATAAAAACCTTTATTGATAAAATTATCATCAGCCAATGAAATCAATTCAAAAAACAACATACCTTCAGTATGATCTTCCAAATTGCCAAAATCTACATCAACACCCTGTTCTGTTAAAGTAATTTTTTGCTCACTCAAATGTCTCATTTCTGTGTGCAATTTATGACGCCTAATTCTGATAAAAAATTCACCTTTGCCAAATAATCTTAATTTAATTTGACGAACAGGCGTTTCATTTTTCCATGTCTGAATGGTCAATGAATTAAAAAAGGTGTCAAAAGCACAGCCTGAGCCTTTTTGATAAAAATTAACTTGTTTTTCTGAACGCGAAACAACCGCACCACCCCATGGACGCACATATAAATCGTCAGGAGCTTCAATATCAAAATTTGGGAAAACAAGATGTTGTAAAATATTCATGATTATGTTGTTAGTCAAAATAAGAAAATACTGCCTAAATTTTTCAGGCAGCCTGAATAAAGTTTAAGCAAAATAAAACGGCTGAATCGCTTGATTATTAGCTAAATCATCTAATACGCCTTGGGCTGTTTTTAAAGCTTCCGCAATGGTTACATCCATATCCAAGTAGCGGTATGTTCCCAAACGCCCTACAAAACTCACACCTTTGGCTTGATTAGCAAGGTTTTCGTATTGCGATAACAAGGCTTGGTCTTCCGCTAAACGGATAGGATAGTATGGAATATCCCCATCTTCACAACTACGACTAAATTCTTTATAACACACTGTTTTTTCATGTTGCTCCCAAGACGCAAAATACTTATGCTCGGTAATGCGTGTGTAAGGCACGGCTTCATCGCAATAATTAATCACCGCATTACCTTGAAAATCGCCTTCATCGGTAAAGGCTTCAAAGTCTAAAGTACGGTAGCCCAATTTACCAAACTGATGTTTGAACCATGCGTCTAATGGTGCTGACCAAAAAACATGATCGTATTCAGATAGCATAGTTTCATCAAATGGTGTATTTAATTGAACGGTAATATTTTCATGATTTAAAATATTGTCCACGATTTCGGTATAACCATTTTTTGGCATACCTTGATATTTGTGGGCAAAATAATTATCATCATAATTAAAACGAACTGGTAAACGTTTTAAAATACTGGCTGGCAATTTCGTTGGCGACACGCCCCATTGTTTAGCGGTATAACCTTTAAAAAAAGCTTGATATAAATCTTTGCCAACAAATTTCATTGCTTGCTCTTCAAAAGTTTGCGGTTCCGTAATGGATTGGTCTGATTGCTCGGTAATCCATGCTTTGGCTTCTTTTGGAGAAAAAGTTTTACCATAAAATTGGTTAATGGTATGCAAATTAACAGGCAATGAATATACTTGACCGCCACTCACAGCTTTTACACGGTTTGTGTATGGCATAAATTCGCCAAACTTTTGCAAGTAATTCCAAACTGTTTCATTGTTGGTATGGAAAATATGTGGACCGTAAATATGCACCATTACATTGGTTTCTTTATCTCGTTCAGTATGGCAATTACCTGCCGTATGCGAACGTTGGTCAATCACTGTAACTTTGTGTCCTGATTGCGCCAATTCTCGTGCAATAACAGCGCAAGAAAAACCTGCGCCTACACATAAAAATTTCATAATTATTCTTTCATTAACTCGACAAAAAAATGTTTAAAACGATATTGTTCTTGATGATGAAAAAACCACACTGTAAAAAGTCGTTCAGATAGAAATCCAAATACTCTTTGGTTATAGCTATTATATTGAGAACAATCAATAAATTTTTCCGCTTCAAAAAGTATATCAAAAAGCCACTCACAATATTTATCCATAATATTTTTCCTACCAATAAACATATTATATGGATAAAGAATGTTACCTTGTTCAACTTGATTCATGGTTAATAAGTATTCAGGAAATTTTGTTGCTAATATCTTTTGAATAATATTCCAATCCTTTATGTGATGACACTTATCATAATGCTCATAAACTGTCATACCCAAAACCAAAGGACTCGGAATAATCATGTCGGCATTTTTCAAAGCCTGTAAAATTGTATGGCGATTCAAAATCTGTAATCGTTTCGTTTGCTGCTTGGCATTCAAATTTAAATGGTAGGCTATTTGATTTAATCGCCAAAAAACGATATTTTGTTTAAAAACAAAATACCTACGATAATGAACCAACCCAATAATTGGCGTTTTGATATTTTTCCAAATAAAATAAAGAGCCGTTAATTCACTAAAAAAAGGATTTTTATCAGCAATATTGTCTAATTGATTATCTGAAATATATCCTAACCCTATCCCGTTCCCAACTTGAATAGGAACAAGCACTGCTTCCTGCGGTAAATTAAATGATTTATGAGTTACCACAAATACAGCAATATCATTAGGAATATTTTCTAATGTTGACATCTTTAACTATTCCTAAACTTTTCATGAATTCAAACCACTAACGCTTCTCAATTTCGCATAATACCCACCCTTTTTCATCAAGAAGTTATGCGAACCTTCTTCAATGATTTTACCTTCGTCCATAACAACAATACGGTCGGCATTTTCAATAGTGGTTAGGCGATGTGCCACGATAATACTGGTTCGCCCGTGCATTAAACGTTCAAGAGCTTGTTGTACCAAATGTTCAGATTCATTATCTAACGCACTCGTAGCTTCATCTAACAACAAAATCGGTGCATCTTTCAAAATGGCTCGTGCAATAGAAACGCGTTGACGTTGTCCGCCTGACAATTGACTACCGTTTGCACCGATGAGTTGATGCAAACCTTTGTCATGATTATTGACTAAATCCAACAAATTCGCTGCTTCTAATGCCGTCAATACTTCCTCTTCACTGGCCTCTGGACGACCGTAACGCACGTTTTCAAATAGAGTGTCATCAAACAAAAACACATCTTGTGACACCAGTGCAAACTGTGTACGCAAATTGACCAATTGTACATCTGCAATATTCGTATCATCAATGAAAACGTTACCTGAACTCGGTTCCACAAAGCGTGGTAGCAGATTTACAACAGTCGTTTTGCCGCTACCCGAACGCCCAACCAATGCCACTCGCTCGCCTGATTGAATCGTCAAATTGAAATTGTCCAATGCTTTTTTGTTGGCTGTTTCGTATTGCACATCAACATTTTCAAATTTCAGGCTGCCTGAAATATTGCGTAACTGTTTAGTACCCGTGTCTTTTTCAGGCTGCCTGTCTAAAAAATGACACACCGAATCGGATGCCAAAAACATACTTTGCATTGGAATACTGATATTAGCTAAATTTTTGATTGGACTAAGCATTTGCAACATCGCCACAATAAATGCCATAAATTCACCAATCGTGGTATAACCCTGCTGACTTTGCCAAAGCGCAATAAAAATCACAACCGCCAATGCAAACGATGCAATCAACTCACTAAATGGCGAACGTGCCGCACTGGCTTGTGTGATTTTTTTATTTAAACGCACCAAAGTTTGATTAACAGCTTCAAAGCGTTTTTGCGCTTGAACTTGCCCACCAAATAATTTAACAACGCGGTTACCTTGATGAATTTCGTTGACGGTATTATTCAGCGTACCAATGCTAAGTTGTGCACTATTAATGATTCCTTTCAATCGGTTACGATAATAACGCGATAGCAACGACAAAATAGGGAACATCAACGCTACAATCAAACTCAATTGCCAGTTCAAATATAGCAACACGCATATCAAACCAATCACAATCAACGTATCGCGAATCAAAACAATAAATACATTGCTCGCGCCACTAATCGAACCTTCCGCCATTTGTACAATATTCATGAGTACATCGCCCGCAGGGGTTTTTTGATGAAAATCAGATGATAAAGTCAGCATTTTCTTGAACATATCACGGCGCAAGCTGCTAATCGCCATCACCGAAACCCACGTCATCAAATAAGTGCTGGCGTAACGACAAATCCCACGAAAAATTACCAGTGAAATGAAAAACACAGGCACAATCCAAACTTTGTCTTCTGTACCCCAAATCAAATAGTTAAATTCATTTTTCAGATTTTGGAGTGTCGCAACAATATCATTGCCCATCACAAGTTGTGGCGGTTCAGTCGGTGCAGCAAAACCTTGATTGACCAACGGTGCAATAAATGCCGCCAAATAACTTTCAGTAAACGCCACGCCCACAATAGCAAGAACAGCCCAAAATAGACGCATTTTATAAGGTTTAATGTAGGCAAGCAGACGCGTAAAACTGCGCGAATCTTGTTCGGAAAATAAGCCAAATGTGAGTTTTTCTATCATATTTTGTTCTTTATTTTTTCAGGCTGCCTGAAGAACTGCGCGTAAATTTTCTTCAGGCAGCCTGAAAATTATTTATTTTTAATCAACGGATAACCCAACGCTTCACGACTCGCCACAAATTTTTGCGCCACTTGTCGGCTTAAGGTACGAATGCGCCCAATGTAGGTTGCGCGTTCGGTAACAGAAATCGCGCCGCGTGCGTCCAATAAATTAAACATATGCCCCGCTTTCAACACCAACTCATACGCTGGCAACGCCAATTGCGCGTCTTCAGTTTCCAGCAAACGCTTGGCTTGCGCTTCAAAGCCATTGAATTGATTAAGCAACCATTCTGCATCGCTGTATTCAAAATTGTAAGTAGATTGCTCCACTTCATTTTGATGATACACATCGCCATAGGTCAATTTGCTGCCATCGGGTGTTATCGCCCATACCAAATCATACACATTTTCAACGCCTTGCAAATACATCGCCAAACGCTCAATGCCGTAAGTAATCTCACCCAAAACAGGACTACAATCAATACCACCGACTTGTTGGAAATAAGTAAATTGGGTAACTTCCATGCCGTTGAGCCACACTTCCCAGCCCAAACCCCACGCGCCTAAAGTCGGATTTTCCCAGTCGTCTTCCACAAAACGAATATCGTGGACAGTCGGGTCAATGCCCAACTCTTTCAGGCTGCCTAAATACAAATCTTGAATGTCATCAGGTGCAGGTTTCAGCGCAACTTGAAATTGATAATAATGCTGCAAACGGTTTGGGTTGTCGCCATAACGACCGTCTTTCGGACGACGACTGGGCTGAACATACGCCACATTCCACGGTTCTGGACCAAGTGCGCGTAAACAAGTAGATGGGTGTGAAGTTCCTGCGCCCACTTCCATATCAAACGGTTGAATAATGGCGCAACCTTGTTCCGCCCAATAGTTTTGTAATTTGAAAATAATTTGTTGGAAAGTCAGCATCATAATTCAATTCTTTAAAAATAATCATAAAAATATCAAAAACATTTTTCAGGCAGCCCCAAACTCAATTTTCTTTAAAATTGAAAAACATGGCGTATCGCCGCCATACCCACTCTGCCGCGCACCCCACGATGATTGGCAAAATCATGTGTTTACAGAATGCTTGGCTTGTCAGGCTGCCTGAAAACAAAATTTGTCTATTTTAACTTGTCTCTTGGTCTTTTGCTATTTTTGTGATGATTTGATGGATTTCATGTGCCATTTTTGCGCTTGCGCCGTGGTGTTGAGCCACGAAATCACGCGCACTTTGCGCGATGGGTGCACTCAAATGTGGATGATGCAACCAATCGCATGCGGTTTGTACCACTTCTTCGGCCGTATTCAACTGTTTTGCTGCGCCAGCCATCAACGCCCAATCGCAAGCAGCCTGAAAATTAAATGTAGATAGCCCAAACAACACGGGTTTGCCGCAACTCATCGGCTCAATCACATTTTGACATCCTGTCTCCACCAAACTGCCACCGACAAACACCACGTCTGCTGCCTGATAATAGGCAAACATTTCCCCCATGCTATCCCCAATCCACACTTGCGTTTTAGGCTGTACAATTTGATTATCGCTGCGTTTTTGCGTTGGCAAACCTGCTTGCGTAGCAAAATCAAAGGCTGCCTGAAAACGCTCAAGATGTCGTGGCACAATAATCAACAAATCATTTGATTGGGCGATTTTCTTCCATGCTTGAACAATCCATTGTGCTTCGTCCACGCCATCTTTTTCACGTGTACTGGCTGCCAAAAACACGCGTCTATCACCAATTCTGGCACGAAACTCATTTGCCAATTTTGTGGATTCTGCTGATGGCGTGATGTCAAATTTCGTGTTACCGCAAATCAGCGGATTTTTTACGCCAATTTTTTCCAAACGCTCTGCATCTTCAATAGTTTGCGCGTAACAACCCGACAATTTTGCCAACGCTGGCGCAACCAAACCACGAATTTTCCAATAACCACGCTCCGATTTTTCAGATAACCGCGCATTTGCCAAAAATAATGGCACATTTTCTGCTGCACACGCATGAATCAAATTTACCCAAATTTCTGTCTCCATTAATATGCCTAATTTTGGACGATGTTCACGGATAAATTGTTGAACCCATTTTGGATTATCGTATGGCAAATAACGACATTGTGCGTGTGGGTAAAGCTGCTGAGCTGTGGCGCGACCTGTGGGTGTCATTTGCGTGATTAAAAGTGGCGAATCAGGAAAATATTTTTTTAATTCAATAATTAACGGTTGAGCAGCGCGCGTTTCGCCCACTGAAACCGCATGAATCCAAATTGCATTTTGTATGGGATTGGGATACGGTTCGCCAAAACGTTCCGCCCAATCTTGCAGATAGTCGGGATTTTTTTGAGCGCGTTTACGCAAATAATGTTGAATCAGTGGCTTGAGGATGCTGCAAAATAGTGCATTGTAAATTTTGTGTAACATACGAATTTTCCAAGTAGAATGATTATTCAGGCATCTTTCAAAAGAAAAGGCAGCCTGAAACCAATCATCTTATCACAAGGAAATCTCGATGAAATTAGCCATCAAATTTGCCAGTCTTTTTTTGGCAATCAATCTGCTAAATGCGTGTGCCACATCACAACTACTGGAAAATAATCGCAGCACCCACACCATCACCGAACGCCAAACTTTGATACAAGACAGCGTACGTGCTTTTGGCAAACCTGCTCAAATTATCAATAACTTACCCAGCGATGCTATTGTCATTGTCGGCAATCAACAAAGCTACGTCTTGACACAAGGCGGCGGCAAATTCACCACTTTAATCGGACAATTAGACCCGCGCTACATTCGCATTACCAATAATTTGTCTTTTTACTCGGAAAAAAATGACGGTAAATTTTCAGGAAAATTAGATTTACGTTACAGCAGGTTAGCTAGCGATGTCGGCAAAAATGATATTCAATTTTTCCTACAAAACGGCGTACAAGAATGCACCAGCGAAAGCGATAAACGAATGAATGTACAAAGTTTTTGTTTTGAAATTCCTTTACAAGGTTTGATTTATCCAGTCGCCAGAAATTTAGACAGCCTGCGTCCATTGAGTAAATCTTATCCAATTGAAATTTATACACAAACAGAAAAAACAGAACATCATAGTCATGATGTGGGGAAAAAAATTGTATTGTTTCCATTTGCCATTGCGTTTGACGTGATTACATTGCCATTACAGGCTATTGCGGAAATTTTTGATTGATTTTAAACGACCATACAAACTTGTACCCACAAGCCAAAATCCAGAACATAAAGTTTCAGGCAGCCTGAAAAGCAATTTTAATCGGCTTATGGCATAATTCAACGTTTTACACTCTCCCTATTTCAGAGCAAAAAATCATGACACAAAAACGTAAAATTCTTGTTACCTCCGCCCTGCCCTACGCCAACGGTGCCATTCATTTGGGACACATGGTAGAACATATCCAAACCGATATTTGGGTGCGTTTCCAAAAATTACGTGGACACGAATGCCATTACTGCTGTGCGGACGACACACACGGCACCCCCATCATGTTAGCCGCACAAAAACAAGGCATGACACCCGAACAAATGATTGCCAAAACCCACACCGAACACCTAGCCGATTTCACAGGCTTTGGCATTGCTTACGACAATTATTATTCGACTCATTCACCTGAAAACAAAAGCCATTCTGAACGGATTTACCGCGCCTTAAAAGCTAATAACAAAATCATCAGCAAAAACATCAACCAATTGTTTGATCCAGAAAAACAAATGTTTTTGCCCGACCGTTTCGTCAAAGGCGAATGCCCCAAATGCCACGCCAAAGACCAATATGGCGATAACTGCGAAGTCTGTGGCACAACTTATGCACCCACCGATTTGATTAATCCTTATTCAGCTGTTTCGGGTGCTACGCCTATTATGAAAGAAACCGAACATTTCTTTTTCAAATTAAGTGATTGTGCGGATTATTTGAAAGCGTGGACATCAGGCGAAACCAACGGACGCGCTCATTTGCAGCCTGAAGCCTTAAACAAAATGAACGAATGGCTCAAAGATGGCGAACTCGCCGACTGGGACATCAGCCGCGATGCGCCTTATTTTGGCTTTGAAATTCCCGATGAACCCAACAAATATTTCTACGTTTGGTTGGACGCGCCAGTCGGCTACATGGCAAGTTTTCAAAATTTATGCGAACGCAATGGTTTGAATTTTGATGATTTCTTCGGAAAAGACAGTCAAGCCGAGTTGTATCATTTTATCGGCAAAGATATTTTGTATTTCCACGCTTTATTTTGGACAGCCATGTTGGAATACTCTGGACACCGCGCCCCAAACGGTATTTTCGCGCACGGCTTTTTGACGGTGGACGGACAAAAAATGTCCAAATCACGCGGCACATTCATCACCGCCAAATCCTATTTGGATTTAGGCTTGAATCCCGAATGGTTGCGCTATTACATCGCCGCCAAATTAAACAGCAAAATTGAAGATATCGATTTGAATTTAAATGATTTTATTGCACGTATAAACAGCGATTTAATTGGCAAATACATCAACATTGCGTCTCGTGCCGCTGGGTTTATTCACAAAAAATTTTCAGGCAGCCTGAAAGATGTTTCGCAAAGCACGTTAATCAAACAATTAACCGAACAATCCGAATCCATCGCCCAAGATTACGAAAGCCGCGAATACAACAAAGCCTTACGTGAAATCATGGGGTTAGCTGATTTAGTGAATGAGTACGTGGACGCGAACAAACCTTGGGAATTAGCCAAACAAGATGGCATGGAATCTCGTTTGCATGAAGTGTGCAGCGAATTGATTAACGCATTTAAAATTTTGACAGCATATTTATTTCCTGTATTACCAAACCTATCCGCACAAGCCACCGCATTTTTAAATGTGGAAAAATTAGATTGGACGCACACCGTTAGCACGCTGCCTGAAAACCATAAAATCAATCCATACAACCATTTAATGCAACGAATCGAGGAAAAACAAGTGAACGATTTAATTGAAGCCAACAAACAATCCATTCAGGCTGCCGCGCCTGCCCAAACCCCAACCAGCGACTACGCTCCTGTTGCCGAGCAATGCAGCTTTGACGATTTTATGAAAGTCGATATGCGCGTGGCGAAAGTATTGAACTGCGAAGCGGTAGAAGGAAGCACCAAATTATTGAAATTTAACTTAGATTTTGGTTTTGAACAACGCACTATTTTCTCAGGCATTGCCGCCAGCTATCCGAATCCAAGTGAATTAAATGGCACAATGGTCATTGCGATTGCGAACTTCGCACCGCGCAAAATGGCGAAATTTGGCGTATCCGAAGGCATGATTTTGAGCGCAGCCGATAAAGACCACAATTTGAAATTATTAACCGTACACGAAAGCGCAAAACCAGGTGATAAAGTCGGTTAATTGATTAATATTGATATTCAGTCAGGCAGCCTGAAAACTCTTGATTAGATTTTCAGGCTGAAACTTTTTCAAAACACCCAAATAATGATTAATTAATCATTATTAATATCCAAACTTTCATCAATTTCAATGATGCCATGACCTTTTGATTCAATGCTGATGTCTAATTCACGATTGCCTTTACGGAATTTTAAATCGGCATCATTGTGCTGAATATCGCGCTCAACCAAACGATAACCTTTTGATTGTACATGTTTAATTGCTTGACTTGCCAATGCACGAACATTGCCACCACGCAAACGGAATTCAGCTTCAAATTCACCATTACCTTGGGCTTGCGATTTGGTTACTTGCGCACCTCGTGGTTGGAAAATATCGCTTGGCATACCAGCCGCTTGCGCTGCAAATGCTGTTACCATACCCGCCAATAAGATGGTTTTTTTCAACAAATTCATAATTTATTTCCATTTGGTTATTAAAAGTAGAATCATAACTTTAATAAGCGTTAAATGGGTTTAATTCTCATCAAATTACGTGAAAGGCAACCTGAAACCTTTGCAAAACCCAAAAATTAACCTAAATCTCGTCATTCCCGCGAATGCGAGAACCCAATAGCAAAATTTAGATAATTGATTTTATTTGATTGATTAAAAATCTATTTAAGATTAAAAATGGATTACCGCCTACGCGGTAATGACGGCGTATAGTTTTGCAAAAAAGGTTTCAGGCTGACTTTTATTCCCATTATTCAAACGGATGTTGAATCAAAATCGTCTCTTCGCGATCTGGCCCAGTTGAAACGATTGCCACAGGCGCACCGCAGACTTCTTCAATGCGTTTCAGATATTTTTTCGCATTTTCAGGTAATGCATCATACGATTTCACGCCAAACGTAGATTCCGTCCAACCTGCCAACGTTTCGTAAATAGGCGTGCAACCTGCAACCGCGTCCGCGCCAAAAGGTAAAATATCGGTGGTTGAACCGTCTGGCAGCGTGTAACCCGTGCATAATTTGATTTCTGAGATGCCGTCCATCACGTCCAATTTGGTGATGCACATTCCTGTGATGCCGTTTACTTGAATGGAGCGTTTTAAGGCAGCCGCGTCAAACCAACCGCAACGGCGTGGTCGCCCCGTTACCGAGCCAAATTCATTGCCACGCTCTGCCAAACCTGTGCCAATTTCATCAAATAATTCGGTTGGGAATGGACCTGAACCCACACGTGTGGTGTACGCTTTCACAATCCCCAATACATAATTCAACATTTGTGGTGGCACACCCGCACCAGCCGAAGCCGCACCTGCTACACAATTTGATGAAGTAACAAAAGGATAAGTACCATAATCAATATCCAACAATGTCCCTTGTGCCCCTTCAAACAATAGGCGTTCGCCTTTTTGATTTTTTTCGTACAAAGTGCGCGAAACATCGGCAATCATTGGCAAAATACGAGCGTGGAAACTTTCAATTTTCGCCATCACATCATCAAATTTAACTGGCGCAACTTTGTGCAAATGTTCCAACTGAACATTATACAAATCCAAATTGGCACGCACTTTTTCCGCCACCAATTCCATATTCGCCAAATCGCCCACACGAACCGAACGGCGTGCCACTTTATCTTCATACGCAGGCCCGATGCCACGTCCTGTTGTACCGATTTTTTTATCGCCTTTGGAATTTTCACGGGCTTGGTCAAGCGCAATGTGATATGGCAAAATCAAAGGCGCAGTGGCGGCGATTTTCAAGCGTTGTTCCACGTTTTTCACACCAGCCGCAATCAATTCATCAATTTCACTCAACAAAGCTTCTGGCGACACCACCACACCCGAACCAATAAAACAATCCAATTTTTCATGCAAAATACCACTTGGAATCAAGCGTAAAACGGTTTTTTTACCGTTCACAACCAACGTGTGTCCTGCATTGTGTCCACCTTGAAAACGCACCACGCCTGTGGTTTGTTCCGCCAACCAATCTACGATTTTACCTTTGCCTTCGTCGCCCCATTGTGCGCCGATTACGACTACGTTTTTTGTCATTTTGTTTGACCTTTTTTGGGTTTAAAAATTTTGAGCTTAAGAGTTTTCAGGCTGCCTGAAAACGATTCCATACCTATACCATAAAATTCTACGCCATTTTGCAAATTAATTTAATTGGTTATCTAATACAAAGCAATCAGTATGATTAACATAAGGAAAAGTCCCCAATCATCCACGATCCAGTTTTGCTGATGCCTGTATCTAGCTCAAGACCAACCGCTTTAGCCGCCCGAATCCGTAACAACGTTGGTAATGCAAATAACATAATCGGTGTCCCTAACACACAAACCCAACTCATCAACCTAAATACAGTAGAATCACTTCCCCTACTCATCACATGCATCAATATCATAATAAAAATGCCAATAGGATACAAAAGCATATATACCCACGTTCTGAAAACTTGCATCCATTTTATGCGTGGTAATTTAGTAAATTGATAATCGGCTAAAAAGAAATTACCCGTAATATCTAAAATGCGTGCGCTATACAAAGGCAAAATAGGAAAGCCAAAAATACATATCCAACACGTTGAAGTATAAGAACCATCTTCTTCATAATCACATTCGCCCACGAAAACCGATCCCGTACCATTAACAGACCTTGTTCTCTTAATTTTAGAAATGACATTTTCTACAATCATTTAAACCACCACCCATTCCCCATCATCACACAAAACCAACCTTTTCAGGCTGCCTGAATTAAAAGAAAATCATAAAGCCCAAACTTTAGCATAAAACGTCTTCAATTGGGCGTAGATTTGAAAGTTTCATATAATTTGAATTTTTATGAAATCAGCGTAAAATACGGCTCATATTCAAGCTGAAGATTATGGTATTTGAAATTCAAATTACGGCAAACAGCACTATTATTCACAATAAAATCAATACAAGGAATCCAACCATGACCGATTTAACCGTTTGGCAAACCGCGCCATTTGATGCCATTATTGACCACATTTTACCGCGCTACCATGAAACTCACCGCCGCCAGTTAGATGAAATTTTGCCACTGGCAGAAAAAGTGGCGCGTGTTCATGCGCAGACGTTTAATCCGCAGATTCTGCCGTTGGTGCAATACATTGACTCGGAATTACGTGGACATATGATGAAAGAAGAGCGTATGCTGTTTCCAATGATTAAACAAGGAGTTGGACGTGGTGCAGCCATGCCCATCAAAGTCATGATGCACGAGCACCAAGACCATGAACAAGCCATCACGCAATTGACTGAATTAACTGATAATTTCACACCACCAGCGCACGCGTGTGGCAGTTGGCAGCGTTTGTATGCGAATTTACGCGAATTAACCGAAGATTTGCGTAATCATATTGAATTAGAAAATGAAATCTTGTTTGCACGTGTGATGCAATTATAAGAGATTTTGACTCCAACCTTTACAAAACCTTAGAAACTGTGTTCATAAGATAGATTGATAAATTTATTTTGCGGCTGTTTAAGCCAACGCAGTAGGCGTATAAAGTGGCGATAAAAGCAAGCTATTAAGATTATGAACACAGGTTCTTAGATTTGAGTACAATTCAAAGCGATAGTATCGCATCACACACAGACCAAATTCATTCAGGCATGATACTCTCCCCAAATAATTTGATTTGCAGATAATCTTAATAATAACTAATTGATTTTTTAGGAAATTAGTTAAATTGCGTGCGTACATGCGTTGCCATCATTATGCTTTTCTGTTTGTCTATGTTTTCAGGCTGCCTATTTTACTACAGACAGCCTGAAAACAAAGTTTAATCAATCACAGGTTGATATGTCCCATTTTTAACAGCATCGCCAATTTGATTGGCTTGAGCGCGGACTTGCGCCAACAGTTTTTGTACATTGTCCAGCGTAGCGATGGGACTAAGTAGCGTCATTTTTAACGATTGCACGCCATTGACTTTGGTTACGCCAATATTTGCCTCACCTTGCGCAAACAAACTATCTGCCACATTTTGATTTAAATTATCTAAAAATTCAATAGGATAATCTTTCGGGCGCACTCGGAACAACACCGATGCAAATTGTGGATTAACCAATAACTCAAAATCGTCTTGTTCGCGGATAAACTGCGCGACTTCTTGCGATAAATCAACGCCATGTTCAATCATAGACGCATACAAATTCTCGCCCAACGCCTCCAAAGTAAACCACAATTTCAACGCATCAAATCGTCTGGTGGTTTGCAAAGATTTGCTGACCAAATTCGGTACGCCGTGTTCTTCATCGTAAGCCGAATTCAAGTATTCTGCTTCGTAGTGCATAAAACGGAAATTGCGCTCGTCTTTTAATAAAAACGCACCGCATGAAATGCTTTGGAAAAAATGTTTGTGAAAATCTAAAGTAATACTGTCCGCTAATTCAATGCCTTGTAACTTACTGCAGTATTTTGGCGACAACAACAACGCGCCCCCCCAAGCCGCATCAACATGAACCCATGCACCAACAGAATCCGCCGCTTGACGGATTTCAGGCAGCCCATCAATTGCACCTGCATCGGTTGTGCCTGCGGTTGCCACAATACACGCAACCAATTTATCAGATTGTTTTAATTCAGATAATTTTTGATTCAGCGCACCAATATCCATCTGTCCCAATTCATCACATGGCACAGTTACCACCGATTGAAAACCCATGCCCATCATCGCCATGTTTTTTTGTACCGAAAAATGCGCGTTTTCCGAACACACCACTTTCACACGTTTCAAGGCATCAGCTGGCAAACCATCGCGTTGCACTGACCATTCGGTACCATCATCATTTTGCCAATGTTTCGCCACACACGCATCACGCGCCAACAGCACGCCCATCAAATTGGATTGCGTACCGCCAGACGTGAACACCCCTGCCGTGCCTTTACCATAACCTACTTTTTGGCGTAACCAATCAATCAGTTGTACTTCCATCAGCGAGCCAACGGGGCTTTGATCCCACGAGTCCATCGATTGATTGGTCGCGTTAATCAGCACTTCTGCCACTTGGCTGGCAACCATAGTCGGGCAATGTAAATGCGCTAATGAATGTGGGTGATGCACTTTCAAGCTTTTGCTTAAAAACAAATGATTCAAACGCGATAAAGTTTCAGGCAGCCCTAAACCTTGTGCAGTGGGCTCAAATTGAATTTCTGAACGCAATTGGCGAATACTGCCACCCGTGTACATTTTTTCTTCACTTAACCAATTAGATACCGCTTCTACGGCGGTTTTCATGGCGGATTCGTAGTCGGCGCGAGATTGTGGTGCAGCGCACAACAAGGTGCGTTGATGTTGAGATAAAGACATAAAAATCACATTCCTGTATTTATATAATTTAATAATTAATAGTCGTTTAAAATAAAAATAGGACAAGGCGTGTTTACATCGAATACATAAAGGAGCAGACAACGCTGTAGTATTTTTAATTTTAAACGACTGTACAAAGATTTTGACCTGAAAACGTTCAACACGCTGTTCAGGCAGCCTGAATCATCATTAACCGCGCACCGCTTTCAATGCGTCCAAGACTGATTGCTTGAATTTTGCCATCAATTCCACGCAATCATCTTGCGTCAAAATCAACGGCGGCAATAAACGAATTACCGTACCATTACGCCCGCCGCGTTCTAACAATAATTGATTGTTAAAACAAGCTTTTTGTACCGCCAACGACAATTCTGCATCAGCAGGATACGCGCCCATATGATCAACTGGTTTGCGCTCGTCCACAAATTCAATGCCAATCATCAAACCACGCCCACGCACATTACCAATACACGGTAATTCTTTCGCCAATTCTTTTAAGGCAGCCTGAAGCCAATCGCCACGAACTCGCGCATTTTCTGCCAAATTTTGCTCTTTCATCACACGTAATGATGCCAAACCAGCCGCCATTGCCATTTGATTGCCACGGAATGTGCCAGTGTGTCCAGCAGGTTGCCACGCATCAAATTCTTTTTTGATTGCCAACACGGCTAATGGCAAACCACCACCCACCGCTTTGGACATCATAACAATATCGGGTTCAATCTCCGAATACTGAAACGCAAACATTTTACCCGAGCGACAAAAACCAGCTTGCACTTCGTCCAAAATCAACAAAATACCGTGTTTTTGTGTGATTTCGCGGATTTTGCGTAACCATTTGGTTGGCGCGGTAACCACACCGCCTTCGCCTTGAATAGCTTCCAAAATCACGGCAGCAGGCTTGACTACACCACTTTCCACGTCTTCAATAAAGTTTTCAAAATAATAAGTTAATGCGTCTACACCCGCTTCGCCACCCAATCCCAATGGGCAACGGTATTCATGTGGATACGGTAAAAATTGCACGCCAGCCATTAAATTATTGACGGCATTTTTCGCGCCCAAATTGCCTGTTAAAGCCAACGCACCATGCGTCATGCCATGATAACCGCCTGAAAAACTAATCACATTAGCGCGACCTGTGTGGGTTTTGGCTAATTTAATGGCAGCTTCCGCAGCATCAGCGCCTGTTGGACCACAAAATTGTAAGCAATAATTTTCGCCAAATTCACGCAACAAAGTTTCAGTAAACGCGTCTTTTAACGGCGTGGTTAAATCCAAAGTATGCAATGGTAAGCCGCTCGCCAAAACGTCTTGAACGCTTTGAATAATCGCAGGGTGATTGTGTCCCAATGCCAATGTGCCAGCACCTGCCAAACAATCCAAATATTCTTTGCCTTCCACATCAATCACACGGCAGCCATGCGCTTTGGCAATTGCCAAAGGTAATTTGCGCGGATAGCTACGGACATTGGATTCCATTGCATTTTGGCGATTAATGTAGTATTCGTTGGTTGCATTGGCAACTGGGGTTACGGGTGTGTTGTTCATCAACATAAGTCCTTATCATAAAAGGAAGAAAAGTTTTCATAGACTGACTACACGATGGCAGAAAGTCTCAGTTATCATCTCTCGTGTTTGGTTAAAGAAAACAGCCAGTTTGAGTAAACTGACTGGTGAGCAGTTATGCCACACGGCGCGGATTATAGAGTTAAAATGCCATAAAAGGGGAGAAATTTTAGTTAGCGCAATCTTTTCAGGCAGCCTGAAGAATTTTTTTTATTTGTAAAATACCCAATTTATTTTAAAATCAAGTTTCTCAAATTTTTCTGATGGATAGATTTTCATGGATAGCTTAGCCAAACTGATTCATCTTGCCCAAATCACGGGCAGCATCAATATATTGTGTCAATTCAAAGGTGAATGGTTTATGCATCACCCGCATAAACGCGCTCATGGCATCATTCATTTTGTAACCAGTGGGCAAGGTTGGCTGCACATTCACAATCAACCGCCACAAATTCTGCAAACTGGTGATTTAATTGTGTTGCCACGTTCGGCGGAACATATTTTGAGTCATGATAGCCATTGCAGTAATCCATATGCACAGCCCAATTTATCCACGCAAGGCGCGTTCACGCTGAAAAATATGGATTCAGATAGCCACCATACCCTCACTTTATTTTGCGCCAATTTTGATTACGAACCACACGCTGATTTATTCAATGGGCTGCCTGAAATTTTGCATTTGAATGGCAAAGAACCTGAATTTCAACATATTTTATCTTTGTTGCAACACGAAGCGCAGCAAAATTATCCAGCCGCCAGCATGATTTTAAATGCGTTATTGGAGATTTTGTTGATTCATATTTTGCGCCAATATTTGAATCAACAACCGATTTTGTCTGGCATTTTAAATGGGTTACACGACAAACGTTTGCGTGGCGTGCTAACCGCCGTATTAGCCGAACCCGCCCATGATTGGACAGTGGAAGCAATGGCAGAGCAAGCACATTTGTCTCGCGCCCAATTGATGCGTTTGTTTAAGCAATACATTGAAATGAGTCCGCATGCGTTTGTTAACCATATTCGGCTTCAGGCAGCCGCGCAAATGTTGCGCCAAACCGCCGATTCTATTTTACAAATTGCATTATCAGTGGGATTTCAATCGGAAACGCATTTTGGTAAAGCGTTCAAAAAACAATATGGCATTCCACCTGGCATTTACCGCAAACAGCATCCTGAAAGCGTGAATTCATGAGTATTTTATTGGCTTTTTTGGGCATATTGTTTTTGATTTTACTGGCGTTTCATTATTACAAAGGCAAACCCGATAAAAATAACCCATTTGATGGCAAAACCGAATTACCCTATACGCGCCGCGCACCACTTACGCCGACTGAATTGAAAGTCTATGATTTATTACTGGAAACCTTTCCCAATTACATGATTTTTCCACAAGTGCAAGTGTCGCGCGTTGTGGAATCTCCCAAAGAAAACAATTTGTATTGGTTCAATTTTATCAATCGGTTAAGTTATGATTTTGTCGTGTGCCGACTCGACGGTACGCCAATTGCCGCCATTGAAATTGATGACGATACCCATGCCTTACCCCAACGCCAAGCCGCCGACAATCGCAAAGATTTAGCCACACTCGCCGCAGGCATCGCCATTTTTCGTTGGCCAGTACGCGAAATCCCCGACCGCCAAGAAATCATCACACAAATGCAATTAATTGACAAACAAGCAGAATAATTCATATCATTTAAATGAAAATGTGTTCAGGCTGCCTGAAAAATATCCTGCTCATTTATCGTGGATTAAAATAAAAATTTCCTAAAGCGACCATGTCCGCCATGTACGAATAATACATAAAAACGTGGTCAACGCTGGGGAATTGCAATATATTACCGAATACAAACAACTTTCACACAACCCTCTTATTTCCGCTACAATAACCATGTGGTTTTTGGTTAAATCTTGTAAACAAGGAATCTATCTCCATGGAATTTTCACTCTTACACCAAAGCAAAGACGCAGAATTAGCCGCCGATGCCGAATTCATGACCCAATCACTCTACAAAATGCTAGACGTTCACGCCGATGAAATTGTGGTCAATGCCCTAAAAATTTTGGCAGATGCACAAGATGCCAGCCAAGTCATTACCCAAATTTTGCCGTCCCTGAGCGAAGCACAAACCGAAAATTTAATCACCGCCGTGGGTATGTTCGCGCAAATTCTCAATATCGCCGAAGACGTACATCACCAACGTCGCCGTTTGGTTCATGAACACGCGGGCAATGTCGCCAGCGAAGGCAACATCGCCGAAACCGTCAAAAAATTCCAAGCCAATGATTTGGACAAACCAACCGTTCAGGCTGCCTTAAATCAAACCCAAATCAACGCCGTTTTAACCGCTCACCCCACCGAAGTCCAACGCCAAGCGACACTCATCTCACACCGCAAGATTCGCGCCCTGTTACCACAACGCGAATTATGCAAAACCCCTGACGAATTGGCTGAATTACAACGCGAAATGGACATTGTGTTGCTCACATTGTGGCAAACCAGCGAAACACGCCATTTCAAAATCACCGTAAAAAGTGAAATCAACAATGGCGTCAATATTTTCCCCATCAGCTTTTTCCAAGCCATTCCCAAATTGTATCGGCGCATGGAAAAACAGTTTCAGGCAGCCTTCCCCGATATTCAAGTTCCCAATATGATGCAAATTGGCGGCTGGATTGGTGGCGACCGAGATGGTAATCCAAATGTCTCCGCCAAAACCTTACGCGATGCATTCACACATCACGCTAACGCTGCATTTCATCATTATCGCCGTGAATTAGAAGCTTTGTATCAAGAATTGCCACTTTCGGTACGCCGTGTCAAAGTGAGTGATGCGGTATTGGTGTTGTCCGCGCAATCGCCCGACAAAGAAGTCGGACGCAAAGAAGAACCATATCGCCGCGCCATCGCATTGATTTTATCGCGCATGACTGGCAAAGCGCATCAATTGAATGTACAATTGGGTTGCAAATATGGCGTAGGTCAACCTTATGAAAATAAAGATGAATTTTTGCGTGATTTGTACGCGTTGCAAAACAGTTTACGCGACAATGGCAGCGCGGTTTTGGCTGATGGGCGCATTGCGGATTTAATTCGCACCGTGTCTATTTGTGGTTTTCATTTGATGCCACTGGATTTACGCCAACACGCTGAAAAACAAGCCAATGTTGTAATTGAATTATTTCAACACGCAGGTTTAGAAAATTTCGCCATGCTGCCTGAAAGCGAAAAACAAACCGTTTTGTTACGCGAATTAAACAATCCTCGCCCACTCTCCAGCCCATTCATTACCTACAGTGCCGAATCACGCTATGAATTGGATATTTTCCGCGAAGCCAGTTTAATCAAACAACAATTCGGCGAACAAGCCATCTCGCAAAGCATCATCTCCAATTGCGAACAACCAAGCGATTTGTTGGTATTGGCGTTGTTATTCAAAGAAACGGGTTTATTGACCATTCAAAATGGCAAACCCGTATCGCGTATGAATATTGTTCCCTTATTTGAAACCATTGAAGCCTTACAAAACGCGTGTCCCATCATGGAAACCATGTTTCAATCGGATTGGTATCGCGCTTTTATTGACAGCCGCGACAATATTCAAGAAATCATGCTCGGCTATTCGGACAGCAATAAAGACGGCGGCTACATCACCAGCACTTGGGGTTTGTATCAAGCAGAACAAGGTTTGGTCAAATTATTCGCCGAATACAACATTCGTATGCGTTTATTCCATGGACGCGGTGGCAGCGTTGGGCGTGGTGGTGGACCATCTTATCAAGCCATTTTGGCTCAACCAGCAGGCAGCGTAGCAGGACAAATTCGCATTACCGAACAAGGCGAAGTCATCACCGCAAAATACGGCGACCCCAGCAATGCTGTCCGCAATTTGGAGGCTTTAGTCGCCGCCACTTTGGAAGCCACTTTGTTACCCATTGATGCCGACCCTGACGCAAATTTGATGAATCAATTATCACAAAGCGCGTTCAAACACTACCGCGCCTTGATTACGCGTGATGGTTTCATTGATTATTTCTTGCAAACCAGCCCAATTGAACAAATTGCCAGTTTGAATTTGGGTAGCCGCCCAGCCAGTCGCAAAACATTGGCACAGATTCAGGATTTACGTGCGATTCCGTGGGTGTTCTCTTGGACACAAAATCGGCTGATATTGCCAGCATGGTACGGATTTGGCAGCGCGGTGCAAGATTTGTGTCAACGCGATTCAGGCAGCCTGAAAAATCTGCAAGCTCACGCACAAACCAATCCATTTTTCCGCGCCATGTTGTCTAATATGGAGCAAGTGATGGCAAAAACCGATATCACACTCGCCGAACATTATGCAGAACTTAGCCAAGACCCACAGCACGGTGCAGCAATTTTCGCCGACATCAAAGCTGAATATCAACGCAGCCGTCAAGCCTTGTTGGATATTTTACAAGCCGATGAATTATTGAAAGATAATCGTGCTTTGGCGCGTTCGTTGGCGTTGCGGATTCCGTATTTGAATGCGTTGGGTGCATTACAGGTGGCGTTACTGAAAAAATTACGCCAAGACCCAACGAATCAATACGTGCTGCAAATGGTGCATCAAACCATTAATGGCGTGGCACAAGGTTTGAGAAATACGGGTTAATGATTTTTTATAGTGGATTAAAATAAAAATTCCCAAGGCGACCACGTCCGCCGTGTACGAATAGTACATCAGGACGTGGACAACGCTGGGAAATCGCAATTTTAATTCACTATATTTTTGTTTTACAAAGGTTTCAGGCTGCCTGAATATTCAAAAAATCATCTCATCGCCGCAATCACAGGCGCAATATCTGGCGTAAAACCACGCCACAAGCGAAAACTCTCCGCCGCTTGCCCAACCAACATCCCCAAACCATCGGCAACCTGTTGCGCACCACATTCACGCGCATGACATAAAAACTTTGTTAATTCACGACCATACATCATATCATACACCAGCTCTGTCCCTGCAAAAATCGCATCGTCCACTGCAAGCAAATGTCCATTCAGGCTGCCTGAAGTCGCGTTCACAATAACATCAACCCGAATATCGCGTAAATCCGCAAACGCCATCGCTTGAATTTTAAATTGTTTTGCTAATTCAATGGCTTTACTTTCTGTGCGATTGGCGATAATCACTTTTTCAGGTTGCTTTGACAAAATTGGCATCACCACGCCACGCGCCGCTCCGCCTGCACCCAAAATCAATATTGTTTTGTTTTGTAATGAAATTTTTAAATTACCCACCACATCATTAACCAAACCCACGCCGTCTGTGTTGTCGCCGCGCAATTTGCCATTTTCCAGCAAAATCAAGGTATTGACTGCACCAGCCGCCTGCGCTCGTTCGGATAATTCATCAACCAAATCAAAAGCATACTGCTTAAATGGCACGGTAACATTTGCGCCACGCCCACCACTTGCAAAAAAATCACGCACGGCTGCCTGAAACGCATCACGCGAATCATCAACCAAAATTTTATGATATTCAATTAGTTCACCTTGTTGCGCGGCAAATTGTGCGTGAATCTCGGGCGATTTGCTGTGGGCGATTGGGTTGCCAAAAACCGCATATTGAGCCGTCATCGTGTTCTCCAAAGAAAAAAAATCTATTTTAGCGTAAAATGTGAACTGTTTTTCCCATTCCGATTTTAAAAAATGTATTTACTATTCAAATCATTACATATTTTCTTTATGATTTCATGGTTTGCAGGTTTATTTTATCTGCCACGAATTTATGTCAATTTAGCCATGAAATCAAACATATCAACAGAATATCAACATTTACTGATAATGGCGAGAAAATTGTATCGTTTTATGACACCATGGTGTGTTGGCGCGGTGGTGTGTGGTTTACTGATTCCAGCGTTTTCGTTTGGCTATCGGGCGGGCTGGATTCACATAAAAATTTTGTGCGCTATTTTATTGATTATTTATCATTTCTATTGCGGACTAATTTTACGCCAATTTGAACACGGACAAAATTCACGCAGCCACAAATGGTATCGCGTGTTTAATGAATTACCAGTTTTTGTATTGATTTTGGCGATTTATTTTGTGATTTACAAACCATTTTAATGGAAAATTGTTGATGAAAAACATTGAAATTGAAAGACGATTTTTATTAAACAATGAAAATTGGCGCGACTTCATTCAAAAATCATTTTTATTAAAACAAGGCTACATCAGCGTAGAAAAAGAATGTGCGATTCGCGTCCGAATTGTGGACGAAAGCGCGTGGCTCACACTCAAAGGCTACATTTCTGACACCACACGCAGTGAATTTGAATACGAAATTCCGCTCGCCGATGCCAATAATATGATGCAACATTTATGCCCATTCAAAATTGAGAAAATGCGCCATTTGGTTGAATATCAAAACTTTATCTTTGAAATTGATGAATTTTTTGGTGAAAATGCGCCACTTGTGGTCGCAGAAATTGAATTGCCCAATGAACACGCCGATTTTCCACGCCCTGACTGGCTCGGCGAAGAAATCACCAGTCATGGGCATTTTACCAACGCCTATTTGAGTAAACACCCATATGGCAGTTGGTAACTTTTCAGGCTGCCTGAAGAGCTTGCAGAACATCAAATAATCAACTACTATTTTTGCATTTTAACCCACTGGAGACGCAATTATGGCAACCGAACCGAACCGAACCGAACCGAACCGAACCGAACCGAACCGAACCGAACCGAACCGAACCGAACCGAACCGAACCGAACCGAACCGAACCGAACCGAACCGAACCGAACCGAACCGAACCGAACCGAACCGAACCGAACCGAACCGAACCGAACCGAACCGAACCGAACCGAACCGAACCGAACCGAACCGAACCGAACCGAACCGAACCGAACCGAACCGAACCGAACCGAACCGAACCGAACCGAACCGAACCGAACCGAAATTATACAAGAAAATTCAATTATTTACAATAAAATTAATGAATTAAAACAAATCTTTCCCGAAGTTTTCGCCGAAAACAAAATTGACTGGGAAAAACTCAAACTCGTTTTGGGCGAAGACAATTTAGCCCACCAAAACGAACGCTATCAATTAAATTGGGCAGGTAAAACCGATGCTTATCGTACGTTTCAAAGCCCAACATTCAACACGCTCGCGCCTTGCCAATCTGAAAGCGTGGATTTTAACCAAACGCAAAATATTTTCATTGAAGCCGAAAACATGGAAGCTTTGAAAATTCTGCAAAAATCCTACGCGGGCAAAGTCAAAATGATTTATATTGACCCACCGTACAATACAGGCAGCGACAGCTTTATCTATCCCGACAAATTCAGCGAAACACGCAAAGAATACGCCCAGCGCGTAGGCGACACCGATACAGATGGCTACCTGAAACGCGATGGCGTATTCCAAGGGGCATTTCGCAAAAACAGCAAAGAAAACGGACACTACCACAGCAACTGGCTTTCTATGATGCTGCCACGACTACATTTAGCAAAAACGCTGCTGCGCGATGATGGCGTGATTTTCATCAGCATTGACGACAACGAACAGGCGCAGTTGAAATTGTTGTGTGATGAAGAAGTGTTTGGGGCGGAGAATTTTGTAGGAGAAGTTATCTGGGAACGTGCTTATTCGCCAGTAAATTTAAAAAGGCATTTTTCAGAAAGCCATGATTATTTACTATGTTATGCAAAAAATAAGGATTTGGCTGTTTGCAATGGATTAAAACGCAACGATGAAGCTAATAGTCGTTATTCCAATCCTGATAATGATAGTCGCGGCATATGGAAAAGCAGCGATTTATCTGTTGGACCAGCGATTGAAAGCAATATTTATGAAATTACGACACCGAGTGGTAGAAAAGTTTTACCACCAAGTGGATATAGTTGGCGATTAAATAAAGAACGTTTTCAAGAGTTTGTTTCTGATAATCGCATTTGGTTTGGAGAAACAGGTAATAATGTACCTTCAATTAAACGTTTCTTATCTGAAGTTAAAAATACCGTTACTCCCATGACAATTTGGAAATATCAAGATGTTGGACATTCGCAATCTGCCAGTCAAGATTTGAAACGATTATTTGACAATAAAGCATTTTTTGACTATCCAAAACCAACTAATTTTGTTCAAAGAATGCTTGAATTATATTCAAATTCAGATAGCATCATTATGGACTTCTTCTCCGGCAGCGGTACAACCGCCCACGCCGTAATGCAACTCAACGCCGAAGACGGTGGCAATCGCCGCTATATTTGCGTGCAATTGCCCGAAGAATGCGACCCAAAATCCGAAGCCGCCAAAGCAGGTTTCGCCAATATCGCCGAAATCGCCAAAGAACGCATTCGCCGTGCAGGCAGCCAAATTTCAGGCAGCCTGAAAGACAATCAAAGCGTAGATACGGGTTTCAAAGTCTTCAAACTCGCCGAAAGCAATTTCAAACGCTGGCAAAAACCCGATTTGGCACAATTAGGCGAAACACTTGAAATATTTACCGATACACAAGCAGCGCACGCAACACCTGAAAATATGGTGTATGAATTGTTGCTGCGTTTGGGGCTGCCTTTGACGGCTGACGTGTCGTCTGAAAATGGCGTGTATTGGCTGCGCGATGATAACCGCCGATATGCTTTGTTGTTGAGCGAATTATCGGAAAATCTTTTGTTGAATGTGATTTCACAAAAGCCAAACAAAATCATTATTTTGGATAATTTATTCAATAGCAAAGACGCATTAAAGAAAAACATGGCATTACAAATGCACGATGCTGGCATTCCGTTTGAGTGCGTGTAAGGAGCTGAAATCATGGAATTAAATTTTGAAAAGTTGGATTATCAGCAAAAGGCGATTAATGCGGTGCTTGATGTGTTTTCAGGCAGCCTGAAAATGCAGCCTGAAACGAATTTCACGCAAAATGGCATGGCTTTTGTCGCCAATAAGCGTTTGATTAGCCATGAGGATATGGCAAATAATCTCGCCAAAATCCAAACTGAAAACGGTCTGGCAAGCACCGATTTGGGCGCAAACGGCTTAAATTTTTCCGTTGAAATGGAAACAGGAACGGGCAAAACGTATGTGTATTTGCGGACGATTTATGAATTGAATCGCCAATATGGTTGGTTGAAATTTGTGATTGTGGTGCCGAATGTGGCGATTCGTGAGGGCGTGATTCAGACTTTGCGCGCGACTAAAAAGCATTTTGATGATGAATTTGACCGCCAAATTATGACGTTTCACGAATACGATAGCAGCCGTCCGCAAAATCTGAAAACGTTTGCTGAAGACCAGAATATTCAGATTTTAGTCATGACAATTCAAGCATTTAATAAAGACAGCAATATTATCAATCAGGTGCGTGAGCAAGGTTTTGCACCGATAGAATGGTTGTCGCAATCGCAACCGATTGTGATTTTGGACGAGCCGCAAAATTTTGAAAGTGAATTGAGTCAAGAAAGTATTGCAAAACTGAATCCTTTGTTTACCTTGCGTTATTCTGCAACACATAAAAATCCATACAATTTAATTTACAGTTTGAATCCTGTTCAAGCGTATCAGTTGGGCTTAGTCAAGCAAGTTGTGGTAGATAGCGTGTTGGCAAATGATGCAAATGAGGGTGCGTATGTGCGTTTGTTGGACGTGAAGCCCAGTAAAAAATCAATTTCAGCGAAAGTGGAAATTTTGGTACGCGACCCCAAAAATAAAGACATCAACAAAAAATCTGTAACCATCAAAGCGAACGATGATTTATTTCAAAAGTCTAATGAAAATGAATTGTATCGAGATGGCTACATTGTGAATCAGATTTTTTCAGACGGTGATATGTGGAAAATTGAATTGTCCAATGGCAAGATTATTCAGACATTTGAATACGATGGCTTTGTGCAAGATGCAATTATGAAACGCCAAATTTTCCAAACAGTGGAAGAACATTTGCGCAAAGAGAAAAAATTACGCGCCAAAGGAATTAAGGTTTTATCCTTGTTTTTTATTGATAAAGTAGAAAATTATCGTGGTGCAAATGGCGAAGATGGCAAATTTAAAACGTGGTTTGAAGAAGCATATCGCCATTTTTCGGACGGCAAAAATCCTGAAAATGTGCATGGCGGTTATTTTTCCCAAGATAGAAAAGGTAAAACTGAAAAAGAAAAAGAAGAGAAAACTTATCAATTGATTATGAAAGATAAGGAAAAATTGTTGTCGTTTGAATCGGAATTGCGGTTTATTTTTTCGCATTCGGCATTGCGTGAAGGTTGGGATAATCCAAATGTTTTTCAGATTTGCACGCTGAACGAAACCACCAGCACCACCAAAAAACGCCAAGAAATTGGGCGCGGTTTGCGTTTGCCAGTCAAGCAAGACGGTACGCGTCATCGTGAATTATCCGACAATGTTTTAACGGTGATTGCCAATGAAAGTTATGAACAATTCGCTAAATTGTTGCAACAGGAAATTGCAGATGATTGTGGTGTGAAATTTGCCAATGGCGGTGTAAAACCCAAATGCAATCGCCAAACAATGAAAACGCGCGATGATTTTTTAGCCGACCCTTTGTTTCAAGCCATTTGGCAGAAAATTAATCAGCAAACGCGTTATAAAGTCAATTTTTCTAGCGATGAATTGATTAAAAAAGCCGCAGAAAATATTCGCAGGCTGCCTGAAATTGAAAAACCAAATATTTCCAACCAAAAAGCCAAATTGCAAATGAGCGAAACGTATGGCGTGGAAACACAAATGGCACGTTCTGAATTAACCTTTGCATTGAATCAAAGCCATGATATTCCTGATATTTTGGGCGAAATCCAAACACGAACCGAATTGACGCGCCAAACCATTTTCCAAATTATCCAGCAATCAGGAAAAATAGCACAAATTCAAAATAATCCACAAAAATTCATTCAATTAGCCAGCAAAGAAATCCAAATGGCATTACAAGAATTGATGTTAAACGGCATTGAATATGAATTAATTGAACAACCAATTTATGAAATGCGTGAAATGTCTCATGAATTTTATTTGGACGAAAATTCATTTGAAATCACGCAACCTGAAAAAACGATTTATGAGCGCGGTTTTATTCCTTTGGACAGCCAAACAGAAAATCAATTTGCCCAAGATTGCCAAAACCATGATGCGAATGAAAAAAATGCAGTAGTGTTTTATTTCAAGCTGCCTGCAAAATTCAAAATTCGCACCCCAGCAGGAAATTATAATCCTGATTGGGCAGTTGTAATGAATCACGATGAACGGGTTTATTTTGTGGCAGAAACCAAAAACACAGGTACAGAAAATGTAGATTCACGCCAACTTCGCCAATCCGAACAACTCAAAATTGCGTACGCTGAACAACATTTTAAACAATTAACAAATGTGGAATATCGTGTTGTGAAAAAGGTTGATGAATTGAAATAAAAACTTTGAGGCTGCCTGAATCCATTTTCAGGCAGCCTCAAACAATTTAATTAACCAAATGAATGTTTGGTTTCATTCACATTCGGGTGCAACACCAGCGATCCATCTACTGTGCCAATGGCTTCGTGGTCTTTTTCGGGGTAGTCCAATTGCGACAAGAAATGACGAATACAATTCAAACGCGCGCGTTTTTTATCATCTGATTTAATGATTGTCCAAGGTGCATCTTTGCGGTGAGTGCTGAAAAACATATGGTCTTTTGCGTCCGTGTACGCGTCCCACAAATCCAAAGATTGCGTGTCCACAGGCGACAATTTCCAGTGTTTCAACGGATCCACGCTGCGCGAAACGAAACGGCGCAATTGTTCCTCTTGCGAAACCGAAAACCAAAATTTAAACAATAAGATACCATCATCAGTCAGCATACGTTCAAATTCAGGAGCTTGACGCATAAACAATTGATATTCAACAGGCGTACAAAAACCCATCACACGTTCTACACCGGCACGGTTGTACCACGAACGGTCAAACAACACAATTTCCCCTTCTGATGGCAAATGTGCAATATAACGTTGAAAATACCATTGCCCACGCTCACGCTCGGTAGGTTTTTCCAGTGCCACCACACGCGCACCACGTGGATTCAAATGCTCCATATAACGTTTGATTGTGCCACCTTTACCAGCCGCATCGCGCCCTTCAAAAATCATCACAATGCGTTGCCCTGTTTCTTTTACCCAACTTTGCACTTTAAGCAATTCAATTTGCAGTAATTTTTTTTCATATTCATATTGACTGCGTTTCATGCGTTCGGTGTAAGGATAATCGGCTGGCAAAGGCGCATCTGCGCTTTCTTCAGAAGTAATTTTACCTTTAAATTCAATAACTTTTTCTTCAAAAATTTGCGAGCGTAATTTACTGTCTTCAGAAAGTTCAATTTTTTCATAAGGTTTTAATTGTTTTTCAGCCATAGCATAAGTCCTTAGTAGTGTGAGATTAAATGTAGTAGGTTGTTATTTTAACATTATCAGAATAGATTTTGTTTGCTTTAACTCAAATGACTATAATCTTGTTTTCAATTTGGATAGAATAATTATGCAACCATTTGTTTTATTTGATGATGGTATTCAGAATCAAGCCATTTTATTGCAAAAATTTTGTTATCAAGATACGTTACCCGCCCACCAATTAAACGATTTAGATGAAAAATTGGCGCAAGGTTGGGCAAAATCTTATTTTTGTGCGATTTTTACGGATTATGAATTCGGTTTGGCATTACAAAAATTACCCGAACACGCTAATTTTTCAGGCAGCCTGAAAATAATGTGGTTTGCCCAAAAACACATTTTAGCCAATCCCGAAACGTGGTTCAAACAACACGATGACGGTTCACCAGCAGGAATCGCTACGCCACAATTAGATACCGAAAAATTAGATTACATAAATCAAATCAATAAAATACACGATGCAATTAAACGCGGCGACACCTACCAAATCAACCACACCATACGATTACACACCATAACATATGGCAACCCAATCCGCCTGTATAGCCGTCTGCGTCAAAATGTTCCCTACGCCGCTTTAGCATGTTTACCCGATGAAAATTGGGTGTTGTGTTTTTCGCCAGAATTATTTTTACGCATTGAAAATAATGGGAAAATCATCACCGAACCCATGAAAGGCACCGCCCCCATTTTGCATGATGGACAAGACGAACAACGAGCCATCAACCTACAACACGACCCCAAAAACCGCGCCGAAAACACCATGATTGTGGATTTGTTACGTAATGATTTGGGTAAATTGGCGGAAATTGGTGGTGTCAGTGTACCAGAACCCTTTAAAGTTCAAGCATTTGGAACAGTTTGGCAAATGACCAGCACCGTCCAAGCCCAAGTCAAGCACGGCACAACCGCCGCGCAAATTTTTCAGGCAGCCTTTCCATGTGGTAGCATCACGGGCGCACCAAAAAGAAAAAGCATGGAAATCATATCGTTATTGGAAAATTCGCCACGCGGCTTATACACAGGCAGCATCGGATTTTTGGAATACGCCCCCAACACAGCACTGGGTTTTTCAGGCTGCCTGAATGTGGTGATTCGCAGTTTGTTTTTGTCTAAAACAGAAAAATCAGATGAATTTTCTGCCACTTATGGCGTAGGAAGTGGCATTGTCATAGACAGCCAAGCCCACAATGAATTTGATGAATGCGCGTGGAAAGCTCGTTTTGTAACCGAATTGCGTCCCGAATGTGGCGTATTTGAAACCATGCGCGTAGAAAATCAAAATATTATACTTTTAAATCAACATCTTGACAGAATGGAAAATTCCGCTAAACAATTGAATATTCCGTTTGCGCGACACACCGCCGAACACACCATTCACGCCATTTTGCCCACATTGAATCACGCGCAAATTCATCGCTTGAAATTGATTTTAACAGCTTCAGGCAGCCTGAAAACCGAATATGCACCCATTCACGAATTATCGCCTAATCAAAAAATTATCATTAGCAACAATATATTAGCCAATCATGATTATTTGCGCCGCCATAAAATCACACATCGCCCCATGTATGATGCAGCATGGCAAACGGCAGAAAAAGTAGGCGCATTTGATGCGTTATTTTTCAATCAAGACGGTTATTTATTAGAAGGTGGACGCAGCAGCGTGATGATTTTATTGAATAATCAATGGTTAACGCCTACACTGGATTTGGATATTTTGCCAAGCATTGCGCGTACCAACGCGATGCGTTCAGGCAGCCTGAAAGAAGCGCGAATCAACCGCAAAATGCTGCAATGTGCAGAAAAAATCCGTGTGGGCAATGCGTTACGTGGATGGTTTGATGTGAACATGATTGAATGAAAAAATGAATAAATTCACAAAATGATTTTCAGGCTGCCTGAAAACTTCAAATTTGCCGCAAAAGCGTGTACATTATCCTTTCCTTTTTGTCTCAACTCCCCCACATTCAGGAGCAACCACTCATGGAACGTTTTCCCAAATCCCATAAATTAGAACACGTTTGCTACGATATTCGCGGCCCAGTACTCAAAGAAGCCACACGCATGGAAGAAGAAGGTCATAAAATCCTTAAGTTAAACATTGGTAACCCTGCGCCTTTTGGTTTTGAAGCACCTGACGAAATTGTGATGGACGTGATTCGCAATTTGCCCACTTCGCAAGGCTATTGCGACAGTAAGGGCTTGTATTCAGCGCGTAAAGCAGTTGTGCAATATTATCAATCACATGGTATTCGTGATTTAACCGTAAACGATGTTTACATTGGCAATGGCGTATCCGAATTGATTATGATGTCCATGCAAGCATTACTTAATGATGGCGATGAAATTTTGATTCCTGCGCCTGATTATCCACTTTGGACGGCAGCAGCGACTTTAGCAGGCGGTAATGTGCGCCATTATTTGTGTGATGAAGAATCGGATTGGTTTCCCGATCTTGATGATTTAAAATCCAAAATCACACCAAAAACCAAAGCCATTGTCATCATCAATCCCAATAACCCAACTGGCGCTGTGTATAGTCGCGAAATTTTGGAACAAATTGCACAATTGGCACGGCAACACCATTTGATGATTTTCGCCGATGAAATTTACGAAAAAATTGTGTACGATGGCGCAGTACATCATCATATGGCGGTGGTTGCGCCTGATGTATTTTGCATTACATTCAATGGATTGTCTAAAGCATATCGCGTAGCTGGTTTCCGTCAGGGTTGGATGATTTTAACTGGACCTAAAAAAGATGCCAAAGGTTATATTGAGGGTTTGGATATGTTGGCGTCCATGCGTTTGTGTGCGTCTACGCCGATGCAGCACGCAATTCAGACAGCCTTAGGCGGTTATCAAAGCATTAATGAATATCTGATTGAAGGCGGTCGTTTGTTGGAACAACGCAATAAAGCGTGGGAAATGCTGAACGCTATTGATGGCGTGTCATGTGTCAAACCCAAAGGCGCGTTATACTTATTCCCGAAATTGGACGTAAAAAAATTCAATATTCGCGATGACATGAAATTTGTACACGATTTCTTGTTGCAAGAAAAAGTGCTTTTGGTACAAGGTACTGGATTCAACTGGGTCAAACCAGACCATTTTCGTGTGGTGTCATTGCCCTACACGCATCAAATTGAAGAAGCCATGAATCGTTTGGAACGTTTTTTGGCATCGTATCGCCAATAGAAAATTTAACATATTGAATTAATAAAAATTTCAGGCTGCTCTTTGTATTGAGGCAGCCTGAAATTTTTATTGTTTTTGCATGAATTGACTTCATTTCATCAGAAAAATTATCACACTGCACTTGAAAAAAAATATGCTCTACCCTATCTAGCCATCATCGGCAAACAATGTTATTTTTATTCAGGCTACCTGAAAAATCATGATAATCGTGATTAGGCTTGAAAAATAAATTGTCTGCCCCATATTACATAGCATCAATTCAAAATCTTATTAGGAGCAAAATATTATGGCTAAAGTTATCGGTATTGACTTAGGTACAACCAATTCATGTGTTGCCGTTTCTGAAAATGGTAATACCAAAGTAATTGAAAACGCGGAAGGCGCACGCACCACACCTTCGGTTATTGCTTATTTAGATGGCAATGAAGTATTGGTCGGCGCACCTGCTAAACGCCAAGCCGTTACCAACGCAAAAAACACCATTTATGCTGCTAAACGCTTAATTGGTCATAAATTTGAAGACAAAGAAATCCAAAAAGACATCGATTTAATGCCATTTGAAATTGTAAAATCCACAAATGGCGATGCTTGGGTAAAAGCGCAAGGCAAAGAATTATCACCACCGCAAATTTCTGCTGAAGTATTGCGTAAAATGAAAGAAGCAGCCGAAGCATACTTAGGTGAAAAAGTAACCGAAGCCGTGATTACTGTGCCTGCTTACTTCAACGACAGCCAACGCCAAGCCACCAAAGATGCTGGGCGCATTGCTGGTTTGGACGTGAAACGCATTATCAATGAGCCAACGGCTGCCGCTTTGGCATTTGGTATGGACAAAGTATCTAGCGGTGATCGCAAAATTGCCGTTTATGACTTGGGTGGTGGTACATTTGATATTTCCATCATTGAAATCGCTGATATTGACGGCGACAAACAATTTGAAGTTTTGGCAACCAATGGCGATACGTTTTTGGGTGGCGAAGACTTTGACCAACGCTTGATTGACCACATCATTGCTGAATTCAAAAAAGAACAAGGTATTGATTTAAAACAAGATGTAATGGCATTGCAACGCTTAAAAGAAGCCGCAGAAAAAGCCAAAATTGAATTATCTAGCGGTCAACAAACCGAAATCAATTTGCCCTACATCACAATGGACGCAACTGGTCCGAAACACTTGGCAATGAAAGTTACTCGCGCCAAATTTGAATCTTTGGTAGAAGATTTGGTTACACGTTCTATTGAACCTTGTCGCATCGCATTGAAAGATGCAGGTTTATCAGCCAGCCAAATTGATGATGTGATTTTGGTAGGCGGTCAAACGCGTATGCCAAAAGTACAAGAAGCGGTTAAAAATTTCTTTGGCAAAGAACCACGCAAAGACGTAAATCCAGACGAAGCCGTTGCAGTCGGTGCCGCAATTCAAGGCGAAGTATTGGGTGGTGGTCGCAATGACGTGTTATTATTGGACGTTACGCCATTGTCTTTGGGTATTGAAACCATGGGTGGTGTGATGACCAAATTAATCAACAAAAACACAACCATCCCAACCAAAGCATCACAGGTATTCTCTACTGCTGAAAACAATCAATCTGCAGTAACCATCCATGTGTTGCAAGGCGAACGCGAACGCGCCACAGGCAATAAATCTTTAGGTCAATTCAATTTGGGCGACATCCCCCCTGCACCACGCGGTGTACCACAAATTGAAGTTACTTTTGACATTGACGCGAACGGTATTTTACACGTTTCTGCCAAGGATAAAGGCACTGGTAAAGCAGCCAATATTACCATCCAAGGTTCTTCAGGTTTGAGCGAAGAAGAAATCGAACGCATGGTAAAAGACGCAGAAGCCAACGCCGAAGAAGATAAAAAATTGGTTGAATTGGTGCAAAGCCGTAACCAAGCCGAAGCATTGATTCATTCCGTGAAAAAATCTTTGGAAAAACATGGCGATAAATTAGAAGCTGCCGAAAAAGCCAAAATTGAAGATGCCATGAAAGCAGCTGAAGAAGCCGTTAAAGGCGACGATAAAGCTGAAATTGATGCCAAAACCGAAGCCTTAGGCGAAGCCAGCCAAAAACTGGGGGAGATGGTGTACGCACAAGCGCAAGCTGAAGCCGAACAAAGTCAGAATGGTCAAACCAAAAAAGATGATGACATTGTAGATGCTGAATTCCAAGAAGTTAAAGATAAAAAAGATTAATATTTAAATTAATCTTTAGAATAGAAAGAAAGGCAGCCTGAAAACTGGGAAACTGGTTTTCAGGCTGCTTTAATTCACTATTAATCCACCATACAAATGCGCATGTCCGTAAATTTCCTTTTCATCTTTTAATACAGCATCTTGAATTTTCCATTCATCTTGTTACCACACCCGATAAAAGCAACTCTCACGCCCCGTGTGGCGCGAAATGCCGCATACTTGCCCAATATAAAACACGAACACTGCATCTCATATACGTTTGGTTTGCCAATCTTGGGCGATAGCACAAACTAAACCATCTTTATCCCACTTGATTTGATTGAGTAAATTATCCATATTCTTTATTTTTTCATGTTGAAGGCTGCCTGAAAAACTTTCAGGCAGCCCGAGTGATACAGTAAATTAAATACAACAGGACAAGGCAATAACACTGTACTCGTTTAAATTTAATTCTCTATCAAAATTAATATTAATGTCCAAACAACGCAATAATCGTATTCAAAATTGCTGCATTGACCAAATCAATGAAAAACGCACCCACCATTGGCACAATCAAAAACGCTTTGTGTGAAGGTCCAAATCTTTTTGTGATGGATTGCATATTGGCAACCGCAGTCGGCGTTGCACCTAAACCAAAACCACAATGTCCTGCCGCAAACACCGCCGCATCATAATCGTTGCCCATGAATCGTGCAGTAACAAAATAGCCATAAAAAATCATCACAACTGTTTGAACAGAAAGAATAATTACCATATCAGTCGCCAAACCCGCCAGCTCCCACAACTTCATGCTCATCAATGCCATCGCCAAAAACAAACTCAAAGACGCATTACCAAATACATCAATCGCACGGTCAAACATATTCACTTTGAAAGTCGCTGTCAGGAAATTACGTAATATCACGCCAAAAAATAACGCCCACACAAATTGTGGCATTTTCGTCCATTTCGGTAAGACACCCGCATCAATTTGATTACCCACCCAAGTCGCCATCAACGATGAAAATGCCAAACACGCCGCAAATAATGCCATGGTTTCAATAGCATTATTTGCGGTAATCAAACGTTGTTGGTTGGCATTTTCAAAGGTGTCGTTTATAGAATCTGGGTTATTGCTTGCGCTTTCAACTTGTGGCTGTTTACCCATTTTGTTAATCAAACGGCGCGCCACTGGCCCACCAATCAAACCACCCATGACCAAACCAAATGTCGCGGACGTCATTGCCATTTCAGTTGCACCTGTGATGCCGTAATCTTTGGTCAAAGTCGCCCCCCAAGCTGCGCCTGTGCCGTGTCCGCCCGTTAGCGTGATTGAACCTGTAATCAAGCCAATCAACGGATTTTGCCCCAAAACCGCTGCCATACCCATGCCAACCATATTTTGTACAAAAATAAAAATACTCACAACAAGCAAAAAGATAATTAATGGCAACCCACCTTCTTTCAAGCGCGAAAAATCCGCAGACAAACCAATTGACGAGAAAAATATCAGCATAAAACTGTCTTGCAGTGATTTTTCAAATGTAAATGAATGTCCTGTTGTGTAATACAAAACCGTGATGATGGTCGCAGCAATCAAACCACCTGCCACAGGTTCTGGAATGTTAAAATCGCGTAAGAATTTGATTTTATCTACCAAAATTTTACCAAACAGTAAAACAATGGTCGCTGCAATCAGCGTGTAATATCCATTGAGTGCAATCGGTTGCATGGTTTGTTTCCTTGTATAAAAAAATCATTATTCTGATGTGATGATTTCAGGCTGCCTGAATCAATAAGGCTACCTGAAAACCACTTCATTATTTGGGTGTACTGGCAGAACTGGCAACATCAGCTGGTGCCGATTGCGCGGACTGACCGAACCATTGTTGCTCAATTTTAGCGTAAGTACCATTGGCTTTGATGGTGCTTAAACCTTTGTTGATGGCTTCGCGCAAACCGTCATTACGTCCTTTGCGGAACGCAAAACCGTATTGTTCTTTGATGAAACTCGGATCCACGATGGTAAACAATTTATCTTTCGGATGTTGTTTAACGTAATAGCCCACCACGCTGCTGTCGCCCACCACTGCATCTACGCCACCGCTTTCCAATTCCTTAAATGCCAATGGCATGGTTTCAAAGCGTTTAATATTGGCACTGTCTTTGCCTTGCAGATTTTGCAAAATCAAATCGCCTGAAGTGGCTGATTGTACGGACGCAGCACGTGTTTTCAAATCGGCAAAATTTTTGATTTTGTCGTGATTGCGCTCGGTGGTAACAATCATTTGAGTGGCTTCAAAATAGGGATCGGAAAAATCCAATTGTTGTTTACGTTCATCATTAATGGTAATACTTGCCAATGCAATGTCGCTGTCGCCTTTGCCCACATTGGCAAATAAGCCTTCAAATGGCGTATTCACAAAATCCAATTTCACATTTTGAGATTTGGCTGCTGCATCCAAAACATCATGCGAGAAACCAACCACCTGATTATTTTCCATAAACTCCATCGGCGCATAACTGGCATCAGTGGCAACAATATAAGTTTTGCTGCTATCTAATGCTGTTGTGGCAGATGTTGCCGATTCATTTGTGGAGGCTGGCGTAGATTTTTCGCCACCCGAACACGCCATCAATGCCATCATGACACCCGACGCCAAAATAGTTCGCATCAACATCATTTTTTTCTTTCCCAATTTAAATTAAATGTAAATAAGAACCTGTATTCAAAGCCAAACGTGATGTCTTTTTGCCCCATTTAGCACGCCTGCTGCGTTGAATTTTATGCCAATAGGAACGGCTATTGGCATAAAATTCGCCTGACATTCGCACCAACTGGGACAAAAATCCATTTCATGTTGGCTATGAATACAGGTTCTAAATCTTCAGGCTGCCTGAAAACAAGTTTCAGCAAAAGAAACTCTTTTCAGGCAGCCTGAAAATCAGTCAATTCCATTAATAAATAAATTAACGTAACACCACTTCCACACGACGACTGTCGTTGGTTTCCGCGGTTGGATTGCTCACTTGGATACTGCCATCGGGAATACCAGCTGCTAACAACACGCTGCGCACTGCCAATGCACGATCACGCGCTAAATTTTCGTTAGATTCCACGTTAGAATAAGTCAAAATCACGGCTTTTTTGCCTGCTTTCACGCCGTTCACGATGCCCTTGAGTGATTCTAAAGTATTGGCGGTTACATCGGCTTTGCCTGTCGCGAAATAAAAACGCACGATATCACCGTCTACCACCACTTTGCTTTGTTCTTGCTGTACGCCATCAGCAGCCAAAATCGCTTTAGCGGTACTAGAAGCAGCCACTGCAGATGCAGATGGTGCAGACACAACTTGTGATGCCACAATGATTTGCACTGTATCGTCATCACCCACATCAGATGGCGCAGTCATGCCTTGACTTTGGATATTAGAAGTGTTGGCGGCGATGCTGGCGGCTTGAGTTTCGTTGACAGGAATGCTGCTGGGTGCTTGCTCCGACACAACCGCCACGCCCGATGCCGATTCAGTTTTTTGATTTTCTTGATAATCTGTATAGATTGCCAAGCCAATCACACCCAAAGCCGTCAGCGCAGCCGCACCTAAACCCACCCACAAACCAAAACGATCACCTTTTTCGGCTGGCGTGTTATTGGCGTAGTTCTTTGCATTTTTTTCTGTATTCATACTGATTATTCCTGTTGAATCAAATAATTTAAGGAAAAATTAAAAGAAAATTTTTTGGCATTATAGGGGCTATTGACAATTCAAAAAAAGAGGCAAAGGATTTAAGATATTGTTTCCACGCAACCATCCCAAACCTTTGCCATGTCCCGAAACACGCTTACAAATGAAACATGGTCAAGACTGTTGCCTATTTTGAAACAGCTTGGCATTTATCGCAAGAAAAATTTACGCAAAACAGTAGAAGGTATCCTATTTCGCTTACGTACAGGCTGCCAATGGGCTGATATACCTAGTTATTTTGGTAAAGCAAACAGCCTTTACCAAAGTTTCAATCGCTGGTCTAAACGCGGTATTTTTACCCGATTATTCAAACATTTGGTAGATACACCCGATATGGAATGGGTCTTTATGGACGGTAGCCATATCCGCGTTCATCAACACGGTATGGGTAAACAATCCATTACGCATCAAGCTGTTGGTAAGAGTATCGGTGGTCATACGTCTAAAATTCATTTAGCGGTTGATGCTTGTGGTAATCCAATTGAATTTATCATTACAGCTGGTAATGTAAATGATATTGTTGTTGCGCCTGATTTATTGGCACAATTGGATTTAAGTGATAATGAAACCGTGTGTGCTGATAGGGGTTTTGACAGTGATACTTTTCGTCGGTTAATTCAGTCTAAACAAAGTAAAGCCAATATTCCATATAAGAAAAATAGAGAACATCTTAATGTGGGCACAGATTGGTATTTATATAAAATCAGGCACTTGGTAGAAAACGCTTTTGCACGATTAAAGCATTTTCGTGCGCTGGCAACACGGTACGATAAATTAAAACGTAATTATGAAAGTACTGTATCATTAGCTTGTGCTTTGATTTGGTTGAAATTATAGCTAAAATGTCATTAGCCCCTACGATAATTTTGTAAACTTTGTTGTAGCTTTTTTATCTAAAATTATCAATAAAATGTTGCTATTTGGCTTGATTTAACCAAATTCTGACAAAATGACTGGTTTTTTAAAAGAGATTAAACTAGAATAGCAATATTATTCTAGAGAATTTATTCTATACAAACCCAAATGTATCAGCTTATCGTTTTCAGGTTTCAAGCTGCCTGAAAACACTGCATCATTGGGTTTTGTTGCTTTAGAAAGGAATTTTATATATGAAATCTTACCATAAAATCAAACCATTAGCTTTATTTTTAAGCGTAATCTACACCCAATGCGCCATGGCATCAGGCTACCATTTTGGTACGCAATCTGTAACCGCACAAAGCACCGCCAATGCAGCCGCTGCAGAAGCCGACAATGCGTCTACCATTTTCTCTAACCCTGCAGGTTTAGCGTATTTGGATAAAAACCAAGTAACTGCAACACTCAATTTGGTGATGCCTACCATCAAATACTCCAACGCAAAAGCCTATTATTATCAGGGCAGTGAAGTAAGTGGCCAAGATAACGGTAAAATTACCAAAGATGCCGTTTTCGCACCCCATGCTTATGGCGCATACAAACTAAATGATCGCACCACTTTGGGTTTGGGTATTTACATTCCATTTGCATCAAAAACCGAATACAGCAAAGATTCAAAATTACGCTATAATTTTAATCAATTAGGTTTAACCACTGTAGATATTGAACCATCTATTGCATTTAAAGTTACCCCAAAACATTCCATTGGCGCAGGCTTAATTGCACAATACTCCAAAGCAGAACTTCGCAAATATTCTGACTGGAGCGCACGTTATACCGACACGCAATTGGCTGCCTTAAAAGCAGCAGGACGTATTCCAACCACCGACCGCGCCGCTTTTGATGGACACGCCGAAGCCAAAGGCGATGATTGGGCTTTTGGTTATCACATTGGCTGGCTATATGAACCCAATGAACGCATACGCGTCGGTGCTGCCTACCGCTCTAAAGTGGAACACAAATTACACGGTACAACAGAGTGGAAAGCCGATGGAGCAATTGCACAACAACTTTATCCCAGCAGCATTAGTCAACCTGTCTCTATACTCTCAGATGGCTCTGTGAATCCCAATGGTGGTAAAGGCTACTTACCAAGCGAAAATGCCAGCATCAAATTGATTACACCTGAATCTGCATCCGTACACGGTATGTACAAAGCCACTGATAAATTGAATATTTTTGGTGATGTTACTTGGACACGCCACAGTCGTTTCAATGAAGCCAGCTTGGTATTTGATAATCAAAAAGCCACCATAAGCGGTCAACTTTCCAATTCCAATACCATTAAACCCAAGTGGCGTGATACCTACAAAGTAGCACTGGGTGGCTCATATCAATTAAGCAAACCTTTGCAATTGCGTGCTGGGGTTGCTTTTGATAAATCGCCCGTCAAAAATGCAAAAACACGTATGCATACCATGCCCGATGGTAACCGTATGTGGTACTCTGTTGGTTTGAAATATGATTTCAAAAAAGGGCATAGTTTGGACATGGCATACAGCCATATTCATATTAATGACACGCGTTTTGAAGCCGAAGCCGCACCAGGTAATGACGTGGACAGCAAAGGCGCAACATCTGCTGAATTCAATAATTATGCCAATATCTTAGGTATCCAATACACTTATAAATTCTAAAAATTATTGATTTATTATTTTTCAGGTTGCCTTGATTATTCAGGCAGCCTGAAAAGTTTATTTCATGTTATGATGAAATTTTATTGATGATTTGGATAATTTCATGAATCGCATTCTTTCAGGCTGCCTAATCGGTACCGCCCTATTCTCACTCACACCCATGGCACAAGCCATTGATATTCAACGCTGGACAACACCACAAGGCAGCCAAGTTTTATTGGTAGAACGCCACGATTTGCCGATTGTAGATTACACCGTCATTTTCAAAGGCGCAGGGTCAACCGCCGACCCAGAAGGAAAAAGCAACATCGCCGCCGCTACCGCGCAATTACTCGTCAGTGGCACAACTCAATTAGATGAAGAGCAATTTAATTCTAAAATCAATGATTTAGCTTCTAATATAGAGACTGGCAATAGCTTTGAATACAGCAATGTCAGTTTCCGCAGTTTAAGCGATGCCAACAAATTAAATGCCACCGCCGATTTGTTCAACCAAGCCATTACCCAACCGCGTTTTGATGCCAACGCCTTGCAACGCATCAAAGACCAAGCAATTTTGTCACTCAAACAAAGCGAAAGTTATCCCGATTATTTAGCCAGCCGCGAATTAACGCGCTTAAATTATCCTCATCACCCCTATGGCAAATCTGCATATCAAACCGTAGAAAAAATTCAATCTATTCAACAACAAGATTTAGTGAATTTCCATAAGAAAAATTATACACAAAATCAAGCGATTATTGCCATTGTTGGCGACATCACACGCCCACAGGCAGAAGCCTTAATTACACGAACATTATCAAATGTCTCCACACACATCAACACCAACACTGCCGCGCCAAAAGTGGAAATTATTGGTGGAAAAAGAAAAAATTTGCCTTACCCGCACAGCACTCAAACCAGCATCAGCATGGGTTTACCTGTTTTAACCGCTGACGACCCTGATTATTTCGCCATGTTAGTGGGCAATTATATTTTGGGTGGCGGCGAATTTGATAGCCGCCTGATGAAGGAATTACGCGATAAAAAAGGTTATACCTACGGCGTAACCAGCAGTTTATCCGCCTACACACAAGCTGCACCGTTTACCATCACGTTTTCTACCGAAAACCAAAACGCTAAAGACGCACTCGCCAGCGCACAAAAAGTATTAGCTGATTTCATCGCACAAGGGCCAACCGCCACCGAACTGAAACAAGCCAAAGACAGCATCACGGGCGCATTCCCTTTACGCTTTGATACCAATGGAAAATTATTGGGTAATTTGATGGCAGTAGGCGTACACAATCGCCCAACCGATTGGTTTGACACCTACAACGACAAAATCAATGCACTTACCGTTGACGACATCAAACGCGCTTGGCAAAGAAAAATTCAGCCTACACAATTAAATATTGTTGTGGTCGGTGGAAAAAATAGCGCAAAACCTTAACAGAATAAAAGAATAGTCGTTTAAAATAAATTTTAAACGACTATATTTCCATATTATCTGTGCATTATGCAACGCTATTGCCTTGAAATACGCCAATCTAGGGTTTTGATGCAAAAGTTTCAGGCAGCCTGAAAACGAAACTCCGCATGAACAGGCAACAAATGCACATTACTCGGATTGCTGATAAATTCGCTCATAATCATTTTAACTTGTGGATTATTTTGTGTATTTTTGAAAATAAACCAATCAGCAATCAAATCCGCTTGCTGTTCCATATTAAATTGATTGAATCGCTGACACACACCCACACGGTCGCTGTACGCATAGCACGCATTGCCACGATAACCGCCTTTCATCCCTAAAATTGCGCCGTCCAGCCATGTCATCAAGCCCAGTTGATATTGCCAAACGTGCGCCATTTCATGAATAAATAAATGTTGTTTGGTGATACTGGCTGTGCTGAAATCGTCCACATACAACGCAGGCGGAAAGTGCATCGTCCCAAACGGCGACATGGCAATTTTCTCATTTTGAAACAATGGAATAAGCCGACCTTTGTGAATAAAAATTTTGTCGTAATTCAAACTATTTTGGTACACGGTTTGCGCGAGTGTGATTTCACCTAGTGTTAGTTTACGGTAGCGAAGTAAATTTGTGTTTAACATAATGATGTATTAATGAACGATAGAATGATGATTAATGAAAAAAACACCGCAAACTCATTGTGTTGCGGTGTTCAGATAATGGATTCATTTCATCGCAATGACAAAATGATGCGCCGAAAAATCAATACATTTTAGGTGGCAAAGTTTGGCTACGCAAACGTTTTTGCAAACGTTTCACAGCTGCTGCTTTTTTGCGTTTACGTTCAGTAGTTGGTTTTTCGTAAGCTTCGCGCGCGCGTAATTCAGTCAAAAGACCTGTTTTCTCAATGGCACGTTTAAAGCGACGCATCGCTACTTCAAATGGTTCATTTTCTTTTACACGAATAGCAGGCATGTTTTCATTCCTTCAATAAAAAAGTTTAAAAATAAAAGCTTATCAGCATTAATTTGGTTTCAGGCTGCCTGAAAGTGTTTATTTTATTTCATGATAAATAAGGCAAAACACACGCCCGTGATGAAAACATCACCCCCTAACTCATAGCGCAATCTCAATTGCACCAAAAAACAATATCAGCCGTTTAACTCAATTAAACGGCTGCTTCAATCAAATTGGGCGGATTATCCCAGTTTCAGGCTGCCTCGTCAAGCTTCTGTTTTTTCACGCAACGCGCTGTTTTTCTCAAACGACAACACCGCTTTTTGCGCCTCATTGTCCCAATCAATCGCCACATAACCCCCATCGACCAACCGCCCGAACAACAATTCATCAGCCAACGCCTTACGAATTTCTTCTTGAATCAAACGATTCATCGGACGTGCGCCCATTTGTGGATCAAAACCTTTTTCACCCAAATGATTACGCAACAACTTACCAAAAGTAACCTGTACTTTTTTGTCCAATAATTGCTGTTCCAATTGCAATAAAAACTTGTCCACCACACGCACAATCACTTCAGGCGATAACGGCGCAAATGGAATCATCGCATCCAAACGATTGCGGAATTCGGGTGTAAATTGTTTTTTAATATCAATCATTTCATCGCCGCGTTCTCGTTTACTGGTAAAACCAAAACTTGGGCGACTCAAAGCTTCTGCGCCTACATTAGTGGTCATGATGAGAATCACATTGCGAAAATCCGCGCTGCGTCCTGTGTTATCGGTCAATTTACCTGCGTCCATGACTTGTAACAACACATTGTAAATATCGCGATGGGCTTTTTCAATTTCATCCAATAACAAAACGCAATGTGGTTGTTTATTAATGGCTTCTGTTAGTAAACCGCCTTGTTCGTAACCAACGTATCCAGGCGGCGCACCAATCAAACGCGAAACCGCATGTGCTTCCATATATTCAGACATATCAAAACGTTGCAGTGGTACACCCAAAGCATACGCCAATTGTTTAGCCACTTCTGTTTTACCGACACCAGTCGGACCCGAAAACAAAAAACTGCCAATCGGTTTGTCAGGCAAACCCAACCCCGACCGCGACATTTTCACTGCCGAAACCAGCACATCAATCGCATTATCTTGACCAAAAACCATGTTTTTCAAATCACGTGCCAAATATTGCAACACTTGTTTGTCATCGTGCGACACAGTTTTTTCAGGAATCCGCGCCATTTTCGCCACGATGGTTTCTATTTGATTTTTGTCAATCGGATTGACGCGTTTTTCAGGCTGCCTGATGCGTTGCGCCGCACCAGCTTCATCAATAATATCAATGGCTTTGTCTGGCAAAAAGCGTTCATTAATGTATTTTGCGGACAATTCCGCAGCTGCCTGAAAAGCCTCATCGGTGTAGGTAACTTCATGATGTTGCTCAAACGCGGGTTTTAAACCTTGCAAAATCAACACAGTTTCTGCAATACTCGGTTCAACCACATCAATTTTTTGGAAACGGCGACTCAACGCGTGGTCTTTACTAAAAATGGTACGAAATTCTTCGTAAGTAGTTGCACCAATACAGCGAAGTTGTCCTTTTGCCAACGCGGGTTTGAGTAAATTACTCGCGTCCATATTGCTGTCTTGCGTGCTGCCTGCACCGATAATTGCATGAATTTCATCAATAAATAAAATGGCATTGGGAATTTGTGCCAATTCTTTCAACACCGCTTTCACACGCGCTTCAAAATCGCCACGATATTTCGCGCCAGCCAATAACGCGCCCATGTCTAATGAAAATACAATCGCATTTGCCAATACTTCAGGAATTTGTTTTTGTTCAATTAAATACGCCAAACCTTCCGCCAACGCGGTTTTACCCACACCCGCCTCACCCACCAAAAGTGGATTATTTTTACGGCGACGGCACAAAACTTGCAATAAACGCTCTATTTCCATTTTGCGCCCAATCAGTGGATCAATGCGACCAGCTTTCACTTCTTCATTTAAATTAACGGTATAAGCTTCTAATGGATTGTTATCCACGCTGCTTTCATCATCATTTTGACGCAATTGTGGCGAAGAATCGTGATTCAATGCACCAATACCATGCGCGACATAACGCAATAATTGGCTACGCGTAATCCCTTGTTTTTGTAAAAAATAAACCGCATGACTATCGTCTTCACTAAACAACGCTACCAACAAATCCATCGGCAATACTTCGCCTTTTTCAGCTTGCTGCACATGAATCATGGCACGTTGCATCACACGTTGAAAACCAAGCGTGGGTTGTGGCTCACTGATTTGCGATAAAGTAGGTGTAAATTGATGAATAGATTCTAGTAATTTAGCTTTCAAATCTTCCAAATTCGCATCACACTGCTGCAAAGCATGGCGCACCGTTTCGCTGTATTCAATCAATGCCAACAGTAAATGCTCCAATCCGACCATTTCGTGTCGCCATTGACTGGCTTCTTCATACATTTTTTGCAAAATACGTTCTAATTCATTGGCAATCATGATAATTCCTCTACAGTACACAATAAGGGAAAGCCAGCATCAGCAGCGAGAATCATCACTTGATGCTGTTTGGTTTGAGCCATATCGCGCGTGTAAACGCCACATAACCCTTTGCCGTGATGATGAATTTCCAGCATCACGGAAATAGCGCGTTCTTCAGGCTGCCTGAAAACGTCCATTAAAATTTGTACCACAAATTCCATTGTGGTGTAATCATCGTTAAGCAGATACACGCCATATTGTTTGGGTGGTGCGATTTGGTTTTGGCTAATTTGTTGAGCAGATTCAGTAATGGTCATAATAATTTGGTGATTTATGTTGTATTTTTTACTATTTTAATGAAAAATTTGCATTTCGCAAAACAAACCTTGACTATTTTCTCTAAAATCTGTAAAACGTCAAACCAGCGAAAGTTGCGCTGTCTGATGTGCTTAGTGGCTATTTGAACCGCCAGTTTTTCGCTGTTTTTTAAATTTTTTTGTATGAAAGTAACATAATTATGGCAACTGGTATTGTTAAATGGTTTAATGACGCTAAAGGTTTTGGTTTTATCACACCTGACGAAGGTGGCGAAGATTTGTTCGCACACTTCTCTGCGATTAATATGGAAGGCTTCAAAACTTTGAAAGAAGGTCAAAAAGTTTCTTTTGAAGTAACCACTGGCCCTAAAGGCAAACAGGCTTCTAATATCCAAGCAGCATAAACCCATAATTCCTAATTAATTATGATGATGGAAACGGCAGATTCAACTTAATCTGTCGTTTTTGTTTTCAGGCTGCCTGAAAATTTTTTGAAAATCTAATTGTTATGTCCACGCAACGCTCATTTTTAACCGATTATATCGCCCAACAATACGCCGTTTCACCTGAATTCTTATGGCGACATCACCCCAATTACGCAGTTTTCCGTCATGCACACAACCAAAAATGGTTTGCAATTATCATGCGTGTTTCAGGCAGTCTAATTGGTAAAAACAATGAAAATCAATATGATATTGTTAATTTAAAATTACCACCCGAATGGGTTACCCAATTGAGTGGGCAACAAGGTTTTGCGCCCGCTTATCACATGAATAAGCGACATTGGTTAAGCGTATATTTAGATAACTCTTTGCCTGAAAAACAATTATTGTCGTTACTACACGAAAGTTTTACCCAAACAAAATAGGCTGCCTGAAAATTGACCCCTCAATTAAAAACGTAGATAATCTGCCAGCCCATTACTTATCATTTTCAGGCTGCCTGAAACACATTCACACGAAAGAAATAACCATGAAATCCCCAGAACTCTTACTTCCCGCTGGCGGTTTAGAGCGCATGAGAACGGCTTTTGATTTTGGCGCAGATGCGGTTTATGCAGGTTCGCCACGCTATTCACTTCGTGCGCGAAACAATGAATTTGCCAAATTAGACGTTTTACAACAAGGCATTACCGAAGCCCATCAACGTGGCAAAAAATTCTTTTTAACCGTCAATACATTGCCACACAACTCCAAACTCAAAACATTCCACAGCGATATGCAACCCTTGATTGACATGAAACCAGATGCACTGATTATGGCCGACCCAGGCTTGATTATGCAAGTGCGTGAAAAATATCCCGAAATGCCAATCCATTTATCCGTACAAGCCAATACCACCAATTATTGGGGCGTGAAATTTTGGCAAAAAATCGGTGTGGAACGCATCATCTTGTCGCGCGAATTGAGTATGGACGAAATCGCCGAAATCCGCCAAGAATGCCCCGATATTGAATTAGAAGTATTTGTACATGGCGCATTGTGTATTGCGTATTCAGGGCGTTGTTTATTATCAGGATATTTCAACCATCGCGACCCCAATCAAGGCACTTGCACCAATTCTTGTCGTTGGGATTACAAAGTCCACAACGCCGAAGAAGATGAAATGGGCGATGCCAAATTATTGCAAGGTTTCCATTTTCAGGCAGCTCAAGACGATGCCAATTCTGCTTTTGAAGGCATCAATGGACAACAACGCCACCCAGCAGCCAACAAAGTTTTCTTGATTGAAGAAAGCAATCGCCCTGGCGAAATGATGCCCATTATGGAAGACGAACACGGTACTTATATCATGAATTCCAAAGATTTACGCGCGATTGAACAAGTGGCAAAGTTGGCGGAAATTGGCGTAGACAGCCTGAAAGTGGAAGGTCGTACCAAATCGGTTTACTACGTTGCGCGTGTCGCACAAGCCTATCGTAAAGCAATTGATGATGCAGTAGCAGGCAAACCATTTGATTATAGCTTGTTAGCCGAATTGGAAGGCTTGGCTAATCGCGGCTACACGTCAGGCTTTTTGGAACGCCACCAAACCCAAGATTATCAAAATTATTTGTATGGACATTCCATCGCCAAACAATCTCAATTTGTCGGACAAATCAGCGAAATTAACGAAGACGGTTGGGCTACCATTGATGTGAAAAACAAATTTTCAGTGGGCGATTTATTGGAAATTATCCACCCTAAAGGTAACCAGTTGATTAAACTAGAACAAATGAAACGAAAAGGCGAATTCGTGGACGTAGCAGCAGGTAACGGCATTCAAGTGCAAATCCCCAATATGTATGGTCGCGAAAAAGCACTTGTGGCGCGTGTGATTCAAAACGATAATTCTTCTTTATAATGAAGTAGTTAATATTTTTCAGGCTGCCTAATTAATCTTAGGCAGCCTAAAAATCATTTCTTTTGATAAAATAACCTAAAAGCTTCACCTAACATATATTAATTTATTATTTATTAAACTCATTACATTTTAAAGGTAAACAAAATGATTCCTTTTGACGCAAACACGATTAGCATTGAACAAACTTTAATCAATATGCTACATATTGATGGTGCAATGGCGGTTGCTATTGTAGATGCTAACACAGGATTTATGCTCGGTTCACTCAGTAAATCGCGTGAAGAGATGGATTTAGAATACGCATCTGCCAGCAATACCGAGCTATATCATGCTAAACAACGCATTATGAAATCATTGGGCATCAACGAAAAAATTGAAGATTTTTTGATTACACTGGAAACTCAATATCATATTTTGGTTCCTGCCAATCATTTAGATGGTATTTTCGTGTATTTTGTCTTAAGTAAAAACAAAGGTACTTTGGCACTGGCGCGTAGGCGTTTAAAAGATTTAATTTTACAAATGGAAATTGTGTAATCTACATTCAGGCAGCCTGAAATAATATTTTTAGAAAGAAAACCATTTGAAAAACTGGATTTTATTCACATCATTGGGTTTAAGCACGTTGTTGACATTTGCCAATGTTGCTAGACCTAATGAGAAATCCAGTAAAAGCGAAGCACCGTTCGTGACCAAAGCCAGCAAAATGGATTTTGAAATCACACACACAAGCAAACCGAAAACCATTAAAGTAAGAACCTGTATTCACAACCAAGCGTGATGTCTTTTTGCCCCATTTAGCACGCCTGCTGCGTTGAATTTTATGCCAATAGGAACGGCTATTGGCATAAAATTCGCCTGACATTCGCACCAACTGGGACAAAAATCCATTTCATGTTGGCTATGAATACAGGTTCTAAGAATTTGGTTTTTGGGTCAAGATGAGGTAACAGAAATAACGGACAAGGGTATCTGGGTTGTATATCGCCACCATCGTGAGTTTTTCTGTATTAAAATAGCTTGAAATTATTCCAACTAGCCCAATGTATGCGTTATGAAATTTTCTAATCCGTTCCGCAAAGGAAAAAAAATGTCTGAACAAAATCAAAATACTGAAAACGAAAATCCCGAAGTATTGGACGCTGAAAACGAAGAAAACACGCCCCCCACTTACGAAGAATTGCAAGAGCGCATTGCCGAATTAGAAGGTATGTTGCAAGATGAAAAATTACGCGCTTTGGCAAATGAGCAAAATTTAAATCGCCGTTTCCAAGAAGAATTGCAAAAAACACATAAATTTGCCGCGCAAAATTTCGCTGCCGAAATGTTGACCGTGAAAGATTATTTGGAAATGGCATTGCAGGATCAAAGTGGTAATTTTGATGCGATGAAAATGGGTGTCAGCATGACGCTGGACGTGTTGAAAAAAGCCTTTGAAAATACAAAAATTCAAGAAATTAACCCACAAAAAGGCGACAAATTAGATCCACATCAACATCACGGTATGCAAGAAGTAGAAGCCGATGACGTGGAAACTGGTGCGATTGTGAGTTTACTGAAAAAAGGTTACACCATGCACGACCGAGTATTGCGCCCTGCCATGGTTACCGTTGCCAAAGCCAATCAACCCGTTGAAAATCAATCATAATCTCTTTTCAGGCTGCCTTTATTTTCAGGCAGCCTGAAAATTATTTTATTTATTATTGTCATTAAATCCATGTCTCGCATCGCCCAATTACCCAATCATCTCATCAATCAAATTGCCGCAGGCGAAGTGGTAGAACGCCCAGCCAATGCACTCAAAGAAATTCTAGAAAACAGTTTAGATGCTGGCGCAAGCCAAGTTTCTGTGGAAATTACAGGCGGCGGCATTAAACTCATTCGCGTAACCGATAACGGTAGTGGCATTCACGCTGATGATTTACCTTTGGCTTTATCGCGCCATGCTACCAGTAAAATCAAAAACTTATCTGATTTAGAACACGTTCGCAGCATGGGTTTTCGCGGCGAAGGCTTGGCGAGCATTGCATCGGTTTCGCGCTTAACACTGACCAGCCGTACCGCCGAACTTCCTCACGCCCACGAAATTCGCGCCGAAGATGGTGTACTAAGCCCCATCGCTGCCGCATCTCACCCCATCGGCACAACCGTAGAAGTGTGCGAATTGTTTTTCAACACACCCGCCAGACGACAATTTTTGAAATCCGAAAACACTGAATACGCCCATTGTGCCACTATGCTAGAACGTTTGGCGTTGGCGAATCCACAAGTTGCTTTCTCATTGAAAAATAATGGGAAATCTGTATTCAATTATCCAGCGCAAACTTTAGCGCAACGCGTGGGTACAATTGTGGGAGAGGATTTTCAGGCTGCCTGTTTGCCTGTGGACAGCGGCGAAAACATATTGCGCGTACACGGTTTTGTCTCCAAACCAACTTTTGCAAAAGGCAAATCAGATATGCAATTTTGCTTTGTCAACAATCGTTTTGTGCGCGACAAAGTCATTTTACATGCCGTCAAACAAGCCTATCGGGACGTGTTGCATAATCAAATCGTGCCTGCTTTTGTATTATTTTTGGACATTCCACCCGAACTGGTTGACGTGAACGTCCACCCGACCAAAACCGAAGTCCGTTTTCGTGATAGCCAAGCGGTGCATCAATTAATTTTTCATAATTTAAACAAAGTACTGGCAGAAACTCGTGCTGATGTAACCGACAGCGTGAGCAATGCAGGCGACATTTTGCATGAACGCATTTTACCAAACGACACATTTTCAGGCAGCCTGAAAAGTGAAAATTCAAATAATTATTCAAATAATCAAAAAGTTGCACCTGCTAATTATGCGGCTTTTCGTGCGCCTATTCAGCGCAATTTATCGCTCAAAGAAAGTCGCGCTGCCATGAACACCTACGCTGAACTTTATCGCCAAGACAATGAATTAGCCGAATTAGAACAAACACGCTTGAACGTCGCACCAGAAAATCCAAAAAATAATCATGTTGAGAATCAAGAATATCCATTGGGTTTTGCGTTGGCACAATTATTGGGAATTTATATTTTGTCGCAAACATCAGAGGGTTTGATTTTGGTGGATATGCACGCCGCGGCGGAGCGCGTGAATTATGAAAAAATGAAAACACAGCGACTTTCAGGCAGCCTGAAAACACAAATGTTATTGATTCCAATGAGATTTCAAGCCACACACGAAGAACGTGCCACGCTCGCCGACCATGCAGACACATTACACGAATATGGTTTGCAATTGCAGGATTTGGGTGATGGGCAAATTGCCATTCTCGCCATCCCCGCGATGTTGGGGCAAGCGGACGCGGTGGCGTTGGCGCAAGATGTATTGCGCGAGTTAGCTTGCGTAGGCAGTTCACAAATTGTTGAAAAACTGGAAAATCAAATTATCAGCACGATGGCGTGTCATGGCTCGGTACGCGCTGGGCGACAACTTACGCAGCCTGAAATGAATGCCCTACTTCGCGATATGGAAAACACGCCACGCAGCAATCAATGCAACCACGGACGACCCACTTGGGTACGATTGGCATTGACCGATTTGGACGCGTTGTTTTTGCGTGGGCAATAATATTTTCAGGCTGCCTGAACATATTTTCCTAAAAAATTAATTTGTTACAGTGGCACGAATTAATTTTTCAGCATTTGCCAAATTATTTTCTACATCGCTGTATTCAATTTTCGTGCCTTGAATCACGGTGCGCGTGTCGTTGAACACCACTTGTACCTTACCGCCAACTTCCGTAACCAACACACGTAACGGCAATTGTAACGCCAGTTCAGGGTCTTTAATCATCAAAGGCGTACCTGCTTTAGGTGTCCCAAAAATGATGACTTTGGCAGGCTGCATGGTTAAACCGACTTTTTTGGCGGCATCTTGGTGGTCAATGGTGGCAAACACAGTCATGCCTTTGCTCTGCACGGCTTGGGTCAAACGCACCACGGTTTCATCAAACGAATATTGGCTGGTCAAAGTATGGGTCATATGGCTGATTTCCTGATGAGAAATAGACGGTTGCAACGACATTTGCACGCACGCGCTTAGAGTCATTGCAGTAAAAATAGGCACAATAATAGAACGCATCATATTCATTCTCCAATAGAATTTGAATTTATTTTTTCAGGCTGGCTTGTTGGCTTGTCATAACACGACAATTTTGCCAACAACACAAAATTTTATCATGTATGGCAAGGCTGCCTGACATTTTATTTTCACAAAAATGGAATTTTAAAAACACGATAGCCAAATTTTTCTATATTCACATCGTTGAATTCAATGAATCTGCATAACATATTAAGATTAGCGACTTTTCGCAATTTTGTTTTACCAAATGCCAAGCGTTTAATGCCACCTTTGCCATTTTTTTCGTATAACCGCAAATAACCGTCTTTTATGGAAATTTGTCCAACATCTTGGCGTGGTAGGTGTTTTTTACCAAGGACGATTTGATTACGTCCCAGTTGCACATCACCAAATGCCAAAATTTCGCCTGCATCAAATAGTTGATTTAACATATGCATACTGTTTTTATAAATATAGGTTTCGGTAGCGGTAATGATTTCATTATTGCGATGAAAATTAGATGAAATCTTGTAGTTATGACCATCATTTTCAATAAAAACAGTAACATGTGGAAAAAATCGCCACCGCAAAAAACCAATACACCAGCGACGCACGTAAATTTGTGTAAACTCATTGAATAAAATAACCTGTGTATTGCTAAATAGGCGTTTTTGTACAATTCCGTTTTCGTACATATCCACACGCGCCCAAATATAATCCAGTAATAAATACAATGTGATACCGCCTAATACTGCACCACCAATGATTTCATTGACTGTGATGCTTTGTCGCGATGGAAACACCAAAATCAATGCTGGAATCAATATCAATGCCGTCCAACACGCAAAACGAATGGGTGATTTTTTGGAGCGAAAAAGTAATGTACCCAGTTGTTCAGGAAGTTTCATTTTTCTGACCTTAAAATTTTTAGTTGTTCCTACAGAATGTTTTAAATATGGACAAAATTCTTGCTGATTTCAAGTATTTTCAGGCAGCCTTTTTGATGATGAATATATAGCTTACTGTTTTTTAGCCACAAATGTTATTGCTATGTTGTAAGCCATAACCAGTAACATGACCACCAAAAATGAAGTAGCAGAGATTTCCCAGCCATGATAGAAAATTTGATTACTTAATGAAAATAATAATTTAAATGCAACAAAATACAACAAAATCACGGCAACTTTTTCCATCATTGCGCTGTATTGCTTGAATGCAATCAAAGCAAAATATAAGGTTCGCACATTCATTATCGCGAGCATCGCCGCCATATAAGCCAACCAAGGGTCGCGCGAAATTACCAAAACCGCAGGCATGCTGTCTAACGATAACATCATGTTGCTTAATTCAATGACTGCCAAGCACACCAGTAATGGCGTAGCTACTAATTGATTTTGTTTAATTTTTTTTATGGTGCTGTTGAGGTTTGTTGCATTTTTGCCAACCAGTTTCACATCAGGATACGTTGCTTGTGCTTGACATAACGTATCGTTTTTTAAGAAAAAATAATTTTGATGTAAACGTGGAAACACAGGAAACAAACGTTGCATCCAAGCATAACCAAAATGTTCCGAATAATCTTCGTCGCTTGCATCTATTTGATTATTCTTTAATTTAAAGTAGCCAGATGCCGCAATTGCCAACATGAACAAAATTTCTACCATCATGCCCATATTCAAAAAAATTGCACCCACCAACACAAAAATGATTTGAAACAATGCCGTTACTGCTACGCCTCTACGTAATACCCGATAATGCAATGAGGTTGGAATCTGAAACCACGCAAAAATCGCCATCATGACCACCACATTATCCAACGATAAAATTTGCCATAAAGTGTAGCCTGAAAAAAAAGCCATAGCCGTGTCATGCCCGTATCGCCACCCGCAATAAATTCCAAATAATATCGCCACCGCCACCCAAAATGCCGACCAACACAAAGCTTGTTTAGGCAAAATTTCACGATGATGACGGTGCGCCCATCGCTCTAGTGCCAATGCACTCATAAACAATACGGTAAAAATAACAACCGTTTCCATCGGAAAACCAAAAGAAATCAAAGACATATAAATTAAATTCCCAATAATTAAAATAACTGAATTTAGTAAACCGCGTGATTATAACGAAAGATTTTATTTTATCCAAACAATTTCACCTACTGATGGGTTGGCAAATAGTTAGAATCTTTGCAAAACCCTATTTTGAGGTATATTTTTAAGGTTTTGCAAAGGTTTCAGGCAGCCTGAAATCATTTTCTGTTAAAATAACGCCATTATTTTTTAAGGAAAATCAAAATGTCTATTGCAAACAATCGCAAGGCTTTTCATGATTATTTTATTGAAGAGCAAATTCAAGCAGGTTTGGTGCTGGAAGGCTGGGAAGTAAAAGCCATTCGCGCGGGTCGCGTACAATTGAAAGAAAGCTATATCTATTGGAAAAAAGACGCATTTTATCTAGTCAGTTGCCATATTACGGCTTTGCCTACCGCATCAAATCATGTGAAACCCGATCCCATTCGTCCGCGTAAGTTATTATTAAATCAGCGCGAAATCAACAAATTAATCGGTAAAACCGAACGCGCAGGCTACACCATCGTTCCACTCAATATGCACTTTCATCGTGGCAAAATCAAAATGGATATCGGTTTGGCAAAAGGCAAAAAATTGCACGATAAACGCGAATCAAGCAAAGAAGCGGATTGGAAACGCGAAAAACAACGTTTGATGAAACACGCCAGATAATTCAATATGTTTTCAGGCTGCCTGAAAATTATTTACATCAAAAATATTAAGAACCTGTGTTCATCATCTTAATAGCTTGCTTTTACCGCCATTTCATACGCCTACTGCGTTGGCTTAAAAAGCCACTTTGTATTCGCAAAAATTATCAATAAAATCAAGTTATCAATCTTACGAATACAGGTTCTAAATAAACAGAGAAATTCCCATGTACACCGCCATCATCGCTTTTGGTAGTAATCTAGAAAATCCAACACAACAAGTTCTCCAAGCCGCACAACGTGTGGCTCAACAGCCTGAAATTATTCAATTTATTCTATCGCCATTGTATCGAACCACTCCTGTGGGCTACACCGACCAACCCGATTTCATCAACGCTGTGGCGCAAGTGCAAACCAATGTATCACCAGCAACTTTGTTGGTGTTGCTGCAAAACATTGAAAATGAGTTTGGGCGTGTCCGCACGTTTCGCAATGCGCCGCGCACGTTAGATTTAGATATTATTGATTTTAATCATGAAAATATTCAGACCGATACTTTAGAATTGCCACATCCACGCGCTCATTTACGCAGTTTTGTGATGCAACCTTTGGCACAAATTGCCCCCAATTATGCCATTGGCACACATGGTACAGCCACCGAATTAGCCGAACAATTGGGTAATGATGGCATTGAAATAGTGGTGATAAAATAAGAACCTGTATTGATAATCTTAATAGCTTGCTTTTATCGCCTAATCCCGATATTGGCTTAAAAAGCCGCCTTATATTTGCAAAAATTATCAATAAAATCAAGTTATCAATCTTACGAAAACAGGTTCTTAAAATACTACATTCATAAAATCATTAAATTCTATTGTTCAGGCAGCCTGAAAACATGAACACGTTAAAATCCAGTATTTTTCTTTTTATTTTTTTAATCAGTCCATTATCGGTCGCGCAAACCACTTATATTTGTCTGATTCACGGTAAACCAGCCTACACTACCATCAAACAAGATGCCACTTGCAAACCGTCCATCATCAACGGCATCAGTGAAACAGATACCAATCAGTTTGCGCCACCGATTCAAGTCGCCAGCAATGTGGCGTTGCCAGCCGAAGCCGTGTCTGCACCAGTTGCCAGCAACGATGCCAATGATGCCATTGCCAAAATTTGGACAGACTATGAATACGGTTCGTATGACCGCACGCCCATTTTGCCACCACCGACTCCGCGTGTAGAAAAGATAGAATCTTTACCGCCAGTTACGTCATCACACAAAACCCAATCCGCCAACAAAAACACCGCGCCAATTGTGCATCGTCCCACGTTTCAAATTCAATATAAACCGTCAGTTGCGCCTGTGATGAGTCGGCATCAAGTCTTGAATCAAGAAATTCAAAATGAACAGGCTGCGCTCAAAGCCGCACAATCTCAATTGGAAATCGCTAAAAAACGCAATAATATGGCGGCTATTTACAAAATCAGCAATATTATTCGTGAACGTCAACAAAATATTCAATCATTGCAACGTGAATTTTCACGATGATTGTGTTTTCCAGCTAATTGCCAAATTGTACAAATCTTTTTTGTTTGCGCCTGTGATTTTGGCGGCAAGTTCAGCGGCTTGTTTGGTGGGTAATTCGGCGGTTAAAATGTTCATCACATTTTGCGCGTGTTCAGGCAGCGTGTCGGTTTTTTCTTTGATGGCGGCATGAATCAGTAACACCATTTCGCCACGTGATTGGTTGCTGTCATTTTTTAAGGCTGCCTGAATATCGCGCACGCTGCCTGAAAGAAACGTTTCAAAGGTTTTGGTCATTTCTCGCGCCAACATGATTTTACGTTCGGGGAAAATGTGCATCATATCGTCCAAAGTGGCGGCGATGCGGTGTGGCGTTTCAAAAGCGATAATCGCGTAATCTGCGTTTTGCCAGCGTTCAAATAACTTGATGCGTTCGCCTGATTTTGGGGGTAAAAATCCATGAAAATAAAAATTGGGTTCAGTAACGCCCGCCACGCTCAATGCGCCCATCACGGCAGACGCGCCCACTACTGGCACGACTGAAAATCCCGCTTCACGCACACGGGTTGCTAATTTTGCGCCTGGGTCGCACACGGCGGGTGTTCCCGCGTCTGAGATTTGTGCCACGCTTTGTCCGTTTTCTAAGGCGGTGATGATTTTGTCGGCCATTTGTTGTTCGTTGTGTTCACGCACGGAAATTAGTTTGGCTTGAATGCCATAAGCGGACAACAATTGTGCAGAGACGCGCGTGTCTTCGGCACACACTAAATCGGCTTTTTGCAACACGGCAAGGGCGCGTAGCGTGATGTCGGCGAGATTGCCAATGGGTGTGGCGACAATGTAGAGTGTTTGTGGTTGAATGCTGTCTAGGGCTTTTTGGAAATGTTTTTGCATGGTTTAACTTTCAGGCTGCCTGAAAAATGAAGTGGGTATTTTATAGAGAAAATGTGGCTTTTTCAGAATAATTTAATTCACAATCACATTTTCTTCGCCCAACAAGGCTTCCAATTGCAACAAAAAATCAGTGGATAAACCCATACGCCATTTTGCACTTGGCAATAAAATGCCTTTGGCTTGTTCATTTTCATAATTTAATTTTAATGAAATGCGGTGCTCATTATTTTTTTGTTGATTTTGTTGCAGAATTTGCATTAATTTTGCTACATCGCAACTTGGATTCACATTCAATGACAAACCCCGCGCATATGCCACACGTGCTTCATTTTGCGTGTATACCGCATTTGCTGAAATCCGCAACGCCCCCAATTCGCCCGAATACGTGTCTTCGGAAATCCGACAATCTGCAATCAAAATTTGGTCGGTTTTGAGTGCATCTTTGGATAAATTATCCAATGCTTCGCCACGTACAATCACTTCTTGGCTGGCGGTATTGTCTTCCAATGTGATGGCGATGAATTTGCCATTTTTGCCCATGATGGTGCGAATTTGGGTGGCGAAACCTGCAATCAATTGCGTATGTTGCGCGGGACGTAATTGGGCTAATGGCGTTTTGCTGAATTGACGGACTTCGGCGCGATGTGGTTCAAATGGATGTCCGCTTAAATAAAAACCAATAGCTTGTTTTTCTTCGGCTAATTTTTGTGATTCGCTCCATGCTTTTTCAGGCAGCATTTCTAATTCTTCAATTGCATCGTCCAGCATATCAAACAAACCACCTTGATTGGCATTATTGGCTTTTTGATCGGCGTTTTGCAACGCGAGTTCTACATTGGCTAACAATAAGGCGCGATTTGTCTCTAAACCATCAAATGCACCGCCACGAATCAGAGCCTCAATGGTACGGCGATTGATGTGTTGTTTGCCCACACGCTCGCAAAAATCAAATAAATTTTTGAACTTACCCCCCGATTCACGCGCCGCGACAATAGCATTAACTGCAGCTTCGCCCGTACCTTTGATTGCACCGAGTGCGTAGCGGATTTGTTTTTGGTTATTGGGAACGAATCGGTAGTATGATTCATTCACATCTGGCGGTAAAAACGTGATGCCATTTAATTTACTACGTGCATCATCATAAAAAATTTTCAATTGGTCGGTGTTATCCAATTCACTGGACATGGTTGCTGCCATGAATTCAGCAGGATAATGTGCTTTGAGCCATGCTGTCTGAAACGAAACGTAAGCATAGGCGGCGGCGTGAGATTTATTGAAACCGTAGCCTGCGAATTTTTCCATGTAATCAAAAATTTCATCGGCTTTTTCACGATTAATGCCTTGTTTGGCAGCACCTTGGGCGAAAATGTCGCGGTGTTTGACCATTTCTTCTACTTTTTTCTTACCCATGGCACGGCGCAACAAATCCGCGCCACCCAATGAATAACCGCCAATGACTTGGGCTGCCTGCATCACTTGTTCTTGATAAACCATAATCCCGTAAGTCGGTTCAAGCACAGGCGCGAGTAAAGGGTGCATATATTCAAATTTTGCGCCTTTCATGCGTGCAATAAAATCAGGAATCAAGTCCATAGGACCAGGACGATACAACGATACAAATGCAATAATTTCTTCTAAATTGGTGGTTCGGGCTTGCGAGAGCATTTTTTTCATACCCGATGACTCAAATTGGAAGACAGCGGTTGTGTTGGCATCGCGGAAAATTTGATAAGCGGCTTGGTCGTCCAGTGGTGCGATATTGACATCGTTCACGTCAATATCTTTACCTGTGGTTTGCTTGATGAAATTTTGCGCCATTTCAATAATGGTCAAATTTCGTAAACCCAAAAAGTCAAATTTTACCAAACCAATTTCTTCTACATCGCCTTTGTCATACATGGAAACAGGTGATGCGTGTTCATCGGCTTGATACACGCCACAAAAATCGGAAATTTTGCCTGGTGCAATCAATACACCACCTGCGTGCATACCCAAATTACGCGTTAAATCTTCCAATTTCATTGCCAAATCCATTAATTCTTCGGCTTCTTCTTCTTTGACGATTTGCATCATTTCGGGTTCAGTAGCAATCGCTTTTTCTAAATGGAGCGGTTTATTTTGCACAATTGGCACAAGTTTGGACAATTTATCGCACAAACCAAACGGCAATTGCAACACACGTCCCACGTCTCGAATCACCGATTTGGACGACAATGTACCAAATGTGACAATTTGGCTAACGGCATCTTTGCCATATTTTTCACGTACATATTCAATTACTCGTCCGCGATTGGCTTGACAAAAGTCAATGTCAAAGTCGGGCATGGACACGCGTTCTGGATTCAAAAAACGTTCAAACAATAGCGAGTATTTCAATGGGTCAAGGTCGGTAATTTTCAATGAATACGCTACCAATGAACCCGCACCCGAACCACGTCCAGGTCCCACAGGGCAACCGTTTTGTTTCGCCCAATTGATGAAATCTTGCACAATCAGAAAATAACCTGGAAAACCCATTTGAATGATGGTATTTAATTCAAAATCCAAACGTGCTTGGTATTCAGGCAGCCTTTGGGCGCGTTCGGTTTCATTGGGGTAGAGTGTATCTAGGCGTTCTTGCAGACCCAAATTAGATAAATGAATAATGTAATCATCTAAATTCATGCCATCGGGTGTGGGAAATTGGGGCAGAAAATTTTTGCCCAAAGTCAGTGTGAGATTACAACGTTTGGCAATTTCTACGCTGTTTTGCAAAGCTTCGGGGATATCCGCAAAACGCGACAACATTTCATCTGGTTGAATAAAATATTGGCTGGCGACAAATTCGCGTGGGCGTTTGGGGTCGGTCAATGTCCAACCATTTGCGATGCAGACGCGAGTGTCATGTGCTAAAAAATCATTGGGTTGTAAAAATTGTGCGGCGTGAGTTGCCACCACAGGCAAATCCAATTTTGCTGCTATTTTCAGGCTGCCTGAAACATAAGTTTCCCATTCTGGTTTTTCAGGCAGCCTTTGTAATTCCAAATAAAACGCGTTGGGAAACCAAGTGGCATATTTTTGCGCGGCGATTTGAGCGGCGTCATCGTGTCCGAGCATGAGTTGGCTGCCGACTTCGCCCATGTGTGCGCCAGACAAACAAATTAAGCCAGAATTATCGCCTTCAGCTAGCCAATCTTCTAATAATTCAGGGGGTTGATGATTGTGTTGATGGGTATGGGCTTGGGTGAGCAATTCGGATAGACGTGTGTAGCCTTTTTCGTTGCGAATCAACAACAAAGCACGATATGGATTATCGGGTTTATGAGGGTTGTGAATGCGAACGTCCGCGCCCATGATGGGTTTGATGCCTGCGTTACGACAGATTTTGTAGAATTTGAGTAGCCCAAATGTGTTCATTAAATCAGTCAAACCCAGTGCGGGCAAACCAAATTTGGCGGCGGTTTGGGCAAGCTCTTTCAGGCGAATGGTGCCGTCTATGATGGAAAATTCGGAATGTATGCGTAGGGGAATATAGTGTGCTTGTGCCATTTTCAGGCTGCCTTTGGGGTGATTTGAATGGGTGAATTTTAACATTTTTTGAATGAGATTATTTTTGTAATGGATTCTGTTTCAGGCTGCCTGAAAATGATTGTGGCAAATATGCTGTTTTTTGTGGCGCAATATTTATTGCACGAAACAACATTTTTTAGATTACAATCCGTATCTTTCATTAGAAAAATAGTTGGATAGGTTTAATTAATATGTATAACAAAGAGTTAGCGTGTTCGGCGCAAGAAAGTTTTTTAAGTAGTGTTCATTGCGTGGTCAATTCGGTTAGTAGTCCTTTGTGGGATTGGCTGGTGTGGATTTTGATTGGTGTGGGTTTATTTTTCACGATGAGTACGGGATTTGTGCAATTGCGTCTATTTGGTCGAAGCATCAAAGAGATGACGGGCAGCCGCCAAAATCCGTCTGATCCACATGGCATCACGGCATTTCAAGCATTTGTGGTGGGTTTGGCGAGTCGTGTGGGAACGGGCAATATTGCTGGTGTGGCAATTGCGATTACCACAGGTGGGCCAGGTGCGGTGTTTTGGATGTGGCTGACGGCATTAATTGGCATGAGTTCGGCGTTTGCAGAATCCAGTTTGGCGCAATTATTCAAAATTCGTGATAAAAACACGGGTTTATTTCGTGGTGGCCCAGCGTATTACATTGAACAAGGTTTGGGACAAAAATGGTTGGGCGTGGTGTTTTCCATCAGTTTGGTTTTGTGTTTTGGTTTGGTGTACAACGCGATTCAAGCGAATATGATTGGTGTTTCTATTCAATCAGTTACGCATCTTGATGAAATGGCATGGAAAGGGCAAAATTTTCATCACATCGTAGCGGTGGTTTTGACGCTGTTGGTTGCGCCGATTATTTTTGGTGGACTAAAACGCATCTCATTGGTGGCAGAAGGCATGGTGCCTGTGATGGCTGGTTTGTATTTATTGATGGCAATTTGGGTAATGCTGACTCATTTGAGTGCTATTCCTGCGATGTTGCAATTGATTTTTACAGACGCATTTACATTTAAAGCGGCAGGTGGCGGTTTATTAGGTGGATTGATTTCGCAAGCAATGATGTTGGGGATTAAACGCGGTTTGTACTCCAACGAAGCGGGGCAAGGTTCTGCGCCTAATGCGGCGGCGGCGGCTGATGTGAAACACCCAGCATCACAAGGTTTGATTCAGATGTTGGGTGTGTTTGTGGACACAATTATTGTGTGTTCTTGCACGGCGTTTATTATTTTATTGGCTGACCCTGCGGTTTTGGCGGCAGCAAAAGGCAATGGCATGATGTTGACACAATCGGCATTGGTGCATCACGTCGGCGAATGGGGACGTTATTTCCTGATGGCAGTTTTGCTATTATTCTGTTTTTCCACGATTATTGGTAATTATGCTTATGCAGAATCAAACGTACAATTTATTGCCAACAATAAAATTGTTTTATTGATTTTCCGTTTATTGGCGTTGGGATTTGTGTATTTTGGCGCGGTGAGTCAATCGGATTTGGTATGGGATTCGGGGGATTTGATGATGGGGATTATGGCGTTGATTAATTTAGTGGTGATTGCACTGTTGTACAAATTGGTGTTGTTGCTGGCAAAAGATTACACGGTAAAATTGAAATTGGGCAAAGACCCTGAATTCAAATTATCCGAACACCCTGTATTAAAACGTAAAATTAAAAATAATATTTGGTAATTGAATGGATGCAGCCTGAAAGTACACGACAAAAAAATCTTTCAGGCTGCCTGAAAATGTGAGCCATTGTTTTACAAATATATTTTTGAATAAGGATAAATTCATGATGCAATTAGAAGAAACGCAAATTGCCAGTCGCACCTTATTAGAAGGTGGTTTTTTGAATATTTATCAAGACACTGTGCGTTTACCCAATGGTGGGGAATCCAGTCGTGTGGTGGTGCGTCATTCGGGCGCGACTTGTGTATTGGCGGTAACCGATGATGACCAAGTGGTGTTGGTACGTCAGTGGCGATATGCAACGGGTGGCGCATTATTGGAAGTACCTGCTGGCAAATTGGACGTGGGCGAAGACCCAGCACAATGCGCATTACGCGAATTGGCAGAAGAAACCCCATATTGTGCAGAACAAGTTGAATTTGTGATGAAATTTTATACTGCACCTGGATTTTGTGATGAAGTGATTCATTTGTATCGTGCAGTGAATATTCGTGCCGAAAGCACCTTATCGCCAGACCAAGATGAATTTGTAGAAACCGTATTGATGGGGCGTGCTGAAGTTCAGGCAGCCATCAAAAATGGTGAGATTTGTGATGGCAAAACATTGATTGCCTTGCAATATTGGTTAAGTGAAAAGGTATAGTCATTTTCACGTTGACAACGCTCTCATGTATTATTTTTACACGGAGAGCGTTGTTTTCTTGTAATTTTTTATTTTAAATGACTATATATTAATTTTGTCGTAATTTCCAACCTTTTCGTAATAATCCATATGCTATTGCCGATACACTTAAGGCAAATCCCCAAGTGATTGCCAATGATAATGTGGGTGATGTGTCGGATACGCCAAAAAATGCATAACGAAATCCATCAATTAAATAAAAAATTGGATTTACATGACTCACGGTTTGCCAAAATGTGGGCAAGCTGTGTAGCGAATAAAATACACCAGACAAAAAAGTTAAGGGCATAATCAGAAAATTTTGAAATGTCGCCAATTGGTCAAATTTTTCCGCCCAAATCCCAGCAATTAAACCCAATGATGCCATCAACAGGCAGCCTGAAAGCACAAACATTAACGCTAAAATTCCGTGCGCAGGAAATGGCAAACCAAATGGTGCCATCGCCAATAAAACCCCAAATCCGACCATCAAGGCGCGTACCATCGCCGCAGCCGTATATGCGCTAAATAATGTGAATGGTGAAAGCGGTGTCAGCAAAATAAATACCAAATTTCCCGTTAAACGTGATTGCATCAAGCTGGATGATGTGTTGGCAAACGCATTTTGCGTTATGCTCATCATTGCCAATCCAGGAATCAAAAATGCGTTGTACGAAACATGGGGTAAGGCTTCGATATGTTGCCCAATGGCATGAGCAAAAATCAGTTGATATAAAATGGCGGTTAAAATAGGCGAGCCAATGGTTTGCAACCATACTTTTGTGAAACGCCTAACTTCTTTAAGAAATAAAGTATAAAATCCAATCATATTAATGCCAATTGCTCCGTATTGAGACTCAAAAAAATGTGTTCTAAATCATTTTCTAAAATGTGCATTTTGTGAATATGAATGCGGGCATTTTTCAGGCAGCCTAAAAGTTCGGCGATTTGATTGTAATCCTTTAATTCAACAATAAATGTATTAGATTCAATAAGTTGAATGCAATATATTTGCCAGTTTTCAGGCAGCTTGTCTGATAATTGTAATTGAATACGCACATTTTGTTCCGCATTTAATAAATGTTCGGTTGTGTCCAATGCGACTAATTTGCCTTGTTTGAGCATGGCAATTCGTCCGCAATATTGTTCGGCTTCTTCTAGGTAGTGGGTAGTCAGGATAATGGTGTGCCCTTGTTGATTGAGGGTTTGCATAAATGCCCACAAGCTGTGGCGCAACTCCACGTCCACACCTGCTGTGGGTTCGTCCAAAATAATCAGTGGCGGACGATGTACAAGGGCTTGTGCGACCATCACACGGCGTTTCATGCCACCTGATAAATTGCGTAAATTGGTATTGGCTTTGTCTGTTAGGCCTAGATGATGCAGCATTTCGTCAATCCAATCATTGTTTTTGCGAATGCCGAAGTAGCCTGATTGGATTTGTAAAATTTGGCGTACATTGAAAAATGGGTCAAACACCAATTCTTGTGGGACTAACCCCAAATTCATACGCGCTTGCGTAGATTGCATTTGCACGTCATACCCCATGACTTGAATGCTGCCTGAAGAGAGTCGATTCAGTCCTGCAATGGCGGAAATGAGAGTGGTTTTGCCCGCACCGTTTGCGCCTAGTAAGGCAAAAAATTCGCCTTGTTGCACATCAAAACTAACGCCTTTAAGTGCAGTGAAGCCGTTGGCGTATGTTTTAACCGCTTGATTGATGGTTAATGCGTTCATGGTTATGTGAATTTTGTATTGAATACGTTATTATACACGAAAGATTTTTCAGGCAGCCTGAAAAGGAAATCATCACAAAAATGAATGGAAATAAAAGCACGATGGTAAACATCAATTCATTGAAAAATTGTTATTGGAAATGCTGAATTTTGATGAAATAATGAGTGTACCATTTCATGTTTTATCGTTATGGTTAATTAACATTAACAAAAATAATTAATTAATATGAAACAACAAAATCTTATTGTGCGTGGTATTTATCGCCACTACAAAGGCAATCTCTACGAAGTTTTGGAAATAGCCAAACACAGTGAAACCGAAGAAGAATTAGTGGTTTATCGTGCATTGTATGGTGATTATGGTGTGTGGGTGCGACCGCTTGGTGTGTTCACCGAGACAATAAATGGTGTGCCGCGTTTTGCATTGGAGCGTGCCTTTTGATGATACGCGTAGCGAATGTAAGTGATTGTGTTGCGTTAGCCGAATTGGATTCGTATGATAATCCATCTGCGTGGACGGTCAAACAGTTTCAGGCAGCCTGCGAATCTGTGCATGACTCTGTATTAATTCATGAAAATGAATATGGTGAGTGCATGGGATTTATTGTGTGGCAGACAATTTGCGATGAAATGGAGCTGCATTTGATTGCAACTGCGCCAAAATTTCGCCGTCAAGGTGTGGCGAGTGCATTGTTGGCACAAATGTTTCAGGCTGCCCGTCATCAGCAAATCAGCCGCATTTTGTTAGAAGTTCGTGTCAGTAATGTTGTTGCACAAACGTTGTACACGCAATTTGGGTTCCACGAAATCGCCTTACGCAAACGGTATTACAATAACACGGAAGATGCTGTAATCATGGAGAAAATATGTTAGATAGCCGCTATATTCATCTACATGAAGCCTTAGGGTTGGGCGCAATGTGGCTTAAACAAAGTGCGAAAATCATTGGTCAGCTTGAAAATCGCGAGTTATTGTCTGCACGTGTACCACATTCGCCGCCCATGGTTAAGCGAAAAGAACAGTCTAAAACCATATCGGCATCGCGTTTGGCGGTGTTGCAAAAAATCAACAGTGCCACGTTACAACCCGAAACGCTGCCTGAAAACAATGCGCCTATTTTGCCAAAATATTCTACTGATTCAGTTGAAAATTATCTGAAAATCTTATCAGTACCCAAAGCGCGAGTGATGGCGTTAAGCGTGTGTGCATCGCCTGCAGATGTGGTGGCGGGTCAATTATTAAGCGGTTCAGACGGTGAATTGTTCACGAAAATGTTAGCGGCTATCCAATTGAATCAAAAAGATGTTTGGTTAAGTTCATGGCTGAAAGATTTGCCTGACTTCAGCCCGAAACCGCCAACCGAAGCCGTTCAGGCAGCCGCGCCACGCGTTCAAGCAGAATGGCAATTGTGTGGTGCAAAAGCTTTGTTGTTGATGGGCAATTTTTTTGAGCGCGACGATGTGAAAGCGCAATTACCTGTTGCCCCAACGTTTTACATTCCCCACCCTCAGCGCATTTTGAATGATCCAACCTTAAAACGCAGCGCGTGGGAAACGTTGCAACAATTACAGCAATTTCTTCAGGCAGCCTGAAAACACACGGAATTAAAACAATGCAAAAAAATCTGAATGTTGCAGTGATACAAATGGTGTCATCACACAATGTGGCGGACAATCTGAACGCTGCACAAAAATATATTGCCCAAGCCGCCGAACAAGGTGCAGATTGGGTGTTATTACCTGAATATTGGGCGATTATGGGGCAACACGACACCGACAAAATCGCCATTGCTGAACCGTTTGGGCAAGGACAATTGCAACGTGCCATGAGTCAATGGGCAAAGCAGTACCAAATCATTTTATTTGGCGGTTCAATTCCATTACAAAGTCATGAAAATAATAAAATTTTTAATACGATGTTGGTGTATGGGCGAGATGGTGAATGTGTGAGTCGCTACGATAAAATTCACTTATTTGGTTACCAAAATGATAAAGAACATTACGCCGAATCCAATACCATCATTGCAGGTAACACTTTGCCACAATTGAAGATTGATGGTTGGCGTGTGGCACAAGGCATTTGTTATGATTTGCGTTTTCCTGAATTTTTTCGTTTGCAACAGCCTTTTGATGTAATTTTGCTGCCAGCTGCATTCACGCATACGACGGGCATGGCACATTGGGAATTGTTATTGCGAGCGCGAGCGGTGGAGAATCAATGTTATGTGATTGCATCGGGGCAAGGTGGTAAACACAGTAACGGTCGTCGCACGTTTGGGCATAGTATAATTATTGATCCGTGGGGCGAAGTGGTAGCGATGCTGCCTGAAAATGCAGGCGTGGTGATGGCGCAGATTCAAGCGCAACGTGTGGCGGAGGTTCGGGAAAAATTGCCAGCATTACAACACATTATTTTTAAATAGAATTTTTTTGATAGTCATTATTCATCATATAAAATAAATTTTTTTGATTTGGAGAAACATGGCGTATCGCCGCCATACCCACTCCACTTCGCCTGACTTGTTGCGTTTGAAAACAAATTCACCACAGACCATAAAATTAAAATGATTAAAAATCAAAAAAATGCAGGAATAATACAAAAAAATATCGCAAATATCACTTTACAAATTTTGTATTGATTATTATAATTCAACCTTTCTTGATTAACGCAGCAAACAGAACAGCGTTAAGAACTGCACCCGTAGCTCAGTTGGATAGAGTATTTGGCTACGAACCAAAGGGTCGGGCGTTCGAATCGCTCCGGGTGCGCCACCAAGAAAAGTTTTTATCCGCGCCCATCGTCTAGCGGTTAGGACATCGCCCTTTCACGGCGGTAACCGGGGTTCGATTCCCCGTGGGCGTGCCAATTTTTAATAACCTGTTTCGTTTTGAAACAGGTTTTTTTGCATGAAAGAACAAACATGAACGCAAATGTTTATTTGGAAGAACAAGAGTACATCGCATTATGCGATTTATTAAAATTAGCAGGTTTAGTGGAAAGTGGTGGACAAGCCAAAAATGCCATCGCATCTGGCAAAGTTCTGCGCAATGGTAAAGTAGAAATACGCAAAACCGCTAAAATTCGTGGCGGCGATGTAATTGAATTTTCAAACGTCATTTTGGAAGTGTGTGATGGCTATGACCCCGAAGATTGAAGATTTCCCCGAAACACTACTTCCCGAACCCGTCCGCCCTGAAAGTTGGGAATGCTGTGGCAGCGAGTGTGGCGATGCTTGTATCCAAAATTTGTATTATGCCGAAAAAGCCAAATACGATGCACAACAAGTCCGTTTACGTGAATTTATGCTTTCAGGCAGCCTGAAACCTTCGCAAAACAAATCAACAAAAAGCTAAAACGTGATATTTCAGATTTTTGTGATTATTTTAGGCAAATTGAAACCTTTGCAAAACTTTATAAATTTAAGTGCAATTCAAAGCAACAGCACTACATAACACACAGATAATATTTAAATATTTTCAAAAGTTAGAGAAGTACATCCCAAAGAAATACACCAAATATGGGGTTTTGCAAAGGTTTCAGGCTGCCTGAAAAAGGATTACGGCATCAACATACCGCCATTAACGTGCAGCGTTTGTCCAGTGATGTAACGCGCTTGGTCGGATGCCAAAAACAACACCGCATCAGCAATATCTTGCGCTTCACCGAATTTACCCAATGCGGTTTGCGCTTCAAAGGTTTTGCGCGTCTCTTCGGGTAAAGAACGGGTCATGTCGGTGTCAATAAATCCAGGAGCAACACAATTGACAGTAATCCCGCGCGAACCTACTTCACGTGCCAGCGATTTACTGAATCCTTGTAACGCGGCTTTAGCAGCAGCATAGTTGGTTTGCCCTGCGTTGCCCATCGTGCCGACTACCGATGTAATCGTGATGATGCGTCCAGTGCGCTGCTTCATCATGCCACGCATCACGGCTTTGCTGGCGCGGTAAACGGATTTCAAATTCACATTCATAATCTCGTCCCATTCATCATCTTTCATACGCATCAATAAGTTATCACGCGTTATGCCTGCATTGTTCACCAAAATATCCAGTTTGCCAAATTCCTTTTCAATTTCGCCAATTAAATTTTCAACACTGCCTGAATCTGCCGCATTCAAAGCACGACCGTGCCCACCCCATTGCGCCAAACATTCGCCAATCGCGGTTGCACCGCTTTGAGATGTGGCAGTACCAATAACGGTTGCACCCGCTTGTGCCAAAGTATCCGCAATCGCTGCGCCGATACCACGTGATGCACCCGTAACAAGTGCAATTTTGCCTGTGAGATTTTGTGTAGTCATCTGTATGATTTTCCTATTAATAATATTTCAGGCTGCCTGAAAAATAATTTCAAATAATTAAATAGATTGTGCTGTGATGAATTCGTCAATGGCTGTTTGCGAAACCAGTGCAGCACAAACCATTTCTTTATGAATGCGTTTTGCCAAACCTGCCAATACTTTGCCTGGTGAACATTCCGCCGCTTGCATAACACCTTCTTGCGCCAATAAATTCACGGTTTCTGTCCAACGAACGGGACGATACAATTGTTGTACCAACGCATTTTTGATTTCATCTACGGTTTGATGCGTTGCCACGTCCACATTGTGAATCACACGAATTTCAGGCTGCCTGAAAGCCACATTTTTCAAATATTCCGCCAATTCGTCCGCCGCCGATTTCATCAAGCGACAATGCGATGGCACCGATACGGGCAGCGACAAAGCACGTTTTGCGCCTGCATCTTTAGCAGCAACCATGGCACGTTCTACAGCTGCGGCGTTACCAGCGATAACAGTTTGTTCGGGCGAATTCAAATTCACGGCTTCACATACATCGCCCTGTTCGGCGGCGGCGCAAATATCACGGACTTGATGCACACCTAAACCCAAAATCGCTGCCATTGCACCTACGCCTTGTGGTACGGCAGATTGCATCAATTCCGCACGTTTGCGAACCAATTTCACTGCATCGGTAAAATTCAGGCTGCCTGAAGCCACCAAAGCCGAATATTCACCCAAACTGTGCCCAGCCAACGCCACAGGTTTGGCACCACCAGCTGCCAAATAAGCACGGTAAGTTGCCACACCCGCTGCCAACATCAATGGTTGTGTGTTCACGGTTTGAGCGATGATTTCTGTATTATCGCCGTTCATCATTGCCCACAAATCTTGTCCGAGTGCATCTGATGCTTCGCTGAAGGTATCGCGCACCACCGCCACGCCATCAAAACCACTCATCATGTTCAAACTTTGTGAACCTTGTCCTGCAAAGAAAAAAGCAAATGCCATATTTTTGATTTCCTAAAATATAATTTAAATAAAATGAATACATTTTCAGGCAGCCTGAAAATGTATTGATGAAAAATGATTACTTATGAATTTGCATAGATTTTACATTCTTGCCATTCCATTTAAAACAAATTTTGCCATAATACACGCTTTCTACTCATCAAAAAAAATTCATAAGGACACAATACAATGAAACGCGTTTTTTTATATTTGGTTACCAATTTAGCAGTTTTATTAGTGATTAGCATTATTTTGAGTATTTTGGGTCTTAACCGAACACACGGCATGGGTAGTATGTTGGCAAGCGCGGCGGTAGTGGGTTTTACAGGTTCTATTGTTTCGTTACTCTTATCAAAATACATGGCAAAACAATCAGTTGGCGCACAAGTTATCACTCAACCACAAAGCGAAGTGGAACAATGGCTGTTGGATACAGTTGCCCATCAAGCCCGACAATGGAATTTGAATATGCCTGAAGTGGCGATTTATGATTCACCTGAATTAAATGCGTTTGCGACTGGTGCGACCAAAAACAGCTCATTGATTGCGGTGAGTACAGGCTTGCTGCACGGCATGACACGCGATGAAGTGGAAGCGGTGTTGGCACACGAAATGGCACACGTTGGCAATGGCGACATGGTTACTTTGACCTTAATTCAAGGCGTGGTCAATACATTTGTGGTGTTTTTAGCGCGATTGATTGCAAGTTTGGTTTCCAGCAACAATAATAACGAAAGTAGTTCAAACAATACAGGAACTTATTTTATTGTAAACATGATTTTGCAAATGTTGTTTGGTTTTCTGGCGAGTATTGTGGTGTATTATTTTAGCCGCCAACGCGAATACCGCGCCGATGCAGGTGCAGCAAAATTAGTGGGTGCGCCGAAGATGATTGCGGCATTGCAGCGTTTGAAAGGTCATGGCAGTATGTTACCAGCCGACATGAGCGCGATGGGCATTGCCAGCGAAGAAAAAGATTCACTGATGAGTACTCACCCAAGTTTAGATAATCGCATTGCGCGTTTACAACGTTTATAATATTTTCAGGCTGCCTGAAATATGGTTTTCTTTAAATGGGAGAACATGGCGTATCGCCGCCATACCCACTCTGAATTGCCCCACGATGGTTGGCAAAATTGACATAGTTCAGGCAGCCTGAAAACCCAATTATCATCAAAAAATTAAGAACACCATGATGTCTGATTTCACTGAAATAACCCAATTTATTCAAACCGCATCTTCTGCTGAAGTACGCGAAACGTTGGACTTTCTGCTCAACGAATGCACACTTGACCAAACCCCTAACGCCGAAACTGTACGTCAATGGCTGCAAATTTTACAACAACGTGGTGGCAAGTTTGAAAAAATGACCATGTTATGCACCGAATTTTTACAGGACACCGAACAATGAAATTTATGAAAAATAAATGGTTTATTTTTGCATTAATGTGGTTTGGGCTGATTACGTATGGATTGCTGCGAGAATCATCGCCTGATGGTGTGTCATTGTTTCCATATTTTGACAAAGTGGCGCATTTTTTGTTGTTTTTTTGTCAAACTTGGTTGTTGGCACGGGCTTTTTTGGCGGCAAAAATGCGTGTACCGTATATGAGTTTATGGGTAGTGATGCTGATATTGGCATTCGGAACGGAATGCGCTCAAGCCACCTTAACTACCACGCGTGATGCAGACTTTTGGGACGGCGTAGCGGATATGTTTGGCGCGAGCATTGCTTTATTATTTGCACAAAAAGCATCTGAAATTTTTACTAGACAATCTGACGAAAAAAAGGCATGATTAGCGTTGTTTGGTTTATTTTCTCACTCTTTTATTTCTACATACGAGGTTATAACACTATGTCACAATCTAAAATGACCATCACTGGTTTGAGTAATAAAGCCGATGCAGATAAAGTAGCTGAAAACACAGCATCTGTTGTAGGTGTGAAATTTGTAAACGTAAACTATGAACAGGGTTTTGCTATTATCACACACGGCGATGATTTTGATGCAGAAGCTTTCAAAGCAGCGGTGAATAACTTGGGTTTCACTGCAGCCTAATTCACAAAAAATAATAACATCGGGCAACCTAAAAGAATTTATCTTTTTTCAGGCTGCCTGATTTTTTGTTTCTGATGCAATTTGGTGTCTAATATGTAAGAACCTATTTTCATAATCTTAGTCGCCTTGTATTCGCAAAAATTGTCAATAAAATTAAATCATCAATCTTACGAACACAGGTTCTAAGTACATAAAGAAACCGATAACACGGTAGTATTTTTAATTTTAAGCGACTACAATATTTAAATTATGCCCAACAAATTTAACTATCACCCTGAAATTGATGGATTAAGAGCCATTGCTGTGCTTTCAGTAATGATTTTTCACACACAAGCCAATTGGTTACCAAGTGGTTTTTTAGGTGTGGATATTTTTTTTGTGATTTCGGGCTATTTGATTACGGGAATCATGTTCCATGACATGCAGACAGGCGCATTTTCATTGGTTCATTTTTACAAAAAACGTGCCAAACGAATTCTGCCTATTTTTCTGATTGTGTTGATGGCAACGTTGTTTGTATTCCATTATTTTTCTATTCCGCAAGACACGACTCAATTATTCCAATCAGCAGTTTATTCACTATTTTTCAGCGCCAATTTGTATTTTGCGCAGCAAAGTGGCTACTTTGATGGCGCATCTATGGATAAGCCTTTGCAACATATTTGGTCATTGTCATTAGAAGAACAATTTTATTTTGTTTTCCCAATCATTTTACTAACTTTATATAAGTTATTTCATGGCAAAGCATTGCCTATTCAAATGTCTATTTTCACCTTAATTATATTAAGTTTATTCACGCATTTTGATTTATGGGGATTCAAACTTGAATTTATTTTTCAATTTTATTATTATTATGTTATGTAATATTTAGAAAAAAAATTTATCCATTTCGTTTTATTCTTTTCGTCTTCATATCATTGTGGATATTTTCATGGATTGATTCACTAGAAACTTCACGTTACCAAAGCTATTTTTTACCACACATTCGTGCTTACGAACTATTAATTGGTTCATTATATGCTTTTAAAACAAAACCACAGTCTGCACCACTCAACAAAGTGTCTTGGTCAATTCTATTATTAATTTTATTCATTTTATTTATCCCACAACATATTTGGACGCAATATACGGCGGATCAAGATAATTATATTCCACGTTTGATTTTGTGTTCATTAGTGGGTTGGGTTTTGTATTCAGGCAGCCTGAAAAATATTTTGTCTGCCGATATTTTAGTTAAAATAGGCTTATGGTCATATTCGCTTTATTTGTGGCACTGGGTTATTTTGGCTGGATTTCGTTATGTATTTGTACAAAATGATTTACCGCTTATCGCCATTTTATTGGCAGCGGTCATGACCTTTCTTTTTTCTTACTTATCATATGAACATATAGAAAAACCTGCTAGAAAAGCATCATTATCACATCATCAATTTGTATATGGTATGACGGCTTATTTTTTAGGTGCAAGCTGTTTTGCCATGATAACGATGCATCATAAAGATCTTATTGATGATGTACAAAATAAACGATTATTTGGCTGGCATCAAAATATCTGCGATAGTGGATTACAATCAAATACCCAATGTCTTCAAGGAAATATACAAAATAAAAAAATTTTGCCAACAATTTTAGCTGTAGGTGATTCGCATAATTCGCAATATAATCAATTTTATCATCTGGTTGGAAAACATGAAAATTGGGTAGCTTATGTAGAATCCGGTCAAGCCTGCTCTATTTTGCTGCCAGAAGTTTATTTTGTACATCATGAAGCTGAAGGACAAAATCAAGAATTTTGTCGCCAATTTCGCAAACGATTTGCAGATAAATTGATTCATCAATATCCAACGGTTATTTTGACGCAACGTTGGTCGCAAAGATTAGAAGAACCTGATTATGAAAAAAATTTCAATAAATTACTACAATTTATTCTACAAAATGGTAATACAATATATGTATTGCGTGATAATCCTAATACAGGATTTGAAAACAAAAATGCTCTACAACGCATTGAATTTTTAAAAAGTAAAGGCATCACATTGGCAAAACCCAATCAAAATTTAATCATCGCAACCGAACAAGCCAATGAGCGCATTAGAAAAATAGTACAAAAGTATCCACAAATTCATTGGGTAGATTTAGATTTCCCAAGATACATACCCAACAATTACTTATATAATCAAATGCCTATGTATTATGATGATGACCACTTCAATCCATATGGTATTGGCATTTTTTCTCAAAAATTTATTGAATCAGGCGCAAAATTGATTCAATAATCATGAAAAAAGGCAGCCTGAAAGAATTTATCTTTAGAACCTGTATTCCAGCTGCCTAATCCATTATTCAATTAAATCAAAGACTGAAATCGCTTCTACGTGCGCCGTGTGCGGAAACAAATTCATCACACCAACCGCCCGAAAACGGTACCCCTTGTCCACCAATACCGCCGCATCTCGCGCAAAAGTCGCAGGATTACACGACACATACACAATCCGTTTGGGCAAATATGGACGCTGCAAGGCTTGCACCACCGCATACGCCCCAGCACGCGGCGGATCCAGCAACATCTTATCAAAATATCCCAAACTTTCAATAAATTGCTCTGTAACATCAAACAGATTAGCCGTGCGAAACTGGACGTTGTGTAAGCCATTTTCACGCGCATTATTGGCAGCGCGTTCGGTGAGAAAATCCGCACCTTCCACACCCAAAACCATCGCGCCACTTCGCGCAATCGGTAACGTAAAATTTCCCAAGCCACAAAATAAATCAACAATTTTTTCATAAGCTTGCGGTTGTAACAAACGCATAGCACGCGAAACCATCGCTTCATTCATCGGTAAATTAATTTGTGTGAAATCGCCTACGCGAAACGGCATATTCAGTTGAAATTCAGGCAACGTGTAATTCAATTCAGGTGCATTTTTTGGAGAAACAACTTGCGCTGGAAAATTACCAAACTGTTGCCAAATTTGCCAATTTATGCCACTGATTTCTTTCAGGCTGCCTAAAAATGATGCTAATTGATTTTCTGGTAATTTTTTATTGCTGATAATATTTAATGCAGTAATCTGTTCACCAACCGAAATTTCCACGCCTTTTAATTGAATTTTGGGCGCAATTTGATGCAATTGCTGCAAATTAGCGCGAATAGTTTTCAGGCTGCCTGAAATGTGGTCGGGCAACACAGGACATTGCGAAATAGACACAATCCGTCGACTGCGTTTCGCTTGATATCCAATATGGACAACATCTTGTTTATCTATAAAAATTCCTAAACGTGTGCGACTGCGATAACCCCATTCAGCACCATAAATTGGGGGCAAAATTTGTTCAGGGAATACTTTACCGATGCGTTGTAATTGTTCTTCAAAAACACGCTGCTTGTAAGCTACTTGTGCTGTAAATTCAGCGTGTTGCAACACACACCCACCGCATTCACCATAATGCAGACAACGCGGTTGACGACGGTATTGGCTGGGCAACAAAATTTGATTGACATCAGCTTGTGCATATGTTTTTTTGTCTTGCGTGATGTGAATTTGCACCACTTCTTGTGGTAATGCATTGTTTACAAATATGGTTTTTCCGTCAATTCGGGTAACACCACGCGCTTCATAGTCTATGGATTGGATGATGGTTTTCATGGTTTATTTCAAAGTAAAATAAATTTTCAGGCAGCCTGAAAGGTATTTTTGTTGCAAAATACACACAATAAATAAAAAAAATGTTAATTTTCGCAGAAAAAAACAATTAACTAAGTTATCATTATTCGTTTTATTTGTTTGCGTAATCCGCAATTTTCTCTATTCTATTATTATATGGGAAGCCATTATATGCAAAAATTGACTTGGACAGCACTCACATTGGTAGCAACCTTGCCCACTTTAGCTGCCCCAACCATCACTCAATCCGCGCCGAAAAAAGCACCTGTTGCCGCCAGCAAAACCACCGAAGCCACAACACCAGCCAACAAAACCACGCGCACCACATCAACTACTACTCCCACAACAACCACCAAAAAAACCACCACAGCAAACAAAACTGCACCTGTTTTATTATCCAAAACCTTAACACCCGATGGTAAAACCCCTGTTTTGAATGTGAAAAACACGCTCGTCCCTGATGTGCAACCCGTCTCTACGGGCTATTATGTGTTGATTAATATTCCACAACAACGCTTATTCTTATTCAATAATGGCGCATTGGAAAAAGTGTACCCTGTTGCAGTCGGTAAAGCGATGACGCAAACCAATTTAGGCGAACACAAAATCGGAGGTAAAGCCTACGACCCAACTTGGCATATTCCCAAATCCATTCAAGCCGAAATGAAAACACCACAAACCAGTGTCCCTCCTGGTCCTAATAATCCGTTGGGTCCTGTGTTTGTGCGTTTAGGTAATCCTAAATTGAGTTTGGGGATTCACGGCACAAATGCACCGAACAGTGTACCAGGGGTGCGCAGTCATGGTTGCGTTCGCATGAAATCAGAACAAGCGTTAGATTTTGCGCGTACCATTACCACAGGTTCTGATGCGTTAGTTGGCTACGAAATGGCTGCCTTAAACGTGGACGGCAAAAATCAATTGTGGCTGGCTGCATATCAAGACCCATACAACAAAAAAAACCTTAACATCGAAATGTTGAAAAAAAGCATTAAAGCATGGGCAAAAGAAAATAACGTCAATGTTTCCGATGCGTTAGTCAACCAAACTTTGAAAGCGAAAAAAGGAACACCTGTTTGTCTGACTTGTAAAGGCAAAGGCACAATTCAAGGTAATTTGATGTCTTTGGCATGGAATAGCGGCTCTGCATCTTTGACCACGCCAAAAGGCATGAACACCGCATTACCACCTGTTCAAGATGATACCATTGAAAGTGGTGAAATTGAGATAGATGCTGGTGATGATGTACCTGTAACCAAAACACCTACCAAAACCAAAACCGTTGCACCAAGCAAAACCACAAAAAACACCAAAAATGCGGTAAACGAAGAAGAAGGCACACCATTGCTGCCTGAACCTGCTTCCGTTACTGCCCCCAGCAAATCCAAAACCAGTAAGCCCGCACCTACCAAAACCGAGCCTGTTAAAGTCGCGCCAGCTAAAGCTGCATCAAACAAAAAAAATATTGAAGTAAAATCCACTTCTGTATTTGATGATGACACCGTAGGTGAGCATCCTTTATTGCCTGTGCAACCTATGGATTTGAAACCAACCACAAAATCTAAGTAATCAATTGACATAAAAAATCCAGTTGCGTCATTTTAAAAACCTGATATTCATAGCCAACGTGAAATAGATTTTTGTCCCAGTTGGTGCGAATGTAAGGCAAATTTCATGCTAATTCCCATCGTGAAATTCAACGCAGCAAGCGTGCTAAATGGAACAAAAAGACATCGCGCTTGGCTGTGAATACAGGTTCTAAGATTTTTAAATGACGTAACTGGATTTTATTGATTTTCAGGCTGCCTGAAAAATATCCCCAAAACCAAAAGAGAGTGCGGTTCAAAGCGCAAGTATTAAGGGAATAACAGATGACCATCGCTTATATTGATTTAGAAACCGATTCCAATAATCAGAAAATCCGAGACATCGGTGCCATTTGTGGCGAAAAAGAATTACACACACACCAAATTTCGGAGTTGATTTCAAGCATTCAGGCAGCCGATTTCATTTGCGGACACAATTTTTTGCATCACGATTTTCCGCATCTTCGCGCAGAGCTGGCACAAATTCATAAAACCGAAAAGGACATCATTGACACCTTGATGCTGTCGCCATTGCTTTTTCCTGCACGCCCGTATCACGCATTGGACAAGGATTATAAACAGGCATTTGAAGAATCCAATAATAATCCGCTGTTGGACTGCCGCATCACCGCCCAACTGTTAAAAAGCGAGATAAACGCATTTTTCAGGCTGCCTGAAAATTTGCAGACGATTTTTTATTATTTGCTCAAAGATTGCGATGGTTTTTCGGCATTTTTTCGGGCGATGGGTTTTCAGGCAGCCGAAAACGAAATTTTGGCGGTGGTCGTTCGTCTAATTTTCCAAACATTTCAAAAACATATTTGTAAAAATTCGCCTGTACGCGATTGGGCAAAACGCTCTCCTGTGGCGTTGGCCTATGCACTAAGTCTCATTCATTGTAATAATCGTTATTCCATTACCCCAGCGTGGCTAATCCAACAGTATTATCCCGAAATCAACACAATTTTAACGCAACTACGCGGTACGCCGTGCGAGACGGGATGCGAATATTGTCAACAACATCTTGATACAAAAAAATATTTGCGAAAATATTTTGGCTACGAAAATTTCCGTCAATACGACAACAAACCACTTCAAGCGCAAGCGGCACAAGCCGCCGTTTCACAACAATCATTGTTAGCGGTTTTTCCAACTGGTGGCGGTAAATCGGTAACGTTTCAAGTTCCTGCGTTAATGGCAGGAGAACGCCAAAAAGCCTTGACGGTCGTCATTTCGCCCTTGCAATCGCTGATGAAAGACCAAGTGGACAATTTGGAACAACGTGGCATCACCGAAGCGGTTACGATTAACGGCTCGCTTGATCCGATTGAACGCCAAAAAGCAATGGAACGCGTGTCGGATGGTTCGGCAAGTTTGCTGTACATTTCGCCTGAAAGCCTGCGTTCCAATACGATTGAACGGTTGCTGCATGGTCGCAATATTGCCCGATTTGTGATTGATGAAGCGCACTGTTTTTCGGCGTGGGGGCAAGATTTTCGCGTGGATTATTTGTATATTGCAGAAAGCATTCGCCAATTACAAAAATTACAAAAAAATCGCGTCATTCCTATTTCGTGTTTCACGGCAACCGCAAAACCACAAGTTATTGAAGATATTAAAAATTATTTCCAACGTGAATTGAATTTGGATTTGCAGGTTTTTCAGGCAGCTGTGGCGCGTAAAAATTTATCTTACCAAGTTCTCCCACAAAAAAATGATGACGAACGCTATCAATCCTTGCGCCGACTAATTGATGAATACCGTTGCCCGACCATTGTTTACGTTTCACACACGCGCAAAACCGAAGACATCGCCGAGCAACTGCGTCAAGACGGATTTGCGGCGTTGGCGTATCACGGCAAAATGCCCAAAGAAACAAGAATTGACCACCAAAATCAATTTATGATGGGCGAAGTCAATGTGATGGTTGCTACGTCCGCATTTGGAATGGGCGTAGACAAAAAAGACGTGGGGCTAGTCGTACATTATGAGATTTCGGATTCATTGGAAAATTATGTGCAAGAAGCAGGACGTGCGGGGCGAGATGAACAGATTCAGGCAGCCTGTTTTGTGCTGTTTCAGCCTGACGATTTAGACAAACATTTCACTTTACTCAATCAAACCAAAATCGGACAAAAAGAAATCGGACAGATTTGGAAAGCCTTAAAAGATTTGTTCGGTAAACGCACCGACATCGCCGAATCGCCACTCAATATCGCGCGACAAGCTGGTTGGAGCGATGAACGCGAAGACGAAATAGAAACGCGTGTGAAAACCGCGATTGCAGCGTTGGAACAAGTCGGTTACATCAAACGTGGCAAAAATATGCCACGCGTGTACGCCAATAGCATTTTGTCCGCCAATGCTGCCGAAGCAATTGACAAAATTAACCAATCCACGCGCATTCACCCCGACCAAAAAAATAATGCTATTCGCATCATCAAAAAATTGTTTTCGCAGCGCAGCCAAAATCGCGCCACCGAAGAAACCGCTGAATCGCGTGTGGATTATATTGCAGACGTGTTGGGTTTAAAAACGGAAACAGTCGTCAAAATCGTTTCATGGCTACGTGAAGAACAAATTTTAGCCGACCAACAAGATTTACGCGCCTACGTTCGCCCCAACGCCAGTGCTTACAATATTAATCAACAACTTAATAAAATCAATCAATTAGAAAAATTTTTATTAGACAAATTGCAAGCCAATGACGGTTTTTTGATTGGCACATTAAAATCACTCAATCAGGAATGCTCGGAACATTCAGGCAGCCTGAAAGACGTTAATCCCAAAATCATCAAATCGTTACTGCATTTTTGGCGCATCAAAAATTGGCTGACACGAACCGAACCTGCTCACGATGAAATTTCGCTGACGCTCAAACAATCCGCCCACGAATTGCGTGATTGGATTGCGCGTAAACACCAGCTCGCGCAATGGTTAATGGGACATTTGCATCAACTGGCACAGCAACAAGCCGCGCTCAATACCGCGCCGTCTTCGTCTGATTTTGTCTATGTAGAATTTTCCATTGGCGAACTCAAACAGGCGTTTTTAGACGACAGCACTTTAGAAGAATGGGAAGACGTACTCTTTTTCCTATTGCGTATGGATTTACTCAAAATTGAAGGCGGTTTTTTGGTTGTTTATCAACGACTTTCACTCAAACGCCTAATGTTGGACAATCGCAAACTGTACACCAAAGACGATTATCGCCAACTCGCCCAATATTACGAAACACGTAAACAACAAATCCACATTGTCGGCAAATACGCCAAAATGATGACCGAAGACGTTCAGGCAGCCTTAAAACTCGTAACCGATTATTTTAGTTTGGATTATCGTCAATTTTTACGCCAATATTTCCCTGCTAACGAAGCCGATATACTCAAACTGAATATGACCAATGAGCGTTTTCAAAAATGGTTTGGGAATTTATCGCCAACCCAGTTGCAAATTATTCAAGATGATAATAGCAAGCATATTGTCGTATTCGCTGCCCCTGGTAGTGGCAAAACGCGTGTACTCGTCCACAAACTCGCGTCTTTGTATCAACTGGAAGACGTGAAACATGAACAATTGTTGATGCTAACATTTTCACGCGCTGCCGCCTACGAATTTAAATCGCGATTATTTAAGTTGATGGGCAACGCGGCGGCGTATGTAGAAATTAAAACTTTCCATTCCTATTGTTTTGATTTATTGGGACGTGTAGGCGATTTAAAGCAATCGGACGATATCATTGAACAAGCGGTTGCCAAAATTCGTTCAGGTGAAGTGGAAAACAACCGCATCGCCAAACTCGTTCTCGTGTTGGACGAAGCGCAAGACATTAACGCCATTCAATTTGAACTCATCAAAACATTAATGGCGCAAAACGAAGAAATGCGCGTGATTGCAGTCGGTGATGACGACCAAACGATTTACAGTTTTGCAGGTGCAACGCCAAAATATATGCAAACATTGCTGACCGAGTTTGGGGCAACTACATACGAATTACTGGAAAATTACCGTAGCAAACGCAATATCGTGCAATTTTGCAATCGTTTTGCTGATTTATTGACTGAACGCCTTAAAAATCATCCTGTCATTGCTGTACAACCTGAAGCAGGTGAAGTGCGTTATGTAGCGTTTTCAGGTGGCATTTTACCGAATTTGTTGGCAAAAATTCAGGCAGCCTACAAAACAGGGCAATCGGTTGCGTTGCTAACACAAACCAACGAAGAAGCCATTTGGCTATCAGGGCAACTGCGTCAAGCATTTATTCCGTGTAAACTTGTGCAAAGCAATGATGGATTCTTGGTACGTAACTTATTGGAGGTGGCTGTTTTTGAAAATTTTTTGAATTTGCAAAACGAACAAAACATCATCAGTCAAAATGCATGGGATACCGCGCGTACAAAAGCATTGAACCATTTTCAAAACAGCAGTCATTTGCCATTACTCATCAATTTATTGGATTATTTCATGCAGCTTTATCCCGAACAAAAATACATTTCCGATTGGGTGGCATTCACGCATGAATCACGTTTGGAAGATTTTTATTGTATTGAGAAACAACAAGTTTTTGTATCCACAATTCACAAAGCCAAAGGACGTGAATACGACCATGTCTTCGTTTACCTGAATGCGCCCCAAATCGCCACAGACGAAGAAAAACGCGTCTTATATGTGGCATTTTCACGTGCCAAATCGGCATTAACCGTGTTTTCCAATGCTGAAAAACTGCGCCAAATGTGTATCGGCGAAAACGTGATAGAAGAACGTTATCACGGCAATCCGCAAGAAGACAACCGTGAATTAGCATTGTATTTGGGGCTTGATGACGTGTATTTAGATAACTTCCTAGAATGTAAAGAGGTCATTCGTACTTTTTATTCAGGGCAGAAAATAGATGCTAATCAGTTTGGTTTTTTTGTGGGTACGGACGGTGTATATGTGCGATATTCAAGAAAGTTTTCAGCAAAATTAGCCTCGCATTTACGGAAAGGCTATCGTGTGGTCGGCGCATCAATCAATTTTATTGTGCGCTGGACAAAGAAAGAAACAGGTGAGCAATGTCGGATTGTGTTGCCGATTGTGTATTTAGAACGATAAAAATGGTTTTCAGGCAGCCTGAAAGCTTTGCAAAACCCTAGATTTCAGTGCAATTCAAAGCGATAGCATCGCATAACACACAGATAATATTAAAAGTATTTTCAAATATTAGAGAAGCGCATCGCAAAGAAATCCACTAAAGATAGGGCGTTGCAAAGATTTCCACAAACAATGATTTCTGCGTTCAAAATCTGTTTCGCGCCTGAATTGTCAATTACCCCCATTAATATATAATGATGTTTTTTGATTTTCATTCACGGAGCAACTCATATGGCAACCGAACTAAGCACTTTGATGCACAACCAATTAGGCGAACCGCTCGCCCATTTTCTTTCCACACAAGGCGAAAATTTAGCCGCCAGTGAACGCGCGGTTACGGTGGCATTACCAACCATTGTTTTGACCATACTCAAATATGTGAATGGCAATCGCGACCAAGCCATCGCATTGTATAATCAAGTGATGGGCAGTAACCCACAACCCTACCATGACTTAATCACACAATTAAACAAAATCCCATTCAACAAAATTACCGAAATAGGCAAACCTTTGGTTACGCAATTATTGGGCAGCAACGCCCAACCTACCGCCGCACAAATCGCTCATTCAAGTGGCGTATCCAATAGTGGCGCGTATCAGTTGCTGAATGTGGCGTTACCATTGGTGCTGTCGCTGTTGCGCTCACGTGGTTGGACGGCGCAAGAATTTTATACCATTTTGGGCTCACAATCCTGCTGGCTGAATAAAACATTGTCTGCTAATTTATTGTCTTTATTGGATATTGGCAGTTCAGGCAGCCTGTGTGCCAGTGTATTGGGCTTAGCAAGTGGTTTAACGGGCATCACAGGCGCACCTGTGTCCGTTGCAGCCGAGTCAAGTGGTTGGACAAAATTATTGGCATTTTTGTTGTTAGGCGGGGTGAGTGTGTTTGGTTTACGCACTTGCATGAATCAGGAAACCTCACCCATCGCACCACAACCCATCGTTCAAAATCACTTAGTAGAACAACAAGCGAGCATTGAATCAAATGACGTATCCGCCGCTGCCAGCACTGCTATTGGTTTGCATAATGCGTTGGCTGCCAGCGAACCCGTTGCCGCGAGTGAACCCGAAATCATCAGTGAACCCGTCGCCACAAGTGAACCTGGAATCATCAGCGAGCCTATTGCGACAAGCGAGCCTATGGTTGTCAGCGACAGCACAGACACCAGCGCACCGCCAGCCAATGAAAGCCGTGTTATTGCAGAAAATAGCATGATTAAATTTTATTTTGCGGTTGGCATGAGTCGCATCGCCAAAAATGCCAATGCTATCGCCAAAGAAACCATCGTTGCAGGCAAATCAGGCAAAAAACTCATCATCAGTGGCTATACCGACAGCACTGGCAACGCCAAAAACAATGAATTATTGTCCAAAAAACGTGCCGAAGCCGTCAAAGCATTCTTTATTAAACATGGTGTATCCGCGAAAAATATTGAATTGCGCAGACCCGAGAGTACAATCGGCGCACAAGGCAAAAACCAAGAAGGTCGCCGTGTAGAAGTACAAATTACAGATTAATGAATCAATGACACAGTATTTTAAATTCAATCTTATTTTAGGAGCATTTCCATGCAATTTAGCACCTCAACGAGTACCACAAAAAACTCACAATTATTTGTTTGTACAGAAAAAAATCAATTAACTGATGAAAATGCACAATTGGTTTTTGCCACATTGGGCGACAAAGACAGTTTCGCCAGTGCCAATATTCCCGTTTCAGGCTGCCTGAAAAATATCGCGGTGCTGCGTTTTGCCGATTTGAAAACCGAAACGTTGCAAAAAGCCGCCAAAGATGCCGCCGCTTGGTTGGCAAAACAAGAAAATGCGTCGGTGGATCTGAATCCATTTTGCGAAGTGGATTCGCCACGCGTAACCGAGATTTTAGTGGCGGCGGTTGGTGAGTCGGTCTATCGTTTTGATTATTATAAAAAAGAACCTAATCCAGCTAAATTACAACAATTGGAATTCGTTCATACCAAACACAGCAACGAAATTCAGGCTGCCTTAAATCAGGCACAAGCGTTGTTGTACGGTGTGAATTTGTGTAAAGATTTAGGCAACACAGGCTCTAATATTTGCACGCCAACTTATTTAGCCGAAACCGCCGCCAAAGAAGCTCAACAACTTGGTGCAGAAGCAAAAATTTTGGGTGCGGATTATATTCGTGAAAATATGCCATCTTTTTGGGGAGTCGCAAAAGGCAGCCTGAATGAACCAAAATTATTGGAATTGAAATATTTTGGTGCAGCGGATAAATCGGCTGAACCCATTGTTTTGGTTGGTAAAGGTTTGACATTTGATAGCGGCGGCATTTCATTGAAACCAGGTGAAGGCATGGACGAGATGAAATACGATATGTGTGGCGCAGCGACTGTGATTGGTACATTTATTGCGGCAGTCAAAGCCAAATTGCCCATTAATTTGGCGGTAGTGGTCGCAACTTGCGAGAATATGCCCGATGCAGGTGCGTCTAAACCAGGTGATGTCGTGAAAGCGATGAACGGCACAACAATTGAAAATTTGAACACAGACGCGGAAGGACGTTTGGTTTTGTGTGATGCGCTGACTTATGTGGAACGAAATTTCAAACCCAAAGCCGTGATTGACGTGGCAACGCTAACAGGTGCGTGCATTATTGCGTTGGGTCATGTAGCGAGCGGTTTGATGTCCAATAATCAAGATTTGGCGGACGCGTTGTTACAAGCATCGCGCGATTGCAATGATAAGGCATGGCAATTGCCTTTATTCCCCGAATACAAAGAACAGCTGAAATCCAATTTTGCGGATATGCAAAACATCGGTGGTCGTCCTGCTGGCACGATTACAGCGGCAACTTTCTTGGCGCATTTTGCGGAAAATTACACTTGGGCGCATTTGGACATTGCTGGCACGGCGTGGAAATCGGGAGCAGCCAAAGGCGCGACAGGACGTCCGATTCCGTTATTGGTGCAATATTTGCGTAACCAAAGCAAATAATGGTTTTCAGGCTGCCTGAAAAAACCTGTATGCCAATTCATCAATCAATTGGTATACAGGTTTTCTGATTATTGCCCTGCTTTCAAATTTTGCCACAAACGGGTCTGCAATTTAACCACTGCTGGCGATTTAGGCAGTACCACAAAACTGTTGGCTTTCACTTCTTCGCTTGGAAAAATGGACGCATCTTGTGAAAATTCGGGTTTCATCAATTCACGCGCTTGCGTGGCAGCTGGCGCATAGGTAACGAAATCGCCATTTTGTGCCGCCACTTTTGGCTCTAATGTGTAGTTGATGTATTTGTGGGCATTGGCGACATTTTTCGCATCTTTTGGAATCATAAATGAATCAATCCAAATACCAACACCTGTTTTTGGTGTCAACACATCAATATTCACTTGATTGCCAGCTTCTTTGGCACGGCGTTTGGCGATATTCAAATCACCACCGTAACCAATAGACACACATAAATCACCTTTTGCCAAATTGTCAATGTAACCCGAAGACGTGTAACGTTTCACATCATGATGCACGGTTTTGAGTAAATCAAAAGCTGCCTGAATATCGGCTTCATTTTCGCTATTTGGATTTTTACCCAAGTATTTCAAAACCAAAGGAATTTGTTCGGTTGGGCTATCAAAAAAGCTGATACCACATGATTTTAATTTATTGGTGTATTCGGGTTTGAACACCAAATCCCATGTATTTTCAGGCAGCTTATCTGTGCCTAAAGCTTTGACAACCATGTCTTTATTGATAGCTAACGTATTGATTCCCCAAAAATAAGGCACGGCGTATTGATTACCCATATCCACTTGCGCCATCAATTTAAGCAATTCAGGGTCAATATTTTGATAATTGGGAATTTGGTTTTTATCAATGGTTTGATACGCACCTGCTTTGATTTGTCGTCCGACATTGGCAATGGACGGTGCAACCAAATCGTAACCTGATTTACCTGTTAATAATTTTGCCTCTAGCATTTCATTACTATCATAATAGGCTTCGGTTACTTTGATTTTATGTTGTTCACCAAATGTTTTCACCGTAGCAGGAGCCACATAATCCGACCAATTATAAATATTTAATTCATTGGTGGCAGGTGTGGAAGTGGCGATGCCTGACGCGCTTTTGTCTGCTTTATGATTTGAACCTCCGCAAGCCGCTAAAAATACAGCCGTAACGGCGGAAACCAACAGTGTTTTTGTGTTCATTTATTTTCCTTTATCAAAGGGAAAGGGTTCAAAAAAGAGTATGCCGTTCGGAAAAATACCTAGTCCCAAACACGTTGGTCGGCAGGCGTGATTAAACGAAAAAATACGTTGGCTGGCAAGTAAAAAATAGAGACAATGGATAATTTGATTTTGAGACAAAAAAAGCAGGCAACCTCAAAAGGCTGCCTGAAATACCTCAAATCAGAGATTTTACGCTTCACAAACAATGCAGATGTTACCATCTACATCTTTACCGAGCTGTTGAAAGGAGGAAAAACAGCCCAGTAAAGCCAGTTATTGAAATAGATTTCCCTCTATTTCAATAAATTAATCTTGTAATTTAATGTAATTAAATTGTACATTATTTATTTATTTTGACAATACACCTATTTCAATAAACCATATTATGCTAAGATTTTAAAAAATTAAATCAAATTAAATTAAATTGAAATCAAGTAAAGCAAAATAATTTTAATAAAAATAAAATTTAACAAAAATGAAACCCAATGTAATTTACTAAAAATCCCATTTACGCATAAAATCCACCTTTTAATTTATTGGTTATTATCATGAACAAAGCCACTCGCCAAGAAATGTTTGAACGCCTACGCACCGCCAACCCCCACCCTACCACCGAATTGAATTATTCTAGCCCATTCGAGTTGTTAATTGCCGTGTTGCTGTCGGCGCAAGCAACCGATGTCGGTGTCAACAAAGCCACCGCCAAATTATTTGCTGTTGCCAACACACCGCAAACCATGCTGGATTTGGGTTTGGAAGGTGTGATGCAATACACACGCAGCATTGGTTTATATCGCACAAAATCTAAACACATCATAGAAACTTGCCAAGCACTCATCACCAAACACCACGGCGAAGTACCCCAAAATCGCGAAGATTTGGAAGCACTCGCAGGAGTCGGGCGCAAAACCGCCAATGTGGTTTTAAATACGGCTTTCAGGCAGCCTGTTATGGCTGTGGACACGCATATTTTCCGCGTTTCCAACCGCACAGGGCTGGCAAAAGGCAAAAACGTACGTGAAGTAGAAGACAAATTAATGCAAAATATCCCCAAAGAATTTTTGATGGACGCACATCACTGGCTGATTCTGCATGGGCGTTACACTTGCAAAGCACAAAAACCACAATGTGAAACGTGCATTATCAATGATTTATGCGATTACCCCATTCAAAAATAAAGAAAAAAACCATTGAATAACAAAATATTCAATGGTTTTTTAATAAGACCCCACTGGTGGCGTTTCGGCCGAGTCCGCTTGAACCTTGTACACAAGGCGGCTATCTCGGGTAACTTCGGGTGCATTCCAACAAAGGGAACGCTCGCACCTGTTACAACTCCCGACAACCTGAAGCAAACTTTATTGGTTCAAAGGAATGTATGCCTTCACGAACACCGTAGGGAAATTTAACTGGTTTTAGTTATGCTCTTCCACGCCAACCAGCGCGTCATCACACATCTGAATTAATGCGCCTATTTTACGCTCCATTTCAGAATCTGCCAAGACTTTATTTTCATTTACCAGTTTTAATAAATCATGGGTTAAATTCAAAGCCGCCATAATCACAATCTTGTCGGTTTCCATATTTCGCCCAGCACTTTGAATTGCTGTGATTTTTTGGTTCAGCAAATCCACAGCTTGTAACAATGTATCGCGCTCGGCTTCAGGCGTACCAATAGTAAATTGGCGATTCAAAATAGAAACGTTAATTTGTTCAATGCTCATACATTATCCTCCGCAACGATGCTGCCTGAAACCGTATCGCTACCACTTTCCGCCGGCAAACGGCTCAACAATTGGCGTAATTGCGTTGCATTTTGTAATAACATACTACGATATTCTTGATTTTGGCTATTTAATTTCAACATTTGCGTTTGCAAAGCGGTTTTTTCATTTTTAATTTGTTCGTTGAGTTTGCCAATTTGCTCGCCCAAACGATGCGACACATCTTCCAAAGCGGTTTGGTGTGCTAGTTTCATTTGTTCGGCTTCGTTTTGGAAACGTTGTTCCTCTTGTTCCAAATTGATTTGCAAAATTTCATTGCGGTTTAAGGCTGCCTGAAGTTGGTCCTGTAATTTTTGTGCCAACTGCTCGCCACCTTCTTCGGTTGTTTTTAGTTTTGTCAACAATTCTTGGATTTGTTCGTCTTGCGTGGAGATTTGGCTATACGCGCTTTCTAATTCTTTTTGTGCGGCTTCTTTGGCAACTTGCAATTGGTCGCGCAACGCTTGAATTTGGCGTTCAGCAGCTTCTTCACTTTCTTTCAATTTACCATTTAATGCTTGAATTTGCATTTCAGTGGCATTTTCGGTTACTTTTAATTGATTTTGCAGCGATTCAATTTTTTCTTGCCAATCTTTGCTTTGACGTTCAGCGGCTTTTTCTGCGACATACAATTTGGCTTCAAATTCTTGCGATTGTTTCTCGCTGGCATAATATTTACTTTGCCATTCTTGTTGTTGTTTCAGGGCATTGGTTTCTGCCAATGTAATTTTTTCGGTTAACAACGTGGCTTCACGCAACGCATTTTCTTCGCTTTGTGCCAATTGTTTTTCCAACACATGAATGCGGTCAGCAGCATCGGCTTGTGCGGATTTCAGTTGTTCTTTATGTTGACGCAATTGAATTTCGGCGGCGGCTTCGGCTTGCGTCAATTTCATTTGCCAATCTTGTTTTTGCTGTTCGGTTTGTTGTTGCATTTCATGAACTTGGTTTTTGAGTTCACGCAACTGCTGTTCGGCTGCCAATTTAGCTTCTTGCAATTTGGCTTGCCACTCGCGCTCTTTGGTTTCATTGGCGAGTACAAGTTCTTGTTGAATTTGTTCCAACTCTTGTTCTTTGCGCGTTAATTCTTTGTGAACAGCTTGATATTTATCGGTTAAATCTTGGCGTTTACCAGACCAAATGGTTTGCGCGGTATCAAATTTTTCCTGCCATTCTTGCTCACGCATTTGCAAATTGCCTTGCAAAAATGCAATTTGGTCACGTAAATTCACACGCTCTTTTTCCAACAATTGAATTTGTTGTTCATGCGTGGTCAATTTGCCTTCTAATTCAGCAATGAATTTTTGTGCAGCCGCGTCCCCAGGTCGTTTTTTTCTTTCAATTTCAAGTTGTTGCTGTTTTTCTTCCAACTCTTTATTGACACTGTCTAGATGATCGCGAGATTGTGCAAGTTGTTGTTGCAATTTACCTTGTTCAATTTTGCTTTGACTGATGGTTTTTATCAGTGCTTGTAATTTGCTTTCCAGTTGAGCGAGTGTTTGAGTCATGGTTATTCTCTGGGGTTATTTTCAGGCTGCCTGAAAAGGGTTGAATCAATACTAAATCATTAAAATAAATAAAATTATTTTTTCAGACTACCTTTTATTTTCACACTTCAGGCAGCCTGAAAATCATCAATCTTCAAATTTGTACAAACATGGATTATTCGTGCGTGGGTTCGCGCTGCATCAAGCGTTCTACAATATCTCGGGCGGTCAATTCATTACGAACCAATTGATACAACATCCCCGTAATAGGCATATCAATCTGATACTTAGCAGCAGCATTATGCACTTCTTCAATAGTCGGTACGCCTTCAGCAACATGTCCAATCTCCATCAGAACCTGATGCAGGGTTTTGCCTTGTGCCAAACCCAAGCCTACTTTGCGGTTGCGCGACAACGCACCCGTACACGTCAAAATCAAATCGCCCGTACCCGCTAAACCCATCATGGTTTTTTGTTGCGCACCCATCGCCACCGCCAAACGCGTGATTTCTGCCAAACCGCGCGTTACCAAAGCCGCACGCGCATTCAGACCATAGCCCAAGCCATCACATAAACCCGTGGCAATCGCCATCACGTTTTTTACTGCACCACCCACAGCCACGCCCAACACGTCATCATTAGCATACAGACGCATGACATGAGTATTCAGTTGCGCAGAAAGTTGTTTAATCCATTCAAAATTTTCTGATGCCAAACACACAGCGCATGGCATTTGGTCGGCTAATTCTTGCGCGAAACTCGGACCTGATAATACGCCAATTTGTTGGTTGTCAGGCAACACATCTTTTACCACTTGATGCGGCAACAAGCCCGTATCCAATTCAAAACCTTTACACGCAGTCAAAATAGGTAAATGTCCGTAACCAGCTTGTTTAATCAGCAAAACACTGTCGCGCAAACCCACCACAGGCGTAACCACTAACACCAGTTCGCTATTGGTTAACGCGGTGTGTAAATCATCATCAACATTCAGATTATCAGGCAGCGTGCAGCCTTGTAAATATCGGTCGTTGGTGCGACTTTGCTGCATCACTTTAGCGTGGTCAGCATTGTGCGTCCACATACGGACAGTGTGTTGATGCAAAGCAAAGTGTATGGCGAGTGCAGTACCCCACGCGCCCGCGCCTAATACGGTAATATTCATTTTATCCTCTAAATTTTGATTGATTTATTGATGATTTTAAAATCAGGCTGCCTGAAAACATTCAAGCGCAATTTTGCCAATTTTAACACAACCGCGTCATGATTCGTGATGATTTTGTCGTGAATTAAAACTGCAATCCATGCGTGATGAGTCATCTTTATTGGGCTAGCTGAATCGGCGCGGCATCGCCAACCAATGCCTTTGCCACACGACAAAATTATGGTCGTTTAAAATAAAACAGAACAAAGTATCAATTTGTGAATTTAATGATACTGAAATAGTCGCGATTTTAGCTTAAATTCGGTTTTCAGGCAGCCTGAAAACACGCCAATCATTTTTTTGCATTATTTCGTGTTGTATAAATCACACCAATTTGCCAACCGCGTTACCGCATCAGATTGACTCAACAAAAACATTTGCCAATCACGCGCCCCACTCGCCCAATCTGCCCGACAGTCCCACAAAGTCTGCCAATGCGCCATGCGTTCATTTTCAGGCAGCCTGAAAGCCCCATTCAATTCGCCCGACAACGCACAATGCGCCACCTGCCATGTTGCATCGTCTCGCCAAACCCCATCCCAAAATGCCGCCAATTTATCCAAATGTGCCAATTCATTTTGCGGATAAATATGCCAAAAGAATGGCTTACCCGAAAATTGAGCGCGAACAAAACTGTCTTCGCCACGTACAAACAGCCAATCATATTGCGCCAATAAATCATCAAAATTTTGTTGTGGTACAAAATCAATTTGGCGAATTTTCAGGCTGCCTAAAATATATTGTTTGCCATTTTCTGCTAATAAATCGCCCAATTCATGCAAACTCTGACCAACTTGCCAGCCCACGCAATCCACGTCCACGCGCCAACCCAACGCCTGCCAAGCACGCAAAGTTTCTACCCAAATTTCACTCTGATAACCAAACAGTAAAACCCTCAAAGCATTTGATTCAATTAAATTTTCAGGCTGCCTGAAAGTCATCTCACGAATCAAACCGCCACTTTCAGGCACAAAACCCATTTGCCAAAAATATTTTGCATAACCATCGGCTTGCAGAGACTGCATACCATGGGTTCGCACCGCCCAATTTTCCGCGCTCAAATATTCCCAATTGAGCCAAATGGCTTGATTTTTCTTCAAAATAACCAATACATTTTCAGGCAGCCTGCAAGCAAACATTTCAATGACCACATGCGGCGCACACACATTTTCCACATCAGCGAATTCATTTTCTTGCCAATTTTTCAATATGATACCCGATTCATTAGCATAATCAGGCGCAAGGCATCGCAACGAGCCCCAATCGTCCAAAAACAAATAAATTTGCCAATTTAATCGTGTCCGCAATTCACGAGCCAATCGCCACGCCACCCCTATATCGCCAAAATTATCAATCACATTACAAAATAACCAACAGATTTTATTAAATTTTTTATTCATTTTAGAGAAAATTAATCAATAATCAAAAACCGATAAAAAATACTTATAAATTAAGCTAATTCAAATCATTTGAACAATAAATGATAAAATTTCCCAACTTAGTCTATAATACGTTTTCGTTAGTTTTCAGTGTAACACAATCCTATTTTTGGAGAATGAAGATGTCTGTACAAATCAAAACCGCAGCCGAATTAGAAGGCAAAAAAGTCCCATCAGTTGTATTCCACACTCGCAAAGATGATGCGTGGGTAGATGTTTCTACTGATGATTTATTCAAAGGCAAAACCGTTGCCGTGTTCTCATTGCCTGGCGCATTTACCCCAACTTGCTCATCAACTCACTTACCACGCTACAACGAGTTGGCAAGTGAATTTAAAAAACGTGGCGTTGATGATATCGTTTGTGTTTCTGTAAACGACACATTTGTGATGAATGCTTGGTTGGCTGATCAAGAAGCTGAAAACATTACTGTTGTTCCTGATGGCAATGGCGAATTCAGCAAAGGCATGGGTATGTTGGTTAGCAAAGAACAATTGGGTTTTGGCGACCGTTCATGGCGTTATTCTATGCTGGTTAAAGATGGCGTTATTGAAAAAATGTTTATTGAGCCTGTGAAAGACGGCGATCCATTCGAAGTATCTGACGCAGACACCATGTTAAAACACATTGACCCAACTTGGACACCACACGAATCAGTAGCCATCATCACCAAACCTGGTTGCCCATTCTGCGCCAAAGCAAAAGCTTTGTTAAAAGAAAAAGGCTATGCATTTGAAGAAATCGTGTTGGGTCGTGATGCTTCTATCACTTCTGTGCGCGCCATCACAGGCAAAGCCACTGCGCCACAAGTGTTCATTGGTGGTCAATACATTGGTGGTAGCGATGATTTGGAAAAGTATTTCGCTAAATAATGCGACTTTTCCGCTAGAAAAATGGCTTTTCTTTCGCTGTTTAATTCGGTAGAATATGCCATATTTTCCGATGGGTGTGATAGTTTTCTCCTTTTCTAACACACCCTTTCGGACGATGTGATAGTTTTCTCCTCCTTTTCTAGCACATTGTCCCCTGAATAATCTGAGGGTTATTCAGGCAGCCTGAATTATTGATTATTCTGATTACTTAATGAATATAATAGTTAGGCTGCCTGAATGACTCTCTTTTTTTAACTGACGTGATTAATTTTAACTAACAATTTTTCAAAATCATAAGGATTTAACTATGAAAAAATTGCAAGCAGACGTGGTTGTCATTGGTGGTGGTACGGCTGGCATGGGTGCATTTCGCAACGCGCGTTTGCATACCGAAAATGTGTATTTAATTGAAAGTCATGTGTTTGGTACAACTTGTGCGCGTGTGGGTTGTATGCCTTCCAAATTACTGATTGCGGCAGCGGAAGCACGTCATCACGCTTTGCATACCGACCCATTTGGCGTACATTTGGATAAATCATCCATTCAAGTCAACGGTGAAGAAGTGATGAATCGCGTAAAATCTGAACGCGATCGCTTTGTGGGTTTCGTACTGGAAGATGTGAATGAATGGGACGAAAATCGCCGAATCATGGGTGCAGCCAAATTCATTGACGACCATACCATTCAAATTGATGACCACACGCAAATTCGAGCTGACCGCATTGTCATCGCAACAGGTTCCCGCCCCGTGATTTTGCCAGAATGGGAAAAATTGGGCGATAAATTGATTGTTAATGATGACGTCTTTTCATGGAGCACGCTGCCTGAAAGCGTGGCTGTATTTGGTTCTGGCGTGATTGGTTTGGAGTTGGGGCAAGCATTGCACCGTTTGGGTGTGAAAGTAACCGTCTTTGGGCGAGATGGTAGTTTGGGTGGCATCAGCGACCCTGTGGTATTGCAGCAAGCTACTGAAATTTTTGCAGAAGAATTCCCATTTTATTTGCGTTCTACTTCCGAAGCGCGTTTGAATGCCGATGGTAAAGTGGAAATCAAATGGGCACAAGATGATGAAACCGGTATTTTTGTGGCGGATTATTTACTGGCAGCAATTGGGCGCACACCCAATGTGGATAATTTAGGTTTGGAAAACATCAAAATTGACACGGATAAGCGTGGCGTGCCTATTGCCAATCCCGAAACCATGCAAACGTCTATTCCACATATTTTTATCGCGGGCGATGCATCGAATCAATTGCCTTTGTTACACGAAGCTGCCGACCAAGGTAAAATTGCAGGCGAAAACGCTGGTAAATTCCCCAATATCAGCAAAGGATTACGCCGTAGCATGATTGGTGTGGTGTTTACCAATCCGCAAATTATGTCGGTGGGTGCGCGTTTTGCGACATTGAAAAATCAATACGGCGATGATTTTGATGACAAAGTAGCAATTGGCGAAGTTTCATTTAGAAATCAGGGACGTAGCCGTGTAATGTTGGTAAATAAAGGGCATATGCGCGTGTATGCCGACAAACAATCAGGTAAATTTTTAGGTGCGGAAATGGCTGGGCCTGCTGCCGAACACATTGCACATTTACTCGCGTGGGCGCATCAAATGGAAATGACTGTTCCTAAAATGTTGGATATGCCATTCTATCATCCTGTTATTGAAGAAGGTTTGCGTACTGCACTGCGCGATGTAGCAAGCAAATTGTCAAAATAGGCGACCTGAAACCTTTGCACATTCAAACCATTTTTTACGCAAATCAGAATGGGCAAAATGGCAAAATCCTGCCATACTTTTCCTATTCCCTCAACAAACTCAAATGGAGTTAATATCATGAAAACAATTACAAAAATCTTAGTAGTGACTGCAATCGCTGCATCTATGGCAGCTTGCACCAGCAATGAGATGACTACCTCACAACGCAACGCAGCAATTGGTGCAGTTGTGGGTGGTGCGACTGGTAATTTAATCGGTGGGGACACAGGTGCTACTTTGGGTGGTGCTGCTTTAGGTGGCATGATTGGTAGTCAAATTAAATAATTGAATTTTATCAATATTTAGGCAGCTTGAAAGCATATTTAACTTTCAGGCTGCCTTTTTCATTCAGAGAAACATAATGCAAAAATACGCTTTTTTTGATTTTGATGGCACACTCACGCGTACCGACAGCGTGTTACCATTTTTAAAATTTTGCTGTAAAAATAATTTCTTATTTTATATAAAATTAATCCCATTATTGCCAACCCTTGTGGGCTATTTGGCTGGATTGGTCAGTAATGCCTCTGCCAAAGAACGCGTGATTGATGCTTATTTACACAACTGGCGCGTGGCGGACGTGGAAGCCAAAGCAGCAGAATTCGCCGAACACGAATTACCCAATTTGTTGTTTTCAGAAGGAATGTTCCAGCTTAGCCAACACAAAGCACAAGGCGACATTTGTGTTTTGGTCAGCGCATCACCCGAGTGGTATTTGCAGCATTGGGGCAAACAACACGGTTTTGATGCAATCATCGCTACCAAAATGGCAACGCTTTCAGGCTGCCTGACGGGCAAAATTGATGGCGAAAATTGTCATGATTTTGCAAAAGTTCGGCGAATTAATGCGTTATTTGGCGAAAATTGTTGGCAAAACAGCATAGCATACAGTGATTCACGCGTGGATTTGCCCATGTTACAACGTGCCAGTGAGGGATTTTTACTCAATAAGCAAACAAAAAAATTTGAGAAAATTTAAATTTTCAGGCTGCCTGAAAAACAAAGGCAGCCTGAAAAATAAAGATTATTTTGAATTATCCACACTACATAAAATCAATTTAAACGGAAAATCTTGCTCTGCCACTTTACTACGCGTACTTTCTTGATTTGCTTGTAAAAAATTAATATTGGTAAAGTATTTATTGGCAGACACTTCAGGCACAACCCCCAAAGCAGAATCCATTTCTATACTCAATAATTGCGTGGTCTGAATCAAACCGCCATGTTCATATTTTCCAGATACCGCTTGACAATCAATGACTTGCGGATTACTACGTAATGTTTCCAACACCAAACCCACTGCATTTTGAATGGGCAACGCGGTCGCGCTCCATTTTTGCAAATATTCGCGGCGTTGTTCAGCCATTTGATTCAACCAAAAATGATAGCTTGGCAATTCCACCGCCGTGTTACCACCCGCAATATTCAAACGCTGCCTAAACGCATTAAGCCATTCATTTTCACGCAAATTTTGTGCGCTGTGTGTATTCAAAGTCTGTAATTCTTGAATCGCCTGATTCAATTTATCCAAATGCACTTGATTGGGCAAAGCAGATGCATTTTGTTGCAAACGCTGACGCTCAAGTTCTTGTAACATATCGCGTTTTAGTTCTGCTTTAGATGCACATTCAACCAATTCAAACAGCGTGTAAATAGCAGCATGATGCATCCATTTATCATCGCCTGCCAGTGCTTCATTAAAACGATTAAATAATTGCTCCACGCGAATGTAATTACGCACACGCTCGGATAACGGAAAATCAAAATGCAGCATCTTATCGGTTCTCTCATTTATTAAGTGATTGATAAATAATGTGTTGTCTTTCAACAGCCAGTTGCAAGTCTTTCAGGCTGCCTGAATTATCAATCACATCATCTGCCAATGCCAAACGTTCAGCATCAGTCGGCTGATTGGCAATAATATTTTTAACTTGTTGCTCTGAAAATGAATTTCTTTGCATAACGCGTTTAATGCGAATATTTTCATCACAATGAATTAACAAAACACGTTGAATAATGTGTAAAAATAGCGAATTAGCACGCAAAATTGGTAATTCCACCAAAGCATAATTTTGATGTGAATTAATTTCTTTTTGCAATAAAACAATACGTTGCAAAATCAATGGATGCAGAATCTGTTCTAATTTGGTTTTAGCATTCGGTTGCGTGAAAATTAATTCACGCATGGCAGCCCGATTCAGGCTGCCTGAAGAATCTATGAAAGCCTTCCCAAAATCATTTTGAATCAATGAAATAGCTGGGCTATTGGGCGTATCAATCAATTCACGGTTTACCGCATCGGCATCAATAACCACCACACCAAGCTGCCTGAAAAACGCTGCCGCTTGGCTTTTGCCACAACCAATGCCACCCGTTAACCCAATCCACATCATGATTAAAATCCAGATTTATGCAACCACCACGTAATTGCCATTGTAGCTTGTTGATGAAAAAGAAAAATAAACCAACCAGCAATCGCCAAACATGGACCAAATGCCATAGGCTGACTTTTGGTAACACGTTTCACCAACGCCGCCACAATGCCAATAACCGATGCCATCAACACCACAATAGGCAAGTTTGCCACCCCAACCCACGCACCAATCGCAGCCAATAATTTAAAATCGCCCTGCCCCATACCATCTATGCCACGCAAAATTACATGAATTTTATTCAATAAATACAAACTCATATAACCAATTACAGCACCCAACAATGCTTGTTGCCACGACACAAAGCCCATACGCCAATTAAATAACAAACCCAACCAAACCAAAGGTTTAGTCAAATCATCAGGCAAAATTTGCGTGTCCGCGTCAATAAATGTCATTGCAATAACCATCGCTGTGAGTAAACAGCCCCACACGGTGATTTCCGTCCAACCGTATCGCCACGCCACTAAACCAAACAACACCCCCGTCAGCAGTTCTACCAAAGGATAACGAATACTGATTGGCGTTTGACAAGTATGACATTTTCCACGCAAAATCAACCAACTAATAATTGGAATATTCTGCCACGCTCGCACAGGTGCACCACAATTTCCACAGCGTGAGCGTGGACGCGACAAGGTAAACACGCCCATTTGTTCAGGAGTCAAGCCGATACGTTGGCGAAGTGTTTGGGCAATATTTTCAGGCAGCGTTTGGATAAATTCATCGTCTAATTTAAGTTGTTCACGCGCTGCCTCGTTCCACTCTCGATTGAGCATCACGGGCAGACGGTAAATCACCACGTTCAGGAAGCTGCCAACCAATAACCCAAACAATACCGCCATAAAAATCGCCATATTCTCCATATTAACCAACCACTTGACCCAAGTTGAACAATGGCAGATACATCGCCACTAAAATAGTCCCTACAATACCCCCCAATACCACCATGATGATGGGTTCCATCAATGATGACAACGTTTCCACTGCTGTATCTACTTCTTCTTCATAGAATTCAGCCACTTTATTCAACATATCATCAAGCGCACCAGCCTCTTCACCAATGGCCGCCATTTGCACCACCATATTGGGGAAAATTTGGGCGGCCTGCATGCCTGAAGTCAAAGAAATACCCTGATTAACTTTAGAACGAATTTCATTAGTCGCTTCTTCATAAATAATATTACCCGATGCACCAGCCACTGAATCCAATACTTCCACCAGTGGTACGCCAGCCGTAAACAGCGTGGCCGTAGTACGCGACCAACGTGCAATGGTTGCTTTCATCACAATATCACCAAAAATAGGCAATTTCAGTAATAAAGCGTCTAATTTCTTCTGTAATGCAGGCGAGTTTTTCACAATAAAAATCCCACCAGCAACCGTACCTACTAAACCAATAATAATCAATGCACCATGAGCCACAAACGCATTGGAAATACCCATCATAAACTCAGTCAATGGTGGCAATTTTGCGCCCATGCTATCGTATACCTTTTTAAATTCTGGCAATACGAACATCATCATCACAATAACCAATACCACCGCCACCACCAAAATGGCAATTGGATAAGTTAAAGCAGATTTTACTTTTTTCTTAATTGCTTCGGTTTTTTCCATGTAAGTGGCTAATTTGTCTAACAAAGAATCCAATACACCACCCGCTTCACCTGCACCCACTAGGTTACAATAAAATTTACTGAAATATTTCGGGTGTTTAGAAAATGCGTCTGCCATAGACGTGCCCTGTTCCACATCTGCACGCACCGACATCAGCAAATTAGTCATGGACGCATTGGAATGCCCTTTTGCCACAATATCAAAAGCTTGCATTAATGGCAAACCAGCCTTCATCATGGTACATAATTGGCGCGTGAAAACGGCAATATCAGCAGAAGTAATTTTCTTATTTTTCGCCTTTTTCATTTTAACAATTTGCAGGACTTTTACCTGACGGCGTTGTAATTTCTGACGTGCTTCTTCTTCATTACGCGCAACCACCTCACCGCGCACAATACTCTCCGTTTGAAGATTTCGCCCTTCAAATTGATATCGATTACCACGCTCTTTTTTTTGTGGTTTGGCAGCAGGTCTTTTTGCTTTCACGGGTGCTTTTTTGACAGGTTTTTTTAGAGTAGCCATAATTTTCCCAAATTTTAAAATAAATTTATTTTCAGGCAGCCTGAAAACATAGCCATTTAAATGACAATATTATTTATCAACAAATGGCTAAATTCAGAATTAGCCTTCGTTCGTGGTTGCCAATACTTCTTCCAACGTGGTAATGCCTTGCATCACTTTGAGTAAACCCGAACGGCGTAAATCCACCAAACCTTCTTCATAAGCAATATTGGCAATATCCACTTCCGTACCGCCTTTCATAATCACGGCTTTCATGCGTTCAGTCATGGGCATCACTTCATACAAACCAGCGCGCCCTTTGTAACCTTTGCCTTTACATGCTTCGCAACCCACTGCACGATACATCGTCCAATTACCTGCCAAATCTTCATCGGTGAAACCAGCTTCACGTAAAACTTTTTCAGGCGGACGCTCCATCGGTGCTTTACAATTAGAACACAAGCGACGCGCCAAACGTTGCGCCATAATCAAATTTACCGCAGAAGCAATATTAAACGGCGCAACACCCATATTCAACATACGCGATAAAGTCGCAGGCGCATTATTCGTGTGCAAGGTCGAGAACACCATATGACCTGTTTGTGCGGCTTTAATCGCAATATCTGCTGTACCCAAATCGCGAATCTCACCAATCATAATAATATCAGGGTCTTGACGCAAGAAAGCCTTTAAGGCTGCCTCAAATGTTAAACCTTGTTTATCATTCACGTTTACCTGATTAATACCTGGTAAGTTAATCTCCGCTGGGTCTTCGGCGGTAGAAATATTCACATCATCTGTATTCAGAATATTCAAGCAAGTATAAAGCGATACGGTTTTACCCGAACCCGTAGGCCCCGTTACCAATACCATGCCGTATGGACGATGAATTGCTTCCAAAATCAAATCTTTTTGAAAATCTTCAAAACCCAATTGATTAATATTCAAAAAGCCAGCGTCTGAATTCAAAATACGCATTACAACTTTTTCACCAAACAAACAAGGCATGGTACTCACACGAAAATCAATCGCTTTAGAACCTTTGGAAAACTGCAATTGAATACGTCCATCCTGTGGAATGCGTTTTTCAGAAATATCTAATTTTGCCATCACTTTAATACGCGATGCTAAATTATTACGTAAAGCCAAAGGTGGTTGCACCACTTCACGTAACACGCCGTCCGTACGATAACGCACACGCGCCATAAACTCATAAAACTCAAAGTGAATATCGGATGCACCTGTGTTGACCGCATCAAATAAAACTTTTTGAATAAATTTCGCAATAGGCCCATCGTCTTCTTCTTCGCCGCTCACAATCATGGTTTCAGCTTGGGCTTCCTGCAAATTCGCGTCCATACCCATTTCTTTAATCAGCGCGGTGTTACTTTGTGAGAATTGTTCCAACATAGAATCCAGCTGATCATCCCGTACAATCACCAATTCTGGCGATAATCCGGAATTGAACACAAATTTTTGCACATTTTGCAAAATGGTTGGATCGGATACTGCCACAAACACCCTTTTGCCACGTTTGAAAATCGGAATACAGCGATTTTCTTGTATTTGCGCTTCTTCCATCACATCGGTTAGAATTTTACGTGCTGGAAAAGCTCTCAAATCAAATTGTGGATAATTGAATACGCGCGACACCAATGACGCCAAATCCTCAGGTGCAATCACTTTATCATCAAAAAACATTGGGATAATATTTTTATTATTATCCAATGCCTTACGATACTTTTCTTCTACTTTACCGGACGGAATCAGCCCTTCTTGTTTCAATAATCGTAGCAAACCAATACTCATAATGCGTTACCTGTGGCGTTTAAATTAAAAAATGAAAAAGTAAATTAGCGTCATTATACAGTAGAATTATCCACGCTGTCTTTTTGCACCATCATCTTGATAATGAATTATTTTTAATTAATGACAAAATTAGACAATTCACCCAAATTTTGACTATTTTTAATCACAAATGAATGTGGAAATGGCACAACATCTTTTTCAGGCAGCCTGAAAAATTAATTTTGGTTATCCAAACGCAACAGTCTTATTGCCAAACCCAATCCCAACAAAACCACGCCCATATTCAATAAATGCCAACTCCCACGCCATACCCCAAAACCACCACCCAACCAATGCACCAACACATTATCAGGAAAATACTTGACCACCCAACCAAGCAATAACGATACCAATAAACCCATTATCATCACAATAATCCATTGGCGTACACGATTAGCACGACTCTCGCCCCAATACGGATTACCACGACAATTCAGCCAAACCACCACCCAAGTTACCACACCCAAACCATTAGATAACTGAAACAAACTGCCCATCAATCGCGTTGCCATGCCATTGGATAACAACGTATTGGTGAACAAAACAGGCGACACAATATACGCAAACCCCATTTGCATACCCAACCAAATCGCAATCAATAATGCACTCAATCGCTTCATTATTTCCAATCCCTTTTTCGGAAAAATCAAAATTTTCCCTATTTTAACAAAAGGCTGCCTGAAAGCGTAAAACTTTTTTCAGGCAGCCTATTTGTTGTGGGCAAAATGATGAAGACTTTGAATATAGGTTCTTAGATGTATTGTACGCTTAAAATTTCGTATTCGCGAATACCGCTTGGGGCTTGGACTTCTGCCACATCGCCCTCTTCTTTGCCAATCATCGCTCGCGCAATCGGCGAACTCACAGAAATTTTAAACAATTTAATATCTGCTTCGTCATCACCGACAATTTGGTAAGTGGATTCTTCGTCTGAATCCAAATCCATTACAGTAACGGTTGCGCCAAATACGATTTTGCCTTCAGCGTGGATTTCGGCTGGGTTGATGATTTGTGCGTGCGATAATTTGCTTTCCAATTCAGCGATACGCCCTTCAATAAAACCTTGTCGTTCTTTGGCAGATTCGTATTCTGCATTTTCCGACAAATCACCATGCGAACGCGCTTCAGCGATAGCAGCAATGATTTCAGGACGCGCCACGCTTTTCAAATGCTGTAATTCATTTTTTAATTTTTCCGCGCCTTGTGAGGTTAAAGGAATTTTTTTCATGAATTTTATTCTCCCAAACTTTTTGTTTGCCAACTGTTTTCAGGCTGCCTGAAAACAAATTCATTAGCAAAAAGAATTTAAATAATCAAATAAAAAGGCAAGCCACACCCAAATTGTGCGGCTTGCGATAGAAATTAAGGCAATTTTACCAAATTGCCACAAAAAGGCAATCAGTTTCACGCAAAGTTTTCAGGCTGCGTGAATTATTGCAACGGTTTCATGTCCATCACTTCCATCAAGAAATTAGTAAACGCTGGATTCGTGGGTTTGCGCGACATATCATTCCAACGTTGCTGCCAACCTTTGAGTGCGCTAATAATATAAGCTTTTGATTGTTCTGGTGTAATCACGCCACGTTGACTATCCAATGCAGATTTTTGGTACACTTCATACATATTATCATCAATTTGATTTGCGCCAACCAAATTCAAACGATAACGATTCAAATATTGGGCTGCCTGCACTTTGGTCATGCGATTCGCGCCGACTTCTGCACCCAAACGTTGGGCTTCTTGGCGAATTTTGGCGACATCAGTCCAGTGGCTACTGGCAAGTTTGTAGCCTGAATGGCTGTTACCAGATGTGATGGGAGCGGCGTTTTGATTATTGGGTGTGCCACTCACTGGCGCATTGACCGTAATACACGCACTCAACGACATCGCCAACACCAAAGCCAATGGCAATTTCTTTAACATCATTTGCATGGTTTTACCTTAAAAATAAAAATAAAATAACGAACGTTAATATTACATGATTGCCTATCTATTATACAATATCTGATTTCAATGAATTAGGTAAATTTTATCGTGAATGAAAATGATGATACTAAGAACCTGTTTTCATAATCCACTGCATTTACGATACACAATTTTTCAAGCAGCCTGAAAAAATATTATCATATATTAACAACATTCTTCTTCACCCGATGAATCCGATGATTGCAATGATTCGGGTTGAATCCACACGTTAATTTGTTCGCCTTTCCACCAACGCAAAGCGTATTGAATATAACCAGACAAACTGTAGCAAAAGAAAAATGCAAACAATACCAATGGCGGTTCTAATGCAATAATCATTACCGCCAACACCAACAAAATCATACCAAAAAACGGGATTTTCCGTTTAACCGACAATTCTTTAAAGCTCCAAAACGGAATTTGCGCCACCATAGACAAACCCGCAAACAAAGTCAGCAACAACGCCACCCATTTCACACCCTCACCAAAACCACCATAGCTATTATCCAACCAAATCAAACCCACCACCAAAGCCGCCGCAGTCGGACTCGGAATACCAATAAACCATTTTTTATGCACACGCCCAATCAACGTGTTAAACAACGCCAAACGCAATGCCGCACACGCACAATAAATAAACGCCACCCCATACCCCAATTTACCAAATTCAAACAATTCCCAATTGTAAACAATCAATGCAGGCGCTACCCCAAAACTGACCATATCCGCTAAACTATCCAATTGTTCACCAAATGCACTTTGACTGTTGGTCAATCGAGCAACACGCCCATCCATGCCGTCCAAAATCATGGAAATGAAAATGGCAATCGCTGCCGTATCAAATCGCCCATGGAACGATTCTGTAATCGCATAAAATGCTGAAAACAAAGAAGAAATTGTGAATGAGTTAGGCAACAAATAAATACTATTTTGTTTGAGATGTGTCATCTTTTGGTTAAATTTTTGGTTGGGATTCATGTACCCTACTCCGATAAAATCAATCATGAGTCCAATTATAACGGATTTCATCTTTTCAAGCAGAGACAACACATTCAGCCTATTCCGTTGACAAAAATATTTTTCAGGCTGCCTGAAAAAAACGGAACAAATCTTGCTAAAACAAGAATTGTTCCGTTTGATGATTTATAGTAGTACGCTCAATTCAAATTAGTACAGCATTGCTAATATCCTCATGTATCACGCATACACGGCGAACATTATCGCTGCCCCGTTGAATTTAAAGCACTATAATTTGGCAAAGATTTCAGGCTGCCTGAAAAACATTTTATTAATAAATTGGCTCAATTCTAATTTTCTAACAAAGTTTGCCCCAAATAACCCGTTTTCTCAAATCCTGCCAATACGAAAAAATATCCCCCACCAAACGGACTAATGTACTCTTCCAATGGCTCGCCATTGAGCAACCCCTGCACAAACACAAATCCATCAGTCAAATTCGCTTGATAACAAATAAACACCAATCCCACATCTAACTGCCCTGCTTTACTCAAACCACGCGAATAATCAAACGGGCGGCGATACAGTTGATGACGCTGCAAAAATTCAGCATCTCGCGGATTTGCCAAACGCATATGACTGTCTTTGGGAATCACTGCACCATCAGTATCTTTAGTATAATCGGGCATATCGTGTTCTTTTTTCATGCCCAGAGGCGCACCCGAATATTTTTCACGCCCAAAAATCGTTTGCTGTTCTTGTAATGGGGTTCTGTCCCAAAACTCCACAAAATGCCGAATCAAACGCACCGCCTGATAAGTGCCATTTTTTGCCCATGCTGGCTCATCTTGCGAATTACTTGCCACGCCTGTCCACAAAACTTGATTGGCAATTTCTGTTTTAGAAACATCGGGATTCGCCGTACCATCACGAAAACCAAATAAATTTCGTGCCGCTTGGTCAGCTGGAGCTTTGGGTAAAAACCCATCTATACTCCATTTGATAATCGCAAATTTACTCAATTGCTTAATCACATCGCGTAACGCGTTTTGGCAAGTTTCGGGGCTGAACGCACAAAATTGTATAGACACATCGCCATCACACCATTCACGTTGTAATTTGTCGTTGGGAAAATCGGGCATTTCGGTTAAATGTTTGGTTTTTTTATTTTGTAAACCAAAACGTTGGTCAAACAAACTTGCACCCACACCCACTGTAATGGTCAAACCATCGCTGGGAACGGTTTGCCCCAAAATACCGCTGCCTGATGGTGGCAATTTCGGGTCGGGGTCATGCAATTCACCGCCTTGTGTTAAAAATTCAATGCGTTGACTCAAGAGTTGAAACATTTTTTTCAATTCTGCCAACTCGGTTACCGTAACATCAAATGCACACATAATCGCAAACGGTTGATGTGGCGTAGTGATGCCTGCTTGGTGTTGACCGTAGCATGAATAACTTTGATTAGAATGCAGATGAGGCGCATTTTCAGCAGCCGATTTTTTATTAACAGTCTGATTATCCGATTGATTTTTTTGCTGACATGCGCTCAACGTTCCTGCTGCTGCCAACACGGCAGCAGTTTTCAACAAAGCGCGTTTACTGGGGTCGTGATTCATGATAATTCCTTTTCAGGCAGCCTAAAAATTATTTTAAGATAGAAATTTAAATATAGTAGAATAAAATCAAAATAGTACAAGTAAACCACGTCCACCGTGTTGGAATAGCACATGGGGACGTGGGCAACTCAATAACATTTTATTTCACTATAATTAGTCTAAACCCAACAAACCACGTAATTTCGCCAAATCTTCAGCCAATGAATTGATAGGGGCTTGCAAGGCTTTGCGATCGGCTTCGCTTAATTTATCGTAGGTTTGGAAACCATCTGCGGTTTTATATTTGGCTAAAATATCGCCTACTGCTTTGAATTGTTTATCTATTACTGCCAATAAATCTTTATCTTTGGCTTCAATATTGGCGCGGAATAACTGAATAATCTTTTGTGCGCCTTCCATATTGGCGTAAAAATCGCTCAAATCGGTGTGGCTGTAGCGGTCTTCTTCGCCTGAAATTTTGCTGGCAGCAACTTCTTCAATCAACACCGCTGCACCGCCCACGACTTTGCTTGGTGGAAAATTCAGCGTATCAATTTCTTTTTGTAATTTTTCCACATCGGCTTGTAATTTATCGGCAATCGCGTGAACGGCTTTAGTGTCTTTTTCTACCCACAAGGCGTATTCAATTTTATGGAAACCCGTGAATAATTCATCTTTTGCGCCTGCTTTAAAATCGTCTTCACGTGCATCAATGGAGGGATCCAGTTCGTTAAATAATTCTGCAATCGGTTCAATTCGTTCGTATGGCGCACGTGCTTTGGCAAATAAAGATTGAGCTTTTTCCAATTGATTGGCTTTGACGGCATCAGTAAATTGTTTGGTTAATTTAACCAATTCAGCCGCTTCGTTTTGAACATATTTTTTATATTCGGTCAATGGTTGCGCCAATTTTTCCAAATCGGATTCAGCGGCAGTGTCTTTGAAGCCGCTATCGGTTACGATTAACTTACCGCGTGGATTGTTCAACAAACCACAAGTCATTTCGTATTCACCAGGTAATAAAGTAACGGTCAATTTGTCAGATAAATTAGGGGCAATGTTTTCGCGTTCATCAACCACCATCACACCTTTCAAAATTTCCCATTCCAAAGCACGACTGCTTGCATTTTTGATGTGGAATGTGGTTCGTCCACTTGGGACAGTTAAAGTCATTGGTTCACAAGCCTTGTCGTTTACTGCCACTGCCACGCCACCATCAGGCACGCTCACGGCTGCACCACTGGCGTTGCTGGGCGCGGTAGGTTTGTCGGCTTCTGGGGGTTGGCAAGCAGCTAATAAAAGAGACGTTGCTAAGACAGTTAATGTGAATTTTTTCATATAAATTCCTTATATTAAAAATAAATTGAATAAAAATATTCTTCAGGCTGCCTATTACTATTAAACGACTATAAAGAAACAAATATTTCAAACCTGAAAGATTATTGCTCCTGAAACCATCTAAAGAACCTATGTTGATAATATCAATAGCTTGCTTTTATTACCACTTCATGCGTCTACTGCGTTAGCTTGTATTCTCAAAAATTATCAATCTTACGAACACAGTTTCTAAAAATTATTTTGACGAATTTTGATGGCGCAAAAATAAATACAAAACAGGCACCAAGTACGCCAAATACAAAACCACATCACTCACAACAGGATGGTCGGTATAACCCAAAAAGCCAGCTAACAATACCCCAAACGGACTTTGTTCATGTAAAATATGCGACCAATCTGCCAACACCGTCTGCCCAATATTCCAAATTCCCGCTTCGTGCCATGCCCGAAACGCACCAGCAAATAATCCAGCTGCTACAAAAATCAAAAACACACCAGTCAAACGAAAAAATTTCGCTAAATTCAAACGGATACCGCCTTGATAAATCGCCAAACCCACCGCCGCCGCCAATGCCAAACCCATCACCGCCCCCAGTGGCATACTCGCATCAGGACTCTGCTCAAATACCGCAATCAGAAAAAACACACTCTCCAAACCTTCACGTAACACCGCCAAAAATGCCATCGCCACCAATGCCCAACCACGCCCATTTCCACGATTTAAGGCAGCCTGAACCGAATTTTGTAGCATAGATTTCATGGATTTTGCCGCCGATTTCATCCATAAAATCATATAGGTCAACATTGCCACCGCCACCAAACCAATCGCACCAACCAAAAATTCTTGTTGTTTTTGCGGAATTTCGCCTGTGGCACGATGAATCCCATAACCGACCAATGCACACAATATCACCGCCAAGCCAACACCCAACCATACATTTTTCATTAAATGCCCATAACCTGATTGCCGTAAAAAACTTGCCACAATACCCACAATCAACGCTGCTTCAATCCCTTCTCGCAGCATAATCAATAACGCAATCCACATGGCGATTTTCTCTCCTAAAATTGGCAAAATTATACACTTGTTTTTTTTAAATGAAAATAACTTGCATTAACAAAATAAAGGCAGCCTGAAAACCAATAAACTGATTTTCAGGCTGCCTAAAATATATTTTAACCAATTAAATTAATTTGATTTTTTCTTAAATAATAAGTTATCCAATGCCCATTCTCCGCCACCTACTGACGACAAATACAAAAACAAAAAGCTATACAGTGCCGCTAATTCGCCACCCGTCAAAATTGGCAGTAAAAAATTCGGTTGCGTGTGTGCCATCAAATACGCCACCGCCATTTGACCCGACAACAAAAACGCCACAGGACGTGTGAACAAACCCAATATTAACAACATACCGCCCACCAATTCCAATAAGCCTGCCACACCATAAATAGACATCATCGGCACATTAGCAAATTGTTCAATATACGGAATGTGCAACAACTTGGTTGAACCATGCATCAAATACATGTATCCAGACACAATTCTCAATAAAGACAAAAATTTACCTTGAAACTGATTCAAAAAAAACATAAGAAAATTCCTTTCATTAAAATTTATAAAATACATCAATCACGCTATGACGACATCATAATATTTCAAATTAGGAAAAACAATACATCATTTATAAATACAGTTTTTCTCAATAATTAAACATAATATGGTGAATTAAATCCAATTATCCCAATAATAAAAAACAATAAAAAAGGCAGCCTGAAAATAATCAAATCAATTTTCAGGCTGCCTGCACTGCTGACCACGCTATCAATGCTCTCTTATCCTTTGTTTGATATTCAAATACACCAATTCCAACAAAGACGGTTTGCTCGTAAAAAGCCTGTTTTTTTTCCAAGACCCAATCCACGATGGAAATCACATCAAGCGATTTACTGTTTTGCAACAAGCGTGATTGAGAATAAATAACGGTTTTGCCTTTTTCATTCATTATGATAACGAAGAACGCTCAAAAAAGGTTCTTTGGTTAATTTTGCTGGACGTATCATTCTTATTCTTCGGTTGAAGTGGTTTTTTTGCTGCGTTGCTGTTTGCGATAATCCCACGGTGCTTGCGGACGCGCAAACGACCACAGCCCCAATTTCTTCTCTTTAGCTTTTGCCATAGCTGCCTGATAACGTTGATAATCTTCGGCTAATTGATTTTTGGCATATTGCGTATAATGCCACGCATTACCCAATTCCACTTGGCGATAATTCACATCACGCCCATCGGCTTCAATTAAAGCCACTTCACGTTGATAACGATCAATGTCGCGTACATTCACGCGCACAGGTTTGCCACTGATTAATTTTGTCAAACCGTCTTTGCTGTCTGAACCGTAATTTTGCTTGGTTTCGGGCGCGTCAATGTAAGCGAGACGGATTTTGTGGGTTACACCATGATTGTCTTGAACGGTAATGGTGTCGCCATCGGCAATTTTGATGACGGTGGCGGTGTAGCTTTCTCTGTGATTGGTTGTGGATTGGCTCGACGTGTGGGGTACAGTGTGTTCGGGCGCAACACACGCATTCAATAAAATCATGCTTGCTAATAGAGTTAATTTCATTTTTTGAATCATGATGGTGTTTTCTTTCAATAAAGTGATTAAAAATATTGTGTGAATTGATTCGCTGGACGTGCAACCCTTATCAGGCTGCCTTATTTGACTGAAATGATTGTTCAAAATTTTCCAGCATTTGCATTTCAAATGAAGAAAATCCTGCTCGTTCACGCGCCTCCAAATTCACATAACCGCGAAAAATAAACATATCGTAACGGCGCAATAATTCACAAAACAACGTCATCGGTTCAAGTCCACGCTGTTCGCACAAATAACGATACCAATGGTTGCCAATTTGAACGTGCCCCACTTCATCGCGGTAAATAATGTCCAGCACTTCGCAAGTTGCCAAATCGCCACGCTGTTCCACTTTGGCGCGAATCGCAGGCGTAACGTCTAGTCCACGTGCCTCAAGTACACGTGGCACAAGTGCCATGCGTAAAAGTGGGTCAAAGGCGGTTTTGTATGCCATGTCCCACAAATGCCCATGCGCAGAAAAATCACCATAATCAAAATGATGTGCCAGTAATCGTGCACGCATGAGCGTAAAATGTTCGGCTTCTTCTTTTGCGACACGCAACCAATCGGCAGTAAATTGTTCAGGCAGCGTGCGAAAACGGTAAGCCGCGTCCAAAGCCAAATTAATCGCATTAAATTCAATGTGGCAAATGGCGTGCAACATAGCGGCGTAGCCTTCGGGCGTGGTTAATTTTCGTTTTTCCACTTGATTGACAGCAACCAGAATCGGTTTTTCTGGGCGACCGGCAATAGGTATATCTACAACCGTTTCGGATTGGTCTATTTTCAGGCTGCCTGAAACAAATTGTGCATAAATATCTAAGGTTAAAGCAGCTTTTTTAATAGGATTGGTTTCGCAGAGCGCGGTCTGCACAAGTAGATAGAAATTTTGCATAATTAAAATTCAGTTAAATTTAAACTGTTTTTTTATTTAAAATGAATAAATTGGCATTTCAGACAACCTTTACATTACAAAATACACCTTTTCAAGCAGCCTGAAATTCAGAATAATGACGTTTCTTGTTATGCAATAACAAATGAATTCAACCTACTGGAGATTATACAATGAAAAACTGGAAAAAAAACTTATCTGTATTGCTTACTGCCACTTTTTTGAGCAGTACCGCCCACGCTGGCGCGATTGACGCATTAAAAAAATTTAACCAAGATGCAGACGGCTTAAGTGGTAATTTCACCCAAACCGTTCAATCCAAAAAGAAAAATCAAACCAGTTCAGGCACATTTCAAATTTTACGTCCAGGCTTATTCAAATGGGATTACAAAAGCCCATATAAACAAACCATTGTGGGTGATGGCGCAAATATTTGGTTATATGATGTTGATTTAAAACAAGTAACAAAATCTAACCAAGACCAAACAATCGGCGACAGCCCAGCCGCAATTTTATCCAATAAATCCGCATTGGATGCCAGCTACATGCTAAAAGAAGACGGCACATCAGGCGACATTCAATACGTTCTTGCCACGCCCAAACGCGCCAACGCAGGCTACCAATACATTCGCATCGGCTTCCAAGGCGACAAATTAGCCGCAATGCAATTAAAAGACGGTTTTGGCAATCAAACATCCATTCGTTTCAACGGTGTAAACACCAAACCGAATTTGTCACGCGGCGCATTTAAATTTGTTGTGCCAAAAGGTGTGGACGTATTAAGCAACTGATTTAAGTCGTTGAGTTAAAAGGCAACCTGAAATCTTGCACTCCCCTATTTTCAACTTAAACCCAAAATTAAGAACCTGTATCCATAGCAAACATAAAATGGATTTTTGTCCCAGTTTGTGCGAATGTCAGGCGAATTTTATGCCAATAGCGTTCTTCCTATTGGCATAAAATTCGACGCAGCAGGCATACTAAATAGAGCAAAAAGACATCGTACTTGGCTGTGAATACAAGGTTTCTTATAACCACATTTTTCGCATCAATGATGATTTGATTTGCGCGTAAATAATGGGTGCGCTAATCAAACCCGCTAAACCAAACGCCGATTCCAAAACCAACATCGCCAACAACGCCTCCCAAGCGGACGCTTTGATTTTATGTCCGATAAAATGTGCGTTGAGAAAATATTCCAATTTATGAATGCTCATTAACCACAACAGTGATAATGTGGAGATGGTAACGCCATGATTCAAACTCAAAATCACAATAAATGTATTGGAAATCAAATTTCCCACCACAGGTAATAAACCTGCAAAAAATGTAAACACCACCAACGTCCCCGAAAGCGGTAAGGGTTTACCCATCAATGGCATCACGCCCAATAAATAAATCGCCGTCAAAAACGTATTTAAAGCCGAAATGCGAACTTGTGCAAAAAATACTTGATTGAAATCATGCAATAAATTTTGAAATTCGCTGCGTAATAGTTGCGCCAATGGTTTATCCGAAAATGGTGGTTTTAATTGAATCGCCGCCAATGCCCCAATCACCATGCCTGCCAACAAATGCCCAATTCCACGCAAAGTGTGTACGCCAGCTGTTTGAATTTGTGTGGCATGGGTTTTGAGTAAATGCGAAAACATCGCGTTAAAACCGTCTAATGTTTCAGGCAGAAATTTGGACATACTGTTTGGCAAAACCGCGTGGAGCTGATCCAGTACTAAAGCTGCCTGAAGCATCATATCCGAAAAAGAATGCGTGCTGATTCGGTCGCCGAGCCATTCTGTTATCATCACAATAATCAACACCAATATCGCCAACAGCAACAACACCGAAATCAGTGTGCCGTGTTTTTTAGGCAGCCATTTTTGCAGAGCGTTGTCAATCGCTAGAGTCAAGCCGTACACAGTCAGTGCCGAAAACAATACAATCGTTAAATGCAGCCACAACACAGGTAGCCACAACAAAATCACACCTAATAAGGTAAGTGTGAATGTTTTAATATTTAAATTTTTTTGGGTATCCATATTTTTGCATTCAAATAATTCACAAAGTAAAAACCTGTGTTCATCATCTTTCAGGCAGCCTGAAAGTCAACGCAGCAGGTGTGCTAAATGGGGCAAAAAGGCATCGCGCTTGGTTGTGAATACAGGTTCTCAAAATAATAAATTTGCCACATCGCGTGCAAAATTCCTGCCACCACGATTATCGCTACTGGTTTTAGACGTGGTAAAGGTATAGCGTTTATCGTTTTCAAAAATCAATTTAAAATGTGTGCCATCTTCAGAAATCTGAAAACCTAAATTCATCAATGCCTGTCGTGTGGGGCTGTCCATGCGAGAATAGGTGCGCATGATTTTGTGTAATTCGGCTTCTTTGGTGTTGCGCCAATCTTTTTCCATGGGATTAGCCTCCAGCAAATCGGTTAAGATGTGCTGATAGCGACTGTGTTCATGCACCTGATTTTTAAGTGAGTAATCTAAAGATTGCCGAATAAAACTTAATATTTCATTCTCATATAAATCTATTTCTTTACCGTATTGTAGCAAAATTTTGCCTTCGGATTCGGTGCGTTTATTTTCTTTGTATTGCGACATGGATTGGAAATTCAAAACCTGTTGGGTTAATTGGGCGATTTTGTTGTTTTGGTTTTTCATTTCGTTGTCTTGTGCTTGCAATAATTCGGTTAATTCTTGATTTTGTTTTTTTAATTCTGTCAATTCTTGTTGTAATTGTTCAATTACAGAATCATTTTTGGGGCAAGAATCTTCGGCGATGAATTCGGTGGTTTCGGGTATTAGCGTAGATTTAGGTGTATCGCGATAAAATTGCGCCACGCTTGCCAACCAATCCGCAGATGGCTGAATGGGATAGCATTCCGTTCGTATTAATGAATGTATTTGCCATTGCCATTTGTTACGAATTTGCTTCAACAAAATATCTATTTCTTTGGGAGAAAAGGATTTTTTTTGTGGCGACTTAGGTTTGTTCTTTTGGGTGATGGTTTTTTGGTGAATATTTTTTGTGGAAATTTTTTTGTGGGTAGGGCGTTTGGGCGATTTTGGGGGCAGTATGATTCTGCCCATGCGTATGTCTGCCAAACTTTTTTCCCAATCTATTTGTTGGAGTGCGGCGATGAGGGGTAAATGTTTTTTATTGGGTTTGCGTAGAGAATTGCGATGGGTGCGTTGCTCGCTGATAAATTCGCTGAATTTATCAGTACATTTATTTATATAATCAATAATTTCAGTATATTCGGACAGTATGTTCTGTGTCATTATTTTTTCTCACTATTGTTGTTATTGCTTTTCAGGCAGCCTGAAAGTTTTGCGTAGTATAAATGATTTTTTGATTTTTTTTGTTTTTTTGGACCGCCTTTTTGTTTTTACTTTATAATTTTAATTTTATTAATTGAATCAACCAAAATGCATCTCTCCGAATTTGACTTTGAATTACCCGAGCAACTCATCGCTCAAAATCCCCCCACCGTACGCGGTAGCAGTCGTTTGCTGGTCGCGCTGCCAAATCAACCCATTGAAGATAAAAAATTTTCTGATTTAATCAATTATATTGAAGCAGGCGACGTGCTGATTTTCAATAACACCAAAGTCATGAAAGCACGATTGTTCGGACAAAAAGCCAGTGGCGGCAAAATTGAAGCCTTGATTGAACGCGTGTTAGACGAACACACAGCTTTGGCGCATATTCGCTCGTCCAAATCACCCAAAACAGGCACAGAATTGATTTTTGATGGCGAAATCCACGCAACGATGTTAGAACGCGTGGGCGAATTATTCAAAATTCACTTTTCAGGCAGCCTGAATGTGTACGAATTGCTAGAACAACACGGCGTATTACCCTTGCCGCCTTACATTGAACGCGCAGCAGGTGCAGACGATGATGACCGCTATCAAACCGTGTATGCCAAGCATCAAGGCGCCGTCGCTGCACCCACCGCAGGGCTGCATTTCACGGACGAAATTTTAGGCAGCCTGAAAGATAAGGGCGTGGAATTTGCGGAAGTTACGTTACACGTTGGGGCTGGCACATTCCAACCCGTGCGCGTGGACAATATTGCCGAACACAAAATGCACAGTGAATGGTTTCAGATTCCCGATGCAACCGTTAGCACGATTCAAGCCGCCCAAGCGCGTGGCAACAAAATTTGGTCGGTGGGGACAACTTCATTGCGTGCGATTGAATCTGCTGCGCGTTCAGGCAGCCTGAAAGCGGGTTCGGGCGACACGGATATTTTTATTACTCCTAGATTTGAATTTCAAATAATTGACCGTTTGATTACCAATTTTCATTTGCCCAAATCCACACTGTTGATGCTGGTGTCGGCATTTTCAGGCAGCCTGAAAATCCGCGAAATTTATCAACACGCCATTGAACAAGAATACCGATTTTTCAGTTATGGCGATGCGATGATTTTGGGACGCGAGTAAGCCTGAAACCTTTGCAAAACTATCCGTCGTCATTACCGCGCAGGCGGTAATCCATTTTTAATCTTAAATAGATTTTTAATCAATCAAATAAAATCAATTATCTAAATTTTGCTATTGGATTCCCGCATTCGCGGGAATGACGAGATTTAGGTTAATTTTTGGGTTTTGCAAAGATTTCAGCCTTTGAAAAAATCAAAATTTAAGAATCTGTATTCACAGCCAAGCGCGATGGATACAGGTTCTAAAAAAACGCGCCACTTATTTTGATAAATGGCGCGTTGTTTTAACAACTAAATTATTTTAATGAATAGCCAATAGATTATTCAATAACCACGGGTGCAACAGTTGTTGGTGTTTGTGTTACGCTGGTAGCCACCACTTGCGTTACACCTTTGCTGCTGCTGTTATGGAACAATGGCGAAGTACCTGTTTTCGCGTGTTGAATACCATAATCAACCATTTTAGGTACATTTGTGCTGATATCCATACCGAAATCTACTTTTTTGCTGCTATCGATATTTTGCCCCAAATCGTTGACTTGACTATTACCCAAACCTGAACCTTCACCATACTGAATGTTAGCTGCTTGCAAAGATGTATTTTTAGCAACATCCAAATTCAAATGATTGCTGGTAATACCAGTGGCTTGAGTTTTTTTGGATTTATCAACATCAATACCTAAATTGAAGCCCGCTTTATGACCCAAAATCGTTCCATTTTGTAAATCATTAACCAAAACACTTGGTACATCTTTTGGTTTAATTTCATTTGGATTCAATCCTTTAGCTCCTTGAATGCCCAAATTAACCGCCACTTCATTGGTTACATTTTGTTGTGCGGTTGCATTCAATCCACCTTCAACTTTACCGCTCACATTGCCTGCAGTAATGGTGCTGCTGGTCAAGTTCAAGTCTTTGTTGGTATTAATGGTCAAATTATTGGTATTCACGCTGCTACCTGTGTAGGTTTTGTTCTTAGCGGTATCTACGTCAATGCTCAAACTGCCACCAGTTGGTTTGAAACCATTAGCCAGATTAGCATCTAAGCTCAATCCCACGCCAGCACCAGTACGTTTCAGGCTGCCTTCTGCACTGCCCAAGTTGATGTCGCCGTTCTTAGCATTCAAAATGGTTTGTTCAGCAGTAACATTCGTACCTGTTAAGTTAATACCTTTACCAGCATTAATTTTCAAGCCTTCGCCTTTGGTAGCTTCACCTGGTTGCAACACATTACCTTCAGTATCAGGGCTAGGTTTGCCTACAGTATCTTTGGTTTTAGCAACCAATTGGTTGGCAGTATGACTGACACCTTGTTCATGAGTTACACCGACATTGATACCAGCACCTGCACCAGTTACAACATTTTTAGACGTTACAACAGTATCGGTTGTTTGAACAGTTTCTGTAACTGTGTGAGTGCAACCACAAGCATTGGTAACTTGGTATTGAATCTCTTTTTCTTTAGTAACTTGTTCTTCTTTGTCAACCCAACCTTTGCTAACATTTGCATTCAAACCAACAGAGACATTGGTTTTTTCATGTGAATGTGTAATGGCTTGGCTATTCACATCAGCACCAGTTAACGTAACATTACCTTTAGAAATAATGCTTGCGCCATTGATATTGATGTCTTTTCCTGGATTGGCGGTTACATTCACATTACCTGACGTTGTAATCACACCAGCATGACCTGTGTTTGCTTTGGCATTTGCATAATCTACATTGACATTACCGTTAACAGAGGAAACAGCAGGTTTAATCACATCTACCGTAACACCAATGCCCAAGTTGGCATTTGCTTTAGTTGAGTTTGATGTATCGTTAGATTGATTCAAATTCACATTGCCATCTTTTGAAGTTAAATTAACTTCATTGCTCGCATTGATATTTGATGCTAAATCCAAGTTTTGTTTAGATGTGATGTTCACATTTTCAGCATTGATATGACCAATTTGTGCTTTAGTGCTGGCTTGTTTATTGTGTGAATAATTAATGCCCAAAGCCACATTAACTTTAGCACCAGTGAAATCTTTGGTACCAATAGTGGCTGTTAAATCAGCACCACCATGATTGGCTACAGAATTTGCTGTGTCAGTAGCAGCTTCATTGGTGTATTTATTGGTTGCATCAATCTTAACGTCTTTATTCGCAGTGTAATTCGTACCAACATCAGCAATATTGGCTGCTGCAACAGTAACATTATTGCCTGATACATTGGTTGCGACGGCTTGAGTGCTTTCTGCAACAGTTTTGCCACCTTTACCATAAATACCCGCATTGGCTTTAAATCCACTGCCAACAGATGCGCTTGCACCCACGAAAATACCACCAGAATGTTCTGTTGTTGTGGTGTTATCGGTGTTTTTAGCAGCAGTTTGAGTAATTTGTGTGGCTTTTTGCGTTAAATCACCAGTTGCCTTAATGTTTGTACCTTCGTGTTCAATGTTCTTATTCGCTTGTAAGGTAACATTTTCACCAGAAATACCCGATACAGCCGCTGTACCTTTAGTGTTGTCCACTTCCACAAAGCCACTATCCACACCAACACGAATGGAAACTTTTGGATCAAAGTTGGTTACACCCGCAGTTGCCTTGATGCCCACATCGGTTACACGAGCTTTGGTATCGGTTTTAACGGTATCTTGAACCGCTTCAGTAGTGATGTTTTCTGCGGTTACAGTGACATCTTTTTTCGCGTTCAATTGGCTGCCTGAAAGCGTTGCAGTTGCGCCAGATTGTAAATCAATTGAATCTGCATTCAAGTCTGAACCAGTGTGTTTATTGGTTTCAGTTGTTGTGGTTGTTTTGCTAAAGCGAATACCCACACCCCCAGTGGCTTCTGCTACTGGTTTTTGAATAGATGCGTCCACTTTGGTACTGCCTTCGGCAAAACCTTTGATGCTGGTGGATTGTTCACTGCTGGTGCTGTGAGCCGCCACTGTGGCAATATTCAAATTACCTGCGGTTTTGATGCCTAATTTTTCAGCAGCTTTCAAAGCACTGCCCAATACATTCACATTTTTATCCGATACCAATTGCAAATTAGTATTCGATGCCAAAGTAGAACCTGTTACCACTTCAGTTTGTTGATTTTTTTTCAGGCGGCTTTTGGTAATGTTGAAAATTGTACCTTGGCGTTTGTGTTGAGATTCGCTGTTGCTGGTTTTAGCGGCAGTGATATTTAAAGTGCCATTACCCGCATTCACAGATGCACTTTTATTACCTTTAACTGTGCTACCAGAAATATTCACACCTTGTTTTGCGCCAATCAATAAATCGCCTTTAGCAATCAAAGAAGTGGCTTGCAAATTTTCCCGTGTGCGTGTTTGACCATCCTCTGCGCCGCCAGCAAGACCGCCCCAATATTTGAATTTGTCATCAACTGTGCTACTGGTATTGGTTTTGGTTGTACCAAAATTCACTTTGTTTGAACTTACTACTGCGTTGCCGTTCACAGCAATTTTTGAACCCATCGCAGAAATAGTACCATCGGTTGCGTTCAAACCTAAATCACCACCTGCTTTAATTTCAGTGGCGGTAAATGTTTGAGTTACGCTGGCATTAGAGGCTTTACCTGTTTTTAATTTGCCACTTTCATTACGAACATCTACTTCGCTTTCGGTTTTGTTGGTGGTTACGTTACCAGTCAAATTCACGCCTTTTGCGCCACTCAATTTGACATCTTGACCAGCATTTAAAGCAGTACCTTGTAAATTCAGGCTGCCTGAAGCATTAACTGACGCATTGCCTGCTACTTTAATATCAGTACGATGAACAGTTTGGGTTTCTGCTACATCGGTTTTTTGATTGTGCCACAAGCCTTTATAACGGCGATTGACTTCGCTTGATTTATTTGTGGTAACAACGTTATTTGCACTAATATTATTGGCATCAATATCCAAGCTGCCTGCTTGAATGGTTGCGCCAGTGATTTGTACATTACCCGTATTAGACAACTTCAGGCTATTTGTGGCATTAATATTGCTGCCTTCATAAGTTTGGCTAGAATGAGTTTTGGTATTTTTTACTCGAACGCGATGTTCAGTTGCACTCCAGCCTTCTTGCGTAACTGGCCTATCGTTACCAGTAGTTGTTACTTGACCATCAATAACGGTATCTTTTGCATTCAATGCGATGTCTTTAGCAGCCAGTTTGGACTTGGTAACGTGTAATTTACCAGCCACATCAGTTGCTAAATTGTCTGCTTGAATATTGGCATTAGATAATGATTGTATAGCGCGGTTATCGGTTGAGTGAATGCGGATAGAGCCAGCTTTCATGCTACCGAAAATTTGACCGTCCAATACAGGCGCATTGTTTGTTTGTGCTAATTTTTCAACGGTGTTATTGGCGTAACCAACTTTATTGCTGCCTGAAACCACGTTTACCGCATCTTTAGCTTGAACTTTTGCGCCAGCGTTCACAATCACGCGTGGTGCAACCAAATCCAAAATAGACACTGCGCCAGCATTACCTTTTACATTCAACGCTGCGTTAGAACCATTTGCACCAACGGTAAAAGATTCCAATTTGCCGTTTACCACATCAGGCGTACCCACTACCAAAGAAGTACGTGGTGCATTGATGACTGTGCCACCGTTGTAAGTGATGCCATTAGGGTTAGCCAACACATAATCTGCGGCCATACCAAAAATTTCTTGCTGACCCAAAATCAAAGATGGGTTTTTGCTCACCACTTCATTCAAAATCACAGATGCGGCTTGACCTTGCAAATTATTGTTTGCACCCAATTGACCAGCCAATTGAGATTGACCTGCTTGCAATGCGTTATTCAGCACTGCACCAGCTTGGCTAACGTTATATTTGTTGAATTGGTTGTGAGACAAGCCTTGTTCATTTGGCTTCACGATGTTCACAATGTCCACGCCATTTTTTTGTGCAACTTGTGCGCCACCTTGAACGGCTTCAATATTGGCAGCGAACGCAGGTGCGCCCATATATGCCAAACTAATCACAACGGCTAATTTGCCTGAAGTGGATAATTTATATTGAGTACTGTCTTTCATGTTTTAAATCCTTGAAAATGAATATACTGAAAATTAAAACATCATGCGAAGGGAAGCCGTGATTTGACGCTGACGAATTTTGTCACTATTTTTGGAAAATGCGAAACCGTAAGCCGATTCCACACCCATTTGCCAATGATTGCCATAAGCCACATTCAAGCCCACCGCTCCACCAAACGCACGTTGCCACCCTTCATCTTTTACCCAACCTCCGTCAATCCCAATATAAGGTTCAATTGAAAATTGATTGGGCAAATACTTTTTTGCAAACAAGGTGTTTTGCGCATAAATCCCTGTATTGCCATTCAAACTATATTGATTGAACCCACGCACAGAATTGCGGTCTGTGATGCTGATTTGCTTGGTGCTATACAAATCGTCATCGCTGTGTTGCGCGGCTAAAGTGTGTTGATTGCGGATAATCCAATTGCCTTTGCGCCGATATTGTGCTAGCGATGTATTGGCAAGGAAATTTGTGAAATGACTGGAAAAAGGCGATGTATCCAAATCTTTTGCACCAAATAATCCTGTGCCACGTTCAACGGTAAAACCGCTTATCCAAATCCCTGAATCTAATGTTTGTGAATGCGATAAGCCCGTTTGCACCACGCCCAATTTGGGACTTTGCATATCAATTTTGCTGCCACCAAATTCACTCAAAATATTTAAATAATCCACGCCTAAATGTGCATAAGTAATGTGTTTTTGCCCACGAGAAATCACACGTTCTGTTTTCACGCCTGCGGCTGTGGTTTTACTATTGTAATCTAAAGCAATTTCTGTACCAGTTACGTTAAATTTTGTAATGGAACGACTGCGCGAAGTGCTGCCATATGCGCTAAACGTCCATGCACCGTAGGGGCTAATGACATTTTAGCTATAATTTCAACCAAATCAAAGCACAAGCTAATGATACAGTACTTTCATAATTACGTTTTAATTTATCGTACCGTGTTGCCAGCGCACGAAAATGCTTTAATCGTGCAAAAGCGTTTTCTACCAAGTGCCTGATTTTATATAAATACCAATCTGTGCCCACATTAAGATGTTCTCTATTTTTCTTATATGGAATATTGGCTTTACTTTGTTTAGACTGAATTAACCGACGAAAAGTATCACTGTCAAAACCCCTATCAGCACACACGGTTTCATTATCACTTAAATCCAATTGTGCCAATAAATCAGGCGCAACAACAATATCATTTACATTACCAGCTGTAATGATAAATTCAATTGGATTACCACAAGCATCAACCGCTAAATGAATTTTAGACGTATGACCACCGATACTCTTACCAACAGCTTGATGCGTAATGGATTGTTTACCCATACCGTGTTGATGAACGCGGATATGGCTACCGTCCATAAAGACCCATTCCATATCGGGTGTATCTACCAAATGTTTGAATAATCGGGTAAAAATACCGCGTTTAGACCAGCGATTGAAACTTTGGTAAAGGCTGTTTGCTTTACCAAAATAACTAGGTATATCAGCCCATTGGCAGCCTGTACGTAAGCGAAATAGGATACCTTCTACTGTTTTGCGTAAATTTTTCTTGCGATAAATGCCAAGCTGTTTCAAAATAGGCAACAGTCTTGACCATGTTTCATTTGTAAGCGTGTTTCGGGACATGGCAAAGGTTTGGGATGGTTGCGTGGAAACAATATCTTAAATCCTTTGCCTCTTTTTTTGAATTGTCAATAGCCCCTAGGGTAAACTGTAATAAATATTGGCACCACGATTAAAATGACCATTACCTTGAGCCGTGTTGCTGTACGCACCCAAATACACGCTGTCGGATAATCCCAATGGACTTGCCACACCTGCATTAGCACGAATTACGCCACGATTATTTTTGTTGCCTTTATTATCTATGGCGACTTGTCCAAACCAACCTTTGCTTTTTTGATTTTGTAATGCGATAGACGCTGTGCCATCATCGTGTGGATACACGTCCATGCTGACTTGATTGCCTGTTAATTTATTCGCTTGTTCAATACCTTGGTCTAAATAGCGAATATTGACGGGCTGATTTTTGTGATTGGGAAACAGTGTGCCGATATTAACCGTGCGACTGCCGCCCGTGATTTCACGAATCCGCATTTCTTTGACTTTGAAAATGACGGTGTCATCTTGTTGGATAAAATCAATTTGTGTACCAGCAAAGCCTGCTTTAATATAAGCAGCTGTAATTTCACGGCTTAATTTGTTGAGATTGGCTTCGCTCACGCATTCAGGCAGCCTGAAAGTGTGAGCATCAACCAACGTGATGCCTTGCAATTGAATTTTTTGATTAGGAAGACATTCTGAATTTTCAGACTGCGTATTTTGTTCATCAGGCTGCGTGGTAGAGGAATTTTGCTTTTGTTGCAATTTCCACGCGCTTTCTTCACGTTGTGCATCTTCAATGGCGCGAATTTCTTGGCGATTATTGCGCCATTCGTCGTTGATGGCATTGGGTGGTGTGGGCAAATCCGCTGCCTGAGTCGTTGCTGACAACACAATTAAAGGGAAAATTACGTGTTTCATAATTTGAAGTTAGGTAATGAAAGAAAATAATTGATACAAAATTGCATTATTATCTAATTTAACTCACTGAAAGTAAAATTTTTTGTATCAAAGATATTCATTTTAGCCACGCAAATTTGCCATTTTGCTTGCAAAACTCATTCGGATTTGATTGAGAAAGTTTTCAGGCAGCCTGAAAACCAAAACGCAGACAAAATGTCTGCGTTTCCTGATTATTTATGGTCGTTTAAAATTAAAAATATCACTGTGTTGCCGGCTATAAAAAATTTTTATTTTCTTGAAAATTCAATCTTTATCAGGCAAAACCGCATTCAAAATCATCGCCAATAAAGCACACAACCCCACACCCGCTAACGCCACATCACCTATTTTGACCACCATGCCGCCGAGTCCCACCGTTAATGTAGAGCTGGCAATAACCAAATTTTTGGGGCGTATCAAATCCACTTTCGCATCAATCAGCGTTTTCAAACCCAATGACGCAATCGTCCCAAACAGCAACAGCATCACGCCCCCCATCACAGGCAACGGAATGGATGCCAAAAACGCATTGAATTTACCCAAAAAAGCCATACAAATCGCAAAAATTGCCGCCCAAGTCATGATAATGGGGTTGCTGTTTTTGGTAATCATCACCGCACCCGTTACTTCACCGTAAGTCGTAACAGGCGGCCCACCCAATAAACCCGCCACACATACACCCAAACCATCGCCCGTCAGCGTTTTGTCTAAACCTGGATTTTTGGTGTAATCCTGACCCGTTACCGCGCCAATTGCCATGATGCCGCCAATGTGTTCAATCGCAGGAGCAATCGCTACAGGCAGCATGAAAAGTGCCGCAGACCAATTTATTTCGGGTTTTGTGAATTCGGGTACAGCAAACCACGGCGCATCAAGCACCGCCTGAAAATGCACTTCACCCAATATCGCCGCAAACACATAACCCGATGCCACACCAATTAAAATCGGGATTAATTTCATCATTTTGCTGCCAAATACTGTAACCAACACCGTTACGCCAAATGTAAATGCCGAAATCAATACCGCTGTGCCATATTCCATCATTTGTGTATCGCCTGATTTGCCAACTGCCATGCTGCTGGCAGAATTGGCTACTGACAAACCAATTACCATAATCACAGGACCAATTACAACAGGTGGCAACAATTTATGCACCGCTTCCAACCCACGCCAACGAATTAATCCAGCAAAGATAAAATACATAAAGCCAGCCGCAAACAAACCAAACATTGTTGCGCCGACACCCCATTGCGTTTTTGCCGCAATAATCGGCGCGATAAACGCAAATGATGAACCCAAAAAAATAGGTACTTTACGTTTTGTCACCAACTGAAACAATAAAGTACCCAAACCCGCACCCAGCAAAGCCAGTGCAGGATTTAAACCCGTTAATAAAGGAACAAGCACCATAGCACCAAACGCCACAAATAAAATTTGTGCGCCAGCCAGTGCTGTTTTTGCGTGATGTAACATAATCTCCAATCCATTCCATTTGAACAAAAGAAACGGCTCGGATTATAGCCGATTGGCGTATTTTCACGCATGGAAATTCACAAAATATTTTTGCAGGCAGCCTGCGCATTCACGAAAATGAAAAACGCTTATTCAATAACAATCCACCCCACAAAACCATCAACATCAGTGCAAAAAACAGTAACGACCACATCGGTAATGCCACACCCAATATCTTGTAGACTTCGCCACATACACCCGTCCCACGAATAATCGGCTCATATAAATCAAACAAGGGCGCACCACGCAGCCTGAACGTCCACGGCGCACCACAAGAGGGCTGTTCTGTTATCGGTAAACTTTGAATATACAATTGTTTTGCCGCAATATACCCCCCAAATACCGCAGGTATACTTGCCAACATCACCGCCAACCCACGCGCCCAACTTTTCGCTACTGGCAACAATAAACTTATTCCAGCCATTAACGTCATAACCATCATGGCAACGCGTTGTTGAATGCACATCACGCACGGATTCAGCCCCATCACATATTGCGCCAATAATGATGACAAGCTCCCCATCAAACCAATCGCAAACACCACCATCAACACTTTACGATACCACGCCAACCCACGCCATTTTATTGCTAAACTCATTACCTATATTCCCATTTAGAAAAAACCAATCATTATAGAACCAAATCCATTAAATTGGCATGGTCTTTTATAGTCGTTTAAAATTAAAAAGATGACTATGCTGTTTCAGGCAGCCTGAAAAATGGTTTACAATTTGCCACATTTTTTCAGGCTGCCTGAAAATTATTTTTCATTCAAAAATGAGACGATTATCATGAAATTACTCCCAGACACACGCCCCTATCCCACCGATCCTGTGAAAAATGATTTGCTGCTTTACGCCAAACAAATCGCCCACCAAAGCACAGGGCGCAGCCTAGCCGTTGAGCAACTTCGTAGTAAAATCAATGAAATGTTAGCGCAAAACTTTTATTTGGGTTTGTCTGTGGCAATGAGTATGTCGCCTGATGCACCCACCTACACCGCGTTAATGGACAGCTTGGACGATGTACTAAAAGCCAAATCCGACGATGAAATTCAATGGTTTGCCTTGCCTGTGGTGCTGGTGTCGGGGACAAAAAAAGCGACCGAATTAACCCATCATGCACCCACGATGGAACTGGCAGCGTGTTTGGCAAATTACCCGACTACACGCCCACTGAGTCGCGCCCAATGGTTGCCGCAACTGATTCGTGCCGAAGATTTTGCACAAATCAAACCCGATGCTTGGTACGCCGCCAAACAAAATCTTCAGGCAGCTGAACAATTTGCGGCTAGTTTACCGACTACCGCGTTGTGTATGCCTGCTGATCAATCTGTTCATGTGGTGTATGCGTTGGGTTATGGTGATGTGAATCTTCAGGCTGCCTTAGGGCAACCGTTGCGCGATGCAGCTTTACCATTGATGCAGGTATGGCAAGAAAATTTAGCAGTAAAAGGCGTTACCCTGTTTGCCAATCCACTTGCTGCCAATACGCCGTTAGCTGCGCTTGCTGAAGCCAACCATATGCGCCTACGCATGGCATTAGATGTGTTTGCGGCGAATGCGATTCGGGCGATTCGAATGCAATGTCCGCGCGTGGGCGTGGTAATGGCTGCCAGAGCAGGCGGAAAATTAGAATTTGGTTTTGGGGCAGCGGAAGCAGCGTATGGCTTGCAACCACAGGTGTTTACATGGACATTGTCGCCACGCGAAAATATTGGCGTGGTGCAACAAAATTTCTTAGATTTAATGGTAGATTGCCAAGTGGAAAACATCACGCAATTAAATGAACCACTTGGCGAAGATGAAGAGTTGCCGACTTATCCTCAAGCGCAGGAATATTCGGGATTTAATCCATTATTTCAGGCTGCCTGAAACACGGATTAACGTCCATTGTTGGGTAATTCTTCTTCAGTTAATGGTTTGATTTGCCAAATTTTTTCGCAATATTCTGCAATAGAGCGGTCAGACGAGAAATAACCCATGTTCGCGATATTCACAATGGCAGATTTGCGCCATGCAGCTTGATTACGGTAATGTTCATCAACGCGGGTTTGCACATTCGCATAGCTGCGGAAATCCGCGTAACGCTGATAAAAATCTCCATTATGCATCAAACTATTATAGCGATTTGGGTCTTCTGGTGAAAACATTCCCTGCGCAATGGCTTGGACGGTGTTACGCAAATCCATATCGTTGTCAATGAAATCGTATGGATTGTAGCCATTGTGGCGCAACGCTTGAACTTGTTCCACTGAATGACCGAAAATAAAGCTATGTTCATCGCCGACACGTTCGTGGATTTCCACGTTTGCGCCGTCAAATGTGCCAATGGTTAATGCGCCATTTAAGGCAAATTTCATGTTGCTGGTGCCTGATGCTTCTGTGCCTGCCAATGAAATTTGTTCCGATAAATCGGCGGCTGGAATAATGATTTGTGCCAAACTCACGCCATAATTTGGAATAAACACCACTTTAATCAAATCTCTAATGCGTTCATCTGAATTGATGGTTTTTGCAATATCATTAATTAAATGAATGGTTTGTTTTGCTTCCACATAAGCAGATGCTGCCTTACCTGCCAAAATAAATACGCGTGGTTGCCAATTGGCATTGGGATTTGCCAAAATATGCAAATAGCGATTTACGATGTGTAATACGTTCATGGATTGGCGTTTGTAAGCGTGAATGCGCTTGATTTGCACGTCAAATAGCGCGTCTGGGTTGATGTGAATATTTAATTCACGCGCCACATAATCCGCCAAACGTTCTTTGGCTTGACGTTTGACTTGTGCAAAGGCAGCCTGAACATTTGCATCATCAGCCAAATCATTGAGTTTGGTTAATTTATCCAAATGCAAACGCCAATCCGATTCGCCTAAATAATTATCCAACAAATTCGCTAATGGTGGATTGGCAATTTCAATCCAACGGCGTGGCGTTACCCCATTGGTTACATTCAAGAAACGGTCTGGATACAATTGCGCGAAATCTGCAAAAATAGACGTTTTCATCAAATCAGAGTGAATTTTCGCTACACCATTGACTTTGTGAGAGGTAACCACAGCCAACCATGCCATGCGGACACGGCGGTCATTGCCTTCTTGAATGATGGAAACGCGTTTCACGAATTCTTCATCAAAACCTTGTTCGCGTACAAATGCAAGGAATTTGGCATTGATTTTATAGATAATATCCAAATGACGGGGCAATAAATGCGCCATTAAACCCACCGACCATGTTTCCAACGCTTCACTCATTAACGTGTGATTGGTATAGGAGAAAACGCGTTGGCAAATATCCCATGCCTCGTCAAAATTCAGTTGATGCACGTCAATCAAAATTCGCATTAATTCAGGAATCGCCAAAACGGGGTGCGTGTCATTTAAGTGAATCGCTACCGTATCTGCCAATGTACGAATATCATTCGCACGACACAAATGACGTGCCACGATATCTTGCACCGATGCCGACACCAAAAAATATTCTTGTTTTAAACGCAACTCGCGTCCCGCTTCGGTAGAATCATTAGGGTACAAAACACGCGCAATGTTTTCATCATTCATTTTTTCGTTTATTGCGTCAATGTAATTGCCTGAATTAAAACAATCTAAATTGAATAAATTGGCGGTATGAGCCGTCCACAAACGTAACGGATTGGCCACTTGTGCGCCGTATCCAGGGATAATTTCATCGTAAGCAATGGCTTCAATTTCATCATTGGGCTGCCACACCGTACGTTCGCCATCTTGATAAATGTGTCCACCAAAATTCACAGCGAAACGTTTATTGGGGCGATGAAATTCCCATTCCATATCGTCTTCTAGCCACAAATCGGGTTTTTCAATTTGTTGTCCGTCCACGATTTCTTGTTTGAACATACCGTATTGATAACGAATCCCATAACCCACTGCAGGAATGCGCAAAGTCGCCAATGAATCCAAAAAACACGCCGCCAAACGTCCTAAACCACCATTACCCAATCCTGGGTCTGCCTCGTGTTCGGCAATGCTTTCTAAATCCAAACCCAATTCATTAAATGCTTGTTTAAATTGATTATATAAATTTTGATTGACCAACGCATTGGTAAAAGCGCGTCCCATCAAAAATTCCATAGAAAGATAATAAACCATGCGTTTTTGACCATTTTCATGGGCGCGGCGTGTTTGTAAGAAACTTTCCGTCATCAAATCGCGCACCGCAAACATCGCGGCATTTAGCCAATTTTCAGACGTGGCATCTTTCGGGTCTACACCCAAAATAAAAATGAGTTTGTACACGATGGATTGACGAATTTTTTCCACACTCGGCAAAGGCATGGTGTACTCGTATTCTTTAAAATGTAGTGTATTTTCAGACATTTGATTGACTTTCTACAAATTTGTATGGGTAAAGGAATTATATTTCAGGCAGCCTGAAAAAGGGAAATGGTTTTTTTGAATGATTTTTCAGTCTTTCAGCGTTTACCAAAAATCGCAGTTCCCACTCGCACCATGGTTGCACCACATTCAATTGCCACGTTCATATCGCCACTCATGCCCATAGACAACGTATCGGCATTCGGTGCAATGGTTTGCAATTGGCGCAATAATTCAGCCATGCGATTGAATTGTTGGCGCAATTCGGTTTCGGTAGCATTGGCTTGCGCCACGCACATCAAACCACGCAGACGCAATTTAGACAAACTCAACACCGTTCGTGCCAATGGCAACAACTCATCGGGTTGAATGCCATGTTTGGTTCTTTCGTTAGCAATGTTGATTTCTATGCAAATATTAAGCGGCGGCAATGAGTCGGGGCGTTGTTCGTGAAGTCGTTCAGCGATTTTGGCACGATCCAAAGTGTGTAACCAATGGGCGTGTTCTGCTACGGCACGGGTTTTATTGGATTGAACATGACCAATAATATGCCATTGAATTTCATTACAATCCATTAATTGAATGGTTTTTTCTTGCCATTCTTGAATATAATTTTCGCCAAAATCGCGTTGTCCATGTTGATACAATTGACGAATATCGGCGGCGGGAAATGTTTTACTGACCGCAATCAAATTCACGCTGCCTGAAACGCGCTGCGCATTTTGTTCGGCGATGCGAATTTGTTGCAAAACAGATTGGCGATTGTGTTCTAATTTCATCATATTTGTTCGCGAAAAAGTACATATGTTACGCCAAAACTTGCTTTTCAGGCAGCCTGAAAGACATTTTGATATAATCAAATTTCTTAAATTTTACATTGGGCAAAATCATGCCACTTATTCAAACCTTACCGCAAGGCAAATTAGACATCATCGGCGACATACACGGACAATATGAAGCCTTGCAAAATTTACTCCATTATCTCGGCTACGACCCAAATGGCAAACATCCACAAGGACGCAAAATTGTGTTGGTGGGCGATTTGGTGGACAGGGGGGAAAATTCGCCTGCGGTGTTGGCGTGGTTTCAGCAAGCGCATCAATTGGGCTATGCCTACATGGTTTTGGGTAATCACGAAATCAATTTGTTAATGAATGAACCTAAAGACGGTTCGGGTTGGTTTTTCAACAGCCGTGCTGAAAAAGACGCACACAACTACGCCCCTTGGGAAAGGCTGCCTGAAAATCAAAAACGTCATTTGATTGATTTTCTCAAAACACAACCGTTGGTTTTGCAACGTTCTGATTTACGAATTGTTCATGCGGCGTGGCTGCCTGAAAGCATTGCCAAATTAGCGGAACATAATCATGAGGATATTGTGAATTTGCATCAAGAATGGGAAGAGCATCATCATTGTTGTACCAAACATGCGCCTTGGTTTGATGCCTATCTGCAAGAGCAACGCCAACACGCACATGATTTAGAAAATCCCAGCAAAACACCGCCGATGTTGCATTACACCGCCATACACGATGTGTACAAAAGTACCATTAATCCGATTCGTGCTTTGACGTGTGGCATAGAAACGGTGGCGGTTGAGCCGTTTTATGCGAGTGGGCGTTGGCGGTTTTCGGTGCGTTATCCGTGGTGGGACGATTATCAAGATGCGGTGCCGATTATTATTGGGCATTATTGGCGACAATGGCACAACACGCGCAAGCCGCCAAAACATCGTGAAAATACGTTTACTGTGCCGCCACATCATTGGCATGGAGCGCGTAACAATGTGTTTTGTTGTGATTTTTCTGTTGGGGCGCGTTGGCGGGATCGCAAAAAAGCGATTGCACCGAGTCAATCCGAATACCGTTTGGCAGCACTTAGATTTCCTGAAAAAACATTGGTGTTTGACAATGGCGAAATTGTGCAAACGCAATTTGGTTAAGAACCTGTATTCATAGCCAACGTGAAATGAATTTTTGTCCCAGTTGGTGCGAATGTCAGGCGAATTTTGTGTCAATAGCGTTCCTATTGGCATGAAATTCAACGCAACAGGCGTGCCAAATGGGGCAAAAAGACATCGCGCTTGGCTGTGAATACAGGTTCTAAATCTAATCAAAAGCGCGGATTCAGTGAATATTGCTGAATTCGCGTTTTTTTCAGGCAGCCTGAAAATAATAAAAAGCTTGCAACCCTAAGATTGCAAGCCTTTTTTCGTTAATCCATTCTAAATAAAATCATTTAGATTAGAATTTATGTGACAGACCCACGCCAACAGTGCCTTTTTTCAGTTTTACGCTAGATTCATTTGGAACAGGTTGTTTGAATTCTAAATAACCTACTTGACCATTTAAAGCAGTGCGTTTAGACAACAAGTAGTCTGCACCCACTACACCTTGGATGTATTTCGCCTTATCCAACGATACGTTATCATCACTAGCATCAACAGTTTTAATACCGAAACCGTATGCAGCAGAACCTTTCAAACGTAAGCTATCATTTAAAGTGTAAGCCACAGTACCAGCAACTTCTTGGCTGCGTTTGATAACTGAATCTTTAAGGTCAAATACGTCAACTGTTTTGTCACCAATCAACGAACCAACGGTATCAACATAACGACCTTGTTGGTAAGATACACCAGCCAACCAGTTATTAGCATCGTAACCTACGTTGGCAACAGCTTGGTAACCGTCTTTGCCAGCAGGGATTGTACCAACATCTTTATTGCCTGCTTGAGCATTTTTCACATAGGTACCAGCTACATCAGCAAAGAAACCTGAGTTTTCATAGCCAACTTTGGCACCGTAAATTGCACTGTCTTTAGTTTTGTTATAACTATTAAAAGAGAATTTATCGCCGTTATTGTTGTCGCTAGGAGAAACGTAGGCTTGAGCAGAGAAACCAGCCATATTAGGCGTTTCGTAGCTGATTGCACCAGCACGTTTAACCGCAGCATTACTACGAGTATAAGTACCTAAACCAGCAGCAGAATCATCGTATTCCCAAACATCTAAACGACCATTTGCTGTTTTCACTGGTGTCTCGATGTAACCTGCTTTCACAGTACCGAAGTCGCCATTCAAACCGATGAAAGAATCGCGTGTACCAAATACTTTCTCGTTATCAGGACCACCGATGCTTACTTTTTGTTCCAATTGCCAAATAGCACGCAAGTTGTTGCTCAAATCTTCATGACCTTTGAAGCCAATGCGTGAACCGTAATCCACGATGTGAGTCAAAGTGCCTTTCTTTGTGTCTTTCTCGGCTTTAGTGAAGTTTTTAGATACTTCCACACCACCTTTAATTTGACCATACAAAACCACATCGGCAGATGCAGCCAAAGGTAAGCTTACCAAAGCCAAAGCAATAAGGGTTTTTTTCATTTCTGTCATTCCTTAAATTGAGAAATAAAATAACGAAATTTGTTTACAAAATTCGCTCTCGTTTTTTAAAGCAATTCGGATACTCAAATCCAAACGCTTCAATTCAGGTGTCAATATAATGGTTTCAGCCAAAAAAGACAAATATTATTGTAGTAATATTGTTGTTTTTTGGCGACAAATTGCTTTCATTTGGGTTTTGTCTTTGAATTTTATTGAATTTTTATTGCGATATTATTTGTGCTAAAATACAACATTCATATGTCTAACCACAAAACTCAAATCAAAATTGTCAAAAATACCGATGAAAAAATGTCCATAATGCCGAAATACTTGCCACAATCAAAATGACTTTTGCAATAAATGCCACCGTTTGATGTACCGCCTGTTTTTGCTGGCGATTGAGTAAGGCGCGAAACGCAAAAATCAACAACGCTAATGCCAATAAAATCCACAATATTTTGTTTAACCACATTTTTTAGGCTGCCTATTTCCATAAAAGCCCAAAAAAATTTCAGGCTGCCTCCATATTATATGATAAAGGCAGCCTGAAAATCACACAGACAATTATTTGCTTGACTTAGCGGCTTTGTCCAATTTGCATTGTTCTAACACAATAGCGTTTCTGCCATTTTTGCGAACGGATAATTTGCCGCCATCAACGCTGTGTAATGTGGCGGGAGTGGCTGGCAAAGTTGTCCAAATTGTGCCATCAGCTTCACGGCTTTCAAATACATTCATCAATGGACTGGGTAAACGCCATAACCCTTTGCTAATAATACCGTTTACTTTTACTTGCGCTACGACGATTTCACCATTTTTAATACCGTACATGGCGGTCATTTTTTGTTGTGTGCCGTTGGTGGTGCAGTTGTAGGCTACTTCTTGGGTGCTGTCTAATTGATTAATCACAACTTTATCATTAGTAGCAACAGTGGTTTTGGTATCTTTGGCAAATGCAGGTGCGCTGATGGCTAAACTGGTTGCTAAAGCCAATAAACTGATTTGGATTGATTTATTCATCTTTTAAATTCCTTTGTTTTAGGTTAGGGAAAGAGACTTTCAGGCTGCCTTTGACGATTTATCCGCAATTGCCTGAAAAATAATTGCCTTGATTATAAAACGAATAAATGTGTTTGCACGTTTGTTTCCGTTAAACTTCGTTTGATTCTGTGATGGCTTTTTCAGGCAGCATCGCAAACCATGCCGACACCGTTTCTTCCACTTCATCAATGCCTTGTTTTTTTAAACTGGAAAACAATTGAACCGAAATGGCTTGGCGTTCCGTGAAAGGCTTAAGCTGTTTATGAACGCTTGCCAACGTTTTGATTTGTTCATTTTTGGACAATTTGTCTGCTTTGGATAGCAAGATATGCACGGGTTTCTCCGTCAATGCGAAAAAATCCAGCATTTGTATGTCTAGTGGTTTGAGTGGGTGGCGAGCGTCCATAATCAACACCAAGCCAATAAGTTGGCGGCGCGTTTGCAAATAATCACCCAATAATTTAACCCAGTGAGTGCGAATGGCTTCAGGTACTTGCGCGTAGCCATAACCTGGTAAATCCACCATAAAATGTCCGTTGGTTAATTCAAAAAAATTAATATGTTGTGTACGCCCTGGTGTTTTGGAAACGTAGGCTAAACGAACGTGATTGCATAATGTATTAATGGCACTGGATTTACCTGCATTACTGCGTCCAACAAACGCAATTTCAGCAGGGGTATCGGGTAAATCTTTTAAATGATTCACAGTGGTAAAAAAACGGGCGTTTTGAAATAAATTCATGTTGTTCTCAAAATGAAAATAGGGAAAAATTAAGCAATGTCAATTTGTGATAATTTGGTATAATTTGAAAATCATGCGTAAGACGCATTGTATAGCCAAATAAAAATTAACTAAATCGTTTTATTTGGTTATCACCGAACCCACACCCAAATCGTCTGGGTCGCATAAACAAACGAATAGTTTTAAGGAACACAGAATGAAACGTATCTCTTTATTGGTCGCCATGTTGTTAGCGGGTTCGGTATCTGCCGCACCCAAAGCAGATTTAGCCAAAGGCAAAAACATTGCCGAGAAAGTATGTGCTGCTTGTCATGCGGCAGATGGCAACAGTGGTATTGCAATGTACCCAAAATTATCCGCACAACACGCTGATTTTATTATCCGTGAAACCAAAGCCATCAAAGAAGGCAAACGAACCACAGGTTCTTCAGCTGCAATGACACCTATGGTGCAAAGTTTGAGTGATGATGATATTCGCAATGTGGCCGCTTATTTTGCCAAACAAACTCCTAAACCTGGTGAAGCCAATCCCAAGCAAAATCCCGATGTAGGCAGAAAAATTTATCAATCAGGTATTCCTGAAAAACATGTGCCAGCGTGTATGTCATGCCATGGGCCAAGCGGTGCAGGTACGCCAGGTGGTGGTACGGCAGTAACTGCATTCCCACGTATTGGTGGACAGCACGCCAATTATGTCGCAGACCAATTGAAAAATTATGCTGAAGGCAAACGCGTTAGTCCTAACAACATGATGGAAGACATCGCCAAACGCATGAATGAAGATGACATGAAATCAGTGGGTAATTATATTCAAGGTTTGTATTAATTATCTTGTTTTGCAAATATAAAAGGCAGCCTGAAAAATAATTCTAGGCTGCCTGAAGTCTTTTGAATTGTACTCAACTCTTGGATTTTGCAGGGTTTTTAATTGAATTATCTTTGGTTGGGAATTCTTTGATAAAGACTATACACGTGTAACCATCAGCGCGTGTAACCGCCGATTATCCGCACGTGCCACTGTCAATTGCAAATCACCCAACTGCACTTTTTCGCCACGCACAGGCAAATGCCCTAATTCGTGAATAACCAAACCGCCAATTGTGTCCGCTTCTTCATTGCTAAATTGAGTGCCAAAATATTGATTAATGGTGTCAATTTCAGTTGTGGCTTTGACGTGCCAACGTTCTGCCGACACGGGCATGATTTCTGCACCATCGGTTTCATCAAATTCATCTTCAATTTTACCGACAATTTCTTCAATCAAATCTTCAAATGTAACCAAACCAGAAATGCCACCGTATTCGTCCACGACAATCGCCATGTGGTTGTGTTGTTCTTGAAATTCTTTTAGTAGCATTTTCAATAACTTACTTTCAGGAACAAACACGGCTGGGCGCAAAATATTTTCTAATTTAAATTGTTCGGGGTTCAGCGTGAATTTCAGCAAATCTTTGGCGTGCAAAATACCCAAGACGTGGTCTTTGTCGTCCGTAATCACAGGAAAGCGCGAATGTGCGGTGTCTACAGCATAAGCAATAATGCGTTCCATGCTATCGGTGGTTTTAATCACATCCATTTGGGCACGGCTAATCATCACATCGCGTACTTGCATTTGGTTGAATTTCAACATATTTTCCAAACGCAACAAGGTGTCGCTGTCAATGGCTTCTTGTGCATAGGATTGTTGCAATACCTCACGTAATTCTTCGGGGTTTTCAGGCGCAAGGCTGGCTGAAACGCGTTTGAATAATCGGCTAAATAAATTGGGAGATTGATTGTCCATAATATTGAATTTTTTGGTTATTTATTTTTAGGTTATTTAGAACCCATATTCATAGCCAACGTAAAATGATTTTTGTTCCAGTTGGTGTGAATGTACAGCGAATTTCATGCTAATGGCACTCCTATTTAGCGTAAAATTCAATGCAGCAGGCATGCTAAATGGGGCAAAGACATCGCATTTGGCTGTGAATACAGGTTATTATAGTCGTTTAAAACAAAAATAGGACAAAGCAACCTCTGTATGCATCTGGTATATAAGGGAACGGACAACGTAGTAATATTTTGAATTTTAAACAACTATATTTTCTTTAGTATGGTAAGTGGAACATTAAAAATTCGCACTTTTGATAAAAGTTTTGCAAAGGTTTCAGGCTGCCTGAATTGGGTTAGTCAAGTGGAATATGCTTTTGCAAAATATCCACAATTTCATCAGCGTCATCAGTTAAATATAAATAATCCAATTCATGTTGATTAATTAAATTCCGTGCCATCAATTGATTGTGAATCCAATCCATCAAACCTTGCCAGAATTCACGTCCCACCAAAATAATCGGGCAACGTGCCACTTTGTGTGTCTGAACTTGGGTTAAACATTCAAATAATTCATCCAGCGTACCAAACCCACCAGCCATCACCAAATGCGCTTGTGAATATTTCACAAAAGTGGCTTTACGCGCTGAAAAATTGTCAAATTGCAATGAAATGTCTTGGAATTCATTGGCCTTTTGCTCGTGTGGCAAAACAATATTCAAACCTATCGATTGCCCACGTCCACCAAACGCGCCTTTATTGGCAGCCTGCATAATGCTGGGTCCACCACCTGAAATAATGCTGTAACCCAATTGCGATAAACGATGTGCCAATTGTTCAGTAAATTGGTATTCGGGGCTGGTTTCAGGCAGCCTTGCGCTCCCATAAATGCTAACGGCGTGGCGCACGTTAATCATGGCGTGGTCAGCCTCGGTAACTTCGGTACAGATATTGTGTTGAGTCATGATTATTTTTCCTCTTGTGTGATGATGGTGCTTTAAATATAAGAACCTGTATTCATAGCCAACATGAAATGGATTTTTGTTCCAGTTGGTACGAATGTCAGGCGAATTTCATGCTAATAGCGTTCCTATTAGCGTGAAATTCAACGCAGCAGGCGTGCCAAATGGGGCAAAAAGACATCGCGCTTGGCTGTGAATACAGGTTCTAAGTATAATTAATTAAACAGTGTTTTTCAGGCAGCCTGAAAATTATTTTTTTGGCAATTTTAAACCAAATGATTTCACATAACTTTTTTCGTCCAATTCTTTGACGGTTACGCGAACGCCGTCCCAATCCAAACAATCCCCCGCTACAGGCACATCACCAAACGCATGACGAAACGCCGCCAAAAGCGTGCTGTCCGCTACATCGTCCTGAATCTTCAAACCATACATAAACGCCAATTCCCGCAATTTAACATCAGGATTGACCACAAACTCGCCATAAAATTGCTGCTCGCGTAACTGTTTGTCTGCACTGGCAAATTGTAACGCAAATTCATCACCCAAATCTTCAGGCAGCACGTACCACGCAATATCACCTGCTTGCATTTGCGTTGTCATATTCACATTGATTGTCTGATTGTCGCGCACCAACGCAAACAAAGACGCGTTACCAAATTGACGCGTTAAGGCTTGCGGATGACTGTTTTCAGCATCCGAACCAGATGCCACTTCAAACGATAATAAATTAACCGCCAATTTTTCCGCCAACCACACTTCACGATTATCCAACGGTTCGGGTTTGGGTGGCAAAATCATATTCAATTTTTGGGCAATCCAACCAATGGTCGTCCCCTGAATCAACAGCGACAAAATCACCACCTCAAACGCCACATCAAACAACAATTGCGCGTGCTCTCGTTGCACGCCTTCCATCATCGGGATAATCGCCAGCGTAATGGGTACTGCGCCACGCAAACCCACCCAACTGATATACGCAATTTCTTTATTGGCATATTTGTTAAACCATTTCAATGAAGACCATACCGCCAAAGGTCGCGCCACAAAAATCAGGCAGCCTGCAATAATCAACGCGTCAAAACCATGCGACCACACACGCGATGGCGTAACCAGCAAACCCAACACCAAAAACATCGCCGCTTGCGCCAACCATGCCAAACCGTCCATGACATTTAAAACGTGTTGCGTAGATGAATTGTGCGAATTACCCACCATCACCCCCACCAAATACACCGCCAAAAAACCACTGCCATCAAATAAATTTGTCAATGAAAATACCAACAAACCACCCGATGCAATCATCAACGCATACAAACCCTCCGCTAACCGAATTTTGCTCAACAACATCGCCAATATTTTGCCAGCCAATAAACCAAATCCCAAACCCAAACCCAATTGCTGCACCAACATCAGCAGCGTGCCACCCAAACTCGCTGCTTCAGGTTTCACAATCATTCCAATAAACAACGACACCAGCAAAATTGCCATCGGGTCATTAATGCCACTTTCTAATTCTAAAGTGGCTTGAATCCGCTCATTCAGTTGTACACCACTGTTTCGCAACAAAGAAAATACCGCCGCCGCATCGGTTGAACCCACAATCGCCGCCATCAAAACACCCAGTTTCCAATCAATATGCAAATAAAACGTGGCAAATACCCCCAAAATCGCTACCGATGCCAATACCCCCCAACTCGCTAATGCCACCGCAGGTTTCAACGCAATGCGAAATACTTTTAATTTGGTACGCAAACCACCGTCCAGCAAAATCATCGCCAACGACATTTGGCTAATAATCGTCGCCACCGTGAAATTATCAAATTTAATCCCAAAGCCTTCTTCACCTGCCAGCATACCCATGCCCAAAAAAGTCAACAACAATGGCATACCCAAACGCGTGGAAATTCGGCTGACAAGCACACTCACAAACAGCAAAATCCCCATCACGAAAAAGACAATATTGATTTCAAACATAAGATAATTCCCTCGCAAACCACAACAAAATAATCGCGCATTTTAAATTATTTATTATGAAAATTCAATATGTTAATCTTATTATTTTAGTAAAACAAGCACAAAACAACACCCCTTCCATTTTCAGGCAGCCTGAAAGCATTTTTACGCTATAATCCAACTTATTTTTCAAAGACAAAAAATATGCAAATTTTAACCATACTCGGCAGCACAGGCAGCATCGGGGTGTCCACTTTAAACGTGATTTCACGACACCCCGACCAATTCCAAATTTTTGCACTGGCTGGACACACACAAGTAGAAAAATTAGCCGAACAATGTCGTCAATTTTCCCCCAAATACGCCGTTGTGGCAGACAAAAATCACGCCACAAAATTGCGCGAATTGTTAGGAAGCCTGAAAATTGAAATCTTGCATGGCAAACAAGCTTTAATTGACATCGCCACTGCCAGCGAAGTAACAGGCGTGATGTGCGCAATTGTCGGCGCAGCAGGATTGCCATCTGCTTTGGCGGCGGCGCAATGTGGTAAAACCATTTATCTTGCCAACAAAGAAACACTGGTGGTTTCAGGCAGCCTGTTTATGGAAACAGCAAAGGCAAATGGCGCAAAAGTATTACCCATTGACAGCGAACACAATGCGATTTTTCAAGTTTTACCACATGATTATTCAGGCAGCCTGAAAGATTCGGGCATCAAATCCATTATTTTGACAGCGTCTGGTGGTTCATTTTTGCATACGCCATTGAATGAATTAGCCCAAATTACGCCCACGCAAGCCGTCAAACACCCAAATTGGTCAATGGGACAAAAAATTTCGGTGGATTCGTCTACAATGATGAATAAAGGATTGGAGCTGATTGAAGCGCATTGGCTGTTTAATTGTCCGCCTGAAAATTTGGAAGTCGTGATTCACCCACAATCCATTATTCACAGCATGGTACGTTATTTGGACGGCAGCGTGTTGGCGCAATTGGGTAACCCCGATATGCGTACACCGATTGCGTATTGTTTGGGGCTGCCTGAACGAATCGAGTCGGGCGTGGGCGATTTGGATTTTGGTCAATTATCGGGTTTAACGTTTAGCGAGCCTGATTTTGCTCGTTATCCATGCTTAAAATTGGCGTATGATGCAATGTTGGTGGGTGGTTCTGCGCCGTGCGTGTTGAATGCGGCAAATGAAATTGCAGTAGCAGCGTTTTTACGCGAACAAATTGGTTTTACCGACATTGCACGTGTGGTAGAACACTGTTTGTCGCAATCTGAATTTATTTCAGGCAGCCTGAATAGTATTGATGAGTTGTTAGATTTGGACAGCGAAGTCCGACAAAATGCAGCAAAATGGATTAATTCGCTGGACGCGTAATCCCTGAATATTTCAAATTAAAAAATAAAGGAAATCAATAAAATGAAAGGCTGGATTTATATTCTCAGCAATGAAGCCGTACCCGACTGGCTTGCCATCGGCTGCTCTGATTCCGACCCCGAAGCATTGGTACGACAATACGGTAATTCAGGAATCAAATTACCTTATCCATTTGAATTACAATATGCTTTACGCACACCTTATCCGCAAAGCCTATTGCAAAAAATTCACGAACAATTAGCCGACAAATGCGTTAATCCCGACCACAACAGCGATTGGTTTGAATGCGATTTGCTCAACAGCATTCGCATCACACGAAAAATCGCAGGCAACAGCGCAACAGGTGAGGCATTTTACGGACGCGCACGCCAAATGGTGCAAGAAGCACAACAAAAAAAACAAACCCACACCGAAAATGCCCAAACCACATCCACTAATCCGCCAACGCTTTTATCGGACGAGCAGCCTGAAATCAAACAGGTTCGCACCACGCCCAAGCCGCAGCACGGTAAACGCCCATCACCTGTCGCGCCCAAAATCAGCTCGCCACAACCTGCTGCCTTAACCGAACCCGATACCAACCCCCAAATTTCCCCCACCGAAACCAAACCCGATAATCCAAAATTGGTGATGTTATTAATTGCGGTATGGGTTATGTTAATGGTTGTGGTGGCATTTTTGGGCGCGTATGTATTTGGATATATTTAACCTATTAATCATTTGAAGGAATCAACATGAAACAATCTCAAGATGATTTAAAACGTTTAGCCGCCGCTAAAGCCCTAGAATTTGTACCAGAAAATGAATACATTGGCATTGGTACGGGCAGCACTGTGAATTTTTTCATTGAAGCATTGGGCAAAAGCGACAAAAAAATCAAAGGCGCAGTAACCACATCACGCAAAAGTTCAGAATTATTGGCGCAATACGGTATCCCTGAAATTCACGCCAACGAAGTTACGCGTTTACCTGTGTATTTTGACGGTGCAGATGAAGTAAACCACACATTACAAATGATTAAAGGCGGTGGTGGCGCACATTTAACCGAAAAAATTGTGGCGCGTTTATCCGAACAATTTATTTGTTTGGCAGACGAAAGCAAATATGTAACGCGACTGGGAAAATTCCCCGTGGCAGTGGAAGTGATTCCGATGGCACGAAGCATGGTGGCACGAAAAATCGTGGCACTGGGTGGCAATCCTGAATTGCGAATCGGATTTAAATCATTCAATGGAAATGAAATTTTAGATGTATCGGGTTTAGATTTGAGTAAACCCATGGAAATGGAAGACCGCTTAAATCAAATTTTAGGTGTGGTAGAAAATGGCATCTTTGCACATGATACAGCGGATTTGTTAATTTTAGCGCAACAAAATGGCGTAGAATTAATTAAACCACATATTTAATTTTTCAGGCTGCCTGAAAGATTCATACAGGGTGCGTTTCTAACTTATCATTTGATTGATGCAATGGTATGTTAAAAACGTACCCTTTTTGACACAGGTTTCAGGCTGCCTGAAATTCGCCCTAATGCACATAGAAAACGCTATAATTTTAACCAAATCAATTCATTTTTACACAACATGATGCCCATCTCATTAACCGAACTGGTGCGTTTATTGGAACAACGTAACCACATTTTTTCTGCCGACCCCACAGTCATCACCGAACAACTACGCCAAAATCATCAAGATAACCTCAGCAAACTCCACCGCCGCGCCGAACTTATTGATCGCCATCAAGAACTCGCCGACCGATTGAATCGTCATCAACACCGCATTCAATGGCTGCTGTATATGGCAGCGGCGGTATGGTTTATAACGGGATTTATGGGAACGTATGGTTTAATGCAGCAATCAGCGTTAAATTTTTTTGTGGTACTGATGGGCATTTTGGGCATGAATACGATTATGTTATTCATTTGGTTGATTAATGTTTGTTTTCGCCGTCAAACCCAATCCATCACTATTCCCTTTTTATACGGTAAACATTCAGATGCAGTCGGGCAAGCCATTGCGCAACTTGATTCAGATGCCATGTTCCGCCCACATACTATGTGGCGGCGTAGCGTGGTGATGCACCGCTTGACGTTGATGGGTTTAATGGGGATGTTTGTGGCAGCGTTATTGCTGTTGTTGGTGCGACAATATCGCTTCACTTGGGAAAGCACTTTACTCAGTAATCAAACAATGACTCATGCAATTGCATATTTGGCATGGCTACCTGAAAAATTGGGATTTGATGTCCCCACTGCTTCTGCAATCTTGGCAAGCCGAAATCATTTAGATGAAACCAATGCAGCTACATGGGGCAGTTTATTACTCGGTAGTTTGCTGTGCTATGGCATTTTGCCGCGCTTACTGGCATGGGGCGTCAGCGTGTGGCAAACACATCGCCATCAACCCGAATTGAATCTCCAACTCCCCTATTACCAAAATATTATTCAACGCTGGCAACGCAAAATTGTAGACAGCGACCAAGATTATTCACCCGACCCCGTTCGCCAATCACCAGCGATTACGCTTCAGGCAGCCTCACAACATTGGGCGGTGGCAGTGGATATGTTGCCACAAAATAATCCACAATGGTATCAAGATGTTTTGGGACAAGAATGGCTCAATCAAAACGTGGTTGCCAGTCGTGATGAATGGGTACATTTGGCGCAAACAGCGGCAGCGCAACCCGTGCAATTATTGGTGGCAATTCGCGCTGCACAAACACCAGACCGTGGTACGATTCGCCGTTTAGCGAGTTTGGGGACGAATGTGATTGTGTGGTTATGGACAGATTCAACATCAGACAGCAGCACGCAAGAACGTCTGCAACAATGGTACGACGTTTGTGAACAATATGGCTGGACTTGGGTTAAGTGTAACAATGTAAAATCATTGTAAAAAATGGTTTAATCATTATAATATCGCTTTATTAATATAAAACCAGTTGATTGGTTCGCCTATTTTTTCAGGCAGCCTGAAACAGGAGCAAACCCAAAATGACTTGGAACATTCCCATTTTTCTGACATGGTTACGCATCGGGCTGATACCGATTTTTACGTTAATGTTGTATGTGCCAAACAATTGGTTAGCCACGCAAATAACCAATTGGATTGCTGCCTGCATTTTCATTGTGGCAGGGATTACCGATTGGTTGGACGGCTATTTGGCACGAAAATGGCATCAAACTTCGGATTTTGGTGCATTTTTAGATCCGATTGCTGATAAATTGATGGTAGCGGTTGCACTGATTTTGCTGATAGAACAAGAACGTACACCAGCATTATATGGTATTGTGATTATCAGTCGTGAAATCACCATTTCAGCACTTCGCGAATGGATGGCACAAATGGGCAAACGCAGCAGCGTGGCGGTAGCGAGTATTGGGAAATTCAAAACTGCTGCCCAAATGATTTCTATTACGATGTTATTAATTTATGATAATCAATTTATGGGTTTGAATTTGATTTTGATTGGTAACTTATTGATGTTAATTGCATCTATTTTGACTATTTGGTCAATGTGTTACTATTTAAAAATGGCGTGGAAAGAATTTCAATAAAATATCGCAAAAAGCGCTTGACAATATTTTCACAAGCATTATAATGCCGTCTTCTTCGCTGCAATGTGAAGCGAAGCGGGAATAGCTCAGTTGGTAGAGCGCAACCTTGCCAAGGTTGAGGTCGCGAGTTCGAGACTCGTTTCCCGCTCCAGTTTGTTTTTATTTTGAAATATGCGGGAATAGCTCAGTTGGTAGAGCGCAACCTTGCCAAGGTTGAGGTCGCGAGTTCGAGACTCGTTTCCCGCTCCAATTTTGTCTGAGGCGAAATAGCATAGTGGTAATGCAGCGGATTGCAAATCCGTGGACGCCAGTTCGATTCTGGCTTTCGCCTCCAGCGATTCACTGGCGGGGTGGCAGAGTGTTGATGCAATAAGGGGTGCAACCCTTATATAGGCTGGTTTAATTCCACGCCCCCGCCTCCAAAAATAAATCCAGTTTCAGAGTGCCCGAGTGGTGGAATTGGTAGACACAACGGACTTAAAATCCGTCGCTCCTAAACCGAGCGTACCGGTTCGATTCCGGTTTCGGGCACCACATTTAAAAAACAGCCTTTTTAAAGGCTGTTTTTTTCGTCTACATTCGTCTACAGTTGTTGCATAACATCAATCATCTTTTTCAATATGATTAAATAAAATACTTGTTGCAAAACCCATTGTTACGCAAAACCAAATCCGCACATATAAATTGGGTAAAAATTTAATTTCTGAGCCTAAATCCCATGCCCAAGTAACCAAAAAAACACAAAAACATAACCTATTCCCTGCAAAAAAGTTTTCATATAATTACTCCTAAACAGTATGTGAAATAAACTTCAACACATCAACCATCGTCAACTCAAACACCAATTCCTCTACTCTCTCCAAATTGATGTTTTCGCTAACGAATATTTTATTTAATATTGAATTAAAACCGCCCCCCAAGCAAAACCACCACCAATACCTTCTAGTAACAAAATTTGTCCGCGTTGAATGCGACCATCACGCACCCCTGCATCTAACGCCAACGGAATAGATGCAGCAGATGTATTGGCGTGTTCTGCCACCGTTAAAATCACTTTATCCATACTCAAACCCAAATGTTTGGCAGTAGATTCAATGATACGGCGATTGGCTTGGTGCGGAATCATCCAATCCACTTGGTCAGCTGTATAATCTGCCATCTCTAGAACCTCTTGTGCGACTGCTGCCAATTGTTTCACGGCAAATTTAAACACACCCTGCCCGTCCATTTCCACAAACGGCGAACCGCATATTTGTCCATCAATCATTTGCGCTGGCACTTTCAACAAATCCAGATAATGACCATCGGCGTGTAAACGGCTGCTGATGATACCCACATCATCACTTGCACCCAACACCACCGCACCTGCGCCATCGCCAAACAATACACAAGTGCCACGGTCTTCCCAATTCAAAATTCGGCTAAAGATGTCTGCACCAATGACCAAAGCTTTGGTTGCCATACCACTTTGAATGTAAGCATTAGCTGTGGCAAGCGCATACATAAACCCTGCACACACCGCTTGCACGTCAAACGCAGGGCAGCCTGAAATCCCCAATTTCTGTTGTACCATAGTGGCTGTGGACGGAAACTGCATATCAGGCGTGGTGGTGGCAACAATAATCAAGTCAATTTCATCAGCAGAAATTGCTGCTGCTTCAATTGCTTGGCGAGCGGCAGCAGTGGCTAAATCACTGGTTTTTTCGTTATCGGAAGCGATGTGGCGAGCTTTAATGCCCGTGCGTGTGGTAATCCATTCATCTGATGTGTCAATTCGCTGTGCTAAATCATCATTGCTGACACGATTTTGAGGTAAATAGCTGCCTGTCCCTAAAATTTTGCTGTACTTCATATTGTCTTTCTTTCAAGTCCTTCGGTTTAACCTAATTGTAGGGCATTTAATTATGTTAGAATACTTTTTTAATCAATTTTGATGGGAAAATAAACATTATGCGATTATTACACACTATGTTACGCGTGGGTAATTTAGATAAATCTTTGAATTTTTATACAGAAGTTTTAGGAATGCGCGTATTACGCCGCAAAGATTATCCTGAAGGCAAATTCACACTTGCTTTTGTCGGCTATGGCGAAGAAAGCGATACCACCGTTTTAGAATTAACCCACAATTGGGACACACCAACTTACGATTTGGGCAATGCTTTTGGACACATCGCAGTTGAAGTGGACGATGCCTACGCGGCTTGTGATGCAGTTCGCGCCAAAGGCGGTAAAGTAACGCGTGAAGCTGGCCCAATGAAACACGGCAGCACCGTGATTGCCTTTGTGGAAGATCCTGACGGATATAAAATTGAATTTATTCAAAAAAAATCAGGTAATGACAGCTATTCACAAAATTAGAACCTGTATTCATAGCTAACGTGAAATGTTTTTTGTCCCAGTTGGTACGAACGCAAGGCAAATTTTGTGCTAAATAGTGTTCCTATCAGTATGAAATTCAACGCAGCAGGCGTGCTAAATGGAGCAAAAAGACATCGCACTTGGCTGTGAATACAGGTTCTTAATTTTCAGGCTGCCTGAAAATCATTTTTCATGAGAATACCCATCATGGCACATTATGCAATTGGCGATTTACAAGGTTGCTATACCGAATTAGCCAAATTATTGAATAAAATAAATTTTAATCATGGAACAGACACTCTGTGGCTGGTAGGCGATATTGTTAATCGTGGTGCATACTCATTGGAATGCCTGCAATTTTGTATGCAACACGAAAGCAGCGTACAAATGGTGTTAGGCAATCATGATTTACACCTGCTCGCGCTGGCATACGGCTACGGCAAACTCAAACGCAGCGACACGCTTACCTCAATCTTGCAACACCCTAATTTAAACAAAATGCGTGATTGGTTGCGCCAACAACCGTTAATGCGCCATAACCAAACCCATGTTTTGGTACACGCTGGCTTATTCCCAGAGTGGACAGTGGCGCAATCCGCCCAATTAGCGCATGAAGTAGAACAGGAATTACACCACAATCCACGTGGTTATTTTGCCAATATGTATGGCAACCAACCTGAATTTTGGTCTCCCGATTTGGAGGGATACGACCGTTTGCGCTTTATCACAAATGCGTTTACCCGAATGCGCGTACTCAATCCAAACAATGGATTAGACCATCAATACAAAAACGTGTACCACAACATTCCTACGCCCCAGTACGCATGGTTTGATGCGCCTAATCGGCAGCATTTGAGTCATCAAATTGTGTTCGGACATTGGTCAGCATTGGGATTTCTGAATGAAAAACAAATTATTGCGTTGGATACGGGCGCGTTGTGGGGAGGACAATTGACCGCAATCAATCTCGCTACCGAAGAAATTACCCAAATCCAAAGTGAAAATCAAACCAATTGGCGTAAGTAAATAATAAGCTTTTGGGTTTGTCGTGTATTGAAAGGCTGCCTGAAAGCATTTGACAACATTAATATGCGAACCACAACCATCACACGCAACACCAACAAAACCCAAATCACCATATTCGCCAACAAGTTAAATGAAACGGTTTAATAGATTTAAACATTGGTTTGCCAAATTGAACTTAATAGTCGTTTAAAATGAAAAATACTGCTGCGTTGCCCGCTTCCCTATGTACTAAGATGTACACAGAGGTCGCCCTGTCCTATTTTTATTTTAAACGACTTATGGGTTAATTTTGATGATGTGAGAATCGCAAGCAAATTCACCAGAAAAATAAACGCGTATTTTTTGTATAATAATAGCGATGTTTATCTATCTTTCAGACAGCCAAAATATAATGACAAAACAATCTTATTCCGAATCCAGTATCCAAGTTTTAAAAGGTTTAGAACCTGTCAAAGAACGCCCTGGTATGTACACGCGCACCGACTCGCCCACTCATATTTGTCAAGAAGTGATTGACAATGCGGCAGACGAAGCTTTAGGTGGCTTTGCTACTCAAATTGATGTGAAAATTCAATCAGATGGTTCGCTTTGCGTACGCGATAACGGACGCGGTATCCCGACTGGTTTGCATCCAATAGAAAAAATTCCTGTGGTGGAACTTGTGTTTACCCAGCTACACGCAGGTGGCAAATTCAACAAAAAATCGGGTGATGGCGCGTATGCGTTTTCAGGTGGTTTGCATGGTGTGGGTGTGTCGGTAACCAACGCACTCTCCACTCGCTTAGAAGTGATGGTGAAACGTGAAGGCAAAATCTCGCGGATTGTGTTCGCAAATGGCGATGTGGTTGAACCGCTCACGCAAATTGGCAAATGTGCAATCAAAGACACAGGCACAGAAGTACGCGTCTACCCCAATCCAAAATATTTTGAAAGCCCAAACTACAATATTGGCGAATTAGAACGCCTATTACGCGCTAAAGCAGTTTTATTACAAGGTGTTACCGTGTCGCTAACGCGCCACATAAAAGGGCTACCTGAAACCCAAACGTGGCATTATCCGCAAGGTTTACGCAGCTATTTAACCGATTTACTGGAAAATACACAAGAAATTGTACCGATTTTTGCAGCGGAAAATTACATTTCAGGCAGCCACGACGATTTCAACGCAGGCGAAGGCGCAGCATTTGCACTCACTTGGCTGGAAGACGGTTCATGCGCCAATGAAAGTTACGTCAATTTGATTCCCACACCACTCGGTGGTACGCATGAAGCAGGTTTGAAGCAGGCTGCATTCAATGCGGTAAACAATTTTATCATGCACCATAACTTATTGCCTCGTGGTGTAAAATTGCAAAGCGATGACGTATTCAGCCGCGTGGCATTTGTGCTGTCGGCTCGTGTTTTGGATCCACAATTTCAAGGGCAAACCAAAGACAAATTAACCAACCGCGATGCACTGAAATTGGTGGCAACGGTATGCAGCGACCCTTTGGAATTGTGGCTCAATCAAAATGTGGAAATTGGTAGAAAAATTGCGGAGTTAGCAATTAAACAAGCGCAAGCGCGTATGCGTTCCGTGAAAAAAATTGAAAAGAAAAAAGGCTCGGGCGTAGCAGTTCTACCAGGCAAATTAACCGATTGCGAAAGCGAAGATACACGCGAAAATGAACTTTTTTTGGTGGAAGGCGACTCTGCTGGTGGTTCAGCAAAATTAGCACGTGATAAAAGTTTTCAGGCTGTGTTGCCTTTGCGTGGTAAAGTATTGAATTCATTTGAAGTAAATCGCGACCAATTATTTGGTAATGCCGAAATTCACGATATATCGGTGGCAATTGGCATAGACCCACACGGCAAAAATGAAGACGTGGATTTAAGCGGTTTGCGTTATGGCAAAATTGCGATTTTGTCCGATGCTGACGTTGATGGCTCTCATATTCAAGTTTTGCTTTTAACGCTTTTTTACCGACATTTCCCGAAATTAATAGAAAATGGCAACATTTATGTCGCACAACCGCCGCTTTTCCGCGTGGACGTAAACGCACAAAGCAAAACCAAACCAGCCCGCAAATTCTACGCATTAGACCAAGCTGAATTAGATGGCATCTTGGAACGCCTGAAAAAAGAAAATGTCAAAGAATCCGCCTATTCCATTAGCCGATTCAAAGGGTTGGGCGAAATGAATCCCGACCAACTCAAAGACACCACGCTGCACCCCGACACGCGCAGACTGCTGCAAGTCCATATTCCAGAAGCGATGGCAGACAACACCGAAAGCGTGTTCCTAAAATTAATGGGCAAAGGCGAAGCCAGCTCACGCCGTGCATGGATGGAGGTAGAAGGCGATAAAGCAGAAGTGGATATCTAAACTGATTCACTCATTTTATTCATCTAATTTATTCATTTCCACTTAAAGGAATTATCATGATAAATCAAAGACTAAATCAATTACGCGATTTGATGCGCCAACACAAAATTCATGCTTACATCGTCCCAACTGCCGACCCTCATTTGTCCGAATATCTACCCGAACATTGGCAAGCGCGACAATGGCTTAGCGGTTTTACGGGTTCAGCTGGCACATTGGTGGTTACAGCAGACCAGGCCGCATTGTGGACGGACAGTCGCTATTGGGAACAAGCTGCTCACCAACTCGCCAATAGCCATATTATTTTACAAAAACAAGGAATCATGCCAGAACCTGCCGATTGGCTGGCACAAAATTTACCAAATCATTCACGTGTGGCGGTGGCAGCGGATATGTTATCTTGGGCAACACAAAAACGTTTTCAGGCTGCCTTTTCAGCCAAAAACATTGAATTAAATACACAAATTGATTTATTAACCGATTTGTGGGCAGAACGCAATGCGTTACCCGATGCGCCTGTTTTTGCACATGCCAGCGAATGTATTTACCAAAACTCAACAGAAAAATTGGCGCGTATTCGTGAATTTATGCAGAAAAAACAAGCAGATTATCATTTAATTTCCAGTTTAGATGACATTGCATGGCTGACAAATTTACGTGGCAATGATGTGCCGTATAACCCTGTTTTTTTGGCATATTTGCTTATTTCTGCTACACACGCTATTTTATTTGCCGATGCGAATAAATTTGGCGAAACCGAAAAAAAATTTTTAAATCAATCAGGTATTGAATTAAATGATTATCATCAAATCGTAAATGAATTGGCGAACATTTCAGGCAGCCTGTTAATTGATGCCAATAAAACCGCCGTATCCACATTGGCAAAATTACCCAATAACATTGAATTAATTGAAGATATTAACCCAAGCAGTTTATTCAAAGCACAAAAATCAGCCGAAGAAATCGCCCACATTCGCCAAGCCATGCGCGAAGATGGCGCAGCTTTATGCGGCTTTTTCGCTGAATTGGAACACGATTTAATGATGGACAAAACCATCACCGAATGGGACATTGGCGAACGTTTGACCGCGCATCGCAGCAAACGACCATTGTACATTTCTCCCAGTTTTGGCACGATTGCTGGTTTTGGCGAAAATGGCGCACAACCACATTATGCCGCTACTCCTGATTCTCATAGCGTATTGAAAGGTAATGGTTTATTACTAATTGATTCAGGCGCACAATACCACAACGGCACCACCGACATCACACGTGTCATGGCAATCGGCACGGCAAGTGATGCAGAAAAACGTGATTTTACGTTGGTACTGAAAGCGCATATTGCATTGGCATCGGCGGTGTTTCCTGAAAATCTTTCGGCGGCGGTGCTTGATGCCATTTGTCGTGCGCCAATGTGGCAAGCGCAATGCGATTACGGACACGGCACAGGTCATGGCGTGGGTTACTGTTTGAATGTACACGAATTTCCTGCATCAATTGCTTATCGGGCAGCAGCAAATCCACATAATATTTTGAAAGTAGGACAGCTGATTTCCAATGAACCCGCGATTTATCGTTCGGGTGGTTGGGGGATTCGGATTGAGAATTTAGTGGTATGCCAGCCTGTGAGTAACCCCCAAGAAACCGCGTTTGGCAAATTTTTACGTTTTGAGACAGTAACATTGTGTCCGATTGATACACGTTTGATTATCAAAGAGTTATTAACATCAGCCGAATGCGATTGGCTAAACACATATCACGCTGATGTACGTGAAAAATTGTCGCCATTGGTAGACGGCAAGGCGCGGGATTGGTTAATTGAACGCACGCAGAAAATTTAACATACTGAATCCATTCATAAAATAATCTTTCAGGCTGCCTGAAAAAGTTGAAAATACTTTTCAGGCAACCTGAATATTCCAAGTCAATTATTTTGCAAATTTTTCCAATGCGGCAACGGCTGACAATTCTTTGCCTTCCAAAAACTCCAAGAATGCGCCACCACCTGTGGAAATGTAGCCGATTTGGTCGGTAACCCCAAATTTGGCAATCGCCGCCAATGTATCGCCACCACCTGCGATAGAGAAACCCTCGCTCTCAGCAATCGCTTTCGCCAACACTTTTGTACCGCCTGCAAATTGGTCAAACTCAAATACCCCAACAGGACCATTCCACACGATTGTGCCAGCATTTTTCAAAATCTCGGCTAATTGTTGCGCAGACTGTGTACCAATATCCAAAATCATGTCGTCTGCTGCCACATCATCAATAGATTTGGTTTCTGCTTTTGCGTTTTGGGCAAACTCTTTCGCAGTAACCACATCAACCGGCAAAGGCACAACGCCACCTTTTTGCGCCATCTTGTCCATGATTTTTTTGGCTTCGTCCACCAAATCTGCTTCGGCTAAAGATTTGCCAATCGGTTTGCCTTGCGCCAACAAAAACGTGTTAGCAATACCACCGCCAACAATCAAATTGTCCACTTTATCCGCCAAACTTTCCAAAATCGTCAATTTGGTAGAAACCTTGCTGCCCGCGACAATTGCCACCAATGGACGTGCTGGCTGTTTCAACGCTTTGCCTAACGCATCCAATTCTCCAGCCATCAAAATCCCTGCACACGCCACAGGTGCAGCCGCTGCCACTGCTTCTGTAGAGGCTTCAGCGCGGTGTGCTGTGCCAAACGCATCATTTACGAAAATATCGCACAAACTGGCGTAGGCTTTACCTAATTCAACATTATTTTTCTTTTCACCTTTGTTGATGCGAACATTTTGCAGCATCACAACTTCCCCAGCTTTGATTTCAGGCTGCGTACCCTGCCAGTCATTCAATACGCTAACTTCTTTACCAAGTAATTCGCCTAAATGTTTGGCAACAGGCATAACATCATCTTCGGGTTTGAATTCGCCTTCGGTGGGGCGACCCAAATGGCTCATCACAATCACACCTGCACCATTATCCAAACAATAGCGGATTGATGCCAGCGAAGCGCGAACACGCGTATCATCGCTGATTTTGCCGTCTTGAAAAGGAACATTCAAATCAGCACGAATTAAGACGGTTTTACCGTTTACATTTTGATCGGTTAATTTTAAAAAACTCATGGTATATCCTTCAGTTAGATTGACAAAACAAATTTGTTTTTTCAGGCAGCCTGAAAAATTATTGCCGACGTGCTGCCATCATTTGCCCAATTTTTCGTAAATTTTCGGCAGGAATATGTTGCTTACCCCATTCAAACAATTGTTCTTCTTGGGGAATATGTTTGGCGTACCCCTGAGTAAACTGCTGAATCAATAGACTGTCTAGCGCATCACGTTCGCCTTGTAGCACGGCAGATAATTGCTGATTCAATAATCGCCAATTTTCATGTAAATCAATGTGTTGATTTTCTAATTCTGAGATAATAGGTTGTGCCAACGGATAAAATTGCACCAATTCAGGAAAAAAATTTTGCTCTTCGTCTTCGTGATGCAAAGGCGCGGCGCGATTAAAATAAGTGCAAATTTGTGTGATGGCTTGCTTGGCGATATCGTTACAACCATTTTGTTGTAAATAATCAGGTAATTTATTAATTTGATTGCAAAATTTTTTCACTTTACCATGACACGCGTAAAGCATTTCAATGGGATCGTCCCAAGAGGGCGCGGCAGTATCCAATAAATTTATCATCGTGAAATTCCTGTATTAAGGCTTCAGGCTGCCTGAAAAATGGTTTGTGCAACAATAGGTTGATTCAATCGCGTATTTGTGCCATTTTTTAAGGCTGCCTGAAAATCATTAAACGCCATTAATTGTGAACCAAAACGGCGTAAATGTTCGGTATCTTGTTGGCAATCAATCAGTTGCACGCCGCATTTGGCTAAAAATGGTACAGCGTGCGCAAACGCAATTTTACTCGCATCGGATTCATGTGCGAACATGGATTCACCAAAAAAAATTTGACCAATTTGGACACCATACAACCCACCTGTTAATTTATTATTTTCATTATAAAATTCAAATGAATGCGCATGTCCCATTTGGTGCAATTGCGTGTAGGCTGCCTGAAAAGCAGGTGCAATCCAAGTGCCATGTTGATGTGGTCGCGGCGTGGCGGCACATTGCGCAATGACTTCTGCAAATTGCTGGTTTACTGAAACACAGTACCTCTTGTTTTGTATGGATTTTTTCAACGAACGCGACAACTTCAATTGTTCAGGCAGCAAAACTGCGCGCGGTGCAATACTGAACCAATAAAAAAAATGCTCATCGTTGTACCAAGGAAAAATGCCTTGTGGATAAGCTTTCAGCAGTAATGCAGGCGACAGCGAGTCGGTTACACAAACCAAACCATCTTGATTTTCAATGGCATAACGCGGATTCGGAAACGAATCTTGGGGTAAAATAAGCGGAATCATGGTTTACTCACGATGGCGACCATGCCAAAAATATCGCCACACAAACGCAGGAAAACTCAACACCAAATACAAACAAATCACAATGGCATAGAACGCCCAACCCTGTTGATGCACCGCACCCGTGCGTTTTTCCAGCAAAAATGCTAACCCCGCAATCAACACAAATCCCAAAACCAATTCACTCAAATGATGCAAAATATTTTTATTTTTCAATGGAATCACACCCAATCCACGTTGTGTCAAAAATGGCGCATTCGCCATAATCAACGCCAAAATCAATAAGGTGTACATAGATGTCGTCATAATCTGATTTTTGTGTAAAAAAAGAAATTGTACAATAATTTTCAGGCTGCCTGATAATCTAAATCTTATCAAGGCAGCCTGCAAAATATTAAAAGCCTGAATTTTTCAATACTATTTGAATAAAATTCATTAATTGACTCGGGAAAACTCCCCAAATCAACAACATAATTGCATTAAATGACAATAATACAGCAGTCAATGAATCGCTGTTAATGGGCGATTCGTCTGCTTTATTGTCAAAATACATGGTTTTAACCACGCGTAAATAGTAGAACGCACCAACCAACGACATCACCACCGCAAACACCGCTACACCAACCGTCCACGCATAAGGTGCAGAAACCAACGCTTTTAATACCGCAAATTTCGCGTAAAAACCCATCAGTGGTGGAATCCCAGCCATGCTAAACAACACCAGCAACATCATAAATGCATACCACGCATGGCGTTGATTTAAACCTGCTAAATCCGAAATATTTTCACATTCAAAACCTTGATGACTCAACAGCATCATCACACCAAAACCAGCTGAACTCATCACAGCATACGCAATCGCATAATATATTGCAGCTTCCAACCCAATGACACTGCCCAAAAAACCCAACAACACAAAACCCATGTGCGATACCGTAGAAAACGCCAACATTCGTTTTAAATTGGTTTGCATAATGGCTGCCAAATTGCCCACCGCCAATGATGCAATCGCAATCGCTGCAAACATCACTTGCCAATCCGCTTTTTGGAACAACAAACCACCTACCATAATACGGAATGTGAATACAGTCGCCGCAATTTTTGGCACAGAACCCACAAATGCTGCTACCGAAGTCGGTGCGCCTTGATACACGTCCGCCACCCACATATGAAACGGTGCAGCACCAAATTTAAACGCCACCGCTGCCACAATAAATAGCACACCTAATTTCAATAACCACTCATTAACAGAACCTGCTTGGCTAGCTGCTGCAATTTGCGCAAAATTCAGGCTGCCTGTTGCACCGTAAACCATGGAAATGCCATATAGCAAAATTCCCGATGCCAACGCGCCCAATACAAAATATTTCAATGCAGCTTCCGATGCTTGTGCGTCTTCACGGCGCAAAGCAATCATCGCGTACAACGACAGCGACAATAACTCCAACCCCACGTAAGCACTCAAAAAATGCCCTGCACTAATCATCACGCCCATACCTGCATTCGCAAATAATGCCAACGTATAGAATTCGCCTTTGAAAATTTCGCGGTTTTGATTGTAAGGTTTGGCGTACACAAACAATAACGCCGTACCCAAATAAATCGCAATTTTACTTAATTGCGAAATACCGTCCGCAATATACATTCCACTCAATGCCGCAATCGGTTCGGTTGTCCAAACCGCCATTTGCCCAAACACAGCCGCCAACAAAACAATAATACTCAATGCGTGTGTAATGTAACGATTTTTATCATTCGTCCACAAATCCGCCAACAAAACAGCAAATAAACCAGTGAGCAACACAATTTCAGGCATGGCTACACTCAAATTCAAACTTGTCCAATCCATAACACACCTCAAATTTTGCTTTGCGCCACTTGGGCAATTAAATTATCTGCGGCTTGATGCACCACAGCAATAAACGCTTCGGGATACAAACCCATACCTAATACAGCCATCGCTAAAATTGTCAGAATCGCAAATTCACGCTTGTTGATATCTTTCATTTCAGCAACGTGCGGATTGGTAATCTCGCCAAAAATCGTGCGTTTATACATCCACAACGTGTAAGATGCACCCAAAATCAGGGTAATCGCCGCTAATGCCCCAATCCACAAATTCACATGAACTGCGCCCATAATCACCATAAATTCGCCAACGAAACCCGAAGTTGCGGGCAAACCTGCATTCGCCATCCCAAACAGCATCATAAATGCCGCAAATTTTGGCATCACATTGACCACGCCACCATAATCGGCAATATTACGCGTGTGCAAACGATCATACATAACACCAATACACATAAACATCGCAGCAGAGACAAAACCATGCGAAATCATTTGCACAATCGCACCCTTTAAGCCCCAGTCATTCAATTCACCCAAAAGGCTGCCTGAAAACATACCACTAAACAAGAAAATACCCAGCGTTACAAAACCCATATGACTAATTGATGAATACGCCACTAATTTTTTCATATCGGTTTGCACCAACGCCACCATACCAACGTAAATCACGGCAATCAAGCTCAACACAATCACAACTGGTGCAAAATAGCGAGACGCATCAGGCACAATCGGCAACACAAAGCGCAAGAAACCATACGCGCCGATTTTCAGTGTAATCGCTGCCAACACCATCGAACCACCAGTCGGGGCTTCAACGTGTGCGTCAGGCAGCCAAGTATGCACTGGGAACATTGGCACTTTCACGGCAAACGACAGGAAAAACGCAATGAACAACAATTGCTGTACACCCAAAGGAATTTGCTTAATTGCTTGCAAATCAGAAATCATAAAGCTGTTGGCTTGATAACCCAAATAAATCAGTGCCACCAACATCAACAACGAACCCAACAATGTGTATAAAAACAATTTCATCGCCGCATACACGCGTCTTGGACCGCCCCACATACCGATAATCAGGTAAAGCGGAATCAGCATGCCTTCAAAGAAGACATAGAATAAAATTGCGTCCTGCGCCGCAAATGCGCCGTTAATCAAGCCCGACATAATAAGAAATGCCGCCATGTATTGCGCGGGGCGATTCTGAATCACTTCCCACGCTGACAACACCACCATCAGCGTGATAAAGGCGTTCAAAATGATAAACAGCACGGAAATACCATCCACACCAAGCGCGTAATTGAGATTGAGCGTGGGTATCCACGAATGCAGTTCGGTGAACTGATAGCCGCCGTTGCTGCGGTCAAACTGGGTAAACAAGGGCAGCGTAACCAAAAAGCCAGCCGCTGCGCCAATCAACGCGAGTATGCGTGCCAAAGGAGCCCGACTATCTGAGCCAGTTGCCAGCACTAGCACGCCTGATAATATCGGCAGCCAAATTGCCAAACTGAGTAAGTTATTGAAAAACATAGTAGTAGCCTGTTTTCTCTTTGATTTAAATTAAAATTGTTTTTGTGGCGGCTGCGATTTCAGGCAGCCTGAAAATTATTTGTACCATTTTTGGGTGCCACAATTATATACCCATCTTTCCTAAATTCTTGTGGCGTAGGTTGCGTTTTAACACATAATTTGCCCTGACATAATTTTACGTCAGCTTGGCTATATAACTGCACAGCTTCCGCACTTAACTTATTTTCCCGAATTATACCTTTATAATAAAAAACCAACCACAACGCAGAACCAATTACCGCAACCAAAGCCACGCTAGACAAAACACCAATTTTCATCAAAATAGAATGCGATACTTTGTTTAAATCTTTTTTAATCATCGCAGCAAATTGACTAAAATCCAACATTTGCTTTTTTAAATCTTCTAATTGCTGTTGAAAATCCTGCATACTGTCCTGACTACCATCAGCAACTTGTTGAGCTACTTGTTCACGCAATTTTTCAACATGACGAGCAAGTGCTGTTTCAATGCTTTCATCCAGCACCTGTAATCTCTGTTCTAATTGATAGGCTACTTGCTGCTGAATTTGCACAGCATTTTCAGCATCTTCTTTAAGATGTTGTGCTACCACAGCCATATTGCTAACAGCTTGATATAATTCTTCAATATGCATTTTAAGACCTTATCATTATATGCCGTTGTTGCTCTACTTGCTGCGCTTCTGCCAGCTGTTCAGCAGCACGCTCTTGTTCGGCTTCTTTTAATTGCTGCACTTGCTCGGCAACTTCTTGATTACGCTGTTGCGTATAAGCGTGATTAGCCACAACTAACGACAAGGCATCTCTATCACCTGAAGTGTATGCCGCAAGTAATTTATGAACCATGTCTTGGGCAAGTGAAGCCGATAAATCTTTTATATTTGATTGACTATCAATCACTAAATCAACTTTATCATGATTAACTTGATTATAATTTAAACTACTTTCTTTCCAAGGATTAAACTTATCAGGTACTAATTCATATATTTCACGAGAAAAACTTTCTAATACATCTAAACCAAAACCTTTCCAATTTTCTAAATTGTAAAAATCATGAGTAGACATTTTGTCACCAGGATATGCCAACGAAATAGCTGTAATGGCTGCTGCAGTTCTATCAAAAATAATTCCACCAACAGGGATTTTATCACTCATAAGAAAACTTGCTATAGCCGAAGTATCCGACATAATAGCTTGAATCTTGCTTATATCAACAACTCCTTTCTGATAATCTGCTATGAAACCTTTGAAATTATCTCGTAATCTATCTACTGCTTGCAGAGCATTAACACCGCCAAAAAACTTACCCCTTGCTGCATTAGTTTTATCATCAAATCCAGTATATTGAGCAATATTTTGTGTCATTACACCTATTGCCAAACGTACACTTCTCTTTGCCTGCTCATAATGTTCTGCTTTTTGTTCAGATGAAACTGACGGATCGCCTGCTTGACGAACATTATTAATAGCATTGCCAATTTCTAATAAGAAATTTACGCGATACGCCATAATCAAAACCTTTCTTAATTTCTTAATTATTTTTTCAAACTTCACATGAGGAAGTATATAAATACTTATTCCAAAAATAAAGAATAAAATTCATCAATATAACTAAAAAAATAAATAATTTATAATAAAATAATTCATTATAATACTTCTGAATTAATTGTAACTTACTAATAGAAATACGACTAGATTCAAGTCCTGTCAATATCAACAGATTCTCTCCACCAATATAGTAGTCTATACCATCTATTTTTTGATAAGAAATTTTAACCACCTCATTTTTAGGAATTTTTTCCCAAAAATTAGAGCAATTTTCTTTTAAGAGTAAACTACAGGCGATAAAGCCTATACGCTTTTTATCTTTATTTTCTAAAAATAAAAACCAAGCAGTTTCTGGTGCATATCTGGCAGTTTCAAATGATTTTGAACGCAAAATAGCATATCCATCATCATTGTACCAATAGTTTTCACTGTCTCCATTAACTACACTTCCAGAGAATGTATTCTCTACTTTATTATTTTCTAAATCATGTATTTTAAAATTAAACAATTGCAAAAAAAATAATACAATCATCAAAACAATAATTGTTGTAACAGTGTAATATTTATCCCATTTTAAATTAAAATATCCATCACTATAATATCTCTTACGATAAACTACTAAATTTACAAAAAGTAGTTCATTTAAAATATAGACAATCACTTCTGGCTCAGAGAAATTATTTCTATTAAAATAACTATTAAATAAAAAATACGAAATTATGATTATAAATATTTTAAAGAAAATAAGTGATTTTATATTAGAATACTTATTTAGGGATTTTAACTTGTTTACAAACATAATAAATATCACTCATAAAAAGCAAATGCAAGATAAACTCATTGCTCTACGCATTTTTTATTTTCAAGCTGCCTGAAAGTCAGGGGCAAGACCACAAATTCCAGAAAAATGCCACAATCATCACCAACACGCCAAACACCATCACAGCCGCGTAAGTGTAAATAAAACCAGTTTGTGCTTTGCGAACTTGCGCGGCAACTGCACCCATCAGTTTTGCCGAACCGTTCACGATGCCATTCTAAATTCTTGCAGCGTAGTTTGTGTTTTAACACATAATTTGTCCTGACATAATTTTACATCAGCTTGGCTATATAACTGCACAGCTTCCGCGCTTAACTTATTTCCGTGAATTATATCTTTATAATAAGAATAGACTTCCTGCGAAACAATAATCCCAATTTTTTAAAACATGCTTAATTACAGGATGTAGCAAAATTCTAAAACCTAGAAAAATTGTGATTTCGCAGGAAGTCTATTAAAATATTTACACAAAAATCTAAACTGATTTAAAAACATAATAAATATAACTTATATATAAATATAATAAAAATAAACCAATTATATTCTACATATTTCTATTTTTAGGCTGCCTGAAAATTATTTTTGGGTTTTTGCCAACATTTTCTCGTGTAATTGCTTAATTTTGACCAAATCGCGATCGTCCGAAAACATTTCCACGTCATTCACAACCGCCGTAGCATAATGAAATACGTCAAATTTTCTTTTTTCAAAATTTTTATTCACATTTTGCTGTGCTGCATCAAACGCATCAAAACGATACAAATTACTGGCTAAATCTGACACACTTTCTGTAATATCTAAAAACGGAAAAGCAGCTAAATTTTGCAAAAAATCATTGTATTTTTCATCATCTTGCCAATTTACATCGCGCAAAACTTCATAACGAACCAACTGGCTGCTAATCAGCGATGTATTATCTTGCATTAATTTTTGTTCTAATTCACGCAAAATACGTTCTCGCGTTTCTGGATTGTGATTGGGATTAACAATACAGCCTAACACATTGGTATCCAAAAAATAAATCGTCATTATTTAGTCTCCAATTTTGCCAATTCTTGCCGAACCAAAGAAAGCAAGGCTTGTTTTGCTTGTGTTTGGTCACTTTCCTGCACACGTTCAATTTTCAATTTATTCAAATCCACATCAAACGCCTCATTCAGCAAATCCACGAACGCCATATTATTTGGATAATCAATTAATTTTCCATACACAATGCCATCATCTTCACGTGCCAAACGATACGCCTCGCCCTGCTCCAACTGACTAATCACCAAAGACGAATGCGTGGTAATCAAAAACGTGGTATTCGGAAACAATTTCTTCAACAAAGGAATAATTTTAACCTGCCACTCATTGTGCAAATGGCTTTCTATCTCATCAATTAGCACCATGCCGCGCACACGGGCGATTTGCTGTTCATTGGTAAAATAGCTGTAACCCGCGATAATGGATTGCACCATTTTCAAAATGGACGTGAAACCACTTGATAATTCAGATAATTCACGTTTATCACCACTTACTTTGATGAACACGCGATTGTCGCCCGATATTTCCAAAAATTCGCTGTCAATGCATTCATCAATTTGATTTAAAATGGATAATAAAGTGTCCAATTCAATTTTACGGTTATCTGCTTTGGATTGATAGGGGTTGGCAGACTGGGCGCGTTGGATTATCCATTCTTCTAAATTGGTGTCCATATTCAGGCTTTTGAAATTTTCAGGCTGACTGAAAACGGAAAACAATTTTTCTAAATATTGTTCAGAACGTTGTCTGTAATTTCCTATTTTTTGAATACTATTTTCTACGCTATGAATATTGCCACGATTTTGTGTCGCAAGATAAATAAATGGGAATTGATGTAAATATTTTTCTAATTTCCAATTTTCTTTCCATACGTGCATAACAGCATAACCAGCACCAATACCGTCATTCACATCTCTTTTAAGATTTTGGGCTGATATTTCTATTTTTTTAAATGGAATTTCATCAAGACGAATAGCTTCATATGTTAATTGTTGATGAATCGTATCAGAAGTCAAAAACAAAACCGTAAACAAACACTCCAACAATTTTGTTTTACCCACCCCATTTGCGCCAATAAATGTGTAAACACGTTGATTAGGAACAAAATCAACTTGTATTATGCCAACGCCTTTTACGCCTTCAAAGCGAACCACGCCATTCAATAAATCTTTCATTTATATACCCATTTTACGTTCAATACATTTTTAGTCCTACACCAATTTATTGCTCCAAGCCAATCAAGGCAAACATCAATAAAATAGCAAGCATTAAAAAAATAACAATTTTCTTATTTTTATTTGGTTCAGTTTCTACGTTAATCAATTTAGTTTTCAATAATACAACAGTACCTATCACACAAAGTAAACACAAAGAACCCAAATACAAAAGCTCATTACTCATTTTCTCTTAATTCCTTGCGTTAATGTCGTCTATGTCATTGAAAATGTCGGATACAAGTATCCGACCTACACCCATTCCAGCAAGGTGGGTTCACACCCACCCTACCCCATTACTTAAACCACAAATTCCAGAAAAACGCCACAATCATCACCAACACACCAAACACCATCACAGCCGCGTAAGTGTAGATAAAGCCAGTTTGTGCTTTGCGAACTTGTGCGGCGATTGCGCCAACTGCTTTTGCCGAACCGTTCACGATGCCATTGTCAATAATCATGGTATCGCCCACTTTCCAGAAAAACTCGCCCAGTTTGCGACTGCCTTTGGCAAACACATTGAAATACAGTGTGTCCAAATAATATTTGTTGTCCAACAGCGTATAAATCGGTTTGCAGGCTGCCTGAATTTTCGCAGGTACAGACGGTGCTTTCACATACAAGAACCAAGCCGCCGCCACGCCAGCAATCGCCAAATACAACACAGGCGACACGAAACTATGCGTAACCATGCCAAAAATACCGTGAAACTCTTGCGCCATTTCGTGCATCACAGGGTGCGCTTCGTGGTTCACATAAATCACATCTTTAAAGAAATCGCCATACAACAATGGGTTAATGGTCAAAGCACCGATAATCACAGACGGAATCGCCAAGAAAATCAATGGGAATGTAACCACCCATGGGCTTTCGTGCGGATTGTCGTCTTTGCCCAAACCGTGATGATGTGCGTCATCGTGGTGTTCATCGTGATGATGTTCAATTTCGCGCCAACGCTCTTTGCCGTGAAACACGATAAAGTATTGACGGAACGCATAAAACGCCGTAACAAACACACTTGCCAGTACCGCAAAATACGCAAAGCCGCTACCAGTTAAATTGCTGGCGTGCACCGCTTCAATAATAGAATCTTTGGAATAAAAACCCGAAAACAACGGCGTACCAATCAGCGATAAATTACCAATCAACATGGTTGCCCAAGTAATCGGCATATATTTACGCAAATTGCCCATATTGCGCATATCTTGGTCGTGGTGCATACCGATAATTACCGAACCTGCCGCCAAGAATAACAAGGCTTTGAAAAACGCGTGTGTCATCACATGGAACATCGCAATAGAATAAGCCGACACGCCCAACGCAACCGTCATATAACCCAATTGAGACAATGTGGAATACGCAATCACGCGTTTGATATCGTTTTGAATCGTGCCTAAAAAACCCATAAACAATGCAGTAATCGCGCCAATAATCATGATAACCGACAGGGCAGTCGTACTCATTTCGTACATCGGCGACATACGCGAAACCATAAACAAACCAGCCGTAACCATGGTTGCCGCGTGGATTAACGCAGAAATCGGGGTCGGACCTTCCATAGAATCAGGCAGCCAAACGTGCAACGGAAATTGCGCCGATTTACCCATTGCGCCCACAAACAGCAGCAAACAAGTTACCGTAATCAAATCCGTACCCAAAAACGCCACGCCAGCCGCATTTGGCAAATACGCGAACACATCTTGATAACGCAAACTGCCGCCAAAATACGCCAACACCAAACCAATGCCGAGCAAGAAACCGAAGTCGCCAACGCGGTTTACCAAAAACGCTTTCAAATTCGCAAAAGTCGCGCTTGAACGTTTGAAATAAAAGCCAATCAATAAATAGGAAACCAAGCCCACCGCTTCCCAACCGAAAAATAGTTGAATGAAGTTATTGGACATAATCAGCATTAACATACTGAATGTGAACAGAGAAATATAGCTGAAAAAGCGTTGATAACCCACTTCTTCATCGTGCATATAACCGATGGTGTAGATGTGTACCATCAGCGATACGGACGTTACCACGACCATCATCATGGCGGTTAAGCTGTCCACAAGAAAGCCGACAGAAAAGTCCACGCCACCCATGGTAAGCCATGTGTATACGTTTTCGTCAAACTTGGCGCGGCTGCCCATAGCAAAGCCGTACAGCACATACGCCGACAACAGCGCGGAAATCGCCACGCCCGAAATAGTGGCACAATGTGCGCCGCGTCTGCCAATCTGGTTTCCAAACAAACCCGCCAGTAAGCAGCCCACCAAAGGCGTGAGTGCAATGATTAAATATAAAGTCATGTCGTTCATGGAAGTGAACCTTTTTAATTTAAAAACTTTTTCAGCTAATTTTTTTATTTGGGTTATTTGCTTTTCAGGCTGCCTGAAATTCAAAAATTATCGCGTTTTTCATTGATAATTTCTAATCTTCTGGTTACGGCAAATCCGAAAATCAAACCGCCAATTATCGCAAAATAAATATTCCAAAACATCATGCCAACCGCAAACAGGAAAAACACCACGCCCAACAATGTGCTGGCAATGATTTCATCGCGCGTAACTGTCAACGCAAACAGGCTCTGATACAGCCACGAACCGATTGCCGCGCTGCCACAAGTAGCCAATAAATACAGCAAACGTGTGCCATTCGTGGCGGTTAAAATATCGGTTTCGCTTAACATGATTTTGTCCTTTCAGGCTGCCTGAAAATCAACCTTTGAGCGTATCCAAATCCGCTACGTTAATCGTTTGTTTATTGCGGTACACCAGCACCATAATCGCCAAACCAATCGCGCTTTCCGCCGCCGCCACCGTCAGCACGAAAAACACGAAAATCTGCCCAGCAGTGTCGCCTAAATATTGCGAAAACGCGATAAAATTAAAATTTACCGCCAGCAACATCAATTCAATAGACATCAGCAAGACCAGCACGTTTTTGCGATTCATGTAAATGCCCATCGCGCTAATGCCAAATAACAAAGCCGCCAGCACCAAATAATGTGTAATCGTAATCATGCTTTACTCTCTTCCGTGTTTTCAGGCTGCGTTTGGGGTACTTGCACTGCTATTTCCATTTTCACCAAGCGCATACGACCTTCGGCAGCATTGACTTTCACTTGGTCAGCAGGGTCAATGCGTTTTGGATTAGTTGATTTGCGATGAACAAGCGCAATCGCGGCAACCATACCCAATACCAACAGCACCGCTGCCAATTCAAATTGCCACATATAAGTCGTGTACAACTGTATACCCAAATCACGCACATTGCTGTAATCAGCAGGAATATCTTTCATCAAACCAAATTGGTTGAGTGCAGTATCAGGCGCAACCAAAATCGCAATCAATGCTACCGCCATCAACACACCCACCACCATCGCTGCAGGTGCATGACGCCAGAAACCTTTACGCATTTCTTCTATGTCGATGTTGAGCATCATCACAACAAACAAGAACAGCACCATCACCGCACCCACATAAACCACCACCAGCGTAATGCCCAAAAATTCTGCTTGCATCAAAAGCCACATCATCGCCGACACGCAAAACGTCAGCACCAAATGCAACGTAGCGTGTACAGGATTTTTCGCCAACACAGTTTGCAACGCGCCATACAAAATAATCGCGGCAAATAAATAAAATAAAATCAGTTGGAAAGTCATAATTTACTTTCTATTTAATTGTTTATTCGTTTTCAGGCTGCCTGAAAAATTTTTTCCATTAAATCTGCACGACGGAAAGTCGCTGACAATTGTTGCAGCGAAATCGTAACCATATATGATTCACCATACAATTGAGATAGTGCGTGATCAATATCTTGTACAGCCATTTCAAAATAAGTTTCCATCTTTGCATCTAATGTTGCTTTAACTTCAGCAAAATTTCGATGATTCAACAGAATCAATTGTTCTCCTAATTGTTTTTCATCAGACAATTTTTGTGCCATTTGCATCGCCAAAAAACAAGAAGCATAACGCACGAATACTTTGTCTGTACTCAATAATTTTTTACGGCGTGCTTCTGTAAAGCGGTAAATCAATACCGCAATTACAGTTTGTGCAGCATTCAATTCTGCTGAAAAAACCACATCATAAAATTTACCAAAATGCTCTTTTGCATTGAATTTGGCTTGGTGCGGTTTTTTCAAAATAACAGACAAAATGGCTTCTGCCGCCATACCTGACGTGATATCGCCAGTACGGACATTGGCGGTACTGCGTTTACGATGATACACATAACCCAGTTCCTTTATGCCCGCCTCCAGATTTCGCTGTTTCTCATCATTGGCACGCAAATCTTTTAAATCAACAGGATTTTGGTTATTGGTCGCATGGGTAATTTTGCTGACATAATTTTCATATTGCTCATCAGGCAACTCATAAATTCGTACCAACACAGAAGCATTTTCAGAAACAGTTTCATGCTGTCTCATGTAATGATGTAAAGTCATCGATGTTTGACCGCCATTAACAATTTGCAAATCTTTGGTACGCACCAAAAAATCATTCTTTTGCAGAGCATTATAGCTAAAACTTTTACAAACCAATGTTAAACCATTATTATAATAATAAAAATTATCTGGTTCTTGATTTAATGTGGTATGAATATCAGTATTAACGCGATTACCCTGCAATCCCAAATAACGTCGAACATTGCGTTCTAATAAACGGTCGCCATGTTGCCCAATCAACTCCGCCACTTCACGAACCGCCATACGCCCAACAAACACTCGACTAAAATTCATGTCTTCCACAATCGCCGCGCCCAGCAACTGTAAATTTGCATCAACCTTTTTCGTACTGTTTAACAAGTCCAATAAGGTATCATGATTAACATGCTCCCACACAACTTGTTGACCAAATCCTGATAAATCAATCTGTTCCTGTGCAGCTTCATTCCACTTTAAACCATTATTCAAAGCAATCGCACGAATTTTTGGGATATTACCCTCACGAATAAAAGAACGAATTTCTTCCACTTTAGTACGCAAACGCTCATTAACAGCCCCCAACTGAGCATAAGGGTCAAACAAATAACGCAATGCATTTAGCATTTCCTTAATCCCACTTTCAGGGAAATTGCTGTCGCCCTTTAAATTATTTGTGTATTTTGCTTGAATAATAGTAATGGGTAACTCATGCTCTTCAGGTTCATTAACATAAATAGCATCAATACCAAAATCTTGCCCACCATCAACAAGACACTCTATCGTTTCATCTCTTTCCAAATCCAATAAGATTTTAGTTGAATAATACAAAAAAAGTGTAGACTTGAATTTATTTTCATCTGAACCTAAATTCAATTCATCACGCAACGCATTTTTAGTTTCATCATCTAAACCCAAAAATTGTTGCTCAATAATAGAGGCTTTAAAATTCATAAGACTAATTCCTTAAATTAATTTTCAGGCTGTCTGAAAATATCCATTAACGATAAGGTGCATCAGCCATTTTACGTTTAGCGATTTCGGCTTCGTATTTGTCGCCAATTGCCAGCAAAATCGGTTTAGTCATGTGCAAATCGCCGCGTTTTTCGCCGTGATACTCAAAAATATGTGTTTCCACAATCGCGTCAACGGGACATGCCTCTTCACAAAATCCGCAGAAAATACATTTTGTTAAGTCAATATCATAACGAGTTGTGCGGCGTGTACCATCTTCACGTTCTTCGCTTTCAATATTGATTGCCATCGCGGGGCATACCGCTTCGCATAATTTACAGGCAATACAGCGTTCTTCGCCATTGGGATAACGGCGTTGGGCGTGAAGTCCGCGAAAACGCACGGATTGGGGCGTTTTTTCTTCGGGGAAATAAATCGTGTCTTTACGCACGAAAAAGTTTTTGAGCGTTACGCCCATGCCTTTGACGAGTTCGCCCAACAAAAAGGTTTTAAAAAAGTTTGCCATATTTAATACACCCTATTCTATTTTGGTGTGGTTTCGTTGTTGATTTTTAATTTTAAAAACTGGTTTTCAGGCTGCCTGAAAACTATTCAGCCAATTTGTCTAATAAATCTAAACTCAAATCTAAACAGGAATAGACACCATTTATTGATTGTAAATATGTTTGGCTACAATAAATTTCGTCAGCAACAAATAAATACACATTGTGCTGTCTGATTGCCTTCACTTTATCTTTACTCAAATCTGTGCCAAGCGTGATTTCTATCATCACATCAATTTGCGACATCTGCGCCGTTTTAATAAATTGCTTGTACCTTTCGCGTAACGTCCGTTTAGCACTGATACCAAATGTTTTACCATTGTATTCAAAGAAAAAATCAAATTCGGTGGAACTGTCCGCCAAATCATGTTTTTTCTGAATATTGCTTGCAGGCAGCCCCAAACGGAGTAAAACTGATTTAATCCGACTTTCATAATCCGAACCACTATTACTGGTAATAGACTGATTCAAACTCTCATTAAAAACCAACATAAAAATCTGATTAGGTTCAATACCCTGCTCCAATAGGGTTTGCGCTTCTTGTACCAATTTATGAATAAAATCATCGGTCTGTTGCGATACAAATCCAGTTTGCAAACTCTCAAAAAATGCCAAACACAACAGAGAGCCGCTCACGCGTACTGAATAAGGATTAAAAACCGTAATTTTGTCGTATTCTAATGATAAAGGATTGAGTTCTTTTAATTTTTCTAAATTGCTGGCACGTTTAACTTTTGCTTCTTCCAACAATAAATCTTTAATTAAATACAATTTCAAGCTAAATAAAAATACCGACAAAATCAATTCACTGTCTATTTCTACAAAAATATCATTCAAAATATTACGCTTATTTTGATTGGTTTTATTGTTTGCAGGCAGCTTCTCCAAAATGGCAGCCTGAAAAACCTGAATATTTTGTAAACCTGAAAATAATTGGCTTTGCTCCAAAATATCATAAATTTGATTATCAGCAAATTTCGCTTTAATGATGTATTTTAAAAAGAAATAAAATTTTAAATTCACATCAATTTTTTCATCAGATAAATCAATTTTAGGCAATTTCATTTTGGAATAATCCCATATAAATTTCTTGCGCCAACGCCTTAATCACTGGAACGGCAACACTATTTCCAAATTGTTTATACGCCTGCACATCGCTAACAGGTATCACAAAATCAGATGGAAAACCTTGCAATAAACTGGCTTCTCGCGGCGTGAGTTTACGCGGATTTTTGCCATTTTGCTCAATTAAAATTTCTGAACCATCTTTGTAATAACGTGCGCTAATAGTACTGGTATAAGGCGATTGCGCGTTAAACAATGAGTAGCCAAAACCATTACCTTTCTCAATATGCTCTGCTTTTCGGCGTTGATGTCCAGCCCATAATTTGTCAGAAATCGTGTATTTTTCATCAACTTGATTTTGCAAAATATCACCTACTTGGCAATTTACCTTGGTGTTTTTCAACTTATCAAAATCCAAGTTAAAAGTCGGATTAAAATCATTTCGTATTGCCACAATATAAATGCGCTCACGATTTTGCGGTACACCAAAATTTTTCGCATTCAGCACATCAGCATAAACCCGATAACCCAATTGCTCCAAAGTTAATTTCACTGTCGCAAACGTGTTGCCTTTATCGTGATTTTTAAAACCTTTGACATTTTCCAAAAACAAAATTTTAGGTTTATGGTATTCCGCAATCCGTGCTACATCAAAAAATAACGTTCCACGCGTATCGGCAAAACCTTTTCGTAAACCTGCTACGCTAAACGCTTGGCATGGAAATCCTGCCAAAATAATATCGTGTGTCGGAACTTCATGCGCTTGAATTTGAGTAATGTCGCCGTATGGAATTTCATGATAATTTGCTGCGTAAGTTTGTCGCGCAAATTTATCAATTTCTGATGAAAATACAAATTCAATCCGCTCGCCAAATGCTTGCTGAAAGCCTGTCCGAATACCGCCCACACCTGCAAATAAATCAATCGCTTTTAATTTATGTGGAATATTCAGTGAACCCATTGGAGCAAAATCTAATTCAAGTTGTGCAGAACAAGATTGATACATTACTTTTCTATCCGCATTCTTTTTCAGGCTGCCTGAAATTATTTCCACAAGCTCAACGGCGAGACCATCCAAGCCGCCAATACCGCGATAGAAATAAAGCCAACAGGAATCAATACCTTCCAACCCAAACGCATGATTTGGTCATAGCGGTAACGTGGAAATGTCGCGCGAATCCATAAATAGCCGTATAACACAAACGCCATTTTTGCGAACATCCAAAACGCGCTTGGTGTGCCGATGATGCCCCAACTTTGTGGGAATGGCGACAACCAACCGCCCAAGAACATAATTGCTGTCAACGCGCCAATCAAAATCATGAAAATGTATTCAGCAAGGAAAAACAGTGCAAACGCAAAACCTGAATATTCTACATGGTGTCCTGCCACGATTTCCGACTCACCCTCTGCCACGTCAAACGGTGCACGGTTCGTTTCCGCAACAGCAGAAATTAAATATACCAAAAATACAGGGAACAATGTCAACCAGTTCCACGAAAGAATTGAGCCACCTGCTATACCAGTTGCTTGCGCTGCCACAATATCTTTAAAATTCAGGCTGCCTGAAACCATAATCACGCATACCAATGCCGCACTCATCGCAATTTCATACGAAATCGTTTGTGCCGAAGCACGCATCGCACCCAACATCGCATATTTTGAGTTAGATGCCCAACCTGCAATAATCACACCATAAACTGACAAAGATGTAATCATCAAAATATACAATAAGCCTGCATCAATATTGGTCAAAACCCATTCTTCGTTAAATGGAATCACTGCCCACGCCGCAAATGATGGTGCCAGCGACAACATAGGTCCAATATAAAACAACCATTTATTAGATGAACTTGGGCGTGTTACTTCTTTGAACAGCAGTTTTAATACATCTGCAAACGGCTGAATCAAGCCCCAAGGACCAACCACATTCGGTCCCACACGTAATTGCATAAAACCGATAACTTTGCGTTCAAAATAAGTTAAATAAGCCACCGTTAAAATTAATGGGGCTAAAATCAGCACAATTTTCACAATAATGGACACGATTAAACCAATAATTGCGCCCATTTCGCCCAAGCCTAAAGTTGTGGCAAATAAGGTTTGAAACCATTCTTGCATGATTATGCCCTCGTTAACTCAATGCTATTCATCAAACCGCCCAACGCCGCATTCTCAGGGTGCAGGGGCAAGTAAACCACATTTTCAGCCAAACCCATATCCGCACGAACGGTTACCAATTCAGCTGCACCATTTTGTTTTGCAAACACTTGTTCGCCATCTTGTAAACCAAATACTTTCAAAGTGTTGGGATTTAAATGTGCTTCAGGTGTGGCAGCATGGCTGGTTTGTTGTAATGAAGTTGCACGGCGTACAATCGGGTCGGTATGATAAATACCCACGCCCCCCACGCGAATCAATTTATCGCCTTGTGGTTGTACACTGATTGCAGTTAAGATACTGTCATTGCTCAATTTTTCAGGCAGCGTGCTAACAGAAATCGCATCTGCTAAAACTTGCTCGCTGGTTTCATAATCAAAACCTTCAACATTCAAGACATTACCCAAAACACGCAAAATTTTCCACAATGGTCGCGCTTCGCCCAACGCCTTCACCACACCATGAAATGACTGCAAACGCCCTTCCATATTGATGAAGCTGCCTGAAGTTTCGGTAAATGGCACAATCGGCAACAACACATCACACACTTCCAATAAATTCGGATTTTCATAAGCCGTAAATGCCATCACGCTGCCAGCCTGTCTTAAAGCATTCACAACTCGCGCACCACCCAGCACGTCTAATTCAGGTTCAACATTCAGTAATAAAACGGCTTTTTTGGGTTGCTCAATCATTTGGTTGATTGCCATTTGATTGATGCCCACCACGTCCGCACCCACACTATTGGCAGCTTGTGGCAATACGCCCAAAGTCGCACCAGTGGCATTGGCTAATTTTTGTGCCGCCACATAAATCCCTGCAAAATCTGGGTGATTCTGTACATCAGCACCCAAAATAATGGCAGCGGTAGCAGCATTTTTCAGGCTGCCTGAAATCGTATAATCATGATGTTCAGCCAAATTATTCAAATAATTAGCCCATTCATTTGGGTGTAACACATCTTGTGTCAACAAAGGCATATGCAATACTTCTTTACACGCCGCCACGACACTTAATGCCATACCATTTTTCGCCGCACGGCGCAAACGTGCCGTAAGCAAGGGCTGCTCTTTGCGCAGATTCGCACCCACTACCAACACCGCTTCACACGCAGCTAATTGCTCAATGGATTGACCCAACCATTGCGCTCCCTTCAGGCTGCCTGAAAGCCGACCATCACTTTCACGCAAACGCGCAGTTGTGGCTTTGATACCCAAACCATCGGCTAATTTTTTCGCCAAATACAATTCTTCTACGGTATTCATTGGGTTTGCCCAAATCGCGATTTGGTCTTTACCCTCTTCTTTACCGATACATTCTAATGTGTGGCGGACGTATTCCAAAGCGGTGGTCCAATCCACTTCTTGCCACTCACCGCCGTGTTTGATTTTGGGTTTTTGCAAACGGCTTTCGTGATACAAACCTTCGTAGGCGAATCGGTCGCGGTCAGAAATCCAGCATTCATTGATGCTTTCATTTTCCAATGGCAACACACGGCGTACGGTGTGGTCTTTGGTTTGAACAATCAGGTTAGAACCCAAAGAATCGTGCGCAGAAATTGATTTACGGCGCGACAATTCCCACGAACGCGCGTCATATCGAAATGGTTTACTGGTTAAAGCACCCACAGGACACAAATCAATCACATTACCTGATAATTCGGTTTCCACCACTTTACCGATAAACGGCATAATTTCAGAAAATTCACCACGGTTTGCCATCCCGATTTCCTGCTCGCCCGCGATTTCTTCAGTAAAACGCACGCAACGCGTACAATGAATACAGCGACTCATTTCCTCTGCTGAAATCAACGCCCCCATATCTTTACCGACTACTGCACGTTTTTCTTCTTCATAACGGCTGGCGGATTTACCGTAGCCCACCGCCAAATCTTGCAACTGACACTCTCCGCCTTGGTCGCAAATCGGGCAATCCAATGGGTGATTAATCAGCAGAAATTCCATCACGCCTTCTTGCGCCTGTTTGGCTTTTGCCGAATGCGTGTGTACCACCATGCCATCGGTTACGGGTGTCGCACACGCAGGCAAAGGTTTAGGGGCTTTTTCTACTTCCACCAAGCACATACGGCAGTTGGCAGCAATAGAGAGTTTTTTGTGATAACAGAAATGGGGGATATACGTTCCCAATTCATGTGCCGCCTCCATTACGGTTGCGCCTTGATTCACTTCAATTTGTTTACCATCAATTTGGATTTGTAACATGGTTCTTCCTAGTTACGATTTTGTATTTAAAAAATTTTTCAAGGGTTTCAGGCTGCCTGAAATTAATTATTCGTGGGGTAAACCCAACCATTTAAGCGGAATTTCATTAAACAAATAATGACAATTCATTGCATGAATATAATCCAACGTGTCCTTGTATTCAGGCTTCCGAAACCAATCGTTCAATACATAAACATATTCCACGCGCCAATTTAAATCACGCACCAATTTGCTGTATTGTTTACGTTTAAAATCACATGTTTGCAATTTTTCATCAACCGAACCAAGTACTTGCTGAAATTTAATTTCAATAATGAATAAAGTATCGCGCACAATCACAAACAATGCATTATCAGGTTCTAGGCGTTTAGATAAATATTTCTTCCAATCAATACAATACGACTCCTGTTCCAAAAAACGATACAGTTCACGCTTTTTAAAACAATACGCCAACAAATCACCCTTAAACCAAATTTCGTAACCCGTTTTATTACTCGATTGTTTTAATTCATAACCATCAATTTGTTCAAATAATTGTTTAATGTCCGTTCGCTGCTCAAAACGTAAACCTGTTTGTGTACGACCACCACCTGTCCCACCTTTAATCATAAAACTACTCCAAGACAAATTCTCACTCATGCCAACGCGCCAACAATTCACCTACTTTTACACGGCTACTGCCTTTTGCAGCAATGTTTCGTTGTACTTCAAGCGCTTCAATATAAGCATTTCGGTAAAGTTCACGTGTAGCAGCCGTATCATGATTAGACAAAACCACGCCTCTACATTTTTGTGCTGCCTGTTCAACACATTGCAACAAACTAACTTGGTCTTGCCAAGTAAATCCACCTTGTGAATAAGCCGTAAATGACGCTGTTTCATTAAGTGGCACATACGGTGGATCGCAATAAACGGCATCATCAAACTGTACCAAATCTAATGCTGCCTGAAAATCGCCGCACATCAATGTGATGCGATCAGATTTTTCGATGTAGCCGCGCATTTCATCAGCAGGAAAATATGGCGATTTATAACGCCCAAACGGTACATTAAACCCACCTTTGCTGTTGTAACGACATAAACCGTTAAACGCATGACGGTTCAAATACATAAACAAAGCGGCTTTTTCTACACAATTTTCAGTGTGATTAAAACATTCACGCCATTCATAAAACCGTGTTTCCTGATTATTTTCAGGTGTGAAAAACGATTGCGCATAATCAATGAATTCTTGTTTTTCTTCTTTTAATATGGAATACACATTAATTAAATCTGCATTGGCGTCATTCAATAAATACGTGTCAAATTCTAATGCCAATGATACTGCTGCCGACCCTGCAAACGGCTCAACTAACCGCTTTGCCTGTGGGAGTTGATGACTGATATTTGCAACAAGTTTCGCTTTTCCACCTGCCCATTTTAAAAAGGGTTTACTCATCAATTCTCCTCATGTCAGGCAGCCTGAAAATTACCAGCCACCCCATTGATGCGGTTTCATCGGCTTGCCATGCTCAATATAGTGTTCAAATTCTTCGCGGAAATGCTTGGTAAAACTGCGAACAGGGAATACCGCCGCATCTGCCAATGCACAAATCGTACGTCCTGCCATATTGTTACCTACGCTATCTAGCAAATCCAAATCTTCGGGGCGACCTTTGCCCATCGCAATGCGATGCACGATACGATACAGCCAGCCTGTACCCTCACGACACGGCGTACATTGACCACACGACTCTTCGTGATAGAAATAGCTCAAACGCTCCAATGCTTTGACCATGCACACATCTTCGTCCATCACAATCACTGCGCCCGAACCCAGCATAGAACCTGCTTTCGCAATGCTGTCGTAATCCATATTGCACGACATCATAATATCGGCTGGCAACACAGGCGCAGACGAACCACCAGGTATAACCGCTTTCAATTTCTTGCCACCGCGCACACCGCCAGCCATTGCCAGCAATTCCGAAAATGGCGTACCCAACGCAACTTCATAATTACCTGGGCGTTCAACGTGTCCCGAAATAGAAAATAATTTCGTACCGCCCGCGCTTTCAATGCCTTTATCGGCAAAGGTTTTGCCGCCATCGCGGATAATAAACGGCACAGACGCAAACGTTTCCGTGTTGTTAATCGTTGTCGGCTTGCCGTATAAACCAAAAGAAGCAGGGAATGGCGGTTTAAAACGTGGCTGACCTTTTTTGCCCTCCAACGATTCCAATAAAGCCGTTTCTTCGCCGCAAATGTACGCGCCATAGCCATGGTGCGCGAATAATTCAAATGAAAATTCGCTACCCATAATATTTTTACCTAAAAAGCCAGCATCACGCGCTTCTTGCAAGGCTTTTTCAAACAATTGAAAACCTTCAAAAATTTCGCCGTGAATATAGTTGTAACCAGCTTCCGCGCCCATAGCGTAGCCCGCGATAATCATGCCCTCAATCAAGGCATGCGGATTGAACATAATGATGTCGCGGTCTTTGAATGTCCCTGGTTCGCCCTCGTCCGTGTTGCAGACAACGTATTTTGCACCAGGGAATGAACGCGGCATAAAGCTCCATTTCAAACCTGTTGGGAAACCTGCGCCACCGCGTCCGCGCAAACCAGACGCTTTCATTTCGTCAATGACATCGGTTTGGGGGATTTTTTCGGTTAAAATTTTGCGCAACGCTTGATAACCGCCACGCACCTGATATTCAGCGAGTGTCCAACAATTTGGGTTACGGGTATCTACGTTTTCAAAAATTACGCCTGCTTGGTAAATTGCCATTTTGGTTTGCCTAACTGTTTTTTTTAAGTTTTCAGGCAGCCTGAAAGGATTTGCCGCCTTGGTTTAAAGTGTTGTCTTTAAAATTTTTGGAGTAGTATTTTTTAAATTTTCAGGTAGCCTGAAAATATAGTTTTTCAAATTATCAACGCATTGACCTTGGAATATATACAGTCAATTTTCCATCAATCGGATGAACAGTTATTTTCTTATCTTCAATAAGACGCTGAATAGCTTTATAAATTTTATTCTTATCTAATGGCTCTTGCCTAACTCTAGCAAGAATTTCATCGGCAACTTGTTCTGCATTTAATTCAGACTTCCTTGCCAATTGGCGTTGTTGTAAAACATGATGAACCATATCCATAATTTCATATAGTTCTGATGCAGTCATTCTCACCATAATTTTTCCAATTTAACTTTAATTTAACTTTTAGGCTACCTGAAAAACACGTTACACCCACTCTAAAGAAAATTATTGATATATTCACGTTTTTAAACAACCTGAAAATTCAATCACTCCAATTCCGCCAATTTTTTATCAATCGCGGCTGCGTCCATAAAACTACACATTTTGTGATTATTCAACAGCATAACAGGCGCATCACCACACGCACCCATGCATTCGCCCTCTACCAGCGTGAATTTACCGTCAGGAGTAGTTTCGCCGTAGCCAATGCCCAGTTTTTCTTTCAGGTATTCGCCAGCGTCCACACCGCCACGCAAGGCACACGGCAAATTAGTACAAACCGTCAATTTGTATTTGCCCACAGGCTGCAAGTCATACATATTGTAAAAAGTTGCTACTTCATAGGCAGCAATTGCAGGAATGCCCACATATTGCGCCACAAATTCAATGGTTTCTGCAGCTAAATAGCCTTTTTCTACTTGCGCAATACGCAACGCGCCCATAATCGCACTACGGCGCTGGTCGGCAGGGTATTTTGCTAATTCAATATCAATTTCTTTTAATGATTGTGCGGATAACATTTTGTAATCCTAAATAAAATAATGGTTTGTTTAGTTTTCAGGCTGCCTGAAAAATCGTTTTGCCTATTTTTAACGCCAACCTGCTTTTTTCCGTGCAAAATAACGCATAATCCAAGGCAAAGCTAAAAGCGGTAATGCTAAACCTATCCAAATCAGTGGGTTACTATCGCCAGCTTTGAATTTAGTTTGAATAAAATGATACAAACCGACAATCATGGCTAAATAAGCATACGTTCTTATCACTTGCGGAAAATACAACGGTAATTCTTCGTACTCCGTCAAAGTTGAATGTCCCATTGCCACTTCTTCTGAATATTGCCCATGAATTCGTGCGCTATAAAAGGGAATAATGGGAATGTGTAAAATCGTAAACCAATAAGTTGCAATATACGAACCATCTTCTTCTTGACAGCATTCGCCAACAAATTGCGTTCCAATACCATTAAATGTACTCATTTTTATACATTCTCGTTTTCAGGCTGCCTGAAAAATAAAAATTATCTGTCCACTTCGCCAAATACAATATCTTGTGTACCGATAATCGCCACCACGTCCGCCAACATATGACCACGCGCCATTTCGTCCATGCCTTGCAAATGCGCGAACCCAGGGGCGCGAATTTTCAGGCGATACGGTTTGTTTGCGCCATCGGAAATCATGTAAATGCCAAATTCGCCTTTCGGGTGTTCTACTGCGGTGTAGGTTTCGCCTTCGGGAACGTGCATACCTTCGGTAAACAATTTGAAATGATGAATTAAATCTTCCATACCGATTTTCATGTCGGTGCGTTTGGGTGGTGCGACTTTGTGATTTTCCACAATAACAGGCAAATTCGGATTGGCACGTAACCAGTCTGCACATTGTTTGATGATGCGAACCGATTGTCGCATTTCTGCCATGCGACACAGATAACGGTCATAGCAATCGCCGTTCACGCCTACTGGAATATCAAAATCAATTTGGTCATACACTTCATACGGTTGTTTTTTGCGAATGTCCCATTCCACGCCCGAACCACGTAACATCACACCCGTAAAACCTTTTTGCAAAGCGCGTTCTGGCGATACCACACCAATGCCTACGGTACGTTGTTTCCAAATGCGGTTGTCCGTCAGCAGCGTTTCCAGCGTATCAATATTTTTCGGGAAACGCTCACAGAATGCATCAATAAAATCCAACATCGTGCCTTCACGGCTCGCGTTCAATTCTTTCAATACTTTGGCGTTGCGGTATTTGCTGCTTTCGTATTTCGGCATAAAATCGGGCAAATCGCGGTATACGCCACCTGGACGGAAATACGCAGCGTGCATACGCGCCCCCGATACCGCTTCATACAAATCCATCAATTCTTCGCGGTCGCGGAAAGCATACAAAATCGCGGTCATCGCGCCAATGTCCAGTGCGTGCGAACCCACGCCCATCAAGTGATTCAAAATGCGTGTTACTTCGGCAAACATGGTGCGAATATATTTGGCGCGAATCGGCACTTCAATACCCACCAATTTTTCAATCGCCATGCAATACGCTTGCTCGTTAACCATCATGGAAACGTAGTCCAACCTGTCCATATATGGCAAAGCTTGCAGATAAGTTTTTGTTTCAGCTAACTTTTCCGTACCACGATGCAATAAGCCAATATGTGGGTCGGCACGGACAATGGTTTCGCCTTCCAACTCCAAAATCATACGCAATACGCCGTGTGCGGCTGGGTGCTGCGGCCCGAAGTTAATCGTGTAATTTCTTAATTTAGCCACCGTAGTTCTCCTCGCGCACAACACGCGGTGTAATTTCGCGCGGTTCAATGGTTACAGGTTGATAAATCACGCGTTTCTCGGTTTCGTCATAACGCATCTCCACGTAACCCGAAACAGGAAAATCTTTGCGGAACGGGTGTCCGACAAAACCATAATCCGTCAAAATACGGCGCAAATCAGGATGTTCATTGAAAATAATTCCATACATATCAAAGGCTTCACGCTCATACCAATCCGCGCTGTTGTAGATATTGACTACTGATGGCACAAGCGGCAAATCATCGTCTTGCGCCCACACACGCACACGCACGCGCTGGTTATGTTTCACGGAAACCAGTTGGCTGACAGCAGCAAAACGCTTGCCTTGCCACTTCTCATTCTTATAAGTGCTGTAATCCACACCGCACAAATCCACTATGCTTTCAAAGTGTAAGTCTTCGTGGTCGCGCAAGGTGGTCATGATGTCTAAATAGTGTTCAGGCTGGCATTCAATGGTAACTTCATCAAATGCCAACAGGATTTTGCTGGCTTTTTTGCCCAAAATTTCGGTGCAGGCTGCCTGTAAATCAATAACGTGCATAACACGCTCCTAGTTTGTTTTTTTGTTTCGGTTTCAGGCATTTCAGGCTGCCTGAAAAGTCGTTTTCAAACAAATATTATTTTTTCTGTTTTGCCAATGTGCAAATCGCATGAACCATAGGAATATCACGGCTGGTTTCGTGCGACATCTCTAAATATTCTTGGTAATCGTCCCCGTTGAGTTCCAATGAATAGTTTTCAGCCGCTGGTTCATACACTTTTAATGGTTGATTTTTATCATTAAAAGCCAAAGATTTTATTAACAAGCCTTGTATAAATTGATATTTATCACAACGCGCATAAGTCATGCGACGATAATAACTAATGCCTTCTTCTTGATATACAGGGTCGTCTTGAACTTCGGTAACGATGGCATATAAATGCTCTTTCGGATTAACCAATTCAAAAGTATCAGGATAAATCATCTCTTTGCCGCCAGTACCTGCAAGCATAGGATCAGAATCTACCGCTTGTGGCTTGCCTAATTCTTTGCTGTTGAGCAATTTTGCAACAATAGGGTCAGCGCGTTCAGCCGAACTGATTTCCGCCAACGCCAAAGAACTAGCAAACAACATTGGCAACAAACACATTGTTTTTAAATTCATTTTATGATTATCCTTAATTTTTAAAGTTTTCAGGCTGCCTGAAAGATTAGTGTCGCGCAATCGTACAAGTGCGCTTAATTTTGCCTTGCAACTGAATTAAGCCATACAACAACGCTTCGGCAGTTGGCGGACAACCAGGTACATACACATCCACAGGCACAACACGGTCAGCACCGCGCACCACCGAATACGAATAGTGATAATAACCGCCGCCATTAGCGCAGGTTCCCATAGACAGCACCCAACGCGGTTCTGCCATTTGGTCGTACACACGGCGCAAAGCGGGAGCCATTTTATTGGTCAACGTGCCTGCCACAATCATCAAATCAGATTGGCGCGGCGATGGGCGGAAAATAATACCAAAACGGTCAAGGTCGTATCGCGCCATGCCTGCGTGCATCATTTCGACTGCACAACACGCCAAACCAAAGGTTACAGGCCACAATGAGCCTGTACGAACATAATTCAAAACGGTATCCGCACTGGCGGTTACAAAACCTTTATTTAAAACGCCTTCTATTCCCATTCCAGCGCACCTTTTTTCCATTCGTAAATAAAGCCCACCGTCAAAACCACGATGAACACCAGCATAGACCAAAACGCATAAGCCCCTGTTTGAGCCATTAAATCTTTATACACCACTGCCCACGGAATCATAAACGCCACTTCCAAATCAAACAAAATAAACAAAATAGCGACCAAATAATAACGCACGTCAAATTTCATCCGCGCATTTTCAAAAGCTTCAAAACCGCATTCAAATGGCGTGTCTTTTTCAGCGTAGTGGCGTTTAGGACCCAAAATCGTGCCCAACAGGATGAATACAATGCCTGCAATCAAGCCAACAATGGCGAAAATCAGCACAGGAAAGTAGTTTGCCAACATGACTAACACCTATATTTCATTCAAGTAAATTTGTGTAATGGTCAATTTTAACCAATTTTTGATAATTTTGCTTGCTTATTTTAGAAAAAATGATGAATACTTTGAATGAATTATTGAGAAATATTCTTATTATATCTCAATAGGAGAGATTGATTTTTTGTTTTCTTATTATTTTTATTTAAAAAATTTTTATTGCACCGATTTTATTGTAAATAAATCTCACTAAGTAAAAACAAGTTTGCATTGTTATAAAATAACTTCATCATCAATAAAAAAGACAACCTAAAAAACATCTTAAGTGCTTTTCAGGCTGCCTGTTATTTTGGGCAATGATTAAATTGCCATCAAATCTTCTTCTTTACTTGCCAACATTTTGTCAATTTCAGCGATGAATTTGTCGGTCAATTTTTGTACCGCTTCTTCACCACGACGCGCATCATCTTCAGAAATTTCTTTATCTTTCAATAATTTTTTGATATGGTCATTGGCATCACGGCGCACATTGCGAACGGACACGCGTCCATCTTCGGCTTCACCACGCACCACTTTAATCAAATCTTTGCGGCGTTCTTCCGTCAGCATGGGCATGGGTACACGAATTAAATCACCCACCGAAGACGGATTCAAACCCAAATTAGAATCGCGAATCGCTTTTTCAATTTTGCTCGCCATATTGCTTTCAAACGGTTTCACACCAATGGTACGCGCATCAATCAACGTTAAGCTCGCCGCTTGACCCACAGGCACCATATTGCCCCAATACTCCACCTCCACTTGGTCAAGCAAACCCGTATGAGCGCGACCAGTACGCACTTTCGCCAAATTTTCACCCAACACTTCCACAGAACGTTGCATTTTGTTTTCGGTTGATTTTTGAATATCACTAATCATATGAATTATCTCGTTAAATAATTTTCAGGCTGCCTGAAAAACAATCAAAATACAAATGGTAACGTGATTGTGTGGTGGCGACAAGTATTTATTGTGAATTTAAAAAAATATTCAGGCAGCCTGAAAGTTCCACGTGTGCAGCAAATATATTTCACAACACATTTTTTAGACCACTTGATGATTCTACAAAACAAAAAATGGCTTGAACCGAAATTCAAACCATTTAATAAACTTGGCGGAGGCTGTGAGATTCGAACTCACGGAGGGCTACAAACCCTCGACGGTTTTCAAGACCGTTGCATTAAACCGCTCTGCCAAACCTCCGTCTTAAGGAAGTGCGAACTATACCTGAGTTTGTTTTTTTTGACAATCATTTTATGATTTTTTTTGAATCAAATTTATATTATTTTGTTTTGTATGAAAACTTTTTTCAGAAAACCTAAAAATTTAACACTTGTTTTTTTTCAGGTTGCCTTAATATCCTACCCATGAACCATTAAACCTGAAAAGGAAAATCACATGAGATACGAAAAACTCACCACTAAATTTCAACAAATTTTAGGCGATGCACAAAGTTTGGCTCTGACCAAAGACAACGCTTACATTGATAATTTACACATTCTGCAAACCATGCTCGCAGACACCACCAATGGCATGGGCGCATTGCTCGTAAAAGCTGGGGGCAATTTGGCGCAAATCAAACGCGATGTTCAGGCTGCCGTTGATGCCTTGCCCAAAGTATCGGGACAAGGCGGAAACATTACGCTCAATCGCGAAACCGATAGTACTTTGAATTTAATGGATAAAACCGCAATGAAACGTGGCGATGCCTACATTGCCAGCGAATTATTTTTAACCAGTTTATTAGAAGAAAATCACGTTGCCAGCAAAATTTTAAAAGACAATGGCGTGAACAAAAACCAATTAACGGAGGCAATTATGGCATTAAACAACGGTCAAACCATTGACAGCCAAGACGCGGAAGACCAACGCGAAGCCCTAAAAAAATACACCACCGATTTAACCGAACGCGCACGCAACGGCAAACTTGACCCTGTGATTGGGCGTGATGACGAAATTCGCCGCGCCATTCAAGTGCTGCAACGCCGTACCAAAAACAACCCTGTATTAATTGGCGAACCAGGTGTCGGCAAAACCGCGATTGTAGAAGGCTTGGCGCAACGTATTGTCAACGGCGAAGTACCTGAATCTTTGCGTGGTAAACGCTTGTTGGTGCTGGATTTGGCGGCGTTGATTGCAGGCGCAAAATTCCGTGGCGAATTTGAAGAACGCCTGAAAGCCGTATTAAATGATTTGGCAAAAGATGATGGCAACAGCCTGATTTTTATTGATGAAATTCATACGCTGGTCGGCGCAGGCAAAACCGATGGCGCAATGGATGCAGGCAATATGCTCAAACCCGCTTTGGCACGTGGGGAATTGCATTGCATTGGCGCAACCACATTGGACGAATATCGCCAATACATTGAAAAAGATGCCGCACTAGAACGCCGTTTCCAAAAAGTGTTGGTGGACGAACCAAGCGTAGAAGCAACCATCGCTATTTTGCGCGGCTTGCAAGAACGCTACGAAATCCATCATGGCGTAGACATTACCGACCCTGCAATTGTGGCAGCAGCAGAATTGTCTAACCGCTATATTACCGACCGTTTCTTGCCTGATAAAGCCATTGATTTGATTGATGAAGCCGCAAGTCGCATCAAAATGGAATTGGATTCCAAACCCGAACAAATGGATAAACTGGATCGCCGCATCATTCAATTACAAATGGAAAAAATGCACGTTGCCAAAGAAACCGATGATGCCAGCAAAAAACGTTTGGCATTGATTGACGAAGAAATCGCCAGTTTGCAAAAAGAATATGCCGATTTGGACGAAATTTGGAAAGCAGAAAAAGCCGCATCTTCCAGTTCGGCTGACATCAAAAAACAAATTGATGATTTAAAACTGAAAATTGAACAAGCCAAACGTGCAGGCGATTATGCCAAAGCCTCTGAATTAGAATACGGACAATTGCCTAACTTAACGCAACAATTGCAAGCCGCCGACGTTTCAGGCAGCCTGAAAACCAATAAATTATTCCGCACCCAAGTGGGCGCGGAAGAAATCGCCGAAATCGTATCGCGTATGACGGGTATTCCTGTATCAAAAATGATGGAAGGCGAACGCGATAAATTGTTGAAAATGGAAGAAGTTTTACATAAGCGCGTCATTGGACAAGATGAAGCCGTGCGTGCAGTGGCAGATGCCATTCGCCGCAGCCGTTCTGGTTTAGCTGACCCGAATAAACCATATGGCAGTTTCTTATTTTTGGGCCCAACAGGCGTGGGTAAAACCGAATTGTGCAAAACGTTGGCAAGTTTCTTGTTTGATAGCGAAGACCACTTAATCCGTATTGATATGTCCGAATACATGGAAAAACACAGCATTGCACGTTTGATTGGTGCGCCTCCGGGATATGTGGGCTACGAAGAAGGCGGTTATCTCACTGAACAAGTCCGCCGCAAACCATACAGCGTGATTTTGTTGGACGAAGTGGAAAAAGCACACCCTGATGTGTTCAATATTTTGTTGCAAGTGTTGGACGATGGTCGTTTGACGGACGGTCAAGGGCGTACAGTGGATTTCAAAAATACCGTCATTGTGATGACTTCCAATATCGGTAGCCAAAATATTCAAAATATGGGTGATACTTCGGATTATGACGCTGTAAAAGCAGCAGTCATGGAAGACGTGAAAGCGTATTTCCGTCCCGAATTGATTAACCGTATTGATGAAGTGGTGGTATTCCACGGCTTGAATCAAGCAAATATTCGCAACATCGCGCAAATCCAATTAGGCAGCCTGAAACGCCGTTTAGCTGCACAAAATCTGCGTTTGGAAGTGTCGGACGCGGCATTGGATTTGATTGCGGAATCTGGCTTTGACCCAATTTACGGTGCGCGTCCTTTGAAACGTGCCATTCAAGCGGAAATTGAAAATCCGTTGGCAAAAGCGTTGCTTAATGGGCAATATGCGCCAGAAAGTACCATTCGCATTGATGCACAGGGCGAACATTTGATTTTTGCTTGATTATTGATTTAATTGAATAAAAGGCAGCCTGAAAATCATTAATGGTTTTCAGGCTACTTTTGATGATAAGTAATGCTTACTTCAACACTTCTAATTGTTTGACTTCAATCTCAACCGTTTTATTAAAATGATTTTGATCTACTTCACCATATAGACGAACGGTATTTTTAGGACTAACACTTTGCCCACGCCATACATCTGAATTAATTTCCACTTTAATCGAGCCTGTTGCATCTTCAAAGAAATATTCTTCGGTGTTTGGCGTTCCTGCACGACCAGTAATACGACCTTCTAAAACTACATGAGTATCATCAGCCAAACGGCGCGCACGCTCCACTGTTGTAATATTTTCATTTTTCAGTGAAGTACTGCTTGGCGTATCCACAAATTCCGCTTGTGCGCCTAATGCCCCCACACTCAACAAGACTGCAAGTAAATATTTGGCTTTCAACATACATGATTCCTTTCAATAAAAGGTTAGGAAAGAAAATCATTCTATATGATTGGATAAATAGAAACAATCTTATGAGTTGTAAAGTTTATTTGCTTCAAAGTTATTAATTGTAAAGTATAATCGTTTAAAATAAAAACAGAACAATGAAAATTTCGCGCAATAATTACGCGAAATTGGAGCTCGGAGAAAGCAGATTAAATTCTGTTGAAAACGTGCTTCCCTCACCCACCCTACTCTCAATTTGCAAAATCGTACATCTATCGATTTCAAAAAACAAATTAATTTTTGTTGATATATATTTTTTATTTTTCTAAAATTTTTAATTTTCTATTATAATCCTAAACGTTTTTAACACTTTTTAGCCTTGTCAAAAAAGGAACTTTAGATGAATATTCGCTCAATCTTTACTTTATCTGCTTGCACATTGGCTTTGGCAGCCTGTGGTATTTCAGGCAGCCCTGATTCTTTGATACGCACATCAGCACAACGTCAATTCAAACAAGATAGCCGCTACAACTTTGATAGCAAAATTACCGCAGAATTAATTGCATCGCCTGCTAGGGGCTAATGACATTTTAGCTATAATTTCAACCAAATCAAAGCACAAGCTAATGATACAGTACTTTCATAATTACGTTTTAATTTATCGTACCGTGTTGCCAGCGCACGAAAATGCTTTAATCGCGCAAAAGCGTTTTCTACCAAGTGCCTGATTTTATATAAATACCAATCTGTGCCCACATTAAGATGTTCTCTATTTTTCTTATATGGAATATTGGCTTTACTTTGTTTAGACTGAATTAACCGACGAAAAGTATCACTGTCAAAACCCCTATCAGCACACACGGTTTCATTATCACTTAAATCCAATTGTGCCAATAAATCAGGCGCAACAACAATATCATTTACATTACCAGCTGTAATGATAAATTCAATTGGATTACCACAAGCATCAACCGCTAAATGAATTTTAGACGTATGACCACCGATACTCTTACCAACAGCTTGATGCGTAATGGATTGTTTACCCATACCGTGTTGATGAACGCGGATATGGCTACCGTCCATAAAGACCCATTCCATATCGGGTGTATCTACCAAATGTTTGAATAATCGGGTAAAAATACCGCGTTTAGACCAGCGATTGAAACTTTGGTAAAGGCTGTTTGCTTTACCAAAATAACTAGGTATATCAGCCCATTGGCAGCCTGTACGTAAGCGAAATAGGATACCTTCTACTGTTTTGCGTAAATTTTTCTTGCGATAAATGCCAAGCTGTTTCAAAATAGGCAACAGTCTTGACCATGTTTCATTTGTAAGCGTGTTTCGGGACATGGCAAAGGTTTGGGATGGTTGCGTGGAAACAATATCTTAAATCCTTTGCCTCTTTTTTTGAATTGTCATTAGCCCCTAGTGCAGCAGAACCTCAATCATCTAATAAAGAATCCAAAAACTTAGATGAGTATTGTGATAAAAATAATAATGAATGCAAAGAATATGATGCAGAGTGGCAAAAATCTGAAAAACAAAAAACTGCTTCTTACGCCCATCTATTGCAGCATCAATTAAACAGTTTTTCTATACGCATGACAGGTGCTATAGATTTACCTGCCGCACGTATGGAAGCTATACCACAACTGCGTTATGAAGCACCTAATGCTTTGGCTTATATCCAAATGCCCATGCAAATGGATTTTAAAAATGGCGTGTTCCTTGTTGAACCTTCTGCCATTTCCCCTTATATTGATACTTTTAATTTACGCATCAATGACAAGCCCAAACTTGTAAAAGACAACGTGATTCGTATTCAAATACCTCCCAAAACTTGGGCACATATTAAAACGCGTTTTCCACTCAAAAGCATAGCCGTTGCTGCACCCAAAGCAATTGATGAAGCATTAGCAAGCATAGACAAACAGGCGTTCAAACGTTTGGAAATGGACGAAAAAGGTAAGGCAATTGGCGCAGTTCATCGCATCGGCTTGGCTTTGGATTATGAAACTGAAACCAAGTTAATTCGTACATTCTTTGTTGCATTACGCCGTGAACTTGCTCAGTTAGCAAAAACTCAGCCACAAGCAGGCTTGACCGAAAAAGATTATGACTTAACCCTAAAACTCTTGGATACATACATCAAACAAGCCGATCTAACTAACCCAGAAACAGCCAATTCAACAGATACATCAGAATTAGAGAGTTTTATTAAGGCTACCATGGCAGGCTATTTAAATAGCGGAGAATGGTATTTAGACCGAAAAGGACGATTGCTTGCACAAATGACACAAGTTCGTCTTCCAAAATTAGTAGACGCATACCTATCCCATAATTTAAATAATAAGACTATTCGCTTAAATACTTGGTATCAATTAGATTATAGCCAACCTCGTTTTACGCTAGATGCCAATAGCCCACGTACCGTAGATTTATCTGAATACTTTCCAAAACTGCGCGGACATTTAAATAAATTTACACCAGAAAAATTTGATGAAAGCATGAAAATTTTGTCTCAATCATTGGAGCAAAAAGATGATCATTCCACAGTATCTAATGATGACAATGATGAGACAGTAACTCATCAAGCCCATCATTCAAAACATAAAGTCAAAAAGTCAAAAGCTAAATAAACAAAAAGCACCTCATTTTTTGAGGTGCTTTTTTTTTCAACTTAAAATTATTTTGCGTCCTTAGAACCTGAAACCTTTACAAAACTATCCGTCATCATTACCGCGTAGGCGGTAATCCATTTTCAATCTTAAATAGATTTTTAATCAATCAAATAAAATCAATTATCTAAATTTTGCTATTAGATTCCCGCATTTGCAAAAATGACGAGATTTAAGTTAATTTTTGGGTTTTGCAAAGGTTTCAGGCTGCCTGAAACCATTATCGCAACAAATCAAATTCTGTTGAAAACGTGCTTCCCTCACCCACCCTACTCTCAATTTGCAAAATCGCACCATGTTTTGCCAGCGCGTGTTTGGTAATCGCCAACCCCAAACCCGTGCCACCCGTTTCACGGCTGCGCCCTTTATCAACACGGTAAAATCGCTCAGTCAAACGTGGAATGTGTTCGGGAGCAATCCCCACGCCCGTATCCGTTACGCTAAAAGTCGCGTGCGTACCATCTTGTCGCAACACAACGCGAATATTACCACCGTCAGGCGTGTAGCGAACCGCATTGAACACAAGATTACTCAAAGCATTTTGCAAATCTAACAACACTCCTGTTATCCAAATATTTGGTTCAATTTCTAAGATAAAGTCATGTTTCCCTTGAGACAATGCCTTTCCATCAAGCGCAATGTGCCTTGCTAACTCCGACAAATCCACCGCTTGTTTGTCTTTGTCATCTTGCTGAACGTGTTCCAAGCGCGATAAAATCAATAAATCTTTGATAAGATTAAGCATTCTTTTATTTTCTTGCTGCATCAATGCCAAAAATTCCTGTCGCTGCTCATTGGGCAAATCGGGCATATCCGATAAAGTCTCCACAAAACCACTCAAAACCGTCAAAGGTGTCCGCAATTCGTGCGACACATTGGCGACAAAATCTGCACGTGTTTGATTCAATTGCTCGGATGCACTCATATCCTGTGTAACCAACAACAACTTTTCGTTTTCCAATTTGGTTTTAGAAATTAAAATTGGGCGATTGTGCAACGAAAATGTTTTTTCAGGCTGCTTATCATCTAAATCTTCAAGAAATTGATTTAATTCAGATAATTCAATTAAATCTTTAAAAACACTGTCTCGGTCGGTATGTGGATTCAATTGCAGATGTTGTGCGGCGGATTGATTCAGCCATTCCAGTTTTCCCAATTTATCTAACAAAATCACGCCATTGGGCATGGCTTCTGCAATGCGATTTAAACGCGTAAGTGCGTTGGCAAGTTTTTGTTTACTTTTTTTACGGCTTTTGGTTTGACGCAATAATGTTTCAAAAATCTCGCCCCATATGCCATTTGATTTTGGAATATTGCTAATTTTAGGATTTTGTAGCCATTTATGCAGCCTGAAAAGCTGAAATAAATGGCGCAGCAACCACAACAACAAAACCAAATTGCCCCACAATAAACCGCCTTGCCAGCCACCCACCATACAACCCAATATCACACTAAACAAAACGGTCGTGAACATCACAATAAAATGTTTATACATAATTAAACTTCTGTCTTATCAGGGGAAAATTGATAACCACTACCGCGAATGGTCTGCACCCAATGCGCCAAATTTACGCTTTCTAAACCCCGTCTTAAGCGGCGGATATGCACATCTATCGTGCGCTCCTCCACAAAAATATGGTCACCCCACACCAAATCCAATAATTGTCGCCGTGTGTAAATTCGGTTGGGATGAGTCATAAAAAAATGTAACAACTTAAATTCACTAGGAGAAAATTCTATTTTTTTATCAGCCACTTGGACGCTGAATTGACTTGGATCCAACGTCAGTGATGATAACCTGATGATATTTTCCGTCTTTTGTGGCGCACGGCGGCGCAAAAGCGCATTCACACGCGCCACCAATTCACGTGGCGAAAAAGGTTTGGTAATGTAATCATCCGCACCTTGATTCAGCCCTGTTTCTTTGTCCACGTCTTCGCTACGCGCCGTGAGCAAAATAATCGGCAATTCACGCGTGCGAGAATCGGCGCGAAGTTGCCCAACAAATTGCACACCTGAAGTTTGTGGCAACATCCAATCCAGTAAAATTAAATCAGGTAATTGTTTATTAATTAATATCTTAGATTCCTCCACGCTGCCTGAAACGCTGACCTGAAAGCCAGCTTGTTCCAAATTAAAGCGAATCAACGTGGCAATCGCGGCTTCATCTTCTACGATTAAAATGTGAATAGACATGGAATATCGCCTTATTTCAGAAATGGAATTTTAACCTACCGTAACATCAAGATTATATTCAAAAGATGGATTTTTGTCTTTCAGGCTGCCTGAAGACATTTTGGGATAATTTGAATAAACAAAAAGTTAAATTTGAAAACGTCCACCTTTAATCGCCAATCCGCCCAACCGCCCCGCCAAACCATAACCGCGCAATGCATGAGTCAGCGCAACTGCCAAGCCATCTGCTGCATCGGCTTGTGGCGTTCCTGATAATTTCAACATATTCACAACCATATGCTGCACCTGCTCTTTGGCAGCTTTGCCCTGCCCAACTACCGCCTGCTTAACCTGCAAAGCCGTATATTCATGCACTGGCAGCCCACGCAAAACCAATGCCGCAATCGCTGCCCCACGTGCTTGCCCCAACATCAGGGTGGCTTTCGGATTCACGTTAACAAAAACCTGTTCAATCGCCGCTTGATTGGGACGATAAGTTTCAATGATTTCATCAATATGTTGCACAATCACGCCAATTCGCCCCGCCAATTCATCGTTTGGAATGGTACGAATGCAGCCTGATGCCACATATTGGTATTCGCGTCCCACCAAATCAATAATACCGAAACCTGTGGTACGGCTACCGGGGTCAATTCCCAAAACTCGGACTGGTCTAGACATCATCACTCATCAATCATTCAAAAGCTAAAATTATACTCAAAAAGAAACCTGCAAAAAAATCGGCGTATCCAAAATCAATATTGGATAAGCCGATTATTTTTCAGGCTGCCTGAAATTCCAGACAGCTTATATTTCAATCAATTAACCTTTACGAGCAGCAGTTACTTCAGCTGCAACGTGAGCAGGAGCTTCTGCGTATTTCGCAAATTCCATTGAGTAAGTCGCACGACCTTGTGTTGCAGAACGCAAGTCAGTTGAGTAACCAAACATTTCTGCCAAAGGTACTTCGGCGCGTACTTTTTTGCCACCGATACCATCATCGTCCATACCCAATACGATACCACGACGACGGTTCAAGTCGCCCATCACATCGCCCATGTATTCTTCTGGTGTTTCTACTTCAACAGCCATGATTGGTTCAAGCAAAGCAGGAGAAGCTTGACGCATACCTTCTTTAAATGCTTGTGAAGCAGCCAATTCAAACGCCAATTGTGAAGAGTCCACATCATGGTAAGAACCGAATACCAAACGAATACGCACATCTACCACTGGGAAACCTGCAACCACACCATTTGGCAAAGTATCGCGAATACCTTTATCTACTGATGGAATAAATTCGCGTGGAATCACACCGCCTTTAATTTCATCAATAAACTCGTAGCCTGCGCCACCTGGTTCCATTGGTTCCATCTCAATCACAACGTGACCGTATTGACCTTTACCACCAGATTGTTTAGCGTGTTTGTGTTCTGCTTTAACCGCTTTACGAATGGTTTCACGGTAAGCCACTTGAGGCGCACCTACGTTGGCTTCTACGCCAAATTCGCGCTTCATACGGTCAACAATGATTTCCAAGTGCAACTCACCCATACCAGAAATAATGGTTTGACCAGATTCTTCGTCTGTACGCACGCGGAATGAAGGGTCTTCTTTTGCCAAACGATTCAAGGCGATACCCATTTTTTCTTGGTCGGCTTTGGTTTTGGGTTCAACAGCCACGTGGATAACAGGCTCTGGGAACTCCATGCGTTCCAAGATGATAGGTGCTTTGTCATCACACAGGGTTTCGCCTGTGGTAACATCTTTCAGACCGATAGCAGCAGCAATATCACCTGCGCGAACTTCTTCAATTTCGGTACGGTCAGCAGCAGTCATTTGCACCAAACGACCAATGCGCTCGCGTGTGCCTTTTACTGAATTGATAACGGTATCGCCAGATTTTACCACACCTGAATAAACACGGATAAATGTCAAGTTACCCACATATTTATCGTTCAACATTTTGAACGCTAAAGCTGAGAATGGCGCATCATCACTGGCTTCACGACTATCAGTTTCTTCAGAATCAGGTTTCACACCCTGTACAGGCGGAATGTCAGTTGGTGCAGGCAGCAACTCAACCACTGCGTCTAGCATACGCTGTACACCTTTGTTTTTAAAGGCAGAACCGCATAACATTGGTTGAATTTCGCCAGCCAATGTACGTTGACGCAAAGCAGCAACGATTTCTTCCTCAGACAACTCTTCGCCGCCCAAGTATTTGTCCATTAATTCTTCGTTGGCTTCGGCAGCGGCTTCAATCATGTTTTGACGCCATTCTTCTGCAGTAGTCACCAAATCAGCAGGTACATCGCCATATTCAAAAGTAACACCTTTATCGGCTTCGTTCCAAATGATGGCTTTCATTTTCAACAAGTCTACCACGCCTTCAAAGGCATCCTCCGCTCCCACAGGGATAACGATAGGTACTGGATTAGCACGCAGACGAGTCTTCATTTGTTCCACTACGCGGAAGAAGTTCGCGCCTTGGCGGTCCATTTTATTAACAAATGCTAAGCGAGGCACTTTGTATTTATTAGCTTGACGCCACACGGTTTCAGATTGGGGTTGTACACCACCTACTGCACAGTACACCATCACCGCGCCATCCAAAACGCGCATAGAACGTTCCACTTCAACAGTAAAGTCCACGTGTCCTGGGGTATCAATGATGTTGAAGCGATGTTCTTTGAACTGTTTCGCCATACCAGACCAGTAGGAAGTTACCGCCGCAGAAGTAATGGTAATACCACGCTCTTGCTCTTGTTCCATGTAGTCGGTAGTTGCTGCACCGTCATGCACTTCACCCAGTTTGTGTGTCAGACCAGTGTAGAACAGGATACGTTCAGTTGTGGTGGTTTTACCAGCATCAATGTGAGCCGAAATACCGATATTGCGGTACAGGCTAATTGGGGTTTTACGAGCCATTTTATTAATCTTTCAATATTAGAAACGGAAGTGAGAGAATGCTTTGTTCGCTTCAGCCATGCGGTGAACTTCTTCACGTTTTTTCATCGCACCGCCGCGACCTTCTGCCGCATCAATCAATTCACCTGCTAAACGCAAATCCATGGATTTTTCACCACGTTTACGAGCAGCATCACGTACCCAACGCATTGCCAACGCCAAACGGCGATCAGCACGAACTTCAACAGGAACTTGGTAGTTAGCACCACCTACACGGCGGCTTTTTACTTCTACCAAAGGTTTTGCGTTAGCGATGGCTTCATTGAATACTTCAATCGCTTCTTTGCCTTGTACTTTTTTGGCAATTTGTTCTAACGCGCCGTATACAATGCGTTCTGCAACGGCTTTCTTGCCGTCAATCATCAATACGTTCATGAATTTAGACAATTCAACGCTGCCGAATTTTGGATCTGGCAATACGTCGCGTTTTGGGACTTCTCTGCGTCTTGGCATTTTAAATTCCTTAAGTTATATTCAGTTGGGCAAAGCCATGATTATTTATCAAAATAATCACTTACTCGTCTGCACTCTGGATTTTCCAGTTTTTCAGGCAGCCGACATGCCATTTTAATTAAAAATCAAATAATTGAGATTATTTAGGGCGTTTCGCACCATATTTAGAACGTGCTTGTTTACGGTCTTTAACACCAGCCGTATCCAAAGAACCACGTACTGTGTGGTAACGCACACCTGGCAAGTCTTTTACACGACCGCCACGAATCAAAACCACGCTATGCTCTTGCAAGTTATGACCTTCACCACCGATGTATGAAATCACTTCAAAACCGTTGGTCAAGCGAACTTTACATACTTTACGCAATGCAGAGTTAGGTTTTTTAGGAGTTGTTGTATAAACGCGTGTGCAAACACCACGTTTTTGTGGGCATGCTTCCAACGCAGGCACTTTGTTCACGTAAACAGGTTTTTGACGACCTTTGCGAACCAATTGGTTAATAGTAGGCATATTTTTTAATTCCTGTTGAAAAAATATTTGCTAATACTTGCCAGCACCATGCCAGCAAGCCGAACATTATTGCATTTTTTTGAGCGTTGAGTCAATGATTTGATGCGAATTAGCCATTATTTTGCCTCAAATTAACTTTCAGGCAGCCTTATTTTATTGAATAATGCGTTTTTGTTTATTCTAGGGAAATTGACATGGATTTTGCAGATTTGGGCGCATTGGCAATTGTGCTGTTTTTTTTGTGGATTATTTGGAAAGTAACTAAATTTATTATCAAATTAATTTTAATTGGATTTTTGGTCGCACTCATCATGGCATATTTTCATTTAGGCTTATAGTTCATAACAGTTATTTATTTAAAATAAAATAGTTATGCACGTTTTATCTAATCTTTTATCGTGTACTTTTCATTGAGACTAACAAATTTGAATATTATTCTCAGACAAATTACCAAGCATGCAGCAAATTAAAGTACAATAATACTGTCTTTCATTTTTCAGGCAGCCTGAAAAATTTGTCGCATTAATTTTCAATATTTAAGGAATAACAGAATCATGGAACAATTAGAAGTGGAATTGGCTGGCGGTTGGGAACGCATTGGTGCGGCATTGTTAAACAATATTTTCAGCACCATTGCCATGATTCCCATGATTGTCGGCTTTTTCGTCGGCTTAATGAATATCAAAGACGGCGATAATTGGAATATAGATGAAATGCAAATACTGGTGGACAAATTTAACCCATTGTGGTTTCTTGTGGGTTTGGCGATTTTTTTAGCGTACTGCATTTGGCAATGCGTGCTAATGTCTACAACGGGACAATCATTAGGCAAAAAATTGTTAAATTTAAAAGTCATCAAATCCGATGGATCGGAAGCAGGTTTTGTGGGGACGGTTTTATTGCGTGAAGTGGTTTATATGGTTGCGTCAGCAATTGCGGTGGGTATAGTGGCGAATTTGCTGTTCATGATGCTCACTCTAGAAGATATATCTAAGGAAGTGATTTTAAATAATTCATTTAGTTATATTCCTACATTAATTTGCACAGTGATGCTATTCACGTCTCGCGACCGTCGCACATTACAAGACAAAATTGCCAATACGGTGGTGATAAAATTACCGCCTGCTAATGCACCTAAGCCTGCAACCAAAATTTCATTAGAGAAATAATTTTCAGGCTGCCTGAAAAAGTTCGCGTAAAATATCAACATGATTTATCAAAAACAATTTATTAAAGAAACCACATTAACCGCCATTGCCATTTTTATTGTGGTATTGGCGGTTTTGGTGTTCACACAAGGCATTAATTTGCTCGGACGCGCCGCAGATGGGCGAGTGGCGGTTGATGCGGTACTGGCGTTGATTGGTTTTTGGACGCTGGGCATGACCCCATTATTGTTGGTTTTAACGGCTTATATTAGTATCTTAACAGTTTTAACACGCTATTGGCGCGACAGTGAAATGTCCATTTGGCTGGCTAGTGGTTTGAGTTTAAAACAATGGGTCAAACCTGTATTGGCGTTCGCGTTGCCATTAGCGACTTTGGTGGCGGCGATGCAATTGTCTGTTCTGCCTTGGGCGGAATTGCGTAGCCGTGAATATGCTGAAATTCTCAAACAAAAACAAAATCTCTCATTAGTAGAAGCAGGGTCATTCCAACCTTTGGGTAACAAAAATGGACGAATGTATTTTGTAGAAAAATTTGATACCGAACAAGGTGAAATGCACAACTTATTTATTCGTGAACAAGACAACAAAACAGGCCGTGATAATTTAATTTTCGCACAATCGGGACATTTTGATTTAAGTGATAATTTGCGCACTTTGATTTTACAAAATGGGCATTATTACAGCGGCATGGCTGGGCAAGGCGATTTTGAGCATGTTTCTTTTGAAAAACTGAGCATTATCATCAACACCACACCCAAAATTGTGAACCCCATTGACCACCGCCGCACCATCGCCACCAGCCAATTATTAAACAGCAATGAACCCAAATACCAAGCCGAATTGATGTGGCGTATTTCATTGCCCATCACGGTTTTGTTATTGAGTGTTTTGGCGATTCCGATTTCGTATTTTAATCCGCGTTCAGGGAATTCGTATCATATTTTGTTAGCAATTGGATTTTTTCTGATTTATCAGAATGGGTTAACTTTGTTACGCGATGCAGTGGAAGATGGCAAAATTGGTTTTTGGGTGGGATTATTACCGATGCATTTGTTCATTTTCGGTATAGCAATGATTTTATTGAAAATGCGTTCCATGCCCGCTCAACCATTTTGGAAAGGCTTAAAAATGGCCTTGCACAGCAAAGTGAAATAAATTCACAAAATAGTTTTCAGGCTACCTGAAAAAATTGATACATAATACCATGAAATTATTAACTAAATATTTAATCAAACGCTTGACAGTTATGTCGTGTTACGCCCTTTTGGCGGTTTTAGCGTTATACAGTTTTATTGATTTGCTTTCAGAAATTGGCAATGTGGGTAAAGGCAACTACACAGGTTGGACAGCATTCAAATACATCATTATGCAAATGCCAGCGCGCGCTTATCAATTAATGCCACTTGCCACACTGATTGGCGGTTTGTTGGCATTGAGTCAATTGTCATCTAGCAGCGAATTGGCAGTCATTAAAACCAGTGGCTTAAGTACAGCGGACATCATTCGGATTATTTTGAAATTCAGTGCGATTTTTGCGCTGGCGACTATTTTGTTGGGTGAATGGCTTGCGCCTGAACTGGGTCGTCGTGCAGATGCCATGAAAACCACTGCCAAAGAAAGCAGCATAACCGCATCGGTTACGGGCTTGTGGTTACGGCAAGGCGAAAACATAGTAAATATCGCGGCAATGCTACCCGATAACACATTGACAAATATACGTATTTGGCGATACAACCCACAATTTGAATTAACAGAAGCCATTATCGCTGAAAAAGCGCAAGTACATGATGGAAAATGGGTTTTACAAAATGCAAAAATCAGCCAATTAACCAACAAACACATCAACATCCAACACATAAAACAAATGAATTGGCAAACCAATATTAATCAAAATTTATTGAATGTGTTGGTGGTAAAACCCGAACAAATGTCGTTTAGCGCATTAACACGTTATATTAAATATCTCAAGAAAAATCAACAACAAACCAGTGCATATGACGTAGTATGGTGGAATAAATTGGTGTACCCAATTGCCACGATGGTCATGTCGTTGGTGGCGTTGGCGTTCACACCCAATTCAGCGCGACACAGCAACATGGGATTAAAATTATTTAGTGGGATTTGTTTGGGTTTACTGTTTTTTTTCACGGGCAGGCTATTTGGATTTACCACGCAACTATATGGCGTACCTGCATTTTTTTCTGCAATTTTGCCAACAGCAACATTTGCATTATGGGCTGTTTATTTGATTCACAAACAAGAAACACGATGAATTTTCAGGCTGTCTATCTTTTCAGGCAGCCTGAAAACTTTGTAAACCCACAATTACTTGATCTTACGAAACAACCACCATGTGCCAATTTGCTTATCAAATTGCATATTTTGACACAATGGATTTTTTGCAAGCCATTGATTTAAATTATCAAGTGTTATTTTTTTATTCGGTTGAATCCGCATTAATAAATAATCATAAGGCAGACAATTCATACTTATTAAATTGGGTTCAAGCACATCACGATTATTGCCGTAATTAGGATACAATTCTGATTTTTTCAAGCGCACAGGCATCGCATGAGTTGCACCAAAACTGTAATCCGCCCAACCATGCTTTTTGGCTTGGTACCATTGATGCAAAAAGTGATGATATTCAAAAATAAATGTTAAATTATTTTCTGTATTATCATTTGGATTAAACATACCCAAAACACGCTTTTCAGGCTGCATATAAGCCAGCATTTTTTGTGAATCACGCATCGTTTCAGATTGATTAAAATAAATATGATTACTACCTAATTTAAATATTAATGATATCATACTGCACCAAAATGCCACACAAGTTATTTGCGCCAAATTGTATTTCCATTTCTGATTTAATGGCTTAGGCTCCCATAATAAATAATAAAAAATCGGAATAAAAATCGCAAAACGAATATAAATATAAAAAGTATTAAACCCTGTACGCGGTAAAACAAAATAAATCAACAGAGTACCCAAAAATAAAACATATCGCTCAACTTCTTTTCGTAAACGATAACCCAATAAAAATGGCGCAAAATATAAGGTTTTATAAGCCAAAATATACCACTCATCATTAAACATATCCCATGGTGCATACCAAATACTATCCATTTTGTATGCCATGCTGTCTTGAATCAATCTTTCAGGAAAGTAACCCTCCAAAGGTGCGGGATCTGGCATCATTAAATAACGCAATAAAATACTCGCAAACAACAAATAAGGTAAAGTAAACAAACCACGCTGTTTCCAAGTATGCTGCTTAAAAGTAGTTAAAAAATACGCATACGACAAAAAACAAAAAAATGCATATGGCAAAACATGGCTACCATAACACCAAATACCCAACAAAGTTACTTGCCATAAATATTTATTTTGATGAGTTTCAGTCCATTTTTTATTCACCACCAAAAACAAAAAGCCCACAGGAATCCCTGAAATATAACCAATAAATCCCCACTGAAACGAATAACCAAAAAAACAAGTCAGCGCAACAAATTCAAATAACCTATCCACGCCAAACGCTCGTCGCACTTGGCGAATCGCATATAAATAAAACACAAATTCCAATACCACCACAATTTTGGCAGACATAACAATATCAGTTAGCTGATAAATCCCCAACCACACCAAATACATGGTCAAATAAGGTGTATCCCAATGAATAAAAATAATATCTTTCCAAGGGCTTTTGTTTTTTAATAAATCGTCCAATGCACTCACTTGCGCGGCATGTTGTGGCAAATCAACCATCGGTAGATAAGTCGGATACAGCAAAAAAATCAAAGCAATTAAAATCAGTACCCAAAATAAAATTTTTTGGATACGGTCGGATAAAAAAGTGTTCATATTTTTGTATGGGTTTAAGTTAATGTTAATATATATGGCAAAACGCAATATGAGGGGCAAACATCTCATTCACGAATTTGATTTAATCAAATATTTATTTTTCAGGCAGCCTCAAAGATAATAGATAATTTTTAGAACCTGTGTTTTTAGAATTAAATACTTTATTTTATTTACAATTTTTCTTAAAAACACAAGGTAGCTTTTTAAGCCAACATCGGAACTATTGGCTTAAAAAGTCAACGCAGTAGGTACATGAGGTAGCAATAAAAGCAGGCTATTAAGATTATGAATATAGGTTCTTAACTGTTAGGTTGGATACAAATGCCCGACCTACCTATTTTTTCGTATACCATAAAACCGTCTGAATCTGAAAATATAATCGTTTAAAATTAAAATATCATTGCGTTATCCTCTCCCTTATGTTACTAGATGATATACATAGTGGTTGCTTTGTCGTATTTTTATTCTAAACGACTATAAAATATTTACTCAATCTAAATTTAACCAAACAAAGGTAATCCCATGTCGCAATCCCCACTTTCATGGAACAAAATTCCACAAATTTACCCGAAAAAAGTTATAGAATTAGATTCTTACAAGCTGCCTGAAAACACACCTACGCCATTTTTAGCCCGTGGCAACGGACGCAGCTATGGTGATGTATGTTTAAACAAACAAGGCACATTATTAAAAACACGTTCGCTGGATCAATTCATTACCTTCAACCGTGAAACAGGTATATTATGCGCCCAAGCTGGAATTTTATTGCACGATATTTTATCTTTTGTTGTGCCACAAGGCTGGTTTTTAGGCACAGTCCCCGGCACATCATTGGCAACTTTGGGTGGCGCGGTTGCCAACGATGTTCATGGTAAAAATCATCATGTTGCAGGTAGTTTTGGTAATCATGTACGCGGTTTTTGGCTAATTCGCTCTGATGATTCGATGGTGGAATGCAGCCGCACGCAAAATACAGGTTTATTTTACGCCACTATTGGTGGTTTAGGTTTGACGGGCTTGATTGCCCAAGTGGAAGTACAACTCACACGGATTCATAATCCCTTGATGTGGTGTGAAAATCGCGTTTTCCACAATTTAGACGAATATTGGCAACTGAACGATGCAGCGCAACAAAATTGGCAATGCGCTGCGTCATGGATTGATTGTCTGTCTCATGGCAACAAATTGGGACGTGGTGTGATGTTTTTGGGCAACCCAGCTCCAGCACAAACTCAGGCATATTTTGACAAACCACGCCAATTCAGTTTTCCGATAGAATTGCCATTTTCACTAATTAATCACGTCAGTTTAGCTGCATTTAATGAATTGTATTTTCATACACATAAAGCAGCAAAATTATTTTTATCTCATTACCGCAACTTTCATTTTCCACTTGATGGGATTTTGTATTGGAACAGAATTTATGGCAAAACAGGCTTTTATCAATATCAATGCGTACTCCCAAAACATAGCGAAAGAGATGGCATTCGTACTTTATTAGACGAAATTCAGCGCAGTGGACAAGGTTCATTTTTGGCTGTTTTGAAAAGTTTTGGTGACATTGCGCCTGAAGGTTTGTTAAGTTTTCCGCGTTTGGGAACAACGCTTGCTTTGGATTTTCCGAACGGTGGCACAAAAACTTTAAAATTATTTGAACGTTTAGATGCGATTGTGCGTGAAAGTCAAGGTGCATTGTATCCTGCCAAAGATACGCGAATGCCACGCGATTTATTTGAACTGGGTTACCCAAAATTAAACGAATTTATTCAACATATTGATCCAAAATTTTCATCTCATTTTTGGCAACGCATGGGATTTCAGGCAGCCTGAAAGATAAAGGGGTTTATGAAATGATAAAAAGGTTTGCAAATACAAAAATTAGATTAATCATCTATCTATTTTTTATAATGATTAATTTGAGTTTAAATACTGATGCACCCGGAGAGGACTTAGGGTCATCATACTTAGGTTGTCAATTAATTGCACATAATCAAACTAACCACTTATTTGATTATGATGAGGCATATTTTAATCGAGTCAACACCAAAGCATGGAAAGATGTTGCCATGTCAAGTGGTTACTTTGAGAACATCCATGCCTATGTACAAATTCCTTTATGGGCTTGGTCCTTGCAGCCAATATGCACAAACATAACTTTTAAAACATTTAATCTATTATTTTCAATTATTCAACTAATCTGTATTGTATTAATAGTTGAATTAACTGCAAAAAAATACACGCCATTTTTTTTAAATCCTTTGCCATTGAGTTTTGTCATGGCAATATTGAGTATGACAACACCATTTCAATACGCGGTGTTCCTAACTCAAACACATGCAATATTCATGTTATTGGTAATTTTATCATTATATTATGTTGATAATAAACCCAAATTAGCAGGCTTAAGTTTAGCATTAGCTGTTATTGTCAAAGTTAGCCCCATTTTTATCATGATATATTGGTTTATCAATAAAAAATTCAAAGCCATCATATCTTTTAGCGTTTCCACATTTGCATTAATTACTTTGACTATCAGCACTACAGGTTTGAATTCTTTTACAGATTATATTCATTCTATGTCAAGAGTTTCTAAAATTTTACTATTATCTTATAATAATCAATCCTTTATCTCATTTATTGCATATAAAGATATTTTATTAGGTAAAATTTCACCACATGAAATTTGGAGATGGAAAATATTAACAATTAATAACTTAGATAAATTTTTATCATTTCTTATTTTGATAGTATTGGTTTGCTTATTCGGGTTTTGGTCAAAAAAATATTCTCGTTTTAAAGGTTTATATGAAACTGGATTGCTTATTATTACTGCTTTATTTGTTCCCATCGCGTGGACACATTATTTTATTATATTAACACCTGTTTTAATGGTTTTATATCAAAAAAATTTAGAATTAGAATCACAAATAAAAAAGAAAATATCAAGATTTATTGTCTTAATTATTTTATTAAATACTGAAATAATTGGCATGAATCCAATCACATTGAATAATTATATGGAATCATGGATACCATATTTTGAATTCTCTCAATGGTTAATGATTCATAGTCATTTTATTTCAGGTATTTGCGTATTAATATTAATTTTCTACTTAACAATTACTTTTAAATATTCTCAAAAACCACAGTATATAACGGATAATTAATACCATGAATTCACTTAGTAAAGTCATCATCTTTGGTGCAACATCAGGCATTGCCAAACACGCTGCCCGACAATTGGTCTGCGAAGGCGCATCGGTGCATTGCGTTGCGCGTAATCAAGAAAAATTAGACTCGCTTTTGGCTGATTTACGCATCCGTGCCAATGGCTCACAAATAATTTCAGGCAGCCTGCATGATTTAGATGACATTAGCCAACACACTACCATCTGGCAGCAAGCTAAGGATAGTTTGGGAGGCTGTGATGGTGTATTAATGGCACAAGGTGTTTTACCCAATCAAACTGAATGCCAACAGTCCGCCGAAAAAACACTAGCCAGTCTTCACACCAACGCCATTTCCATCATTAATCTATTGACTTTAGCCGCCAATGATTTTGAAGCACAAAAAAATGGTGCAATAGCCGTGATTAGCAGTGTGGCTGGCGACCGTGGACGACAAAGTAATTATATTTACGGTGCAGCTAAAGGTTTGCTAAGCATTTTCTTACAAGGATTACGCAATCGATTATTCAAAAGTGGAGTCAGCGTAACCACCGTCAAACCAGGATTCACACGCACACAAATGACAGCAGAGATGAACTGCGAAGGCTTTTTGTGGGCAGACGCTGATGTCGTCGGCAAAGGAATCGTCCAAGCCATGCGTCAAGGCAAAGACGAAATTTATTTGAAACCAATTTGGCGAATAATTATGATGGTCATCAAAGCCATTCCCGAAACTATTTTCAAGCGATTATCCCTATGATTTTGTCAGAACGTTTACAATCTTTTAGACAACCTGAAATACCATTTGCGTTTTTTGATTTTGATGGCACATTAACGCACTCAGATACATTGATGCCGTTTTTACATCATGTAACGGGTGTAAGTTATTATCCAAAATTAATGAAACTCTCGCCAATTTTACTGGCATATGTCGCTAAATTCATTCAAAATGATGTCGCCAAAGAACATGTATTAACCGAATTTATCGGACAATCTGATACACATCAAATTTTTCAGGCAGCCTGTGAATTTGTGATGAAAAAATTGCCTAATTTATTATTGCCCACTGGCATGGAAAAATTACACGAACATCAAAATTTGGGGCATTACTGCATTTTGGTTAGCGCATCACCCGAACTGTATTTAAGCAAATGGGCACAACAACACCAATTTGATGGCATTTTAGCCACACAGTTGGCAGTTGAATCAGGTCAATTCACAGGAAAATTATTGGGTAAAAATTGCTTTGGGGCGGCAAAAGTGGAACGAATTGAAACCGAATATGGTGCGGATTGCTGGCAAAATAGTTTTGCTTATAGCGATTCGCTTAGTGATCTGCCAATGTTGCAATGCGCGAGTAAAGGTTTTTTGTTGCGTAAAAATCAATTTGTTTTGATTTAAGAACCTGTACTTATAATCTTAATAGCTTGCTTTTATCGCTACTTCATGTGCCTACTGCGTTGACTTTTTAGGCCAATAGCCTCGATATTGAATCAAAAAGCTGCCTTGCATTCTCAAAATTATTAATAAAATCAATAATAACCTTTAAAAAAACAGGTTCTAAGAATTTATCAGGCAGCCTGAAAACGCATTACGAAAACAATACACACACCAACGCCAAACACGCAGGTACACCTTGAATATACGCAGCACGGCGTTTATCAGGCGCAGTTTTCCACAAATAAACGCCTGCTATCGCCACCACCAACAATCCCGACATCAACATACCACGCCCTACTCCATCCGACACCGCACGCACCCAAATCCCCAACCACAAAATCATCGCCAATGCCAAATTGTACACACCCAAATTATTGAACACGGGTTTGAGTGCAGCATCGTTTTCAGGCAGCGTGTGAAAAACTTGGCAAAATTTATCCGTTCCATAAGCTGGGACTTCCAAATAAAAAATATAAAAATGAATCACAACCACAACCAGTGTACACAAAATGCTCAAGAAGTACATATTTCAGTCCTTTAACAAATGATGTAATTTATCTGCTTTTGTATTCAAATAACCGATATTTTCTGGATTTTCGCCGACTTTCAACGGAATTCGCTCCACAATTTCAATGCCACAATCACGCAACGTCTGAATTTTCTCGGGATTATTGGTCAACAAACGCACAGATTGTACGCCCAAATGTTCATAAATATATTTGGCAATACTAAAATCACGCGCATCAACAGGCAATCCCAATGCCAAATTGGCTTCCACCGTGTCCAAACCTTGGTCTTGCAAAGCATAAGCGCGAATTTTATTAATCAAGCCAATGCCACGCCCTTCTTGGCGCAAATACACAATCACGCCGCGCCCTTCTGCTTGCACGGCTTGCATGGCAGCCTGAAGTTGTGCACCACAATCGCATTTTTGCGAAAACAACGCATCGCCCGTCAAACATTCCGAATGAATGCGCGACAACACCGCATTGCCGTCCGCCACATCGCCCATCACAAGTGCGGTATGCTCTTGGTTACTGCGCGTGTCCACAAAACCATGCATTTGAAAAACGCCATACTCTGTGGGTAGGCGACAAGATGTAATGTGCTGAATAATATTAGAATTCATGATTTTTTAAGAATAATATTGTGAGGTTAATTATTTTTTCAGGCAGCCTGAAAATCTTTTTTGATGATTTTGAATTTGGGATAAGAAAAATTTCAGTTTTAAATGATCGTGTTTTATCGTCATTTAAGAACCTGTATTAACAGCAAAGCACGATAAATTATTCTACCCCGAATTCATCTGAATTAGACCGTGGCACCAATTCCGCCAACATCGGCAACACGCCCAACGTAAAACCCACCCAGTTCGCCAATTCATCGTCTGACAATGGCGCAACCGATTCCAAATGCAATACGCCATACACCACGCCATCTTCGCCACAAATCGGCAAACTGGTTTGACTGTGAGCGCGTTGATTATGATTGCCACGAAGTTCGCCAATTTGTTGCCATTTTTCCACATTTTCTGCGATATTTGCCCAACCAGATTGTACTGTTCGTGCCGCCAAATAATACCACACGCTATCTGAATTCACAGCGATTTCATCTTCAATCGCCACGCCAACTTGTGCCAAACGCAACAAATTTTCCGTTTCAGGCAGCCAAGCATACAGCGTGGCGGTTTGAATTGGTTGACGTGAATAAACAGAATCTAATGCAATAAATAATTGTTTTAATATATGAATTTGATTGGAGAGATTTTCAGGTAGCCCGTCATGTAATAAAATTGCGTGTTCAATATGCGCTTGTCCATTTGCCAACACCGTTTGCGTGGTAGCACGTGCCACCGCAACATCTTCATAACTCAATGATAATGCTTGGGTTTGCAGGTAATCTTGTATTTGTTTAGACATAAATTAATTGAATATGAGACGATGAATAATGCGAAGAATTGGGGATAATTCGGGCTTTTTTCAATGCCATCTATGCTATAATTCTCGCAATCTTATTTTCTCCTAATGATTTAAGCCATTATGTTACGCGAAATCAAAACTTTTCTCACCATTCAACGCTGTGGCACATTCGCGGCGACCGCCGAAGAATTGGGCATGACCCAAAGCGCAGTGAGTGCCCAAATCAAAGCTTTAGAACAATATCTCGGTTTTAAAGTGTTTGACCGCGCTAAACGTGGCGCAACACTCAACGCGGCAGGAGAACGCTTGATTCCATATGCAGAGCAAATAATTGATTTATTTGAACAAATGACAAATATAGACACGCCGCGCACGCTTTCAGGCAGCCTGAATGTGGGCGCAATCCAAACCGTGCAAACTGGCTTATTACCCCGATTATTGCCCTTAATGAAAGAGCGCGCACCACAATTAGACGTTCAAATCACACAAGGTGTTTCATATGATTTATTAGGCGATGTCGGTGTGGGGCGTTTGGCTGTGGCGTTTGTGATTAAGCCGCCCTTTGAATTATCACAAGATTTTCGCAGCGAAACCGTCTTGCGTGAACCCTATGTTTTGATTACACCCGATTCATTGCCATCAAGCCATATTTTTGAAATTTTAGCCACGCAACCATTTATCCGCTATAACCACGCGTCATTTGGCGGACACGATGTACAGCAATTTTTGAAAAAACAAGAAATTGAAGTTAAAGAAGTACTGGAATTAGACGATTTGGAAGCGATTGTCCAATTTGTCAAACACGGCATGGGTGTAGCACTTGTCCCACACTCTGGCATATGGACGGCGCATACCGAGGGCTTAAATGTGTTGGAATTGGGTGAAAATATTTTTTATCGTGAAATTTTGGCGGTATCGCGTCAAGATTCACGCCGAATTGCGGAACTCAATTTACTGCGCGAATGCTGGGAAGATGCTCAACGAGGTGTCCGCGCTGCCCCCATCATTTGCCCCGATATTCCATTACCTGAAGCCGTTACGTTTCCATCACGCGCCAAAATTCGCCGTTGGAATGGTGCAACACCAAGTGTGTGGGCGTATCAGCACACTTATCAGACTTTGCGATAATTTGTTTTGACAATCATTCAAATCAACTCAAAAGCAGCCTGAAAACAAACATAAGTTTTCAGGCTGCTTTTTTATTTTTATCTTAAATAAAATAGTAAAATCAATTCATTATGAAAATACGCGTTGCGCCAATTCACTTCCAGGGGGAATACGTGCATCAATCATTTCCATTTGTTTATCCAACACAAACGAACGAATATTTTTCAGCCATTCGGTTGAAACTTCTTGAATTTGGTCGTCCACCAATTCCAAATGCAAGGTTTGAGATAAACTTACCGCCAAATCCATATATTCTTCAAAATGCTGATCACCGTGTGGCACACGCGTGATGTCAAACAACATACTAAAGCCTTTATACGGCTGGCTCGCCAATAATTGCGGCGTAAACAAACTACCATCCAACGTTACTGCTGTGAATTTCACTTCACCATTTTGGTCTAAATAGCCAAATGCACCATCTTGTAATAATTGAAAACCCAATTTTTCCAAACTGTTACGCAACTCACTTCCCAAAATGCTCACTCGCGATACCAAATGAATCGCAATGATTTGATCCACACGCGCACACAACTCGTCCAATGGTTCGGCAATACTCAAGAAATTGTGAATGTCGTCCAATTTGGCTTCACCGTCCATACTGTCGGCAAAATGTTGCACTTGTTGTCCAAACATCGCCAAATCACGCTCACTCGCTAAACCATTGCGGTTAATCGCTTGCATACCAATTGCAAACGCCTGATATTGCACACCTGGAATCGGTTCAGCCACCTGAAACAAACCATCCATCGTGCAACCAATCATTTGTACACGATAACGACTAGACAAACGTGGCACAACAGGCAATTCTTGTGCTTCACGCAAAGACACATAAGTCATGTAGTCAATGCGACTATCAAACCACGGCAAACGGCTGCGCTTCAAATCATCAAATTCAATCAATATGTTAGGTTGATTACTGGTCAATTGTGTTTCGTCAAACACTTCAGCATCATCAATCGGATTGGCAACAGGTGCCGATAATTCTGGCTGTGGGTCATCACTGATGCTATTGAGCATACGATTAAATGTGGCGCGAAGACTACTCATTAAACCACCTGTTGGTGTGGGTAAATTGGTGTCTGTACCCACTTGATGCGTAGGAACTTCCAAACCTGTTTGCGACAATGTGATTTCTTGATTAGATTGAGCCTCATCATCGGCATCATTTAAATCATCAAGAAAATCATTTAAATCAATATCGTCATCTTCTTCAGGCTGTGATGTTGGTGTGTTACCAACAATGCTGGGCTTGTAGGTCATCGCTGGCGCATCTGCATTGATTTTTTCATGCGACAACGTACGTCCATCACGCACGGATTGCATTTGGCTGCCCATTAATGCGTCTTGGTCAGAGTGTCCAAATTGACTGCGGATTTTGTTGCGATAGCGACTTTCCTGAATCATATTGTACGCAAAAACAGCAACCAACACCGTCAGCAATGCGGCGATGATGATAAGAAGGGTTTCGTTCATCAGTATTCCTTATTTTATTGTGCTTGATGAGGGCGGAATGTGGTTATTTTACCTGAGTTTGTTTGATGATTAAATACTGGCATTCACAGAATTTGCATCGTTTGCTTTTCAGGCTGCCTGAAAAATGCTAATTTGCGATTTTACCTATTTTTCATCAAAAAGTTTATGATTTTTGAAATGCAATCCATTGGCGTGGTGCAATCGCCGTTTTCTGATAAATTTGGCATTCCAAGACAGCCTGAACTCGTGCCTGCTGCACAAACCATTATTGCGTTAAACCGCGAATTTGGTGCAGAATCCGTGCGTGGTTTGGCGGAATTTGATTATATTTGGGTACAATTTGTGTTTCACGAAGCCTTGTCGCAAGGTTGGGTGCAAATGGTTCGTCCGCCACGTTTGGGGGGCAAAGAAAAAAAAGGCGTATTTGCCACACGTTCGCCACATCGTCCGAATCATATGGGTTTGTCGCTGTTGCGTTTGGTGGCGGTGGACGATACGGCACGCCCTATCAAATTGATTTGCGGTGGCAGCGATTTGTTAAATGGTACGCCCGTGTTGGACATCAAACCGTATTTGCCATTTGTGGAAGCACAACCACACGCGGCATCGGGTTTTGTGCAAGGCGCACCGCCAAAATTGAACGTGATTTGGCAAACCGATGCTTTCAGGCTGCCTGAAAACACACGCGCCATCATTGAGCAATGTTTGGCTCAAGACCCACGTCCTGCGTATCAGGATTTGCCCGAACGCATATACGGTATGCAAGTAGCTGGTACAGAAGTAAAATTTCGTATTGAAAATCAAAAAGTTTTTATTTTAAAGATTGATGAATTGAATTGATTAATTTCAATATTTCAGGCAGCCTGAAACAATCGGCTGCCTGAAATATTTTTTATATAGTCGTTCAAAATGAAACATACTGCTGCATTGCCCTAGTTTTGATTTTAAACCACTATTTATAATTTGAATTTAATTGTTCAGCGTATCTTCGGGAATACGCACCCAACCCTCCATAATCACACGCGCACTACGGCTCATCACCGCTTTTTTGACTGTCCACTCGCCATTGACTTGTTCGGCAGCCGCACCCACACGCAACGTGCCAGATGGGTGTCCGAAACGCACCGCTTCACGCGCACCGCCACCAGCCGCCAAATTAACCAACGTTCCTTCAATCGCGGCGGCAGTGGCAATCGCTACTGAAGCTGTCCCCATCATCGCATGATGCAATTTGCCCATGGAAAATGCGCGTACCAACAAATCAATCTCATCTGCCGACACCGTTTTACCACTGGACGCGGTATAAGTCGCAGGCGGTGCAACAAACGCTACTTTAGGCGTGTGTTGACGCGTTTGTGCCTCTTCCAAATTGGCAATCAAGCCCATTTTCAACGCACCATGCGCTCGAATTTTCTCAAAAAACGCCAATTTTTCAGGGTTGCCATTGATGTCCACTTGCAATTCCGTGCCTGTGTAGCCGATGTCTGCCGCGTTCATGAATACGGTTGGAATGCCCGAATTGATTAAAGTCGCCTGAATTTTGCCAATGCCGTCAATCTCCAGTTCATCGACCACATTGCCTGTCGGGAACATAGAACCGCCTTCGTCCGCAGGGTCAATAAATTCAATCACAACCTCTGCCGCAGGGAAGGTTACACCGTCCAATTCAAAATCGCCTGTTTCCAACACTTCGCCATTGCGAATGGGGACGTGGGCAATAATCGTTTTGCCGATATTTTTTTGCCAAATGCGAACCGTGCAAATGCCATCGCCTGTGGGAATTCTGTCCGCGTCCACCAAGCCTTGCGACACCGCAAACGCGCCCACGGCTGCCGTCATATTGCCGCAATTACCGCTCCAATCGACAAACGGCTTGTCAATCGACACTTGCCCAAACAGGTAATCCACATCGTGATTAGGCTGGGTAGATTTATCAATAATCAAGGCTTTGCTGGTGGACGAACTGGCATTACCCAAACCGTCAATTTGCTGTTTGTACGGGTCGGGGCTGCCGAGTACGCGCAACAAAATGTTATCACGCGCTTCGCCTGCCACTTGCGCGGCTTCGGGCAAATCGGTGCGTTTGAAAATAATGCCTTTGGACGTACCGCCACGGTAATAGACGGCTGGGATTTTTACTTGGGGCATGGTTGGTTCTCCTGTTGGCTTTTTTCGGAAAAATTTAATGTATTGATTTTAAATTTAAAATTTAATTTTCAGACTGCCTGAAAATTATTGACCCACATATTCCGCCAATAATTCATCAACCAAATAATCATCGGGCAAACAATGGCTGTCGCCCACACCTTCGCGCATTAAAAGATACGTTTTGGACAACATAAACCAATCTAATGCCTGCGCGAGCGAAATATTGGCACGTTGGGCTAACAAACTGATTAAACGAACATATTTTCTTTGCAATAAAATCGGATTGGCGTTCACAATAAATTTCGCTCTTTCATAATCTGAATAATATCATCTACCAAATAATCTTTTCCCAAAGTGTGTAAAACGTCAAAATTATCAATAATATAATTTTGCAACAAACCACTTTCTTTTAATTTTTGGTAAATCATATCAGGTTCTTGATTTAACGATTTTGCGACAAATTCTACGTAAAATAAGATAAATTCAAGCTCTTTTTCGGAATGAATGTGAAGTATCACTTTTTATTTTATCCATTATTTCATGATGTTATTTTATCATTTTAGGCAGCCTGAAAAATGGTATTTGACAAATTTACGCAAATAAATTTACAATTCAAACAGCATTCAGAGTTGGATTTTCCATGCCAACCTGCCAACATTCAATCATGCTGGTAAGGTGGATAACGGTTTTAAGATCGTTGATGTGGTCTATTTTTAAAATAGGCAATCATGACGAAACTCGCTCTGAATGCGGGTATTTTTTTGTCTGTAACATGGGGCTTTTATCCTAACTTGCACCCCAAATAGCTAAATAAGGTCTAATATTATGAATCATTTTTTTCAATTGGAAACCATTCCTGTAAGTTTTAGTACCGTACCTGGTTCTGGGCGGATTGGCATTAACTTTGGTCGTGAACGCGTAGCGTATTTTGATTCAGATGGTACAAAATACCGTTGGCTAATTTGCGAACCACAACAAACGCTTTTTCACGAAGATGAACGCGAAAAACTGCATGAATGGTTGATTCAATTTGATGTAACTTTGCCTGAAAGTGCAACAAAATTGGAAAATGAATGCGTAGAACAATTCGTACTTCGCTACAACTGTTTTGCTCGTCTTCAAAATCGTGCAACCATCAGTGATTATCGGAAAAATCGTACATAAAATCTGATATTTCAGACAGCCTTTCAGGACATGACAACGATAAAACACACCACATGGAGCGGCGACGGCTTGTCGCCATACTTTTAACTTTCCACCTTATTTTAAATGTGTTGTAAATCGTAAGATTTGGCGACGAGCCGTCGCCGCTCCATTTTGTCGCATCCTTTCAGGCTGCCTGAAAACTAAATTACACATTACCCTCTAAAAAATCCTGTGCAAAACGCTGCAACACACCGCCAGCTTCATAAATCAACACTTCTTCTGCCGTGTCCAAGCGGCTCAACACAGGCACTTCCACCGTTTCGCCATTTTTGCGGTGGATAACCAAAGTCAAATCGCCACGCGGTTCACGTTTGCCGACCACATCATACGTTTCTGTACCGTCTAATTGCAACGTGTGGCGGTTTACACCATCTTTGAATTGCAATGGCAACACGCCCATGCCAATTAAATTGGTGCGATGAATCCGCTCAAAACCTTCCGCTACAATTGCCTCCACACCAGCCAAACGCACACCTTTTGCCGCCCAGTCGCGTGATGAACCTTGCCCGTAATCCGCGCCCGCCACGATAATCAACGGCTGTTTGCGGTTCATGTAGGTTTCAATCGCTTCCCACATACGCATCACTTTGCCCTCGGGTTCAACACGCGCCAACGAGCCTTGTTTTACCGTACCGTCTTCATTTTTCACCATTTCGTTAAACAATTTCGGATTGGCAAATGTCGCACGTTGTGCGGTCAAATGGTCGCCGCGGTGAGTGGCGTAGCTGTTGAAGTCTTCTTCGGGCAAACCCATTTTCGCCAAATATTCGCCAGCCGCGCTGGTCGGCAAAATCGCATTTGATGGCGACAAATGATCGGTCGTGATGTTGTCAGGCAAAATCGCCAACGGACGCATACCTTTCAGGCTGCGTTCACCTGCTAATGCGCCCTCCCAATACGGTGGGCGGCGAATGTAAGTAGATTGTGGGCGCCAATCGTACAATGGACTTGGGGCTTTCTCTGCTGTACCCGTGTCAAACATCGGAATATAAATATCACGGAATTGCTGTGGTTTCACATATTGAGCGACAATTTCATCAATTTCTTCGTCTGATGGCCAAATGTCTTTCAAGCGAATTTCTTTGCCGTCTGCCACGCCCAACACATCATTTTCAATATCAAAGCGAATGGAGCCAGCCAACGCATACGCCACGACCAACGGCGGAGAAGCCAAAAACGCTTGTTTCGCGTAAGGATGAATGCGTCCGTCAAAATTGCGATTGCCCGATAATACGGCGGTTGCGTATAAATCACGGTCAATGATTTCTTGTTGAATTTTTGGGTCTAACGCACCAGACATACCATTGCAAGTCGTACACGCAAAGCCCACAATCCCAAAACCCAATTGTTCCATTTCAGGCAACAATCCTGCTTCACGCAAATAAATTTCCGCGACTTTTGACCCCGGCGCAAACGATGTTTTAACCCAAGGTTTACGCGTCAAACCCAAACGGTTAGCATTACGCGCCAACAACGCCGCCGCCACTACATTGCGCGGATTAGACGTATTGGTACAAGACGTAATCGCGGCAATAATCACGGCACCATCAGGCATTAAACCGTTTTCAGGCTGCGTGTAAGGTTGAGCAATGCCTTTTTTAACCAAATCTGCGGTTGCTAAACGTGCATGTGGATTGCTCGGGCCTGCCATATTGCGCGTAACTTGCGACAAATCAAATTTCAAAACACGTGGATAAACCACATTCTTCAGGCTGTCTGCCCACAATCCAGCTGTTTTGGCGTAATTTTCCACCAATTTGACTTGCGCTTCATCTCGTCCAGTTAATCTTAAATAATCAATGGTTTGTTGGTCAATGGCGAACAGTCCTGCGGTTGCGCCATATTCCGGTGTCATATTGGCAATGGTTGCACGATCGCCAACAGACAAACTTTCCGCGCCTTCGCCAAAAAATTCCACAAACGCACCTACCACACGCTCTTTTCGCAAAAATTCAGTCAATGCCAACACAATATCAGTTGCGGTAATGTCTGCCTGACGTTTGCCAACCAATTCAACACCCACAATATCAGGCGTACGCAACATAGACGGCAAACCCAACATCACGCATTCTGCTTCCAAACCACCCACGCCCACCGAAATCACACCCAACGCATCAACGTGTGGCGTATGTGAATCTGTCCCCACGCAAGTATCAGGGAATGCCACGCCATTTCGTACTTGCACCACAGGCGACATTTTTTCCAAATTGATTTGGTGCATAATACCGTTGCCTGCTGGAATCACGTCCACATTTTCAAATGCGGTTTTAGTCCAGTTAATGAAATGGAAACGGTCTTCGTTGCGACGGTCTTCAATATCGCGGTTTTTTTGGAACGCGTCTGGGTCAAAACCGCCACATTCCACAGCCAATGAGTGGTCTACAATCAACTGCGTTTGCACAACAGGATTGACTTTGCTCGGGTCGCCACCTTTTTCCGCAATTGCATCGCGCAAACCTGCCAAATCCACCAAAGCCGTTTGCCCCAAAATATCATGGCACACCACACGCGCGGGATACCATGGGAAATCCAATTCCTGTTTATTGTCAATCAGTTGCTTCAGCCAAGATTGCAGCGTGGCTTTGTCCACATTTTGGGCGCGATTGATTAAATTTTCTGCCAAAATGCGGCTGGTGTAAGGCAATTTATCGTACGCGCCCACCTGAATCTCGTCCATGGCGGCACGTGCATCGTAATATTGCACATCGCTGTTGGGTAAGGGTTTTTTGTATTGTTGGTTGGTGTTCATGGTTGGTCTTTCGTATTTTTTCTTTTATGGTTAAAAAATCTTAATTTCTTGTTTTTTGTAGTGAGATAGTAGAGATTTAATTACCCTACTTTAATTTTTGTAACTTAATGTTGTATGTGAAAGGATTTAAATTTACATTATTCTGTTTACTTTTTGGGCTTACTAGCCAAACTGCAATGGCTGCTAGATTATGTAATTAATGATAAAGTTGCTAAAAGTCCACCAGCTAGGTTTTTTGGAACAGGTAAAACACAAAAATTGGCTTGTGATGCTGCTAAATCAGATGCAGTCAGAAAAGCACCAAAACAAACATATGCTAGACACTGTTATTGTGATAGCAATAAAAGATAAGGAAATCAACATGAATTATTCATACTATGAAATTAAATCCTATGTTCTTCAACCTATTGAACTTGAAGATGATGAATTAAATTTCAAAGTTGAAATTTTGAAACATCACAATTCAAATTCCGTACAAGGGCAGCTATGGCGATTAGAAACTTATCGTGTACAACCTTCTTTTGTTAGCGATATGCAAGCAGATGAATCTATTTATGTGCAAGATTCTCATACCATTCCTGATTTACAAAATCAAATTTTCAATAATGAAGAAATCTGCCTGCAATTTATTATTTCTGAATTAGAAAAATTATTTTCTCATTCAAAATAATTAGTTAAATTCCAAATAAAAGGCTACCTGAAAACTGCTATTCAGCGATTTTCAGGCAGCCTTGTTTAATTTCGGCAATTTTAAGGCTGCCTGAAAATAATTTACGGACGCTCATCAATCGGTACAAACGCCAAATCCTCTGGACCGGTGTAATTCGCGCTCGGGCGGATAATTTTACCGTCTTTACGCTGTTCCAAAACGTGTGCTGACCAACCAGTTGTACGCGAAATCACAAATAATGGCGTAAACATTGCTGTCGGCACACCCAATTTTTGATAAGAAACCGCGCTGAACCAATCCAAATTTGGGAACATTTTTTTCTCATTCCACATCACAGTTTCCAAACGTTCTGCGATGTCAAACAAATGCATATCATCAGCCTCTTCGCTTAATTGACGCGCCACTTCTTTGATGACCACGTTTCGTGGATCACTGATGGTGTACACAGGGTGTCCAAAACCAATCACAATTTCCTTGCGTGCAATGCGTTCAAGAATATCGGCTTCGGCTTCATCTGCATTGCGATAACGTTTTTGAATGTCATACGCCGCTTCGTTTGCGCCACCGTGTTTAGGGCCTTTTAATGCGCCAATTGCACCCGTGATGCACGAATACATATCCGAACCCGTTCCAGCAATAACACGCGCCGTGAATGTGGACGCGTTGAATTCGTGTTCTGCATACAAAATCAACGAAGTGTGCATGGCTTTGATTTGTGAAGGCGTAGGGCGTTTGCCATGCAACAAATGCAGGAAATGACCACCAATGGTATCTTCTTTGCTTTCCACTTCAATGGTTTTGCCTTTATGAGAATAATGATACCAATACAACAAAATACTGCCTAAACTCGCAATCAATTTATCTGCAATATCACGTGCTTCACTGGGCGGCAAACTTTCGCGTTCAGGGTGAACACAACCCATCATGGATACGCCTGTGCGTAACACATCCATCGGATGCGTGTGAGCAGGCAAATTTTCCAAAGTTTTACGGACACGAATGGGCAAGCAGCGCAATTTTTGCAATTTTTCTTTGTAAGCACGCAATTCGGATTTGTTCGGCAAATGTCCGTGAATCAACAAATGTGCGACTTCTTCAAATTCACAATGTTTGGCTAAATCCAAAATATCGTAACCGCGATAACTCAAATCATTGCCCGAGCGTCCAACGGTACACAGCGCGGTATTACCAGCAGCAACGCCCGATAAAGCAACAGATTTTTTAGGTTTGAAGGTGTGGGTTTGGGTTTCGGTAGTCATGGTTGGTTCTCTGATAAATTAGAATAATGGGTTAACACGATGGACAACATACAAATTTTAGACAATTTGTCTAAATTAAAAATTAAAAAGATGAAAAAAGACGAATTGATTGGTTTTCAGGCTGCCTGAAAAAACATACCAACAGCTTAACCCCACTACTTTGACTCTCCGCCTTGAGAAGACAAGCCAAAAGAGAAAAAGGTAGTCGTCGGTCGGGCATCAATGTCCAGTCCAGTACATTCGCAAAAATCAGAACCTGTCAGGCATAAATACCCAAACTTGCCAAATTTGTTTTGCTATGTACTTTCAGGCTGCCTGAAAAACAAATTATTTATTTTGACTGAATAATTTATCTAATTTTTGTTCAAAATCGTGATAATTGAGATATTCATACAAATCCGCGCGTGATTGCATCGTGTCCACGACATTTGCTTGCGTACCATCACGCATAATTGCTTGATACACATTCAAAGCCGCCGCACTTGCCGCACGGAATGTTGATAAAGGATACAGCACCAAAGAGACACCGTTTTGCGCCAATTCTTGTTGTGTGTAAAGGGGCGTTGCGCCAAATTCAGTAATATTCGCTAACACAGGCACTTTTACTGCGTCCGCAAATTGTTGATACATAGACAATTCTGTCATCGCTTCAGGGAAAATCATGTCCGCACCTGCTTCTACACAAGCTTGAGCACGTTCAATTGCTGCGTCCAAACCCTCCACCGCCAAAGCATCGGTTCGCGCCATAATGACAAAATTTTCATCTACACGAGCATCCACCGCTGCTTTAATCCTGTCCACCATTTCATCTTTAGAAACAATGGCTTTATTAGGACGATGACCACAACGTTTTTGTGCCACTTGATCTTCAATATGCACTGCTGCCACGCCTGCACGTTCAAAAGCGCGAATGGTTCGGGCAATATTGAATGCGCCCCCCCAACCGACATCAATATCCACCAGTAAAGGTGTGTCCACGTTATCGGTGATGCGTTGTGCATCAATCAATACATCTTCCATCGTGGTGATGCCCAAGTCTGGAATGCCGCACGAACACGCCGCCACGCCACCGCCTGACAAGTAAATAGCTTTAAAGCCGCTCGCGGTTGCCAAACGCGCGAAATACGCGTTCACACAGCCGACTACGGCTAAAGGATGAGATTCTTTGATGGCTTGGCGGAATTTTGCGCCTGCTGATTGTTGATTCATGATTTTGCTCCTTGAGAGTGGTGTTTTTATTATGTAGTCTAATGTAATTAAATTCGGATTATCTGTACAATTATTTTTTACAATTGAAGCCAAAAATTTAATCAATCTTTACGATTTAATGGGGAATTTGGCTAATTTATGCCAATTTAATCGCCAAATTCATGAAAAAATCATCAAATTTTGCCAAAAAATAATCTTAAATTTTATGTAATTTTTTAAAACAAACTACATCAGACTACAAAATAGCCGTTTTGTTTTCATTTGTTACAATATAACACTTGATGTACAATTTGCTTTTCTGTTATTTGAATTTTGGAGAAATCATGAAAATTAAATGGATGAAAATGAGTGCGTTGATGATTTCATTGGCGTTTTCAGGCAGCCTTTGGGCAGAACCCATTTCTGTGGTAAGCAGTTTCAGCATTTTAGGCGATGTTGCACAACAAATTGGCGGCGAACGCGTGCAAGTCAGCAATTTAGTGCCAGCCGATGGCGATGCACATGCCTACCAACTCACGGGCGGTGATGTGAAAAAATTAGCCAATGCTAAATTAATCTTAATCAATGGATTGGGTTTAGAGACTGGCGATGTGGTTCGCGCCGTCAAAAACAGCAAAATTACCTACGCTGAAGCCACCGCTGGCATCTCCCCCATCAAACACGAAGAACATGAAGAACACGACCACCACGACCACGCAGGACACGACCATCACCACGAAATTGACCCACACGTTTGGCATGACCCTGTTTTGATGCAAAAATATGCGTCCAATGTCGCCACTGCATTGATTAAGGTAGACCCCGCTGGTGCCAAATATTATGCTGCACGTTTTAAGAATTATTCAGCAGAATTATCTAAATTAGATGCTTTTGCACGCCAGCAATTCAACGCGATTCCCAAAAATCAACGCAAAGTTTTAACAGGACACGATGCGTTTTCGTATTTGGGCAAACGCTATGGTATTGAGTTTATTGCGCCACAAGGTGTTAGCACCGAAGCACAACCGTCCGCCAAAACAGTTGCGGCAATCGTTCGCCAAATCAAACAAACAGGCGTGAAAGCCGTATTCACGGAAAACATCAAAGATGGACGCATGGTGCAACGCATCGCCCAAGAAACAGGAGCGAAAATTGGTGGGAAATTGTATTCAGACGCACTTTCTCGTGATGGCAACGCCAAAACCTACGCTGATTTGTTCCGCTACAATGTCCGCGTAATGAGTGGCGCAATGAAATAAGAACCTGTATTCATAATCTTATCATACGTCTACTGCGTTGCTTTTTAAGCCAATAGCCCCGATATTGGCTTAAAAAACTGCCTTATATTCGCAAAAATTATCAATAAAATTAAGTTATCAATCTTACCAAAACAGGTTCTAAAAATGAATTTGATTTTTCAGGCAGCCTGAAAAAATTCTCTTTCCCAATTGAATCGGTTAAAATTCAGCTTTCTCTCTCCACTTATTTTTAAGGATTTATTTATGGAACTAGTCTTTATCCGCCATGGCTTAAGCGAATGGAACGCGAAAAATTTATTCACAGGCTGGCGTGATGTGAAATTAAGTGAACAAGGCATCGCCGAAGCCCAAGCCGCAGGACGCAAATTAAAAGAAGCAGGCTATGAATTTGATATTGCGTTTACTTCGGTTTTAACTCGCGCCATCAAAACCTGTAATTTGGTACTGGAAGAATCCGACCAATTATGGGTACCGCAAATCAAAACTTGGCGTTTGAACGAACGTCATTACGGACAATTACAAGGTTTGGACAAAAAACAAACCGCCGAAAAATATGGTGATGAACAAGTCCACATTTGGCGCAGAAGCTATGACACTTTGCCACCGCTTTTGGATAAAAATGATGAATTTTCCGCACACAATGACCGCCGTTACGCGCATTTGCCAGACAATGTAATTCCAGATGGCGAAAATTTGAAAGTAACTTTAGAGCGTGTGTTGCCATTTTGGGAAGATGAAATTGCGCCTGCCATTTTGTCAGGTAAACGCGTTTTGGTGGCGGCACACGGTAATTCGTTACGCGCTTTAGCCAAACACATTGAAGGCATTTCCGATGAGGACATCATGGCTTTGGAAATCCCAACAGGTCAGCCTTTGGTTTACAAACTTGACGATAATTTAAACGTATTAGAAAAATTCTATTTATAATCCAATGAATTTATTTCAGGCTGCCTTTTGTTGTATTCAGGCAGCCTGAAAATTTTGAAATAACCAAATTCAAATAAAATGAAAGAAAATCAACATGAAAGCCATGATTCTAGCCGCAGGGCGCGGCGAACGAATGCGCCCACTTACCGATACCACACCCAAACCCCTGTTAATGGCAGGCAATGAGCCATTAATTGGGTGGCATTTGCGCCGTTTGAAAGCGGCTGGCATTACCGAAATTGTGATTAATCACGCGTGGTTGGGTGCGAAAATTGAGGCAGCTTTAGGCAACGGCGCAGCTTATGGCGTCAACATTGCGTATTCCCCCGAAGGCGCAAATGGTTTGGAGACAGCTGGTGGCATTACGACTGCATTGGATTTGTTGGGTGATGCGCCATTTTTGGTAATTAATGGCGATGTTTTGACGGATATTAATTTTCAGGCAGCCTGCAAACAAGCCACGCAACTGGGCGATAATTTGGCACATATTTGGTTGGTTGCCAATCCAGAACATAATCCGCAAGGCGATTTTGGTTTGTTACCAAATGGTCGCGTGCAATCGGACACACAACACGCACAATCTGGCACGTTTAGTGGTGTGGGCGTGTATCAGCCAGCATTGTTTGCCAACACGCCCAAACATACCGCTGCCAAACTTGCGCTTTTATTGCGTCAAGCGATGAATGAAAATCGTGTCAGCGGTGAATTTCATGACGGTTTGTGGCTGGACGTGGGAACACCCGAACGTTTAGCGCAAGCCAATGAATTAGCAAAAATGGGCAAATTGGGTTAATTTATAGTCGTTTAAATGAAGAACCTGTATTTATAAGATTGACAACTTGATTTTATTGAAAATTTTTGTGAATACAAGGCAGCTTTTTAAGCCAACGCAGCAGGCGTGCTAAATGAGTCAAAAAGACATCGCGCTTGGCTATAAATACAGGTTCTTATTTTAAACGACTACAATTAATTGAATATTTTTTCAGGCAGCCTGAAAATATCTTCAGTTTGCCTGAAACCTTGTTAAAAAATGGGATACAAATTATTGTTTGGTTGCGCCGAATGTGCCGCGTGGTTTTGTGCCATCAACTTTATCTGCAGGAGAAATTGTTTCATCTGTTGAGTAGAAGTAAACACCTGCCATTTCTTCTGCATTTGGACCATAAAAACCACCCTGTACAACTGCTTTTGAAGAGGTAGATTTATCCTCTGGTATGGTATTTAAACCTTGGAATTGGTTACCAGTTGTGATGACAGCTTTCAAAGTAATGGGGTCAAAATCACCAGCTTGACCTGGTTGAATTTGTCCAATCACACTTTTTTCACCAAAATTAACGATAAATTCAGATTTACCTTTTTTCACATTCTCTTTAACGCCAGCAGCCTCAATATTCGGAGTATAAGTAGAGAAGCCTGAATATTTAACTTGACCGCGCGAGGTTGGCACACCACTTTCGGGCGTTAATTCACCCTGTGCAAAACGATAGTGTTTCTCGTATTCATCATATAATTCGCCAAATTTTGCATGTTGCAATTGATTGCCGATGACGCTCCATGTTTTCGTTCCATCTTGGTATTTTGCATCAGGATTAACCCCTGCTGCAGTACCTGCTACACCTGTTGTTCCTGAACCTGTATAGGCAGCTTTACCATCGGTTTCATACCAATCTTTGGTTGATAATTTATCTTCGGGTACCAATAAGATAGAGCGTCCTTCTACTTGAAGTGTATTGATGTCCGCTTTGTTTGTTGGTATCACGTAATTAGCACTTGGTTTTTCGCCATTTACATCTAAGTCAGATAAATAAGTAGTTAAACTATATCCCAAAAACGCTGATTGAGTGGTTTTGGCATCAGTCGTTGTAGAAGAGGTATCAGTAGTAGCTGTAGTAGCTGTACCGTTATTGCTATTATTAGAAGAAGATGAGCCGTTGGAATTGTTAGCACCACCAGCCGAGCCAGTGGTGCTGGTGCTGCCTGTACCTAAAGCGTGTTGTTCTGCGCCACCGCCATGACCGCAAGCACTCAAACCTAATGTCGCCACAACCAATAAACCAATTAATTTTTTATTCATCATCAAGTTGCTCCAAAAAGGAAAGTTAAAAAATAAGTAGATAAATTAGGCAACTGAAAAATATCAAGTTGCTTGAAATTTAAATGATTTTAGCATAGTGCGTGCCAATTAAAAAATAATTTATCCATTTGTTAAAACGTTTTTTCAGGCTGCCTGAAAAATAAAAATGCGTTAAATCTTTTTAATTTCAATTCATTAAATTTAATTATTTAACACACCATATGTATGTAAAAATACAAATTTGTCGTATTCATGTTACGAGATGGGCAGGACGATTTTTCAGGCAGCCTGAAGCGAATCAAATTCACAAAAATCATTTCAAATAATAAAAGGCTGCTTGAAACTGCTATAATTCAGCGTTATTTTTTTGTAAACATAAACAAAGTTAAAAATCATGCAAGAACAATATCAACCTTCCACGATTGAACCGCAAGCCCAACAAAAATGGGCAGAACATCGCGCTTTCAATGCCACCGAAGACACAAGCAAACCTAAATTTTATTGTCTTTCTATGTTCCCCTACCCAAGCGGTAAATTGCACATGGGACACGTCCGTAACTACACCATTGGCGATGTGCGTAGCCGTTTTAAAAAATTGCAAGGATACAATGTGTTGCAACCGATGGGTTGGGACGCGTTCGGTATGCCTGCCGAAAATGCAGCGATTGACCGTGGTGTTGCGCCTGCTGCGTGGACGTATCAGAATATTGATTATATGAAACAGCAACTTAAATCGTTGGGTTTCGCATTGGATTGGGAACGTGAACTCGCCACTTGTCGCCCTGAATATTATCGTTGGGAACAAATGTTGTTTACACGTTTATTCAAAAAAGGCATTATTTACCGTAAATTAGGTACGGTTAATTGGGACCCTGTGGACAATACCGTATTGGCAAATGAGCAAGTCGTAGACGGACGTGGTTGGCGTTCAGGCGCGTTGGTGGAAAAACGCGAAATCCCCATGTATTACTACCGCATCACCGATTATGCAGAACAATTATTGGCAGATTTGGACGATTTAGATTGGCCCGAACAAGTCAAAACCATGCAGCGCAACTGGATTGGCAAATCACGCGGTATGACGGTGCGTTTTACCATCGCAGACGACAGCAAAGCAGGTTTGAACAGCGATTATGCACAATTTTTGCAAGTTTATACCACGCGTCCCGACACGCTCATGGGCGCAACTTACGTTGCTGTTGCCGCTGAACACCCACTGGCTACAGCAGCCGCCGAAAATAATCCTGAATTACAAGCATTTATTGATGAATGCAAAGCAGGCAGCGTGGCAGAAGCCGATATGGCAACAATGGAGAAAAAAGGTTTGACAACAGGACGCTACGTCATCAATCCACTCAATGGCGATAAATTGGAAGTTTGGGTGGCAAATTATGTGTTGTGGGGTTATGGCGATGGTGCGGTTATGGCCGTGCCTGCTCACGATGAACGTGATTTTGAATTTGCCAGCAAATACAAATTGCCCATTAAACAAGTCATTAGCGTTGACAATCAAGCATTTGATGCAAGTGCATGGCAAGAATGGTATGCCGATAAAGAAAATGGCGTTTTGGTCAACAGTCATGAATTTAACGATTTAAATTTTCAGGCAGCCTTTGACGCAATCGGTAACAAATTGCAAAGTCTGAACGCGGGAGAACCCAAAACGCAATACCGTTTGCGTGATTGGGGTATTTCGCGCCAACGTTATTGGGGCTGTCCGATTCCGATTATTCATTGCGAAGATTGCGGTGATGTACCTGTTCCTGAACAAGATTTGCCAGTCGTGCTGCCTGAAAATGTGATTCCTGATGGTTCGGGTTCGCCATTGACAAAAATGCCCGAATTTTACGAAACCACTTGCCCCAATTGCGGCAAACCTGCACGCCGCGAAACCGATACGATGGATACATTTAACGAGTCTAGTTGGTATCAATTCCGTTATATGTCGCCCAAATTTGAAGAGGGCATGGTGGAACCAAACGCAGTACAATATTGGGGTCAAGCCGACCAATACATTGGCGGGATTGAACACGCGATTTTGCATTTGCTTTACGCACGCTTCTTCACGAAATTGATGGCAGATGAGCATATTGTGGCGGTACGCGAGCCATTTAAGCAATTATTGACGCAAGGCATGGTACTGCAAGCCACTTATTATCGCGAGAATGAAGACGGTAAAAAACAATGGTTTAACCCCACCGAGGTAACTGTACAAACCGATGACAAAGGTCGCCCCGTGAGCGCAACTTTAAACGCAGACGGTCAGCCTGTTGTGATTGGTGGCGTGGAAAAAATGTCCAAGTCCAAAAATAATGGCGTAGACCCACAAGAAATCATTGACGCATACGGCGCAGATACAGCGCGTTTGTTTATGATGTTTGCGTCTCCGCCAGAACAATCTTTGGAATGGTCGGATGCGGGTGTGGCGGGCGCACATCGTTTCTTGGCGCGTTTGTGGCGCACGGTGTATGAGTTTGTACAAAATGGCGGCGCAAATGTCGTGAAATTCGCAGGCGGTGAACTTTCAGGCAGCCTGAAAGATTTGCGCTTCAAATTGCATAGCACAATTGCCAAAGTTACCGATGATTATGACCGCCGTCAGCAGTTTAACACGGCGATTGCGGCAGTCATGGAGTTGCTCAACCAATATGACAAAACCGATAAATCGGGTGAAATCGGACAAGCGGTAGCGCGTGAAGTGATTGAGTCTGTGGTGATTTTATTGTCGCCCATCGTGCCACACATCACCGAAACTTTGTGGAGCGAACTCACAAACGGTAGCCATTTATGGCAACAAACGTGGCTAAAAGTCGACGAAGCAGCATTAGTGCAAACCGAAGTGGAAATGATGGTACAAGTAAACGGTAAATTGCGCGACAAAATTAATGTTGCTGTTGATGCCAATGAAGACACCATCAAAGCTGCCGCCTTTGCCACCGCAGGCGCACAAAAATTCATGGACGGCAAAGAGCCGAAAAAAGTGATTGTGGTGCCTAAACGTTTGGTGAATATTGTGGTTTAATTTTTGAGGTGTAGATTGGTTGAATAGCTAATCTACACCTACTGTTTTTTAATATTACCGCAACCACCGCATACGTCTAGTACATAAGAGAATGGACAACGCAGTCATATTTTTAATTTTAAACGACTATATTTGATTGGGACGCGCGTCTTGCCGCGCACCACGCTTTTAGGGTTTCAGGCTGCCTTAATGATTTGCGCCAAATTCACTCACACCAATCATCATCTTCCGCCGCTTGCGCTAATGCATTGGCGCGACTTAGTAATTCATCGGTTAAAACATTTTCGGTTTTGCCATCAGCAATTTTTTCACGTGCAATTAAAAAGGTATGTGGAAAATAAGCGCGAACCTGTTCATAATCATGCAACACTGCAATCACGGCTTTTCCTTGACGATTTTCTTGGCGCAATACGTCCAAAAGCGCGTAAGTGGTTTTGGCATCAACTGCATTAAATGGCTCATCTAAAAGAAGAAATTTCGCATTTTGCACCAGCATTCGCGCCAACAAAACGCGCTGAAATTGTCCATTAGACAATTCATTAATCGTTCGATTGGCAAAATCGCCCATATCCACACGATTTAAGGCAGCCTGAACGCGTTCACGTTGTGTCGGGTTCACGCGTCCGAAAAAGCCAATCTCATACCATAACCCCATCGCCGCCAATTCAAACACACTCATTGGCTGACTTCTGTCCACATCAGATTGCTGCGGCAAGTAAGCGATGTCGGCGCGTTGCAAATTTTGCCACTCCACTGAACCCGTGTTACAGCGCAACAAACCCATCATGGTTTTGAGTAGCGTGGATTTGCCTGCGCCATTGGGCCCGAAAATGGCGTACATACAACCTGTTGGAAAAATCATATCTACATGATGCACGGCTGGACGCGCTTGATAACTAACGGTTAAATTTTTGATTAAAATACTCATTCTGTTACCGCCCAAAAATACACGCTCCACAATATTGCCAAAATGATTGCCACCAAAATCAATCGTTGCGTCAAACCTGCTAGTAATAAAGAAAATTTCATTTTATCAATCACATATTTTTCAGGCTGCCCAAAATTAAAATGTTGATGTAACGTGCTGCCATCTTGTGGACGTGTATACCACATAAATCCTACGCCCCAATTGCCTTCAGGCTGCCTGAAAGTTATAAAAAAAAGCTATGTGAATCAATGATACTGTATAACAAATCTTATCACAAGCTGAAGATACAACTACACAACGCAACAAAATTTGTAGAAAAGTCAAATCGCGTAAAAGCACAAGACAAATTTTTCTGATTCTACTATCATACTCCCATGCCAAAGACATTTGGCTAAAACAATATAATCATTTCATTTTTATAAGGAAATTATCATGAAAACCATCGTTAAAGCATTAGCTACCATCGCATTAGCAACTGTTGCCACTGCATCTTTTGCCAAATCAAGCCCTGTGAATGCAGCACAAGTAACCAGCACTAAAACCGTAAATTATGTATGTCAAGACGGTCGTGTTGCTGTGAAATATGGCTTCAATGCCGCAGGTGTGCCAGTGAATGCTATCGCAAAAGTGAACGGCGCAACACGCGTGATGAAATATGACATGAGTCGCTCTGATAATGTAGATGCTTTCTTCAAAGATGCAGCAGGTTATCGCTTGAACGCAGATGCTTTTGAACGCAACAGTGTTCATAAAACAGCTATTAACATCACTTCGCCACGTAACGATTTGGTATTCAAAAATTGTTCACCACGCTAATTTGATTTAGAAAAATCGCCAATAAATCATACAAATAGATTTATTGGCGATTTTTTTCAGGCTAAAACCTTTGCAAAACTATCCGTCGTTATTACCGCGTAGGCGGTAATCCATTTTCAATCTCAAATAGATTTTTAATCAATCAAATAAAATCAATTATCTAAATTTTGCTATTGGATTCCCGCATTCGCGAGAATGACGAGATTTAGGTTAATTTTTAGATTTTGCAAAGGTTTCAGGCTGCCTGAAAAATTATTGCTTACCGCGCAATTGTTCCGCTGCTTGAATGGCAAAATACGTCAAAATCCCGTCTGCACCAGCGCGTTTAAATGCCAGCAAACCCTCCAAAATGACTTTATCGCTGTCCAACCAACCATTTTGTATGGCAGCCTGAAGCATCGCATATTCCCCCGATACCTGATAAGCAAAAGTCGGCACACCAAATTCATCTTTCACGCGGCGCACCACGTCTAAATACGGCATTCCAGGTTTCACCATCACCATATCCGCGCCCTCTGAAATATCCAACGCAACTTCGTGTAGTGCTTCGTTGCTGTTAGCAGGGTCTTGCTGATATTCGTCTTTGGTGGATTTGCCTAAATTGCCTGCACTACCAACAGCATCACGAAACGGCCCATAAAACGCAGACGCGTATTTCGCTGAATACGCCATAATCCGCGTGTGAATGTGTCCGTGTTGTTCCAACGCCTGACGAATCGCACCAATGCGCCCGTCCATCATATCAGACGGTGCAACCACTTGCGCCCCAGCTTCAGCATGGCTTAACGCTTGTTTGACCAAAACTTCAATCGTTTCATCATTTAGTACATAGCCTGTTGCATCGGTCAAACCATCTTGGCCACTCAAAGTGTAGGGGTCAAGCGCAACATCGGTCATCACACCCAATTCAGGAAAATTTTGGCGCAATGCGCGTACTGCCGTTTGTACCAAACCTTCAGGATTGTAGGCTTCACGCGCATCGGCGGTTTTGTTTTGGGTAACGACTGGAAACAATGCCAACATCGGAATCCCCAATTCACACGCCTGCTCTGCTGTCTTTAATAATAAATCAATGCTTTGACGTTTTATTTTGGGCATGGACGCAATTTCTTGTTCTTGATTTTGCCCCTCCAACACAAAAACGGGGTAAATCAAATCATTGGTTGTCAAAACATTTTCGCGCATCAAACGGCGTGAAAAATCATCTCGGCGCATACGACGCATACGGCTCATTGGAGCTTGGCGTGGGGGGAAGTTCATGATGAATTTTCCTTATATTTGAAAAACGCTATTTTAGCGCGTTTCAAAAGTTTCAGGCAGCCTGAAAAAGATTGAGCTTATTTCCCCATTTGGTTTAATTGTTGCAAAACAGCTTTTGCCTTGACATTACCTTGCGCGGCAGCTTTTTCAAACCAAAAACGCGCTTGTTTGAAATCTTGCGCTACACCTAGTCCATCAGCATACATCAAGCCCAAATTTTGTTGCGCAACTGCATATCCCTGATTCGCCGCTTTTTGATACCAAAGCAGCGCTTGACGATAATCTTGCGCTACACCTAGTCCATTGGCATACATAAAGCCCAAATTGTATTGTGCATCTATATGTCCCTGACTCGCCGCTTTTTGATACCAAAGCAGCGCTTGACGATAATCTTGCGCTACACCTAGTCCATTGGCATACATAAAGCCCAAATTGTATTGTGCATCTATATGTTCCTGACTCACCGCTTTTTGATACCAAAGCAGCGCTTGACGATAATCTTTCGCTACACCTTGTCCATTTTCATACATAAAGCCCAAATTGTTTTGCGCATCTGCATATCCCTGATTCGCCAATTCGCTAAAAATTTTCAATGCAGTGGCATAATCTTGGCGCTTGTAGGCTGCGATGCCTTGTTCGAATTTTTGTTCGGCAGACGAAGCTGTTTGGGCGGGTGTATTTTTTACATCAAGCGTCTGAGCTGAAGCCGATACACTTGTCAGCATCATCGCTGCTGTTAAAGCAGCCAATACCATTTTGCAAGCGGAATGGGAAATTACTTTCATTTAAAATTTTCCTTTTACCTTTTAAAAGTAAATAAATTGCCCCCAAATAGAGCAAACTGATTATCTCTTACCAATTTTGTTTTGCGCAAAAATCATTCAGGCAGCCTGAAACCTTTACTCATTCAAATTAACCGAATGCTCGCGCGTTTCGTGGAACACAATGTCTTTCCAGCGTTCCTGCGTTAAATTCAAATTCACGCGATTGGGCGCGAGATACGCCAAATTGCCACCTGCATCAATCGCTAAATTAGCGGCATTTGCCTTTTCAAATTCCGCCAATTTTTTCTTGTCATCGCACGACACCCAACGCGCCGACCACACCGACACATTGTCAAACACCGCCTCCACGCCATATTCCGCCGCCAAACGCGCCGTAACTACTTCAAATTGCAATACGCCCACCGCACCCAAAATCAAATCCGCGCCCGAATGCGGTTTGAACACTTGCACCGCGCCCTCTTCGCCCAGTTGCTGTAAGCCTTTTTGCAATTGTTTCATTTTTAAAGGGTTTTTAATGCGCACACTGCGAAATAATTCAGGCGCAAAAAACGGAATGCCTGTAAACGAAAGTTGTTCACCTTCAGAAAAACTGTCGCCAATCTGAATGTTACCGTGATTCGGAATACCAATGATGTCGCCAGCGTAGGCTTCCTCCACCAATTCGCGGTCATGCGACATAAACGTTACCACGCTGCTCGCGCTGATGTCGCGGTTAATGCGTAAGTGCTTGATTTTCATGCCACGTTCAAATTTACCCGAACACACGCGCAAAAACGCAATGCGGTCGCGGTGTTTTGGGTCCATATTTGCTTGAATTTTAAAAATAAAACCAGAAAATTTAGGTTCATCGGGCTGAACTTCGCGCACGGTTGCATCACGTGGCTTGGGCGCAGGTGCCCAATCAATCAATGAATTGAGAATTTCTTGTACGCCAAAATTATTAATCGCTGAACCGAAAAACACAGGTGTCAGGCTGCCTGAAAGAAATTCGTCCAAATTAAATTCATTAGACGCAGCTTGCACCAATTCAATTTCATCACGAAGTTGTTGAATTTCCAATGGGAAACGTTTTTCTAATTCGGGATTATCAATGCCTTTGATGATGTCAAATTCGTGGGGTAATTTTTCGCCACCCGCTTCAAACAGATAAATTTCATCGTTCAAAATGTGGTACACGCCCTTGAAATTTTTGCCCATACCGATGGGCCAAGTTACGGGCGCACAACGAATTTGCAAAATATTTTCCACTTCGTCCAACAATTCCAAACTGTCGCGTACTTCGCGGTCGTATTTATTCATAAACGTAACAATCGGCGTGTTTCGCAAACGACAAACATTTAACAATTTAATGGTTTGCGCTTCTACGCCTTTTGCCGCGTCAATCACCATCAACGCACTGTCCACCGCCGTCAAAACGCGATAAGTATCTTCCGAAAAGTCTTGGTGCCCTGGAGTGTCCAACAAATTGACAACGTGGTCTAAATACTCAAATTGCATCACGCTTGATGCCACCGAAATACCGCGTTGCTGTTCAATTTCCATCCAGTCGGATGTGGCAAATTTACCCGTTTTCTTGCCTTTGACTGTACCTGCCGATTGAATTGCGCCTGAGAACAATAATAATTTTTCGGTTAAAGTGGTTTTACCCGCGTCTGGGTGGGAAATAATCGCGAATGTGCGGCGTTTGCGAACGTGTTCAAGTATTTCTGACATATTGATTCTCAAATAAATAATAAAAAACTTTCAGGTTGTCTGAAACAAAAAATACAACCAAAAAACCGTTATAATTGTACTGATTTTGTCTTATTTTGGGTATGATTTGATTGATATTGTTGTCTATTTTTTTGATTGTTTTTATAATTTGGTTTTTTGATGTTTGTGAATTTTGGTGAAAGGCGAAAATGTCGGTTTTTATTGAATTACAAGATGCGTTTACCAAAGAAGTTTTTTGTGTAAACTCAAATCATATCGTTCGCTTGATGCCCTACGAGCCAGAACACGCTGCACCCGAATTTCGCGACCAGCAACCTGAAGAGTTTAATAATAAAACTTGCGTTACTTTGGTTTTGACCGATGGCAGCCACATTATTGTATTTGACCAAGATGCGTACATTGCCACCAACGACTATACTTCATTTAGCTATGGCGAACACATCACGGCAGCTGGTAATATGAAAAAATTACTGAATACCGAATTGACGCGTATGTTTCAAGGTATGCACGTTTCGTATTTTAGTGGACATTTGTGATTTTTCAGGCTGCCTGAAAGCAACAATAAGATGATTTTATAATATTTTCATCGGGCGGATTTTGATATCCGCCCATTCTGTTTTTTATAGATTATGTTTACATTTCAAAATATTACCAAAAAATTTGGCACACGCACAGTGGCGAATCAAATCAATTTATCCGTGGCAAACGGCGAAATTTTAACCATTTTAGGCGCAAGTGGCAGTGGCAAATCTACGTTATTGCATTTGGCGGCGGGTTTGTTGCAGCCCGATGCTGGCGATGTGTGGCTCAATCAGGAACGCATCACCAACAGGCAGCCTGAAAAACGCGAAATTGCTATGATGTTTCAAGATTTTGCGTTATTGCCGCATTTGAATGTATGGGAAAATGTGGCGTTGGGTTTACGCTTGCGTGGCGAAAAAAAAGCGGTGGCTCGAACAGCCGCTCTGCGCATTTTGGTAGAAATGGGTTTGCAACACGCCAGCGAACGCACCATCACACAATTATCCGGTGGCGAACAACAACGAGTCGCATTGGCACGTGCGTTGGTTGTTTCGCCTAAGTTATTGTTATTAGATGAACCTTTTTCCAGTTTGGATACCGCATTGCGACAACATTTGCAACACGAAATTAGTCAATGGATTCAGCAAAAAAATATCCCTGCCATACTCGTGAGCCATGACCCTGCCGAAGCCGCATTAATGTCGCAACGCATTGCATTATTAGAAAATGGTAATATTATTCAATGTGATACGCCAAATCAATTATTTGCACAACCCGTATCAGCACAGGCTGCTCGATTATTGGGCTGCCTGAACGTGCGCGATGATGTGTATATTCCGCAGCAAGCCATTCAATTTCATCATGAAAAGGGTTCGGAATGCGAGATTTTGCGTTGTTTCAAGCAACCTTTTGCGTGGCGCGTAGAATGGATGCAGCCATCATTTGGCGAATTGGTGGCGTGGGTGAACGATGATGTGGCACAACGCTTGGGCAAAACAGCACGCGTGTGGATTGATTTATCCAAAGTTATTTATTTTAAATAAAAATTATTCTTCAGGCTGCCTGAAAATATTTTCCCATTAATAAAATTAAATGATTATGAATATTACTGTTTTAGCCGTTGGCACAAAAATGCCACGTTGGGTAGATGATGCCGTGAATGAATACGCCAAGCGTTTTGGGCGCGATATTCAATACACACTCAAAGAAATTAAACCCGAAAAACGCGGCGCGGGCATCAACGCCAATCAAGGCATGGTCGCCGAAGAAAAACGCATTATGGAAAATATTCCCAACAATGCGTTTTTAGTGGTGTTGGACGAGCGTGGCAAAGCCCCTACTTCGGTGGAATTATCGGAATATTTAAATACTTGGCAACAAAATGGCGAACACGTTTGTTTTGTGATTGGTGGTGCAGATGGCATGACCGATGCACTCAAGCAACGGGCGCGGTTGATGTTGTGTTTGTCCAGTCTGACGCTGCCGCATGGTATGGTGCGTGTGTTGCTAACGGAGCAGCTTTATCGGGCTGTGTCTATTTTGCACAATCACCCGTATCATCGTGAATGAATCATCTCAAATGCGGTGTGAATCGCGGCTTTCAGGCTGCCTGAATTGGCTTTGCCACTGCTTGCCAAATCCAACGCCGTACCGTGGTCAACCGATGTGCGAATGAATGGTAAACCCAAAGTGATGTTCACACCGCCACCAAAACTGGCGTATTTCAACACTGGTAAACCTTGATCATGATATGCTGCCAATACCGCATCCGCGCCGTCCAAATAAAACGGCTGAAATAATGTATCAGCTGGCAATGGGTCGGTAATATTGATGCCATGGATACGCAATTGTTGGGCAGTGGGCAACATGATGTCTAATTCTTCGCGCCCTAAATAGCCGTTTTCGCCTGCGTGTGGGTTCAAGCCAGCCAATAAAATTTTAGGATTGGCAATGTCGAATTTTTCGCGCAAATCTTTATCTACAATTCGCGCCACACTGGTCAACAAATCCGCCGTAATGTGGTCAGCGACATCGCGCAACGGCAAATGCGTAGTCAATAATGCCACGCGCAAACCACCGCCTGCAAGCATCATCACGACTTGTGGTGTGTGGGATTTTTCTGCTAAATATTCGGTGTGTCCGCTAAAATACATGGTTTCGCCATAAAATTGGTTAATCACGCCCTTGTGAATAGGCGCGGTAACCATGCCTGAAAATACACCATTTTCAATGCCATTCATTGCCGTATCAAGCAATTCAATGACATATGGCGAATTTTGTGGATTCAATTGTCCTGCCACGCAAACATCACGCAATGGAATGTGTTGAACATCTATCGTGTTTTTTTCAGGCTGCCTGAAAGGGTTAAATTCGCGGATTTTTATGGATTTTCGGAGACAATCGGCACGTTTTTGCAATAAATGCGCATCGCCCAACACCACCACGCGGCACGGTAAATCCATGTCTGGCAAATCCAAACAAATATCCACACCAATACCAGCAGGTTCGCCTGAAGTGATGGCCAAAATAGGTTGCTTGGTCATTTATATTTTTCCTTGATTAATTGTTTTGAAATATGTTTTAAGCTAAATGACAGTACGCAACAAAAAATAATGAATTATCCTTTGCTCCTAAGGCAACCTGAACAAATAGCTTCGGTATGTAGTTTCAGAAAATTCTATCAGTTTCGTGGCGCAAAATGTGTATCAATTGCGCATCATCGGTTAAAATTCAGTTTTCTTCTGTTCTAGTTGCCCACATCATGACCAGCGAATTTCACCCATTTCAACAACTTTTAACCAGAGCAAAAGCAGGCGATGCTGAATGCTTTTATGCTGTGGCGGTATGCTACACCACAGCTTACGGCGTGGCAGCAGACAACGAGCAAGCCTTATACTGGTATAAAAAAGCTTGGAAACATCAACATGATAGCGAAACGGCGATGGCAATTGCGCGAATTTATTTTCATCAACACAATACGCGTAATGCGGTGTATTGGTTGGAGAAGGCAGTGGATTTGGGCGATGCTTGTGCGGCGTTTGAATATGTGCAGCATTTAATGAATAAGAAAAAAATTAAATCGGATATTTTATTGTGGCAACTTTTAACGAAAGTAGTCGCCAGTCCTGATATTTCCGATGAACAACGCAATCAGGCGTTTGACATGATTAAAGAATTGAGTAAACAATAAAAATTTATAGTCATTAAAACCAATAATCTATATTCATAGCCAACGTGAAATGGATTTTTGTCCCAGTTAGTACGAATAAAAGGCGAATTTGATGCTAACAGCGTTCCTATTGGCGTGAAATTCAACACAGCAGGCGTGCTAAATGGGGCAAAAAGACATCACGCTTGGCTGTGAATAAAGGTTCTTACCAACAGCAAGGTGCAGCCTGTTGAAGCAGTCAGTCATAAAGGGGACCAAAGAAAAAAGCCTAAACAACTGTTTAGGCTTGTAAAACTTGGTGGGTCGTGAGCGATTCGAACGCTCGACCAACGGATTAAAAGTCCGCTGCTCTACCGACTGAGCTAACGACCCATCTGATAAG